>NZ_JABSNP010000008.1 GCF_013294115.1 Hymenobacter caeli | reverse complement strand
CCACAAAATGGTCCGACTGGTCGTAGCTCTATTAGAATGGCTGCTCCGACAACTAGTGGTCTGTCAAAGGTCTGTAAAAATAGTAGGGTAGAGTATCCGATGAGTAACAATCTTGCCAAAATAAAATGGCTTTTGAGTGAAAGGGCGGTACGTTGAAGGAATAACTTTTTCGCTTCGATACTTTAGCTCAGACCCTTTTAGAAGATGGCTTTCTAGCTCTTCGGTCCACTTAATGTCTCGTTTTACAAAGTCATTAATCTTGACATCTTTTTGTGACTCTCGCCACCGCTTCACTTCGGCAGTGTAGAAATTGCAGAAGTACGCTGCTTTCTTTTCTAATTCATCTTTATCAAAATCGTACATCCACTCATCCCGTGCTGTCACAACTCCGAGTGAATAAAGTTTAAACAGCGCCCGTTCCCCCGCCACGTTCTTCGCGCTCTTCGTTTCCTTGTCAATCAGTGGCACGAGGCTTTCCCAGTCGTTGTCCGTCTGGCCCAGCCAGTTGCCTTTGGCGTCGGGGCGGATGCGGTCGAAGTCCAGGGCCCGGAACTTGGTTTCGTGGAGGAAGGTGAGCTTGGCGGCGGCCGTTTCCAGGGGCGGGCGGGCGGCGTAGTGGATGCGGGCGAGCTGCCCCCGCGCCTGGGGCTGCTTGATGAAAAAGGCCATCGCCACGCCCGTCTGGATGCCGAACACGTTGTGCGTGGTGCCCGAGAGCCGGGGGTTGGCCCGCACGTCGCCGCCCAGGTCCACGAGGTAGATGTCCGAAAACTCGTCGGCCACGGCCTTGCGGAAGCCGTCGAAGGTGCGGGCGTGGATGAAGCTGCTGTTGGTGATGAAGGCCAGCACGCCCTTGTCGGCCAGGCGGTCGGAGGCCCAGCGGAAAAACCGGGCGTACATGTCGTAGAGCTTGGTTTTCTGGGCCGTGCTGCGGGCAATGTACGTGTCGCGGATGCGCTGGTCCACGTCGCGGTAGGTGCGGTTCTTGTTGTTGTCGTTCTCGTTTTGCTGGTTGGCGTTGTAGGGCGGGTTGCCGATGATGACGGACAGCTCGCGCTGGTTCTGGCGCTGGATGCGCTGGGCATTTTCCAGGCCCAGGCCGAAGCTGAGGCCGAGCTGCCCGCGCCGCGTTTTCTGGAAGCCCACGTTGTCGAGCGTGTCCACGAAGCAGATGTTGGCGAACTCGGCGTAGGCCCCCATCTTCTGCTTGTAGGTGTACTCGATGTTGAGGTTGGCGATGTAGTAGGGCAGGATGGCCACCTCGTTGGCGTACAGCTCGTGGGCGTACTTGTGGGCCAGCGTTTTCTTGGGCAGGTACTCCAGCAGCTCCGTGATGAAGGTGCCCGTGCCGGTGGCCGGGTCCAGAATCTCCACCCCCTTGTCGCCGAGCAGCTTATCGAAGTGCTTCTCGGTGAGGAAGTCGGTGCTCTCAATCATGAAGCGCACCACCTCGTTGGGCGTGTACACGATGCCCAGCCGGTCGGCCCCCTTGGGGTTGTAGGCCCGGTAGAAGTTCTCGTACACCACCTTCAGAAACTTCTGCTTCTCCTTGTGGCTGGCTATGCCCGAGGCCTGGGCGTTTATCACGTCGAAAAACGGCCGGATGCGCTCCAGCGTATCGCGCCGCGTGGGCCCCGTAAAGAAGGTGAGGATGACCTGCTCCAGCTCGTGGGCGATGTTGTTTTCGCGGTGGAACTGCGTCTCGTCGAACACCTTGTTGAAGATGTCCTCCGTGAGGATGTGCTGAATCATCATCTCCCGCGCCTCCGGGGCCCCAAAGTCGGGGTTGATGCTGGCCTGGCCCAGCGCCACGAAGTCGGCCAGCCGCGCATTGAACCGGGGGTTGTCCGTCTCGGCCCGCTCGATGGCCTTGCGCAGGCTCTCGACCACGCCCGGCAAGTCGTGCCGGAACTGCTCGATGGCCTTGCGAAAGGTGCGCACCTCGGGCCGCTCGTAGTGCAGGAACTGGGTGAGCAGCCGGTCGGTGGCCGCGTCGTCGTCCAGGGCCACGCGCCCCGCCTCGCTCCCCGCCTGGATGAGCACGAGCGTGACCGAGTCCTCGAACAGGATATTGTCCTGCGGGTAGCCCTTGGCGAATTTCTTCTGGATTTCCTCGTCCAGGTCGTCGTGGCTGTCCTTGCTTTCCCAGTAGCCCCAGCTCAGGCGCAGGGCATCCTTCACGGTGCCGTCCGGGTACACGGTGTTGCCCTTGGGGGCCCGGTAGTCCAGCTCGGGCACCAGCAAAAAGTCCTTCTGCCGGCAGTAGTCGTTCAGCAAGTTCTGAAACGCCCCCCGGATGGCCGTTTCCTTGGTAGAGCCCCCGTACTGAATCAGCTGGGCAATTTCGTTCTGGTAGCGTTGGACGGCCTGGCGCGACATGGAGCAGGGTAGGAGGAAAGGAAAGGAGCCCCGAAGGTATCGGGTAGCGGGGGTTGGGGCCGGCCTAACGGCCGCCTCACCCCCCGGCCCCCTCTCCGAAAAGGAGAGGGGGTGCGTTCAACGATTCGGCTAGCCTGCGTTTACGAATCGTCCGTCTCCCCCTCTCCTTTTCGGAGAGGGGGCCGGGGGGTGAGGCGCTCCGCTGCACGGGCAATACACCAACCCGAGGCGGCACTTTTTTCGCCTCCCCGGCCTTATCCTTGCTGAAATAATTAGCAAAAATGGCCAAAGCAAGAACCGTATTTTTCTGCCAGAGCTGCGGGGCGCAGTCGGCCAAGTGGATTGGCCGCTGCCCGGCCTGCGGCGAGTGGAACACCTACGTCGAAGAAGTCGTCCAGAAAGAAACCGTGGCCACCACCAGCGGCCAGTGGAAGCCCGCCAGCACCGTGCCCGGCGGCAGCCTCACCAAAACCGCCAAGTCGGTGCCGCTCGGCGACATCATCGCCGAAGACGAGCCCCGCATCCTCACCCCCGACGGCGAGCTGAACCGGGTGCTGGGCGGGGGCCTCGTGCCGGGCTCCATCGTGCTCATCGGCGGCGAGCCGGGCATCGGCAAGAGCACGCTGATGCTGCAAATCGCGCTGGGCCTGCGGCAGCTGCGGGTGCTGTACGTGAGCGGCGAGGAAAGCGAGGCGCAGATAAAAATGCGCGCCGAACGGCTGGCCAACGGCCAGCACCCGGGCTGCTACATCCTCACCGAAACCAACACCCAGAACATCTTCCGGCAGATTGACCAGGTGCGGCCCAACCTGGTCGTCATCGACTCCATCCAGACCATGCATTCCACGCTGGTGGAAAGCGGGGCCGGCAGCGTGAGCCAGGTGCGCGAGTGCACCGCCGAGCTGCTCAAGTACGCCAAGGAAACCAGCGTGCCGGTGCTGCTCATCGGCCACATCACGAAGGACGGCAGCATCGCGGGCCCCAAAATCCTGGAGCACATGGTGGACACCGTGCTCCAGTTCGAGGGCGACCGGCACCTGAGTTACCGCATCCTGCGCACCACCAAAAACCGCTTCGGCAGCACCTCCGAACTAGGCATTTACGAGATGCAGGGCGACGGCCTGCGCCAGGTGAGCAACCCCTCGGAAATCCTGCTCTCGCAGCGCGGCGAGAGCCTGAGCGGCATGGCCATCGGGGCCACCCTGGAGGGCAACCGCCCCTTATTGGTAGAAGTGCAGGCCCTGGTGACACCCGCCACCTACGGCACCCCGCAGCGCAGCAGCACCGGCTTCGACGCCAAGCGCCTGCAGATGCTGCTGGCCGTGCTCGAAAAGCGCAGCGGCCTGCGCCTGGGCCAGCACGACGTGTTCCTGAACATCGCCGGGGGCCTGCGCCTCGACGACCCGGCCCTGGACGCGGCCGTGTGCGCGGCCGTGGTGTCGTCGCTGCACGACGTGCCCATCGCCGGCGACATTTGCCTGGCCGCCGAAGTGGGCCTGAGCGGCGAAATCCGGGCCGTGAGCCGCCTCGACCAGCGCCTGGCCGAGGCCGAAAAGCTGGGCTTTCGCCAGATGTACGTATCCCAATTCAACGGCAAAAACCTGGGGGCCCAGCGCCCCGGCCTGCGCGTGCAGCCCGTGGCCCGGCTCGACGAAGTGCTGAACGGCCTGTTCGGCTGAGGGGCGTTTAGGCCCGGTATATAACTAAAGCAGGGTCGGGCAAGTAAAGAAGCAAGAAAAAGCAGATAGAACAGAAGAATTGTATTTTATATGACAAACGCCCGTATCTTCGGTTTGTGAATAGGCTTTTCCCGTGAAATAAGAAACTATTATTATCCTTGTCTCGCGGCAGATTTCCCCATTGAGCGGCTTGTTTTTTTAGGCTATGTCGAATTTTTTTACTGCCACGTTTTACCGGCTGCTGGCCGCGCCGCTGCTGCTGGCCCCCCTGCTCGGCCAGGCCCAGGACGCGGCGTCGGCCGCCGCTTCGGGTCCCGGCACGGCCGTAATTACTGGGCGCGTCAGCAGCCCCCAAACCGACTCGATAGCCGTGTCGTTGCGCGACAACCCGCTCGATGCCAAGGAGCGCATCGTGCGGGCGGCCCTGTCCAGCAAAGGCGAGTTTCGTATTTCCGTGCCCGTGGCCGGGGCCACCAAGGCCGACCTGGTGTACGGCGACGACGTGGCCTCGCTGTACCTCGACGCCGGCACCGACCTGGACGTGCGCTTCAAGGGCGAAGACATGAGCAACTCGCTGAAATTCAAGGCTAACGATGTGCCTGCGGGACTCTCGACCAAGTTGCGCAACGCCGGTAACCTCACCGATGCCCAGCGCCACCGCGTGCAGGCCGCCAACGCCAACGCCTACCTGGCCGAGGCCGACGAGCAATTTGTGGAAAACGACGGTTTTCAGGTGCTGCCCGACAACGTGCAGCTTTACGAAGCCCCGTTTTTGTCGTTTCTGGAGTACCGCCGCAAGCACGAGAACGAATTTTTGGAAGACCGCGCCGGCCGGCAGGCGTTTACGGCCGAATTTTATAAGTACGCCAAGGCCGAGGTGGCCTACGCCTACGCCAACGACCGCCTCACGTTCCAGGACCTGCGCGAGCAGGTCGTAAGCACCGAGGGCCGCCTGAAAATGAGCGCCACGTACTACGACTTCCTCAACGACCCGGCGCTGCTCAACAACCCCGACGCCACGCAGAGCGAGCTGTACCACGAGTTTCTGGTGAACTACCTGCACCACGCCGCTGCGGCCGCCAACCACCAGCGCACCGACCCCGATTTCTACACCTACTCGTTTGCCCTGGCCGGCAAGCAGCTCACCGGGCCCATCAAGGCCATCATCCAGGGGCGGGTGATGGAAGAGTCGTTCCGCTTCGGGCACGTGAAATATTCGGCCGCCATGCTGGCCGAATTCCACGCTGCCGACCCGCAGAGCAAGTTTTACCCCGTCCTTCAGGCCGACTTCGACCAGCACAAGGACTTCGCCATCGGGGCCCCGGCCCCCAACTTCCGCCTGCCCTCGGCCAAAGGCGACACGGTGAGCCTGCGCGATTTTGCCGGCAAGCTGGTGTACCTGAACTTCTGGAAATCGACCAACGGCCTGTGCCTGCGCGACTTGGTGTACGCCCAGGACCTGATTCACCGGTTTGAAAACAAAAACATCGTGTTCATCAACATCGCCCTCGACGAAAACGAGCAGGCCTGGCGGCAGCTGGTGAAGGCCAAAAGCTTGCCCGGCGTGCAGGTGCGCGTGCCGGTTGGGGGCCTCAAGTCGGGCGTGGCCAAGGCCTACGCCGTACAGGAAGTGCCGGCGTACTTTCTCATCGGCGAAGACGGCACCTTCCTCAACACCAAGCCCAAACGCCTGAGCAGCCGCGCCGCCATCGACGAAATCAACCAGGCCTTCGGCAAGGCCGGTGCTTACACCAGCGCCATCGAAACGGCGAAGTAGCCGCCGCGCCGGCGGGCCCGCCGCCTAACTTTGCGCCGAGACGACGGAGGCCCCCGCGCTTCCGTCGTCTTTTTTTGTTGGCGGCCCGCCCGGCCGCCCCACCCCGGTCTTCCCCTGCCGATGCACCCGCTCCTCGCCGATGGCCTCAACGTGCTGTCCAAAACCACGCCGCGCCGCCTCTGGAACGCCGCCCAGGTGGTGGGCTCGTACCTGCTGAGCAAGGCCACCGGCCGGGCCCGCCACCGCGGCCTGCCCCTGGCCCTGAGCTTCGAGCCCACCACCAGCTGCAACCTGCGCTGCCCCGAGTGCCCCAGCGGCCTGCGCTCCTTCACGCGGCCCACGGGCATGCTGGCCGACGACTTGTTCAAGAAGACGATTGACGAGGTGGCCGGCCGGCTGTGGTACCTCATTTTTTACTTCCAGGGCGAGCCCTACCTGCACCCGCACTTCCTGGAGCTGGTGCGCTACGCCGCGGGCAAGGGCATTTACACCGCCACCAGCACCAACGCCCACTACCTCACCGACCAAAACGCCCGCCGCACCGTGGAAAGCGGCCTCGACCGCCTCATCATCTCGCTCGACGGCACCACCCAGGAGGTGTACCAGCAGTACCGGGTGGGCGGCAAGCTGGAAAAAGTGCTCGAAGGCACGCGCAACATCGTGCGCTGGCGCAAAACGCTGAAATCCCGCACGCCGCGCATCATCTTCCAGTTCCTGGTGGTGGGCCCCAACGAGCACCAGCTGGCCGATGCCAAAGCCCTGGCCGCGGCCCTGGGCGTGGACGACGTGTGGTTCAAGACGGCGCAGATTTACGACTACCAGCACGGCTCGCCCCTCATCCCCACCATCGACTACTACTCGCGCTACCAGAACAACCACAACGGCACCTGGAGCCTAAAAAACCGCCTCCTCAACCACTGCTGGAAGATGTGGCACTCCTGCGTCATCACCTGGGACGGCCTCGTGGTGCCCTGCTGCTTCGACAAAGACGCCGAGTACCGCCTCGGCGACTTGCAGCAGCAAAGCTTCGCCAGCCTCTGGCGGGGCCCCAAGTACCAGGGCTTCCGCCAGGCCCTGCTCAAAGGCCGCGACCAGGTAGAAATGTGCCGTAACTGCACCGAGGGCACCAAGGTGTGGGGGTGAAAACGCAGCGCGGGGAAAGCAGCGGGCCCGTGCATAGGCCCGCTGCTTTCCCCGCGCTTTTGCTTTGGTAAGGAGCCGCCCGCCGGGTTTACCTAGTGGGCCGCGGCCGGTGCTTTGGCGCGGGTGATGAAGGCGTTGAGCCGCCCCCCCGAATTGGTGATGCCCACGATGTCGAGCAGGTCCTCGTAGTACTCGGCCACCTGCGCCCGGTCGGCGGGGAGGCGGGTGAGGGGCACCAGCTCCGCCAGGCTGCTGTCAAGCACTTGGAAATAGGCTTCCTGGTTGGGGCGGCCGCCCATAATCTGGAGGAAGTCATCGGTCGATTCCGACAGGATGTGGGCCACCTGCGGCCGGGTTTTGAAGGCGTCCAGCTCGTCGGTGAGCGGACGGATGGTATCCTTCATCTTCGTGAGCTTGCGGCTGGCGTCGGTGCGCACGGGCAGCAAAGTAGCGGCGGGCTCGGGGGTCGCCACGGCGATGAGCGACGCCGGGGCCGAAGTCACGGTTTGGGCAAAGCCGGCCACCGGGGCCAACAGCAGCACGCAAAGTAGGTGTGGGCGCATAACAACGAAAGCGAAAAGGCACGAAAAAAAAGACCGTTGGCCAAATATAAATAATTGCCGGTATAATATAATCGGCCTGGCCCGAAAATAAAAAAAATAGCCGAATAAGGAAAAGGGCCGGTTCCGAAACCATCGTTTCGGAACCGGCCCTTTTGCGGGGAAGAACATTGGCCGGGCGGCGAGCCGCTAGTAAGCCCGGGCGAAGTAGGCCCGGCGCGGGCTGGGGGCCCCCGTCACCATGCACACGCCGTCTTCGTCGGGCTCGGCCAGGGCCAGGCAGCGCACGGTAGCCTTGGTCTCCTCCTTGATGCGCTCCTCGGTTTCGGAGGTGCCGTCGTAGTGGGCCAGCACGAAGCCGCCTTTCTCATCCAGCACCTGCTTGAACTCGGCGTAGCTGTCCACGCGCGTCAGGTGCTGGTCGCGGTAGGCGCGGGCCTTCTGGTAGATGTTGGCCTGGATGTCGGTCAGCAGCTGGTCCACGGCGGCCACGATGTCGGCCAGCGGCAGGGTCATCTTTTGCTTGGTGTCGCGGCGGGCCACTTCCACGGTGCCGGCGTCGAGGTCGCGGGCCCCCACGGCCAGGCGCACGGGCACGCCCTTCAGCTCCCACTCGGCAAACTTGAAGCCGGGGCGCTCGGTGTCGCGGGCGTCCACCTTCACCGAGATGCCGCGGGCAATCAGCCCTTGCTGAATGGGGCGGATGCGCTCCATCAGCGCGTCCAGCTCGCCGGTTTTGTAGATGGGCACGATGACCACCTGAATCGGGGCCAGCTTGGGCGGCAGCACCAGGCCCTCGTCGTCGGAGTGGGCCATCACCAGGGCCCCCATCAGGCGGGTGCTCACGCCCCAGCTGGTGCCCCACACGTACTCGCGGGCCCCGTCCTTGGTGGCAAACTGCACATCAAAGGCCTTGGCGAAATTCTGGCCCAGGAAGTGGCTGGTGCCGGCTTGCAGCGCCTTGCCGTCCTGCATCAGCGCCTCGATGCAGTAGGTATCCTCGGCCCCGGCGAATCGCTCGTTGGCGGTTTTCACGCCCTTTATTACCGGCAGGGCCATGTGCTCCTCGGCAAATTCGGCGTACACGTCGAGCATCTGGCGGGTTTCGGCCACGGCCTCCGCGGCGGTGGCGTGGGCGGTGTGCCCTTCCTGCCACAAAAACTCGGCGGTGCGCAGAAACAGGCGGGTGCGCATTTCCCAGCGCACCACGTTGGCCCACTGGTTGATGAGCAGCGGCAGGTCGCGGTAGCTCTGCACCCAGTTCCTGTAGGTGCTCCAAATGATGGCCTCCGAAGTGGGGCGCACCACCAGCTCTTCTTCGAGCTTGGCGGCGGGGTCCACGCGCAGCTTGCCGGGCTTGTCGGGGTCGGTTTGCAGGCGGTAGTGCGTCACCACGGCGCACTCCTTGGCGAAGCCTTCGGCGTTTTTCTCTTCGGCTTCGAACAGGCTTTTGGGGATGAAAATGGGGAAGTAGGCGTTTTCGTGGCCCGTGCGCTTGAACATGTCGTCCAGCTGGCGCTGCATCTTCTCCCAGATGGCGTAGCCGTAGGGCTTGATGACCATGCAGCCGCGCACGGCGGAGTTTTCAGCCAGGCCGGCCCGCTTCACTAAGTCGTTGTACCAGAGCGAATAATCCTCTTCGCGGGTGGGCAATTTTTTGCTCATAATCAGCTACGGAAAAATAACGGGAACGGCCCCCGAAAATGGTATAAAATTTGACCAGGCAAAGGGCACCGTTTCGGGGTAAAATTACGTTATTAAACCACAGCCCCGAATGGCCCTCTAATCCCCCGAAAAATGCGCTGGCCAGCTTGGGGCCAACCCTCGCGGGAATTAGTCGTTGAGGAAGGGCCCCGCGGGGCCCGCTTCACCCGATTTGTACCGTTTGAGTTGTTACTTTACGTATAGTCTATACAGCCTTTTTCCTTTCTTCCAATGAAAACCCTGCTCACCGCCTATCTGCCTGCTTTGGCGCTTCTTGCGCTAGGCGGCTGCGCCGGAACCTCGGCCCTAACCACGTCGGAAAACGACGGGGTGTACTACTCCTCGGCCGACCGCACCACGGCCGTTGCTTCCGCGCCCCGCTACGCGGCCCCGGCGCAAGCGCCCGCGGCCACCCAGGCCGCGGCCCCCGCGCCCAGCACCGACGAGGCCGCCAACCCCGACTACACCGGCAGTACGGCCACCACTGGCACCACCGGCTCGGACCAGTACTACAACGGCAGCCCGGGCTACGACCCCAACGCGTCGCTTTTTAACCAGCCCTACACCGGGCCGGGCATGGGGGCCTACACCCCCAGCAGCCCCTATACCTCGCTCGGCTACGGCGGCGCTGACCCCTACTACGGCGGCGGCTATGGCGGCTACGGCAGTGGCTTCGGCGGCTACGGCTACTCGCCCTACGGGGCCTTTGCCAGCCCATTTTACAGTCCTTTCTACAGCCCCTTCGGGTTCGGCTACGGCTCGGGCATTAGCATCGGGTTTGGCTTCGGACGTCCCTTCGGTTATGGGTACGGCGGCTACGGCTACGACCCATTCTTTAGCCCCTTCGGCTACGGTGGCTTGGGCTACGGCTACGGCGGCGGCTACTATGGAGGGTACGGCGGTTACGGCGGCGGCTATTACGGCCGCAACGTGATTTACACCGGTAGCGGGGTCCGCTACGACAACGGCGCGGGCGGCAACACGGTGCTTGTGGGCCCGCGCGGCAGCCGCGCGGGGGCCGCCGCTTATGGCCGCAACGGCGTGGCCGGGGGCACTGTGGTTGCGCCCGCTATGGGCACCACGGCACCCGGCCAGCCGACCACCACCGGCGGCCGTGGCCGCAATGGCGTGGTTGGCTCGCCGATGAGCCCCGGGATGACCAACGGCCAAATGATGCCGGGCAGCGTGCAGCCCGAGTACGGTGGCGGCCGGGTGCGCCCACAAAATACCAACGCTCCCATGGCTACCGGCGGCAACCAGCCGCAGCCGCAACTTCAACAACAAGGCATGGCTCAGGGCCAAGCCCAGCAGCCGCGCCGGGGCTTTTTCCGCGAAATGTTTGCCTCGCCGAGCACCGGTCAGCCCATGCGGCAGCCGCAGCAAATCAACAACGGCGGCGGTATGAGCACCGGCAACTACAACCCGGGCTACAGCCAGCAGGCCCGCCCGCGGATGTCCTCTGAGCAACCACAGCGTTCGTTCTCGCAGCCTCAGCCGCAGCGCTCGTTCTCGCAACCGTCTTACAACAGTGGCGGTGGCATGCGTAGCAGCGGCGGTGGCGGCGGTAGCTTCGGCGGCGGCGGCGGCGGGGGCCGCAGCGGCGGGGGCGGCCGGGGCCACCGGTAGCCGGCCCGCCACCCCGGTACTTTTGGCATAGCTTTAGCTTTACCTCGCGAGCCGGCCCCACGGCCGGCTCGCTTTTTTATTCTACTTCTACCTCCCATGAAAAAACGGATCATTTGGCTTAGCCTGGCCCTGGCAATGGGGCAGGCCAGCCACGCCTTTGCCCAAAATGCGGTCGATGCGCTGCGCTACTCGCAACTGCAGTTTGGGGGCCCTGCCCGCACCCAGGGCATCGCGGGGGCCAATGTGGCCCTGGGAGCCGACTTTGGCAACCTCACCAGCAACCCGGCCGGCCTGGGGTTCTACCAGAAGTCGGAGTTTCACGGCACCCTGGGGCTGGGGTTTGGGCAAACCGACGGCGTGCTGACCAACGGCTTGCTCAACAGCAGCGCCAAGCTTAACGAGCAGAGCAACAGCGTGAACATCCCCAGCATCGGGCTGGTGCTGGCCAACCGCCTCCCCGACAGCGACCGCGGCAGCAGCTGGCGCGGCGGCTCGTTTGCCCTGGGCTTCACCCGATTGGCCGACTTCAACCAAACCAGCAACTACCAGGGCAGCGTGCCCGACGGGCAGTCGTTTTTTCAGCGCTTGCGCGAGCCGCAGCGGTCGTTGCCCGACATCAGCGGCCAGTTTTACCACGGCAACTCGGACGGCAGCTACAACAACCTCGACGGGCTGGCCTACGGGGGGTACCTGACCCAAATCGTGAAAAACCCGCAGAAAACTGATTCTACTTTGCAGACGACTCCGCGCACCGGCGCCATTGGGCAGGGCGAACGGGTGGTTTCAACGGGCTCGATGTCGCAGCTAGATTTTGGTTACGGCGGCAGCTTCCGCGACCGACTCTACATCGGCGTGGGGTTGGGCATCGTCCTATCGGACTACCGCGAGTCGCGCGACTTTGTGGAAACGCCCAACAACCCGAACCAGGACTTTGCCAGCCTGCAACTGCACGACGAGTTGCACACCACGGGCACGGGCGTGAACGGCCGGCTGGGGCTGATTTTCCGGGCCACAAACGCCCTGCGGTTTGGGGCGTCTGTCCAGACGCCCACGTACATGCACCTGACGGATACGTATGGCACCTCGCTCACCACTAGCTTCACGCAGCCTTCGGGCACGTTCTTCAACACCATTGCCCCGGGTGTGTACGACTACACCCTGACCACGCCTTTCCGGGCCAACACCGGGGTATCGTTGGTGCTGGGCAAGTACGGCTTCATCAGCGGTGACGTGGAGTACGTGGGCTACGGCCAGGCCCGCCTCAACAGCGACCCGAACAGCCAGAATGGCGACAACTACTCGTTTTCGGCGGAAAACCAGAGCATTCAGGCGCTGTACCACAACACATTGAACTACCGCGTGGGGGCCGAGGGGCGCTACAGCGTGTTCCGGGCCCGCCTGGGCTACGCCTACTACGGCGACCCTTACGCGGTGCCCAGCGGCGGCCGCAGCAGTGCCAACAGCTACTACACCGCCGGCCTGGGCCTGCGCCAGGGCAACTTCTTCCTCGACGTGGCCGAGGTGTACAACGCGTACAAAACCGCTTACTCGCCCTACTACCTCAACGGCGGCCAGCAGCCGGTGGTGGCCCTCAACAGCAGCCGCTACACCACCAGCCTAACGGCAGGCGTAACGTTCTAAGCCAACCAGCTTTGTACGCACAAGGGGCCCCCGGCACATTGCCGGGGGCCCCTTGTGCGTTAACAACCGGCTCTACTTCTCCACCACTACCTGGCAGGTGACAATGACCGTGGGGGTGCGTACAAGGTCGGCGATGAATATGGCCCCGCTGCGCGGGATGCCGCCGCTGTCGGTGATGCGGAAGGCGATGGTGGTGCCCTTCACCAACGGGGCCGTGACGGCCGCATCGAACGCGCCGTTCGGCGGGTAGGCGGTTCCATTGGTGAAAGCGCCTTGCACCAGAAAGCTTGTGGTGAGGCCGGGAAAGTCGGCCAGCCCCAGCGTGGTGGAGCGCAGCGCCGTGGTTTGCGCCGAGAAACTGAAGTTTTTCACACTGGTTGACCGCGTGGTGGCCAGGCGGACGTCGGTGCCAGTGGCGATGCACACTAGGTCGATGAGCGGCTGGTTGGCTGCCGTTTCGGCGTGGTTGGCGGCCGGTTGGGCGGCCACGGCCAGGTGCGGCAGCACCAGGCCTTCGCGTAGCCCCACGTAGGCAAAGGCCCGGTTCTGGGCCGCGGTAAGGGCCGTGCCGTTGTTGGGCACGGGGCTCAGGTAGAGCCGGTAGGTTTGGAGCACGGCCGTTGAGTCGGGGCGGCGCAGCGCGAGCCGGTAGGCGCGAGTGGCAGTGTTGTTGTTGACGTCGGTGGCGGTGTATTCCCACAAATCGACCCCCGACGTGGTGCGGCCCGCCAGCAGGTTGGTGAACGCCAGGTCGGTGGGGCCCGGGGCCAGCACCGAATCGAGGTACACCAGCGGCGCGTCGGTGGGCGGCGGGCTGAAGATGCCCGACGTGGGGTACACCACCGGGGTGCGGGTGGCCTGCGACGAAAGCACAATGCGCAGCCGCTGGAGCTTGACGGTAGTATCGGTGTTTATGGCGTAGATTTTAGTGGCCAGCGTGTCGGCCGGGGTCGTCGACAACGCGCGGGTGCTGCTGGTGAAGCGGCTGGCCCCCACAAAATCGAGGCGCAGCCCCGGGGAAATGGTGGATTTGGTGCAGGCCAGGGCGAGCAGCAGCACGGGCAAAACGCGAAGGAAACGGCGCATGGGGCAAAGGTACGGGCCACGGGCAGGGCCCCCGCGGGGGCCCCGGCCCAAACAAGCCTGCCAACGGCGGGTTGCTGGGGTATATTGCCCCTTAGTTATGGCTACTCTCCTTTCCATTGGCTGCTTTGGGGGCCGCGGCCTGCGCCGGGCCCTGCTGCCGGGCCTGCTGGCGCTGGCCGCCTGCCGCCCCGACCAGATAGAGCACCTCAAAGACAGCAAGCGCATCGGCATCGAAGCCGAAAACTGGGAGGTGAAGCGCATCATGCCCGTTGACCTGCTGCACGCCACCCGCTGGGCCGGCGACTCGCTCACGGCCACCGCCGATACGCTGCTGCGCCGCACCCTGGCCCGCGAGCTGGCCCGCGGCGGCGTGGCCGGGGCCCTGGCCTTCTGCCGCCCCGAAACCTACCCCTTCGTGGATTCGCTGGCCCGGGTGTTGCACGCCACCGCCCGCCGCGTGAGCACCCGCCCGCGCAACCCCGCCCACCGCGCCATTCTGCTGGCCTCCGAAATGCGGACCGACACCACCCGCACCCTGCACCGCGAATCGCCGGAGGTGTTTTTCTACCAGCGCCCCATCGTGCTCAACAACGCCCTGTGCCTGCGCTGCCACGGCACCGTGGGCTCCGACATCGCCCCCGCTGATTACGCCCTCATCCGGCAGCAGTACCCCCAGGATCAAGCTACCGGCTACCGCCTGGGCCAGCAGATGGGGGCCTGGCAGCTCAGCCTGCAACGCACCGGTGTGGCCGAGTTCTGGACGATGAAGACCCGCAAGAAATGGAAGGCGCACCCGCTGCCCAAGCTGTTCTAAAGCGTTGCTCGTCAGGCGTAAGCTGCTAGCGGAACAACCAATATAGAAGCGCCCCGCTGCAGGGCTTCGGCCCATTAGCTGGCTGGTAGCGATTTTGCTACGGGCTTGCGCCGGTTTTTCACGCGCCCGACGACGCCCGCCACGCGTATCCAGACGGCGAGCAGGGAGGCCATCGGAATGAAGCGGTACCGCTTGAAATCGACGAGGGTGCGGGTCGCGTCGAGGGCCATGACGGTGTGCATGCCGGCGGGGTAGCCGGGGTGAGGCGAAGTCACGTGGGCCACTTCCCGCTCGGTGTATTCCGTGGGCGTCAGCGCCAGCACTTCGTGGAAGGTGAGGGCCGCGCCGTAGTCGCGGGCGCAGTCCTGGGCCGGGCGGTAGAGCTTGCCGTCGGCCTCGAAGAACGGCCCCGCCGGCCGGGCGCTGCGCACGTTGGTTTTGACCGGGTTTTGGGGGTGCTCGTGCCAGGGCCCCGCCAGCGCGTCGGCGTAGGAAATGAACAGGTTCAGCATCGGGTCGCGGTCGGCCCGGGCATAAAACAGCCAGTAGCGGCCCTGGTACTCCAATAGGGTAGCGTCCACGGCGGGGGCTTCCAGCAGTACTTGGCCAGCGGTGGGGTCCGTCACCGGGGCCCGCAGGTCGTACAGTTGCACGCGGTTCGTTTTCCAGGCCTCCGGCATACAGTAGGGCCCGAACAGGAACGGGTACGACAAGTGGTACGGGAAGCCGAGCACGGCGACCGGGGCCCGGCCGGGCTGCCACGGGTAGGGGAGCCGCGAAATGTTGCCCCGCCGCGTCCGGTAGTCGTACAACTCGAAATACACCATCGGGCCGCCGTCCTCCTGCCGCACAAACGAATCGGCGTAGAACACGTTGCGGTTGGGCAGCGGTGGGGCGTCCACCACGGCCCCGCGCAGGCCGTTGGGGCGCAGAAAATCCTGCACGGGCCGGTCCACCACCCCCATGTTCCACTGGTCGGCCCGCAAAAAAGTGCGGTACCAGTCGCGGAGCTGGTCCCCGGCGAGGCGCGCGGCAAAGCCCAACAAGGCCGGGCCCGACGGGCCCCGGGCGGGGGCGGGCGCGGGGGCCCCGCTGCCGCTGCCCGCCGGTAGCGCCAGGCCGGCCAGCAGCTGCCGGCACACGTCGGCGGGCCAGTGGGCGCACTCTGCGTACACACCGGCGGCGGCCTGGGCGGGGCGGTGCGGCGACGTGCGGAACACCCCCTGCCGCAGCACCGGCCCCGGGCCCGCCGCGCCGAGCCGGTGCAGCGCGGCGGCCACGGTGGGCTCGCGGTGAAACGCTTCCCAAAGGCCCACGGGCCAGCCGGGGCCCCGGCCGGCCGGCCCGTGCCCAAACGCCCACACCCCGAAGCGGGGCACGGCCAGCACCGGGCCGCTCAGGGGCGCGTCCACAAAGCTCAGGAGGAAGTCGAGCCGGGCGTCGGCCACCGCGGCCAGGTCAGCGGCCGTCAGGTCGGGGCCGGCCCCGGGCCGCCGCGGCGCGGCGCAGGCGAGCCGCGGCGCGGGCGGTAGGTCGTGGGTGCCCGCTGGCCGGGTGGCCAACGGGTTATGGAAATATTTTTGGTACCCCGCCCAGGCCACTCCAGTAGCGTGGGCCGGCAAAACCGGGACCGCGCAGCTGATACTCAGGGCCAGTGAAGTATTTGGTAAAGAAAGTATAGCGCGAATGGCTTTGCATTCCCAAGACAATAAGTGTTCGCGTTCGTATACAATCCCGAATCGAATCGGAGGCATTTTTTCCCTCATCGAGCAAATATAGAAGTCAGTTTTTCCACTGAGGGACTTATGTATATTTGACTAATTATTATTCTTTCTAGTTTATATGGGGCTTGTTAATAAGGATTTAAAAGTGAATAAACAGGTTTTATCTCCGCTTCCAACGGGTACTTCACCGCTAAAAATCCTGCTGTTGTCCCACCGTTTCTCCCCCGAAATTGGGGGCATCGAAGTGAATTCTGAGATTTACGCCCGGGCTTTCGTAGCGGCGGGCCACAGCGTGCGGGTGGCAACGTGGTCGGTGGCCGCGCAGGAAGACGCCTTTCCGTTCGCGGTGGTCCGGAACCCGAACGGGGCGGCGCTTTTCAAGGCGCACACCTGGGCCGACGTGGTGTTCGAGAACAACCCGTGCATCCGCCTGGGGTGGCCCGGGCTGTTGCATAGCCGCCCTGCCGTAGTGGTGCTCAATACCGAGCTATACCTCAAAGGCAAGGGCTGGCTGAACTTGGGCTGGGTGAAGCGGGCGTGGTTGCGGCGGGCCCGCACCGTAGTGTCGGTGAGCGAGGCTGTGCGCAAGCAGTTCTGGCCCGCAGCGTCGGTGATTGGCAACCCCTACCGGGCCCACGCCTTCCGGGTATTGCCCGGCATTGCCCGCACCGGTAACTTCATGTTTATGGGGCGGTTGGTTTCCCAGAAAGGTGCCAGCTTGGCGGTGGCGGCCTTCCACCGGGTGCTGGCCCGGCTGGCCGCCGCCGACCCCGCGGCCCCCGGGCCGTTGCTGACCATCGTCGGCGATGGCCCCGAGCGCGGAAACCTGGAGCAGCAGGTGGACGCGCTCGGCCTGCGGGCGCACGTGCATTTCAAGGGGTTTATCGAGGGGCCAGCGCTGGCCGAAGAGCTGAATCGCCACCGGTTCCTGCTGGTGCCGTCGCTGTACGGCGAAGCGTTTGGCAACGTCGTGCTCGAAGGCATGGCCTGCGGGTGCGTGCCCATCGTGTCGGACAGCGACGGCCTGCCCGATGCCGCGGGCAAGGCCGGATTTGTGTTTCGCCGCGGCGACGTTGATGCGCTGGCCGATGCTATCTCGCACGTCCTCAGCTCCCCAGCCATCGAACAGCAGCTGCGGGCGGCGGCACCCGCCCACCTGGCCGCCCACCTGCCCGATGTAGTGGCGCGGCGCTACCTAAAGTTGCTGGAGGCGGCGCACAGCGGCGGACGGAAGAGCTGAGCCGGAGCGGGCGGGCAGAGCGCCCCGGCTGGTAATGCTTGGCTGGTGGGCTGGAAAGAAGTTGGCGCGGCTGCGTGTGGCGGCCCCGGTAAATTTGCTGGTTCAAGCGCCCTTCAACCGCGGGAACCGCGGGCGAAGGTTTCGGCCCGGTGGGGCCCAACCTTCGCCCGCGGTTTGCAGTTTACCCGGGTAATGACTGCTGACTCTTCCAATCCCATTGTTATCGTCGGGGCCGGCGTGGCCGGGCTGGCCTGCGCTGGCTGGCTGCACCGCGCCGGCCGCCCCGTGCGGGTGCTCGAAGCCGCCGACGCCGTGGGCGGCCGCGTGCGCACCGACGTTACCCCCGACGGCTTCCGCCTCGACCGCGGCTTTCAGGTGCTGCTCACCGACTACCCCGAGGCCCGGCGGGTGTTCGACTACAAGGCCCTGGAGTTGAAGGCTTTTCGCTCGGGGGCCGTTATTCGCCTGCCCAACGGGACGGAAACGACGTTGCAAAACCCCTTGCAGCGGCCGTTGGCGGCGTTTTCGGCGCTGGTTTCGCCCGTGGGCACGCTGCCCGACAAGCTGCGCATCCTGCGCCTGGTGCGCCACGTGCAGCAGCACACGCCCGAAGAATTGCTGGCCCGCCCGGCCACCGACACGCTGACTTTTTTGCGGCGCTACGGCTGGAGCGAGGCCATGATCGACAACTTTTTCCGGCCCTTTTTCGGCGGCGTGTTCCTCGACCGCAGCCTGGGCACGGCCAGTAGCTTCTTCGAGTTCGTGTTTCAGCAGTTTGTGCGGGGGCAGGCCGCCGTGCCGGCCCTGGGCATGCAGCAGCTGCCCGAACAGCTGGCCGCCCGCCTGCCCCCGGGCGCGGTGCAGTTGAATGCGCCCGTGGCGGCCCTGGAGGGCCCCCGCGTGCGGCTGGCTTCGGGCGAAACCCTGGCCGCGGCCGCCGTGGTGCTGGCCGTCGATGGCCCCGCCCTGGCCCGCCTGCTGCCGGCCGCGGGGAGTGCTGCGGTCGGCAGCCGCCTCACCACCAACACCTATTTCGTGGCCGAGGGCCCTTCGCCCGGGCGCGGCGACGGCCTGCTGCGCCTCAACGCCGCGCCCGGCGGCCTGGCCCACAACGTGAGCTTTCCCGCCGACGCGGCCCCCGCCTACGCCCCCGCCGGCCGGGCCCTGGTGTCGGTGAGCACCCACGGCGACACCGGGCTGTCGGAAGCGGCGCTGGCCGTGCGCCTGCACGAAGAACTGATTGCCTGGTTCGGGCCCGGTGCCCGGCAGTGGCGGCACCTGCGCTCGTACCGCATCGCCCACGCCTTGCCAGCTTACCCGGCGGGCCGCCCGGTGCAGCAGCCCCTGCGCCTGGCCGAGGGCCTCTACCGCTGCGGCGACTGGGCCGCCTACCCGTCGCTGAACGCGGCGCTGGCCACCGGCCGCGAAGTAGCGGAGGCCATCATTGGCGCGTAGGAGCTGGCAAGTGGTGGCCGGCCGTCAGCCACAAATTCTGGTTCTGGCCACTGGCTGCCAGGACGAAGCCTACTTCCGGCGCAGCTCGTACACGTGGGCCGATAGCGGTTCCAGCACCTGGTTGAGGCCCAGCAGCGGCTCGCCGCCGTTGAGCAAGTCCTGGTACGTGTACACGGCGGTGGCATTGGTAGGAATGCCCATGGCCGCGTAGGCTTCGGGCGAAATGATGAGGTCGGGCCGGTAGGCTTTGTCGGGGCTGAAATTGACGACGACCAGCACCTGCTGGTGGTCGGTGTAGCGCAGGTAGGCGTAGAGGTGGCGCTGGTTGTACTGCTTGCCGAGGTTGTTGGCGTCCTGCAATTCATAGAAGCGGCCCCGGCGGATGGCCTCGCTGCTGCCGGCCAGCGTGAGCAGGCGGCGGTAGAAGTCGCGCAGCTTTTGCTGGTCGGGGCTGAGCTTGGTCCCGTCGAACTTGCCCTGGTTCAGCCACTTCTGGTGCTCGGGCACGCCCCAGTAGTCGAAAATGGTGGTGCGGCCGTCCTCCCCGCTGAAACCTTCGCTGCCGTGGGCCGGCTCGCCCACTTCCTGCCCGAAGTAGAGCATCACGGGCCCCGAGGCCAGGGTGGCCGTCACGGTCATGGCCGGCACGGCCCGGAAGGGGTCGGTGGCAAAATCCTTGCTGGCGATGCGCTGCTCGTCGTGGTTTTCGAGGAAGCGCAGCATGTGCGACGAAAAGCCCCGGCTCTCCTGCTGCCACACCTTGGTGATGTCCTCGGTGGTGCCCTCGTCGCGCATCAGCCGGCGCAGCCCGTCGTACAGGCCCACCTTGTCGTAAAGGAAGTCGAAGTGGCCTTTGTCAAGGTAGGTTTTGTATTCCTTGGCGCTGTAGGCTTCGCCGATAAACACGATGTCGGGCCGCACCTTTTTCACCTCCGGGATGACGTAGGCCCAAAACTCAACGGGCACCATCTCGGCCATGTCGCAGCGGAAGCCGTCCACGTTTTTGCCGGCCCAGAATACGAGGATGTCGCGCATCTTTTTCCAGGTGTCGGGCACCGGGCTAAAGTGCAGGGCGCGGCCGTGCGCGTAGTCCACGCCGTAGTTCAGCTTCACCGTCTCAAACCAGTCGTTGACGGTCGGGGCCTCCGAAAATACGTCGTTGCCGGTGGCTTTGGCGGGCAGCTCGGCGTACTTGCCGTCTTCGCGGGGGCCCTTCAGGGGGCCCAGCGGGTTGTAGCCGGCGGGCACCACAAAGCTCTTGCCCGGCAGGTAGTAATAGTTGTTGTTGGGCGTGAAGGCCTTGGTTTTGTCGTCGGCGGCCCCCAGGTCCACCACGCCCACGGGCTTGGCGTCCGACTTGTAGGCGCGGGCCACGTGGTTGGGAATGAAGTCCATGAGCACCTTGAGGCCATGGGCGTGGGTGCGGCCGATGAGGGCTTCGTACTCGGCCATGCGGTTCTTCACCACCACGGCCAGGTCGGGGGCCACGTCGTAGTAGTCCTTGATGGCGTAGGGCGAGCCGGCGCGGCCCTTCACCACGTCGGCGTCGTCGGCCGGAATGCCCTGGGTGGTGTAATCCGTCATGGTGGCGTGCTCAATCACGCCGGTGTACCACACGTGGCTCACGCCCAAGGCTTTGATTTCGTCCAGGGCCTTGTCGGTGATGTCGTTGAACTTGCCGCAGCCGTTTTCGGCGATGGTGCCGTAGGGCTTGTTGAGGGCCACTTTGTTGCCAAACAGCCGCGTCATCAGCTGGTAAATGACCAGCTTCTGGTCCTGGGGCACTTCGTCGGTGGTGTTGGGGTCGGCGAGGGCCGGGCGGGGGGCGGAGACGGGCACGGGTTTAACGGGCAAAGCAGGCGCAGCCAAGGTGAGCAAGCCGGCGGCCAGCAGCAGGTGTTTCATAGCCGGCAAGATAAGCAATTGCCCCGCGTGCCGATTGATAGTATCCCATCAGGCAAAAATAATATTAGTTTTTCCCGAAATAAATACGCCGCCAGCGGCACAAAAAAGGTGGGGGCCCCGCCGGGGCCCCCACCTTTTTTGTGCCGCAAACGCGCCGCGCTAGTCTTCGCTGCGCTTAATGAGCACCACGGCCACGGCGGCAATGGCGGCAATGCTCAGCACCAGCTGGGCCGTGGTGAGCTTTTGCGCGGCTTTGCGCAGCAGGACGCCCCCGTTTTTCAGCAGGTCGTCCATGTGCTCGGTTTCGCCCTGGAACACCTTGTAGGCACTCTCGAAGGTGCGAACGAGGTCTTCGGGCATGATTTTTTCGAGTTGAACTTCGAGGTCGTTGGCAGCCATGAGCTTAAAGAAAAAGCAGTAGAAGATGTGTGGGCGGGCCCGCAAGCCCGGGTTTCTTCTACGGGCCCGCCGAAACGGGGTTGTGGGCCGCCGCTACTCGATGACCAGGATGCGCGAGCCGGACCGGCCGTCTTCGCGCACTTGGCAGTAGTAGGCCCCGGCGGCGAGGCCGGCCAGGTCGAGGGGCAGCCGCTGGGCCCCGGCGGCCAGGGGGCGGTCGAAGGGCCGCTGCACTTCGCGGCCCAGCCCGTCCAGCACCAGCACCTGCACGTGGCCGCCCTGGCTCTGGTAGGCCACGGTGGCCTGGCCGCCGCGCGGCACCGGGTTGGGGTACACGCTGAATTCGGCCACCTGGGCGGCGCTGCCGGCGGCCAGGGCCGTGGCGGGCCGCAGCACCGGCACATACGGGAAGGTTTGCCCGAAGAGCGCCTGCAACGTGCTGGGCGTCACCTGGAACCAGTCCTGCAAGATGCTGGTGTAGATGCTGCGGAAGTCGAACTGCAGGGCGATGTTGTCGTTCACGCCGGCCGCGGCGGGCAGCTGGGGGTTGGCCCCGTGCACGATGGGGTTCACGCGGCTGCCGAACACGAACAGCGGGGCCGCCGCGCCGTGGTCGGTGCCCAGGCCCGAGTTGGACCGGATGCGCCGCCCGAACTCCGAGAACGTCATGCCCACCACCCGGTCTTGCAGGCCCAGGCGCACGAGGTCGTCCTGGAAGGCGCCAACGGCCTCCGCGATGCGGCCCAGCAGCGTGGCGTGGGTGCCCACGGCGTTGTTGCCGCCCGTGGCCGGCACTTGCAGCGTGTGGGTGTCGAAGCCGCCCATGTTGCACACGTAGATGCGGGTGCTGAGGCCCCCGGCCACCAGCTGGGCCACGATTTTGAGCTGGTCGGCCAGGCCGTTCTGGCCAGCGGCGGGGTAGAGGGGCGAGAGGTTTTTGGCCCGGCCCGCCGCCGCCTGGATGGTGGTGGTGTACACCTGCGTTTGGGCCACCACCTGGCGGATGAACGTCAGCTCGTGGCCGGCCGGGGTGGCGGGGGCCGCGTCCACGCCGCCGCTCAGCAGCTGGTAGAACGACGACGTGCTTGCGATGGCCATGCCCATGTTCACGGCGGGGCCCTGCACGCAGTTGCTTACCACCGAGCCGATGCTCACGGCCAGCGGGTCGGGGTTCTGGGCGCTGGGGTAGCCGGTGGGGTAGCCGGGAAACTCCCCGTCGAGGTAGCGCCCGGCCCAGCCCGTGTTCAGCACTACGTCCGACGACGAGCCCGACGTCCAGATGTCGGTGGCCCGGAAGTGCGAAAAGTTGGGGTTGGGGTAGCCCACGCTCTGCACCACGCCCAGCTGCCCGTTTTTGTACAGGTTCTGGAGCGCGGCCATCGCCGGGTGGATGCCGGTGGCCGCCGTGAGGGGCAGCACCGCCGCCTCGGCCAGCGCAATGTTGGCGCGGGCCGCCATCAGGGCCGGGTACTGGTCGCGCGGGATAATCATGTTCAGCCCGTCGTTGCCGCCTTGCAGCTGAATGATGACCAGCACCTTGTCCGTGGCCGTGGCGGCGTTGGTGAGGGCCGCCAGCTCGGGCGAGTAGCCGTAGGCCCCCACCGGCAGCCCGCTCAGCAAGGCCACGCCCGCCGAGGCCGCCGCCGTGGTTTGTAGAAAGTCGCGACGCTTCATGTTGAATTGCTAAATGGTTGGCGGTTGAATTGTTGACTGTTATAGGTTGGTTGTTCTGGGTCAAACAGGCCCAATAGTAATTGATAAACCAGCGGTGCTTCCCTGGCTAACAATTTAACCAACAACAATTTAACAATTCAACTCAAATGGTATTCGGCCAGGCCCATCAGCGCGCGCAGCATGGCTTGCAGCTTGGTGGCCACGGCGGCTTTTTTGGCGGCGGTGGGCGTGGCGGCGTAGGTCGTCCACTCGTTGGTCCACTCAAAGTCGGGCAGGCCGGGGATGAGGGCGTTTTTGAGGAAGGTCAGCTGGGCAGTGGTCAGGTCGAGGGGCACCATCAGGCGCACAAATTCGGCGATGACCAGGTTGGGGTCGGCCGCCGTGGTGGGGGGCAGGGCCAGCACCAGGGCCACGGGGTCGATGGCGGCCGTGGCCCCGCCGCGGGCGATGCCCTTGCCGATGTAGAGGTCGGTGACCTGGTTGCGGCGGGGCAGCGTCACGGCGTTAATCCACAGCTCGTGGAACTGCGGCACCTGGTAGTAGGCCGCCCAGCCGGCCACGTTGGGCGGGTCGCCCAGGGTTTGCTGCTGCACCAGGGCCAGGCCGTAGAGGTACTCCCAGTGGGCGTACTGGGCCACCACGCTGCTGGCCGGCGGGAAGGCCACCTCCATCTGGCGCACCAGGCCCACCGTAAAGTCGAGCGGGCTTTTGATGCGGCAGCCCACGGTGGCGGCGTCGAAAAAATGCTCCGAGCCGAAGAGCTTGCGCAGCACCGGGGCCACCTCGAAGTTGCTTTGAATGAGCAGCGTAGCCAGCGGCTGGATGATGTCGCTCTCCGTCTGCGCGTCAATCAGGTAGTACACAAACCAGCGGTACAGGGCCCGCACCAGGAACCGCGCCGTCTCGGCCTGCGCGAAGATGAGGTTGAGCAAGTCCTGGTACTCGGCGGCCCCGTTCGGGGCGATGACGGCGTTGCCGAAGGCGCCCGAAAACTGCTTGGGCTTGGCGTCGTGCCGGCTGGCGGTGAAGTAGCCGTTGAGGTTGGCGCTGCTGTCGCGCCAGCCGGTGAGCACCCGGGCGGCGGCCTGCACGTCGGCTTCGGTGTAGTTGGTGTAGTTGCCCGTGCCAATCAGGGGCCCCTTGCCGACGGTGAACAGCTCCAGCAGCTCGCGGCCGTAATTCTCGTTGGGGGCCCCCGCCACGCTCTGGTTGCCGTTGAGGTAGCGCAGCATGGCCGGGTTGATGGTCACGTCCTTGGCCAGCTGCCGGATGTTGCCCAGCGCGTGCTGGCGCAGCAGCTGCACGTAGGTGTAGCCCATGCGGGCGTCGTTGATGTTGCCAAACTCCACCACGAAGTGGTTGTGCCAAAACAGCGTCATCTGTTCGCGCAGCGAGGTGCCCTGGGTGAGCTGCTGGCCCAGCCACCACTCGCGCAGCGACTGCGAGCGGGCCCCCTGCAAGGTCTGGTCGAAGGCCTGCGTCACCCAGGTCTGGCCGATGGGCACGGTGGTGTCGGCGGCCGACACGTTCAGGGGCGGGGCCGGGGCGGCGGGCACGGCCAGCAGCTGGTCGAGGGTGGCCGACAGGCTGGAGGCCGCCGCCGCGCCAATTTCGCCCCGCGTGGGCCCGAACAGGGTGCGCCGCAGCAGGTGGGCCGCCGGGGCCGCGCCCCAGGCCCCGGCGTAGGGGGCCAGGGTGCCGGCGGTGGCCCCGGCCCGTTGCAGCGGCAGCTGCTGGTTGGCGTAGCGGCTGACGGTTTCGGGCGGGTCGGCCACCGGGGCGGGGCCGGTAGCAACGGCCGTGGGCGCGACGGGGCGTTGGAGGAAAGATCGGCGGTTCATAAGCGCAAAGGAAAAATGAGCGCGGTTTTTTATAAAGATTGGGCCCGCAGGTGAAAGTTTAATGATGAGTAATTTAAGTCAAAAAAAGCCCTTTAATTAGGGCCCCCAACCGCCGGCCGGGGGCCCGGCCGCTACCCCCGGCCCCGCGCCTTTCGCCTTTCCACCCGCCATGAAAAAGCATTTCCATCCCCTCGGCGACTGGCGCCGCAATGTACTGCTGGTGGCCGCCGCCGGCAGCCTCGGCCTCGGAGGCCTGTCGATGTGCGCCACCGAGCGCGGCGGCCCCGGGCAAAGCGAAGCCGACGCCGGCTGGAGCGGCCAAACCTACAGCCAGGGCGTCGTCACGGACATGACCGAAATGCAGCCCGGCGAGTGGAAAATTACCGGCGAGCGCCCCGCCGGCCCGGAAGAAGTGGCCGCCGTGCTCCACCACTTCGGCGGCCAAGTGGACACCCTCCAGGGCCAGGATTTGCAACGCCAAATGCAGGACTACAGCCAGGTGAACCCCGACCGCAACGTGCAGGGCTTCGGCCTGATGGACGTGCTGATGTGGAGCGGCATCGGCTTCATGGCCGGCCGCTACCAGGCCCCCTACCCCGCGTGCTACGCCAGCCCCGGCTTGTTCGAGCAAAACCAGGCCTGGCGCACCACCATTGCCCGCGAGCGCCGCGATGAGAACCGCGGCTTTTTTGGCCACGGCTTCAGCGGCGGCCGCACCTCCGCCACGGCCGGCATCCGGGCGTGCCGCGCGGTCCGGCGCACCTCGTCGCGCCACAGCTTCCGCAGCAGCGCCCCCGTCGGCCGCCACAGCGCCCCAACGGGCCGCCACAGCAGCTTCGGCGGCCGCGGCAGCGCGCACGGCTTCGGCGGGTAGGCGGGCATTGGAGTAGTAGGCTGTTGTTCATCAATGATTTGTATTAAATACCCATGGTGAAGCTGCTTCCCCTTGGCGGCGACGTTTCGCCGGCCGTGCACGCCCTGGGCTGGGACTGGGCCCTGGAAGATGCCTGCCAGCACTACGTGGCCCGCGAAGCCGTGCTGCTCGCCGAGGCCGACGCGGAAACGCTGCTCCAGACCGCCGACACGCTCTACGAGCTGCTGGTGCAGGCCATTCCCGACCCTTTGCCCGACGCGTTTTTGCAGCGGCTTGCCGTGCCGGCCAACTTGTGGGACGCCGTGCGCCACTCCTGGCACGACGAGCGCCAGTGGCACCTCTACGGCCGCTTCGACCTGGCCCTGACGCCCGAGGGCCCCAAGCTCCTGGAGTTCAACGCCGACACCGCCACCGGCCTGCCCGAAGCCGCCGTGGTGCAGTGGGCCAGCCTGGTGGCCGCCGGCCACGCCGCCGAGGGCCGCCAGGCCAACGGCCTCTTCGAGGGCCTCGACGACCAGTTCCGCCACTGGCGGGCCCTGAACCGCGACCGCCGGGCCACCCTGCTGCTCGTGCACCTGCCCGACAGCGCCGAGGACGAAGCCAACTGCGCGGTGCTGGCCGCCGCGGCCCGCGCCGCCGGCTTCGCCGACGCCTACGTGTGCCCGGTTGACGACATGCGGGTGACGGTGGATGGCCCCGACCGCGGCGTGTGGGCCGAGACCGTGCCCGCGCAGTGGCAGCGGTTCGACTTTCTGTTCAAGCTCGTGCCCTGGGAAATCCTGTCCGCCGAAGAGCCCGCCCTCACCGCCGACCTCACCCAACTCCTGCGCACCCGCGACGTGCTCGTCGCCAACCCGGCCTACGCCCTGCTTTTCCAGAGCAAAGCCCTGCTGGCCCACCTCTGGGACGTGTTTCCGCACCACCCGCTGCTGCTCGAAGCCAGCCTGAGCCCCCTACCCGGCCACCACGTCCGCAAGCCCGTTTTTGGCCGCGAGGGCCAGAACGTGGCCGAAATAGGGCCCGACGGCCTGCCCGCCGCCGAAGTCCCCGGCGACTTTGAAGACCAGCCCGTGCTGTACCAGCGCTGGGCGGAGCTGCCCGCCGACGCCCAGGGCCGCCGCTACCAGGCCGGCGTGTTCTGGGCCGGCGAGGCCTGCGCCATCGGCTTCCGCCGCGAGGCCGGGTTGATTACCAATTTATCGGAATTCGTGCCCCACGTCCTTGTCTGAACCGCAGATTACGTGGATTTAACGGATAAGAACGGATTCCTTGGGGTGCTTATATTAGACTCACTTGGGTCAGCCTTTACCTTGGGGGTTTTATTGGTTTGTTCTCGTGTTCGATGGAAAAGGTTACTGTTGATTTGGAGTCCTTTAAGGAGCTGACAGGCAAGGTGATTGGCTGCGCTATGCGGGTACACCGCGTGTTGGGCACGGGTTTTCAGGAGGTTATATACCAGCGGGCGCTGGCCGTGGAGTTGGCGCAGTGCGGCATTAATGCCCAGCGGGAGCTGGAAATGCCCATTTACTACCGGCTACAAGAAATCGGTTCGCGCCGCGTTGATTTTTTAATTGAGGAAACGGTCTTACTGGAGCTGAAAGCATTGCACGAACTCACGCCCACCCACCACGCCCAAATCATCAACTACCTGGAAGCCTACCGCCTGCCCATCGGCCTGCTCATCAACTTCGGTGCCCCTTCGCTGCAATACAAGCGCTTTGTTAAAACGCACCCCATTTACTAATACCCAAATAAACGAACATTGAGGTAAACGAAGCTTAAGGCGAAGCCCCAGAAAAGCAAAAAACGGATAAAAACGACCCCCCGAGGAATCCGTTCTTATCCGTTAAATCCACGTAATCTGCGGTCACACCTTCAGCTGGCAAATGACCGTTTCACCGCCCTTTACTTTCTGGCCCAGTTCCACTTTCACGTCGGCGTCGATGGGCACGAACAAGTCGACCCGCGAGCCGAACTTGATGAAGCCGAATTCCTCGCCCTGGTTTACTTCGTCGCCCTCGTTCACGTACCACACGATGCGGCGGGCCATGGCCCCGGCAATTTGCCGGAACAGCACCAGGGGCCCGGCGTCGCTTTCGACCACCACGGTAGTGCGCTCGTTTTGGGTGCTGCTTTTGGGGTGCCAGGCCACCAGGTAGTTGCCGGGGTGGTACTTGAAGTACTTCACCATGCCCGAAATCGGGTTGCGCGTCACGTGCACGTTGATGGGCGACATGAACACGCTGATTTGCTTGCGCATGTCGTCGAAATACTCGGGCTCGTACACGTCCTCAATCACCACCACTTTGCCGTCGGCGGGGGCCAGCAGCAGGTCTTCGTGGGTGAACAGGTGCCGGAACGGGCTGCGAAAAAACTGGAGCAGCGCCAGAAACGCCACCGCCGAAGCCCCGGCGAAAATGCGGTTGAAAAGCACCGCCCCGCGGTTGAACTGGTACAGGGCCAGGTTTAGGGCCAACAGCACCAGAACGGTGACGAACAAGATGCGGCGGCCTTCTTTGTGTACTTTCATAAATCACTGATTTTGACTGATTAACCGTAATTTCGCTGCTTTCAACGAAGTTAACCAGTACAAAAAATACGGCGGCTGGGAGCAGCAGCTGGGACAAATTACGGTTAGAAACAGAAAGGGCACGGACCAAACGGCCCGTGCCTCTCCCTACAACGAAGAACAACCGATTAAAGCGCGCGAAATATCAACCAATAAAACGGGCCGATAACTCAGTGAAACCACGGTTAATCAGTTAAAATCAGTGGTCTAGAAGCCGCCGCGGAACTTGTAAGTCTGCGCCACCTTATCGATGGCCACCACGTAGGCCGCGATGCGCAGGGAAATGTTGTATTTCAGGCTGGTTTGGTACACTTTCTCGAAGGCATCGCTCATGATGCGGTCGGCGCGCTCGGTCACCATTTCCGCCGTCCACTTGAAGCCCTGCTTGTTCTGCACCCACTCGAAGTAGCTCACCGTCACGCCGCCCGAGTTGGCCAGGATGTCGGGCACCACCGAAATGCCTTTTGCGTAAATAATAGGGTCGGCCGAGGCGGCCGTGGGGCCGTTGGCGCCTTCCACAATCAGCTTGGCCTTGATGTATGGGGCATTGTGCTCGGTGATAACGTCTTCCACGGCCGCGGGCACCAGCACGTCGACTTCTGAAGTGAGCAGCTCGTCGGGGTCCATGGGCACGGCGCCGGTGAAGCCTTCGAGGCGGCCCCCGTGGGCGTTTTTGTAAGCAATGGCCTCGTCAATATTAATGCCATCAGCGTTCCAGTAAGCACCCGAGATGTCCGATACTGCCTTTATCTTCAGGCCTTTGTCAAACATCAGCTTGGCCGTCCAGGAGCCCACGTTGCCGAAGCCCTGGATAGCCACCGACGTCTCTTCGATTTTCATGTCCAGCTTGACCATGGCGGCCAGGCACGACACCATCACGCCGCGGCCGGTGGCCTCGGTGCGGCCCAGTGAGCCGCCCATCACCAGGGGCTTGCCCGTCACAACGGCCGAGGACGTCATGCCCACGGTCTTTGAGAACTCGTCCATCAGCCACGCCATTTCGCGGGGCCCCGTGCCCATGTCGGGGGCCGGAATGTCGCGGTCGGGGCCGAACACGTCCTTCAGGGCCAGGGTGTAAGCGCGGGTCATGCGCTCGATTTCGCCGGCGCTCATCGTGGTCGGGTCGCAGATGATGCCGCCTTTCGCGCCGCCGTAGGGGATGTCCACCACGGCGCACTTCCAGGTCATCCAGGCCGCCAGGGCCTTCACCTCGTCGAGGTACACGTTCTTGTCGTAGCGGATGCCGCCCTTGCTGGGCCCCAGGATGGTGTTGTGAATCACACGGTAGCCCTCGAACACGCGCACCTTGCCGTTGTCCATCGTGACGGGGATGTGCACGATGACCTGCTTGTCCGGGGTTTTGAGGACGTTGTAGGTTTCTTCGTCGAGGCCGAGGATTTCGGCGGCGACGTTGAAGCGGGACATCATCGATTCCAGCGGGTTTTCGCGGTCGATAAGCGGAGCGGGTTCTTTATAAACGGTGTGGGTGGCCATAGTTGGGGTTAAAAATTAGAGGTAGGGGTTGGGTGGGACGGGAGTGCGTTTTGAAGCGGCAAAGGTACTGAGTTTGCCCCACATACGAACGGGTGTTAGTTTCGTATTGCCCCGCCGTTACCGCCCCGTTACCCCGCCAGCAGCTGGAGCAGCGCCAGCACCGGCAGCACCAGCAAAAAGGCGTCGAAGCGGTCGAGCAGCCCGCCGTGGCCGGGCAGGAACGTACCCGAATCCTTCACCCCCGCGCTGCGCTTGAGCATCGACTCGGCCAAATCGCCGAGGGGCCCGAACACGGCCACCACGCCCGCCGCCACCAGCCGGTGCGTGAGCGGAATGTCGGGCACGAACTGCCCAAACGCCCAGCCCGTCACCAGGGCCAGCAGGGCCCCCCCGGCCCAGCCTTCCCACGTTTTGCCCGGCGAAATGCTGGGGGCCAGCTTGTGCCTGCCAAAGTTTTTGCCGGCGAAATAGGCCCCCGTGTCAGCCGCCCACACCAGCACGATGAGGCAGAACACGTGGCGAGCGTCGTAGCCCTTACGATTGAAAGCCAGTACATTAAGCAGGCCCATGGGCAAGCTAATGTAAAAAAGACCCCCCAGCGTAGCGGCCAGGTTAAGGAACGGCTGCCCGTGGTGCGGCCACCGGATGATTTCGCGGACCAGCACAACGACCATCAGCAGGGCCCCGGCCACTATCAGGAAATAACTCGTCTCCCGCACCAGCACCATCCAAAACGGAACCCTTCCAGGTAGGATCTGCGGCAAGGCCGATAACGACGGATAAGTAGTCCAGCCGGTTTGCCAGCCAAAAAGTTGGGCGTAATGAAAAAACCCGGTAAAGAGATGTAGATAGCTGAAAATTAGTACCCCAATTATAACCCCAACCCACGAGGCCGGCCGGTACCCGTTTGCCCGCATAATCCGGTAAAACTCCTTGAGCATCACGGCCTGCACCGCCGCGAAGAACAGCCCGAACGAGATGGGGCCCCCGTAGGTGCAGCCGATGAGCAGCGTGGCCGCGATGGTGCCCCAGACGACGCGCTGGCGCAAATTGCTGCGGACGCGCTTGGCGGGGGCGTTGGCCGGAGGAAGGTCGGGGTTCAAAAGCAGGGGCGGAAAAGGAGCGAAGGGGCCGCCAAATTACGGTACGGGCTGGCTGGGGGCCGCCGCCACGCCGCGGCTGGTGAGGGTGAGCGCCTGGCGGGGCGCGGCCAGGGGCAGGCGCTGGTGCAGCACCCACAGCAGCCCGGCCGTGAGGGCCGCCGAGAGCAGCGCCAGCGGCCAGGGCAGCGCGGCGGTGCTGTCGGGGTCGAAGGCCGTGCTCCAGCCAAAGGCCCCGTGCTGCGCAAAGTAGAGCAGCACCACCTGGAAGGCATTGTTAGTAAAGTGGGCGGCCATCGGCACCACGATGTTGCCGCTCCACTCGTAGAGGTAGCCCAGGCCCAGGCCCAGCACAAAGCGCGGCACGAAGCCGAAGAACTGGAAGTGGATGGCGCTGAAAATGGCCGCCGCCGCCCACACGCCCGCGTGCCGCGAGCCGAACCAGCGCACCAGGTTCTGCTGCACCACGCCCCGAAACACCAGCTCCTCGGCCACCGCCGGCACCACCCCGATAACGAGCACGGCCACCAGCAGCCGGCCCCCGGTGGTGAGCTGCGTGAGGAACTTGGTGAGGCCGGCGGCCTGGTCTTCGCTGGCCCGGGCCCACGTTTCGAAGCCGTGCAGGAAGGCCGGGAAATGCACGCCCGCGTTCCAGGCCACCAGCACCGACATGCAGGGGATGACCAGCAGCACCAGGGCCCCCGCGCCCAGCGGCCAGGCGGCGCTGCCCAGGGGCCGCGGGGCGAAGTAGCTGGCCCACGGCACGCCCACCACGCGCGGCAGCAGGGCCGCGCCGGCCCCCGCGCCGGCCAGCGACAGGCCCTGCAACAGCATCAGCACGGCCCAGCCGTGGGGGCGGCCGCCGGGGGCCGCGCCGAGCTGCCCGAAGGCGGCCACCGACGTGCCGTACAACAGCTTGGCCACCAACAGGGCCACAAAACTGCCCAGGCACAGCCCGGCGAAGGCCAGCGCCAGCACCACCAGTATCTGCAACAGCGGGTGCATGGTGCGCGAGAGGAAACCTTTCATGGGCGGGGGCAAGTTGGGGAAGTCGTAAATTTGACCACAGATTTAACGGATTTCTAACGGATTTAACGGATTTTTTGGGGCTCTGCTCCTTTGCGGCGCACGCCGGCCGTTCTGCTTCTGTTCGGTAAATGACGTTAAGTCCGTAATAATCCGCGTTTATTCCCAGTTATTGCCGGGCCCGCACACCTGCCGGGCCCGCACGCCGGGGCGGAACCCCAAAAAATCCGTTAAATCCGCTAAAAATCCGTTAAATCTGTGGTCAACATAGGTCCCAACATCCAGCTCCCCGACTTTCCGCTCTTGCTTGCCCCGATGGAGGACGTGAGCGACCCGCCCTTCCGCGCCGTGTGCAAGGCCAACGGGGCCGACCTGATGTACACCGAGTTCATCTCGTCGGAGGGCCTGATTCGGGCGGCGGCGAAGAGCCGGCAGAAGCTGGACGTGTTCGACTACGAGCGGCCCATCGGCATTCAGCTCTTCGGCTCCGACGTGGAAACGATGGGCGAGTGCGCGGCCATCAGCACCGAAGCCGGGCCCGACCTGATTGATATTAATTACGGCTGCCCGGTGAAGCAGGTGGCCTGCCGGGGCGCGGGCGCGGCCCTGCTGCGCGACGTGCCCAAGATGGTGGCCATGACGGCCGCCGTCATCCACAACACCCACCTGCCCGTGACCGTGAAAACCCGCCTGGGCTGGGACGAGGGCACCAAAAACGTGGAGGACGTGGCCGAGCGGTTGCAGGACATCGGCATTGCGGCCCTCACCGTGCACGGCCGCACGCGGGTGCAGCTGTACAAGGGCGAGGCCGACTGGCGGCTCATTGCCCGCATCAAGGACAACCCGCGCATCCACATCCCCATCTTCGGCAACGGCGACATCACCTCGCCCGAAAAGGCCCTGGAGTACAAAACCCGCTACGGCGTGGACGGCGTGATGGTGGGCCGCGCCAGCATCGGCTACCCCTGGATTTTCCGCGAAATCAAGCACTACGTGGCCACCGGCCAGCGGCTGGCCCCGCCCACCCTGGAAGAGCGGGTGGCCATGTGCCGGATGCACTTCGATAAAAGTGTGGAGTGGAAGGGGCCCCGGGCCGGCGTGTTCGAGATGCGCCGCCACTACGCCCACTACTTCCGGGGCCTGGACGGGGCCAAGGCTTGGCGCACCCGCCTCGTGGACGCCGAAACGCCCGAAGCGGTGCAGGAAATTATGGCCGAAATTGCCGCCAGCGAGGCCGTGCTGGTGGGGTAGGGGGCCGGGCTGCCGGCTTTTCGGCGGCTGCCCGGTAATCGCCAGGGCCCCAAGGGCAGTTGGGGCTTCGATAGCAGCCCGATGATTTTCCGCCGATTCAGCGATTAGCGGGCAGCCGGCGAAAAAGCCGGCAGCCCGCGCCGTTCTTCCCGCACCGTATTTTGCCCCGCATGATTCCGATTTACGACCAAAAGTCCCGCGGCAAAATTCTGGTGGCGGTGCTGGCCCTGCTCATCGGGGCCAGCACCGTGGTGTACACCAACATCCTGGTGCGGCAGGTGGCCCGGCGCGAGCAGGAGCAGATTGAGCTGTACGCCAAGGCCCAGCGCTTCATTGTGAACACGGAGGAAGAGAGCGGCCTTCTCTTCGTGCAGGCCCAGATTATCAACGTCAACAAGACCATTCCCGTCATCTTCACCAACGAGGCGGGCACGGTGGAGGGGTCGAAAAACGTGGACATGCCGCCCCACCTGCCCCTGGCCGACTCGGTGGCCCGCCTGCGCCACGAGCTGGCGCTGATGAAGGAGCGCCACCCGCCCATCGTGGTGGAGTACGCGGCCGGGGCCCGCACATACATCTACTACAACGACTCGCACCTGCTGGCCCAGCTGCGCACCTACCCGCTGGTGCAGCTGGGCGTGATTGGCTCGCTGGCGGTGATGGCCTACTTCTCGTTCAGCTACTCGCGCCGGGCCGAGCAAAACCGCGTGTGGGTGGGCCTGGCCAAGGAAACGGCCCACCAGCTGGGCACGCCCCTGAGCAGCCTGGTGGGCTGGCAGAGCTACTTGCGCGAGTCGGAGCGATTCGCCAACGAGCCCATCATCGAGGAGCTGGGCAAGGACATCCGGCGGCTGGAAATCATCACCGAGCGGTTTTCCAACATCGGCTCGGTGCCGGTGCTCAACGACGAAAACCTGCTGCAAGTGACCCGCAACGCCATTGCCTACCTCGAAAGCCGGGTGTCGCGCAAGGTGAAATTTGCCATCGAAAGCGACCTGCCGCTCGACACCCCCGCCCGCGTGAACGTGCCGCTCTTCGACTGGGTGGTGGAAAACATCTGCAAAAACGCCGTGGACGCCATGGAAGGCCGCGGCTCCATCACGCTGCACCTGCGCCGGGTGCGGGTGCGCCGCAGCTGGTACCGCCGCGCGGCGGCGTCGCGCCAGGTGGCCATCGACATCACCGATACGGGCAAGGGCATCGCCAAAAACAAGCTCCAGAGCGTGTTCCTGCCCGGTTTCACCACCAAGCGCCGCGGCTGGGGCCTGGGCCTGGCTCTGGCCAAGCGCATCATCGAAAACTACCACGAAGGCCAGCTTTTCGTGAAGTGGAGCGAGCTGGGCCGCGGCACCACCTTCCGCATCGTGCTCAACCAGTAGGGCCCGGAGCCGCTACCGGGCGGCCGCGCTGGCCCCGGGGCGGGCCTCCGCCCCGCTCCGGTTCGTGATTTCCACGTAGGCCTTGCCCGTGACGGGCTGGCCGCGGTGGGTGCCGGTGACGCGGCACATGCCCTCCCAGTAGTACATGGTGAAGGCGTGGAAGAAGCGCAGGCCCAGCTCCTGGTTGGGCACGAGGGGCTCCACGGTGAGGTCGTAGCCCTGGCCGGGCACCTGCACGCGCCACTTGGCGGGGTACTTCCTCTTCGACTTCGGGCTGGTCCAGTACGTGAGGGGCGTCAGCGTAAAGTCGGGGCCCGTGAGGTGCAGGTTCTGGCCGTCGGCCGGGCTGAAGGTGCCGTTGTTGAGGGTTTGGCCGGTTTCGGAGTTGCGCAGCGTGTTCAGCATCAACTCCTCGCGGGGCTGGTCGAGCTGGATGGCGAGCCAGTCCCAGCCCACGCCCTTGCTCACGATGCTGGTGCAGTTCCACTGCCGGTCGTACCACAGCTCGCCGGTTACCCGGTGGGTTTTGCCGGCCACCGTGACGGTGCCGGTGGTGGCCAGGCGCGGGTAGGAGTAGTAGCCGGCCGTGATGCCCTGGCCGTAGTTTTCGTAGCCCGTGCCGCTGTGCAGCACCACGCCCTTGGCGGGCGTAGTGGCCAAATCCAAGGCGTAGCCGGCGTTTTGCTTGCCGGTGAAGGCCGCTTGCAGGCGGTAGCTGCCTTCCTGGCCGTCGAATTTCCAGACCTCGCGGCCTTTGTGTTCGCGCAGGTGCACGGGCAGCGAGTCGGTGAGCAGGCGCGGCAGCTTGCCCAGCTTGTAGTCGTAGCGGAACTGCTGGCCCTGCGGGTCGGTCAGGGCCATGTTCACCAGCTGGTAGTCGTCCTTGCCGTCCTTCAGGTTGAAGTGGAAAAACACGTACTCCACTCCGAACTGCTCGCCGCTGGCCTGGTCGGTGAGGTGGCCGGTGAGGTACCACCACTCCAGGGAGTTTTTGGGGTGCGGAGCCTCCTCGTGGGGCAGCTCGGCGCGGGTGGCAGTGGGGTTGAAGCGCGTGGTGGGCGTGGGCTTGAACGTGGCGCAGGACGTAGCCAGCAGCAGGCCCAGGGCAAAAGGCAGAAATTTCATACCCCAGGAAAAGGCTTTTTGGGGCGGAAAAGTTTGCCTCTGCAACCAACAAGGGTATTAATGCCTTATGTATGAGCAATGCTCAGATTTGAAATACCATTACCGTGTTTTAGGGTAGATGCGCCTTTTTTCTAACCAAATGGCATATGGTTTTTTACGAGTAGCATCGATGAGTTTCTCTGCGCTAAAGAAGTAGTTGATATTTTTAGGAGTTGCGCTGCAAGACACTTGTAGAAGCAAAGTATCAGCCATCTCGGCAGAACAAATCCTGAACGAAAAGAAACCCTGCTGGTCAGTTAAGGCAGAGGCAACGCGCCGCGATGGGCCGTAGGCCGTGATTGAATGATGCAATACCCGAACCCGCGCATGGGGTTGACGGCGGCCTGTTCGGTTACGGACGATTCCGCTGATGAGTAAGCTATCCGTCCCAAAAGTAGGTGCCTGTGCTATCGCTGGAGCCCCCACGCCCTCCCGTAAACCCCACACTATCACGGCAGCTACCAACCAGGTCCGCCAGCGGCCGGGTCCCTTGGGCAGCACAGCGGCCCAGTTGGTGGGGTGGAGCCGCGGAAAGTTGATGCAAGTGGAGAGCATGATGAATAGGACTAACAATTACTGGTTTAGCCCCGGCGAAAGGGACGGGCGAGCCAGTTATAGAAGCGGCGCGGATGCCAGGGCCAGGGATTGGAAAGAGGTAGGATGAGCTCAGGTCCCCCCAGAAACGTAACGTTAAGGGCAAGCGCCACCTCAACAACTGGTACGCCAGTTTTCGCAGTAACCGCTACTTGCTGCGTTTCATAGCCAACAAAAGAAACAATCACGGCCAAGGAAGCAGATTCCGCATATTCTTCTGGCACAGTCAATTGAAAGGTACCGTCTGCTTTGGTTGAACACCAAATGTTTGTGCCTTTCAACGAAACGGTCGCGCCTGGCAGTCCCTCGTGGGTAGAGCCATCAGTTATTTTGCCTTCAACCAATACCTTCTTTTGCAGCTGGTTACTGTCGAACTGCGTCGCTGGGGCCCCAAGTGGCCGTAGCTCCGTGGTTACTTGCGCCTTGGCCGGGGCCCCCGCACCTTCCCGCAGGCCCCACACCGCCACGGCGGCCGCCAGCCAGACCCGCCAGCGGCTGGGGCCCTGGGCAACTAGCGGCAGCAGCGGCCGCGCTAGCTGCTCGGCGCGGAAGCGCCCGCAGGTGCCGCCGGCGGCCCGCGTCAGCGCCGCTAAAATCTCGGCGTCGGTTTTTTGGGTGAAGTCCACCACCGTTTTTTGGCAGGCGGCGCAGTGGCGGCCGGGGCCCTGGGGCGTCATGGCGGCCCAGCTTTGGGCGCAGGGCCGGGGGATGTGAACAGAGGTGGAGCGCGGGGCCATGGGAGGAAAGTTAGGGTGGTTTTGGCCTTGATGCCGCGCCGGGCCAAATTGCACACGGCCGGGCCGTAACTTGCCCGCTTACTACTTTGCTAGTCCAACTTTTTCCCGGCCGAATGCCTCCCGCCACCACTTCTCTCTTCCGCCGCAAAACCGTCGAATCCATCCTCCAAAACCCGCCGGCCGACCACGACGGCCCCGGCGGGGGCCTGGAGCGCCACCTCACCGTGCGCGACCTCACGGCCCTGGGCATCGCGGCCATCATCGGGGCGGGCATTTTCAGCACCATTGGCAAGGCCAGCCTCGACGGGGGCCCCGCGGTGTCGCTGCTGTTCGTGTTCACGGCGGTGGCCTGCGCGTTTTCGGCGCTGTGCTACGCCCAGTTCGCGGCCACCATCCCGGTCAGCGGCTCGGCCTACACCTACGCCTACGCCTCGTTTGGCGAGCTGGCGGCCTGGATTATCGGCTGGGCCCTGATTATGGAGTACGCGGTGGGCAACATCGTGGTGGCCATCTCCTGGTCCGACTATTTCACCGGGCTTCTGGACGGCATCGGGCTGCACATCCCGGCCTACCTCAGCACGGGGGCCCAGGGGGCCTACCAGGGCTACGAGGCCGTCGTCAAAATCAGGGAAGCCCACCAGCCGCTGGCCCAGGCCACGGCGGCCCAGCTCGAGGGCTACAAAATCTGGAACGCGGCCCCCGTGCTCTTCGGCGACTGGCACTTCGTGGCCGACCTGCCGGCCTTCGGCATCACGGTGCTCATCACCTGCCTCGTGTACGTGGGCATCAAGGAGAGCAAAAATGCTTCTAACATCCTGGTGGCGCTGAAGCTGGTGGTGGTGGCCGTGGTCATTGCCGTGGGGGCCTTCTATATCCAGCCGGTCAACTGGCACCCGTTTGCGCCCCACGGGGTGGGCGGCGTGCTCAAGGGCGTGTCGGCGGTGTTCTTCGCCTACATCGGCTTCGACGCCATTTCGACGACGGCCGAGGAGTGCAACAACCCGCAGCGCGACCTGCCCAAGGCCATGATGTACGCCCTCATCATCTGCACGGTGCTGTACGTGGTCATCACGCTGGTGCTCACCGGCATGGTGTCGTACAAGGAGCTGGGCGTGGGCGACCCGCTCTCGTTCGTGTTTGCCCGGGTGGGGCTGCCGCGCCTTTCGGGCCTGGTGGCGGTGAGCGCCGTGTTCGCCATGGCCTCGGTGCTGCTGGTGTTCCAGCTGGGGCAGCCGCGCATCTGGCTCACGATGGCCCGCGACGGCCTGCTGCCCCAGGTGTTCACCCGCATCCACCCGCGCTTCCACACGCCCTCGTTCGCCACCATCGTCACGGGCATTTTCGTGGGCGTGCCGGCCCTGGTGCTCAACATGGATTTGGTGGTGGACCTCACCAGCATCGGCACCCTGTTTGCCTTCGCGCTGGTCTGCGGCGGCATCCTCATCATCGACCCCTACGGCCGCTCCGAGGCCCGCTTCACGGTGCCGTACATCAACGGCAAGTGGCTGGTGATAACCGTCTTGGTCATCGGCGGGGCCCTGCTCTGGCGCTACAACCAGGCCGAGGTGCGCGCCTTCGCCCACCTGGCCAGCTTCGGCGACGGCTACGAGGGCTTCCGCCACCAGATTCCCATGCTCGTGTTCCTGCTGTTTTGCGGGGGCCTGGCGGTGGTGTCGTTCCAGAAAAGCCTCTCGCTGCTGCCCACCCTGGGCCTGCTCATCAACCTGTACCTGATGACGCAGCTCGGCATCAGCAACTGGGCGCTGTTCTTCGTGTGGCTGCTGATTGGGCTGGTGGTGTACTTCGGCTACGGCTACAAGCACTCGCGGCTGGGGCGGGCGGCGTAGCCCGCCTTGGGCGCAGCTAGCGGAGCGGGAAGTGGCGCGCGGGCGCTATTCGCCGACATTTTGGCCTTTAATTTGGGCCGCTTGGCAGGCGTTGCCGTCCGCCTTGCCGTGGCCGGGGCCCCTGTGTTTTTGGGGAAGTGGGTGCGCTTGGCTAACTTCGACTGGCAATCTTTACCGATTGGGAACCGCCGCAATGGACTTTCACCGTGCTTCCGGCCCCCGCACGCACCATGATAGACCAGACCGAAATACTGCACCACCTGGCCGAAGGCAACCCGCTCCTGTTTTTTGCCTACAGCGTCAGCGAAGCTAAGGTGCTGTACGTTAACGAGACGTATGAGCAGCTGTTTGCCCCGGCCCGCCGCGCTACCATCGACGCCGATTTGCCCGGCCTGCTGCACCGCATCCCGGGGGACGACCGCGCGTACGCCCTGGCCTGCCTGAAGCAGCTGGCGACGGGCGCCATGCACGACGACTTGTTGCTGCGGATGCAGCCCAGCCCGGACGCCTCCTCGCAATGGTTGCGCGTGCTGGCCCGCCGCACGGTGGCCAGCGACGGCCAGGTGCTGCTCTGCGGCACGGTGCAAGACGTGACGGTGGAGCAGGAGTACACGCGCAACGCCGATAAATTCATGGCCAAGAAGAACACCACGCTGGAAATTCTTTCCCACGACCTGGCCGGGCCCTTCAACATGATGGAGCAAATGGCCGGGTACTTCCAGGAGAAGACGGAGGCCCTGCGCGACCCGCAGCTCGAAAAGCTGGTGCGGGTGATGCGCGACACCTGCCGCGACAGCGTGAACCTTATCCGCGACTTTGTGGACGTCGAGTTTGCCGAATCGGCCAGCGTGCAACTCAAGCGCCGCCGCGTGAACCTGACCACCAGCCTGCGCCAGGTGATGGACACCTACCAGCAGGCCGAGCACCTGGTGGCCAAGCACTTCAGCTTCAGCAGCCCGCCCGACGTGTACGTGGAGCTGGACAACAACAAGTTTTTGCAGGTCGTCAACAACCTGGTGTCGAACGCCATCAAGTTCACCCGCGAGGACGGCCACATTGCCGTGGCCCTGGAGCAGCACCCCCGGCACGTGCTGGTGACCGTGGCCGACGACGGCGTGGGCATTCCCGAAAAGCTCCAGCCCGCGCTGTTCGACCGCTTCACCGAAGCCCGCCGGCCGGGCCTGCGCGGCGAGAAAACCACCGGCCTGGGCATGTCGATTATCCGCGCCCTGGTGCAGCTCCACCAGGGCACCATCCGGTTCGAGAGCCAGGAAAACGTCGGCACCACCTTCTACATCCAGCTGCCGCTGTAAAGCCCGTGCCACGCGTCGTTACTTAGGGCCTCCAATGGGTTTTGGGCCGACCTCACGCACCGCTGTTCTTATGCGCCAAGCGCAACAATTGCTCTTGGCCACCAGCCTTTTACTGGGGCCCCGGCCGGCGGCCCGCGCCCAGCAGCCCCCGAAGCTGTGGTACGCCGCCCCCGCCGCCACCTGGACGGAGGCCCTGCCGGTGGGCAACGGCCGGCTCGGGGCGATGGTGTTCGGGCGGCCGGGCGAGGAGCTGCTCTCGCTGAACGAGAGTAGCTTGTGGTCGGGCGGGCCGGCCAACCTCGACCCCAACCCCGCGGCGGCCAGCTACCTGCCGCAGGTGCGGGCGGCGCTTGCCAAAGAGGACTACCTAAAGGCCGAGGCGCTGTGCCACCAGATGCAGGGCCTGTACACGGAGGCCTACATGCCGCTCGGCGACGTGGCAATCAAGCAGGCCTTCGCCGGGGCCCCCACCGACTACTACCGCGACCTGGACCTAACCGATGCCACGGCCACCACCCGGTTCACGGCCGGCGGGGTGCAGTACAGCCGCGAAATCCTGGCCTCGGCCCCCGACCAGGTGATTGTGGTGCAGTTTAAAAGCAGCCGCAAGGGCGGGCTCACCTTCGACGTTTCGGCCACCAGCCAGCTGCACTTCGCCGTGGCCCCCGGCGGGGCCGGCGAGCTGGTGCTGCGCGGCCAGGCCCCCGCGCACACCGACCCCAGCTACGTGAGCTACAACGCCCAGCCGGTGGTGTACGCGGCCCCCGGCGGGTGCCGGGGCATGCGCTTCGAGCTGCGCCTGAAGGCCAAAAACCGGGGCGGCACCGTGGCCGCCGACGCCGCCGGCCTGCACGTGCGCCGCGCCACCGAAGTGCTGCTCTACCTCTCGGCCGCCACCAGCTTCAACGGGTACGACAAGTGCCCCGACCGCGACGGTAAAGACGAGGACCGGCTGGCGGCCAGTTACCTGACCCCGGCGTTTGCCCGGTCGTTCAGAGCCCTGCGCCAGCGCCATGTGCAGGACTACCAGCACTACTTCAACCGCGTGGGCCTGGACCTGGGCCCCGACCCGGCGGGGGCCCCGCTGCCCACCCTAGAGCGCCTGAAGCACTACGCCGACGGGGCCCCCGACCCGGCCCTGGAGGCCATGTACTACCAGTACGGGCGCTATTTATTGATTTCCTGCTCGCGGCCGGGCGGGCAGGCGGCCAACCTCCAGGGCATCTGGAACAACAGCGTGCGGCCCCCGTGGAGCAGCAACTACACCACCAACATCAACGCGGAGATGAACTACTGGCCGGCCGAAACCGCCAACCTCTCCGAACTGCACGAGCCGCTGCTGGCCCTCATCCAGGCGCTGGCCGTGACCGGCCGCGCCACGGCCCACAACTTCTACGGGGCCCGGGGCTGGGCCGTGCACCACAACTCCGACCTCTGGGCCACGAGCAACCCGGTGGGCGACCTCGGCAAAGGAGCCCCCACCTGGGCCAACTGGAACATGGGGGCCCCCTGGCTGAGCCAGCACTTGTGGGAGCACTACCGCTTCACGAACGACGCCAACTACCTGCGCACCACGGCCTACCCGCTGATGAAGGACGCCGCCGTGTTCTGCCTCGATTACCTGGTGCCCGACAAAGACGGCCTGCTGGTGACCATGCCCTCGTCGTCGCCCGAAAACGTGTTCATCACCGAAAAGGGCGAAAAAGGCAGCATCTCGGTGGCCTCCACGATGGACATGTCCATCATCCGCGACTTGTTCACGAACACCATCGAGGCGTCTGAGGTGCTGGGCGTGGACGCCGATTTCCGGCAGCTGCTGGTGGCCAAGCAGGCCCAGCTGTTCCCGTTCCACATCGGCAAAAAAGGCAACCTCCAGGAGTGGTACAAGGACTGGGACGACGCCGAGCCCCACCACCGGCACGTATCGCACCTGTTCGGGCTCTACCCGGGCCGGCAGATTTCGCCGCTCGGCACGCCCGCGCTGGCCGCCGCCGCCCGCCGCACCCTCGAGCTGCGCGGCGACGACGGCACCGGCTGGAGCCTGGCCTGGAAAATCAGCTTCTGGGCCCGCCTGCGCGACGGCGACCACGCCCACCAGCTGCTGCGCAACCTGCTGCACCTCACCGGCCTGCAAGCCACGCAGTACAACACCGGCGGCGGCACCTACCCCAACCTGTTCTGCGCCCACCCGCCGTTCCAGATCGACGGCAACTTCGGCGGCACCGCCGGCATCGGCGAGCTGCTGCTCCAAAGCCAGGACGGGGCCCTCGACCTGCTGCCCGCCCTGCCCGCCGCCTGGCCCACCGGCCGCGTGGCCGGCCTGCGGGCCCGCGGGGGCTTCGAGGTGGACCTGGCCTGGCAGAACGGCAAGCTGCTGGCCGCCACCATCCGCAGCACCACCGGCACCGCCGCCAAGGTGCGCTACGGCGGCAAAACCATTGCCGTGCGGCTCCGGCCCGGCCAGGCCCGGCAGCTGGGCCCCGGCCTGTAGCCCGCCGGGGCCCCGCGGCCCGTCATGAGCCGCTGGTGGCCATCACCTGGGCCCGTATGGCCTGGATTTGCCCGCTGTCCAACGGCTTGTGGATGAGGCCCTCGACCAGGGGAAACTCTTGGGTGCGGTCCGAATCGGTGTGGGCCAGCGAAGAGGTGAGGATGTAGATGTGGCAGCGCCCGGCCAACTGGTCCTGCTGTGGTTGCAGGGCTTCCAAAAAGTCCCAGCCGCTCATCACGGGCATGTTCAGGTCGAGGAAGATGACCCGGGGCAGCTCCTCGGGCCGCGCCCGTTGCAGGAAGGCGAGGGCCTCGGTGGCCGAGTGGTAAGAAATAATGTTTTCAGCAAAGCCTTCGCGTTTCAGCAGGCGCTCGGTGAGAAACACGCCGATGGAGTCGTCGTCGATGAGCAAGGTATCCATAGCCATTGCGAGGTTAGGGGAAGTACAGAACGAATTGGGTGCCCTCGTTGAGGGCGCTTTGCACCTCGACGCGGCCGCCCATGGCCTCCACGTGGGCCTTCACCAGGTACAGGCCCATGCCGCGGCCGGCCGGGCCGCTGTGGAACCGCTTGTAGAGCCGGAACACGTCGGCCCCGGCCTTTTCCAGGTCGAAGCCCGAGCCGTTGTCGGCGAAGGCCACCCGCACCCCCCCGTCGGGCCGGGCGGTGGCCGCGATGCCCACGCGCAGGGCCCGTGCGGGGGCGCGGTACTTCACGGCGTTCGAGAGCAGGTTGAAGAAGATGCTGTGCAGGTAGGCCCGGTGGCCCAGCACGTGCAGGCCGGCCGGCACGTCGAGCACCACGTCGCCGCCGCACTGCGCCAGGGGCTCGGCCAGGCTCAGGCAGGCCTGCTCCACCGCGGCGGCCAGCAGCACGGGCTCGGCCGCGGCCACGCCCTGCTTGTCGCGGATGGAAAGGATCGTGTTCATGTCGCGCAGCACGGCGTCGAGCTGCTGGGTGCTGGCCTGCAAGTGTTTCAGGGTCAATTCATAATCTGCCGAATGCTTGTCGAGCGAGCCGAGCAGGTCGGCCAGGCCCAGGGCGTTGGCGAGCGGGGCCCGCAGGTTGTGCGACACGATGTAGGTGAACTGCTGCAAGTCGCTGTGCTGCCGGTACAACTCCTGCTGCGACTGCACCTTCTCCGTGACGTCGGCGAAATACACCGACAGCCCTTCCTGCGAGGGAAACGCCTTCACGTCCAGCCACCGCTGCCCTTTGGCAAAAAAGGCCTCGAAATGCACGGCCTGGTCCGTTTCAAACGCGTGTTGGTACTGCCTGTGGAACGCCCCGTGCTTTTCTTCGGGAAAAACCTCCCACATGTCCCGCCCGATGACGTGCTCCCGCTGCACGTTCAGCAGGCGCTCCATTTCGCTGTTGACGTAGGTGAAGCGCCACTCCCGGTCCATGAGGAAAAAGGCGTCCGTGATGCTCTCGAAAATGGTGTTGAGCTTGTGGGCTTGGTCGCGAATGGTTTGGTGCGAGGCAAACTGTTCCGTCACGTCGCTGGCCACCACGTGCACGCCGGCCACGGTGCCCTGCACCATCAGCGGTATCTTGGTAACGCTCAGCATCGTGGGGGCCTCGCCGGCAAACGGCACGGCCACGTCGAACTGCACCATGTGGCCCCGGCACGCCTCGCGCAGCTTCTCGTTGAATAGGGCGTGCAGCGCCGGGGGCAGGAAGTCGGTGAGGGGGCGGCCCAGCACGTCGGCCCGGTCCTCGCCCATGAAAGCGAGAAACGCCGGGTTGGCGTCCAGAATGAGCCCGGCCGCGTCCTGGAACAGCACCAGGTCGGGGTTATGGTCGAACAGCGAACGAAACCGTTGCTCGCTTTCTACTACGGGTAGCACGTTGTTCATGGGGCAGAGTACCGGCGCGGTGGAGCCCCGCGTTTCATGGTAACGGAATATTACCAGTCATTACGTAAACAACCAAAAATAAGGTGGTCCGTATTTCGCAAAAATAAATTATTTATCAGGCATCAAGCATTTTATTTCTTGTGCAAATAGCTGTATGTCAATTAGTATTGCTACGTACAGAAAATGATAATTCGTGGTATTCGGAATGGCCAAGCGACGAGGCTATAACGAGGGCTCCAGGCCGAACAATTACCATACTTGGCATAGATAAATACAATTTATTCTTATGATTTTACCAGCCGACAAATCCTTTTTAACGCCTTTCGTTGGCGTGGCCCCGTTCCGGCCCCCGCGGCCCACGTTTTTCGGCCGCGGGGGCCGGGACGGGGCCACGCGGACCGGCCCCAATCCTGGAGCCGGAAGAAACCGGCTCCAGGGTGCGTGGCTTTGCCGGTTGGCCCGGCCACAGGGCCCCGGTGCGGCACCTGCGCGCGGCCCCCTGTTTGCCGCCCGAAGCCGAACCCGGGCACGCCGGGCAGGCCAGCGGCCGGGTTGCCCCGGCCGCTGGCCTGCCTGACCGGCAACGCTCGCGCCGCTTACCGGCCCGGTTTCAAGTGTGGCCCCACGCGCCCGAATAGCGCCGGGCCTGGGCGGCCATCCGGGGGCCGGCCGGCTTCGTAAGGCTCTGCTACCCATGCGCCCACCCTACCTCCTGCTCCCGGTGTTGCTGAGTTTCGGTAGCCGCGCCGCGCCGGTGCCGGCCGATACCCTGCGCCCCGTTAGCCCCGACCGGCTGCTGAGCTACACCTACGCCAACGACCTGTTTTTCCGCACCGACTACTACTTCACGCAGGGCATGACCTTGGCGCTGGTGCACCCGGCGCTGGCCCGCCTGCCCACCCGGCACCTGCTGCCCGGGGGCCCCCGGGGCAGCACCCAGTACCACGGCCTCGGGCTGCGCTACGACGGCTTCACGCCCCTGAGCATCGCGGACCCGGCCGTGCGCGTCGGGGACCGGCCGTACGCGGCGTACCTCTACGCTTCCTTCTTTCGCGTCGGCAACCGGTCCGCCCGCTACCAGCGGCTCACCACGGCCCTGGACGTCGGCTTCATCGGCCCGGCCGCCGGGGGCAAGCAGGTGCAAACCGCCCTTCACCGCCTCACCGGCGGCGAGGAGCCGCGCGGCTGGGACCACCAAATCCGCAACGCGCCCGTGCTGGGCTACTGCGCAGCGTACGAAAAGCAGCTGCTGGCCGTCCCCGGCCGCGCCGAGCTGCTGGGCACGGCCGAAGCCTCGGTGGGCACGCTCTACACCTACGCCGGCACTGGCGTCCGGCTCCGCGTCGGCCAGCTCAACCCGTATTTTGCCAACCTGGGCGGAGCCGCGCCCGGCCCGCACGCGGGCTTGCACCGCTGGCAATGCTACGGCCAGGCCGCGCTGAACGGCCGACTCGTGGGCTACGACGCCACGCTGCAAGGCGGTCTTTTCAACCGCAGCCCCTACACGCTGGCGGCCGCCGACGTGCGCCGGGCGGTGTTGCGCGGCACCTGGGGCCTGGCGCTGGCGCACGACGGCTTCAGCTTCGCCGCCGCCGCCACCTGGGTATCGCCGGAGTTTGCGGGCGGCCGCACCCACCGCTGGGGCCAGCTGGGGCTCACCCAGTCTTTTTAATGTTTGCGGGCCCCGGCCGCTGGCCCCGTGCGGGCCTCCAAAGCGTGCACGGAGCCAGCGGAAGCGACGGATCAAGCAATGCCGGTTTTCTGCGCAGCCAGCATGTCACGGCGTATATCTTTGCTTTTAAACCCATGAATACTATCGTATCAACGGTCAATTTTTTACGTTTTATTTCCTTTCAAATGTTAACACAACTACGCATTTGGCTCATTATTATAATTTTAGGGACGTATTCGTTGGCGGGACGAGGGCAAACAGTGCCTACTGGTTCTTCGCCTTCACCGGTAGCCGCCGGTCCCGTTGCCCCCGATCCTGCCGCGTTGTTGCCTCCGGCGCAAGTACCGGGCAACTACAAAACGTACCTGTACCAGCGCTACGCTGCCAGCAAGGAAGCCACCGCCACCATTCACTTGTTTGCCCGCAAGCAGACCGGCGGGGCTTTGTGGCTGGCCACGGGTGCCGCGGCCATTGCGTTTGTCGCCAGCCAAACGGGCACCACCACCAACGGCTCGGGCACGACCACGGTGAACGTTTCCCTCCTGGGGTACGGCATTTTGTTGGGGCTGTTCGGCGGGGTTGGGGTCGGTAAGCTGGCCCGTTTCACCAATGGAAAGCTGTACCAGGCCTTGCTAATGTACGACCAGCAAAAGGTGCTCCCGAACTACATCACGTCCCGGTTAAAATACCGCGACGTCCACTAGGTCCTTTTCACCGCGCTGTCACCGCGCCCGGTGAATGATGAGCACGCCGGCCAGGATAACGACCATGCCCAGCAGGTGCCACAGGTTAAAGGCTTCGCCGTCGAGGGCCCCCCAGGCCAGGGCCACGATGGGAATGAGGTAGGTGCTGGACGAGGCAAACAGCGCCGTAGACTGCTGGATAAGCTTGTTGAACAGTACCATGGCCACGGCCGTGCTCAGGGTGGCCAGCAGCGCGACGTAGCCAAACGCTGCCCACGCCCCCGGCACCGCCGCCAGCTTGTGCAGGAAGGCCGTGCCCAGCAGCAGGTAGGCCAGCGCCGGGCCCCCAATCAGCAGCAGCAGCACCGCCGTCACGGCCATCGGCTTCATGCCGCCTAGTTTATATTTTATCACGTTTACGCTCAAGCCGTAGCCCAGCGTGGCGGCCACGATGTAGCCGCCGTACCAAGCGTTGCCGGCAGCGACGAGCGCGGCGTCGCCGCTGCCGCCGAGCCGCAGCATCACCACCGTGCCCGCCAGGCCCAGCCCGATGCCCAGCACCCGCGGGCCCGTGAGGCGCTGCCCGAACAGTAGGGCCCCCAACAGCAGCGTGAACATCACCGTGAGGGCGTTGAGCACCCCGGCCAGCCCCGAGGCCAGCCGGGTTTCGGCGTAGGCAAACAAGAAGGCCGGAATCAGGGTGCCCACTACTCCGCTCAGCGCCAGCCACTTGAAGCGGCTGCGCTCGACCCCGCCCACGTGGCGCAGGGCAAACGGTAGCAGCAGCAGCGCCGCCACGCTCACGCGGCAGGCCCCCAGCTCCAGCGCCGAAAACACCACTAGCCCCTTCTTCATCAGGATGAACGACGTGCCCCAGATACCGGCCAGCACCAGCAGCAGGGCCCAGGCGGCGGCTAGCGGGGGGGCTGGGGCGGGCGGGGCGGGGGCCGCTGCGGGGGCAGCGGACCCCGCAGCGGAGGCAAGCAGGTCCGGGTTGGCCGGCAGGGGCAGGGTGGGCGAGGGCATGCCGCAAAAGTACAACTTCCGTTCAACCAGAATTTAGCGCGGTTCGTCCCGTAAATATTCTCATTGCCGGGTCCGAACCCCTTACGCGGTTTGGCTGTTTCAATCTTTGACAATCCAGCCCTAATTTTGTGAACCGGTTCAACCCCGGCTTCTTTATGTCTCACCCGTTCAAGGCCGTCAGTCTCTCCTTCAAAAAAGCACCCCTCGCCATCCGCGAGCTGCTGGCCTTGGACGAGGCCGCGTGCCGCCGCTTTCTGAACACGCTGCGCCACGAGTTGGGCTTGGCCGACCTGCTCGTGCTCAGCACCTGCAACCGCACCGAGGTGTATTACGCGGCCGACGACGACCGCAGCCGCGACATCATCCTCGCCCTGGGGGCCCTCAAGGGCCGCCCCGACGTGGGCAGCTTCCTGCCGTACTTCGATCTGCTGACTTCGGCCGACGACGCCGTGCAGCACTTGTTTGAAGTAGCCATGGGCCTCGACGCCCAGGTAGTGGGCGACCTGCAAATCAGCAACCAAGTGAAAATGGCTTACCAGTGGGCCGCCGACGCCGACGCTGCGGGGCCTTTCCTGCACCGGCTGCTGCACACCATCTTCTTCACCAACAAGCGCGTTCAAACCGAAACCAGCTTCCGCGATGGCGCCGCTTCGATGAGTTACGCCACCGTGGAGCTGGCCGAAGAGCTGACAGCCGACGTGGCCAGCCCCCGCGTGCTGGTGGTGGGCCTGGGCGAGATTGGGGCCGATGTGTGCCGCCACTTAGCCAACAGCAAAGCCTTCGCCAGCGTTACGCTCTGCAACCGTACCCGCTCCAAGGCCGATGCCCTGGCCAGCGAGTGCCCCGGGCTGCACGTCGTGGATTTTGAGGCCATCGTGCCCGCCCTGCGCGAGGCCGACGTCATCATCTCGTCCATCAACTGCGCCGAGCCCTTCTTCACCCCCGAGCTGGTGCGCCACCTCGACGTGTTGAGCTACAAGTTTTTCCTCGACCTGAGCGTGCCCCGCAGCATTGCCCCCGACGTGGAGCTGGTGCCCGGCGTGCTGGTGTACAACGTCGACGCCATCCAGAGCAAGGCCTCGGCGGCCCTGGAGATGCGCCTAGCGGCCGTGCCCAAGGTGCGGGCCATCATCGCCGAGAGCCTCGTCGGCCTGCACGACTGGGCCAAGGAAATGATGGTGTCGCCCATTATTCAGAAAGTGAAAGCCACCCTCGAGCAGCTGCGCCTCGAAGAGCTGGACCGCTTCCAGAAAAAAGCTACCCCCGCCGAAACCAAGCTGCTTGACGAGGTGACCCGCTCGCTGATGCAGCGAGTGCTCAAGCAGCAGGTGCTGCACCTCAAGGCCGCTTGCAAACGCGACGAAACCGAGGCCGGCCAGCTCGTGGACTTGCTCAGCGACCTGTTTGATTTGGAGCGCCAGCCGACGGCGTAAAACCGGTATACAAAAAAGTAGTTGTAAAATATAAAAACGCAAAAAGGCCGCCCAACCGGGCGGCCTTTTTGCGTGGGAAAGGATCGAACCTTCTAAACTTTGCCGGAGTAATCCTCCAGGGTGTCGATGACTTTGAGCAGCTGCGGCACAGCCAGCGAATAATAAATCTTAGTGCCAACCTTGGTCGACTTCAACACGCCCCGATCCTTGAGGGTGATGAGGTGTTGCGAGGCAATGGCCTGCGGTAAATCAAGGGCTTGATATATGTCAGTGACAGACAACTGGTTGTCTTTGCCTTTGCCCTTGCCGAGCAGGTCGACAATGGCGAGACGTTTCGGATGAGAGAGAACTTTGAGCATTGCAGCCGCACGGTCCAACTGTTGCGCCTCAACGCGCGAAAGGAGTGGTTTCATGAAGAATTAATAAAGAGGAATTTCCCTGAATGATTTCCCAAAATCTAGAATACAGCTTATACAATATCTTTCCCCAATTGGTTCGAGTAAGGGAGGGTATAAAATTCGGGCCTGGTAATATTCCAACGTAAAATTGGAGCCATACTGGACTGAAAATTGAAGACGACGGGCCCATCGCGCCGGCATCAACACTGCTTGCTTGGTGGGCTCGCCAACAAATAATATGAATGAACCTCCCTTTCTGCACCGCGAACTGCTGGGCAACGAACTGCTCGACTACGTATGGGCCCTGCTGGTGTTAGCCGTCGGCGCGGGCCTTAACCGCGTGCTTTCGCGCTTGGTTAGCAGCGGATTTTTTCGGCTTACCAAGCGCTACACGGCCGGCGTGAGCGAAAAGGAGCTGCACGACTTGCTCATCCGACCCCTGGGCGCGCTGCTGCTGCTCATCACGGTGTTCGTGGCCTTCAACCTGCTGCGTTACCCGCTGCCGCTGGTGCCCAAGCCGGGCACCGAGCCCTGGCCCAAGACGGCGCTGCTAGACCTTTTTCATTTGGGCGTGATTGGTGCCGTGGTGTGGGTCATTCTGCGCCTCATCGATTTCGCGCTGCTGGTGGTGCAGCGCCGCGCGGCCCTCAACGCCGCGGCCGCGGCCGACCGCCTCGACAGCCAGTTTCTGCCCTTCGCCAAAGATTTGCTGAAGGTGTTCGTGGTCGTCATTGGCCTGCTGGTGGTGATGGGCAAAGTATTCGGGGTGGACGTGACGGCCCTTATCGGGGGCCTGGGCATCGGGGGGCTGGCCATCGCCTTCGCCGCTAAGGAAAGCCTCGAAAACCTGCTGGCCTCGTTCACGATTTTCCTCGACCAGCCCTTCGGTGTGGGCGACCTCGTGACGGCCGGGGCCGTAAGCGGCACGGTGGAAAAAATTGGGTTCCGCAGCACCCGCCTGCGCACGGCCGAGAAAAGCTACCTCACCGTGCCCAACAAAAGCATGATCGATAAGCCCCTCGATAACCTAAGCCTGCGCACGGCCCGGCGCGTGGGTTTCACGCTCACCTTCGACCAGCGCACCACCAGCGCCCAGCTCCACGCCATCATCGCCGGGGCGGTGGCCGCCATGCAAGCGCACCCACTCGTGACGCAGGACGTGCAGATGAAATTCAACGCCCTCACCACCAACGGCAGAGAAGTAACGGTGCAGTACTTCGTTGAAACCAGCAGCTACGACGAGTACCTTGACACCAAGGAGGCCCTGAATTACAGCATCGTGGAAGTGGTGGAGAAAGAAGGCGGCCTGCTGGCCAACAATACCCCCGCTGCGGCCGTGGCCAGCGCCTAAGGCCCTCGGGCCTGCCCCGGTCAGCACCCAAAAAAAGCGGCTCCAGATGGAGCCGCTTTTTTTGGGTGCTGTAGTTTCGTTGCTGGCCGCTAGCGGTTGCCACCGAAGATGCCGCCCAGCAGGCTGCCCATGCCGCCGCTGAGCAGGCCGCCCAGGCCGCTGCCGCCCGCGCTGGCCGGCTGCGAGTTGGGCTGGCCGCCCAGTCCCCCCAGCACGGACATAATCGAGCCCAGGCCCCCGCTGCCGATGGCCGAGCCTTGGCTGTTGCCCTGGCCGCCGCCCATCACGCTGCCCAGCAGGCCCCCGAGCATGCCGCCCATACCGCCTTGGGTGGCACCGCCGAGCAGGCCGCCCATGCTACCGCCCAACAGCCCGCCCAAGCCGCCGCTCGAACTATTCGATTGGTTGTTACCGCCGCCGCTTATGCGCGAGAGCACCATGGGGGCCACCACGCCTAATAAGCCGCCCATCAGGGCTCCTTTGGGGATGCCCGCGCCGGAGAGCGTGTCGCCGATGCGGTCGAAGAAGCCTTCTTTGGCCGGGTCCTGGGGGTCGTGGGGCACGTTGGCGGCTTGGTCCACCACCTTTTCCAAGGTTTGTTTCTGGTCGGTGTTGATGCCCAGGTAGGCGGCCATTTTGCCCACCATCGCCTCTTCGTCGTTGGAGTAGGCCCCGTCGGCGCGGGAGAAGCTGATGAGGTCGGTGATGAGGGAAAAGCGCAGGTCGCTGTTCTTCAACACGTCCAGGTTTTGCTGGATGGTTTGGTTATTAGAGTCTTGGGCGGCGGCCAGCACCTGTTGCGTGCTGTCGTCCGACAGCCCCGCTTGCTGGGCCAGGCCCTGCAAAAACTGGGTTTCGTTGCCCGACGCCTGTCGGTCAGCGGTGGCCAAGCTAGCGACGGCGCTGAGGTAAGCCGTTTTTTCGGCTTCTGAATAGTTCTTTAAGAGTTGCGCGTCCATGGTGGGGAAGAAGGGTGAGAAAGGGCACAGTTGCCGGGTGTTTAACGGAAGTCAGGCCATTACGTTCCAGCCGTTCCGCGGAGCGTTTAATCTGAAAAAACAAAAATTTATTCGACTGAAAATAAATGGCTTGCCTCGTGATTGGGGAAAGATTCAACCGAAAAACGTCTTTCGCCGCTCCTTCCAGTTGGCCCAACCGAAAAAAATCCTCCATCTTTGCAATCCCAAACGAAAATCCCCGGGAGATTAGCTCAGCTGGTTCAGAGCATCTGCCTTACAAGCAGAGGGTCACTGGTTCGAACCCAGTATCTCCCACATTGATAACTAGTCAGTTAGCACATAAATAAAGCAGTAGTTTTGATTTTGGGTTGAACGTTGGTTTGACTCGATACCCCGGGAGGTTAGCTCAGTTGGTTTAGAGCGCTTGCTTCACACGCCAGAGGTCGAAGGTTCGAATCCTTTACTTCCCACATTGATTGATAGCCACTTAGAATTTATTCTGAGTGGCTGTTTTTTTTCTCCGTCCGCTGATTGGTTACGGTCGGTTAGGTCCGTTAAGCGCGTGCTATTTTGCGGCGTATTCGCGCTTGGTGCTTGGGATTAATGAAAGCTTTTTCGCTATTTCTTTCGCTGCTGTTGCCCGTGGCCGCTACTGCCCAAAAGCTGGTGGCCACCACGCCGCCCATTGCCTGCCACGTGGGGCTGGTGAAAGCGCCGCTGTACCGCAGCGCCGCCGACACGGCGGGCCGGCCCGCCGTGCTAGTGCCCAGCCAGGAAGAGGTGGTGGTGGTGGGTAAATTCTCGCCCCGGTGGGTAGTGGCTAAGCGGGAGGGGTTTCTGTACCTGGTCCCGGTACGGGCGCTGAGCGACTACGACCCCGACGACGCTGCGCCGCTGCCCCTCGACCCCCAAACCCAGCGCATCGCTTACGAAGGGGTGGTGCCCGTGCCAGGCGTGAGCCAAGCCGATCTGTACGCCCGCGCCCGCGCCTGGGTCGCGCGGGCGTACCCCCTGAAAGACGACGTAGTGCAACTGCAAGACCAAGCGCAAATAACCGTGAAAAGCGCCCGCATCGCTCGGGTGCGCACCCCCTACGCGGGCGTGTTGCGCAGTAGCTACGCCGGCGTGGTGCGGCACACCCTCACCATCTACGTGAAAGACGGCCGCTACAAATACGTCCTCACTGACTTGGCCCACGATGCCGCTGGGGTACCCAACATGCGGTCGGGTGGCCCACTGGAGCAGGATAAAGCCAGTCTGTACGGCTACGTAGGCATCGGGAGTACCAAGCCCTGGCGCGACCTTAAAGTAGAAGCCACGCGCGAGGCCCGGCACTTGGTAGCGGACCTGCAAGAAGCCATGACGTTGATGCCCGCCAAGGCCAGCAAGGTCCCCAGCGATTTTTAGCCGCCCGCTTTTGGGGCCGGGAAGTGCCGCGGGGCCCGTGCCCTTGTACTTTTGCGCCGATGAGCTACACCCTGCACGAAGTTGACTCGCTGGCCTGGCACGGGCTGTTCCTGGCCGTGCCGCAGCGACTGCATGGCCACCGCCCGCAGTACATCGGCCCGCTCGACAACGAAATCGAGGCCGTGTTCGACCCCCTGAAAAACCCCAACCTGGCCACCGGCGAAGCCGTGCGCTGGGTGCTGCTCGACGCCGAGGGCATCGCCGTGGGCCGGGTGGCCGCCTTCCTCAACCGCGAGGCGGTGGACGTGAAAAACCCCGACCTGCCCACCGGCGGCCTCGGCTTCTTCGAGGCCCCCAACGACCCGGTGGCGGCCGGCCTGCTCTTCGACGCGGGCCGCGCCTGGCTGGCGGCGCGGGGCATGCAGGCCATGGACGGCCCCATCAACTTCGGCGAGCGGGACCGGTTCTGGGGCGTGCTGATTGACGGTTTTGAATGGGAGCCTAACTACGGCATGTTCTGGCACCCGCCGTACTACCAAGCCTTGTTCGAGGGCTACGGGTTTGAAGTGTATTTCAAGCAGTTCACCTGCGCCCGGCCGGTCCTTACGGAGCTGCATCCCAGCTTTGCCAAGCGCCTGGCCGGGTTTGAAGCCGACCCGCGCTACCGCTTCGCCCACGGCCGCAAGGCCGCGCCTGAAAAGCTGGCCCAGGATTTCCACCACGTGTACAACCTGGCCTGGGGCCGCCACGCGGGCGTGAAGCCCATGAGCCTCGACCAGGCCCGCGACCTGGTGCGCGAAATGACGCCCGTGCTCGACGAGCGCCTGCTGGCCTTTGCCTACCACGACGACGAGCCGGTGGCCTTTTTCCTGAGCCTGCCCGAGCTGAACCAGATTTTCAAGCACGTGGGCCGCCGCCTCGACCTGCTGGGCAAGCTGCGCTTCGTGTGGCAGCAGTGGCGCTACGGCCGCCGCCGCGACAAGAAAATGCTCGGCATCATCTACGGGGTGGTACCGGCCCACCAGGGCACGGGCCTCGATTCGGCCCTGATTCTGGACGCCCAAAAACGGTTCATCTCGGGCGGCTACACCGACATTGAAATGAACTGGATTGGCGACTTCAACCCGCGGATGCTGGTCACCACGCGCTCCATTGGGGCCAAAATCCGTAAAACCCACGCCACCTACCGCTTCCTGTTCGACCGCACCCGGCCCTTCGAGCGCTCCCCGATTATTCGGTAAAGGGTAATAATTGGAAGCGGCGAGCGGAGGCGGGAAAGCAGTTTTTTCGCTGGTTCAGCCTTCGCTTTCTATTAGCGACAACCGCCTGATTTTCGCGTCCAGCGCCAGCACCTGGGGCAGCACCAGCTGCACGTCATCGTTGTGCACCACGTAATTGGCCCGCTGCTGGCGCTCTTCTTCGCCCAGCTGCTTGCCGATGATGGCCTGCACATCCGCTGCGGTGCGGTGGGGGTCGCGGCGCAGCACGCGGGCCTCGCGCACGGCCAGCGGCGCGGCCACGGTGACGACGTAATCGAGGGTTTGGTACGCACCCGACTCAAAAAGCAGGGCCGCCTCTTTGAGGATATAGGGGGCCCCGGCGGCTTGCCGGGCGGCTGCCCAGCGGGCAAAATCCTTGCCCACCCGCGGGTGCACCAGCGCGTTGAGCTGCGCCAGCCGCGCCGGGTCGCCAAACACGGTGCGGGCCAGCCCGGGCCGGTTGAGCTGGCCGGCCGGCGTGTAGGCTTCGGGCCCGAAGGCGGCCAGCAGCTGCCCGCGCAGCAGCGCGTCGTGCTCCATCACCCAGCGGGCCCGCTGGTCGGAGTCGTACACGGGGATGCCCAGCAGGCCAAACACGCGGCTCACCACGCTTTTGCCCGACCCGATGCCGCCGGTGATGCCGATGCGTAACATGCTGATGATCTGGGAGAAGTGGAAATAATTAAGCAGGCATAAGTAAACGCATATTACGCATACTGTAAGCCATCGAAAATCAGGACGAAAGCTATCAGCTAATAGCTATCAGCTAACAGCTCATTGCTTAACGGGCCCGCAGCTCGGCCTGCACCTGGGCCGCGGCGGGCCGCACCAGCGCCGGGGCCCGCACGGCCAGCCGCGCCGCGCCGGGGCCCGTGCCGGCGGGCAGCGCCACCGGGTAGGGGCTGGGCAGGCGGGCCACCACGCTGGCGGGCCCCCGGAACGAAAGAGCGGCCGGCTCGAAGTGCGCCGTGAAGGCCGGGGCCCGGCCCGAGTCGGGCGCGGCCAGGGCCAGCGGCAGCCGGCGCGTGGCGTAGCGGTCAAAGGTCAGGCGCAGGGTATCGCTGGCCCACTCGTCCACTTGCAGGCCTTCGAGGGCCGTTTGCAGGCTGCGCTGCCAGGTGCTGGCGGCCAGGTAGCGGGTGCCGGGGCGGGGCACCGGCCGCAGCTCGGCCGGGTGCAGGCCCATGCCCAGGTTGGCCCGCAGCAAGCGCCAGCCCTGGCCAGTAACGACCACCGGCACGGCCGCCGGCAGCGGCCGCAGCGACACGTAGTGCGCCGTGTCGTAGCGCCAGACGAGCGGGCAGCTGAGGCGGGTGCTGTACGTTTTGTTCAGCGCGTTCATTTGCCAGAACACGACCGCCGCCAGCAGGCACACGGCCGCCGCCTGGTAAAAGCCGGGCTCCTGGCCGGTGAACGGCTCCACGAGCCAGCGGCCCAGCCGGCCGGCCCGCGCCCACGGGGTTGGCATGGGCTAGGCGATGGTTTCGGCCGGGGCCTTGGTGCCCACCTCACGGGCAATGGCCGAGCGGTCGAAGCGCAGCTTCACGCCGCGGTCCACCTCCACTACTACCGTCTCCTCGGTCAGCTCAATCACCAGCCCGTGCAGGCCGCCGATGGTGACCACGCGCGCGCCCTTGGCGAGGGCCTGCCGGAACTTCTTGGTGTCGGCGGAGCGCTTTTGCTGGGGCCGAATCATGAAAAAGTATACCACCGCCGCGATGGCGACCGGAAACAGAAACTGGGTGTAGTCGGCCGCCGGGGCTTGCAGCAACAAGGTGAGGTTCAGCATGGAATCAAACGTAATGGCGGGTTTAGTTGGCGGCAGTAGTGCCGGTTAGCACGTTGCCTTTGATGGTGATGGTGGTGATGCTGGGCTGGGTATTGGCCCGCACGTTCACCTGCTTGCTGATGAGGCCCTGCTTGCCGTGGCTGTCGAACTGCACTTCCAGCGTGCCCTTGGCCCCGGGGGCAATGGGGTCTTTGGTCCAGTTGGGGGTGGTGCAGCCGCACGAAGCGGTGGCGTCGGCGATGAGCAGCGGCGACTTGCCGGTGTTGGTGAAGTTGAAGGTGTGGTGCACCTTGCTGTCGGCCGCAATGTCCTTAAAATCAAACTCCTGCTCAGCGAAGCTCATCACCGGGGCGTCGGGGTTCGGCGTTTCGTTTTCCTTCACCACGTTGGGGTTGTCCACGGCGGGGTTGGCGGTGGCATCGGCGGCCTGGTTGGCGGCGGCGTTCATGCCTTGGGTGCCCACGTCGGCGGTTTTGTCGCGGTTGCAGGCGGCCAGCAGCAGGGCCGCGGCCAGAAGGGAGGTTACTTTCATGTTAATTGGTTTTTAGCTGTCAGTCGGTGGTTGTCAGTTGTCCGGCCTGGTAACCTAACAACTGACAACCACCAACCGACAACCAACAGTGTGACCCTACAGCTTGTCGATGATGTGCTGGGTGAATTCGCTGGTGGTGGCGCGGCCGCCCAGGTCGCCGGTGCACTGCTCCTGGTGCAGCAGCGTGTCGTCCAGGGCCTTGTCGAGGCGGTCGGCGACGACGTGCTCGCCCAGGTGGTGCAGCATCATGATGGCCGAGCGCAGCAGGGCCGTGGGGTTGGCCTTGCCCTGCCCGGCAATGTCGGGGGCCGAGCCGTGCACGGCCTCAAAAATGGCCATGTTGTCGCCGATGTTGGCCCCGGCCACCACGCCCAGGCCGCCCACCAGGCCGGCGCACAGGTCGGAGAGCAGGTCGCCGAACAGGTTGGTGGTCACAATCACGTCGAACTGCTCGGGCTTGCTCACCAGCTGCATGCACATGTTGTCGATGATTTTGTCTTCGAACACGATGTGCGGAAACTCCAGCGACGCCTCTTTGCAGGCGTTGATCATAATGGTGCCGGCCATCTTAATGATGTTGGCCTTGTGGGCCAGCGTCACTTTTTTGCGGCCGTGGCGGTTGGCGTAGGCAAAGGCGGCGCGGCAAATTTTGCGGCTGCCCTCCACCGTCACCCGGGCAATGGAATCGGCGATGCCCAGGCGCTCGTCGAACACCTCCAGGCCCGAGTACAGGCCCTCGGTGTTCTCGCGAAACAGCACCAGGTCGATGCCTTCGTAGCGGGTGTGGATGCCGGGCGTGGTTTTGCTGGGCCGCACGTTCTGGTAGAGGTCGTACTTCTGGCGCAGCGTCACGTTGATGCTGCGGAAGCCCTTGCCCACCGGCGTGGTAATGGGCCCCTTGAGGGCTACCTTATTCTTCTCCAGCGACTTGAGCAGCGCCACCGGAATCAGCTCGCCCGACTGGTCGAACGTGGTTTGGCCGGCGTTCTGCTCTTCCCATTGCACGGGCACCTGCGCGGCGGCGAAAATATCAGTAACAGCTTTGGTGATTTCCGGCCCGATGCCGTCGCCGGGAATGAGGGTTACTAGGTGCATTTTTTCAATGAGTGAATGGGTGAATGGGTGAATGAGTGAATGAGTGGCTGGGGCCCAGGGGATTTCTCTGCACCGGGTTCCGTCCACTCATTCACTCATTCACCCATTCACCCATTGAAATTAAGCGCCCTTGCGGGAGTTGATTTGGTTGATGAGCTGGTCCACGTCGCCGAGCAGCTGCTCGGCTTTGTCGCGGGCGTCGGAGATGACGCGCTGGCCCTCGGTTTTGGCCGACGACGCGCCCGCCTCGCGGCTCGTGACGAGGCCTTCGGCGAGGTCGGCGAGCATGGCGCGGGACTTTTCGAGCTGGTAGCTCAGCCAGGAGCGGGTTTCGCGGCCCGTTTCGGGCGCGTAGAGCAGGCCAAAGAGGGCCCCGGTGAGGGCCCCGCCCGTGAAACACAGAATGCCGGTGGTGGTTTTGCCAGCCATGATGCGGGAGAGGAAGGGTGGAAAATGCGCGGTTTTACGAAATATACGGCCTTCAAGATGCCCGGGGCCCGACGGCGCAACTACTGGTTGTCGAGCAGGCCGCGGCCCGATTTGCGAATCTCGCCGCTGGCGGCCAGGTCCTGGGCCAGCTTGTCGAGCACGCCGTTCACGAACTGCTTGCTTTTGGGGGTGCTGTACACCTTGCTGATTTCGATGTACTCGTTGATGGTCACCTTCACCGGAATGCCGCGGAAAAGCTGCATTTCGCACAGGGCCATCTTGAGGATGATTTTGTCGAGCAGGGCCACGCGCTCCACGTCCCAGTTCTGCACCGACCCGGCGATAAGGGCCTCCGCCTTGGCGTCGTCAGCCAGCGTCTGCTGGTACAGGGTTTCGGCAAATTCGCGGTCGTCGGCCCAGTTGGCGCTCAGGTTCATCAGCTCCTGCTGGTCGGTGGCCGCGTAGGGCAGCATCTTCAGGGTTTTGAGCACCAGGTTGCGCACGATGGGCCGGTTTTCTTCCCAATTCAAGTCGTCGCTCTCCAGCTGGCGGGGCAACTCCACACCCCTGAACACAAACTCCTTGTACAGAAAGCGCAGAAATTCCAGGTCGGCCTCGTACTCGGCTTCTTCGCCGCTGGCGGCGAGGGTAGAAGCCGGGGCCTCGTCGGTGGCAGCCTCATCGCCGCCGTCCGCGTCGGTTTCGGCGGGGCTATCGGTTTCTGCGTCGGCGGTGGCCAGGGTGGCGGCGGCCAGGGGCTGGCCCTTCAGGTAGGCCAGCACCGTGGGGTGGCCGCTCATCTCGTCGCGCCAGGCCCGGCGCAGGGCCTCCAGCTCTTCGGTGCCCAGCCATTGCAGCTTGCGCCGGATGGTGAGGCTCTGCAGCTGCTCGTTGGCCATGAGCTTGGCGATGGCGGTGCTGCCCGCCAGGCGGCTGGTGTCCAGGGCGTTTTCGCGGGGGCCCAGGCGGCGGCGGGCCTCGCGGTCGTTGTCTTCTTCCAGCACTTGCAGCAGCGAGGCGGGCAGGTTCAGCAGGTGCAGGTACTGGTCGTGGATGCTTTCGGCCCCGGCCAGCAGCTGCCCGCCGAAGAACTTGGCGTCTTTCTTCACCTGGTCCTGGTAGTAGCGGATGGCGTCGTTCAGGGCCTCGTCCACGGCCTTATCGTCGGTTTTCTCGGGGGCCTCGTGGGTGCGGTGCCACTCGCGGAAGCGGGCCTCGCCCAGCTTGCGCTGGCCTTCGAGCTGGCGGCGGTCGGGGGCCACTTCGGCGTTCAGGTCGGGCTCGAAGGCTTCGGCGATGCGGTCCTGGGCCAGCCCCAAATCGGCCCCGGCCGCCTGGTGGTAGGCGTACAGGGATTGCATGACTTTGATGCGAAGGAGGCGGCGGTTCAGCATTGGATAAAAAGGAATCGGAATTGGCGGTTTGGCGGGCGGCAACGCCGGGGCGGGGCCCGGCGTTGCCGCCCGGGCGTAACTTTGCGGCGGGGCACGGGTTCTGGCTGGGGCCCCCGGATCCGGCGGAACCATGTGCCCGCCGGCCCGTTTCCAGAGGGCATCAACGGCGGGCATCGTTCCGCGTTGCGGCCACAAAAGTACCCCGTTTTTTCCGATCCCGCCCTTTTTTTCGCTTGCCCGTGCGTGCCCTCACCGCCGTCAACCCCTTCATTTACCGTTACAAATGGCACTTCCTGGGGGGGCTGCTGTTCGTGGCCCTGAGCACGCTGCTCACCATCTGGCCGGCCCAGCTCGTGCGCTACGCCTTCGATTTGGTCAGCGAGGGCATCGACTTGTACCGCCTCTTTGCCGGCACCCAGTCCCAGCAGGCGGTGTACTCGCTGTTCGGGCGCAACGTGCTGTTCTACGGGGTGCTCATCATCGTGCTGGCGCTGCTGCGGGGAATCTTTTTGTTCTTCATGCGCCAGACGCTCATCGTGATGTCGCGCCTCGTCGAAAACGACCAGAAGAACCAGATTTACCTGCACTACCAGTCGCTGCCGCTCAGCTTCTACCGCCGCCACAGCACCGGCGACCTCATGTCGCGCATCAGCGAAGACGTGGGCCGCGTGCGCATGTACCTGGGCCCCGGCATCATGTACTTTTTGCAGCTCGTGCTGCTGTTCGTGCTCATCGTGCCGCTCATGCTGCTCGTCAACGTCAAGCTCACGCTCTACACGCTGGCCCCGCTGCCGCTGCTCTCGGTCAGCATCTTTTACGTCAACAACTTAATCGAGCGCAAGTCCGACCAGATTCAACGCTCGCTGGCCGCCATGACCACCTTCACCCAGGAAGCCTTTTCGGGCATTCGGGTGCTGAAATCGTTTTCCCGGCAGGCCGATTCGCACGCCCAGTTCACCAAGGCCAGCAACGAGTACAAGGAGAAGTCGCTGGATTTGAACTTCGTCAACTCGCTGTTTTTCCCGCTGATTCTGTTCCTGATTGGCCTGAGCACGCTCATCACCGTGTGGGTGGGGGGGCAGGAGGTCATCCGCGGCACCATCACCACGGGCACCATCGCCGAGTTCCTGATTTACGTGAACCTGCTCACCTGGCCGGTCACGGCCCTGGGCTGGACGTCGTCGCTGGTGCAGCGGGCCGAGGCTTCGCAGGCCCGCATCAACGAGTTCCTGGACCAGAAAACCGACATTGTGTCGCGCCAAAACCTGGAGCACGAAATGCAGGGCGACATCGTGTTCGACAATGTGTCGTTTACCTACCCCGACACCGGCATCCGGGCCCTGCACGGCGTCAGCTTCCGCATCCGCCCGGGCCAGACGCTGGCCGTCATCGGCAACACCGGCTCGGGCAAGAGCACCATCGCCGCGCTGCTCTGCCGGCTGTACGATGCCACGGCTGGCCACATCGAGATTGACGGCCTCGACGTGCGCGACTACGCCCTGGACAACCTGCGCGAGCAAATCGGCTACGTGCCGCAGGACGTGTTCCTGTTCTCGGACAGCATCCGCCACAACATCAACTTCGGCCTCGACCACCCGTCGGAGGAAAAGATGCTGCAAGCCGCCCGCGACGCGGCTGTGTACGACAACATCATGGGCTTCCCCGAGGGCTTCGACACGAAAGTGGGCGAGCGGGGCATCACCCTGAGCGGCGGCCAGAAGCAGCGCGTGAGCATGGCCCGGGCCCTGGTGAAGGAGCCCAAAATCCTGATCCTGGACGACTCGCTCTCCGCCGTCGATACCAAGACGGAGAACACCATCCTGGGGGCCCTCCAGCGCATCATGGCCGACCGCACCAGCCTCATCATCTCGCACCGCGTGAGCTCGGTGAAGCTGGCCGACGACATCCTGGTGCTCGACGACGGCGTGATTGTGCAGCACGGCACCCACGAGGCCCTCATGGCCGAGCCCGAGGGCCTGTACCGGGCCCTGTACGAGCGGCAGCTACAAGCCGAAGAAGCTTAAATAATTATAGCCACCCGTTTATGAACCAGCGCCTGGCGCACGTCACGGTGCTCGTCCGCGACTACGACGAAGCCATTGCCTTCTACACCGAAGTGCTGGGCTTCACGCTCGCGGCCGACCAGGCCCTGGGCGAAGGCAAGCGCTGGGTGGTGGTGGCCCCGCCGGGCCCGGCGGGGTGCGGCCTGCTGCTGGCCGAAGCCCATACTGACGACGAAAAGCGGGCCGTGGGCCGGCAGGGCGCCGGCCGCGTCTGGCTGTTCCTGCACACCGACGATTTCTGGCGCGACCACGCCGCGCTGCAAGCCCGGGGCCTGCGCTTCCTCGAAACGCCGCGCACGGAGCCCTACGGCCACGTGGCCGTGTTCGAGGACCTGTACGGCAACCGCTGGGACCTGCTGGAGCCGCGCGGCTAGGGGCCGCCCGGCCCGCCGGCGCTAGTCGAGGTGGACGCGGCGCATGCCCGAGCGCAGGCCGGCCGTGCAGTGCACCACGTAGTAGCCGGCGGGCAGCTGGCTCACGTTCAGGTCAATGGCCTTGTTGCTGGCCATGACGTTGCGCGTGAGCACCGGGCGGCCCGTGGCGTCGTTCACTTCGATGGTGGTGGGGCCCGGCACGTCGGTGCGCACCGCGAGCTGCTTGGTGGTGGGGTTGATTTCCGCCTTGATTTTGAGGGCCGTGGGGTCGGCGGCCGGCGTGGCGGGGGCCAGCGCCACGTGGGCGGGGGCCTCGTCGTCGGCCGCAGCGTTGGCGGGGGCCGCCGCGGCTTTGGGCACGGCCGCGCCCGGGGCGGCGGGTTTGGGGGCGGCGGTTTTTAGGGGGGCTTTGGCCGCGGGCTTGGCCGCCGGGGCCTTGCTTTGGGCCCGAGTAGTGGCCGGCGCGAGCGCCAGCAGGCCACCGCAGAGGATAAAAAATAGAATTTTCATAACGTTCAAAAGAATAAAAAGTACCGCTAACGACGGCAGAGATAAAAGTACATAACCCCCCGCCAATCACGCGAATGCGGGGCGCGGCGGCCCCTGTGGCGGCGGGTCCCGGCAAAAAATAATTGGCCGCTGTTTGCACCGGGCGCAGCAAAAGCGTTACCTTTGTCGCTCCAATTACCCATCGGGGTGTAGCGTAGCCTGGTATCGCGCCAGCATGGGGTGCTGGAGGTCGTAGGTTCGAATCCTGCCACTCCGACTGCAAGGGCAGCCGCTCTTGAAAGCCTCCGAACTTCGCGTTCGGAGGCTTTTTTCGGCCGCGGGAATTGGAAATAGCAACGGGTGCCCGCCCCATCGGGCCCCGGTTTCGGGGTGTAGCGCAGCCCGGTAGCGCGCGTCGTTCGGGACGACGAGGCCGTAGGTTCGAATCCTGCCACCCCGACCCGCAAAAAGGCCCTTCCAATTGTTTGGAAGGGCCTTTTTTTGTGTTTGTCAATGACAATTTACGGGGAGAGGATGCGTTCGCCAGAATATTCCATATTTCCTTTTCACGTTTATGAAAAAAGTACTTTTGCTGGCGCTGCTGGCGCTGCTGGCCCTGGCGGCCGGCGCGGCCCACGCCCAAACCCCGCTCACCAAAGGCCGGGGCCTGCTGACGGGCACCATCGGCTACCACCACGAAAGCCACGGCAGCCAGGGGTCAGGTAACTTGTTTGAGCTCTCGCCCACGGTGGGCAAGTTCGTGGCCGACAACCTGGTGGTAGGCGTTAGCGCCAGCCTCCGCCTCGACGGCGGCAACTCGGATTATTTCGGCGGCAATTCGTTCGCCGTGGGGCCATTTGCCCGCTACTACCGCTTTGTGGGCGGCGACAAATTCGCCTTATTCGGCCAGGGCAGCGTGGGCTACGCCCGCACAAATCCGGGGGTCTTCGACGGCGTTAACCAAGGCTACCTGAGCGTGACGCCGGGGCTGGCCTTCTTTCCCGTCCCGCGCTTCGGGGTGGAAGCCTCCCTGCGGGGCCTCTCGTACGCCACCGATTTTAACAACGTTTCCACCTTCGACCTGGGCTTCAGCCTGAGCAATTTCCAGCTGGGCGCGGCCTATTACTTCGGCAAGTAGTGCGCTGGGGCCCCGGGCCGGAAACCGGTACTACTTCACGCCCACCCACACTTCGGCGGTTTCGCCGGGGCCGAAGCGTTCGAGGTAGAAGTCGCGCGGGGCCAGCTTTTGGTCTTTCACCACGGCCTGGGCGGCGGGGTAGAGCTTGTTGGGCGAGAGCAGGAAGCTGACGCCGGCGGTGCGGGCGGCCACCACGCGCTGGCCGGCGGGCACCAGGCGGTAGCGCAGGCCGGCGGGCAGCGGCCGCAGCGTGTCGGCCACCGCCAGGCCGATGAAGGCCCGCACCGTGTCGTGGTCGGTTTCGGGGTTGTTGTAGTAGAGGTTGGCCAGGGCAGTCCCGGGCAGGCGGCCTTCGTCGAGCACCTGCTTGGCCCGGCGGAACAGGGGCCCGAAGCCGTCGCCCTGCGCGGAGCCGGCGTAGGCCTGCCCGGCCAGAAACACCGGCGCGCCGGTGGTTTCGAGGGCGGCGGTGGCCGGCCGGAACCCGCCCAGCCAGGCGTAGGCCCCCACGGCCAGGGCACTCAGCAGCACGGCGGCCAGAAAAATGTAGCGGGTCGTCATAAGGCGCAAAGGTAACGGCGGGCCCGGGGAGGGCTAGTACACCAGGTCGGGGTGGCCGCCGAGCCGCGGGTCGGGCTCTTCGCCAATCTGGAAGCCGCAGAACACGAGCGTGCGCGGGGCCGGCCGGGGTGGGGCCCAGCCGGGGGCGCCGGCGGCCGAAGGGAGGTGCGGGGCGGGGGCGTTGAAGTAAGCTAGGGCTTCGGGGAATTCTCTCATGGCGCGGAAGGGAGGACGGCTTTGCTGATAATATTCTGCCTAAATATTCGAGCGCGGGCCCGCCGCGGATTTTCAGCCCGCCCTGGTTTCGGTGAACGGCGCGTTTCGCGTGCCAAACGGCCCCAAAGGGCAGGGCCGGCAAACCGGGCTGGCCGGAGGCTGTTGCTGGGTGGGCGTAGCTTCGCGGCCCCTTTACTTCCTCCTTTGCTTATGTCGCTGCCCACTTCTTCTGCCGCCGGCACGGCCCCGGCGGGCCCCACCGGGGCCGTGCCACCGCTCACCGTGGCGGGGGCGGGGCTGGTGGGCTCGCTGCTGGCGCTGTACCTGGCCCGGCGCGGCCACCCGGTGCAACTGCTCGACCGCCGCCCCGACCTGCGCCGCAGCGGCCGCAGCGAAGGCCGCTCCATCAACCTGGCCCTGTCGGACCGCGGCTGGCGGGCCCTGGAGGGCGTGGGCATCGCCGACGACGTGCGGCGGGTCAGCATCCCGCTCTACCGGCGGGTGATGCACGACCGCCAGGGCCAGCTCACGGGCCAGCCCTACGGGGCCGCCGGGCAGGCCATCTACTCCGTCAACCGCGACCAGCTCAACCGCACCCTGCTCGACTTGCTGGAGGCCCGGCCCGGCGTGCAGCTGCGCTTCGGCCAGCAGCTCCAGCGCCTCGACTTGGCCGGCCGCGCCCTGCACCTGCGCGACGTGGCCACCGGCCGCGAGTACACCGAGCCGTACAGCCAGCTGTTTGGGGCCGACGGGGCATTTTCGGCCGTGCGCGGGGCCCTGCAACGCACCGACCGCTACAACTACTCGCAAACCTACCTGGAGTACGGCTACAAGGAGCTGACCTTGGAAGCGGGCCCCGGCGGCACCTGGGCCCTGGAGAAAAACGCCCTTCACATCTGGCCCCGCGGCCAGTACCTGATGATTGCGCTGCCCAACCTCGACGGCTCGTTCAACGCCACCCTGTTTTTTCCCTACGAGGGCCCCGCGAGTTTCGCCGCCCTGCCCGACGCGGCGGCCGTAACGGCCTTTTTCGCCGACGTATTCGCCGACGCCGTCCCGCTAATGCCGCGCCTGGCCGAGGAGTTTTTCACCAACCCCACCAGCTCGCTCGTCACGGTGCGTTGCTACCCGTGGCACGCGGCCGACGTGCTGCTGCTCGGCGACGCGGCCCACGCCATCGTGCCCTTTTACGGGCAGGGCATGAACGTGGGCTTCGAGGACTGCACCGTGCTCGACGGCCTGCTGAACGCGCACGGCGACGCCGCCTGGCCCGCCGTGATGGCCGAATTTGAGCAGCAGCGCAAGCCCAACGCCGACGCCATGGCCGACTTAGCGCTGTACAACTTCGTTGAGATGCGCGACCGGGTGGGCGACCCGCGCTTTTTGCTGCAAAAGCGCATCGAGAACAAGATTGCGGCGCTCTACCCCGACCGATGGGTGCCGCTCTACACGCGGGTCACGTTTTCGCACCTGCCCTACGCCGAGGCCTGGGCCGCCGGCCAGCGCCAGGACGCCGTGATGGCCCGCCTCATGCCCTACATCCAAGCCGAAGCCGATTTCGACGGCCCCGCCGTGCAGGCGCAGCTGCTCCAAGAACTGGCCGCCACCGGTGTGTAGCACAGAAAAAAAAGCTGCGCAAGAACATCGGGGCCAATGGTGGGTTTTGCGCTGTGAACGGCTACCTTAGCCCTGCCAACGGCGCCTCGGGTGCCGTAGTTTTCCCGCAGTGCCACGCCTCCATTTATGCTGACTTGCGCCATCATCGACGACGACGAAATTAACCGGCTCACGCTGGAACATTACGTGGGCCTCACGCCCGACTTGGAACTGAAAGCTTCGCTGGCCGACGGCATCGCCGGCCTGGCCTACTTGCGCGAGGGGCACGCCGTCGATTTGCTGTTTCTCGACATTGAGATGCCCCACCTCAACGGCTTGGAGCTGCTGCGGCTGCTGCAAAACCCGCCGGACGTCATCATTACCACCGCCCGCCAAGACTTTGCCGTCGATGCCTTCGAGTTGCGGGTGACCGACTACCTGGTGAAGCCCTTCGAGTACGGCCGTTTCAGCCAGGCCGTGGAGCGGGTGCGCCAGCGCCCCCGGCCCCACGCTGCCGGGGCCCCCGACGTGCCCGCCGCCCCCGCCAACGCCGACGTGTTCGTGAAGGTGAACAGCCGCATGGTGCGCATCAACTTCGACGAGGTGCTTTACGTCGAAGCCCTGTCCGATTACGTCAACATCGTCACGGCCCAGCAGAAATACATCGTGTACACCACCCTGAAAGCCCTGGAAGCCAGGCTGGCCGTGTTTCCCAACTTCGTGCGCGTGCACCGCAGCTATTTACTCAACACCCAGCACATCGAATCCATCGAGGACAACACCGCCAACCTGAAGGGCGGCTACTACGTGCCCATCGGCAAGTCGTACCAGGAAAGCTTTTTCAAGGGGCTGTCGAAGATGTAGTTAACAAGCGTTACGGTTGGAGGCCCCGAAAGCAGCAGGTTTTGCCGCTTCCGGGGCCATTGCTTTTCAGCCGGTACCCCTGTTCTCCGCCGGGCCGGGGCCGCTCAACGGACGGCCCGGCCCGGCCGTACTTTCGCCTGCCATGACCGATACCACCACTGCCGCCCCTGGGAAGCTTTTCCTGCTCGACGCCTTTGCTCTGATTTACCGCTCGCACTTCGCGTTCAGCAAAAACCCGCGCATTAACTCCAAGGGCATGAACACGGGGGCCGTGCTGGGCTTCACCAACACGCTGGTGGAAGTGCTGCAAAAAGAGCGGCCCACCCACATCGGCGTGTGCTTCGACGGGCCCAAGAAAACCTTCCGCCACGAGGCCTTTCCGGCCTACAAGGCGCAGCGCCAGGCCATGCCCGAAGACATCGGCATCGCCATCCCGTACATCAAGCAAATCATCGAGGCCTTCCACATCCCCATCCTGCTGATGGAGGGCTACGAGGCCGACGACGTGATTGGCACCCTGGCCCAACGCGCCGAGGCCCAGGGCTTTGAGGTGTTCATGATGACGCCCGACAAGGACTACTGCCAGCTCGTGACGGAGCGCATCAAAATCTACAAGCCGGCCTTCATGGGCAACGCGGCCGAAATCCTGGACGTGGCCCACGTGCTGGCCCGCTTCGAGATTGAGCGCGTGGAGCAGGTCATCGACATCCTGGGCTTGCAGGGCGACGCCTCCGACAACATCCCCGGCATCCCCGGCATCGGCGAGAAGACGGCCAAAACGCTCATTCAGAAGTACGGCTCGGTCGAAAACCTGCTGGCCCACGTGGACGAGCTGAAGGGCAAGCAGCAGGAAAACGTGCGCAACTTCGCTGAGCAGGGCCTGCTGAGCAAGGAGCTGGCCACCATTCACGTGAACGTGCCGCTGGAGTTTGAGCCCGACAAGCTGGTGCTCGATGCCCCCGACGAGGCCCGCCTGCGCGAGCTGTTCGACGAGCTGGAATTCCGGCAGCTGGCCGCCCGCGTGCTGGGCGAGGGGCCCCCGCGCACCCCGGCCAGCGTGGCCAAGCCCGGCACCACCGGGGCCCGGCGGCCCAAGCCGGCGGCCGGCGGCCAGGCCTCGCTCTTCGGCAACCCCGGCGACGAGGCCGTGGCCATCGGGGCCGAGGAGGGCGAAACGGGCCACGATGGGGCCCCGGCCGGGGCCCGCCGCCGCCTCGAAGACGTGCCCTACCAGTACCACCTGATGGACACGCCCGCGCGCCGCCAGTCGCTGCTGCACTTCCTGCTGCGCCAAACGGAAGTCAGTTTCGATACCGAAACCACGGGCCTCGACACGATGACGGCGCGGCTGGTGGGCCTGAGCTTCTGCTACCGGCCGGGCGAGGCCTACTACGTGCCCGTGCCGGCCGACGACCTGCCCGCCGCCCAGGCCATCGTGGACGAGTTCGGCCCGTTTTTCAGCAGCCCCGACATCCTCAAAATCGGCCAGAACATCAAGTACGACCTCAGCATTCTGCGGCACTACCGCGTGGAAGTAGCGGGGCCCCTGTTCGATACCATGCTGGCGCACTACCTCATCGAGCCCGACATGCGCCACAACATGGACGTGCTGGCCGAAACCTACCTGCACTACGCCCCGGTGCCCATCACCGACCTCATCGGGCCCAAGGGCAAGAAGCAAATCACGATGGCCGACATCGCCCCGGCCCAGGTGAAAGACTACGCCTGCGAAGACGCCGACGTGACCCTGCAGCTCAAGCACGTGTTCGAGCCGATGCTCAAAGAGCTGGGCCTGTTGGAGTTGCTGAACACCGTGGAGAACCCGCTGGTGCCGGTGCTGAGCAGCATCGAGTACGAGGGCGTGCGCATCGACTCGGTGGCGATGGGCGAGTACTCGGCCGAGCTGCAAGGCTACGTGCAGGAGCTGGAAGCGCAGATTTTCACGGAAGCCGGCCAGGAATTCAACATCGGCTCGCCCAAGCAGCTCGGCGAGGTGCTGTTTGATAAAATGGACATCGGCCGGGGCAAAATCAAGAAAACCAAGACCGGCCAGTACGCCACCGGCGAGGAAATCCTGAGCCAGCTCGCGGCCGACAACCCCATCGCCGCCCTCATCCTGGAGTACCGCCAGCTCAGCAAGCTGCGCAGCACCTACGTGGAGGCCCTGCCCCAGCTGGTGAGCGTGGTGGACGGCCGCGTGCACACCAACTTCAACCAGGCCGTGACGGCCACCGGCCGCCTGAGCAGCACCAACCCCAACCTGCAAAACATCCCCATTCGCACCGAAAAGGGCCGCGAAATCCGCAAAGCCTTCGTGCCGCGCGACGACCAGCACGTGCTGCTGGCGGCCGACTACTCGCAGGTGGAGCTGCGCATCATGGCCGACTTCTCGGGCGACGCCACGATGATCGAGGCCTTCCGCCAGGGCATCGACGTGCACAGCAGCACGGCCAGCAAGGTGTTCCGCGTCCCGCTGAGCGAAGTAGACGGCGAGATGCGCCGCAAGGCCAAAACCGTCAACTTCGGCATTATTTACGGCATTTCCGCTTTTGGCCTCGCCCAGCGCATCGGCATCAGCCGCAAGGAAGCCACCGACATCATCGACACCTACTTCCAGGAGTTCCCGTCGGTGAAGCAGTTCATGGACGAGAGCATCAACCGGGCCCGCGAGCTGGAATACGCCGAAACCCTGCTCAAACGCCGCCGCTACCTGCGCGACATCAACTCGCGTAACGCCACGCTGCGCGGCTACACCGAGCGCAACGCCATCAACGCCCCCATCCAGGGCACGGCGGCCGACATCATCAAGCTGGCCATGATCAACATCTACCACTGGCTGCGCGAAGAGAAACTAAAAACGCGCATGATCCTACAGGTGCACGACGAACTCGTGTTCGACGCCGTGCAGGAAGAAGTGGCCTACATCACCCCCAAAATCAAAGAGCTGATGACCCAGGCCCTGCTGCTGCCCCGCGGCGTACCCTTGGAAGTGGAGGTGGGCTCGGGGCGGAACTGGCTGCAGGCGCATTAGGGAAATTTACTTTTGCGTAGTGCTAGCTCTCTATGAAAAACGGTTGTGTAAAATTTGAGGGTACAAGCGAATATGATGGTAGCTGCTCGTTTACAGTAACGATTGTCACGCACGACACAAGCGCTTCAGCTGATTTTTGGGACTATACGGATGCGTTCCAAGACTTCGGGCGGGCATTGGTGGACTTTCCCATCAACTCGGAACAGAAGGTAATTTTTCAATCAGGCAAAGACGACGGGACTTCTTATCCATTTTTCCTGCTGGAAGCCTATTGCATAAGCCCTTTAGGGGATTCTGCTTTACGCGTAGTTGTTGACAACAAGGAGCCGTTGCCCCGTAAGAGGAGAGTCGAATTCTCGATTTTGGCCGAAGCCGCTTCACTTAATGAGTTAGGTAGAAAATTGGTTAGCTGGCAGATAGCTGAAGAAAATACTATTGACTGGGAAGCCCAAACTAGTTAATTAAACCCGCCCTCCACGCTGCTTACTTGCTCTATATGCACCCCGGCTTCAACTGGCTGCAAGCGCACTAGGCTGGTCTGCGATTTCCACCGAGATCTGAACCGCTTCTTGATTAACCAGGGAGCGGCCTTTGCATGATGAAGAACATAATATTGCTGCTGTTTTACACCTTGCTGGGCCAAGGGGCCCTGGCGCAACACGCAGCCGAGCTAACGGCCCTGCTTCAGCGCCACGGCGTGCCCGGGATGCAGCTGGTGTACACCAAGGGCAAAACTGTGGAGGCTTACAACCTGGGGGTGCGCGAGGCGGGTGCCAACCAGCCCGTTACGGCCGCTACCACATTCGAAGCGGCGTCGTTGGGCAAGGAGATGCTGGCTTATGTGGCCCTGCGCCTGCACGACCGCAACCTGCTCGACCTTGACAAGCCGCTGTTGCAATACCACGACTACCCCCGGCTCCACGGCCAGCCCCGCGCGGCCCGCATCACCGCTCGCATGGTGCTGTCGCACACGGCCGGCCTGCCCAACTGGGCCGAGAATCCGACGGGGCCCGGCTGGAAAACATCGGCTCTGGTACTGGAATATGCCCCCGACAGCTGCTGGAACTACTCGGGGGAGGGCTACGCATTTCTGCAAAAAACGCTGGAATATCTTACTGGTAAGTCGTTTGAAACGCTGGCCACAGAGGAGATATTTAAGCCTTTGGGTCTGAAAAGCAGCAGCTTTGTGTGGCACGAATCCTTTGCCGCCACGGCCAGCGCCGGCCACGACGGCACGGGCAAACCCGCCCCCATTGACCACTTCCCGGATGCCAACGCCGGGTTTAGCCTGTACGCCACGGCGGCCGACTACAACCGCTTTTTGCAGGCGTTCCGTACGGGCAAGGGCTTGCGGCCGGCCACGGCCCGGCTGCTGCGCACACCGGCCACGGCCGCCAACCGCTGCGGCCAGCCCGCCGTGGCGGCCGACCCTTACATTGCCTGGGCTTGCGGGGTGGGGCTGGCCACTACCAGCCAGGGCCCCGCCCAGTGGCAATGGGGCGACAACGGCAACTTCAAAGGCTTCTTTATGACGCTGCCGGACAAGAAGGAAAGCGTATTGATTTTTACCAACAGCGCCAATGGGGCCCAATTGGTAGAAGAGGTAATGCAGCTATTCTTTGGCCCCGGCCAGTACTGGGCCACGCAGTGGCTGGCTGACTAAACCATTGGTTAGCAATGGTATGATTTGCCTACTAAGCCAAAGATTGCCGTGCGCCGTATAGCCGGGCTTTCAACGAATCCGCTCAAAAGCCATGCCCCAGCAACCCCACACGACCACCCTCCAAAACGTAGCCCGCGGGCTCATGGGCACCTTTATGGTGGTGGCTGGCACGGGGCATCTCACCTTCGTCCGGCAGGACTTCCAGGCGCAGGTGCCCGATTTTGTGCCGCTGGACAAGGATACCGTGGTGCTGCAATCGGGGGTGGTGGAAATTGGGCTGGGGCTGGCGCTGCTGCTGCTGAAGGGAAAAAACCGGGTGCGCATGGGCCTGGGGCTGGCCGCGTTCTACGCGGCGGTGTTTCCCGGCAACGTGCACCAGTACACCCAGCACCTTTCCGCCTTCGGCCTCGACACCGATGCCAAGCGGCTGGGGCGGCTGTTTTTCCAGCCCGTGCTGATGGGCGTGGCCTTGTGGTCCACCGGGGCCCTGAAGGTGCTGCTAAAGAAAAAATAGGGCACGATTCATTCAACACGCCCAACGTAAACAACCGCCTGATCGGAGTCGGCAAACGCATGATACCAAGCAGTATACCCCCAATGGACCGGCCTAACCAAAAAGGCTTGTTGGCCGAATTAACCAGTCTGCTTACGAAAGGCAACGCCCACGTAACCTTCGAGGAAGCGTGCGCTGGCCTGAAGCCGGCACAGTGGAACCAACGCGTGCCGGAGGTGCCCTACACCATCTGGCAGCTGGTCGAGCACGTGCGCGTCGCGCAGTGGGACATCGTGGAGTTCTGCCTCGAACCCAAACATGAATCGCCCCAATGGCCGGACGGCTACTGGCCTGCCCAAGAGGCCACCGCCGACGAAGACCAGTGGCAGGAAACGCTGGACCGTATTCGGCAGGACCGGCAGCGGTTTCTTCACTTGCTGCACGCCCCCGGCACCAATTTGCTGGCCCCCTTGCCGCACGGCACCGGCCAAACCATTTTGCGCGAGGCGTTCCTCGTTGCCGACCACGCGGCTTACCATACCGGCGAAATCATTTTGGTGCGCCGCCTGCTGCACGCCTGGAAATAAACGGTAGCGCTAATCACGCCCGGCTTGCTGAAAGCCAAAGAGCCCGGAACGTCAGACGCTCCGGGCTCTTTGGCTTTTATAAGGAACCCTACTTCTTCTGGGTTTTCACTTTTTTGCCCGAAGGCTTGTCTTCGATGACTTCTTCGTTCGCCTTTTCCTTGTTTTTGGTGGCGGGGTCGGTGTGCTTCGGGGTGCTGGTGGTGGTGGCCATGGGGGGTTGAAAAATGACGGGGTGGAAGATGGCCTTGTGTACGGGCCCCGGGCGCCGGCGTTGGCCCAGTGCTACGGCGGCGGCAGCAACGCGCCCGAGGCCAGGGCCCGCCGGGCACTGATTTGGTAGGGGTTGAGCGAGTCGGTGGCCACCTGGCGCAACGCCTCGAAGGCCGGGCCGGGCTGCTGGGCCTGCCAGTAGGCCATGCCGAGGTGGTACAGGGCCCGCCGGGCCAGCGGGTTGGCGGGCAGCTGGGCCAGGCGGCGCAGGGGCTCCTGGGCGGCCTGGCCGTTGCCCGAGCGCAGCAAAATCACGCCCCGGTAGAAGTTCAGCGTGTCGAGGCCCACCTCGGCGGGCGAGAGGCGGCCCAGCGTGTGCAGCGCCGCCGGGTAGTGGCCGTCGCGGTACTGGGCAATGGCCTCGGCCAGCAGCGGGCGGGCCCGGAGGGCCGGCACGGGCAGCAGCCTCGGGACGGGCTGGTAGTAGGCTTTCCAGCTGGTGGGGGAGGGGGCCGCCGGCCGGCCGGCCCACCACCCGAGGCCCAGGGCCAGGGCCAGGGCCAGCACCACCCCGCCCGACCAGCGCCGCAGCCGCCGCCGCTCGCGGAAGCTGCGGCGCTTGGCCAGCACCAGGGCCGACGTGCGCTGGTCGAGGCGGCGGTCGAGCACGCGCAGGCGCAGGCGCAGGGCGTCGTGGCCGGCGGCCCAGCGCAGGTCGGCGGCAAACTGCTCGTAGGCGGCGTGGGCGGCGGCCAGGGGCTCGTCGGTGGTCAGGCGCTGCTCAAAAGCCGCCTGGGCGGGCTCGTCCAGCTCGCCGTCGGCGAAGCGTTCCAGCTCGTCGAGGTGGGCGCGGAAGTCGTGGGGCGGCTCGGTCAGCTCCACCAGCTTGCGCAGGCAGCCCCCTTTTTGGCGGCGGGCCACGGCGGGGTTGGCAAAGCCCAGCTTGCCGCTCATCCGCCCGAAGTTGTAGCCGTGGAAGTAGAAGTACGCCAGCAGCCGCTGGCAGTCGGCCCCCAGTTGGTGGAAGTCGGCCAGCCGCAGCTGGCGGCGGCTGGCCTCAGCGGCGGGCAGCGGGGCGGTGGCGGCCGGGGCCGCCAGGCGCTGCTCGGCCAGGCGGTTCACGTAGGCCGGCACGTCGGGGGGCAGGCGGGTGAGGCGGCCGTCGGCTACTTGGTCGTAGAAATCGAGGAGGGCGTTTTGCAGCAGCGCGTGCGCCGCCGGGGCCGCCAGCTGGTGCTGGCCCAGGGCCCAGCGCCCAAACACGTCGCGGCGCTGCTTATAAAAATCAACGAGAAATTTCTGGTTGCCAACGCGCAGGTGCGTCAGCGTTTCGGCAAGGGGCGTCGGCATCGGAAATAGCACTCAAATGAGATAAATAACGATTAATTTTATATTTAGCGAGATAAACTAGTACTATTCGTCCAAGATAGAGGTAATTGGCCAATGGCCGGGCCGGGCCTCGCCCCGCCGGGGCCCGTGGGCGGGGCGGGGTGCCCATCGTACCTTTGCGCCATGCAAACCACCGCCCCCGCTCGCCTCTACGACGCCGCCGTGTTCGGCCTCATCGACCAGGAAAAAGCCCGCCAGACCCACGGCCTGGAGCTGATTGCCTCCGAAAATTACGCGTCGGACCAGGTGATGGCCGCCCAGGGCTCGGTGCTCACCAACAAGTACGCCGAGGGCCTGCCCGGCAAGCGCTACTACGGGGGCTGCGAAATCGTTGACCAAGTGGAACAGCTGGCCATCGACCGCGTGAAGGAGCTGTTCGGCGTGGCCTGGGCCAACGTGCAGCCCCACTCCGGGGCCCAGGCCAACGCCGCCGTGATGCTGGCCTGCCTGCAACCGGGCGACAAAATCCTGGGCTTCGACCTGGCCCACGGCGGCCACCTCACCCACGGCTCGCCCGTCAACTTTTCGGGCAAGCTCTACCAGCCCAGTTTCTACGGCGTGGAACAGGAAACCGGGCGCATCGACTGGCCGAAGGTGAAGGAAATTGCCCGCCGCGAGCGGCCCAAAATGATTATCTGCGGGGCCTCGGCCTACTCGCGCGACTGGGACTACCAAGCCCTGCGCGAAGCCGCCGACGAGGTGGGGGCCCTGCTGCTGGCCGACATCTCGCACCCCGCCGGCCTCATCGCCAAAGGCTTGCTGAACAGCCCGTTCCAGCACTGCCACATCGTGACGACCACGACCCACAAAACGCTGCGGGGCCCCCGCGGCGGCCTCATCCTGCTGGGCCAGGACTTCGACAACCCCTTCGGCCTGAAAACGCCCAAGGGCGACATCCGGCCCATGTCGGCCCTGCTCGACTCGGGCGTGTTTCCCGGCACGCAGGGCGGGCCCCTCGAGCACGTGATTGCCGCCAAGGCCGTGGCCTTCGGCGAAGCCCTGAGCGACGATTTTACCGATTATGCGAAGCAGGTGGCGGCCAATGCCCAGGCGCTGGCGGCCGGCTTCACGGGGCTGGGCTACGACATTATTTCGGGCGGCACCGACAACCACTTGATGCTGATTGACCTGCGCTCGAAGGGCCTCACCGGCAAGCTGGCCGAGAACACCCTCGTCAAGGCCGACATTACCATCAACAAAAACATGGTGCCGTTCGACGACAAGTCGCCGTTCGTGACCAGCGGCATGCGCGTCGGCTCGGCCGCCATCACCACCCGGGGCCTGGGCACGGCCGACATGGGCCGCGTGGTGGAGCTGATTGACGAGGCCCTGACCCACCACGCCGACGACACCCGCCTGGGCCAGGTGCGCCGGCAGGTGAATGCCTGGCTCCAGGACTACCCGCTTTTTGCTTAGCCGGGGCCCGGGCGAATAAGGCGTTGCGTGCGTGGCGAAAGGGGGTGGGTTAAAAAAACCGGCCCGTCCCAACCGCGCCGTTTCACCGTATCTACCGCCCGTTGTTCCCCCATTCGCTCATTCACTCACTTCTTCCTTGAATCCACGACCCACGCTGGGCGACCAGCACGAAATGTCCTTCCTCGACCACCTGGAGGCGCTGCGCTGGCACGTCATCCGGGCGGCGATTTCGGTGGTGGTCTTCGCCACCATTGCGTTTTTCTGCAAGCGCTTCCTGTTCCACACCCTGATTCTGGGTCCCTCGCGGGCCGACTTCTGGACGTACCAGATGTTTTGCCGGGTGGGCAAGCTCTTCGGCAGCACCGAGCCCTGCGCCGACCACGTGAACTTCATCATCCAGAACCGGGAGATGAGCGGGCAGCTCTCGATGCACATCAGCACGTCGGTGATCGTGGGTTGCATCCTGGCCTTCCCGTACCTGTTCTGGGAGCTGTGGCGCTTCATCAAGCCCGGCCTGTACCCGCACGAGCGCAGCAACTCGCGCGGGGCGGTGTTTTTCGTGTCGGTGCTGTTCGTGCTGGGCGTGCTGTTCGGCTACTACTTCGCCGCGCCCATGAGCATCAACTTCCTGGCCGGCTACGTGGTGGACGCCAGCATCGAAAACCAAATCGACTTGCAGAGCTACCTGAGCACGCTCACCACCATGACGCTTTCGTGCGGGCTGGTGTTTGAGTTGCCGATGATTGTGTTCTTCCTGGCCAAGGCCGGGGTCGTGACGCCCGAAATCATGCAGGTGTACCGCAAGCACGCCATCGTGGTCATCCTCATCATCGCGGCCATCATCACCCCGCCCGACCTCACGGCCCAAATCATCGTTTCCATCCCCATCTTGCTGCTTTACGAGCTGAGCATCCACATCGCCCGCGTGGTGCGCCGCGGCGACGCTGCCCGCCTCAACGAGAAGCTGGCCCGCGAACGGGCCGCGGAAGCCGCCCAAACGGCCATCGGTCCGCCTGTCAACTAAGTAGCTACTAATCAATCCGGTGCGGGCCCCGGCTCCCTGGGAGCCGGGGCCCGTTCGCTTTTCGGCAGTGCCATGAAAAATGTGCTCGTTGCTTTCCTAGGAGCCGCCGCGCTGGCGGGCTGCCAGCACCGGCCTGCGGCCACCGTTTCGACGCCACCGGGGCCGCCCGTGGCCCCGGCTGCCGGTGCGGCCGCGACCGAAGCCGGGGCCCGGGCGGCCATCGGCCGCTACCTGCAAGGCCAGCCCAACGCGGCCTTGTACGTCCTCGACTCGGCCCGCACCGCCGACCTCGGGGCCTATTGGCAAGTGCTGGTGCCCCGCACCGACTGGGCCCGGCGGATGCCCAACCGCGCCGCCTTCGAAGTGGACAAGCAAACGGGGGCCGTAAAGAATTTATTGGTCAAATAAGCTGAACAACAGGGCCCGCGGGTGCAAACGCATCGGTGCCGTTATTTGACTACCAGCGCCCCGCGCAGCATTCCCATGCCGCAGGTGAACTCGAACCGGCCGGCTACCTGGGGCAGTAGTTCCACCGGCGTGGTCTGGAACGCGGGCAGGTCGCGGCGGATGCTGAAATCGGGCATCAGCAGCTCTTCGGAGCAGCTGTTTTCCTCGTCGCGGTAGAAGTTGAGCGTCACCGGTTTGCCGCGCTCCACCTCAATTACGCTGGGCGAATAGCCGCCCTTCACGTTGATGCTGACTTCCTGCACCCCGCCCGACGAGGAAACGGCGCTGGCCGTTTGGCGGGCCGAAAAGAAGAAGTACCACAGCACAAACGCCGCCAGGCCCAGCCCGGCAACGGTGACGATGACGGCGGCAGTGTCCATTTTTTGACTTGGAAATGATGAATTAAAACGGGCCAGTGACGGCATAGCGTCGGCGCTGGCCCCCGCATTCCTGGTTCATCGCCGTTAACCTTTAACGGAAAAACCCCGCAGCCGCAGCGAATTGGTGAGCACCGAGACCGAGCTGAGGGCCATGGCGGCCGCCGCCAGCATGGGTGAAAGCAGCCAGCCGAAGAACGGGTACAGCAGCCCGGCCGCGATGGGAATGCCCGACGCGTTGTAGACGAAGGCGAAAAACAAGTTCTGCTTGATGGTGCGCATTGTCTGGCGCGACAGCTCAATGGCCGTCACCACGCCGCTCAAGTCGGAGTGCATGAGCGTGATGCCGGCCGCTTCCATCGCTACGTCGGTGCCCGCGCCGATGGCCAGGCCGAGGTCGGCCTGGGCCAGCGCGGGTGCGTCGTTGATGCCGTCGCCCACCATCGCCACAACTTTGCCCTCGGCCTGCAACTCCTTCACTTTAGCGGCTTTGCCGCCGGGCAGTACCTCGGCGAAGTAGCGCGTGATGCCTACTTGCCCGGCCACCTGGGCGGCCGTTTGGGGGTTGTCGCCGGTCATCATCACCACCTCGATGCCCTGGGCCTGCAGGCGCTGGATGGCCGCGGCGGAGGTGTCGCGCACGGTGTCGGCCACGCCGATGAGGCCCACGGCTTGGCCCGCCACGGCCACGTAGAGCACGGTTTTGGCCTGGGCCAGCAGCTGCGCGGCCCGGGCCGCCAGCGCCGGCGCGGGGGCCACGCCCTCGTCCGCCAGCAGGCGGGTGTTGCCCACGAGCACGGCCTGCCCGGCCACGGTGGCCGCCGCGCCCTTGCCTGCAATGGCCCGGAAGCCAGTGGCGGCCAGCGGCGCGGCGCGGTCGGGCCGCTGGGCGTCGGCGTAGCGCACCACGGCCGCCGCCAATGGGTGCTCGCTCTGCCGCTCCACGGCGGCCACCAGCTGCCACAATTGGCCGGCGTCTTGGCCGGGCGCTACGAAATCGGTAACGGCCGGCTCGCCGCGGGTAATGGTGCCGGTTTTGTCCAGCAGCACGGTGGTCACCTGGTACGCTTTTTCCAGGGCCTCGGCGTTGCGAATCAGCACCCCGTTTTCGGCCCCCTTGCCGGTGCTGACCATGATGGCCGTGGGCGTGGCCAGCCCCAGCGCGCACGGGCAGGCAATGATGAGCACGGCCACGAAGCTGACCAGCGCCAGCGGCAGGCGGGTGGCCACCGGGGCCAGGTCGAACCACAGCACGAAGGTCAAAATGGCGATGACTACCACCGTGGGCACGAACACGGCGCTCACCTTGTCGGCCAGCCGCTGGATGGGGGCGCGGCTGCCCTGGGCGTCTTCCACCAACTGCACGATCTGCGCGAGCAGGGTGTCGGCCCCCACCTTCGTCACTTTGAAGCGGAAGGCGCCCGTGGTGTTGAGCGTGGCCCCGAATACCGGGTCGCCCGCTTGCTTTTCCACGGGCAGGCTCTCGCCGGTGAGCATGGATTCGTTCAGGGCCGACTGCCCGTCGGTGATGACGCCGTCGGTGGCCACTTTCTCGCCGGGGCGCACCACTACAAGGTCGTGCAGCTGCACTTGCTCCAGCGGTACGTCCACTTCCTGGCCGCCGGGGCGCACCACGCGGGCCGTTTTGGCTTGCAGGCCCAGCAATGATTTCATGGCCGCCGAGGTCTGGGTTTTGGCCCGCAGCTCCAGCACTTTGCCCAGCAGAATCAGGGCGATGATGGTGGCCGTAGTGTCGTAGTAAACGTCGGGTCGAATGCCGCGACTCGTGAAGAAGCCCGGCACCAGCGTGGCGGCCAAGCTGTAAAGAAAGGCTGCCCCGGTGCCCACCGCCACGAGCGTGTCCATGTTGGCTGCCCGGTGCTGAAAGCCGTTCCAGGCGGACACGTAGAACTCGCGCCCGCTGTACAGCAGCACGGGCAGCGTGAGCAGCAGCAGCCCGTAGTTCAGCCACTGCGTGTTGACCCGCTGCATCAGCGCGGGCCAGAGCATGAGCATACTCAGCGCCATGACGATGACGGCCAGCCCCACGGCTACCCCGAAGCGCCGCTTGAGTTTCTGGTACGCGAGGGCCTTTTGCTGGTCGAGGGCCGCGCCGCGCTCCGCCGCGCTGATGCTCGGGGCGTGCTCGGCCACGCCGTAGCCGGCGTTTTCCACGGCCGCTTTCAGGGTGGCCGGGCTGGCCTGGCCGGCCCGGTACTGCACCGTGGCCTTCTCGGTGGCAAAGTTGACCAACGCGCTGGCCACGCCGGGGGCGCGGCTGAGCGACTTTTCGACGGCCGACGCGCACGCGGCGCAGCTCATACCTTCGATGTCGAGGGTGGCAGTTTCGGTGGCTTCGGTGGCGGGAGACATAGGAAAAAGGGCCTGGAAAGCCTGTAAAGGCACTTTGTGCTTTAGGGCAAAGCAGCTAACAAAGAAACGGCCGCCCGGGCCCCGGGTTGGTACGTAATCCCGCCGCAGACATGCATAATTTCGCCGGTGTCCCAACGGCCCACGCCGCGCTTATTACCCGGGTTATTGCTGGGGCTGAAGAGCCGGCCCGGAGTGGGCACGCTGGCTCTGCCATGCCGTATGGAAAGCTAAAATCATGCAAGCCCCCGGCCTAATTCTGTACCCCCGCGCGGGCACCTGCCGCTAGCTTTGTCTGTTGTACCCTTGCCGCCCGACGTGCGCGGCTTCTCCATTTTCATCTCGCCATGCAAACCCTGAAATTCAAAACCAACATCAACTGCGGCGGCTGCCTCAAGGCCGTTACGCCCGCCCTCAACGGCGCAGCTGCCATCCAAACCTGGCAGGTCGATACGGCCAACCCCGACAAGATTCTAACTGTAAACACCGACCTCAGTCCTGCGCAGGTACAGGCCCTGGTAGAGGGCGCGGGTTTCCAAGCCCAGGCGGCGTAGCCGGTGGTACGGAGACGACCCGGAGCGCCGCGAGGAAGACGGCAATAGCCGTGAAAAGCAGTGGTTTTTACTGCGGGGCTACGGGCTTCTTTCCGTTATTCGCAGCAGCCATGTGGACCAGTCCGATATCCTGTCCAACGTAAAAGCAAAAACCCCGTTTCCAAGCTGGAAACGGGGTTTTTCGTGGCAACAGTTGGAATCGAACCAACGACACCAGCATTTTCAGTGCTGTGCTCTACCAACTGAGCTATGTTGCCGTTTCCCCGCCACAGCCTGCTTTGGGGACCGCAAAGGTAAGAAAGCAAAACCAGGGCGCAAGATTTTCAATAAAAAAATTGTCTACTGGCTACGGATACGTTGCTTTTTAGTCGGCATGCCGACTAAATTGCGGCCCCAACCGGCTCCCGGGTTTATCTTTACGCTATGCTGCAATCCATCCTTTTCGCGCTGCTGCTAATCGCCGCGTTCGGCCTTTTTGCCTGGCAGGTCCGGAAAATTCGCGCCAACGTGCTCGTCGGACGGGCCCGGGACATGGGCGGCCACCCGGCCGAGCGCCTGCGCAAAACCCTGCTCGTGGCCTTCGGGCAGCAGAAAATGTTCAAGCGCCTCACGCCGGCCCTGCTGCACCTAGTGGTGTACGTGGGCTTCCTGGTCATCAACGTCGAGGTGCTGGAGATTGTGGTGGACGGCCTGTTCGGTACCCACCGCTTCCTGAGCTTCCTGGGCCCCGTGTACAGCGCCCTGATGGCCACCAATGAGGTACTGGCCGCGCTGGTCATCGTGGCGGTGGCGGCGTTCTGGTGGCGGCGCAATAGCCACCCGCCGCTCAAGCGCTTCACCGGGCCCGAGCTGCGGCTGTGGCCCAAGCTCGACGCCAACATCATCCTCTACGTCGAGGTGGTGCTGATGGCGGCGCTGTTCTTCATGAACTCGGCCGACATTCGCCTGCACCAGGTGGAAGGCAAAACCCTGCCCGGGGCCTTTCCCGTCAGCCAGTTCCTGAGCGGCCTGCTGCCCGCCAGCGCGGGCACGCTGGCCGTGCTGGAGCGGGCCGGCTGGTGGATTCACATCACCGGCATTTTCTTGTTTCTCAACTACCTACCCAGCTCGAAGCACTTCCACATCATCATGGCGTTCCCGAACGTGTGGTACTCGCGCCTGGTGCCGCAGGGACAGTTCTCGAACGTGGAGAGCATCACCCACGAGGTGAAGGCCATGATGGACCCGGGCTACGCGGTGCCCGCCGCGCCGGTGGGCCCCGACGGCGCGGCCCTGGCCCCCACGCCCTTCGGGGCCCGGGACGTGGACGACCTGCCCTGGACCAGCCTGATGAGCGCCTACTCCTGCACCGAGTGCGGCCGCTGCACTTCGGTGTGCCCAGCCAACCTGACGGGCAAGCTGCTCTCGCCCCGCAAAATCATCATGGACACCCGCGACCGGGTGGAGGAGAAGTATAACTCGCCGCTGATTTTCCGGCCCAACGTGTACGGGGCCGAGGCTAGGCACGAACCCGTGACGGACCTGGCCACCGCCACGCTGCTGCGCGGCAAGGTGACGCCCGAGGAGCTGTGGGCCTGCACCACCTGCAACGCCTGCGTAGAAAGCTGCCCCGTGAACATCAACCCGCTGGAGAGCATCATCGAGATGCGCCGTTTTTTGGTGCTCGAGGAGTCGGCCGCTCCCAACTCGCTCAACGTCATGTTTTCCAACATCGAGAACAACGGGGCCCCGTGGGCTTTCTCGCCCTCCGACCGGTTCAACTGGGCCGACGATTTGTACGTAAAAGGACCCCTGCCGGAAACCGCCGCGGTGTAGCCGCCGCCCGCGGCCCGTCCGGCAGCAAAAAAATCCCACCCTTTTTCTGTCCTGCGCCATGTCAAAGTCCCCCAAGTCTTCGCAAACGGTTGCTTCGGCCGATACGAACGCCGGCTTTTCCCATTCGACGGCCACGCGCACCAGTCCGCCGGTGGCCACGCTCCGGCAGTACCTCGACGGGCCCGCCGAAGCCTTTGAGTTGGCCCGCCGCCAGGCCCGGGCCGCCCGCCCCGCCCCCGGCGGGGCCCCCGATGCCGGAGCCCGGCAGCTGTTTGCCCACTGATTTTTTCCTGACCCGGGCCCCGGCCCGTCCGCCTTTCCTGCCTCTATGCTGCCCGAAACTGCCCCGGCCCCGCGCCAGATTACCGTTCCCGTCATGGCCGATTTGGCGGCCCGCAACGAGTCGCCCGAAATCCTGTTTTGGGTGGGCTGCGCCGGGGCTTTCGACGACCGCTACAAGCGCGTGACGCGGGCCTTCGTGCGCATTCTCGACCACGTGGGCACCAGTTACGCGGTGCTGGGCCTGGAAGAATCGTGCACCGGCGACCCCGCCAAGCGGGCCGGCAACGAGTTCCTGTTCCAGATGCAGGCCGTGCAGAACATCACGACGCTGAACGGCTACGGCATCAAGAAAATCGTGACTGCCTGCCCGCACTGCTTCAACACCATCAAGAACGAATACCCCGCGCTGGGCGGCGACTACGAGGTGATTCACCACAGCACCTACTTGCAGCAGCTCATCAACGAGGGCAAGGTGGGCGTAACAGGCGGTGAAAGCTTCAAAGGCCGCCGCATCACCTTCCACGACTCGTGCTACCTGGGCCGGGCCAACAACATTTACGAGGCCCCGCGCGACGTGCTGGCCGCCCTCGACGCCGACCTGGTGGAGATGAAGCGCAGCCGCGCCAACGGCCTGTGCTGCGGGGCCGGCGGGGCCCAGATGTGGAAGGAAGCCGAGCCCGGCAAAAAGGAAATCAACATCGAACGCGCCGAGGAGGCCCTGGCCACGCTGAGCGGCGCGGCGGCCGCGCTGGCCAACCTGGGCGGCGTCGAAACCGAAACCGCCGCCCCGGGGCCCCACGACTTGCAGGGCAGCATCATCGCCGTGTCGTGCCCGTTTTGCATGACCATGATGAGCGACGGCGTGAAGAACAAGGAGCAGGAAGGCAAGGTGCAGGTGTTCGACCTGGCCGAATTGGTGGCCTCCGCTGAAGGCATCAACGCCTAGAATCGCAGCTTTTGCAGATTTTTAGGAATTGCGCGGATTTTTTCAGACGATTTTTGTTTTCTCCTTCGCCAGATGGCAATGTTTGAGGAAACAAAGCTGTTAGGTTGAGACAGGCTAAAAATCTGTAAAATCTTCCTGAAAATCTGCAAAATCTGCGATTTATGAACGTCACTTTCGACGCCTTGCCGCCTACTGCGCGGGTTTGGATATACCAGGCCAGCCGGGCCCTGACCGACGCCGAGCTGGTGGCCGTGGGGCCCCACCTGGCCCGCTTCGCGGCCGGGTGGACCAGCCACGGCGCCGCCCTGCGGGCGGCGGCCGAGTTTCGGCACCAGCAGTTTTTAGTGGTGGGGCTGGACGAGGCCGTGGCCGGGGCCAGCGGCTGCTCGATCGATGCGTCGGTGCGCTTCGTGGGGGAGTTGGAAAAAGCGTTGGGGCTGAGTCTGCTCGACAAGTCGCGCCTGGCGTTTGCCAGGCCCGGCGGCCTGCTGCTGCTGGAGCGCCGCGACCTGAAGCCGGCCGTGGCCGCGGGCACGCTGGGGCCCGCCACGCCGTACTTCGACAACACCGTGGCCACCAAAGCCGAGCTAGCCGCCCGGTGGCCCGCCCCGGCCGGCCGCACCTGGCTGGCCCGCTACTTCGCCCCGGTGGCCGAAGGGCTCGCCCCGGGCCCCGCGCTGGCGTAAACCCTGCGGAAACGTAGTATTATTGCTGGCCCGAAACGACGCCCAGACGCGCCGCTGCGGGCCGCCTCCTCCTTCCTTGCCATGAGAAATTTCTTGTTCGTTTGCGCGGCGGCCGGCTCGGCCGCGCTGTTGGGTGGCTGCGCGATAACCGGCGGCGGCAGTGCCGACAAACGCTTCGCCCGCGGCGAGTACGAAACGGCCATTCCGCTCTACAAAGCCCAGGTGGCCAAGGGAAAAGAGGCCCCCGCGGCCAACTACCGCATCGGCGAGTCGTACCGCCTCTCCGACCGCGCGGAGCAGGCCGAGCCGTTTTACAAGGCGGCCCTCGACGGCAAGGTGCGGGCCCCCGACGCGGGCTTCCACTACGCGGAGGCCCTGCGGGCCAACGGCAAGTTCGACGAGGCCGCCGCGCAGTTCAGCGCCTACGCCACCAGCGGCACCAACCGCCCGCTGGCGGCCCGCGCCGAAACCGATGCCAAAAACGCGCTGGCCAGCAAAGCCTTGGTGGGCCTGGCCAGCGGCTACGACGTGCGCCCGCTCGATTCGTTGAACTCGGCCGCGTCGGACTTTGGGGCCACGGTGAAGCCCGACACCAAGGAATTCGTGTTTGCTTCGGGGCGCGGCGGAAAAAAATACCTCGGCAACGGCGAAAATTTCACCGATTTGTACGCCGTTAAGTTCAGCGATGCGGCGGCGATGACCGGCGGCACGGTGGCCCCGCTGGCGGGCCCCTTCAACTCGCCCAACCGCTTGGAGGCCAGCGCCACCTACACGCCCGACGGCCGCACCGTGGTGTTTGCCCGCTCGAACGACGGCAGCAAAAAAGGCTACCTGAGCGTGGATCTGTGGATTTCGTACTACAAAACCGGGGAGTGGAGCGAGCCCGTGCTGGCCAACATCAACGACCGCACGGCCGACGACTTCGCGCCGGTGTTTGCCCCGGATGGGGTGACGCTGTACTTCGCCTCGGGCCGCCGCAGCGGGCTGGGCGGCAATGACCTGTTCAAGGCCACGCTGGGGCCTAACGGGCGCTTCTCGCCGGCCGAAAACCTGGGCGATGCCATCAACACGGCCGGCAACGACAACTTTCCCGGCGTGGCCCCCGACGGCACGCTGTACTTCTCGTCGGACGGCCGGCCGGGCTACGGCAAGCTCGACATCTTCATGGTCAAGGGCGGCCAGGCCGTGAACCTGGGCCCCGACGTGAACGGCCCCGCCGACGACTTCGCCCCCTTTCCGATGAGCGCCGAAACGGGCGTGTTCAGTTCGAACCGCGCCGGCGGCAAGGGCTCCGACGACCTGTACGCCTACAAGAAGAAGGCCCTGAAAACGGTTAATTTCTTTGTGGACGGCACCGTGCTGGAACGCGACGCCAAGCTAAACACCCTCACGCCGGTAGCCAGCGGCACGGTGACCATGACGGGCCCCGACGGCCGCAAAACTGCCCTGGTCACGGGCCCCGACGGCAAGTTCACGGCCCCGCTCGACTCGGCGTCGCGCTACGATTTCTTTGCCGACCGGCCCGGGGACTTCTCGACCCGTGCCACGCTGAGCACCGTGGGCCGCAAACCCGCTCAAAGCCAGCTCACGCAGCCGCAAAACGACATTCGCCTGCCGGTGACCCTCACGCTGAACAAAATCGTCGTGAACAAGGCCATCGAGGTGAAAGACATCTTCTACGACTACGACAAGTTCAACATCCGGCCCGATGCCGCCGTGCGCCTCGACACGCTGGTGCAGACGCTGGCCGACAACCCCAAAATCAATATCGAGCTGAGCTCGCACACCGACCAGCGCGGCAAAGACGCCTACAACCTCAAGCTCTCGCAGCGGCGGGCCGAGGCTGCCGTGGACTACATCGTGAGCAAGGGCATCGACCGGGCCCGCATCACGGCCCGCGGCTACGGCGAAACCCGCCCAATTATCGTCAACCCCAAGTCGGAAGCCGACTACCAGCGCAACCGCCGCACCGAGTTCAAGGTGACGCGGATTGACAAGTAGGTCAGCCGCTTTACCGGGTTTAAGCAGCGCCCCGGCCCGCAAGGCCGGGGCTTTTTGTGCGGGGGCCGGCCGGTGCCCGCGGCCTTGGCACGGCGTTTGGATTTGGGTGAAGCACGGCCCGGAAGTTTTCCCCGTCCGCATTTCTTTTCCTGCTATGAAGCCGCTACCTGCCTTTGTTGCCGCCGCTGGCCTGCTGGCCGCGGCCGCCCTGCCCGGCCGGGCCCAGCCCGTGGGCCCGCCCACGGCCGTCAATTTTGCCTCCGAGCGCGGGGTGCCGTTTGGCCTGGTGCTGGACGGGCAGCTGCTGGCGGCCCCGGTGGTGCGCCAAATGCACCTCGACTACCTCGCGCCGGGCCAGCACCAGGCCGAGTTCAGCTTGCCCACGCCGGCCGGCCTCCAGCGTTTCCAGGCGAGCGTGTGGCTGGAGCCCGGCCTGGAAACCAGCTTCCTGCTGGTGCAGCGCCCCGGGCGGCCCTTCCAGCTGCGGCAGGTGAGCCGCGGCCCGGTGCTGCCCCACGACTACGCCGCCTGGGTGCCGGGGCCCGAAGACTACGACCAGGGCCAGGAGCCGGGCCAGGGCAGCTACGGCGGCAATTACCCGCCCGCAGGCCCCGCGTACCCGGCCCCGGTTCCGGCCCCCACGTACCCGGCCCCCGGCAACGGCTACCCGACCCCGGCCTACCCGGGGCCTGCGGGTACCTACTTGCAGCCGATGAGCCCGCGCGACGTGGCCGAGCTGGCCCAGACCCTGAGCCGGTGCCAGTTCGACGACCAGCGGCTCGACATTGCCCACCAGGCGCTGGAGCACAGCAGCTTGCGGGCGGTGGAGCTGGCGGCCCTGGTGCGCACCCTGTCGTTCGATAAATCGCAGAAAGAGTTGGCCAAGTTTGGCTACGCCCACGTGGCCGACCCGCAAAACTTCTATCGGGTGTACGACGCCTTCACTTTCCCGCTGAGCGCCCGGGAAGTGCAGCGGGAGCTGGGGCTGCCGGCCCGTTAGGGCCAGCAGGACCTATGGAAAAGGCCGGACAATTTCTCGTCAGAGAAATTGTCCGGCCTTCTTCGTGCCGCAGAAATAATGCTTTAGCGCAGGCGGTCCTGGCTGCGCACGAGCCGTTCGTCGCTGCGGATGTAGCGGCTGGCCAGTAGGTTGAGCATCAGGGCCAGCGTGGGCAGATAGAAACCCGTGAGGAAGTGGCCTTCCATTTTCACGTTCAGCAGCTGGTCGGCGCGGCTCGAATAGAGAAATGCGGCCCCGATGGTGGCCACCACGAGCAGTAGGTTGAGCGAGCACAGCAGCAGCTGCACCGAGCGGCGGCGGAACTGGAAGATGGCGTAGAGCGCCGTGGCCGCCGCCGTGAGCGCCAGCGTGCCGATGGGCCAGGCCGACGCCACCGTGGTGCCGGCCGCGGGCCCCGCGCCGTGAAACAAGCGGAAGGCGGTGAGGGTGAGGTTGGCCTGCGACACGGGGTCGGTTTTGGCCCAGAGGGGCAGCACCGCCACGGCCAGCATGGCCAGGGCCAGCAGCAGCAAAAACACGCTTTGGATTCTTTGTATCATCTTTGTCGTTGAGATTATAGACCCGGCCCGTGCGGGGCGGGGCCACAAATTTAGCCAGCACGGGGCGCTTGGCGCCCTCCTATCCTTCTTTCTGATGCCAACTGCTTATATCGTGGACGCGGTGCGGACCCCGATTGGAAAATTTGGCGGCGCGCTGAGCAGCGTCCGCCCCGACGACCTGGCCGCGCTCGTGCTGAGCGCCCTGCTGCGCCGCAACCCCTCGCTCGACAAGAGCGCCGTGGAAGACGTCATCATGGGGGCCGCCAACCAGGCCGGCGAAGACAACCGCAACGTGGCCCGCATGGCGGCCCTGCTGGCGGGCTTGCCTGCCTCGGTGCCCGGTATTACCGTGAACCGTTTGTGCGCCAGTGGCTTGCAGAGCATCATGGATGCTTCGCGGGCCATCAAGGCCGGCGAGGGCGACGTGTACCTGGCCGGCGGCTCGGAGAGCATGACCCGGGCCCCGTTCGTGATGGCGAAGTCGGAAACGGCCTACGCCCGCGATTTCACGGCCCACGACACCACGCTGGGCTCGCGCTTCACCAACCCGAAGCTGAACAAGATGCACTACCCCTACAACATGGGGCAGACGGCCGAGAACATCGCCAAGCGCTTCAATATCAGCCGCGAAGACCAGGACGCGTTTGCGTTTGAGAGCCAGCGCAAGTACCACCGGGCGGCCGAAAAAGGGCGGTTTCGCCGGGAAATCATCCCCGTGTTTTTGCCGCAGCCCACCGGCGACACCGCTCTCTTCGACACCGACGAGCAGCCGCGCGTGTCCACCCTCGACCGGTTGGCGGCCCTCAAGCCCGTCTTCCAGCCCGACGGCGGCACCGTGACGGCCGGCAACTCGACCGGCATCAACGACGGCGCCGCGGCCGTGCTGATGGTGAACGAAGACGCGCTAAAGCGCTACAACCTCAAGCCGATGGCGCGGGTGGTGGCCTCGGCCGCAGCCGGCGTCGACCCCGCGGTGATGGGCCTGGGGCCCATTCCGGCCACCCAGAAAGTGCTGGCCCGCGCCGGCCTCACCCTGGCCGACATGGACCTGATTGAGCTGAGCGAAGCCTTCGCCGTGCAGAGCCTGGCCTGCATCCGCGAGCTGGGCCTCGACACCGAGAAGATGAACGTGAACGGCGGCACCATTGCCCTGGGCCACCCGCTGGGCTCGTCGGGCACGCGCATGTCCGTCACGCTGCTGCACGAAATGCAGCGCCGCGAAGGCGTGCGCTACGGCCTGGCCGCCATGTGCATCGGCGTGGGCCAAGGCGCGGCCGTGATTTACGAAAAGATCTGAGTCATTTAACAATTAACAATTATCAGTTAACACGCCTAGCTTGCTGATGACTGGCATGGGGCCCCAAGTGTGTTAAATGGTAATTGATAAATGCTAAATGAAGACATGAAATATTTCCTCCACCTGGCCTACGACGGTACGGCCTACTCGGGCTGGCAGGTGCAGCCCAACGCGCCCACCGTGCAGGCGGCCCTCAACGACGCGCTGAGCAAGGTGCTGCGCCAGCGCATCAGCACGCTGGGCAGCGGGCGCACCGATGCGGGGGTGCACGCCAGCCACCAGGTGGCGCATTTCGAGGCCGAGCTGCCGGCCGGCATGGACGAGGCCCTGCTGCTGTACCGCCTGCGCCGCACCCTGCCGGCCGACATCGCGCCGCTGCGCCTGCACCCGGTGCCACCCGCCGCCAACGCCCGCTTCGACGCCGAGGCCCGCACCTACGAGTATTTTATTATCACTCAGCCCAATCCGTTCCGGCGCGACCAGGCCGTGTTCCTCGACCGGGCCCCCGACGTGGCGGCCATGAACGCCGCCGCCGCCCATTTGGTGGGGCAGTTCGACTTCACCACGTTCTCCAAGGTGAAGGGGGCCGAGACGCACTACGTCTGCCGCTGCACCGAGGCGGGCTGGCACCCGGCCCCGGGCGGCTGGGTGTTCCGCATCCGGGCCAACCGCTTCGTGCGCGGCATGGTGCGGCTGGTGGTGGGCACGCTGCTGGAAGTGGGCCGGGGCAAGCACACGCCGGCCCAGTTTCAGCAGCTGCTGTGGGCCCAGCAGCGGCTGGCGGCGGGCACCTCGGCCCCGCCCCAGGGGCTGTTTCTGAGCCGGGTGGAGTACGGGCCGGGGCTGATACCGGAGGAAACAAAGTAGGGCCCCAGCACAGTTAGATAGCTCTTCACAAGCTCCTTAATTTCTTAAGGATTCGATAAAGCAGCCACCGGAGCGGGCCGAGGCTTGGCGTATTTGCGCGCCAGTTGCTTGAAGTAACTCACTGAAGCACTGGAAAAGCGCTGCGCCTGCGCTTTATTCTTTTTGGCAGCTTTCTGGTAGAGCAGGACGAAGGCCAGCGGGTCGCCGGCATGGTCAATCATCTGTTTTGCGTAGCCGTTTTTTACGATGACCGATGACATGTAAAAGCCGGGGAGGTGGCCGTTGGTACCATTGGTCAGGCGGCGGTATTGCTTTGGGCTGCTCGGGGCCCCACCCCGCGTTTGGATTTGAATGAGGGAGTCCATTTTTTGAATAACGGCGGGGGCCGGAGCCAGCAGCCAGTCGCGGGTATCGAGCGAATCGCTGGTCATCATCTCGCACCGCTTATCAACCTGGTCTGCAAGCCCTTCTTCTTCAATATTTTGCAGCATTCTCACCACACCCTCATCGGCAGGATCTAACGTGCCAAAATCCTTGAAAGGGTGCAACTGGTGGTGCATTTCGTGTCCTTCCAAAATACCGGGCTTGATTTTGGTGTATTTGGTTGACGCGTGCAGACTGTAGAAAAGACCCTCCCGTTGCGAAGTGGCATCGTTGCCCAGCGCGACGTAGTATAAATGCAAATCGGCTACTTTGGTATGGTTGCGGGCGGGCAGCCAAGCGTAGGCACTGGCGTACATCAAGTCCAGGTAAGCGGCGCTTTTGGCAGTTTGGGCGATGTAAGCCCGGTATTCCTGTTCGCGCTGTTTGTAGTCGTTGGCCAAGATGTAGTACCACGCCCCGGCCTTGATTTGGGCTTGCAGCAGCGAGTCGTAGCGGGGCGTGTAGGCCACCTCCACGGCTTTGCGGTAGCGGGCCAGGTTCTCGGCATCGTACACCGAGCGCACATACACTTTGTTGCCCGGCAGCTCCAGGAAATCGTGCCACACCTGGTCGGTTAGCGGCTCGTTGCGGCGCAGCGCGTCCGTGATTTCCCAGTAGCGGGTCACGGCCTCGACGTTGACGGTTTGGGCCCGGGCGGGCGCCGCGGCCAGGAGTAGGGCGGCGAACAGGCACCAGCGGGGTAAAAGTGGCGTCATCGGAACGGAAGGAAAGGTTGGGCCCTTAAAGATGGCGTGGCCGCCCGGCTTTTAAAAGCATTTTCCCAACCACTCCGGGCCCCGGCCGGTTACCCACGGCCCCGCTCCGGGCGTTCCTGCCGACCTTTGTAGCCTATGCAACCCCAACCCGCTGCTTCCCCCACCACCGGCCAGGTGTTCGACTGGCAGGTGCTGCGCCGCCTGCTCAGCTACGTGCGGCCCTACCGCGGCGTGTTCATCGGCCTGATTGTGCTCACCGTGGCCACGGCCGCGCTGGGCACGCTGCGGCCCTTCCTCATCCAGCGGATGGTGGACGTGAGCATCGAACAGGGCGACCGCACCGGCCTAAACCACATGTTTTTGTGGCTGCTGGGCCTGCTGGTGGCCCACGCCGGCGTCAGCTACTTGCAGACCTATTACGGCGGCTGGCTGGGCCAGTACATCGTGCGCGACATCCGCACCGACCTCTACCGCCACCTGCTGGGCCTGAAGCTGAGCTTCTTTGACCGCACGCCCATCGGCGTGCTCGTGACGCGCAACATCTCGGACGTGGAAACCCTGTCCGACGTGTTCAGCGAAGGGCTGGCGGCGATGGTGGGCGACATCCTGCAAATCCTGTTCATCATGGCCTTCATGTTCTACATCGACTGGCGCCTGACCTTGGTGAGCTTGTCGGTGATTCCGCCGCTGCTCTTTTCCACCTACGTGTTTAAAGAGAAGGTGAAAGTGTCGTTTCAGGACGTGCGCAACGCCGTGGCCAAGCTCAACTCGTTCGTGCAGGAGCACCTGACGGGCATGAGTGTGGTGCAGATTTTCGGCAACGAGCAGCGCGAATTCAAGAAGTTTGAAAAGATAAACCGCGAGCACACCGACGCCAACATCCGCTCGGTGCTGTACTACTCGGTGTACTACCCGGTGGCCGAGGTGCTGGGGGCCATCGGCGTGGGCCTGCTGGTCTGGTACGCGGCCCAGGGCCAGATTGAAGGCACGATTTCCAAGGGAGCCCTCATTGCGTTCATCATGTACAACGCGCTGTTCTTCCGGCCCATCCGCCAGATTGCCGACCGCTTCAACACCCTCCAGCTGGGCCTGGTGAGCACCGAGCGCCTGCTGAAGCTGCTCGACAGCGACGACCTAATTGCCACCACCGGTACCTACGTGCCCGATGCCCCGCTGGTGGGCGACGTGCGCTTCGACCACGTGAAATTTGCCTACAACCCGCCCGAGTGGGTGCTGAAAGACATCAGCTTCCACGCCCGGCCGGGGCAGACCATTGCCTTCGTGGGGGCCACCGGGGCGGGCAAAACCAGCATCATCAACCTGCTGAGCCGGTTCTACGACATCCAGGAAGGCCGCATTCTGGTGGACGGGCGCGACCTGCGCGACTACGACCTGAGCGTGCTGCGCCGCCAGATTGGCGTGGTGCTGCAAGACGTGTTCCTGTTCGCGGGCAGCATCCGCGACAACATCACGCTGGGCAACGGCGAGATAGGCGACGCGCAGATTTGGGAGGCGGCCGACCTCGTGGGGGCCCGCCGCTTCATCGAGCGCCTGCCCGGGGCCCTCGACTACCCGGTGATGGAGCGCGGCGCGACCCTATCGGTGGGGCAGCGGCAGCTCATCAGCTTTGTGCGGGCCCTGGTGTACCAGCCCCAGGTGATTGTGCTGGACGAGGCCACCTCGTCGGTCGACTCCGAAACGGAGGAGATGATTCAGCACGCCATCGAGAAGCTGATGCAGGGGCGCACCTCGCTCGTCATCGCCCACCGCCTGAGCACCATCCAGAAAGCCGACCAAATCATCGTGCTCGACAAGGGCGAAATCAAAGAAGTGGGCACCCACGAAGAGCTGCTGCGCCTCGAAAACGGCTACTACGCCCAGCTCTACCGCATGCAGTACGTGGTGGGCGAGGCCAGCTAGCAGCGGGCAGTCAGGCAGAAGGCGCTCCTGCCGGAATGCCCACGGCTGGCCCTTGGTTACTTTTTGGCGGGCGCGGTGGGGGGCACCAAGCCACTTTTGACGAGCATGGGCGCGATGAGGGGGCGCAGCGCGAACGACAAGGCCAGGCACAGCACCAGCGGCAGCAGCCAGCTGCGGCTGCGGTATTCCTGAGTGCCCACGTAGCGCGGCCAAAACCAGGCGAGGTACACCACGGTGCCCGCCACGTCGAACAAGAATGGCAGAAAGGCCAGCACCAGCAGGTTGTTGCTGAACTGCGTCAGGGCCCAGGCCAGGGCCAGCCCGCGGGCCACGGACAGGGCCAGCACGAAGGCCACCAAGCGGGCCAGGGCCCCCGTGCGGCGCAGGCGGTGCAGGTTGAGGCCCAGCAAAATGCCGCCCGCCAGCATCGAAAACAGCATCGAAAACAGCACAATCGTGCCCTGCGAATACAGTTCGAGGCCGTCGGCCGCGGCGGGGTCGCCGGGCCGGGGGGCGGCCGCGGCCGCCTTGGCTTCGGCGGCCTGCTGCTGGGCCACGGCCACTTCCAGGGCCGGGCGCAGGGCGGCTTCTTCGGGGGCGGGCAGGCCGCGGCGGCTCAGCTCGGCCAGGGCGGCCAGCACGGCATCGTCGCGGTACTCGGCGTAGCGGCCCACGTATTGGCGCAGTTCGGCCGCGCTTTTGGCCTGCATTTTAGCCGCGTAGTCTTCCATCGGGAGGTTAATGATGACTGAAGTACGGGGAACGCGGCTAAAAAGTGCCGGCTGGGCCCCGGGGCCTTCAAGTGGCGGCGAAAAACTCGTGCAGCGCCGCTCCGGCGCGGCGCACGTCCTCGAATGAATTATAAAGCGGCACGGGCGCGAGGCGAATCACGTTGGGCTCGCGCCAGTCGGCCACCACGCCGCGGGCCGCCAGGTGCTCGAACAACGCGCGCCCGCGCCGGTGCACCAGCAGCGAAAGCTGACAGCCGCGCTGGGCCGGGTCGGCGGGGGTGATGATTTCGAGCTGGTCGGGCGGCAGGGCCAGGCCCCGGATGAGGCTTTCGAGGTAGGCGGTGAGGGGTTCGCTCTTGCGGCGCAGGGCGGCCATGCCCCCCGCGCGGGCCACCAGGTCGAGGCTGGCCCGCAGCGGGGCCAGCAGCAGCACCGGCGAATTCGACAGCAGCCAGCCCTCGGCCCCGGGCGCGGGACGGAAGCCTTTTTTCATTTGAAACCGCTCGCTGGACTCCTGCCCCCACCAGCCGGCCAGGCGCGGCAGGTCGGGGCGCTGGGCAAACCGCTCGTGCACGTAGGCCCCCGCGATGCCGCCGGGCCCCGAGTTGAGGTACTTGTAGGTGCACCAGCAGGCGAAGTCCACGTCCCAGTCGTGCAGGTGCAGGGGCACGTTGCCGGCGGCGTGGGCCAGGTCGAAGCCCACGGTGGCCCCCGCCGCGTGCCCGGCCGCCGTGATGGCGGCCATGTCGAACACCTGCCCGGTGTAGTAGTTGAGCCCGCCGAGCAGCACGGTGGCCAGCGAGTCGCCCAGTTCCGCAATTTTAGCTGTGATGTCCGCCGTGCGCAGGGTGTGCTCGCCGGGGCGGGGCGCCAGCTCCACGATGGCATCGGCGGGGTCGAGGCCGTGCAGGCGGGCCTGGGTTTCGAGGGCGTACTGGTCCGACGGGAACGCGCCGCCTTCCATCAGCACCTTGTAACGGGTGGCGGTGGGCCGGTAGAAGGAAACCAGCAGCAAGTGCAGGTTCACGCTCAGGCCGTTCATCACCACCACTTCGTGCGGCCGGGCCCCCACCACGGCCGCACTGGCTTCGGCCAGGGGGCCGTGGGCGTGCATCCAGGGCGCGGTGCCGTGGAAGTGGCCCTCCACGGCCATTTCGGCCCAGTTGGTCAGCTCGGCGTCGAGGGCGGCGCGAGTGGCCTTGGGCTGGAGGCCCAGCGAGTTGCCGCAGAAGTAGGCCACCGGCCGGCCATCGGAACCATTGGGAAACAGAAATTCCTGACGAAAAGCCGCCAGCGGGTCGGCGTCGTCGAGGGCGGCGGCGTGGGTGGGGTCGAGCAGGGCAGAAAGCATTCCCCAAAGGTACGGCCGGTGCCGCGGCCCGCGGCGGTGGCTGGCCCCTTAACCAATCCAAGCGCGGCAGCGCAAAAAGGCCTGAGAGAGCCAAGTAAGCCGCGGCCAAAATATGGCCGCGGCTTACTTATGGAAATCCGCGCTTTCCGCTCGCTACATCCTGTGCCAATGGCGTGGCCAACACCGCGGGGCAGGTAAACCCATGAGCATCGGCAGCTGCCTAAGCCGTTTGCATACGGATAGTACAATAAAAATATTTTTCAGCAAACGCATTGATATTGTATTAATCTAATAAAAATAATGATATCTTTTAATTTTTTAAAAACGAATAGCTACGCAGCAAATAGGGCAGCGGTTTGCGGGGTAATAAAAATATTGGCAAATATTTTTTTTTAACTTCTAGATGACTATTTTTGACAGCTTTAATGAGGGTTTGAACGGGTGGCATGACGTTTCGCAGAATGCGCTACTGTTTATTGTTCGTCCACGGTTCAGTCTTATAATTCCCTTTAATAATTTGTGTTTTTATAATCTATCGGTTTGCCATGGGGTCTGTTTGTCCTCAGTGATTGGCTCTGATTAGTACAATTCATCGAGTATTCTCACCGAAACAGCTCTTCAGCTGGTCAAGTTGTGGCCTGTGGCATCGGAGCGCTGCCAGACGCCGCGCAGCCGGTAACGAAGATCCTTTAATAAATCCGCTTTTACTTCCCATTCCCGGTACCCACTATGGCCTCCACTTCTACGTTAGCTTTTCATGTGGCGGGGTTGCAGGCGCAACTGGCCGCTTCGGTTGGCCTGCCCGAAGCAACAGCGGCGGCGTTGTCGCAGCAAGCCCTGCCGCTGTTGGTGCACAGCCTGGGCACCGCTGAAGGCTTGGGTAGCCCGGAAAACTTGCGGGCCATGTGCCAGCAGCTTTACCAAACGCAGGCGCACACCGACTTGGCCGAGCTGACCCGCCCCGACGGCGGCTGGCCCGAACACCGCCGCCACCTGGCGCAAACGCTGCTCGGGGCCGGTCGTTTCCATGCCCTGGCCGGGTCGCACGCCCCCGCCACCCCCGGCCAGGCCAGCGACTGGATGGGCTGCCTCGCCCTGGTGGCCCTGGCCACCGCCGGGCAGCAGGCCGCCGAACACCACCTGGACGCCAACGGGCTGCAAAACTGGTTGCGGGCCCAGGCGGCCCCGGGCCCAGTGGCCGCGCCGGTGGTAGCGGCCGCGCCAGCGGCGGTGGCCGGACCGGCGGCCGCCCGGTCCGAGACCGGCACGGCTCCGTGGTGGCCGCTGGCGGTGCTGGCCGTGGTGGGCATCGGGGCCAGCAGCTACTTCTGGCAGAAGCAAACGATGGAAGCCGCCCGGCCCCTGATAGCGGCCGTGCAGAAAGCCGTGGCCTCGGTCGCCGCGCCCGCCGCGGAGGCCCCCGCCCCGGAAAAACCCGCGCCGGCCGCCAAACCGGCGGCCGAAGTCCGCACGGCGAAGCCGGCCGCTTTGCGCGGTTCGGACAACAAACTCGCCGCCGTGCTGGCGCTGCGCCGGAAGGAGGGGGCGCTGGTGGCCATCCCGCACCGCAGCGCCGTGCTGCCCGTGGCAAGCGGCGGGCAGCCGGCCCCGAGCTTAAGCGTGACGATGCCCCGGGGCGAGGGCGCGCGCGACGTCCAACCGGCCGCCCCGGCCCAATCAAACGCCAATTCCGCCGAAGCCGTGCTTTCGCAGCGCCTCGCCAACCCGGAAGGAGCCAGCCGCAAACCCATCGACCTCGACCGCCTCAGCTTCGCCCCCGGGCAGGCCACCATGGGCCCCGAGGGGGCCCAGCAGCTGGGCAACATCGCCAGCTTGCTGAAAACGCACCCCCGCTACCGGCTCATCGTGTTCGGCAACGCCGAAACGTCCGAGCCCCATTCCATCGCGCTGGCCCTCGACCGGGCCAACCTCGTGATTGCCGAGTTGGTGAAGCAGGGCGTGCCCAGCACTGCCCTCCAGGCGCAAGGCCACCTGCGCCCGGCCGCCGACAAGGCGGACGACCCGGCCGCCACGCGCCGCCCGGCCCTGTACATCAGCTCGATGGAATAGGGCCCCGCAGCTGGGTGCGTTGCGCAATAATTATCGGAGATGTGTTGCCTATCATGACGCAGGGCTTCTAGTTTTATACTGATTATCAGTACTTTATTATTTAATTATTGTACGTGCCTGCCGGGTTGTTAGCCGTCGGCTTCATTGCTGCTATGCGTCCTGTTTATCTACTGGTTTTGGTGTGCACCGCAGTGGGCGGGTTGTTTCCAGCTTCGGCGGCGCTGCTGCTGGGGCCGCCGCTGGCCGTGGGGCTGGTGGGGCTGGGCATCGCCCACGGGGCCTGCGACCACCTGCTGCTGCCCGCGGCCCCGCCCGCCCGGGCGGCGGCCTGGGGCCCGTGGTGGCAGCGCGGGCTGCTGCTGGGCTACGTGGCCCTGGCCGGCGCGGTGCTGGCGGCCTGGTACTGGCTGCCCACGGCCGCCCTCCTGGGCTTTTTTGCCCTTTCGGCCTGGCACTGGGGCTCGGCCGATGCCGCAACGCTGCGGCCCGCGCCGGCGCGCGCCGGGCGCTGGTGGCTGCTGCACGGCGCGGCGCGCGGCCTGGTGCTGTTTGCCGTGCCGGCCTTGGCCTGGCCCGTCGAAACCCGCGCCCTCTGCAACGATTTGCTGGCCCTGACCCGCGGGCAGGCCGTGCCGGCCCCCCTGTTCGGGCAAGTGGCGGCGGGGCTGGGCGGGCTGGCGGGGCTGGCGCTGGCCGCGCTCTGGGCCGGCTACGGGGCCCTGGGCCAGTGGCGGGCCCTGCGCACCGACGTGGGCGAAACGGCGCTGCTGGCGCTGCTGCTGCTGGTGCTGCGCCCGGCCTTGGCCAGCGGCGTGTACTTCGTGGGCTGGCACAGCCTGCGCCACGTGCTGCGCCTGGTGCCGCTGCTGCCGGGTCCCCCGCCGGGCGGCCGCCTGCTGGCCCGCCTGCGCGGCTTCTGGAAGCTGGCGCTGCCCCTGTTGTCGGTAAGCGTGGCCGGCCTGCTGGGCGTGGCCTGGTGGCTGGGCCCCGCCCTGCTGGCGCACTCGGGCACGCTGGTGGCCCTGCTGCTGCTGGCGGCCTCCGTGGTGACGCTGCCCCACACGGTGCTCGTGACGGGCGTGCTCGACCGCTGCCGCTGGGCCCCCCGGCCAGCCCCTGAAGCGCGGGTATTAACGGCCTTGCCTGGATTTAAAATGTTGTCTAACAGGTAGCTGATAGACTTGCTCCTAAATAAAAAGCTGTGCAAAAAAGACCGTCATGCAGAGCGCAGCGAAGCCTCTTTTTAGCGCCAGTAAGCAGGGTTAGTGACGCCAAAAAGAGGCTTCGCTGCGCTCTACATGACGGTCTAGGTCTTTTCTAATTCAGGAACAAGTCTAATTCATATTTCTCCTTTTTCATTAACCGCCAGCTCACCCCCTAATTGCCCTATTTTATGTTTGCTACCCTACTGCTGCAAGTGGCCGCCAAGGCCGATTTCACCATCCCTAAAAACGACGTGGTCGGCTTCACGTTCTTCGTGAGTACGTTCGCCCTGCTGGCGGCGGGGGCCTTCTTTTTGCTGGAGCGCAACAGCTTGCCGCCGCAATGGCGCACCTCGCTCACGGTGGCCGGCATCATTTGCATCATCGCCGGCGTGAACTACTACTTCATGCGCGGCCTGTACATCCAGACGCACGAGTCGCCCACCCAATTCCGCTACATCGACTGGGTGCTGACCGTGCCCATGCTCTGCGCCCAGTTTTATTTGCTGCTGAGCCCGGCCGGGGCCAAAACCGGCTCGCTGTGGGTGCTGGCCACCGGGGCCGTGTGGATGATTGCCTTCGGTTACCTGGGCGAAATTTCGGGCCCCGCGCACAGCATCATCTGGGGCAGCATTTCCACGCTGGGCTACCTGGCCGTGGTGTACGAGGTGTGGTTCGGCCGCCTGGGCAAGCTCGTGGACCAATCGGAGAGCATCGACGTGGTGAACGCCTTTAACTACCTGGGCTACTTCATCATCATCGGCTGGGCCATTTACCCGCTGGGCTACATGATGGCCCCGGGCAACCTGCTCAGCGGCCTGCACATCGACATGAACCTGGTGTACAACGTCGGCGACGTTATCAACAAGATTGGCTTCGGCTTCATCGTGTACACCATGGCCCGCTCGGCCGGGGCCCGCAGCAAGGCCACCGCGGCCGAGCCGGCCCGGGTGGCGGCCTACTAAGGCCCCGGCCTTTTTCAACCGTTGCACCGCCCCGGCGGGCGGCGGGTGCCGCACCAGCTGGGGCGGTCTTTTGCCTTTCAACGCTAGCCTCATCCTTTACTATGTTCAATCCTTTCCGGCCCAAGACCGTGCGGCCGGCCTCGAGCCCGGCCCCGGCCCCGGAGGGATGGGCCCCGGGGGAGCCGCCGCCGGCCGCCGTGCCTCATCTGCCGCCCCCGGCCGCTTTGCCCCCGCCCCCGGCCGCGCCGCCCCTGCCGCCGCCGGTGCCCCCCGCGCTGCCCGTGGCGGCCCCGGCCCCGCCGGCGGCCTCCCCGGGCGGTGCCTTGTTGTTGGTCGCGTCGGCCACCACGGCCCTCGAGCAGCTCGTGGCCGAACTGCCGGGCCTGTTTTTCGCGGGCCTAACGCAGGTGGAGACCGGCACTGCCATCCAAGGGCGCACCCCCGGCGACGTGCTGCCCGCCGCCCCCGTGGCCCGCTACCACGCCGACGTGGTCCGGCTGGAGCGCCAGGCCCTGAAAGCCGCCCAGGGGGCCCCGCCCGAGGTGTTGCGCGAAGTGCTGATTACGATGTCGGACCAACTGCACCTGCTGCGCCTCGTGCGCAACGGCGAGCTGCTGCTTTCCATCGTGTTGAACCCGAGCCTGGCCAGCTTGTCCCTGGCCCGCATCGCGCTGCAAGCCGCCGCCAATACCATCGATTAACTATCTGCTCAACAGCTATTATTATGGCCTATTCCGATTCGACGCCGCCCGGCCGGGTTGTGCAGGGCATCCTCGCCGACCTGCCCGGCCTCATCGCCGTGGCGGTGGTGGACGCCGGCACGGGCTTGAACCTGGCCAGCCATTCCAATTCCGAGCAGTTCAACCCCGACCTGGCGGCGGCCTACAACACCCAGGTGGTGAAGCAGAACCTAGAAGCCATGCGCACCCTGCGCCTCAGCAGCGGCACGCTGGACGACATCCTCATCACGGTTTCGGACCAGTACCACCTCATCAAGCTGCTCAACGGCGGCGAGATGTTCGTTTACCTGGCCGTCAACTCCCTGGATACCAACCTGGCCATTGCCCGCGAAGTGGTGCGGCAGCACGCGGCCAGCCTCAATTAAGGGTCCGGCCCAAAATAAGTGACGCGAAGGCCGCCCTACTGCACCGGGGCGGGCGCGGCCAGGTAGGTGCCGCACACCGAGCAGGTGCGCAGGGCGTCGTTGGCCCAGAAGCGGTTCATGAGGGGCGGCAGCTGGGCCACGATGTCGGTGATTTCGGCGTACTCCTCATAGAGCAGGTGGCCGCAGTTCTCGCAGTACCACTGGAAGCCGTCGAGCTCGCCGGCCTGGCGGTAGCGCTCCAGCACCAGGCCCACGGTGCCGGCCGGGCGGCGCGGCGAGTGCGGCACGCCGGGCGGCAGCAGGAACATTTCGCCGGGCCCGATTTCGATGTCCACGGGGCGGCCGTCTTCGATGATTTTCACGGTCATGGTGCCCTCCTGCTGGAAGAACAGCTCCTCGCCGGCGTCCACGTGGTAGTCTTTGCGGACGTTGGGGCCGCCCACCACCATCACGATGAAGTCCTGGTTGTCCTTAAAGATCTGCTGGTTGCCCACGGGCGGCTTGAGCAGGTGGCGGTGGTCGGCAATCCACTGCTGAAAGTTGAACGGGCGAGCGACGGGCATGGGGCGGGGGCGAAGGGGTGGCAGGGCAAAGCTACCTACCGCCGCCGGCCTACTTTTGTTGGGGCCCCGCGGGCCCCGGCCTTTCCCCGCCCCCCATGCCCACCGCTTCTCCTGCGCCCGCCAATGCCCTGGGCGGCCGCGGCCTGCTGCTGGCCGGGCTGGCCTACGCGGCGCTGTTTGCCTGGTACTCGTGGCCGCTGGGCCGGGCCTGGGGCAGCGCCTTCGTGGGCACCCCGCACGGCGACGCCAACCAGTACCTGTGGAACGCCTGGAACTTCCAACGGCAGGCGGCGGCCGGGCACAACCCGTTTTTCACGCCCCTGCTGCTCTACCCCGCCGGCACCGGCCTCTGGCTGCACACCTACACGCCGGTGCTGGGCGTGCTCAACGTGCTGCTGCGCCAGGAGTACCGGGCCGTGAACGGCGGGCTGCTGCTGAGCTTCGTGCTGAGCGGGGCGGGGGCGGCGCGGCTGGCGGGGCGCTGGGTGCGGCAGCCGCTGCTGTGCGGGCTCGTGGGCTTCGCGTTTGCGTTTTCGCCCTACAAGCTGGCGCACTGGCCCGAGCACTACCACCTGCTGCTCACGGCCACCGTGCCGTTCTACCTCCTGGCGTACCTCGATGGGCTGGCGTTTGCGCCGGGGCGGTGGCGGCCGCGGGTGCGCAGCGGGCGGCAAGTGGCGTGGGCCCTGTTTTTGCTGCTAATTACTTTGTTCAGTGATTATTACGCGCTGGCGGGGCTGGTGTATTTCTCGGTGGGCTACGCGGCCTGGTGGGCGCTGCGGCTGGGCGAAGTGCGCTGGCGGCGCTGGCAGCCGTGGGCGGTGGTGGTGGCCATTTTGGTGGTCGGGCACTTCGTTTCGCGGGGCCTGGCCCTGGCCGGGCTCGACGACAACGCCGGCCTGTGGTGGGGCGGCGACCTGGCCGGCTACCTCGTGCCGCCGCTGGGCAACCGCTGGCTGGCCACGCCCGCCAGCGCGGCGCTCTGGCGCAGCCCCCGCTTCCACAGCCCCGGCTCGGTCGAGAACGTGACCTTTCTGGGCTACCTGCTGCCGCTGCTGGCCCTGGCGCTGGCCCTGGCGGCGGGCCGGGCGCGGCGGGCCGGGGCCCCCGTGCCCGCCGCGCCCGCCGAAACCCGCCCCTTCTGGGCCCTGGCGCTGCTGTTTGCGCTGCTCACCATGCCCGAGCTGCGCTGGCTGGGCCACGACTGGCTGCGCCTGCCCACCAGCCTGGTGCACTTCGTGCCCTTCCTCAACAACATCCGCTGCCCCACGCGGCACGTGCTGCTGCTCTCGCTGCTGCTGCCGCTGGCCACGGCCATCGGCCTCGACGGCTGGCTGCGCGGCGCGGCGGCCGGCCGGGGCTGGGCCGTGGCGGCCGCGCTGGCCGCCGGGGTCTTCTTCGAATTCCAGCCCACGGCCTACCCGCTCATCCGCCAATCCGACGTGCCGGCGGCCTACGCCGTGGCCGCGGCCCAGCCGGGGCCGGTGGTGTTCCCCATTCCCGTGGGCCTGCTCGACGGCTACCACCAGGTGGGCCGCTTCGACCCGGCCGAGCTGCTCTACCAAACCCGGCACGGCAAGGCGCTGCCGGGGGGCTATATCTCGCGGGTGCCGGCCGCCACCTTCGCCGCCTTTGCCCACGCGCCCGTGCTGGCCCGGCTGCTGCTGGCCCAGCGCCGCCCCGATTCGCTGGCCTTGTTGCCGCCGCCCACCCCGGCCCAGGTGCGGGCCTTCTGGCGGCAGTACCCGGCGGCGGTGTTCGTGGTGCCCCCCGCGTATCGCGGGCGGCCGGTGCACGAGGTGGTGCGCAGCCTGCTGCCCCCGGGTGCCTACCGCGAAGACGTAGTGCGGGGCTACGCCGTGCTGCGGCCCAAGCAGTAGGGCCGTGGAGGCCTTGCGGCAACCCGTTCCGTCTTTATTCCCGCTTTTCTACCCCGTACCATGCCCCGGTGGACGGCAGCATGCACGGCACGGGCCGGGCCGCAGCCCGGGCCGCCGGGGCGGTTAACGTGCGTCGCGCAAAAGCGTAACGCTCAGGTTATCAATGTAAAGCGGCTGGCTGGACGCGCCGTTCATAACGTAGGCCTTCACCTCGTCTTCGGGCCGGGCCTCGTGGGGAACGTGGCTGGCAAAGCCCACCTCGTCCCACACGCCGGCGCTGCCGCCCCAGATGGTAGAAACGTCGCCCACTTTGTTGGTGATGCGCACGCTTTGCCAGCGGTAGGGGGCTTCGTTGGGGTGGTGGTATTCGATAACAATCAGCGGCATGGCGTTGATGTTGTATTCTTTGCGCGGAAAAAATGCCTGCACGCGCACCTGCGTCCAGTCGCCGGGGCGCAGGTTGGCCGGGCCCAGCTGCCCTTGGTAGCCGGGGCTGTAGGGGTGCGCCTTGTCAACCAGGCACGCGGGCGGCAGCTGGGCGTAGTCGGCGGTGAGGGGGGCCCCGGCGTTGGCGGCCGGCTCAAAGGTGTTGAAGTACACCTGCTCGGGCTGGTAGCGGCGCGGGTCGGGGCTGGCCTCGTTCGCGTCGAACTTGGCCAGGTCGTCCTTGGTGAGCCGCGTTTTGCCGAAAATCGCGCCGTAGTAGCGCCACGTCATGTACTCCGTCACGAAAATGCCCTGCCGCATCTGCCAGGCCTGGAAAACGTTGAGCACCAGGCACGCGGCCACGGCCAGCCCCGTGGCCGCCCGCACCCGCGGGCCGCGCCGCCACAGGGCGTGCAGCGCCACGCCCAGGGGCAGCAGCAGCAGCGGGTAAGCCTGCACCAGGGCCCGCGAGCCGAAGCTGTCTTCGTACCACCAGCACCACCAGCTGTACGCCACCAGCAGGTGCAGGGGCAAGTAGGTGGCCAGCAGCCAGAACCAGCCGCGCTGCCGCCGCCACAGCAGCCCGATGCCCGCCACGGCCAGCGCCATCACGGGCGTGTACGTCAGCCAGCCGTTGTTGAAGCTGAACAGGCCGCCGAGCAGGTGCGGGTGCCGAAAGTCGAACTTCTCGCCGGGGTACGAGTCGTACAGCCAGTGCCCCGACATCCGGTGCCAGTACAGCAGCTGCGGGGCGTTGACGGCCACCGCCACAGCCCCGGCCAGCGCCACTTGGGCCCCGTGCCGCCCCGCCAGCCGCAGGCGGGCCCGCAAGTCGGCCGCGGTGGCCACGCCCAGCAGCAAGGGCGCCAGCAGAATGATAGCCTCGGATGGCCGGATGAGCACCGCCAGTCCCACCGTCAGCCCCAGGCCCAGGGCCAGGTACCAGCGCGGCCGCCCCAGCCACCGCGTGAGCAGCAGCAGCGTGGCCGTGTGCAGCACAAACAACGCGTTGTGGGCATAGAGCCCCCTAAAAACGCTATACACCAAGTAGTTGGTGGCAAAGTACACCACCACGAGCAGCACCGCGCTCAGGCGGTCGCTGAAGTAGTGCAGGAGCAGCCGCCGCAGCAGCCCCAGGCCCAGCAGGGCGTAGGCCAGCCCCGCCAGGTAGAGCGCCAGCTGGTAGGGCGGCGAGTAGCCATCGGCCGGATAGGTGCTGAAGTGCCGGGTGTAGAAGTGCGCCGCCTGGAAAAATGGCCACCACAGCACCGCCTGCCCCATGGTGTACTTGATGACGTAGCGGTCGGGCCCGGTGCGGGCCCGCGACGCCTCATAGATGCCGAGGGGGTGGGCCGGGTTGCCGCGGTTCGTCAGACCGGTGCGGTCGAGCAGGGGCGGCACGAACTTCAGCTCCCCCAGGTCGTGGTACACGGTGGTAGCCGGCAGGTAGAGGTAGTACCCGAACACGTCCCACCGGGTGATTTGCAGATTGGGCCAGGTGGCGGTGGCGGCGGCCATGCCCAGTAGCACGGCCGCCACCAGGGCCAGCGCTGCCCCCGACCACGGGGCCCGGCGGGGCCGGGCCCCGTGGTCGGGCAGCAGGGGGTAGAACGGAGCAACTGCGGGGGCTGGCATAGCTAAGGCATGGGGTGGCCCGGCCAGGCGCGTGTGGTTCTGCCCGGCCAATCAGGCGGTGAGAAAGGCGCTCGGTACGGCTGCCCAACTCGAGGGGGCCGCTTTTGATAACAGGGCCAGCGCCCGGCCTGGCCTAATCGGCCTGCAAAATCTGGAGGTCGTCCAGGTACACGGGCTGCGTGCTGCCGCCCCGCCACAAATACACCAGCATCTTGCTGGTGTACGCCGCCGTTTCGGGAATCTCGACGGTGTGCTCCACCTCCGCCCATTGGTTGAGCGCCGACTTGGCCTTAACTTCCTTGAGCAGGTCGAAGCCGTCCCATAGGACGCTTTTAGCCACGCCCGGGGTTTGCACGTCCGTCACCAGCACCGCAGAGGCTTTCTCGTTGGGCAGAAACACCCAGCAGTGCAACTTGATTTTGCGCAGGCGGCTGGCGCTCATCTTGCCCAGCAGGTTGTTGTAGCCCAGGCTGTATTCCACGGCCGGGTCGATTTTGACCGAAAAAACCCCGGAGTGGGCCTTTTCCTTCGTGAGCGACGGGTTGGTGGCCCCGCTCATCCAGCCGTCCATCGACTCAAAATCGTTGGTGGCCAGCTGGCCGGCAGTAGTGCTGGCCGTTTGGCCGCCACACGCGCCCAAAGCCAGGGCCAGCCAGGGGTAAAACAATTTTTTCATGAGTGAAGCAAAGAGGCGTAAAACAGGAAATAATGGGGTAAAGCCGGACCAGTTGCCCGTGCAAAGTTGGCTTGTTTCGGCGGGTCACCACCGCACCCGGAAAATGGAAAGTACCCGCTGGCCCCCGGCCCGCAGGGCGGCAACCTCTTGCGGGTACTCGGTGTAAGGGTAGGGGTGCCAGCGGTAGGTGGTCAGGTAATAGTCAGCCTGCTGGCCGTCCGTCACCACTTCCAGGCGGTCCTGGTCGTAGTCGGACAGCATCCGGCGGTTGCTTTCCAGCACGGTGGGCATTTGCGCCGCTACTTTGACGTGGGCGCGGTCGTCGTGCCGGGCAATCCATTCCAGCCCCTGGCGGTAGCTGAGCACCCAGTAGTCTAACTCGTAGCGCTCTTCGAGGTGGCGGCCGGGCAGCAAGTTGAAATACGTGTTTTGCAGGGGGTGCATAGTCACCATCTGGACGGCCGTGGTCAGCAGCGACGCCCCCAGCACCCCATAGCACAGCGGCTGCCACGCGCGCTGCCAGCGGGGCGCGGCCGGCCGCCACCGAGCCACCGCCACCAGACCGCGCAGTGCCACGAGCAGCAGCGACGGGTACACGAAGTAGAGCTGCCGCCAGCCGTCGTAAATAACGGAGTGCAGCAGCACGACGGCCGCCACGGGTGCCACGGTGAGCCCCAGAAACAACAGATCCTGCCACTCGTCGCCAGCGTATAACTGCCACCGCCGGTACCCAAGTCGACGCAATATGGCGGCGGCCCCCACCGCCCAGCCCACCAAATACAGCACCGGCGTGGTGATGGCAATCCAGACAGGCGCGTAGTGCCAGGGCAGCGCAACGGCTGGTATCAAGCGGCCCGCGTACAAGACATCGGAGTTCCACCGGAACTTGGCCATGTTAGCAAAGGCCTGTGCGAAATTCACCCAAGGGGCGGCCCATAGGTAGGGCCACAGGGCCACCACTAACCCCGCCAGCAGCGGCAGGTAGGCCGCCGCCGGGGCGGCCACGCGCTGGCCCCGATAGGCCCCGCGGCCGGCTTGCAGTCCTAGTAGGGCCAGCGTGGCCAGGGGCAGCACCACCCCCATGATGCGCACGTCGATGGTGAGGGCGCAGGCCAAGGCATGCCACCCCATGCGCCGCCACGTGGGCCGCGCCACAAAGGCTACGGCCGTGTTGGTGGCCACGGCAAACAGGCCCATGAACACAGCGTCTTTGTCGTTGTAGAACGAATCGGCAAACAGGCGGGGGCTCAGCACCAGCAGCAGGGCGGCCAGCAAGCCCAGGCGCCAGTCGCTGAAACGCCGCCGGGCCAGGCGGTACACCGCGCCCACACCGGCCAGGCACACCAGAAAAGTGCAAAGGTGCCGGAGCTGAAAGATGTCGCGCCAGCTGGTGAGGCCCAACGCTTGTTCCAGCCACGTCACGGGCAGCTCGAACACGACGCCGTAGTCGCGGTCGTAATACTGCGGCAGCGGCAACCCGGCGTAGGCAGCAAACTCGCCGTGGGTTCGGATGAACTCTGGAAAATAGCGGTCCCCTAGGTACTTCAGCGACACCATGCCGTTCATGCGGCTCTGGCCTTCGTCAACCGAGACGCCGTAGTCGCGCACCAGCCACAGCCCGAGCAGCAGCAGCCCGGTAAAAAATGCTCCAACCACCAGCCGTTGCGTCTTAGTAGCGGGCGCGAAACTAGCGCGGATGCGGTCGGTCGTCACGGTAAAAAAAGCGTTAAAGGAGGGCCAATTGCGTTCGACCCGGCGGCCAGTTCGGCGCACAAGTACGGCAAAAACCGGGAGTCCCGGCGGCCGGAGCTAAGGTGCGGCCCCGGCGGGCGGCTCCAGCCAGGCCGCCGCAGGCCGCGAATCGGCCGGTTGGTCCAGCACGTACGCGGCCTGGTACCGCACCGCGGCCCCGAGCCCGAGGCGCACCCAATAGGCTCCCGGGGCCAGCCCCGCCAGGGGCGGGCGCCAGGGCCCGGGGGTGGCCGGGCCCGTGCGCAGGGCCCGGCCCTGAAGCGTAAGCACGGCCCAGTGCAGCGCGGCCGTGTCGGCGATGCTCACGGCGATGGGCGTGGCCCCGGGGCCAGCCAGCCAGGGGCCCTGCCACGCCGCCCCCGTGGGCAGCGGCAACGTGCTGGCGCAGGCGGGGTTGAAGTTGTCGCGCAGCGCCAGGTGCACCTGGCCACCGGGGGCCCGCCACAGCGCCCAGGCCTGCACGCCGGGCGGGTTGCTCCGCTCGGGGGCCACGGCGCGGGGAAACGCGAACAGGCCGGCCGTGGGCCCCGCCGCAAAGCCGAACGGGGCCGCCGGCAGCTGGCGGGGGCGGTAGATGCGGATGTAGTCGATGGCCAGCGTGTCGGCCGGGGCCCGCATCCAGGCCCACACGGCCAGGTTGGCGATGACGGCCATGCCGCAGCCCAGGGGCCGGAACCGGGTTTCGCGCCGGACGGGCACCCCATCGAAGTAAAACGTGAGCTGGCCCGGCAGCCACTCCAGCGCGTAGCGGTGGTACTGGCCCGCAAAACGGGTGGCGCGGGGCCAGTAGTAGAAGCACTGGCACTCGGGCTCCTCCACCGGGCCCGGCCGCCAGTAGTCGTGGGCGTGCAGGTGCACGTTGTTGCTGACGCCGCCGGGGTCGCCCTCGAATATGTCCACTTCGTCGGGGGTGCCGAACAGCCAGAAGGCCGGAAAAGCGCCCGCGGCGGCGGGTAGCCGGCACCGCATCTCGAACAGCCCGTAGCTGAGGCCCTCGCCGGGCGGGCACGGGGCGGGCCGCAGCGCGTCGGGGAGCGGGTGGCGGCCGTAGAGCATGCCCGACGCGTAGCGCAGTTGCTGCCCGCGGCCGTAGGGGCGCGGGGCAGCCAGCCGGTGCGCGGTCAGCAGTAGGAAGCCCCCGCGCACGTTCACTTCCTGGCCCTCGTAGTATTCGGTTTCGTAGCCGCCCAGGTTGCGCCCCCACGGGTAAGCCAAGCGCCACCGCGCCGCCACCGCCGCGCTGTCGCCGGCGGTGTTAAACTCGTCGGCCTGTTCCAGCCGCCAATTGGCGTAGCGCAACGAATCCTGCGCCTGAGCTGGCAGCAGCCGCAGGCCTAGCACTAACGCCAAGTATCTCGCAATTAAGCGGTTAGTCATTAAAATACTCCTGAATAAAGTACAGGGGTCGGTTTTGGTTTTCGCGGTAGCCGCGGAACACGTACTCGCCTAGAATACCCAGAAATAGCAGCTGGATGGAGCCCATGAAGTAAATGCTCAGCTCGAGCGACGACCACCCGGGCGGGGCTACCCCCAGGCCCTTGCTGGCCAGCACGTACACACCCGCTGCTAGGAACAGCACCATGCCGGACATGCCGGCGTAGAGGCAGATTTTGATGGGCAGGTTGGAAAAAGAGAACAGGGCGTCGAGGGCCAGGGCTAGCAGGCGGCCGTAGCCCATCTTGGGCACCGTGCCATCGGGGCGGGCCTGGCGGGCGTAGGGCACGGCCGCTTGCCGGAACCCGATGAACGAGCGCAGCCCCGGCAAATACCGATTTTTTTCGTGCAACGACAGGAATGCCGTCAGGGCCCGGCGGTTGAGCATCGAAAAATTGCCCACGTTGTCGGCTTCTTGCAACCGCGAAAAGTTACGAAAAATGCGGTGGAAGCCTCGGATGAGCACCTGCCGGCCCCAACCCTCGGCGCGGTCGGTACGGTGGCCGTAGGCCACGTCGTGGGCGTCGTAGCACAGCAACTCCCACATGCGGGGCAGCAGCTCGGGCGGGTCTTGCAGGTCGCCGTCCATCATGGCCACGTACCGGCCCCGGGCGGCGTGCAGGCCGGCGGTGTAGGCGGCCTGGTGGCCGAAGTTGCGCGAGAGGGCCAGCACCTTCAGGCGCGGCTCGGCGGCGCGGGCGGCCAGCAGCCGGGGTAGGGTGCCGTCGCGGCTGCCGTCGTCCACGCAAATTATTTCAAAGTCGGGGCCGATGGCGGCCAGCGCTGCCACACAACGCCCCACGAGCTGGTCAATCAATGCCTCTTCGTTGTACACCGGAATAACGAGCGAAAGGAGCGGGTCTGCCATGCGGCGAAGATAAGCCGTGTCCCCCACCGCGCGGGGGGTGCGCCACAGGCCAGGGGCGTATGCCCAGGCGGGGCAGAGCACTTACTTTTGGTCGGGTATCCGGTCCGCCGCCTTGCTTCGGTCCCGCTCAGCAAAGAGTCTTTCTCACGTCATCAGCGCGGGGCCGCGGTGGGCCGTATTGCGTCATTGTTTCTTTCCATGCTTTATTCCATGCCTTTATCCTCTACGCTGCGTGGCCCGCTGGCTGGCGGGCGGCAGTGGCTGCGGATGCCCGCCAACCAGCTCTTGCTGCTGCTACTGGGGCTGGCGGCTTTTCCGCTGCTCTTCGAGTTGGGCCGCTCGCCGGTGCAGCTCTGGGACGAGTCCCGCCTGGCCATGAACGCCATGGAGATGTCGCGCGGGGGCAACTGGTTGGTTACTACGTTCCAGGGCCAGCCCGACCATTGGAACACCAAGCCGCCGCTCCTGATTTGGCTCCAGGTCATTGCTTTTAAAACGCTGGGCTACAGCAACTGGGCGCTGCGGCTGCCCTCGGCCCTGGCGGCCCTGGGCACGGTGCTGCTGCTGTACCGCTTCGCGGCCGGCACGCTCCGCCGGCCGCTGGCGGGCTTTTTCGGCGGCCTGGTGCTGGTGACGGCGGCGGGCTACGTGCGCCTGCACGGGGCCCGCACCGGCGACTACGACGCCCTGCTGGCATTCTGGGAGGTAGTGGCTTGGCTGGCGTTTTTTCAGTACCTCGAAACCGCCCGGCTGCGCCACCTCTACTGGTTGGGGGCGGCCTTTACGGCCGCGGTGCTCACCAAGGGTGTGGCCGGGCTATTGGGCGGGCCGGCCCTGCTGGTGTACGCCGCGGCCCGGGGCAAGCTGCCCTGGCTGCTGCGCCAGCCGCGCCTGTACGTGGTGGCGGCTGTCGGCCTGGCCATCGTGGCTGCCTACTACCTGGCCCACGAGGCCCTGGACCCCGGCTACCTGGCCGCTGTGCGGGCAAACGAGCTGGGCGGCCGCTACAACCAAGTGCTGGACGGCCACACGGGGCCGTGGACGTATTATTTCGACCGGCTGTACACGATTGACTTTGCGGGCTGGATCTGGTGGCTGGTGCCCGCCGGGCTGGTATGGCTTCAGCCCGATCGCCTGGTACGCAGGGCTGGCAGCTTGCTGCTGCTGTTCGCGCTGGGCTGGATGCTGCTGTGCAGCGCGTCAGCCACCAAGCTGGAATGGTACGCCCTGCCAGCGTACCCGGCGCTGGCGCTGCTTATCGGGTTAGGGCTCGATTTTTTGTACCACGACGTGCTGGCGGCCAATCTGCCCCGTGTGCCCCGCGCATGGGCGTGGCCGCTGCGGGTAGGACTAGTAGCGGGGCTGTTCTTTTTTCCGTTCCGCGCCATCATGCGGCAGCTGGTGGACGAACGCTACAGCGACTACGGCACGGGCTCCGACGCCCACCTGGCCCGCTACGCCCAGCAAGTAGCCCAAGAGCAGCCGCTGCTCGATGGGTTCACGCTCCTCAACCAGGGGGGCTACAACCCGGTGCTGCTCTACTACCAGGCCGTGCTGCAACTGGCCGCTCACAAAACCGTTGCCATCCGCTACCAGGGCGAAGCCCGGGCGCTCCAGCCCGGCACCGTGGTGCTGGTGTGCGACCCCGCCTACCGTGCCCGCCTCGACTCGTCGTTTCAATTGGTGCTCGTGCACCAGGCCGCCCCCTGCGAAGCCGTGCTGTTGACCGCCCGCAAGTAGCGCCACCGGCTCCGCCGCCGGGGCCCGCGCCCTTACTTTTACCCCCATGGACCTCACTTACGAAGCCAAGTACCACCAAGTAGAAGAGCAGCACTGGTGGTTTGCCGGCCGCCGCGACGCCGTGTACGACCTCGTGCAGGGCCTGGGCCTGGGCCCGGAAGCGGCCATCCTGGAGGTGGGCTGCTCGGGCGGACCTCTGTTGCAACGGCTGCGGGCGGCCGGCTACGCTGATGTAAGCGGCATCGACGTGAGCGGCCCGGCCATCGCGCTGGCCCAGGCCCGGGGCGTGCCCAACGTGGCCGTGATGGACGGGGCTGCCTTGGCGTTTGCCGACGAGCGCTTCGACTTAGTGGTTGCCTCCGACGTGCTCGAGCACATCGCCGATGAGGCCCGGGCGCTGCGCGAATGGACGCGGGTGCTGCGCCCCGGCGGGCGGCTGCTGGTATTCGTGCCCGCCCACGCCTACCTGTGGAGCGCCCACGACGTGGTGAACCACCACTTCCGGCGCTACTCCCGCTCTGGGCTGGTGGGAGCTTTGGAGCGGGCCGGCCTGCGGGTGCGGCGCAGCTCGTTCTGGAACGCCGCGCTGTACTTCCCCACGGCGGCCCTGCGCCTGGCCAAGCGACTGATGCACAATCCGTTGGATGCTGCCTACCAGCCCGGGGCCACCGGCGACCTCCACCACTTCCCCGGCCCCGCCAACCGCCTGCTGCTGGCTTGGCTGCAAGGCGAAAACCGCCTGCTGCGCCACTTCGACCTGCCGCTGGGCGTGAGCGTGTTCGCCCTGGCCGAAAAGCCCGGCCCGGCCCCCGGGCGGTAGCACTGGTGCCGCCGCCCCGACTTTACTTGCCCATTCCTACTTTTTTGCCCGCGTGGAGCTGTCCGTCGTCATTCCCATCTACAACGAGGAAGCCAACATCGGCGAGCTGTACCAGCGCCTAATGGGCGTACTGGAAGCCATGCCCCTGCCGGGCGGCTTCGAGCTGATTTTTGTGAACGACGGCTCGCGCGACCAGTCGCTACCGCTGCTGCTGAACCTGGCCGGGCGCGATGAGCGGGTGCGCTACATCGACTTCAGCCGCAATTTTGGCCACCAGATTGCTGTTTCGGCGGGCCTCGACCGAGCCCGGGGCGCGGCCGTGGTCATCATCGACGCCGACTTGCAGGACCCGCCCGAACTCATTCCATCGCTCTGCCAGAAGCTGCGCGAGGGCTACGAGGTGGTGTACGCCAAGCGCCGCTCGCGGCAGGGCGAGAGCTTCGGTAAGCGCCTCACGGCCCGCCTGTTCTACCGCATCCTGGCCAACATCACGCACATTTCCATTCCGGTCGATACCGGCGACTTTCGCATCATTTCGCGCAAGGTGGTAGAGGGCCTGCGCCTGATGCCGGAGCAAAATAAGTTTTTGCGGGGCCAGATTTCGTGGATTGGCTACCGCCAAACCTTTGTGGAGTACGACCGGGCCGAGCGGGCCGGCGGGGCCACCGGCTACACCTACCGCAAGATGGTGCGCCTGGCCCTGGACGGCATCACGGCCTTCTCCGACGCGCCGCTGAAGGCGGCCACGCTCAGCGGCTTCGTGGTGTCGGGGGTGGCGTTTCTGGTGGTGCTCTACACGCTGTACGCCCGCTTCGTGACCCGCGACTACCAGCCGGGTTGGGCCTCGCTCATGGTCAGCATCCTGTTTCTGGGCGGCGTGCAACTGATTGCGGTGGGCATCATCGGCGAGTACATTGCCCGGCTTTCGGCCAACGTGCGTCAGCGCCCGCTTTACCTCATTTCGGCCACCAACACCGCCCCGCCCGCCCCCGGCCGCCCGGAACCGCCTGGGGTGCAGGGCTCCGCCCCTTGGTAACCTTGCAATGGTAAATGGGCCGCCAGTCGTTACTCAGTCAATGAGTTATAAGCTGATTAATGCCTGATAACGAATAACTTAATGCCGGCCGTCGGTGATGACCTGGGGGCCATAGCAGCTCCAGCAGATTTCGGCCGCGGACCGGGGCGGGGAGGGCGGCAGCGGGAAGGTGGCCGCCGCGAAGCGGGCCGCCCGCCGGGCGTCGGTCAGGTCGTAGCACTGGGCGTAGGCCAGGGGGTAGCCCACGGCTTCGTCGGGCATGTGCCAGGGCACCGCGATGCGGGGGCCCCGGTGCCCGATGCTGTCGAGGTAAGTGGTCAGGTCGTGGGCCTCGGCCGGGTCGAAGTGCACCAGCACCACCCACACCCGGCGGCCGCGGAAGGCGTCCACTTCTTGCAGGTAGCGGCGCTCGGCCCCGGGCAGGTGGCGGTAGCAGTGGCCCAGGCGGTAGGGGGCCAGGCCGTAGCGCGGCCCGTACCAGCGCAGGTACTGGCCGGCCCCGTAGTAGGCGTACACGGCGTCGGCGGGGCGGCGGGCCCGCGCCAGTTTCGCCAGCAGCGGCTTGGCGTCTTCCATGCAGTAGGGCGGCAGGTTGTGCCGCGTGGTGCTGTAGGCCACGGGCGCGGCCCCCAGGGCCAGCACCGCCGCGCCCAGCGGCCGGCTCCGGGCCCGGGCCCAGCGCACGGCCTCCTGCAACGCCGCGAACACCAGCAGCACCAGGACGGGCACCAGGAAATCCATCAGGCGCGCGCGCAGCGGGAACTGCTGGAGCGCCGAAGCCGCCGCGGCTACCGCCCAGGGGGCCAGCAGCAGCAGGGCCGCCTCGCGCCGCCGCCGCCACAGCAGCCCCGCCCCCAGCACGCCGGCGGCCACCCACGCGCTGGCGGGGTGCGGCCAGCCCAGGCCGTTGGCCCAGCGCTCCGCCAGCTCGCCCCACAGCACCGCTGGCAGGCGGGCGCTGAGCGGCAGCAGGCCCTCGCGCCAGAAGTAGTGCATGAAGGCCCGCGTGACGGGCCGCAGCAGGAACTGGGCCAGCGCCAGGCTGGCCCCGCTGCCCGCGGCCCAGGCCCCCACCACCGCCAGCGTGGCCCACAGGCGGGGCCGGCCGGGGTCGCGCAGGGCCAGCAGCGCCAGCGCCGCGCCGCAGCCGGCCAGCACCAGCACCGACGCCTGCGAATAGAACGGCAGCACCAGCCCGGCCAGCGCCGCCCCCACCCACCAGCGCCCCGGGGGCCGCGCCGCGCCGCGCAGGCCCAGGGCCAGCCGCAGCACCAGCAGCGCCCCGGCCACGTCGCCGGCGTACTGCTTGGCCTGGCCGCTGTAGTACACGAAGGTGAAGCCCACGGCCACCGTGAGCACGGCCAGCGGCACCAGCCGCTCGTCGAGCACGCGCCGGGCCACGGCCCACAGCAGCCCCAGCGCCGCCAGCGAGGCCAGCAGCGAGGGCAGGCGCAGCGACTGCTCGGAGGGCCCCAGCGCCACCAGGCAGGCTTTTTCTGCCAGTAGAAACAGCGGCGGGGCCACCTGGGCCTCGGCCAGCGGCGTGCCCAGCAGCGGGCCCAGCGGGCGCGTGGCCACGTTGTGCAGCACGGCCAGCTCGTCCATAAAAAACGTGGTGCCCAGCGCCCACTGCCACAGCCGCAGCCCCGCGCCCACCAGTACCGCGCCCAGCGCCAGCCACCACCACACTGTGCGGCGGGCGGGGGCTTCTCCCGTGCCGAAATTTTCCATAAGAGCTGCCGCTGTGCTGCCGTGTGCCTGCCGGAGCCGGTGGCTACGCCCCAAGCAGCCCGTATTTGAGGATGCAGTAGATGGCGCGGAAGCCGTCGCGCCAACCGATTTTTTTGCCCTCGGCGTAGGTGCGGCCGTAGTAGCTGATGCCCACTTCGTACACGCGGATGTCGCGCAGGCGGCCCACCTTGGCCGTCACCTCGGGCTCGAAACCGAAACGTTTTTCCTCCAGCTTCATGCCCTGGATGATGTCGCGCCGGAAGAGTTTGTAGCACGTCTCCATGTCGGTCAGGTTCAAGTCCGTCGTGGCGTTGGAAAGGAAAGTGAGCAGCTTGTTGCCGATGCTGTGCCAGAAAAACAGGATGCGGTGCGGGTTGCCGCCCAAAAAGCGTGAGCCGAACACCACGTCGGCAAAGCCCTTCAGGATGGGCTTCATCAGCAGGTTGTATTCCTCCGGGTCGTACTCCAGGTCGGCGTCCTGGATGATGACGTAGTCGCCGGTGGCCTCGCGGATGCCCGTGTGCAGGGCCGCGCCCTTGCCCTGGTTCACGGCGTGCTCCAGCAGGCGCAGGCCCAGGGCGGGGTACTGGGCGGCGTAGGCCCGGATGGTGGCCGCCGAGGCGTCGGTCGAGCAGTCGTTGACGAGGATGATTTCCTTGGCAATGCCGTTGGTCAGCTCCAGCTCGCGCAGCAGGTCCAGAATCTGGTGAATCGTCCGGGCCTCGTTGTACACCGGGATGACGATGGAGAGTGTGTCGAATTTAACCAAGAGGAGGGAGCGGTTAAGACGTGGTGAACGAAAGAGAACAGACCTGCCTTGCGGCTGCTACTCAAGGTATTGGGGTTTCCCAAGGCCCCGGCTTTTCGGCGGGGCGCAGCGGCCGGCTGGGGCGGTGTTGGAACGCCAATATTACGTAAGTAATGGATTTATAAGGCCCTATCACATTTCTTTACGCCAAGAACGTGCCGCCGGTTTGTTTTTTTGGTGCCACCGGCCGGGCGGCCGCACCGGCCCAGGCCCAGCTTTATTTTGCGGCCGGTAGGGCCCCGGTTGCCTGCCGCCGGGCGTCCTTTGCGTCGTTTACGCTCCGCTTTATGCCTCCACCTTCCCCCGCCGACGCGGCCCACTACCTCGGCGACGAGCTGGTACTGGCCGAGCACGCCACCCACTGGAAGGCCTACTACGGGGCCCTGCTGCGGCCCTACCTGCGCGGGCGGGTGCTGGAAGTGGGGGCCGGCATCGGGGGCACCACCCGGGCCCTGTGCGACGGCCGCCCCGCCGACTGGCTGTGCCTGGAGCCCGACGCCGCCCTGGCCGCGCAGCTCCGCGCCCGGCGGGCCGCGGGGGGCCTGCCGCCCGCCGTGCGCCTGCGCGTGGGCACGCTCGCCGCCCTGCCCGCCGCCGAGGGCCTGTTCGACGCCGTGCTCTACGTCAACGTCGTCGAGCACATCGAAGACGATGCCGCCGAGCTGGCCCGCGCCTACGCCCGCCTGGCCCCGGGCGGGCACTTGCTCGTGCTGGTGCCGGCCCACCAGTGGCTGTTCAGCCGGTTCGACGCCGCCATTGGCCACTTCCGGCGCTACTCGCGGGCCCGGCTGCGGCGGGCGCTGCCCACCGGCGGGCGCGTGCGCCGGCTCGTGTACCTCGACAGCCTGGGCCTGCTGGCGGCGGCCGCCAGCAAGCTGCTGCGCCAAACCTACCCCACGCTGGCCCAGGTCCGGCTCTGGGACCGGGGCCTGGTGCCCGTATCGCGCCGGCTCGACCGGCTCCTCGGCTACGGCGTGGGCAAGTCGGTGCTGGCCGTGGTGGAAAACCCGGGGTAGGGAGTGTTAGCTTTTTTTATCATAATTTACTGTTAATCAGTTTATTAATAAAAATTTGACGGATGGCTATAATTAACGAGCTAGGACGTTTGAGGCATAGTGTACAAAAAAGGCCGTCATTCCGTGACGAGCAACTTATAGGTAAATAACCAGCTTTTGATGGCCCCCGCCCACGAAAATTCTGCCTACGAAAGTTCTTATAGCCGACCGCTGGGCAACGCGCCGGCCGGCCGGCGGCGGGGGCCGGCACTGCCGCTGGCCCTGGCTGGAGTGGTGTACGCACTGGTTTCGCTCGTCAACCAGTACAACTTTCGCACGGCGGCCCTCGACCTGGGCCTGGCCGCGCAGGTGGTGGGCGACTGGGCGCACGGGCGCGTGGCCTATGCCGCCCTGCTGCTTGATTCGCCACCGACCAATTTTTTGTCCGTTCACTTCAGCCTAACGCCCGTCCTGGCCGTGCCGCTCTACTGGCTAGTGGGCGGCGCGTGGGCCCTGCTGCTAATGCAGTTGGGGGCTGTGCTGCTGGGGGCCCTGGGCGTGTGGCGCTACGCCCGGGCCCGGGGGGCCACCGGCGGCGAGGCCCGCTGGGCCCTGGCTTTCTTCTGCTGCCAGTGGGGCATTTTTTCGGCCCTGGGCTTCGACTACCACGACAACGTGGTGGGGGCCATGGCCGTGCCGTGGCTGGCGCTGTGGGCGGGGCAGGGGCGCTGGGGATGGGCGGCCGCGGCGGCCCTGTTCTTGTTGGTAAGCAAGGAAAACATGGCCCTCTGGCTGGTATTCGTGCTGCTGGGCCTGGCCTGGCAGCACCGGCACCGGCGGGGCGCGGTGGCGGGCCTGGGGCTGGCCGCCGCGGGTGCCCTAGGCTACTTCCTGCTGGTAACGCACTGGGTGATGCCGGCGCTGGACGTGGCCCAGCGGCCGTTTTCGCAGGTGGTGCGCTACCGGCAGTGGGGCGCGTCGGTGCCCGGCATGGCCTGGAACCTGCTCTGCCACCCGCAGCTGCTGGCGCAGGCACTGTTCTGCAACACCGACCCCTCGGGGGCCTACGACTACGTGAAGCTGGAGCTGTGGGGGGCGCTGCTCTGCTCGGGGGCCCTGGCGCTGCGGCGGCAGCCGTGGTACGCGCTGATGCTGGTGCCCATCGTGGGCCAAAAGCTGTTGGCCAACGACCCGGCCCTGTGGGGCATCAACCAGCAGTATTCCATCGAGTTTGCGCCCGTACTGGCGCTGGCGCTGGTGGATGCGGTGCGGCGGCGGCCGGCCGGGTCGGCGCGGCGGCGCGGCTGGCGGTGGGCCCTGGCCGGGGCGGCGGGGTTCACGCTCGTCACGCTGTACGCGCGGCAGAGCAAGTGGTACGACCGCGCCACCACCAACTTCCTCACTGGCCGCCACTACCGCTGCCCCTACGACCGGGCCGCCCTGCGGGCGGCCCTGGCCCGGCTGCCGGCCCGGGGCCCGCTGAGCGTGCAATCCAACCTGGTGCCGCAGCTGCCCGCCCCCCGGCGGCTCTATCTGTTCCCGGTGCTGCGCGACGCCGCGGGGGTGGTGCTACTGCGCCACCCCGACGAAGCCGCCGGCTGGCCCCTGCGCCCCGAAGAAAGCCAAAAAGCCCTGGCCCAACTGCGGGCCCGCCCCGATTTCCGGGTGGCCTACGAAGACGCCCAGCTCGTGGTGTTTGCCCGCCGGGGCCCCGTGCCCGACCCGGCGGAGGTGTTGCATTTTTAATTTTTTTGCCCGGGGCCTTAGCCGGCCGCGGCCAGCGCCACATCGGCGTAGGCGTCGGCCAGGGCCAGCCGGCAGCCAATGGGCCCCAGGTCGAGCACGGCGGCGAGGTCGCGGGTTTCGGTCAGCACCCAGCGGCCCAGCTCGTCGAGGGTGTACAGCTCGGCGTGTACCCGTTCCGAATCCAGCAGCAGGTACTGGCGCAGGCTGGGGATTTGGCGGTAATACATAAATTTTTCGCCCCGGTCGTTGTTGGCCGTCGACGGCGAAAGCACCTCCACCAGCAGCGTGGGGTTGAGGAGGGTGTCGGGCTTTTTGTCCTCGTTGAACACTGGCGGGCCGCACACCACCGTCAGGTCGGGGTACACGTAGGCGCTGCCGCTCAAGATTTGCAGGCGCTGGTCGCTGCCCACCGGCGTACATGAAGAGTTGCGCAACTGGGTTCCAATCGCAATGGTCAGATTGGCGCAAATGCGGTTGTGGGCGAAGCTGGCCCCCGCCATCGCCCGGATTTCTCCCTCGAAATACTCGTGCTTAAGCTCAGCCTGCCGCTCCAGGCGCAGGTAATCGGCGGGCGAAACGTATTCGGCGGCAGCGGCGGAGAAAGCGGGGAAGCCCATGAGAAGCAACGGGTGCGATTGGTCCAAAAATACGACCTGGGGCCCCACCGCCAACCAACCCCGCCCGCGCCCTTACCTTTGCGCCCTGCAAACCCACCGGCCCGGATGCCCCACGCTGCCCCTGCTTTCTACGCCCACCCCACGGCCGTGCTCGACGAGGGCTGCCAGATTGGGCGCGGCAGCCGCGTGTGGCATTTCTGCCACGTAAGCGCCGGGGCCGACGTCGGCGAAGACTGCAACCTGGGCCAGAACGTGTTCGTGGCCGACGGCGTGCGGCTGGGCCGCAACGTGAAAGTGCAGAACAACGTGAGCCTCTACGGCGGCGTGGTGTGCGAAGACGACGTGTTTCTGGGGCCCTCGGTGGTGTTCACGAACGTGAAGAACCCGCGGGCCGCCGTGCCCCGCCAGGGCCCCGGCCACTACCAAACCACGCACCTGGAGCAGGGCGTGACCGTGGGGGCCAACGCCACCATCGTGTGCGGCGTGCGCCTGGGCCGCTACGCCTTCGTGGGGGCGGGCAGCGTCGTCACGCGCGACGTGCCGGCCCACGCCTTGGTGTACGGCACCCCCGCCCGCCCCCAGGGCTGGATGAGCACCGCCGGCCACCGCCTGCGCTTCGACAAAAAGCGCCGCGCCACCTGCCCCGAAACCGGCGAAGCTTACGAGCTGAGCCCCGACGAAAAAACGGTGCACCCCGTGCCGGCCACGGCCGAAAAACCGCCTGCTTCGCGCTAGTTATCCCCTTTATTTTAGCCACTTACCATTCCCGACGTGTACGACCAACTATTGCGCAAAGAGGCCACGCTGGCCGTCATCGGCCTCGGCTACGTGGGGCTGCCCATCGCCCTCGAATTTGCCAAGCAGCTCAAGGTCATTGGCTTCGACATCAACGCCGGGCGCATCGCGCAGATGCAGCAGGGCATCGACCCCAGCGGCGAGCTGGACAAGGCGGCCTTCGACGGCTGCGACATCGCCTTCACCGACTCGCTGGACGTGCTGCGGCAGGCGCGGTTCTTCATCGTGGCCGTGCCCACGCCCATCGACGAGCACGCCCAGCCCGACCTGAAGCCGCTGCTCGGGGCCTCCACCTCGATGGGCAAGGTGCTAAAGCGCGGCGACTACGTGGTGTTCGAGAGCACCGTGTACCCGGGCTGCACCGAGGAAGACTGCATCCCGGTGATGGAGAAGCTCTCGGGCCTGAAATTCCCGCACGACTTCAAAGTGGGGTACTCGCCCGAGCGCATCAACCCCGGCGACAAGGAGCACACCCTCACCAGCATCGTGAAGGTGGTGGCGGGCTGCGACGCGGAAAGCCTCGGCGTGGTGGCGCAGGTGTACGAGCTGGTGGTGAAGGCCGGCGTGTACCGGGCCAGCAGCATCCGGGTGGCCGAGGCCGCCAAAATCATCGAAAACACCCAGCGCGACGTCAACATCGCGCTGATGAACGAGCTGTCGATGATTTTCGACCGCATGAGCATCAACACCTACGAGGTGCTGGAGGCGGCCGCCACGAAGTGGAACTTCCTCAAGTTCAGCCCCGGCCTGGTGGGCGGCCACTGCATCGGCGTCGACCCGTACTACCTCACCTACAAGGCCAAAGAGCTGGGCTACGACGCCAAAGTGATTTTGAGCGGCCGCACCACCAACGACAACATGGGGGCCTACATCGCCCGCAAAACGGTGCAGATGATGATCAAGAAAGGCAAGGACGTGGCCAAGAGCCGGGTGCTGGTGATGGGCGCGACTTTCAAGGAAAACGTGGAGGACATCCGCAACTCCAAGGTGGCCGACGTGATTCAGGAGCTGAAAAATTTCTCGGTGAACGTGGACATCGTGGACCCCCACGCCGACTCCGACGAGCTGCTGCACGAGTACGGCTTCCGCCTGACGGCCACCGACGACCTGCGCACCGATTACGACGCCGTGATTGTGGCCGTGGGCCACAAGGCCTACGCCGCCAAAGACGAGGCTTACTTCAAGTCCATCACGGCCGACAACGCCGTACTAGTAGACATCAAGGGCCTGTACCGCAACCAGATGCAGGAGTTGCACTACTGGAGCTTGTAAGTTTTGAGCTGTTAGCCGTTAGCCGTTAGCTATTATAGTATAGTAGCTGACCGCCTGACAGAAAGCTAACGGCTAGTCGCTAATAGCTAACAGCTTAAAAATGAAGAAGATTCTCGTTACCGGCGGTGCCGGCTACATCGGCTCCCACACGGTGGTAGAACTGGCCCAGGCGGGCTACGAGCCGGTCATCATCGACAATTTTAGCAACTCGAAGGAGTCGGTGCTGGCGGGCCTGCACGCCATTTTGGGGCGCGACGTGCCGTGCTACGCCATCGACTGCGGCGACGCCGAGGCGCTGCGCGAAGTGTTCCGGGCGGAGGGCAATGTTGCGGGCGTTATTCACTTCGCGGCCTTTAAGGCGGTGGGCGAGTCGGTGCAGAAGCCGCTGGCCTACTTCCACAACAACGTGGGCTCGCTGCTGACGCTGCTGCAAGTGATGCCCGAGTTCGGGGTGGAGAACCTGGTGTTCTCGTCGTCGTGCACCGTGTACGGCAACCCCGACGCGCTGCCCGTGACGGAGGCCACGCCCACCAAGCCGGCCACCTCGCCCTACGGCCGCACCAAGCAGATGTGCGAAGACGTGGTGCACGACGTGGCGGGGGCCACGAGCAATAAGCTGCGCACCATTCTGCTGCGCTACTTCAACCCGATTGGGGCCCACGCTTCGGCCAAAATCGGCGAGCTGCCCTTGGGCACGCCCAACAACCTGGTGCCGTTCATCACGCAAACGGCGGCGGGCATCCGCGAGCAGCTGACGATTTTCGGCAACGACTACGCCACGCCCGACGGCACCAACGTGCGCGACTACATCCACGTGGTGGACCTGGCCAAGGCCCACATCGTGGCCGTGCAGCGCCTGCTCGACCGCAAAGCCGCCGACGCCGTGGAAACCTTTAACATCGGCACCGGCCACGGCAACACGGTGCTGGAAGTAGTGAAGACGTTTGAGCAAGCCAGCGGCCAAAAGCTGAACTATAGCATCGGCCCGCGCCGCCCCGGCGACGTGCCCGCCATCTACGCCGACGCTACCAAGGCTGCCACCGTGCTCGGTTTTAAAACCGAAACCTCGCTCTTCGACTCGCTGGCCAGCGCCTGGAAATGGCAGGTTGCTTTGCAAGCCGTTAGCCATTAGCTGTTAGCTTTTTGCCGAATTAGTCGAACATAAAGCTAATAGCTAGCAGCTATTAGCGAAAAGCTTAAACCTATGAAACTCATCATCACCGGCGGGGCCGGTTTCATCGGGTCGCACGTGGTGCGGCTGTTCGTTACGAAGTACCCCGATTATCAGATTATTAACCTGGATGCGCTGACCTACGCGGGCAACCTGGAAAACCTGCGCGACATTGAGAATGCGCCCAACTACCGCTTCGTGAAGGGCGACATTTCCGACCAGGCGTTCATCGACGAGCTGTTTGCCAAGGAAGAGCCCGACGCCGTGATTCACCTCGCCGCCGAGAGCCACGTCGACCGCAGCATCACCGACCCCATGGCGTTTGTGAAAACCAACGTCATCGGCACCGTGAATTTGCTGAACGCGGCGCGCCACCTGTGGCAGCCGGGCGGCTACGCCGGCCACACCTTCTACCACGTGAGCACCGACGAAGTATACGGCTCGCTGGACTTCGGCCCGGAGATGTTCACGGAGGAGACTTCCTACGACCCCCGCTCGCCGTATTCGGCCTCGAAGGCCAGCTCCGACCACTTCGTGCGCGCCTGGCACCACACCTATGGCCTGCCCGTCAAGCTCAGCAACTGCTCGAACAACTACGGCCCCAACCACTTCCCCGAGAAGCTGATTCCGCTGGCCATCCACCGCCTGCGCACCGGCCAGCCGGTGCCCGTGTACGGCAAGGGCGAAAACGTGCGCGACTGGCTCTTCGTGAAGGACCACGCCACGGCCATCGACGCCGTGTTTCACAGGGGCAAGCTGGGCGATACCTACAACATCGGCGGCGTGAACGAGTGGCAGAACCTGAAGCTCATCGAGCTGCTCTGCGACGTGGTGGACCAGAAAACCGGCCAGGGCCCCGGCACCTCGCGCCAGCTCATCAAGTTTGTCACGGACCGCGCGGGCCACGACATGCGCTATGCCATCGACTCCAGCAAGATTATGAACGAGCTGGGCTGGAAGCCGTCCGTCACCTTCGAGCAGGGCCTGGCCCAAACCGTGGACTGGTACCTCGCTAACGAGGAATGGCTGAACAGCGTGACCAGCGGCGCTTACCAAGACTACAACGTCCGCCAATACGGTGCTTAATTATGAATTATAAATTATGAGTTATGAATTGGCAAAATCAGACCTAATGTCTTGTGAAAAGCCAGTTCTAATTCATAATTCATAATTCAAAACTCATAATTCAAACCAAGTGTACGATACCCCCTTCCACGACCGGCCGCTGTCGGGCACCACGTTTCTGGTTACCGGCGGCGCGGGCTTCATCGGCTCCAATTTGGTAGAATACCTGCTGAAGTACGGGGCCAAAAAGGTGCGGACCCTGGACAACTACTCCAACGGCTTCCGCAAAAACCTGGCGCTGTTTGCGGGCAACGGGGCCCTGGAAATCGTGGACGGCGACATCCGCAACGCCGAGACGTGCGCGGCGGCCTGCGCGGGCATCGACGTGGTGCTGCACCAGGCGGCCCTGGGCTCGGTACCGCGCTCCATCAAAGACCCGGTGCTGACCAACGACGTGAACGTGGGCGGCTTCGTGCAAATGCTGACCGCCGCCAAGGACGCGGGCGTGCAGCGCTTCGTGTACGCGGCCTCCAGCAGCACCTACGGCGACCACCCCGGCCTGCCCAAGGTGGAAGACCGCATCGGCAAGCCGCTCTCGCCCTACGCCGTCACGAAGTACGCCAACGAGCTGTACGCCGACGTGTTTGCCCGCACCTACGGGCTGGAAATCATCGGCTTGCGGTACTTCAACATCTTCGGGCCCCGGCAAGACCCGGGCGGGGCTTACGCGGCCGTCATTCCGCTGTTCATCGACGCCATTCTGGAAAACCAGGCCCCTACGCTGAACGGCGACGGCGGTCAAACCCGCGACTTCACCTTCGTGGAGAACTGCGTGCAGGCCAACATTCGCGCCGCCCTCACCACCAACCCCGGGGCCCTGAACCAAGTGTACAACATCGCCGTGGGCGACCGTACCTCGCTGGTGCAGCTATACGACATCCTCCGCGAGGAAGCCGGCTCGGACCTGGCCCCGCAGTTCGGCCCCGACCGCGCCGGCGACATCCGCGACTCGCTGGCCGACATCGGCAAGGCCGGCAACCTGCTCGGCTACGCGCCCCAGATTCGCATCCGCGAGGGCTTGCAGCAGACGCTGGACTGGTTCAAGGCCAACCAGGCATTTATTCAGAAAAGAAATTAATGGCTAAGTATTGAGTTGTTATTTGTTGATTATCAAACTGTTAATTTCATTGACAATAAACAATGCTCCGATAATCAACAATTTAACAATCAACAATTAAACAATTCAAATGAAAGGCATTATCCTCGCCGGCGGCTCCGGCACCCGGTTGCACCCCCTCACCCTGGCCGTTAGCAAGCAGCTGATGCCGGTGTACGACAAGCCCATGATTTACTACCCGCTGAGCATCCTGCTGATGGCCGGCATCCGGGAAGTGCTGATTATCACCACGCCCCACGACCAGGCGCAGTTCCAGAAACTGCTCGGCGACGGCAAAAGCCTGGGCTGCGATTTCCAATACGTGGTGCAGGCGGTGCCCAACGGGCTGGCGCAGGCCTTCGTGCTGGGCGCGGATTTCATCGGCCAGGACAGTGTGGCGCTGGTGCTGGGCGACAACATTTTCTACGGCGCGGGCCTGGAGGAGCTGCTGAAATCGAACAGCCACCCCGACGGCGGCGTGGTGTACGCCTACCACGTGCACGACCCCGAGCGCTACGGCGTGGTGGAGTTCGACGCCGACAAAAAGGCCCTCAGCATCGAGGAGAAGCCGGCCCAGCCCAAGAGTAACTACGCCGTGCCGGGCCTGTACTTCTACGACAACAGCGTGGTGGAAATCGCCAAGAACCTGGAAATGAGCCCCCGCGGCGAGTACGAGATTACCGACGTGAACAAGGAATACCTGCGCCGCGGCAAGCTGAAGGTCGGCATCCTGAGCCGGGGCACGGCCTGGCTCGACACGGGCACCTTCGAGAGCCTGATGCAGGCCGGCGAGTACGTGCGCGTGATTGAGCAGCGCCAGGGCCTGAAGGTGGGCGCCATCGAGGAAGTGGCGTACCGCCAGGGCTTCATCACGGCCGACGAGCTGCGGGCCCTGGCCCTGCCGCTGCGCAAGAGCGGCTACGGCGACTACCTGATGAACCTGCCCGAGCAGCTGGTGCTGGGCGCGCAGTAAGCTTGCCCGGGTTGGCGGGGCCCCGCCAACCCAAGCGGAAGGGGCCCCGTACCTGTACCGCAGGACGCGGCTTTTGGCTAAATTAGCACGGCTAAAATGGCCCTTACTCGTTCAGCACGCGGCATTTGCGTGTTTCTATCTCCGCAGCGGCATTATCCGCTGACCAGCTATGAAGATTCCTTTTTTACTCTTTGCTCTGACGGCGGCGGCGGCGGCGGCCCCGGCAGCGCAGGCCCAGCACGCGGTGTGGGCCAGCAAGCTGGTGGCCGTGTCGTCGCAAAAATCGGAGGGCAAGGCAGCCTATTCGCCCGACCAGGTGCTGGGGGCCCCCAACGCGCTGCCGCTGGGCCAAATCAACGACAAGGCCTGGATTCCGAAGCGCGAGGGCCGCGACGAGTTCATTGAAGTGCGCTTCGCCCGCTCGGTGCTGGCCCAGCAGGTTACGGTGGTGGAAAACTTCAACCCCGGGGCCGTGACGCGCATCGAGCTGGTGGACACCAAAGGTGAGCACCACGACGTGTACACCAACGACAACCCCGGGCCCCTGCCCGACTCGTACCGCACGCTGGAAGTGAAGGTGGCCCCGGCCAAGCCCGCCTACCGCACCGTGGGGGCCGTGGTGCACCTGAACACGGCCAAGGTGGAGGGCGTGAACCAGGTCGACGCCATCGGCGTGGCCGACGTGACGCAGAGCATGGTGAAGAAGGACTTCAAGGCCCCCGACGCGGGCGCGGCCGGCGTGGCCCGCTTCGACTCGTCGCTCGTGAACCTGGGACCCACCGTGAACAGCCAGTACGTGGACACCCACCCCGTGATTTCGCCCGACGGCCGCACCCTGTACTTCGCCCGTCAGAACCACCCCGGCAACGTGGGGGGCCGCAACGACCCGCAGGATGTGTGGTACTCGACCTTGCAAAGCGCCAGTGCCAAAACCTGGGGCGCGGCCAAAAACCTGGGGGGCCCCGTGAACACCGCCAACGACCCCAACGGCTTGGCCTCGGTATCGGCCAATGGCCAGCGCCTGCTGCTGCTGGGCCACTACACCCCCGAGGGCCTGGTGCCCAAGGGCCCCAGCGTGTCGAGCCACGGCGCCGGTGGCTGGTCGGCCCCGGTCGACGTGGTCATCGAGGACTTTTACAACAACGACGACGAGCACGCCGACTACTTCCTCGCCACTTCGGGCAAGGCCCTGCTGCTGGCCGTGGAGCGCACCGACGGCCTGGGCGAGCAGGATTTGTACGTGAGCTTTCCGAAGCCCAGCCCCCCCGGCCAACCCGTGACGTGGACGCGCCCGCGCAACCTGGGGCCCAACGTGAACACCAAAAAGGCCGATTTCGCCCCCTTCCTGGCCCCGGATGAGAAGACGCTGTATTTTGCCAGCGAAGGCCGCGGCGGCTACGGCAAGTCGGACATATTTTACTCCAAGCGCCTCGACGACAGCTGGACGAACTGGAGCCCGCCCCGCAACCTGGGCAGCGCCGTGAACTCGCCCGACTTCGACGCCTACTACACCGTATCGGCAGCCGGCGACGACGCCTACCTGGTCTCGACCCGCAACGGCATCAAGGACTCGAAGGACATCTTCCGCATTGCCCTGGCCCCCGCCTTCAAGCCCGAAGCCGTGACGCTGGTGCGCGGCCAGGTGCTGGACGCCGCCACCAAAAAGCCCATCAAGGCCATCATCCACTACGAAAATCTGCTGACGGGCGAGGAAATCGGCACCGCCGAAACCGACCCCACCGACGGCTCCTACACCATTGTGCTGCCCGGCGGTGTACAGTACGGCTACCGCGCCGAGGCCGCCAACTACATCGCCGAAAACGCCAACCTCGACGTGACGGCCCGCGACAAGTACTCGGAGCAAACCCAGGACCTGTTCATGGTGCCCTTCGTGGTGGGCCAGACGGTGAAGCTCAACAACATCTTCTTCCAGCAGAGCAAGTACTACCTGCGCACCAGCTCCTATCCCGAGCTGTCGCGCCTCATCCGCATCATGCGCGACTACCCGACGGTGGAAATCAAGCTCGGGGGCCACACCGACAACCAGGGCGACCCGGCCCTGAACCTCAAGCTGAGCCTCGACCGCGTGAACGAAGTGCGCAAATACCTCATCAGCAAAGGCATCACGCCAGCCCGCATCACCACCGAGGGCTACGGCGGCACCAAGCCCGTGGCCAGCAACGACCAAGAAGACACCCGCGCCCTCAACCGCCGCGTGGAGTTCACGATTACTAAGAAGTAAGCGGGGTTTTTGGTCTAAACCCTACCAAAACGGTCATGCTCATTTGGCGTCCGCGCAGCCGAAGCATCTCTCCCGCTGAGTGACCCAATCAATTAGATTACCCAGCGGGGGAGATGCTTCGGCTGCGCGGACGCCAGATGGGCATGACCGTTTTTTAATGGTCGCACACGCAAAATAGCGCTACTTATCCTTCTTGGTCAGGTTTTTACCTAAATCTTCCACTTGCTTGAGGAAGTCATCGGTGTCGGTGTCGGCGTACACGCCGTAGGCCGAGGCGATGGTGCCCTTCACGCCGTCGTTGGCTTCGATGGCGTAGAGGATGGACGTGTCGTCGGGGTTGCTTTCGCCCTCGAAGCGGTAGAAATCCACGATGGTCACTTCTCCGGGCGTGTAGCTTTTGCTAGTGCTCGTGTCCATGGTGTGCAGGCGGCCATCGGTCACGGTGAAGTCCTGGGTGAAGCCGTCCTTGTTCAGCTTGTTCTCGACGTTGACGAGCGAGCGTTCTTCTTCTTTGTCTTGCATGGCGAGGGGCGGTAATTGGTGGGAAAATAAAGCCCCGCCGCGGGGCAGTAGCTCGGCAGCTATACGGGCCGCTGGCAGCCGCAGGTTACCACGTTGCTAAAATTACCTCAGGTCGGCCTCAGCGCCCGGTGCGGGCCGCGATGGTGCGCTCCAAGCGGTCCACGTCGATGCCACCGCAGGCCCCGCAGCCCTTGGCGCAGCCCACTTGCTCTTTCGAGAAGAAGGCCCGCCACGCCCGGCGGCCCAGAAAAAATAGGACCCCCAACACGATGGCAGCCACAAGGATATATTGAACTAGCATAGCTGTTTAGAAACGCCGGGGGCCTAGCAAAAGTTTGCGCTGGGGCCCCGGGTTACGTTTGGGGCGGGTGCTGTAAGTGGAGGTGCTGGTTAGAAGCCGAATAAATTTACATATTGCGAACGACCGTTTACAACACGTAAAAAGCTCTTTGTAACTCATCTTAAGACTAGTTAACCCACACAACAAGCTCTAAACTACCCCACTTTAGCGCGTATACTTACCGCTAATCAGGTTCCTTCACATGAAATATAATTTACTCTTCGCTCTTTTGGTACTAGGCGCTGGGCAGCACATTTTCGCGCAAACAGGAGCTGATAGGCTCCACACCTATCGTACAACTATTGCTGCACTCAACGCCGCTGACTACGAGGTACAACGAATTGATACCATCGGTACGAGCACTGTTTGGACCCGTACTGGCCAAGTAGTGCTCCAACGAAACCCAAAAAGTAAGTTGCTGGGTGTGAGCTTTATCGGGCATCGTCCAGATTTGGGTGCCTCCTATTACTACAATGGTAATGTGGGATTCGACCTAGACGACAAGGCCAAAACCTTCCGCGTCATTAAAGACCCTTATGACCAAACAATCTTAGGGAGTCCGACGGGGCAATTGCTAGTCGAGGAACTCTTAGCCATTGACTCTACCTACCAAAGCGTTACCTACAGCCCGAGCCCGCAGGGTGGGGTGCTGCACTTACGCTATCCCGACCAACCAGCTGTTGATGTCTTGAACCGTTCTACCGACTTGTTCTTGGATGGCACAACCGGTCTGGTCCGCGCCGTGCGAACGTCAATGGTGCGCGGAGGCCGCCCTTGGATTACGCGCAAGTTGCTCTCAAAAGTTCAGCTTAACGCGGCCGCTCGAACGCAAGAGCTACAAACCCCTGCTTTCCTAGCCGAATACAGTCCAGTCGTGCCGGCTCCCGCGCCCGTGGCAGCCCCTTCGCTACTCGGGCGGCCGGCTCCACCCTTTCAGCTACTGAGTTCTACCAAGACCCCGATTAAGTTGCAGACCTACCGAGGCAAAGTAGTGGTACTGGACTTTTGGGAAACGTCCTGTGCCCCCTGCATCGCGTCCATGCCCAAATTGCAGCAGCTACAGAATACCTATCCGGGCCAGGTGGTAGTCATTGGCGTCTTGTTAGACCAGTCCAAGGGGGCCACTGCCCGGGCAGAAGGCATTTTGCATCGCCAGCAGGCAACGTATCTCCATGTGGTGGGGACCCCCGCGGAGGAGACAGCGTACCACGTCACCAGTTTTCCCCACTATGTAGTGGTTGGCAAGGATGGGAAAGTGATACTGGATAAAGAGGGAGGTAGTCAGATGGAAGCGATAGCCGCAGCAGTTAAAAGCGCGGTAGCCAACTAGCTATTTCTAAATAGTTCTAATATTTATGCTTAGAATTAGTTATGTATAACCTGCACTTATTACAAGAGTGGGGACATAACTCGGATTATGTTAAAGGACTAAAACCAGAACCAACCAAGACACTCCCGGGCCCCAATCTACCCCCAAAACTCCCGAATCACTTCCTGCATCTCCTCGTGCAGCAGGCCGTTGCTGGCCACCACTTCGCGGCCGAACAGCGGGTCGCCGTCCTCCAGGAACTGGGTGACGCGGCCGCCGGCTTCGGTGACCAGCAGCAGGCCCGCGGCCACGTCGTAGGAGTTGATGTTGAACTCGAAGTAGCCGTCGAAGCGGCCGGCGGCCACGTAGGCCAGGTCGGCGGCGGCCGAGCCCAGGCGGCGCAGGCCGTGGGTGCGCTGCATGAAGCTGCCCAGCACCTTCAGGTAGGCGTCGAGCTGGGCAAATTTGGAGTAAGGGAAGCCGGTGGCGATGAGCGAGTTGGCCAGCTTGGGGGCCCCGGTTACGCGGATGGGCTGCTCGTTACAGCAGGCCCCGTGGCCCTTGGCGGCGCGGAAGCTCTCGTCGCGGTTGGCCTCGTGCACCACGCCCGCCACCAGGTCGGGGCCGTGCAGCAGGGCCACGCTCACCGAAAATACCGGCAGCCCGTGGATGAAGTTGGTGGTGCCGTCGAGCGGGTCGATAATCCAGGTGAACTCCTGGCGCTCCGCGGCGGGCCCGGCGGTGCCTTCCTCGGTGATGAAGCCGGCGGCGGGCAGGATTTCGCGCAGGCCGGCCACCAGGCGGCGCTCCGCTTCCTGGTCCACATAGCTCACCATGTCGTGCAGGCCTTTGTTTTCAATCTTGCTGGGGTCGAAGGTTTTGGCTTCGTGCAGAATAAACTGGGCAGTCTTGCGGCACAGGGCCGCTACTTGGTGCGAGAGGGCGAGGTAATCGGTCATTCTTGCTAGTTAGAAAGTTGAGGCGTCGAAAGTGGTTCTAAAACGCCATGCTGAGCCCGTCGAAGCAGCTCCCCCGCGCAAGTAATTGATTACTGCTGCGGGAGAGATGCTTCGACAGGCTCAGCATGACGGGCTACTTGGTTTGCTACCCGGGGCCCCGCGAAGGCGCGGGCAATTACCCAGCCGAGTAGCAGCAGGGCCAGGGCCTGGCAGCCGCGGCCGATGTACTCGCCCACGCGGGTATAAAAGGTCAGCTTGTCGTTCAGGTGCACCGTGGCGCGGCTGGCGGTGGGCACCCAGGTGGGGGCCAGCTGCGTAAGGGTGCCCTTTTGGTTGACGAAGCCGGTGAAGCCCGTATTGGCGGCGCGGGCCAGGTCGCGGCGGGTTTCGATGGCGCGCAGGGCCCCCAGGCGCAGCAGCTGCCGGTAGCCGGGCGAGTCGTGCCACCAGGCGTCGTTCGTGACCAAGCTCAGCAGGTTGGCCCCGCCGCGCACGTATTGGGCCGTGAAGTCGCCGTAGATGGACTCGTAGCACACGAGGGGCCGCACCACCAGCGCGGGGGCCCCGGGCACGCGGAACAGCGTGGTTTCGGGCACCGTGCCGTAGCTGCCCACGTAGCCGCCCAGGTCGATGTGGCTGATGAGGGACGTGAGAAAGGTGGGGATTTTTTCGACGCCCGGCACCAGCCGCTCCTTGTGGTAGAACTGCACCGGCGCGGCCGGGCCGGCGAAGTACGCGGCCGTGTTGCACACGTCGTAGTAGCCCAGCTCGTCGCGGAAGAGGGCCGTTTCGGTGGCGGCTTCCTTGCTGGGGTAGGTCACGATGCTGGTCATGCCCGTGACGAGGGCCACGCCCGGGTGCTGCCCCAGCCAGGCCCGGATGCGCTGGATGCGGGGGTAATTGTTGATAACCCGTTCCTGGTAATGGTCGGCCAGGCTGGTTTCGGGCCAGAGCACGAGCCGGGTTTGGGGCGTGAGTTGCCGGGTGCTGAGTGCCAGCAGCCGCGTCAGCTGCTCGTCGTAGGAAACGAAGTCAGGAGTCCCAGCAAACTTCTCGGTGTAGGGGTTCACGTTGGGCTGCACCACCACCACCTCGGCCCCGGGGCCCTGCTCCTGGTAGGTAGCACCAATGGCGAAGGAGAGGATAAGCGGCAGTATTATCGCCAAAAAAGGCGCTATGAATCTCGTCCCAAAGGGCCGCATACCTACCAAATCAGCCGGCCCGGCCACCACTGCCGTGGCCGTTTCGTTGGCAAGTACCAACGTCTTTTTGTCAACCAACGCAAAGAAAACCAGCAAATTCACCGCCCACACCCACACCGAGCCGCCCAGGAAGCCGGTGTATTCGTACCACTGAACCCACTGCGGCACGGCGGCAAAGCCGTTGCCCAGCGTGAGCCAGGGCCAGGTGAGGTCCCAGCGCAGGTGCAGCTGCTCGAAGGCAATCCAGTAGATGGGCAGCGCGAGGTAGCCGATGCGGGGCCCCAGGCGCTTCTTGGTTTGGCGGAAGGCCATGAGCGGCAGGCACATGAGCAGCGCGTTCAGGACCACGGCAGCGATGCCGGCGGCCAGGTCGGCGTAGCTCACCCACCACACGGTGAAGGCGTTCCAGAGCACCAGCAATAAGTAGGTGCCGGCAAACACGCGGCCCTTGCGGGCCCCCTGCTGCGTGAAGCGGTGCTCCAGGAGCAGGTAGGGCACCCAGCCCACGAACAGGCCCAGGGGCCAGAGCTTACCGCTGGTGGACCAGCCGGTCCAGAGCAGGGCGGCCCCCAGCAGGGCCAGCGCGGCGGGGTGCCGCCAAGGGCTAATCTTCGCCAAACTCGTCGTCGGCATCGCGGTGGTTGGTTGGCGCATCGTCTTCGTCTTCAGCTTCTTCGTGGTCGTAGCGACCGGCGCGGCCTTCGCGGGCGGGCGGGGCGGGGTTGCCGGCCACCACCAGCACAATTTCGCCCTTGATGGCGGCCCGGGCCCCGAACTCGGTGGCCAGGCTGGCCAGCGTGCCGGTCACGGTTTCTTCAAATAGCTTGGTCAGCTCCCGGCTCACGGAGGCCGGGCGCTGGGGCCCGAACACCTCGGCCAGCTGGCCGAGAGTTTTCACCAGCCGGTGCGGCGACTCATAAAAAATCATCGTCCGGGGCTCGGGGGCCAGCTCGCGCAGGCGGGTCTGGCGGCCTTTTTTGACGGGCAAAAACCCTTCAAACGTGAACCGCTCGGCCCCGAAGCCCGATTTGAGCAGGGCCGGCACCAGGGCCGTGGGGCCCGGCAGGCACTCCACGGCCAAGCCCCGCGCCAGGCACTCGCGCACCAGCAGGAAGCCGGGGTCGGAGATGCCGGGCGTGCCGGCGTCGCTCACCAGGGCCATTTTTTCGCCTTTCTCCAGCCGTTCCAGCAGGCGGGGTACTTGCTGGTGCTCGTTGTGGAGGTGGTAGCTGAGCAGCGGTTTTTTCAGGCCCAGGTGCTGGAGCAGGCGGCCGCTCACGCGGGTGTCTTCGGCCAGCACCAGGTCGGCCTCGCCCAGCACCCGGATGGCCCGCAGGGTGATGTCCTCCAGGTTGCCGATGGGCGTGGGCACGAGGGTGAGGGCGGGGGGAGCGGGCATGGGGCAAAGGTAGCCGGGGCAGGGGTCAGTTAGCCGTGAATAGCTGGTGGAGATTACCTGTTGAATGCCGCGCTAATGGTTTTTGGCCAATTCCTACACGGCTTCAATAGCAATTGCTACTCCCTGCCAACTGCTCACTAAAAATACCGGGCGGCCACGGCGTCGATGGCGGCGGCCAGCCGGTGGTCGCGGGCCGTCACGGTGTTGCCCCGGTCGTGGGTGCGCAGGCGGAATTCGACCGCGCCGTACTCGTTGCTGAACCAGGGGTGGTGGTCGAGCCGCTCGGCTTCGGCGGCTACTTCGGTGAGGAAGGCAAAGGCGGTTTTGAAATCGGCGAAGCGGAAGCCGCGCCGCAGGCTGTTGTCGGTTTCGGTCCACATGGGGCAGGGGGAAAGGCCGGGGCGGTAGCGGTGCACAACCTAAAGGGCCAAACCAAAGTACACCTTTCCTTAGCCTTTCAATCACTTCACCCGCCGCTCCGATGCCCGTCGATCCCAATAACCGCCCCATCCGCGTCATCAACGACGACACCACCGACGAAGAGATGCGCGCTGGCCACTACATCCCCAACGCCGACCCGCCCAAGAACGACGACGCCCGCGGCGGCTTCGGCAACCGCGAGGGCAAGCAGGGCTACGGCTCCGACACGGCCGGCGGCGAAACCGCCCTGGGCGTGAACGAAAACGCCGACGCCATGAGCCCGCCCGCCGACAACATGCGCTCGGACGACGAGGGCCGCGACGCCCGCGCCAACCAGGATTTGCCGGCCCTCGAAACCTACGACGACGACCCCGACTTGGTGGCCGTGCACAACCCCGGCGGCCCCGTGGACGAGCTGGACGCCGACGACCGCCGCAAGGGCCCCGACGAGATGGAAAACCCCGCCTCGCGCGTGGGCATGGGCGAAATGGAGCCCAAGCCCATCAAGCCCATCACCGGCACCGATACCAACGCCGAGTTGACCGACTTCAACGCCTCCGATACGGCCATTGACCAGTAGGGCCTTGGCCCATCAATTCTTTCCCCACCTAACTTACTTCTGCCATGCCTACCCACCACAACAACCAGAAGGACAGCGAGAACTCCGACCAGCGCAACCTAGAAGGCCACCCCAAAGCCGACGCCCTACCGGTGGACGATTTTAGCGAAGCCAAGGAAGAGCAGCTGGAACAAGATGCGTTGGATGCTGGCATCACCCACCCCAACCGGGGCCACGACAAGGCCAGCATCGACAAGCCAGCCTACGATTAACGTTGCTGCTCAAAAGCAGAAAGGGGGTCCCCGCTACGTAGCGGAGGGCCCCTTTTTTTAGGTCAGGATGTAGGGACGCATCCTCTCAAAAAGCTTTACCCAATCAGCTCCGCCACAATTTTGGCCGACAACAGGCACAGCGGGATGCCGCCGCCGGGGTGCACCGAGCCGCCGCAGAAGTACAGGCCGTCGAGCCGGCCCGAGAAGTTGGGGTGGCGCAGGAAGGCCGCCAGCGGGTTGTTGCTGGAGCTGCCGTAGAGGGCCCCACCGGACGACGACGTATCGGCGGCGATGCCGGGCGGCGTCCAGATTTTTTCGGCTCGGATGAGCGGCTCGATGGGCGTACCTAGGGCCCCGGACAACCGGGCCAGCACGAGGCGGCGCGTTTTCTGGGTGAGGGCGTCCCAGTCCTGGCCTTCGTCGTGGGGCACGTTCACCATCACGAACCAGTTTTCGTGGCCGGCCGGGGCGTCGGCGGGCGTTTTCTTGGATGTGACGTTGACGTACACCGTCACGTCGTCGGCCACGGTTTTACCCTCGAAAATGGCCTTGAACTCCTGCTGGTAGTCACTGGAGAAGAAGATGTTGTGCAAATCCAGCTCGGGGAATTCGCGGGCGATGCCCCAGTAGAAGATTAGGGCCGACGAGGAGCGGGGCTGGGCCAGGGTGCGCTCGGGGGCGGGCTGGGTGGGCAGCAGGCGGCGGTAGGTGGGCACCACGTCCATGTTGCTCACCACCCGGCCGAAATCGTACACGTCTTGGGCCGTGCGCAAGCCCGTGACGTGCTTATCGGCCACCAAAATTTCCTCCACCGGCTCGTTGAACCGGAATTTCACCCCGAATTCCGTGGCCAGCCGGTGCAGGCTTTCGGCAATGGCGTAGATACCGCCTACGGGGTAAAACGCGCCGATGCCGTGCTCCAGGTGCGGAATCATGCTCAGCGTGGCGGGGGCTTGGTACGGGTCGGAGCCGTTGTAAGTGGCGTAGCGGTCGAAGAGCTGCACCAGGCGCGGGTCGGCGAAGGCCTTGGCGTGGCGCTGGTGCATGGTGCCGAGCAGGCCCAGCGCCGGCAGGGCCCCCACGGCCTTCAGGGTTTCGGGGCTGAAGTAGGTGCCCGCCTTGTGCAGCGACTTGTGCAAAAACGTGCCCGCCGTGGCGTCGTAGGCCCGGCCGCTGCGCGCCAGAAACTGCGTGACGGTGGCCGCCGGGGCCCCCAGCTTTTCCTCCACTTCGGCAGCAAATTTATCGGCCTCGGCCCAGGCCGCGAGGCGCGTGCCGTCGGCGAAGAAGTAGTTGGTAATCGGGTCCAGCCGTTTGTAGCGGAAGTAGTCGGCCGGCGGGCGGCGGGCGAGCCGAAAAACATCATCCACTAGCTGCGGCAGGGTGAAGAGCGAGGGCCCCGCGTCGAAGCGGTAGCCGCCGGGCAACTCAAACTGGTGCATTTTGCCGCCAAACGAGGGCCCCGCCTCGAACACCGTGACGGCGTGGCCCGCCACAGCCAGCCGCGCGGCCGCGGCCAGCCCCGCCACCCCCGCCCCGATGACGGCCACGGGCGGCTTGATGCGAATTTTAGGCTTACTCAAACCCATAGCTTACCAAGAACTTACTGATAATAGATGCGCTAAAGTCAACAGCAACAGCTGCGGCCGAAACAGCCCCAGCGGGGCGGCCCATCGGTAGAAAATCCGGTTCCTATCCAGCCAAAGCCCCAGCGGGGCGACCCAACCGGCTGGCTAATCCAACCTTTCTTCCAACTCCTGGAACAGGTATTTGTCTTCAAACGGCACCGTAAATTTTTTTAGGAACGATCGGTATTCGTCCAAAAAACCACGTTTAGCGTGGTGCTCCTTCTGCCGCTCGATATACGTGATTACAGTAGGCAACTGAGAAGCGGAGTAGGAAAAAGCGCCGAATCCCTCTTGCCAGGCAAACTTTCCGGGCAGCCAGTTTTGCTCGTTGATGAATTTTGCCGACGATGCTTTCACGTCCCGCATCAAGTCCGATAGCGCCATGTCGGGGCGCAGGCCGATAAGCAAGTGGAGGTGGTCGGGCATCCCATTAATGGCCAGCAATTTTTGGCCGTGCGCAGTGACGATTCCCGTCGTATAGCGGTAGAGCCGGGCCGCATGGGCCGCCGGAATGCAGCTGGCCCGATATTTTACCGCAAACACCACGTGCAGGTGAATTTGGGTGTAGGTGTTGGCCATGTCGCAAGCGGCTTGGGTCGCCCCGCTGGGGCTTTGGCTGGATAGGAACCGGATTTTCTACCGATGGGCCGCCCCGCTGGGGCTGGCAAAACTGCTATTTTGGGGCCCCAGCTTAGTTGCAATCATATGAATAGCACACCAAAGCAAACCGGGGCCCTACTCAACGGCCAGCACCAGCCCTTTCAGGTACGCGCCTTCGGGGTGGAATAGGCTGACGGGGTGGTCGGCGGGCTGGGTGAGGCGGTGCAGGATGCGGGCAGGGCGGCCGGCTTCGATGGCGGCGGCCAGCACGGCCCCTTCAAACAACTCGGGGCTAACCACCTGCGAGCAGCTGAACGTGAAGAGCAGCCCGCCCGGCGCCAGGTGCGCGATGCCCGCGGCGTTGAGGCGCTTGTAGCCCATGAGGGCGGCGTGCCGGGCCCCCATGTGCTTGGCGAAGGCCGGCGGGTCGAGCACGAGCAGGTCGTATTCGGCGGGGTGGTTTTTGAGGAAGCCGAGCACGTCGTCGGCGTAGGCGGCGTGGCGGTCGGCGTGGGGGGCCAGGGCGGCGTTGCGCTCGGTGAGGGCAATGGCCTTCTTGCTGGAGTCGACGGAGTGCACCACCTCGGCCCCGGCAGCCAGCGCGTACACCGAGAAGCCGCCCGTGTAGCAGAACGTGTTGAGTACGCGGCGGCCGGTGGCGTAGCGGGCCAGCAGGGCCCGGTTGTCGCGCTGGTCGATGAAGAAGCCGGTTTTCTGGCCCGTCTCCCAGTCGATGGCAAACTGGTGGCCGTTCTCGGTCACGAGGTGCTCGGTGCCGGTGCTTTCGCCGAACAGGTAGCCGTTTTTCGCCTCCGGCACGGCGTTGCCGGGCACGGTTTCGGCGCTTTTGTCGAAGATGGCGCGCAGCTTGTCGCCAAACACGGTTTGCAGGGCCCCCGCGATGTCGGGGCGGGCGCGGTACATGCCCACGCTGTGGGCCTGCACCACGGCCACGTCGCCGTACACGTCGATGATGAGGCCGGGCAGGCCGTCGCCTTCGGCGTGCACCAGCCGAAACACATTGGTGCCGGCCGCGCCGGTGAGGGCCAGGCGCTGGCGCAGCTGGTAGGCATTGCCCAGCTTACGCACCCAAAAATCGGGCGTGGGCAGCGCGGCTTCGGGCCCAAAATCGAGCATGCGCACGGCAATGGAGCCGCCGCCCGAGAAGTGGCCCACGCCCAGCAGCTCGCCGTCGGCGGCTTCTACGCGCACGGCGTCGCCCTCGCCCGCCTCACCCCGGAAGCGGCCGATGGCCCCCGAAAATACCCACGGGTGGCGGCGGCGCAAACTGTGGTCTTTTCCGTTTTTGAGGACAATAGTGGCAGGAGTTAGCATAGGCCCGTAAAGTTACGGCCTGGCCTGTGCCAACTTCGCGGCGGCGCTTTCCGCCCCTGGTTTCACCGTTTTTGCCCTTCGCCATGCCCGCCAGCGTTGCCCTCATCGACTTCGAGCCCGCCCACCAGCCCGCGTTCCGGGCCCTGAACCACGCCTGGATTTCGCGCTACTTCACCCTGGAAGCGCCCGACCACCAGGTGCTCGACGACCCGCAGCGCTACGTGCTGGACCCGGGCGGCCACATCCTGATGGCCGCGTACGAGGGCGAAATCGTGGGCACCTGCGCGCTCATCAAGGAGCACGAGGGCGTGTACGAGCTGGCGAAAATGGCCGTGGCGCCCGCCGCCCAGGGCCTGGGCATCGGCTGGGCCCTGGGGCAGGGCATGCTGCAAAAAGCCCGGCAACTGGGCGCGCACCGCGTCGAGCTGGTGTCCAATTCGACGCTGGTGCCGGCCCTGGCGCTCTACGAAAAGCTTGGTTTCCAGCACGCCCCGCTGCTGCCCTCGCCCTACCAGCGCGGCGACGTGCGGATGGTGCTGGACCTGCCGGCCGCCGGCTGAGCTACCGGAACCAGCGCCGGTAGATGGGCTTGCGCCAGGCAAACTGCGCCCACATGGCCGGGTAAATCAGCACATCCAGGGCCCTGAAAGCGGTGCGGTACTCCAGGTTATCCACGATGACGCTGCCGCCCCGGGGGCCCGGCTCGATGAGGTGGCGGTGCTGCCAGTAGCGCAGCGGCGGGGGCAGCCGCTGGCCCTCGTCCACGAAGTAGTGGGTGCCGTCGGGCAGCACGCCGTCGTCGGTGATGAGGGAGGTCCAGGGCAGCTTTTTGATGCCCGTGTTCAACTCAATTTCCACCACGTCGCCGGTGCGGCTGCCGTCGTAGCGCACCAGCCGCAGCTTCGGGAAGGGCGGGGCCAGCGCCAAAAATAACTCGCGGGTGAAGCCCGCCATTACCTGGGCGGGGCCCTGGCCCACGGCAGTACGAAGAATAACGCGCATACCCCGGCTTACGCCGGGGCCCCGGTTTAGTTGGCGGCACGGCAGCGGCTACGTGCCCAGGCGGCGGTTGGAAGCGGCGCTGGGGCATTGGCCCCCGCCGCAGCGCGGCTTTTCAGAGCAGCAGTACGTCGATGCGGTGGGCGTGGACCAGGTTCAAGCCTTCCGACCAGGTGAAGACGGTGAAATTGCCGTCCTGCGAGGCCACCAGGGCCAGGGCGTCGCGCTGGTCGTGCACGAACTGGGCAGCGGCCAGGTGGCGGGTGCCGCCGTTTTGGGCGGGGTGGGTGCGCACGGCGGTGCTGCCCAGCACGGGCTCGGTCACGATGAGCTGCTCGACGGGCGTGCTGTGCGCCGCCCGCGTCACCTTGGCCCCGAAGGCCAGCAGCTCGTAGTGCTGGGTGATGACGGTGGCCCCGTCCACGGCCGTGAAGCCGCCCACGATTTCGATGGCCCGCAGCACCGCTTCGGGGCCTTCGGGCGCGGGCAGGCCCAGCGCGTCCGCCACCCCGAGGTAGGCCGGGCCCACGGCGTAGCTCATCGGCTGCACGATGGAGGCCGGCCAGCGGTCGGAGCCGGGCGGCACCACCAGCACCAGCCCGCCGCGCCCGTGGGCCCGCATGGCGGCGGCCAGCTCCACGAGCACGTCCACGGCCAGGCCCGCGCCGGCCGGGGCGGGAATGCCGGGCAGCGAGGCGCGCAGCGCCGGGTAGTCGGCCAGCCCGGCGTTTTCCTCGTCCACGATGCGCACCTGGTCGCCCCGCAGCACGGCCACGTTCACGAACTTGCCGATGCCGTCGGCCCGGCGGTGCTTGGCCACGAGCAAGCCGGGCTCCACTACTTCCAGCACGAAGCACACCGGCGGAATGCGCGTGGCGGCCCCCCACAGGTACAGGCCGTCGGCGTCGTGCCACACGCCCAGGTGCACGCCGGGGTGCTCCACGGCCGGGGCCAGCTTAATGAGGGCCTGCGGCGTGAGGCGCGGCCGGTGCCCGAACACCAGGGGCCCCGCGGCCTCGGTGGGCGGCAGCAGCGCCAGTGAGATGCGCGGCGGCCGCCCCTCCTCGCGGCGCAGGCTGGCCCAGAACGCCACGTCAATCACGGCTTCCATGAGGGCGGCCGGCGGCACCGGGGCCAGCGCGGCCCCCAACCGCCGGGCCAGGGCCAGGTGCTGGGCAAAATGGGTTTCGAGGGCGGGGGCCACCATGCGGGCGGCCAGGTATGTGGGTTCGGAAAGCATACGGGCAGTGGGCCCGGCGGGCCCCCAAGAGGCATAGCAACCGCCGGTGGGGCCCAGGGTTCACCGAGGAATACGCTACCCCAGCAGCTCCTCGATATCGGCCCGGGTCAGGGTCTTGATAACGGCCTCGTCGGTGGCAATCAACTCGCTGACCAGGTTGAGCTTGCGCTGTTGCAGGGCCAGGATTTTCTCCTCCACCGTGTGCTGGGTGATGAACTTGTACACGAACACCGGCCGCTGCTGGCCGATGCGGTGGGCGCGGTCCACGGCCTGCGCTTCCACGGCCGGGTTCCACCACGGGTCGAGCAGGAACACGTAGTCGGCGGCGGTGAGGTTGAGGCCCACGCCGCCGGCCTTGAGGCTGATGAGGAAGATTTGCAGCGCGTCGGTTTCCTGGAAGCGGGCCACCTCGCCGGCCCGGTCGCGGGTGTTGCCGTCGAGGTAGGCGTAGGGCAGCTGGCGCTCGTCCAGGGCGGCGCGCACCAGGGCCAGGTGCTGCACAAACTGGCTAAACACCAATACCTTGTGGCCTTCGGCCACTACGTTGCGCACCATGCGCAGTACCTCGCGCAGCTTGCCCGACTCGTGGGCGTAGGTGGCGTCGGCCAGGTGGGGGTGGTTGGCCATCTGGCGCAGGCGCGTGAGGCCCTGGAGCAGCAGAAACTGCGTGCTGGCCGCCCCGTGCTCGTCGAGGTTTTTCAGAATTTTATTGCGGTAGAAACTCTTCGCTTCCTCGTAGGCCTGGGCCTGCTCGGGCGTCATCTCGCAGTAGCTGAGCTGCTCGGTTTTGGCCGGCAATTCCTTGGCTACTTGTTCTTTGTGGCGGCGCAGGATGAACGGCTTGATGAGGGCGTGCAGGCGGCGGGTGCGGCCCTCGTCGCGGTTTTGCTCGATGGGCTTGAGGAATTCCTTGCGGAAAAACGCCTGCGTGCCCAGCAGCCCGGGGTTGATGAACGACATCTGCGACCACAAATCCATCGTGCTGTTCTCGACCGGTGTGCCCGTGAGGATGAGGCGGTGCCGGGAGCGCAGCTGCCGCACGGCCTGCGAAGTGGTGCTCGACGGGTTTTTAATGGCCTGCGACTCGTCCAGAATCACGTAGTCGAAGCGGTAGCTGGCCAGCAATTCGGCATCGAGCCGCACGATGCCGTAGCTGGTCAGCACCACGTCGTAGTCGGCGAACTGGCCCACGTCCTTGGTGCGGTAGGTGCCCGTGTACACCAGCAGCCGCAGCCCGGGCGTAAACTTCTTGGCCTCGTTCAACCAATTGTACACCAGCGAGGTAGGCAGGGCCAGCAGCGACGCTGCGCCCTGCGCCGCCCCGCTTTCGGCCCGCTGCTGGAGCATGGCCAGCGCCTGGATGGTGTTGTGCGTGAGAATAAAGTTATCCGTCACGTACAAGTGGTCGGGGGCATCCACGGCGATGCACTGCGCGGGCATCGTGCCCACCCGCTCAATGGCCTTGATGCCGCGGTAGGGCCGGTATTTAGTTTTGGGCCGGTACAGCGCCGCTTTGCGGGCCAGCCGGAACGGCTGCACCTGCGGCGGCAGGCTCAGCGTGAGCGTGTAGGCGAGCTGCCCGGTGCGCCGCTCGCCCCGGTGCGTGGGCGTGGGCGTTTTGCTCGACTGCCGCGCGGTGCCGCCCAGCGACTGCGTTAGGAAGGTGACCCCCGCCACCAGCGCGGGCGAAATGGACGTGAACTGGCACACGTCGCCAGTGGCCGACACGTAGCCGTCGGAGTCCATCAGCCCTTGCAGCACGGCCAAGCGCGTGGCCGCGTCGTTGCACAGATATACCTCGGGAACAAACTTGTCTTTCGAGCCCTTGCCCTTCAATCCCAGCGCTTTAATGTTCCGCATCAGCCCGTTGGCCACGCCCGCGGCGCTTCCAACGAATGTGTAGTCGCAGGTTTCGCCCTGCCGGCGCATGGCGAGGCTGGGCGGCAGCTCCTGGGCCACGTAGTTCACAATTTCCGCGTCGCCCGTTGAGAGCCGGATGCTGTGCTGGCGAAAATAACCATCGCCGAGCAGCAGGCCCAGGAAGTAGGCGTCCACGGGCACGGGCTGCGCGGCCAGTGCCACAGGCTGCACCAGCGGGATGAACCATTTTGTGTTGCCGTGCCGGTCGTGCAGGTCGCCCATCAGCTCGTGCAGCGGCTTCGCCGCGTAGGCCTGGCCGCGGTACTTCTGCACGGCGCTTTGCACCGCCCACAAGTGGTCGGCGCAGCATTCGGCGGTAGAATCATCGGTGAACGTGACCCGAAAAATTTCTTTTGCACCCTGCGGAAATATCCCCGTGACGGTAGAGGCCCGGCCCTGGGAATTAACGACGGCATCGCCTATGCGCAGGGCTCCCATTTGCTGCCAGCCGTTGGGCGTCAGTACGTTGGCGTGCAGCGGCTGGGCCTTGCCGAGCCCCATGTCGTCGGCCAGGCAGCCGCCGAAGTGGTAGTCCTGCACGAAGCGCAGCCAGTTGTAGCCGGCCTTCTGGTAGGGGCGCAGCTCGCCGCGGAAGCCGGCGGGCAGCGGGTGGTCTTCCACGGTGGCAAAGTCGCGCAGCTTCTCCAGCTTGCGGCCCATGGTCACGGTGGCCAGCTCGTTGCTTTGCAGGTCGGCCACCAGCGCGAGGTGGTGGCGGCGCAGGGCCAGGGTGTCGTCTTTTTCCTCGGCGAAGGCGAACAGCTCCAGGTAGTCGGTGAACCACGCTTCGGGGATGATGGCCACCTGGCCGTTGGGCAGCCGGAATTCGCGGCGGCGCTGCAAAATGTGCCCCCGCAGCCGGATGAACGGCACCGCCGTGTCGCCGAAGTACACCGTGCCGCGCACGTCGAACCAGTCGCCGGCTTCCTGGATGCCCAGCTCGACGCGCACCGGCCCCAGGAAATAGGGCTGGCTGGCCCCGGCGGCGGGCTCCACGGCGAAGCCCTCGGCGGCCAGCGCCTCGGCGTGGTCGTGCAGCCACTGGAAGGCCGCCACCCGGTCGAGGGCGGTGCGGCCCTCGGGCAGGGCCAGGCCCCGGGCGGCCAGCGCGGCCACGGCGGCCCGCTCGTCGTCGGTGCTGCGCAGCAGGCGGTGGAAGGTGTAGCTGTCGGCGTCCTGCTCCAGGCGCACGCTCACGCGCTTGCCGGGGTCGAAGGGCACCAGGGCCTCGCCGTAGCGGAAGCCCAGGTCGAAGTACAGGCGGTCGGGGCTGGGCGCGGCGGCGGGCTTGGGCTGCGGCACGCGGCCCCGGCGCGGGGGGCCCACCGGCCGCTCGGGGCCCTCGGCGGCGGCCGGCGCGGGCGGCACGTCGCTGAACGTGAGCCGGGGCCGCGCCCGGTAGCGGTCCGTGACGACGGCGAAGCCCACGCCGCGGGCGTGCACATCGAACGCCTCCATGAGCGGGGCCACGAACTTCTGGAAGTAGCTGGCCTCCACCTGCCGGGGCACCACGATGAATTTCTTGTTGAGAAACGGTTGCAGCTTGCGGCCGTCCACCTCGTTGCGGAACGAGTACAGCACGCCGTCGAGCAGCAGCCAGGCCGGCTGCTGGCACACCAGCAGGGCCCCTTTGTACTGGAAGTCCAGCTTTTGGTTCTGGTACTGGATGGTGGGGAAGTAGTGGGTGCCGTCGTCGTTGCGCCGGAAGTGGAACAGCACCGAGGCCGGCACCGGGGCCAGCGCAATCTCGCGCCAGGTGGGCTCGCCGTCGCGCCCCATGATGAACACGCGCTTGCCGTGCAGGCGGGCCAGCACGGCGGCCATGCGCGTTTGCACGTAGCGGCCAATGGCGTCCTGCAAGGGCTTGTCGCCCTTGTCGGGGCTGTACGTTTTCAGGAAAAAGTCGGCCGCCGCAATCTTCCGGGGCCAGAACTCCTTGATGACCGCCTCCTGCTGGAGCTGGTCGCAGAGGTCAATCAACTCGAAGTCAACGGCATCGAGGCCCCCGGCAAATTCGGGCGCGTTGCGGGCCGAGGCCGTTTGGTGCAGCAGCGTGAGCTGGCCCTTGGGCCCGCGCTGCACCAGGTAGGCCGCGAACAGGTGGCCCAGGAACTCGTGCTCGAAGAGCGAGTAAACGATTTGAAAGGGTTCGGTAGAAGATACTTTCATGGGCGGCCACGCGAAGCCGCAAGTTAGGGCCCCACGCGGATTTCCGCCGCACATTCCGGGCATTTTATCACCCAAAAATGTTATTTTTATATTAATGCGGAGCTTCGGAACGGCCCTGCCTAAAGGTTGTCGCGCAGCACGAGGCGGCTGGCGTTCAGGGCCGGCCGAATGCTCACAGCCAGGGTGATGAGCACGATGGCCGCGCAGGTGAGCAGGATGTCGGAGAGCTTCATCTTCACGGGGTAGGCGTCGACGATGCTCGTGGCCATGCCCATGCTCACGAGCCCGAAGCGCTGCTGGGCCCAGCAGATGCCCACGCCCAGCACCAGGCCCACCACCGCGCCCACCAGCGCCACGATGGCCCCCACGCCCAGAAAAGTTTTGCGCACGGCTTCCTCGGTGGCCCCCATTGCCATGAGCACGGCGATGTCTTTTTTCTTGTCGATGACCAGCATCGAGAGCGAGAAGAAGATGTTGAGCGAGGCGATGAGCAGGATGAAGGCGAAGGTGATGAACACGAACAGCTTCTCGATTTTGATGGCCTTGAGCAGGCTCACGTGCTGCTCGTCGGAGTCGAGCACCGTGAAGCGGGGGCCCAGTTCGGTGCGCAGGGCCTGCTTCACCCGTTCCACCGGGAAGCTGTCGCCCACCTTCACGTAGAGGCCCGTGCGGCGGTTGCCGTAGCCCAGCAGGCGTTGGGCAAAGCGCAAGGGCACAAACACGTAGCTGTCGTCCATGTGCTGTTCGATGAGGAACACGCCCCCGGCCTGCAAGGTCTCTTCGTTGAAGGCCTTGCTGGGGTCCATGCTCAGGGTTTTGCCGCCGGTGTTGCGCGGGTACAGCATGTGCAGGGGCGAGAGGCCGTTTTTGAGCGTGATGCTCAGCTCGTGCTGCACGCCGGCCCCAATCAGGGCAAAATTGATGCTGTCGTAGGACAGGCGGTGGTCGCCCTCGCGGATGCTGGCGTCGATGCCGCTCTGGCCGAAGTAGTTCTCCGTCAGGCCGCGCATCTTCACCACCATCCGGCGGTCGTGGTATTGCAGCAGGGCGTTGTCCTCAATCACTTCCGTGAGCAGGGCCACGCCGGGCACGGCCTGGATGCGCTGCAAAAACGGGGGCGTGACGGCAAACGACTTGCCCCGCGTGGCCGTGATGACCAGGTTGGGGTCGGACTTGCCGTAGAGGGTGCGCACCAGGTCTTCGAGCCCGTTGAAGACCGAAAGCACGATGATGAGCGACATGGTGCCCACCGCCACCCCAATCATCGAAATGTTGGAGATGATGGAGATGATGTTGCGCTTTTTCTTCGAGAGGAAGTAGCGCCGGGCAATGAGGAAGGGGACGTTCACGGGGCGGGGTTAGCCGGCTTTGCGCAGGAAGCCGTCCATGAAGTCTTCCAGGCGCTTGAGGCGCTCGTCGTGCTGCTTGATGGTCACGTCCAGCAGCGTGCGCACCTCCTGCTTCAGGCCGCGCACGTCGGCTTTGATATCCCGGATTTCATCCAGAAAAATGATGTTGAACTGGTCCTGGCGCTCGTTGAACTTCTCCTGACGCTCGTTGAACTTCTCCTGGCGCTCGTTGAACTTCTCCTGGCGCTCGTTGAACTTCTCCTGGCGCTCGTTGAATCCTTCCTGCTTGCGCTGGAAGTTTTGTTGCAGCGCGAACATAGACTCCTGCTGCGTCAACATCCGCGACAGCAGGTCGTTGGTTACTTCTTGCTGCTTCTCCTGCCGGTCCATGCGGGTAGTCAGTACCTGAATCAACTGCTGAAATTCGTTTGGATCGGCCATAAGGGGGGTGCGGGAGGAAGCGAAAAACGGTTCAACAAGGTACGAATTTGCCAGAACACGGCCGGGCAGCACCGGGCCCCTACTTCCAGGCCTTCACAATGAGCCCGGTGCCCGAGTCGTGGGGGGTGCGGGCGTCGAGCCAGTTCAGCACCAGGCAGAACGGAAATACCACGGCGTAATAGAAGGGCAGCAGCACGAAAAACAGCCGCGACTGGCCCAGCATCAAAATGGGGTACTTCATGCTCAGCCGCCACGACACCTGGCCGGGCTCGCCGTAGCTGTAGCGGGCCTCGATGCGCTCGAAGCCGGCGGTGCGCAGCTTCTGCTGGATTTCGTGGATGTTGTAGCCGTCGCGCACGTGCTCCTCGATGAAGCTGGTTTCGGCGTCGTCGTGCACGTCGGAGCCGCCCTGGTCGCTGGGCGTGGAGATGAGCAGCATTCCGCCGTCCTTCAGCGAGGCGTGGACGTTGCGGAATACTTCCACGTCTTCCACGATGTGCTCCATCACGTCCACCGCCAGGGCCAGGTCGAAGCTGTTGGGCTCCTGGTACAGCACCAGGTCCTGCACGGCAAACTGCACGTTGGGCCGCCCAATCTGGTGAAAAAAGCGGTTCGAGTCGGCCACCTGCTCTTCCTTCACGTCCACGGCCAGGATGTGCCATTTGGCGCTCAGGCCGCTCAGCCAGTAGCTGTACTGGCCGTAGCCGGCCCCCGCGTCGAGGATGCCCAGGGGTTCCGGGGTGCGGCCCCGGGCCCACTGGCGCAGCTCACGGTGCACGTGCCAGGTGCGGAGCAGCAACAAATCGAGCAAGTGGTAAAACAACCGGCGCAGCCCCGGGGTGCGGTTGAACACCTCGCCGAGCGTCTTCTTAATCGGGTCGTAGTACAAGGACGGGGAATGGGTGGTTCAATGGGTGAATGATTGAATGGGTGAATGAATGGGTGAATAGGTGAATGAGCGTGGGGTGCGGAATTCATTCACCCATTCATTCATTCACCCTTGAAAAGCCGGGGCCGGGCGGGCGCGTCGTCCGCGTCGGGGCCCTCGGTGGCCGGCGGGGCGGGCGGGATGTGCAGCTGGCCGAGGATGCCGTCCATGTGGGCGGCGTAGGCGGCGCTGTCGTCGTGGAAAAATACCAGCTCGGGCACCACGCGGGCCGTTTTGCGGATGCGCTTGGCCAGGGCCTGGCGGATTTCCTTGCCGCTGTCGCGCACCAGGGCCAGGCGGGCGTCGGCGTCGTTGCCCAGCAGCAGGCTCAGGTACACGCGGGCCTGGCCCAGATCGGGCGTCACCTTCACCAGGCTGATGCTCGGGGCCAGGGCACCGCCGAACAGGTGCGGCAGGTCGCGCTGCAACACGGCGGCCAGCTCCTGCTGAAGCAGGCTGGCCATTTTTTGCTGTCGTTTGCTTTCCATATAGTCCGCAAAGGTACGCCGGGCGGGAATGGGAGAAACGCGCCGCTGAAACAAGGTGCAAAAGCAGCCCCGGGCGGCGGCACCGGGCCCGGGCTTGCGCCGGCGGCCGGCGGCCGGCGGGGTGCGAATACCTTTGTCCGCCACCGTGTCCGGCTCCTTTTACCCGCTTTCCTTCCGTGCTGCACTTTTTTAGAAGCTCGCTGCCCGCCCAACTGCTGCTGCTGCTGCTGCTGCTGCTGGCCCTGCGCCTGCCGCTGCTGGCGCTGCTGGGCCTGCCCGTGACGGCGGGCGAGCTGGGGGCCCTGCTGGTGGGCGAGCGGGTGCACGGCGGGGCGCTGCCCTACCGCGACCTGTACGACGGCACCGCCCCGCTGGCCGTGTACTTCTTTGCGGGGCTGGACGCGGTGGGCGCGCGGCCCGTGTTTCTGTACCGGGCGCTGGCCCTGGGGCTGGTGCTGGCCCAGGCCCTGCGGCTGAACTTCGTGCTGGCCCGGGCCGACGTGTTTCCCGACCGGGGCTACCTGGTGGCGCTGGGCTACCTGCTGTTCAGCAGCGTGAGCACCGACCTCGACGCGCTGTCGCCGCTGCTGCTGGGGCACACGTTTATCGTGTTCGGCAGCAGCGCGTTGCTGCCCACCTCGCGCGAGGGCTACGACAACCGCCGCCTGTTCCGGGCCGGGTTTCTGATTGGGCTGGCGGGGCTGTGCTACCTGCCGCTGGTGCTGTTCGCGGGGGTAGGGCTGCTGGCGGTTATCATCTTCGCGGCCAACGCGTTCCGTAGCTTTTTGCTGCTGCTGTGCGGGCTGCTGTTTCCCTACGCCGTGGCGGCCACCTGCTTCCTCTACCTGGGGGCCCTGCCGGGCTTCGTGCAGTTCCACCTGGCTCCGGGCTGGCAGGGCTTCGGGGCCGGGGCCGCCGACGGCCTGCCCCTGGCCGTGCAGCTGCGGCTGCTGGCCCTGCCGGCGGCGGTGCTGCTACTGGCCGTGGTGCGCGGGCTGGGCACGCCGCTGGGCCCCGTGTTCCAGGCCAAGTTCCGGCAGCTGATGGTGGGCTGGCTGCTGGTGGCGCTGGCCGTGCTGGCGGCGGGCCGGGGCACGGCCCCGGGCGCGCTGGTGCTGCTGCTGCCGCCGCTGGCGTACTTCGGGCTGTTTCTTTGGCAGGCCAGCCGGCCCGCCTGGGCCCCGGAGGTGCTGTTTCTGGTGCTGGTGGGGGCCGTGGTGGCCCTGCGCTACCGCCCGCTGGTGCCCGGCCTGGCGGCCGCCCTGCGCCTGCCCGCCGAAAGCACCTTCGCCCCCCGCCCCGATCCCGCCCTGGCCGGCCTGCGCGGCCAGCGCCTGCTCGTGCTGGGGCCCGACCGCCGCGCCTACCTCACCAACTATTCGGCCACGCCGTACCTCGACTGGCCCCTGGCCCTGGCCGACTTCGACTACCTCGACCAGTACGCCGCCGTGGTGCGCATCGGCCGGCAGGTGGGGGCCGATGCGCCGGCCTACGTGCTCGACCAGAGCCACTTGCTGCCGCAGCTGCAACACCTGCTGCCCGGCGTGTTCGGGCTGTACCGGCCGGCGGGGCCCGCCGGGCTGTACCGGCGCGGGGCCCCCGGCAAGTAGCCGTCCCTCTGCGGCGCGGCTCGTTGGAACCGCCCGGCGGCAGGCGGAGCCGGCAATCAAACGAACAACTGCTCCAAGAGGCAGCCCTGCGGAAAGTAGCTTGGCTACGCCGGCACGCCCGCCGCGAGGTAGGCGGCGATGAGCTGGGCGTGGTGGCGGCCGTTTTCGATGAACCAGCGGCTGGTGGCGCGGCCGCCGCACACGGTACCGGCCACGAACACGCCGGGATTCGTCGTTTCGTGGGTGGCGGGGTCGAAGAGGGGCGCGCGGGCCTCGTCGGCGGGGTCGGGCTCGATGCCGAGTCGGCCGAGCAGGGCCTCGTCGGGGTGGTAGCCGGTGAGGGCGTACACGAAATCGGTGGGCACTTCCCGGGGGCCCTCGGGCGTCAGAATTTCCACCGCGTCGGGCCGGATGGCGGCGATGGTGGTGTTGAAGTGGGCGGTGATTTTACCTTCCTTGATGCGGTTCACCAGGTCGGGCCGAATCCAGTATTTCACGGCGTCGCTCACCTCGGGGCCCCGCACGAGGAGCGTGACCTGGGCCCCGGCGCGGGTGAGCTGCAAGGCCGCTTTGGCCGACGAGTTTTTGGCCCCGATGACCACCACGCGCCGCGCCACGTGCTGGTAGGGCTCGCGGTAGTAGTGGCTCACGTGGGGCAGGTCTTCGCCCGGCACGCCCAGCGGGTTGGGCAGGTCGTAGAAGCCGGTGGCCACCACCACGTTGCGGGTTGGGATTTGCCCTTTATCAGTCGTCACCACAAAGTTGCCTTGCTCGCCGGTCAGGCTCAGCACCCGCTCGTGCAGGCGCAGGGCCAGGTTTTCGGCGCGGGCCACGCGCTGGTAGTAGTCCAGGGCGTCTTCGCGCAGGGGCTTGTAGTGGAAGGTGGGAAAAGGGTAGCCGCCGATTTCGAGCAGCTCGGGCGTGGAGAAAAACTCCATGTTGTAGGGGTAGCCCACGATGGAGTTCACCAGGGCCCCTTTTTCCACTACGGCCACTTGCAGGCCGCGGCGCTGGGCTTCAAGGGCGCAGGCCAGGCCCACGGGGCCGGCCCCAATCACGAGGACGTCAAGCATATGCGGGGGGCCAACGCGCGGTTGGCAGTTCATTAAGCGAAGTAGCGCGAACTTTGCGGCTCGCGTCCTCCGCGTGGTTGTATCGAGTGAATGTACAGCGACCCGGCCCACAAAGTTCGCGCAATTGCCATGCGTACCTGCGACTTGTGCGGCAGCCCCGATTTTAAGAAGCTGCCGTTTTACTACGAATTCGAGGGCCAGCGGCTGCAAGGCACCCGGTGCCGCCGCTGCGATTTGATGTTCCTCGACCCCCAGCCCACCCCGGCCCAGCTGGAGCGGCTCTACGGCAAGGCGTACTTCACCGAACGCCCCAACTACGACCGCACCCAGCCGGACGTGCAGTTCATCGAAGAAGGCCAGAAGAACGAAGCATTGAATCAACTCCGGCCCGACAAGTTCACCGACTACATCCTGGCCCGCTACCCGGGCCGGCCGTTCCGCTACCTCGAAGTAGGTTGCGGCCCCGGCTACACCCTCAAAAGCCTGCAAGCCCTGGGCTGGACCACCCACGGCCTCGAAATATCCGCGCACGCGGCCGAGTTTGCCCGCCGCGAGCTACACCTGCCCGTGGTGACCGGCAACATCGAAACCACCGAGGATTTCCACGCCGACCAGTTCGACCTGGCTTACATGGGCGACGTGCTGGAGCACCTGCTCTCGCCGAGTGCCACGCTGGCCAAGTTCCACCGCATCCTGGGGCCCGGCGGGCTGCTGGTGCTGGCCCTTCCCTCGGTGCTGAACCTGCCCACCGTGCGCCTGGGCTTCGCCGCCTACGGGGCCCTGGGCAAGGAGCGCAAGATGGACCTGCCGCCCTACCACCTTTTCGAGTTCACGCCCGACACCATCACCAAAATGCTGAAAAAAGAGGGATTTGAGGTGGTAGAATTGCTGAACCCGGTGAAACCCCCGAAGCACATCCGCCTGGGCGGCAGCGTGGTAGAGAAGGTGAGCAAGCTGGCCGGCCAGTACCCCACCTACTACCTGAACAAGCTGACGGGAAGGTTCGGGGACCGAATGTTCGTGGTGGCCAAGAACGTGAAGTAGGTATAGATTCCTACGGATTGGAGGCGAACTAGAATCCAACGAGGCCGTCATGCTTCGGCAAGCTCAGCATGACGGCCTCGTTGGCAGGTAAGCGTCCTGCCTTACAGCTTGATGGTTTTCTGCGAAACTACCTGGCCGTTCACCGTGACGGCGGCCACGTAGAGGCCGGTTTTCAGGCGGGAGCCGTCCACGGCCACGGCGTGGGGGCCGGTGCCGAAGGCTTTGTCGGCCACCACGGTTTGCACCTTCTGGCCGATTTCGTTGAACAGCTCCACCGTGACGGCCCCGGCGGCAACCAGGGTGAAACCCACCTGGAACCGGTCGGCAAACGGCACCGGGCTGAGCACCAGGCCCGTGGTGGCGGCCGGCAGGGCCCCGGGGCGGGCGCTGAGCGTGGTGGCGAACATCGTCAACTGCATGAAATCGGCCATGATGGGCGTAAGGGAGGTATTGTCGAGCAGGCCGCGGCCGGTGATTTGCGAGGCGTGCGTGTTGGTGTTATCCTCCGCGGCCACCCAAATGTCCTGCGGGGTGTGGTTGCCCACCGCCCCGGTCACATTGGTCCCGTTGCCGTTGGTGAGCGGGTTCGAGGCGTAGGCCACCACGATGCGCTTGGCCGTGGCCGAGGCCGGCTGGGGGTAGTCTTTGCCCTGGAAGCTGGCCAGCACGTAGTCCGGGAACCAGCCGTTGGCCCCGCCGTCGCCGCGCGAGAGGCCGGTGGGCACGGCCCCCGCGGTGGCCCCGGCGGCCTTGGTAATCTGGCCGGCGTAGGTGCGGATCTTGGTGGCGTTCTTCGCAAAATCCGCCTCGTCGTGCAGGCCCGTCACGGCGAAGCCGCCGCACTCGTGGTCGGAAGTGCTGAAAATCAGAGTTTTGCCGCTGCTGGGCGTCGCCAGCAGGGCCCGGCCCTCGGCCACGGCGTAGTCGAAGGCCAGCACTTCCTTAATCATGTAGTCGGAGCCGTACACGTTGGCGGTGCGGGCGGTAGTAGGCGTGGCCCCCACGCCGGCGTCGCCGCCGCCCACGTAAGCCGGCTTGTCGGCGTCCACGGCGTACTGGTTGGCGGCGCTGGTGCCGGCCACCACCGAGATGCCGCCGGTGTTGGAGTGCTCCAGGTGGTCGATGCGGCCGGCCTCCACCATCAGGAAGAAGCCTTTGCCGTTGCTTTTGGCCTGCAATACTTTGATGGCCATCGCCGTCATGTCGGCCAGCGAGGGCTCCCAGGCGGCGCTCGTCTGCCGGTCCTGCTCGTAGTTCACGTGCGAGGCGTTGAAGAGGCCGAGCAGCTTCTTGCCGCCGGGGCCGTACTGCGCCAGGTCGATGTTGAGCAGGGCGTCGCGGCTGTTCACGTACTGGTAGTTGCGCTGCTCCACGGCGTACTTCACCAGGTCGATGTCGTCGGCGCGGGTGCCCTTGAGGGTCACGGCCGTGCCGGCCGCGTTCAGGATGGGAGCGCCGGTGCGGTCCACCACGGCCTCGTAGGGGCTGGCAACGGTGCGGGTGTTGGGCATGAAGTGGCGGGCCCCGCCGCCGAGCAGCACGTCCAGCTCCACGCCCACTTTCTTATCGGGCAGCACCCAGTCGCGGGCGGCGGTGTAGCGGTAAGACGCCGTGGGGCTGGCGTTATAAATGGCCTCGTACTGGGCCTCGGTGGAGGCGATGTACTGGGCAGAGATGTAGTCTTCCAGGTCGCGGAACCAGATGTGGCTGGCAAACGCGGCCGGTGTGGCGTGCGTGATGCGGGCCGTGCTCACGAGGCCCACCGCGTAGCCCTGCTTTTTGGCGGCTTCCAGAATGGTTTCGAGCGGGGCCCCGCTGGCCGGGTTCAGGGCCAGCACCTCGTTGTCCTGCTTGCCGGCCTTGCCGCAGGCGTACACCGAGGCCCCGGGGGCCGAGTCCGTAATCCACGAGTTGAGCGAGTGCGTGGTGACGGTGGCGTTGTACTTCATCTTGTCCAGGTTCAGCACCTGGAAGCCGGCGTCGGTGGCGAAGCGCTTGCCGTCGCGGCCCTGGCCCAGGGCCATGCGGGTGGCCGTTTTGGGGGCCAGGCCAAAGCCGTCGCCGATGTAGAGGATGACGTTCTGGTTGGTGGAAGCGGCTTGGGCGCGTACTTCCTGCCGGGCGGCAACGGAAATCAGCAGGCCGCCAGCGAGTAAAAATTTACCGTTCATAAGTGGTTGGTGGAATGAGGGTGAGCCGGTAGCAAAATTCAGCGGCGGCCGTTAGCCCGGTATTTCCCCTTCATCACCCCTTCATTATGAATCGGAAAAACAATATTTAGTATGGTAATGGTAACATAATCTATTCCCGGCGGACCCGGCAATTATCTTTGCGGGTACGGCTAAAGTGCCGTTCAATCAGCCCCATGCCTACCCTTTTTCGCTGGTCTTTCGGCCTGTTGCTGTGCGGCTCGCTGCTGGCCCCCAACCCCTCATCGTGGGCCGGCCCCCGGCCCCGCTACGCCCTCGACGGCCACGAGCGGCCCGTGGCGCTGCTGCGCACCGGCAAGGCCACGTACCTGGTCACGCAGCGCAGCGTGTTCCGCCTCGAAGGCAAGCAACTTGTGCGCAAGTACCGGGGCAGCGCCCCGATTCAGTGCGCCGCGGCGGCCGACACCGTGCTGTGGCTCGGCACCCACCAGGGCCTGCTGGGCCTGAACACGCGCACCTTTGGGGCCCACCCGCTGGCGCTGCCCGGGCCCGAAGCCGCGCCCAACATCACGGCCGTTTTCCGGGACTTGCGCGGGGCCCTGTGGGTGGGGGCCAACGGCTACGGCGCGTTCCGCTGGGCCAACGGGGCCTTCGCGCCCGAGCTGGGCGTGGCGTCCATCAACGGCGGCGTGGCCACGACCGACAGCTCGGTGTGGGTGGCCACCAGTGTCGGCCTCAACCGCAAGCGGGGCGCGGAGTGGATTCGCTACAACGAGGAAGGCGTGGGCAACCGCGAAATCCCCGACAACATCGTGGAAAAGCTGCTGCCCGACAACGCTGGCAACCTGTGGGTGGTCATGTCCGACGCCATCTGCGTGTTCGAGGCCGGCGGCACCCGCGGCGAGGCCGAGCTGCCCACCGTCAGGTTCCTGGGCCGGCCCGGCAACGAGCTGTACGGCGTGGCCAGCGTGCGCGGCGAGGGCCGCCTGTTCGCCACGGGCATGGGCCTGCTGCTGCTGCCCAACGAGCCGGCCGACCGCCTGACCAGCTTCGACGCGCCCGCCACCGATAAAGTAGCGCCCGCGCGGCTGCTCCGGCCGGTACCGGCCCCGGCCGGTGCGGCCAACCCCGTCTTGCTTCAGGTGGACGACCACCAGCGGCTGTGGCTGGTGAGTGAAGCGGAAGTAGTTGTGCTGACAACCAAAGAGTTTCACCGGCTGGCGGCGGGCCTGGCCAAGCCGGCCGGGGGCACCGCCAAGCTGTAGTTCAAAGAAAAGAACCTAGCAAAATTGAACGTCATGCCTCGGCTGCGCTCGGCATGACGTTCAATTTTGAACTTCCCCACCTTCTGAACAACTCCAAAGCACGGAGCTGTTCAAGCAGAGAAAGGCCTGAAGCAACGCGTGCTTCAGGCCTTTCTTCATTCAAAAAACAGTGCAGCGCGAAGCGCGGCTTCCGACCCTAGAGCAGCTCGGTGCTACGCTTCACGAAGGCCGTAAGGGCCTCGCCTTTCAGCATGCCCTGGGCCAGTAAGGCCAGGTCGAAGGCTTGCTTGGCCAGCTTCTCGCCGGTTTCGCCATCGGCCAGCACGCGCTGGGCGAGGGGGTGGTTGGCGTTCACGGTCACGTCGAACGAATCGGGGAAGGCCCCGAACATCTGCATGCCGCCCCCGCCGCCGGTGCGCTGCATGTCCTTCATGCGGCGCATGAACTCGTTTTGGGTAATGACCACCGGCGCGTCCTGCGGGCTCAGGGCCGCTACTTTCACGTGCATGGCCTCGTTGTGGATGGCCGTTTTGAAGGCCTCCGCCAGCTTGGTCTGGTCGTCTTCGCTGAGCACGCTTTCGGTGGTGCCGTCCTTCTCGATGAGCTTGCCGATGGTGTCGGCGTCCACGCGCTTGAAGCTGGTTTTTTCCAGCTTTTGCTCCAGCTGGCCGATGAAGTGCGAGTCGAGCACCTGGTCGAGGTTCAGCACGTCGTAGCCGCGCTCCTGGGCGGCGGCCACGTAGCCGTGCTGGGCCTCGGCATCGTTGGTGTACAGCACCACGGTATTGCCGTCCTTGTCCTGCTGATTGGCCTGGATGTGCTCGGTGTACTCGGTGATAGTGAACAGTTTGCCAGCCACATTCTTCAACAACACGAAGTCTTTGGCCCGCTCGTAAAACTTCTCATCCGACAACATGCCGTACTTCACGAACATGCCGATATCAGTCCATTTCTCCTCGTAGCCGGCGCGGCCTTTTTTGAACAGGTCGTTCAACTTATCGGCCACCTTGCGCGTCACGTAGGTGTTGATTTTGCGCACCGCCGCGTCGGCCTGCAAGAAGCTGCGCGACACGTTCAGCGGAATGTCGGGCGAGTCGAGCACGCCGTGCAGCAGCATCAGGAATTCGGGCACCACGTCCTTCACCTCGTCGGTGATGAACACCTGGCGCGAGTACAGCTGAATCTTGTTGCGCTGGAACTGCAGCTCGTCCTTCACCTTCGGGAAGTACAGGATGCCCGTCAGGTTGAACGGGTAGTCCACGTTGAGGTGAATCCAGAACAGCGGCGCGTCCATCGACATCGGGTACAGCTCCTGGTAAAACTTCAGGTAGTCATCGTCGGTCAGCTCGCTGGGCTGCTTGGTCCAGATGGGCGTGGTGTCGTTGATGAGCTGGCCTTCCAGCTCAATGGGCACCGGCAAAAATTTGCAGTACTTGGTGAGGATGGTGCGCAGCCGCTCCACTTCCAAAAACTCGTCCGAGTCGTCGGCCACGTGCAGCACCACGTCGGTGCCGCGCTCGGCCTTGGCGTGCTCGCCGGTGGGCTCGTCGAGGGTGAACTGGGTGCTGCCGTCGCAAATCCAGTGGGCCGTCAGCGTGTCCTCCTTGTACGACTGCGACCAAATCTCTACTTCCTTGGCCACCATGAAGGCGGAATAGAAGCCCAGGCCGAACTGCCCGATAATCTGGTCCTTAGCCGTAGCATCGGTTTCTTTGTACTTCTCCACAAACTCGGTGGCCCCGGAGAAGGCAATCTGGTTGATGTACTTCTTGATTTCTTCGGCGCTCATGCCCAGGCCGTGGTCCGAAACCGTGATTTTACGGGTTTCTTTGTCCACGGTCACGCGCACTTTCAGTTCGCCCAGCTCGCCCTTAAATTCGCCCTGGCGGGCCAGGCTTTGCAGCTTTTGGGTGGCATCAACGGCGTTCGAGACCAGCTCACGAAGGAAGATTTCGTGGTCGGAGTACAAGAACTTCTTGATGATGGGGAAGATGTTCTCGGTGTGGATGGAGATGGAGCCGGTTTCCTGCATGGCGATAAATAGGTTGGGTGCGTGGGAAGGCCCGCGCGTGGCGGGACCCCCGCCCGCCCCCAAAAGCTGCGCCACGCGGCCGGGCGCTGTCAGGTTGGCAGCGGGGCGGGGGGCGGGCCGGCGGCCCACTCGGCCTGCAGGCGCTGGGCCGCGGCGCGGCCCGTCAGCCAGTCGAGGGCAGCAGGCACCTCGTCGAACACCTGCACCTGGAAGCGCATCAGGTGACGGGCCACCCAAAACATGGCCTCGGTGGTCATCTGGTTGTGCAGGTGCTCGGGCCGCAGCACCAGGGCCACGCACCGCAGCGACTGGCCCGCAATGCGCGGAAACCAGTAGGTCGACATCCACAACTCGTCCTTGATGCCAATGGGCGGCAGGCCCTCAAAATCCACTAATACGTGGGTGGGCTGGTGGGCCACCACCAATTCGAGGCCGCGCTCGAGCGCGGGGCGCAGGCGGTGGTTGGCCAAATCAAGCCACTGGAACCGCAGCAGGCGCAGGCCCGCGTCGTGCTGCACCTGCAAGGCATCAAAAAGTGGGAAAAGCATAAAACGGAGCCCTGGGGGAGCGTGGGCAACCCCAAAGGAACAACCCGCGGCTCCGAAAGCCCAAGGAGCAAAACCGGAATTTTAGCGTGGCCGAGAAGAGGGCATACGGTGGCCCTGGCGGCGAGCTGGTAAACAAGTTGCCCTGCCAGGTTGTCAGCGCGAAGGGCTACGCCTGGTCATAGCCGTAGCTGGCCCGCTGCTCGGCGGCATTGCCGGTGCCCGGGGCCAATCCGGCAGGCCCGAAAGCCGCGTCCCACTCGGCGAGCAGGCCGGGCACGAGGGGCGAATAGTCGCTAATCCAGCGCAGGGCGGGTATCGACTGCGAGAAGAACTGCACGTCGAAATGGATGAACGGCCGCGCCATAAACAGCAAGCCTTCCACCACTTGGTGGTTGTAGATGCGGCGGGGCGAAAGCACGATGACCACCTGCTCCAGGGGAAGCTCGACGGCCCGGGGCATCCACTGGGTGGCCAGCCAAGCCTGGTCGTAAGGCGAAATGTCGGGCAAAGCGTCCAGTTCGAGCACGACCCGGCTCGCCGCCACGCGCCGGGCCACTTCCAGCACCCGCTCAAAAGTGCTGCGGAACCGGCTCATATCGCGGCCGGCGGCCCAGCTCACACGCAGCAAACTCAACGGCGCACTGTGTTGAATTAACAGTTCGCTGATTTCTTGGATAATCATATGATGGGTAGAGGCAGTAACGCCTAACGGCGTGATAACGGCCAACTGGCTGCAATGATACGTTCGAAAGGAGGTAAAATTGTGTGCTTTAACCGCCGGGCCCAAATACTAAAGTGCCGGTACGTTCGGATTTAGGGGGCCGGTGAATCAAGCGGAAAACCCGGCCAATGGTGCCGCTTACCCGGTGGCCGGGTTCTCAGGGAGTGGGCTGGCACAGCTGGCACGTGCCCGAAAGCAGGTAGTCGCGCCGCTCGGCCCGGAAGCCGCCGGGTAGGGCCACGGCTGGGATGGCCACCTGGCTCAGGCAATACGTGTGGGCACACACGCCGCACTTGAAATGCACGTGGTTATCGAAATGCGCGTCCGCGCTGCACTCGATGGAGCAGGCCGCGTAGCGCAGCACGTCCGAGTCGTCGATGACGCGGTGGATAAGGCCGCTCTGTTCGAAGCTTTTAAGCGTGCGGTACAGGGTGATGCGGTCGGTGCCGGGGCCCGTCTCCAACTCAATCTCGGCCCCGGTGAGGGCGTAGCCCTTGCCCGCCAAGGCGGCCAGCACGGCGCGGCGCACGGGCGTCTGGCGCAGGCCGTGGCGAACGATGGTTTGGGCGAGGCGGTCGGGGGCAACGGCGGGGGGCATGGGGCAAAAGTAAGCAGCGGGCGCGCCGGAGACCGGGGCCGGTGGGGAAACTAAGGGGTGGGCGGCCACCGGCGAAATTCTACCTGCTGGCCGATGCGCAATGAATCGGCCCACATGGGCCGTTCCAGCACCAGCTGCCGCCGGCCCAGGCGCACGATGCGCCAGCGGGCAAACGACGAACCCTCGGCCGCGCCGGGGCTCTGGGCTTCGACAACGCTTTTACCTACGGTGTAGGTGCCCGTTTCGGTACGCGCCGGCGCGCTTTTGCTTTTCTGCGCGTAGCGGTAGGTGCCGTCGGCCCGGAACTCGACGACCTGCTCCAGCGTGTGGTGCCGCAACTCAAAGTTGGTGACGGCCAGGGCCGAATCGTTCATGCGCTCCTGGAGCGCGTGCGACACCACGTGGTTGGCCACGAGGCTGATTTGCAGGGCCTGCCAATGGCCCGCCAACCGGGCGGGTGCTTGCGCCGCCGCTTCCCGGGGGCCCCCGGCCAGCGCGGCGGCCAACAAGAATCCGCGGAAGGCCGAGAGGTGCTGCATAGGGACCCATGACGCGGCCGCGCCGCAAATAGTTTGCCCGGCCTAGTAGCCGCAAGCCTGCCGGCGGCAGCGGCGCTGGTTGAGGAGGTGGGCAACAATGAGGCCGGCGGAGGCGGCGTGCTGTACCAACTGCCAGCCCAGTCAGCGCCCTTCCAACAGGCCTGCCACCACAATCCGAACGGCCCCAAAAGGGCTCTCCGCAGCCCGGCCGGCGACGGCCGGCAGCCGCCACCGGCGCCCTGCTCAACGCCAGGAAGCCCAACTCCCAGCGAGCGGCGACGGCCCTGAGGTTGCGGGTGCCCCACCAGGCCAGCAGCAGCGGGCCGGCCGCGCAGCGCACCCGCACGGCACGGCGTTCAGGGGGCCCCGCCATAATCGGCGGCCCAGCCTAGGGCGGGCCACCTGTGTGGTTCAAAATCGGGCACGGCAAATACAAAGCGGCGGGCATGGCCGCAAGGAATGAAAGCAAAGCAACAGGCGGAGGGCAAAATAATAAACGCAACTTAGTTGCAAATAGTAATTAATTTGGTTTGAATTACCGCCAACCAGCATCTAATAATTACAAGTAAAGCATTGATTGTGTTGATTTGCTGATATAAATAATTCATATGACAGTCTGGCAACCCGCGCAATTGTGCTGCATTAGCTATTTCTGTCCCTTGGGCAACCTCCGACGAGCGGCTTTCGTAAGCCGCCGCGTTGCCTGCTAACCCGTGTTGCCCGTGCTGCTGCGCCGCCAAACCCTTGCCGTCTTCCTGCTGCTCTGCTTTGTGCGGGTGCTGCTGCCGGAGGCATGGGTGCTGGCCCTGCACCCGCACCGCCACACCGCCGAGGCAGTCCCCCGGGCCCGCGCCGGGGTTGCCAAGGGCAATGCCCTGCTGAGCGGCCAGCACAAGCACTGCCACGAAGAAGCGCTCTACCGCGCAGCGTTTCAGCCGGCCGCGCCGGTGGCGGTGCCCGGGCCGGCGGGCCCGGCCGTGGTGGGCCTGCGCGCGCCGTTCGCGGCGTCGGGGTGGGCCGAGGCCGTGGCGGCGCAGCGCTGCCTGCGGGGCCCCCCGCGGGCCTAGCGCCGGGTGCCGTCTGGGTTGATTTAAGGCTTCTTCGTGGCCTGTGGCCGTTGTGGGCGGGTCGGCGGGGGCGGCCCCAGCCCACCTTTTTTTCAGGTAAAAATTTTCAGCCGCGGGGTTCCGCGGCCGGGGGTACCTTCCGTTTGGCGCTGAAGAAACCGGGGGAACGCCCTGGCCGGCAGCCGGGAACAATGCGCTGCGGAAGTGCCCCTATTTCTTGCACTGCGGCTTTGCCGTTTCCAACTTTTTGTCATGCGTCAACTGCTAATCATTGTTTCACTGGGCATACTGGCCGGGGCTGCCCGGGCCCAAACGGCCCCCGGGCCCCCCCGGGCCCGCGCCGCCGCGGCCTTCACCGGCCGCGTGACGGACGCCACCACCGGCGAGGCCGTGCCGGGGGCCACCGTGCTCTTCACCGACCTCAAGCAGGGCGCGGCCACCGACGCCGCGGGCACGTTCAGCTTTGCTGACCTGCCCCGGGGGCGCTTCGGGGTGCAGGTGCGCTCGCTGGGCTACACCACCGTGAGCCTGACGGTGGACACCGGCAGCGGCCAGCCGCTGGCCGTGAAGCTGAGCCCGGCGGCCACCGAAATCGGCCAGGTGGTGGTCACGGGCGTGTCGGCGGCCACCGAGGCCCGCCGCTCGCCCATCCCCACCACGGTGGTGGACCACACCCGCCTCAACCAAACGTCGGGCACCAACATGATTGACGCGCTGGCCCACACGCCGGGCGTGAGCCAGATTACCACCGGGGCCGCCATCAGCAAGCCCGTGGTGCGCGGGCTGGGCTACAACCGCGTGACGACCCTGAACAACGGGGCCAAGCAGGAGGGCCAGCAGTGGGGCGACGAGCACGGCATCGAAATCGACGAGTTCAGCGTGGACCGGGCCGAAATCATCAAGGGCCCCGGCTCGCTGCTCTACGGCTCCGACGCCATGGCCGGCGTCATCAACCTGCTGGCCCCCGAGCCCATTGCCGACGGCCACATCACCGGCTCGGCCACGGCCAACTACCAGACCAACAACCGCCAGCAGGGCTACTCGCTCGAAAACGCGGGCAACATCAACGGCCTGAACTGGCTGGTGCGCGGCACCCGCAAGGTGGCCGGCGACTACCAGAACCGCTACGACGGCCGCGTTTTTAACTCGGGCTTCAACGAGTGGGACGCCAACGGCTACGTGGGCCTGAACAAAAGTTGGGGCTACTCGCACCTCAACTTCAGCACCTTCAACCAGCAGCTGGGCCTGGTGGACGGCGGGCGCGACTCGCTCACGGGCCGCTTCGTGAAGGACTTCGCCATCGGCCCGACCATTGCCTCGGTGCCGGTGCCAAATACCGGCTTTAGTGGCTACGGGCTGGAAATTCCGCGCCAGCAAATCAACCACCTGCGCTTTGGCACCGACAACAGCTTCATCCTGGGCGACCAGGGGGCCCGGCTGGCCGTGCAGCTCAATTACCAGCAGAACCTGCGCCGCGAGTTCGGCAACGTGCTCGACCCGGCCGAAACCAACCTCTACTTCCAGCTGCGCACCCTCGACTACGCCCTGCGCTACTACCTGCCCGAAATCAACGGCTGGAACGTGACGGTGGGCACCAGCGGCCTGCACCAGCAGAGCCGCAACCTGGGCCAGGAGTTCCTCATCCCGGCCTACGTGATGAACGAGGCCGGCGTGTTCGGGGTGGTGAAGAAGTCGTTCGGCAACCTCGACCTGGGCGGGGGCCTGCGCTACGACGTGCGCCGCATCGGGGCCGACCCGCTGTTTCTGGACGGCGACGAGCACCCCACCGATGCCGCCACGGCCGGGGCCGAAACCAAGTTTGGGGGCTTCCGCAGCACGTTCCAGAACTACAGCGGCAGCCTCGGCGGGGCCTATAATGTGAGCGACAAGCTCACGCTGAAAGGCAACGTGTCGCGCGGGTTCCGGGCCCCCAACATCGCCGAGCTGGGCTCGAACGGCCGCCACGAGGGCACCATTCGCTACGAAATCGGCCGGCCCGACCTGAAGGCCGAAACCAGCCTGCAGCTCGACGGCGGCATCAGCTACGCCACCGACCACGTGCGCCTGAGCGTGGACGCCTTCGAGAACACCATCAGCAACTACATCTTCACGCGCCGCCTGCTGAACCACGCCGGCACCGACTCGCTGACCGCGGCTAGCCCCGGCGCGCCCAGTGTGGGCGTGTACGAGTACGGCGCGGGCCGGGCGCAGCTGGTGGGCGGCGAGGCCACCTTCGACGTGCACCCGCACCCGCTGGACTGGCTGCACTTCGAAAACTCGTTTTCGATGGTGCGGGCCCATCAAATCGGGGTGAGCGACGACCAGCGCTACCTGCCCTTCATCCCCGCCGACCGCCTGCAATCGGAGCTGCGCGGCAACTTCCGCCGCCAGGGCCAGCGCCTCACCAACAGCTACGTGCGCTTCCAGCTGGAGCACACCTTTGCCCAAAACCGCTACTTCTCCGCCTTCGACACCGAAACCGCCACGCCGGGCTACACCCTCTTCAACGCCGGCGCGGGCACCGACGTGGCCGACGCCAAGGGCCGCACGCTGTTCTCGCTCTTCATCACGGCCAACAACCTGTTCGACGTGGCCTACCAAAGCCACCTCAGCCGCCTCAAATACGCCGACATCAACTACACCACCGGCCGTATGGGCGTGTTCAACATGGGCCGCACGGTGAGCTTCAAGCTGGTGGTGCCGCTGGCGTTTAAGTAGGTATATTACTTGGGGCGGGCCCCGGGTAGGGGTTGGGGTGCGCGATTTCCAGCCACCGCTCGGCGTGTTTCAGCGGCGTGTAACCCTGTTGCTGATAGAGGCCGTGCGCGTCGAGCGTGGCCAGCAGGTGGCGGCGCAAACCTTGCAAGTCGGGGTGGGCCAGCATCGTGCTGACCAAGGCCTTGGACAGGTCCTGGCCCCGGAACTCGGGCAGCACGAACACGTCGCAGAGCCAGGCGAACGTGGCCCGGTCCGTGACGACGCGGGCGAAGCCGGCCAAGCGCCCGTCGGGGGCATAAAGGCCGAAACAGAGCGAGTGGGCCAGGGCCCGCGCCACGGTGGCGTAGGGGATGTGGCGGGCCCAGTACGACTCCTCGCTGAGGTAGCGGTGCACGGCGGCCACGTCGAGCCGGGCGGGGTCGGTGCTGATGGTGAAGCCGGGAAGCAGGGGCATGGCGAGTAGTAAGCGCGTGAGGAACAACGACGTTGCAGGTGGGGCCCGGCGGGCCGGGCGCAGCCCCCGGCCCGCAAATTTATTGGCCGCCGGCGCCGAACTTCGCCCGGGGCCCCGGTGGTTTACGGGGCGCTACCTGTTTGTACCTAGCTTTTTTGCCTCATGGGCCATTCCCACAGCCACGCCGGCCACGACCATGCCGGCCACGTGCACGCCACCCCGCCGGCCGGCGGGGCTTTCAGTGCGGCCTTTGCCATTGGCATTGGGCTCAACCTGACGTTTGTAGTGGTGGAAGTTATCGGGGGGCTGGCGGCGAACTCGGCGGCCCTGCTCTCCGACGCCGGCCACAACCTGAGCGACGTGCTGGCCCTGGCCCTGGCCTGGGGCGCGGCCTGGCTGGCGGGCCGCCCGGCCACCGCCCGCTACACCTTCGGCTACCGGGGGGCCACCATCCAAGCGGCCCTGCTGAACGCGGCGCTGCTCTACGGTGCGTTGGGCTTCGTGCTCTGGGAAACCATCGACCACCTGCGCCACCCGGCCCCCGTGAACGGGCGCGTGGTGATGCTGCTGGCCGGCCTGGGCATTGCGGTCAACGGCTTCACCGCCTGGTTGTTTCGCAGTGGGCAGAAAGGTGATGTGAACGTGCGCGGGGCTTACCTGCACATGCTCACCGATGCGCTGGTGAGCCTGGGCGTGGTGGTGGGCGGGGCCGTCACCTACTTCACCCACTGGACCTGGCTCGACCCCGTGCTCGGCCTGGGCCTGCTCGGCGTGATTGCCGTGGGCTCGTGGAGCCTGCTGCGCGACACCACACGCCTGGGCCTGCAAGCCGTGCCCGACGGCGTAGATTTTGAAGCCGTGCAGGATTTCCTGCTCCGACAGCCCGAAGTAAGCAGCGTGCACGACCTGCACATCTGGAGCCTGAGCAGCGACGGCCACGACACGGCCCTGATGGCCCACCTCGTGCGCCCCGGCGGGGCCGACGCCGCTTGGCTGGCCGAGCTGTCGGCGGGCCTGCTGCGCGAATTTCACATCCACCACAGCACCGTGCAGGTGGAGGACGGCGAACTGCCCGGCGGCTGCCACAGCGGCTGCGCCGGGGCACTGCCGGGGCCCCGTAAAGCGGCTGCCGTGGCGGTATAAGAAGCCGCGGCGCTGGTGGCCAGCTGGCGGTTATGGCGTTCGCTGGCCGGATTGTTTATTGGTTCCGTTCAGCGGCAGTGGGTGGCGTTGCGCTTTTTCTAAGCCAGCGGCTTTGTCGAACAGTTCGGTACGGTTCTTGAACTTGCGGGGCTCGGTTCCCGTATTGGAGCCACATTTAATCTTGCTGTTTTTACATTGCCATGAAAAAAATTCTTGCTCTGCTGGCCGCCGTAGTCCTCACCGGCACCGCCGCCCGCGCCCAGACCACCACGCCCGCTACCACCACTACCACCACCGAGCAAACCGTTACCCCCGCAACGCCGACGCCCCTGCCCAGCGCGGCCGATGCCAAGGATGCTTACAAGCAGCAGCAGGCCCAGACCGATAACGCCCGCCAGGCCACCCGCGACAGCAAAAACGCCTACAAGGAGCAGGAGCGCAGCCTAAAGGACCAGAAAAGCCAGATGCGCGCCCAGCGGGCCCAGGCCAAGATGGCCAAGGAGCAGATGAAGCAGCAGCAAACGGCCGAAAAAGCCGCCAAAGAGCAGGAAAAAGCCGCCAAAGAGCAGGCCAAAGCGGCCAAGCAGGCCGAAAAAGCCCAGGAGAAGGCCGCCAAAGCCGCGAACTAACCCGGCCCGGCGCCGTAAGCAAAGACCCCGGCTCCGCGCCGGGGTTTTTTATTGCCCATGCCCCGCGCTTTTGCGCTTTTCGCCCCGCCCCATGCCCGCCAAAAACCCCGCTAAATTCTACCCCTGGCACCACTTCGTGCTGCTGCCCCTGGCCCTGCTTGTGGCCGTCTACGCCGTGCAGCACTATACCAAGGTGGCCGGCGACGATGACCAGCTTGCCCGGCTCTGGTTCACGGTGGCGGCGCTGGCCGTGGTGGGCCTGGGCGTGCTCGTGATGCTGCGCCAGCACTACGCCCTCGCGCTGCAGGACCGGATTTGCCGGCTGGAAGTGCGCCAGCGCTATTTTGAGGTGAGCGGCCAGCGCTTTGCCGCACTCGAAAAAGAGCTTTCTTTGAAGCAAATTCTGAGCCTGCGCCTGGCCGGTGACGCCGAGCTGCCCGCCCTGGCCCAGGCCGCGGTTCAAGAAAAACTCTCGCCCCCAGCCATTCAGGCCCGCATCAACGACTTCCAGTTCGACGCCATGCGCGTGTGAGGCCGGGGCACCCATTTGCCGTTTTCCGCTTATGATTCTGTACAACGTGACCACCAGCCTGGAGCCCGCCGCGGCCGACGAGTGGCTGGCCTACATGCGCGAAACCCACATGCCCGAAGTGATGGCCACCGGCTGCTTCATCAAAAGCCAGCTCTGCCGCCTGCTCAACGAGGAAGACGACGGCATCACCTACGCTTCGCAGTACTACTGCATCGGCCTGGAGCAACTGGAGGCCTATCAGGAACATTTCGCCCCGGCCCTGCGGGCCCATATGGACAAGCGCTTCGCCGGCCAGTACGCCTCGTTCCGCACTACGCTCGAAGTGGTGGAATAACCACGGCGGACGAGGTGGGGCAGCTGGTTAATAGTTGAACGGCTTGCCTTTGGGTAGCCGCGCCTGGGGTTGCTCATCGAGGCAACGGACAGCGGGCCGCCCGCATCGGGTACGCGCCAGGGGCCCTACTTCAGCAGCCAGCCCAGCAGTGCCAGCCGGGCCGTCCAGGCCAGGGTGCGCAGCCAGTTGGTGCGCACCAGGCCGTCGATGGTGATGTAGTCGTAGCCATTGGCTTCCAGGCGGTTGTGGAACGGGACGGAAATGAAAAACGTGACGGCCCAGACGAACACCACCAGCCCGAGGCTCCACCAGCCGGCGCCGCGGGGCAGGGCCCCGCGCCCGGCCCAGGCCAGCCACGCCGCCAGGGCCAGCTCCAGCACCATGGGGGCCAGCACCACGTAGCTCATGCGCTGGGTGTGGGCGGCGTGGTAGCGCGGAAACTCGGCCTTGCCCACCAGCGCGAAGCCCGGGTAGTGCACCACCTGCACCGTCCAGATGAGGCCGGTGAGGTAGGCGGCCAGGGCAAAGTTGAGCAGCAGCAGTAAGCGGAGCGACACGGCAGAAACGGAAGCGACGGAAGATGCGCTGTGTACGCAAAACACCAGCGCTTCATCTAACAATAGGCAAACGTGGGGCCCCGGGGCCCGGTTTCGGCTTAACATTGCCGAACCAAAAACCGCGCCCCGCCCGGGGCCCCACGCCGCTGCCCTATGATGCACAAAAACCTCCTGGCCCTGCCGCTGCTGGCGGCCCTGGCCACCGCCTGCAACTCGTCGCCCACCGCGGCCGATGCCGCTGCCAAGCCCGATTTGCTGCGCGCTGCCCTCGACACCACGGTGGCCCCAGGCGACGACTTTTTCAGCTACGCCAACGGGACGTGGATCAAGAACCACCCGATTCCGGCGTCGGAGAGCAACGCGGGCATCGGCATTGAGGTGCAGAAAGAGATTTATGCCCGCCTGCGCGAAACCAGCATCGAGGCGGCCAAGGCCAGCGCCGCGGCCGGCAGTAACCAGCAGAAAATCGGCGACTTCTGGGCCGTGGGTATCGACTCGGTGAAAGCCGATAAGCTGGGGGCCATGCCCATCAAGGCCGAGCTGGACCGCATCGCGGCCATGAAAACGGTGGCCGAGGTGCCGGCCGTCGTCGCCCACGAAATCCAGCTGGGCGTGCGGGCCCTGATCGGGCCCCGGGTGGGCCAGGACGACAAGAACAGCGACAAGATGGCGATGTACTTGTACCAAAGCGGCCTGGGCCTGCCCAACCGCGACTACTACTTCAACACCGACAACCGCACCAAGGGCGTCCGCCGCGCCTACGTGCGCCACGTGGCCAGCACCTTTAAGCTGCTGGGCCAGGACTCGACCGCTGCCAACGCCAACGCGGCGCGGGTAATGGCCTTGGAAACGAGCCTGGCCAAGTCGTCGCGCAAGCTGGAGGCCCTGCGCGACCCCTACAAAAACTACAACAAGATGACCGTCGCGCAGCTCGGCAAGCTGACGCCGGGCATCGATTGGCAAACCTGGTTCGGCCAGCTGGGGGCCCCCCGCGTGGATACCGTGATTGTGGGCCAGCCCGAGTTTTACCAAACGGTGGGCCAGCTGCTGAAAACCAAGCCGGTAGAAGACTGGAAAGCGTACCTCACCTGGCAGGTGGCGCGCGGGTTTGCGCCCACGCTCAGCCGGCCGTTTGTGGACGAGAACTTTAAGTTTTACGGCACCACGCTGAGCGGGGCCAAGGCCATGCGCCCCCGCTGGAAGCGTGTGCTCGACATGCAGGAAAACGCCTTGGGCGACGCCCTGGGCCAGCTGTTTGTGAAGGAATACTTCAAGCCCGAGGCCAAGGCGCGCTACGACACGCTGGTGAAAAACGTGGTGGCCTCCTTCGCCGAGCACATCAAAAACGTGGATTGGATGAGCGCCCCCACCAAAGTGGTGGCCCTCGACAAGCTCCACAAAATCACGCCCAAGGTGGGCTACCCCGACAAGTGGAAAGATTATTCGGCCCTAACCATTGACCGCAGTTCGCTCACGGCCAACGTGATGCGCGCCAACGCTTGGCGCTATAACTACCAGCTGCACAAGCTGGGCAAGCCCGTGGACCGCACCGAGTGGCGCATGACGCCCCAGACGTACAACGCCTCCTACAGCACCAGCAACAACGAGATTGTGCTGCCCGCCGCCGCCTTCGCCATCCCCACGCTGCTCGACGCCGACGCCGACGACGCCCTGGTGTACGGCTACGCCGGGGCCAGCACCATCGGCCACGAACTGACCCACGGCTTCGACGACGAGGGCAGCCAGTACGATGCCCACGGCAACCTGCACGAGTGGTGGAGCAAGGCCGACCGCCAGCGCTTCAACCAGCGCGTAGCCGTGATTGTCAAGCAGTTCAACGGCTACACGCTGCTCGATTCCATGCACATCAACGGCAAGGCCACGGCCGGCGAAAACATTGCCGACCTCGGCGGCATCGTCATCGGCCTCGACGCTTTTAAGAAAACCAAGGAGTACAAAGAGGGCAAGAAAGTGGGGGGCCTCACGCCTTTGCAACGCTACTTCCTGGGCTACGCCCTGGGCTGGCAGGAGCACGACCGCGACGAAGCCCTGGCCTCGCAGCTGCTCACCGATGTGCACTCGCCGGCCCAGTACCGCGTGAACGGCCCCATGGCCGACGTGCCCGCCTTCTACGAAGCCTTTGGGGTGAAGCCGGGCCAGAAGCTGTACCTGCCCGACTCGGCGCGGGTGAAGATTTGGTAGGCAGGAACAAGCTGTTAGCCCTCAGCTGCTAGCTATTAGCTTGTTTTCAAGCAACTTAACGTTTCAGCAACAATGGCTAACAGCTAGCAGCTGATGGCTAACGGCTTACATAATGGCATTTTATACGTTTGCCACGCCCGCCGATAACGTCCGCGAGCTACTGGCCCAGCACGATTTTCGGGCCCTGAAGGGGACGCTGCAAAACTGGCCCGCGCCCGAGCTGGCCCGTTTCATCGCCGAGCTGCCGGAAGCGCAGTTCCTGGTGCTGTTCCGGCTGCTGCCGCTGGCCCAGGCGGCGGCCGTGTTCGGCTACCTGGCCCCGGCCGCCCAAAACCAGCTGCTGGGCCACCTCACGCCCGAGCAGGTCACGGACGTGCTCAACGACATGGCCCCCGACGACCGCACGGGCCTGTTCCAGCGCCTGCCGGCGGCCTTCGTCAAAACCCAAGTTGAGCGCCTCTCGCCCGACGAGCGCCGCGTGACGCTGGAGCTGATGGGCTTCCCGCACGAGAGCGTGGGCCGGCTGATGACGCCCGACTACATCGCCATCGGCGAGGACTGGACCGTGCAGCAAGTGCTCGACTACATCCGCCGGCACGGGGCCAGCGCCGAAACCGTGACCATGCTCTACGTGGTGGACGCGCAGGGCGTCATGCTCGACGACGTGCACATCCGCGAGTTTTTGGTGGCCGAGCCCACGGACTGCGTGGCGGTGGTGCGCAACAACATCTTCGTGTGCCTCGACGCGCTGCAAAGCCAGGAATCGGCCCTGGCCGACTTCCGCCGCCACCAGCGCGTGGCCCTGCCCGTGACCAACGCGGCGGGCGTGCTGCTGGGCATCGTCACGCTCGACGACATCCTGGCCCTGGGCGAGCGCGAAAACACCCGCGAAATGCAGAAGCTCGGCGGCTCCGAAGCCCTGGACGAGCCGTATTTGGAAATTCCGCTGCTGAAAATGGTGAAAAAGCGGGCCGGCTGGCTGGTGGTGCTGTTTCTGGGCGAGATGTTCACGGCCACGGCCATGGGCTTTTTCGAGGGCGAAATTGAAAAGGCGGTGGTGCTGGCCCTGTTCGTTCCACTGGTCATCAGCAGCGGGGGCAACGCCGGCTCGCAGGCCACCTCGCTAATAATCAGGGCCATGAGCCTGGGCGAGGTAACCGTGGGCCGCTGGTGGCAGGTAATGCGCCGCGAGGTGCTGGCCGGCCTGGCCCTGGGCGCGATTCTGGGCATCGTGGGCACCATCCGCATTGCGTTGTGGCAGGGCCTGCACCTGCGCGACTACGGGCCCCACTGGGTGCCGCTGGCCTTTGCGGTGGGCTTTGCGCTGGTGGGCATCGTGCTGTGGGGTTCGCTGGCCGGTTCCATGCTGCCGCTGCTGCTCAAGAAGGTCGGCTTCGACCCAGCCACCTCCTCCGCTCCCTTCGTGGCCACGCTGGTGGACGTGACGGGCCTGGTCATCTACTTCTCCGTGGCCTACCTGTTCTTGCACGGCACCATGCTGTAGCGCGGTGCCCCGCCGGCAGACCAAAAAGAGGGGGCGCTTATTTTTAGAAAAGGCAAAAATAAATTTTAGACTAGTCTAAAATTTATATACTTTTGTGCCGGTTCGCGCAATGCCGGGCCCCGTGGATGGCTTTGTACTGGGCTGACCGGTGCAAAGCGGGCCTTGGGGCCGGGTCTACCTTTGCGAAATCCTGCGCTTCAATTGGTAACCTTTTGTATTTGATGCCACGCTATTCCTCTCTGCGGCTGCCCATGCTGGCCGCCGCGGCCCTGCTGCTGGCGGGCCGCGCCCGGGCCCAGGGCCAGGTCACGCCGCCCGCGTCGGCCACACCTGGCCAACAGCCCGCCGCGGCTTCTGCCCAAGCCCCCGCCCGTCAAAAAACCGATTCGACGGCCAACTGGAGCCTGCATTTCCAGCAAACGGTCATTCAGCAGTGGCATAACGACCTGAGCCCGCGCTACGCTGGCGACCACAGCTTGCAAGCCCGCGAAAATGCCAAGCTCTCGCTCACCACCACGTTGTTTCTGGGCCGGCGGCTGTGGAAAGGCGCGGCGGTGTTTTTCAATCCTGAGGTAGCCGGCGGCAGCGGCCTGAGCGGGGCCACTGGCATCGGCGGGGCTCCCAACGGCGAGACGTTTCGCATCGGTGACCCTTCGCCGCAGGTGTACTTGGCCCGGCTGTATTTCCGCCAACTCTGGGCCCTGGGCCCCGACCGGGAAAACGACGAGGACGACCTTAACCAGCTCAAGGGCAGCCGCCCGGCCCGCTACCTGTCCCTGACGGCGGGCAAGTTCAGCATCGCCGATTACTTCGACCAGAACAGTTACTCGCACGACCCGCGCACCCAGTTTTTTAACTGGAGCCTGATGAGCGCCGGCGGCTGGGACTACCCGGCCAACGTGCGCGGCTACACCGTGGGGGGCGTGCTCGAGTACGTGACGCCCGCCCTGGCCCTGCGCGCCAGCGTCACTTCCATGCCCACCGATGCCAACGGCCCCACGCTCGACCTCCACTACGGCAAGGCCCAGGCCACGACCGTGGAAGTTACCAAGCCCTACGCGCTGCGCGGCCACCCCGGTGCGGTGCGCTTGCTGGGCTTCCGCAACCAGGCCGCGATGGGCAGCTACGCCCTGGCCGTGCGCGACGCGGGCTTTTCCGCGCCGGATGTGACGGCCGCCCGCGCCGAGCGCCGCACCAAGTACGGCTTCATCGTAAACGCGGAGCAGGAAATTAGCAAGGAAATCGGCGTGTTTGGCCGCTTCAGCTACAACGACGGCCACAACGAAACCTGGGCCTTCACCGAAATCGACCAGAGCCTGAGCGTGGGGGCTACCAGCACCGGGGCCCGTTGGCGCCGCCCCACCGACCGCCTCGGCGCGGCCCTGGTGGCCAATGGCCTCTCGGCCGACCACCGCGCCTACCTGGCGGCCGGGGGCTCGGGCTTCATCCTCGGCGACGGCCGCCTGGACTACGGCCTGGAATACATCGGCGAAGTGTACTACAGCATCGACTTCCCCCGCTACCACGCCGCCCTGAGCCCCGATTACCAGATTGTGTTCAACCCCGGCTACAACACCAGCCGCCTGCCCGGGCCCGTGCACATCGCGGCCCTGCGCGTGCACGTCGAATTCTAGGGCCCGCGGCGCTACTCAGCAACAGCAGGTTATTTGCCGGGCAGGGGCCCCTGGTCAGGCTTTTGGCCGAGTTGCTGCGCCAGCTTGGCGGGTACACCGGCGCTGTTGAGCAAGCCAATAATTAGGCCTTGCCGCCACAGCGTGAACACCGAAAAGCGCAGCTCGCGCCGCGTTGCCATGCTGCCCACTACCAGGCGGCCGCTGGGGCGGGGGTTGTTGTCGCGAACAACCAACCCGTTGACCACGCCATTTTTTACTCGGCCGAGCAGGGTCTTTTGCACTTGGCCGTTTTTGTAGCCCGGGAATGCAAACTTCAGCCCCTCGTATTCGGCCCACATGCGGCCGGTAGCCTGCCGGCGGTCGGCATTCAGCGCAAACCGAACGCGGCGCACGTGGCCGCTTTTAAAAGCGAGCAGCCGCGTGGGCACCGTCATGGGGTTGAGGATGCCGAACGGGGCCGGCCCAAAAGTGCCCCACAGGCGGTGGCGGCCCTGGGGGTCGAGCAGCGGGGCCACCAGCTGCGCTTGAATGCGGCAGCTGTCCTGCAAGTAGGCCGTGGCCGAACCGGTAAGCGGGTGCCGGAACGACTGCCTGAGCGGGTCGTTGCTGACGTTGCGCAGCGTCCCATCGATGCGGGTGATGCGCAGCCTGCCCACCAGGGGCGTGCGCGGGCTGCGGTAGTACGTGGAAACGGTGCCACCGCGCAAATCAAGCCGCCGCACGTCCACCACTATCTGGAGGTTGCGCATGGCATCGGGGGTGATGACGGACCGGTGCGGGTTGATGGGGCCGCGCCCGTCGCTGCCCAGCTGCACCCAGGGCCGCACCACCGCCAGCCGGCCCATGCGCACCTGGCTACCGCCGGAGAGGGCATAAAAATCCACTTCTTGGGCCAGCAGCGCGTCGATGCGGGCCCCTAGCTGCGATACCTGGTAGCCGCTGCGCAGGTTAAGCTGGGCGGGCGTGAATGCGGGCCGCACCTGCAGGGCGCTGAGGCGGAGCGTGCGCGCTTCGGTGTTGAGCACCAAATGCTCGGCGCTGACGGGGTACGCCGGGGCATCGAAAACGGCGGTGAGGCGGCCGGTGTGCCCGGCCCAGGCCCGGGCGTACACGATGCGCCGGTCCCCCGCCTGCCCCGCGGCCGAATCGACGCGCAAGCCCCGGGCTTCGGCAAATACGTGCCGCGCCACGGGCCGTTCCTGCACACCGGCCACGGCCAAGTACCCGTTGTCGATGGCCAACCGCCCCAAGTCGGCGCGGCTGAACAGCGGCGCCAGCAGCTGCCAGAGCGGCGGCGGGGCCTGGGCCGGCGGCCGGAAGGTCAGCCGGGGCCCCCGCAAGCGCACCGAATCGGCTTCGAAGCGGTGCTCGTGCTGCCAGGTAGCCGCCTGCAAGCCGTAGAGGGCCAACCGGGGCAGTGCCAGGGCCACCCGCACCGCTCCTGGCTTGCCCTGCCCCGGCCCGGGCGGGGCAACCCGCAGCGAATCAAGAACAAACGAGTGGTTTTGGCTCGAAAAGCTGGCCAGTTGGGCCACCAGGCGGTGCCCGCCCAGCCGCCCCGCGAGCCCGTGCAGCGTGGCTTGCCAAGCCGCCGCAAACGCTAACCGGCGCACGTCGGCCGCGCCCGCCGGGGCGAACAGCACATCGCGGGCGCTGATGTCGGCCGAAAGCAACTGCCCCACCGGGGCCCCCGCCGGCCCAAAGCTGCCGCCCGCGTGCCGCAGCAGCAAGTGGCCCAGCCGCAGCGGTTGGCGCTGGTAGAACGGGGCCCCGGGGTGGGGGGCGGGCCGCCGCGCCAAGGCCTCCACGTTTACGCGCAGCGAGTCGAGCACGAGGCTGTCGATCGGCACCGGTTGGCCCCGTAGCAGTGCCAGAAGCCCCACGCCGCTCAGGTCGAGGCGCGCCAGGCGCAGGTGCAAGCGGGGCAGGGTATCGGCCAGGGTGGGGGCAGCGGGGCGAAGGTCAAGGCCGCGCAAGCGCACGGCGCGGGCCAGCAAATCGACCCGCACGCTGCCAATGGTCAACTGGTACTGCGCGTGCGTTTGCTTGGCCACTCGCCGTTCCAAGGTGCGGCGCAGCCAGGGGGCAAGGCCCAGCCATGCGGCTACCAGGGCCCCGCCCACCAGCAGGGCTCCGCCCGCCAATAGCCAGCGCCCCCACGGGCGGGGCGGGGCAGGCGGCACAGAAATAGCCGGGGAAGCTGCTTTGCGCATGGGGCAAGATTCGGAACCCTGCTACGAAAAATGGGCCGCTGAGGGTTGCCAATGGTCTTGCCCTCGGTACTGCCGCAGCCCTGGGCCAAGTACTTGGCCGAACGATATATTTGCGCAAACGGCCCGGGACGCCCATTTTGCCGGCGGGTCGTATTTTCCGCTCGCGCCCATGGCCCACCACGCTACCAAACAGGCCGCCTGCGCCAATTGCGATTACGCCTTTGTGCCCGGCGAGCCCGACGAGTTTTGCCCGAGTTGCGGCCAGCAAAACCACGCCGTCGAAATCGGCTTTGGCCACGTGGCGGAGGAATTTTTGGAAGGTATTTTCCACTTCGACGGCAAAGTGTTCAGCACCGCCAAGCTGCTGCTGTTTCGGCCCGGCGAGCTGACGCGGCGCTTCCTGGCCGGGCACCGGGTGCCCTACGTGCCGCCCATCCGGCTGTACGTGTTCATCAGCTTCGTCTTCTTTTTGCTGCTGGGCACCCAGCTGGGGCACGAAGATGCCGGGGAGGCCGAAAAAAGGGCGGAGCCAGCGGCCACAAAAAAACTTGCCACAACCCCCGATTCCGACAGCATCTCTTTCTTTCAAGGCCCAAAGGCACAGCGCACGGCCAGGAAAAGCGTTGACCAAGCCATTACGAAGGCTTTTGCCGCCCGAGTGGACAGCCTAGCGGCCGCCCCGGCCACGCCCGGGCAACAGAAAGCCTTGAAAGCCGCGCGGCGCGAACAAGCGCGCCTGGTGGCCGCGGCCCGCGCCGGCGGGGGCTTCCAAATTGCCTTTGCGGAAATAAAACGGCTGCCCGCCCACCCCACCGATGCCCAAGTCGACTCGGTGGTGCGCAGCAAGGGGGCGGTGCCCAGTTTAATGAGCCGGCTGGCGGTGCGCCGCACGATACGCTGGCGCGATTCCACCCGCGAAGAAGTGGTGCACCAGTTGCTGCGGGGCGGCTCCATCATGCTGTTTCTGCTGATGCCACTGGCCGCGCTGCTGCTCAAAGGCGCTTACTTCCGGCAGCACCGCTACTACCTCGGCCACCTGATATTTACCGTGCACGTGCAGTGTTTCCTGTTCATCTTCCTGGGCCTGGTGATGGGCCTGGACAAACTAAACGCGCTGCCCGGGTGGCTCAGCAACCTGCTGCTGCTGGTGCCGGCGGTGTATTTCATCGTGGCGCTGCGCACCTTCTACCAGCAAAGCTGGCGCAAAACGGTGGTCAAGTCGCTGCTGCTGGGCGTGGCCTACAGCCTCACCGCACTGCTGTCGCTGCTCACGGTAGGGGCCATCGGGGTGGCGCTGTTTTAGGCCCCCGGCCGCTATTCGCCCCGCAGGCCCCGGAAGATGCCCCGGGTGCGCTCGCCAATGGTTTTGTTGCGCTGCTTGACGAACACGTAGCGGACAGAAAACGCCGTGGGGAAGCGGGCCCAGTCGCTGCTGTTGATTTCCACGCTGGGCTTGAAATCGTAGCTGAGCACGACGGGCAGGAAAGCCACTTTGTACTCGATGCCCACTATGCCGTCGAACCCGCCGTAGCGGCCCGTGTCTTTGTTGTTGCCCAGGTGGCCGCCCGCCCCGAGGTAGTAGTTCAAGCTGCGCCCTAGAATGCCGAAGTGGTACTCGGCCAGCACCGTGCCGCTCACCTCGCGGGCGGCCAGCCCGGCAATGCCCTCCAGCGTGAGGCGCGACGCCACCGCCTGCTGCACCGTGATTCCGTAGGGGCTGCCCAAGCGCAGGCCCGCGGCGGTGCGGTACTTCTGGGCCGCCGCGGGGCGGGCCCCCAGCCCCGCCAGCAACAGGAGGACGGCCCGGGCCCCCCCGCCCCCGCGCCGCCTGTTTCCGCCTGCATTTTTCAGCCCTTCAAACCCAGCTAAAGCCATAATCTTGTACCGCGGCCCGGATGAACTTCGGCCAGCAGCGGGCGTATGAACGTGCGCAGCGGGCGTTTTGATACGTTCGGGCCGGGCCGGGCAATCTCGGGCGGGGCCCGCCCCGTATTTTTGCGGGCGCTTTGCCCCGGGGCTGCTGCGTGGGGCCGCGGCCCGGGTTTTCTTTCGCTAACGGCATCATCTGTGTACTTACACCACGTGGCGGCATATCTGCCAACGGCCATCGTTACCAACGAGCATTTTACCCAACTCAACGGGTTGGCTTCCGACTGGATTATGGAGCGCACCGGCATTGCCGAGCGCCGCAAAGCGGGCCCCGACGAAAACACCAACACCATGGCCGTGGCCGCTACCCAAGCGCTGCTGGCCAAAATTCCGGGCTTCGACCCCGCCGACATTGACCTCATTGTGGTCGGTACCTATACCCCGCACGACACCATTTTTACCGCGGCCCATGCCGTGCAGCGCTACCTGGGCATCAACGACATCCCGACGGTGAGCATCTCGTCGGCCTGCTCGTCGCTACTGAACGCCGTGGAGATTGTGGAGGGCTACTTCGCCATGGGCAAGGCCCGCCGCGCCCTAGTGGTGGTGAGCGAGCACAACACGGCCTACAACAACGAGGCAGACACGATGGCCGGCCACCTGTGGGGCGACGGCGCGGCGGCCCTGCTCATCACCAAGGAGCCGCTGGGGCCCCAGCCGCTGCGCATCGCCGAGGTCATCACCGGCGGGGCGGCCCCCGTGGGCAAGGCCGACGAGGCCGTGACGCTGAAGCCGGTGGAAAAAGGCATCGTGATGCCCTACGGACGCGACGTGTTCCAGCAGGCCTGCACCTACATGACCCGCGTGACGCAAACCTTGCTCGACCGCCACCACCTCGTGGCCAACGACCTCACCTACCTCATCCCGCACCAAGCCAACCTGCGCATTTCGGTGAACGTGACCAAGCAACTGGGCCTCGACCCGGCGCGGGCCGTGAACAACATCCAGCGCCTGGGCAACACCGGTTGCGCCGGGGCCGCCATCGGCCTGGCCGAGGTATGGGACACGCTGCGCCCCGGCAACAACGTCATCATCACCGTATTCGGCGGCGGCTATTCCTACGGGGCCATGCTGCTGACGAAGTAGCATTCATTTAATAGTTATCAATTAACATTTAACAGCCGTTCGGACTGCTTAAACGGTTGTTGAATGTTAATTGATAACTGTTAAATGAAAACCATGCTGCCGCCCGCCGCCGCGTTTCTGCCCGAAATCACCTTCCAAACCAGCCGCGCCAGCGGCCCGGGCGGGCAGAACGTGAACAAGGTGGAAAGCCGCGTGGAGCTACGCTGGCACCTGCTGGATTCGCCGGTGCTAACCGACGAGCAAAAGCAGCTTATCCTGGAAAAGCTGGGGCCCCAGCTCACGGCCGAGGGCCTGTTGCTGCTCACGGCGCAGGACGACCGCAGCCAGCTCCGCAACAAAGAAATCGTGCTGGCCCGCTTCCACGCGCTGCTAATCAAAAGCCTGCACCGCCCCAAGCCGCGCCGCGCCACCAAGCCCAGCCGCGGGGCCGTGCGCAAGCGCCTGGAAGGCAAGAAGATTCAGGGCGAAAAAAAGGCCAACCGCCGCAGGCTGGAGTGAGTTGGAGGATGGGTGAATGAGTGACGGGGCGGTAATCTCATTCACCGACTCACCCCTTCACCCATCGTCAAAGCAGGGTGCCGCGCAGCACCAGCAGCGCCACCGAGAAGTAGATAATCAGGCCCGTCACGTCCACGAGCGTGGCCACGAAGGGCGCGGAGGAGGTGGCCGGGTCCAGGCCCAGCTTCTTGAGGATGAGCGGTAGCATAGAGCCCGCCAGCGAACCCCACAGCACGATGCCCACCAGCGCGAAGCCCACCGTGAGGGCCACCAGCAGCCAGTGGGGCCCGTAGATGGGCGTGATGCTCTGCCAGATGGCGATGCGCCCAAAGCCGACGATGCCCAAAATGATGCCCAGCAGCAGGCCCCCCACGATTTCGCGGCGCAGCACCTGCCACCAGTCGCTGAGCTTAAACTCGCCCAGGGCCATGGCCCGGATGATGAGCGAGGTGGCCTGCGAGCCCGAGTTGCCGCCCGAGCTGATAATCAAGGGGATGAACTGCACCAGCACGATGGCTTTTTTCAGCTCGCCTTCGAAAAACTGCATGGCCGAGGCCGTCAGCAGCTCGCCCAAAAAGAGGATGACAAGCCAGCCGGCCCGCTTTTGCACCAGCCGCAGCAGGGGCATGGTGAGGTAAGGCTCCTCCAGGGCCTCCGAGCCGCCGAATTTTTGGATGTCTTCGGTGTCTTCCTGCTCCCGAATGCTGAGGATGTCGTCGAGCGTCACGATGCCGAGCAGGATGCCCTGGTCGCTCACCACGGGCAGGGCTACCCGGTCGTTGCGCCGGAACACGTCGATGGCGTCTTCCTGGTCCTGGCCGGCCAGCAGCTGCACGAAGCGGCGGTCCATCACGTCGCGCACGCGCACGGTGGGGGCCGAAAGTAAAATTTCGCGGATGCGGATGTCGTCCGTCAGCACGCCGTGCGCGTCGGTCACGTACAGCATGTTCAGCGTTTCGGACTGCCCGCCGTGCTGGCGCACGTAGTCGAGCACCTGCTGCACGGTCCAGTTCTCGCGGATGGCGATGTAGTCGGGCGTCATCAGCCGGCCCACCGAGTACTCGGGGTAGCCGAGCAGCTCCAGCGTCACCTTGCGCTCGGGCTCCGAAAGGCTCTGAATCAGCTCGGCCACGAAGTTGGCGGGCAGGAATTCGAGCAGCGTGGTGCGGTCGTCCGGCGACATCTCGTTGAGGATGTCGGCCATTTTATCCTGGGCCAGGTTGTCGAGGAAGTGCCGCTGCACGTCCAGGTCGAGGTACTCAAATACTTCCGTGGCCAGGCTCAGGGGCAGCAGGCGGAAGATGATGAGCTGCTCCCGCTCGTCCTCGTTCTCGATGAGCGTGACGAGCTCGGCGGGTTGGAAGTTGCGGAGTAGCTGTTTGAGCTTGAAGAATTCACCCTCCTGAATCAGGGCTGTGATGGTTTCCACGGATGGCGACAAAGGCATCATGGCAGGACGGGCGGTAGTGCTTCGCTAGGCTAGCAGGGTTTATGACAAGATTGGGCCACGAAATTACGTCAATTCCGGGCCCAGGCCGTATGCCCAGCGCGGCCCGGGCCCGTCGTCTGGTCAAAACCGCCCATCTTGCCGCTCCAAATCTGCCCCGCTGCTCCATGTCCCGCCCTGTTTCCGTACTCCGCGCCACCCTGGTCCTCTACGGCGGTGGCGGCGACGAGGCCCTGGTGGCGCTGCTGGCCGGCCTGCTGCCCCGCCCCGACGCCCGCATCGAGGTGCTCACCACCGCCACCACCGCCAACCCGGCCCGCACGGCCGCGTCCTACGCCCGCTCGTGGCAGGCGCGGGGCTGTGCCGACGTGGGCCACCTCGAAATCGACGAAACCCACCCCGCCGACGCCCCCGCCACCCTGGCCCGCCTGCGCCGGGCCGACCTGCTGTTCCTGAGCGGCGGCAACCAGGAGCGCCTGACGGACTTCCTGGAAAACTCGGAATTCCTGGCCCTGCTGAAGGAGCGGTGCCGCACCGACGCCGGCTTCGTGCTGGCCGGTACCAGCGCCGGGGCCGCCGCCCTGGCCGAGTTCATGCTCGTGGACGGGCGCGGCTGGCGCAGCCTGCTGCCCGGGGGCATCGGGGTGCGGCCCGGCCTGGGGCTGCTGGCCGGCGTGGTGCTCGACCAGCACTTTGCCGAGCGCCACCGCTACCCGCGCCTATTGCACGCCGTGCTGGCCCATCCCGCGTGCCTGGCCCTGGGCCTGAGCGAAGAAACCGGCCTGCTGCTGCGCCCCGGCCAGCCCGCCGAAGTGTTCGGCGACGAGGTCATCTTCGCCTTCGATGCCGCCCACGCCCAGCACATTAGCCTGGTGGGCCCCGGGGCCCGGCAGCCCATCAGCGGCCACGGCGTGCTGACGCACCTGCTCGTGGCCGGCCAGCGGCTCGACCTGGCCACCCGGCAAGTGGTGGGGTAGGGGCCCCGGCCGCGCACGAAACCCCGTACTTTTGCGTTGATACCGCGAAAAACTCACGTGTCGCTCATGCCTACTTTTCGTTGGGGAGCCCAACTACTGGTGCTGCTGGCGCTGGCCGGGGCCTGCACCCGCAAAACCGTTTCCTTCAATTCCCGGCCCGACCAAGCCCAGGCAATCGCCGCGGCCGATACCCTCACCCACACCGCCGACTCGCTCCGGGGCCGGCCCTCGCTGAGCACGGCCCGGCGCGTGGCCATGGGCAAGGCCGAGGTGCGGGCCGCCAAGGAAAAAGAAAAGGAGGCCCAACGCAAGCCCAGCAAGCGCAAAAAAATATTCCTGGGCGAGCGCATCAAGCGCGGCTTTGCCAAGTCGGGCGGCAAGGGCCGCAACCAGGCCATCGAGGTGTTCTACTACCTGAAATATTTCCAGCAGCCCAACCTGCAGGCCCCGGCCCGCTACTACTACGACCCGAAGAAGCACAAAATCTTCAAAGCCGCCGCCGGCGAGCTGGACCCCAGCGCCAAAATCCTGCACGGGCCTTATAAAAAGCTGCAAAACAATAAAGTGCTTGAAACCGGCTTCTACGCCTTGGGTGTGAAGCACTTGCGCTGGGAGCGCTACGACCGCAACGGCACGCTGCTCAGCAAAACGCACTACGAGATGGGTTTCCCGCGCGACGCCAACATCACGTACTTCGACGCCGGCCGCACCCAGCTGAAGGAAGTAGTGCCCTACGTGAACGGTAAGCTGGAAGGCGATTACGCCAGCTACACCGCCACCGGCCAGCGCGAATGGACCGGCCAGTTTGAAAACGGCCGCCGCGTGGGCGTCTGGACCAATTTCTGGGCCGTGAAGAAAAACTTCCGCCACTACGAGTACCAGTACCCCGAAAGCGGCTACGACCCCGAAGTAGAGGTCCCCGAGCTACTCAAAGAGTTCACCCGCAACGGGGTGGAAGTGTACGACAAGGAAAAAAACATCGACAAGCGCGGCGAGCCCGAGCCGTCGCCCACGGCCCCCGGCCGCGTGCCCCCGGCGCGGGGCCACGTGCTGCCCAAGCGGGCCCAGGCCCGGTAGCGGCCCCCAGCCGCGACCAAGCACCGCCGGGCCACGCCCCCTTGGTGCGAACTATTAACCTCTAGTAAAATGCGTCCTCGAACGCCTCGACCAAGAAGCTGCCGTCGCGGCGCAGGGTGAGGGCCAGGATGTCGAAACGGATGTCGCCGCGCCAGTCCAGTTCCTCTTGCAAGTGGGTGGCAGCCAGGCGGAACAACTCCTTTTTGCGAGCCGAAACGAAGGTTTCGGGTGGCCCGTACTGGCCGCCGGAGCGAGTTTTCACCTCTGCAAATACCAGCAAGGCGGTGCCTTGGCGCAGTACCAAGTCCACTTCGGCGCGGCCGTGGCGGTAGCCGCGGGCCAGCACCTCGTAGCCGCGGGCCAGGTAGAACGCGGCGGCGGCGGCTTCGCCGGCCTGGCCCAGGGCGTGGGGGGCGTGCATGAAAGAAGAAAAGGGGAAACGGGGACGGCCGGCGGGAACCCGCCCAAGCCTAAACCCCTTTGTACCTTTGCGGCCCGGGGGCGGGGCGAAGGTAGGGCCGGGCCGCCGCGCCCCGCCATTGGCCAACACTATCCGCTGCACCCGCCTGATGACCAACGCTCCTGCCCTAACCGATGCCGCCGCGCCGCGCCTCGCCGCCCCCAACCGGGTGCTGGCCGTGCGGCGGCTGGGCCTGGTGCCCTACGAGCCGGCCTGGGCGTTGCAGGAAGAGCTGCTGGCCGCCACGGTGGCCATCAAAACCGGCAACCGGCAGGCCCAAGCTGCCGGCACGGCCCCCGCGCCCACGCCCAACCACCTGCTGCTGTGCCAGCACCCGCACACCTACACGCTGGGCAAGAGCGGCAAGCCCGAGCACCTGCTGCTCGACGCCGCCGGCCTGGCCCGCCACGGGGCCACTTACCACCGCATCAACCGGGGCGGCGACATTACTTACCACGGCCCCGGCCAGCTCGTGGGCTACCCCATCCTCGACCTCGACAACTTCCGCCCCGACATTCACTGGTACCTGCGCACACTGGAGGAAGCCGTGCTGCTGACCCTGGCCGGCTACGGCCTGCGGGCCGGCCGCATCGCGGGCCTCACCGGGGTGTGGCTGGGTTGGGAGGAAGGGGCGTCTAACCCGCGCAAAATCTGCGCGTTGGGCGTGAAGTGCAGCCGCTGGGTGACCATGCACGGCTTTGCCCTCAACGTGAACCCCGACCTCGGCTACTTCGGCCACATCGTGCCCTGCGGCATCGCCGACAAAGCCGTGACCTCGCTGGCCCAGGAGCTGGGCCGCCCCGTGCCGGTCGAGGAAGTGCAGGAGCGCCTTCTGCCGCACCTGCTCCAACTTCTCGGTGCCACCACTGCTTAAGCCGCCGTTTTTTCTCGCACGAGCGGGCCCCCAATCATCCGTTGCCATCCGTTAAAATCTATTAAATCCGCGGCTCTTTTGAAGCAAGATATTCACTTTGACCCTGTAGAAGGTGTTTCGGTGGCCATTATACCGGCCGAAGACGGAGCCCTCACGCCCGCGGGGCAGCCCGTGTGGCAGGTGTACCTGCTCAACCACAACGCCTACCCGCTCCGCAGCGTCATCGTGAATGCCCACGGCTACGGCCAGCAGCCCGACGGCGAGGCGGTGCGCACCTCCACGTTGCGCTACCTGTTCGAGGAGGTGCCGCCCCGCACGGCCGTGCCCGTCGAGCCCCTCGACCCTGCCCTGTTCCACCTCAACAACCAGTACTGGGTAAGCTACTACCGCGGCGAACAGATTTTTGACAAGAAATATATTTTCGTGCCCGACTCCATCGTGCCCGAGAACTTCATCCACATCTCGCTGCTCGACCGGGCCGGCGTGTTGCACGGCTAGCGGCCTCCAGCCACCGGCCGGCCGCCTTACCCTATGTCCTATTCTTTATGAACCCGATTAGTATTCAGCTGGCGCTGTCGGCGGGGTGGGCCTTTTTGGTGGCGCTGTTCGCCGTGCCGTCCATCATCCACATCGCCCACCTCAAAAACATGCTCGATACGCCCAACGGGCGCACCGTGCACTCGTCGCTGACGCCGCGCCTGGGCGGGGTGGCGGTATTTGCGGGGTTCATGTCGGCCCTTACCATCTTCGCCCCCCTGCAAAACGGCGTGAAAGAGCTGCTGGCGGGCTGCATCATCCTGTTCTTCGTGGGCCTGAAAGACGACCTCGTGGGCATGTCGGTGTTCAAGAAATTTGTGGGCCAGCTGCTGGCCACGGGCATCGTGATGATTATGGCCGATGTGCGCATCACCAGCTTCCAAGGCATTTTGGGGGTTTACATGCTGCCAGTGGGTATCAGCTACGCCTTCACGCTGGCCACCATCGTGGGCATCACCAACGCCATCAACCTCATCGACGGCCTCGACGGCCTAGCCGGCTCCATCGTGCTCATCATCATGGGCACGTTTGGCTTCTATTTCTACCGCTACGGGGGCGAAAATTTTAGCAACTACGCCTTCGTGGCGGTGTGCCTAATGGGGGGTATGGTCGGCTTTTTGCGCTATAATTTCCACCGGGCTCCCATTTTCATGGGCGATACCGGCTCGCTCGTTTGCGGATTTATTGTGTCGGTGCTGGCCATTCAGTTCATTGAGCTGGGCGGGCAGCCGGGCACGCAGTTGCCGTTCAGCGCCACGCCGGCCGTGGCGCTGGGCGTCTTGTTCGTGCCGCTGTTCGATACGCTGCGCGTGTTTGTGATTCGCATGGCGGCCGGCCAGTCGCCCTTCGCTCCCGACCGCAACCACATCCACCACCGCCTGCTGGGCATGGGCTTCTCCCAAATCAGCACCGTGCTGCTGCTAGGGGCCCTCAACCTGCTGGTCATCTTGTTCGTGATTCATTTTGCGGACCTCGGCAACTTGGCCCTCATCGGCATCCTGGTAGGGTTTTCGGTGCTGCTGAGCGTGTTCATTGGCGTGTACCAGAGCCGCCTGCGCCGCGAAACCGTGGCGGCCCCGCCCCGTCCCCAAACCCACCCTTAACCCCCCGGCCCACGTGATGGCGGTGCTGCTCTTCGTTGCTGGCTGGTGGGCCCCGGGGCGGGCGTGGGCCTGGCTCGGGCTCGTCGTACTGCTGTTGGGGGCCCTGGGCAGCCGGGCCGCCGAGTACCAGCCCCTGCCACCGGCCGCGCCCACGGGCATCACCGCCGACTGGCTCATTCACGACGTGGGCCGCAACCGGCTCATTTTGTATCTGCCCGGCTACCACGCCCCCGCTCACGCCTACTACCAGTACGTGCGCCTGCGCCGCGGCCAGCCATTTCCAGTGGCCTTCGCGGCCCAACGCGGCCTGAGCCTGTTTCTAGATAACCAGCTGGTGTTCACGGCCGGACGTACCGGGTCGTATGCCTTTGACCTGGCGCAGCGGCTGCCCCCGGGCCAAGCCCTCGGCACCCACCTGCTGGGCGTGTGGCAGCCCGGCGGCAGCCCGGCGCTTGCCTCGTTCACTTCAGCGCCGGCCGCCACCCCCGATGCCACCCCCGATACCGTGGCCGAGATTGCCCAGGTGCGCCAGCCCGTCCCCCTCGGGCAAAACGTGCTGCTGGGGTTTTTGCTGGCGCTGGGCCTGCTCTACGGCGGGGTGCGGGCCACGTACCAGCCCGGCCTGGCCCGCATGTTCCGGTTCGATGAGCTGTTCGGCAACACCTCCGACCAAGGGACATTTCTGGCGCGACCGGCCTTTTCGGTGCTCAACGCTGTGCTGGTACTGTTGTTCGGCGTGTCTTTCGCCCTGCTGCTCACGGCTTTGCACACCGGGCTCGAAAACCTGCCCCTGGTGGGCCAGCTGGTGGTGGTGCCCGAGCGGGCCGTGGTGGCGCGCGTGCTACTCTATGCGGTCCTCATCGCCGGCTTTGTGCTGGGCAAGTATCTGTATGTGTCGTTGCTGGCCTACACATTCGACTTGCGCGAGCTGGCCGCCGTGCAGTACCGGGAATTTTTACGCAGCACCCTGCTGGCCGGCTTGTTCCTGCCCTTTGTGCTGCTGCTCTACCTGGGCCTGAACGGCCGCCACCCCGCCGCCGTGCACGCCGTGGCCGCGGTCGTTATTGCTTTGGTGCTGGTGGGGGCCGTGCTGCGGGTGCTCTACACCGTGCACCAACGCGCGTCGCTGCTTAATCTTCATTTGTTTGCGTACCTTTGTGCTACCGAAATACTGCCCCTGCTGGTTCTACTAAGGCTGTTGGTGTTTTCTACCTAGTTATTCCCGGGTGGCCTAAGCCCGGTCTTTGCCCAGATTTCTTTCCCCTATCGTTCTAGCAGTACTCCTATTTTCCTTGTATGGCCGAGAGTGCAGACACGCCGGGTGCCGGCCGGCACGCCAAGCGCATCCAAAGCATTTTGGTAACCCAGCCGAAGCCCACCAACGAAACGTCCCCTTACTCGGCCCTGGCTGAGAAATACGGTGTTCGGGTTGATTTCCGAGAGTTTATCGAAGTGCAGCCGGTTTCTTACAAAGATTTTCGGCGCGACAAAATCAACATTGCGGAGTTCACCGCGGTAATCTTCACCAGCCGCAACGCCGTTGACCACTTCTTCCGCATTTGCCAGGAAGCCAAGCTCGAAATGCCGGCCGAAATGAAGTATTTCTGCATTTCGGAGCAGACGGCCAACTACTTGCAGAAGTACATCGTGCTGCGCAAGCGCAAGCTGTTCGTGGGGTTGCGCACCGCTGCTGATTTGTTTGATGTCATCAAAAAACACAAGGGCGAGAATTTTCTCTACCCCTGCTCCGACATCCGCAAAGACGACCTGCCCGTGTTCATGCGGGCCAACAACCTCAAGTTTACCGAGGCCGTCATCTACCGCACGGTGGCCAGTGACCTGTCTGACTTATCGGATGTGAAGTACGATTGCCTGGCGTTTTTCAGCCCCTCGGGCATCAGCTCGCTGTTTGTCAACTTCCCCGATTTTGTGCAGGATGGTACCCGCATCGCGGCCTTTGGCCCCACCACGGCCAAGGCTGTGCGCGACGCTAACCTAGAACTGGATATTGAAGCTCCTATGCCTAATGCGCCGTCGATGGCCGGGGCCATCGAGGCGTACATCCGCCGCAATCAGCTGGCCGCGCAGGCGTAGCCAACGGGCCTTTAGCTAATCAGTAATTACATCCCTTTCGGACGCCGGAAACTTTGTTTTCGGCGTTCTTTGTTTGGGCGGGTAGCCTGCTAGTAGCCCACGATTTAGTACTACATTTGAAAGGGCATCACATAGCCCTTTTGGACTGCCCTGGCTGCTTCCTTTCTCTCCTGGTTTTTCGCAACATGAAAACAAGCGTACTTGCTCTTCTTCTGTTGGCCGGTGGCGCGGCTCCGGTCTTGGCGCAGCAGCAGCCGCAGTTCACGCACTACGGCTTTAATGGGATGTACCTCAACCCGGCCTACGCGGGTATTAAAGGGCAGGGTGAAATCAACGTTATCGGCCGTTACCAATACTACAACCTTGGCAATACCCGGGGCGATGCCAATGGGTCGCCCCGCACGGGCTTGCTTACGGCTTCGCTGCCCATACCAGCCCTCAGCGGCGGCGTTGGCTTGACGGTGAGCTACGACCAAGCTGGGGAAGTAAAAGTAACCAATTCTACGCTCTCGTATTCGCAGCACATAAAGCTGGGAGCTGGCAAGCTGGGCATTGGTATTCAAGGCACCTATACCTACTTAAGTGCGGGCACGTTCGTGGCCATCGACCCCACCGACCCGTATATTCCCTACAATGGTTCGGACCGTAAGTTTGATGCCGGCGCAGGCATTTGGTATGAGTCACCCAAGTTTTACGCTGGGCTGAGTGTCAACAACCTGCTTCGCTCCACTTATCATTTTTCCAATCAGTACGGCAACGCAATTCCTTCGTACTTAGGAGAAAATCACGCTTATTTCACGGCAGGATACAATATCGAAGCGTCGTCTTCCGTTGTCGTCACGCCTACAGTATTGGTCAAGGCCGTCTTGCCTGGCAGTTTTAGCTCGGGCGACAAGCTGAGCAACTCGAAAAATTATTCTTTCGAGGGCGGCGTTCGCGCCACACTCGACGATAAATATTGGATAGGTGCAAACTATCGCCAGCAAGAATCCGTTTCGGGCTTAGTAGGTGTAAGCTTTGCTAAAGACAACGCTGTACGCCTAGGCCTAGCTTACGATTTTATTGCATTTAACCAAGATGCTCGGGCCACCAGCTCGTATGAAATTCTGCTCTCGTACCGTTTGCCCAAACCCGGATTGCTCATTCGGCCAGCCATCCGCACGCCTCGCTACAGTTTCTAGCCCATTGCCTTATTGCTAAAAACGCTGTTTTTCAACTGTTAAGGCATATTACGTCCTTGCTTTTGCCTGCCAAGCACTCGTGCCTGCCATTCTACCAATTCGTTTGGGTTGTTTCGCCTGCCTTTGCAGCCCTTGTGGCAGCGATAAAAAAATATTGTGCAATTGTGCTGGAAATTGTATATTTGCCAGCCGAACAACATAACCCGATAGCTCTGCCAATTTAAAACATTGCTTTACTCCCATGAATAAGTTACTCGCATTATCTTTATTCGCGCTTTCTGGGGCCCTTTTAGGGGGGTGCAGCTTCAGTAAAAGCAACGAAGGTGAATTGGTCGGCGCGCAGGACCGGCCTTATTATAATCCTCAAGAAGTACCTTTTGGAATGGTACCCTGCCCGGGCGGAACGTTTCACATGGGCCAGACTGATCAGGACATTTCCGCGTCGATGGTCAACATGAACAAGCAGGTGACCATCGCCGGCTTCTACATGGACGAGACAGAAATCACCAACAACAAGTACCGGCAGTTCATCGAAGCCATCAAGCAGGACTCGCTGGATGTGCTGGGTGAAGAGTACGTGATGACGGAATTGTACCCTGACACGACGGTGTGGGTGCGCGACTTCACTTACCACATGGGCGACCCCTTGCTGGAGTACTACTACACCCACCCCGCTTTCGACGACTATCCGGTAGTGGGCGTGGACTGGTTCGCCGCTAAATACTTTTGTAACTGGCGCACCAAGTACCGTAACGCCACCCGCGAGGAGCGCGGCGATGCTGCCGACCCCAACTTCCGCTTGCCCTCAGAAGCTGAGTGGGAATACGCCGCTCGCGGCGGCCGCGAAGGTGCTACGTATCCTTGGGGTGGGCCGTACCTGCGCAATACCAAGGGCTGCATGTTGGCCAACTTCAAGCCAGGTCGGGGCGACTATGTTAGCGACGGCTATGCTTACACTTCGGAGGTAGGTTCATTCTTCCCTAATGATTTCGGCCTGTATGATATGGCTGGCAACGTAGCCGAGTGGTGCGACGATGCTTACATGGAAGCCTCCGTGCCCGTGGTGTGGGACTTGAACCCGACCAACCCCGACGACAACGAACCCCGCAAAGTGGTGCGCGGCGGCTCGTGGAAAGACATTGCCTACTTCCTCGAAACCGGCACCCGCAACTTCGAATACCAGGATTCGGCCCGCTCTTACATCGGTTTCCGTTGCTCGATGATCCAAATCGGCATGGGCACCAACCGCAAACTCAACTAATAAAAACCAGCTAACCAACTCACAACCAATTTTTTCACAATCTACCTCTAAAAATTTACTAAGATGGCCGCTAAAAAAAGTTTCCTATATGATGACGTGATGCCTAAGGTATATGGCATCGGTGCCGCCGTAGTTATTGTTGGTGCCCTATTTAAAATCGAACACTTTAAAGGTGCTGACATCATGCTGATGGTAGGCTTGGGCACCGAAGCCGTTATCTTCTTCCTAAGCGCTTTCCAGCCCCATTCTTCCGACCACGATTGGTCGCTGGTGTACCCGGAACTGAGCGAGGGCTACGACCCCAGCACGAATGACAACCGCTTCCGCGACAGCAAGAGCCAAGTAAATGGCTTGACCGGTAAGCTGGATGAAATGCTGAAAAATGCTAACGTCACCCCCGAGGCCCTCACCAACCTAGGCCAGGGCTTGAATCGTCTCAGCACCACCACCGCGCAACTCGGCCAACTCGGCGACGCGACCAACGTGACCGACGAGTACACCAAGAAAGTGCGTACCGCGGCCGATTCGCTCGATAAAATCAATGTGGCTTACTCGAATACCGCCGCGGCCATCACCTCGCTGGCCGATGCCACGGGCGACGCCAAGGAGTACCACCAGCAAGTGCAAAACGTGACCAAAAACCTCGGGGCCCTGAATGCGGTGTACGAGATGGAGTTGCAGGACGCCAACACGCATCTTAAGTCCATGAATCAGTTCTACGGTACGCTGGGCAAGGCGATGGACAACATGACCCAGGCCGGCAAAGACACCGAGCAATTTCAGAAGCAAGTAGCGGACCTGACCGGCAACCTGACTTCGCTCAACCGTGTGTACGGCAACATGTTGAACGCTATGCGCGCTCCGGCCCAGGGCTAATCCGGCAAGTTTACTTTATACGATTCCTATTATCCATTTTTAAAGGAAACCCATAATGGCGGGCGCAAACGAAACACCGCGGCAGAAAATGATTGGCATGATGTACCTCGTACTGACAGCATTGCTGGCACTACAGGTAAACTCAGCCATCCTGCTGAAATTTAAATTTATCGACGACAGCTTGATTGGTGTGAACGATAAAACTTCGGTCGCGGCTGATGGCACCGTAAAGGGTATCCAGGATGCCGTGGTTAAAAACCAAAACCAGGCCCGCGATAAAACGGTGCTCGCCCAAAGCGAAGAAATCCGCGCGAAGACCAAAACTACGGTAGCCTACCTGCGCGACTTGCGCGACAAGCTGCTAGCTGCTTCGGAGAACGTTAAAGGTTCGGCAGAAATTAAAAACATGAGCGCCGAGGACAAGGTGGCCATCACGATGATCGGGAGCAAGAAGGAAGGTTTGGCTTACCCAATGAAGGCCACGCTGAACGACTACGCCAGCTACATCAAAACCTACGTGCCCTCGGCCCAGCCGTTGGCAATGGACGGCAGCGAAGACCCGCTGGTGAAAACCATGCCCGAGCAGCGCAACAAAGATTTCGCGGAGTTAAACTTCGAGAACACGCCACTAGTAGCCGCGTTGGCCGTGCTGTCGCAGAAAGAAACCGAAGTGCTGAAATACGAAGCCGATGCCCTTTCGGCCCAGGCCCAGAAAGTAGGTGCCAAAACCATCGTATTCGACAAAATCGGGGCTTTTGCTTCGGCCGAGTCGAACACCGTGGCCGCCGGTACTAAGTACAATGCTGAACTGTTTTTGACTGCTGCGGCTACCAGTATCCACCCGTCGATGACGTTGAATGGCGGTTCATTGGCAGTGGGCCCCGACGGGCACGGTAAAGTATCGTTTGTGGCCCGCCCGGGTAGCTTCGATGCCGCTGGCAATGCCAAGGCTTCGTGGACTGGCTCGATTCGTTTCAACCAGAACGGCCGCGATACCACGTTCAAAGTATTGGTTCCTTACACCGTCACCAAGCCGGTGATGCAGATTCAGTCGGCTTCGGTGCAGGCGCTTTACTTCAAGTGCGGTAACAAGTTGAGCGTGCAGGTTCCCGCCTTGGGGGCCCAGTACAAGCCTAGCTTCTCGGCTTCGGGGGCTGCTACCATTCAGGGCAGCAAGCTGGGTGATGTAACGCTGGTACCTAACTCGAAAGAGGTGACCCTGAACGTGAGCAGCGGCGGCAACGCCATTGGTTCGCAGACTTTTCAGGTGCGCCCCATCCCCAAGCCGGAGATTAAGTGCTTTGTCGGCGGCCGCGAGGCTAACGAAAAGCAAGGTACCCCCGGTACTGCCGTGCGTTCGCTGTCGCTGAAAGCCATTCCAGACGCTGGTTTCGCAACCTTTCTGCCCGAAGACGCGCGCTACCGCGTGTCGAACTATGAGGTGACACTGGTACGGGGCAAGCGTCCGGCCCTTCCCCCCAAAACTGTGTCGGGTCCCGAGGCCAACCTGAGCGATGTGGTCAATGCTTACCGTGAGGGCGACCGTCTTTACATCGAAGTGAAAGGCGTACAGCGCCAGAACTTCCAAGGCAATGTGGAGCCGGTGAGCGTATCGCGCACTTTCAACATCCCGCTGCTGTAATACTAAACTATCTGGGTCCGGCGTTGACCGGCTGTCTTATCCCCGCATATTCCGAGTTTTTATGAAAGCTACCCAAACGCTGGCCATCCTGGCCGCTGGCCTCACCATTAGCACTGCTGCCTTGGCTCAGGAGCAAGCCACTACGGCCAGCAGTACGGGCTCGCGCCGGCCGATTCCGTTATCCGACCAGATGTTTCGCAAAAGCATTTGGCGTGCCATCGACTTGCGCGAGAAGCAGAACAAGCCGATGTTTTCGGAAGGCAAGGAAATTACCCGCGTCGTTATCGATGCGGTGAAGCGGGGCGAAATTCAGGCGTACAGAAATGACTCGTTGACGTCAACGTTTACTCCGGCCGAGGTTTCGTCCAACATGTCGTATGCTGACAAATCTAATGAGTTGAGCGCTGATGAAAAAGCCGCTGGCTTCAGTGAAAGCGACTTGGGCGGCGGTGCAGCGGCCGACGATGGTTGGGGCGCCCCGGTCAAAAAGAAGTCAACTGCCGCCACCCGTCGGCCTAAGATGGTCAACGGTAAAGTTTTGAAAGACAGACGGGGTAAGGTAATCTATGAGACGGTGCCTGCCATAGCTGCTGCTCCCGTAGTGAAAAAGTCTGACAGCTTCGAGTACCGCCCCAAGGATTTGTACCAATTGGAGTTGAAAGAGGACATGATTTTCGACAAGAAACGGTCGCGCATGTACCACGACATCAAAACCATCTCAATTTTGGTGCCCTCTACGCTTACCCAAAATGCCTCGGGTATTGAGAAAACTGTGGGCGTTTTCAAGTACAGCGATTTGGTAAAAGTGTTCCGCGCCAATCCGCAGAATGCCATCTGGTTCAATGCCCAGAACGATGCCCAACACAAAAACCTGGCTGATGCTTTTGAGCTTTGGCTGTTCAACTCCTATATCACCAAAGTATCGAACGCTGGCGATTCCCGCCTCGACGACATCTACGGCGGGCAGCAGCAAGGCATTCTAGCCGCGCAGCAAACGGCCGCCGATTTGGTTGAGTACGAATACAACCTGTGGTCTTTTTAAGGCTGTAGATTTAACGGATTTCAACGGGTCAGACGAATTTTTGAGGTTTAGCTTGTTGCTTTGATGAACACAAGAAAGACCCCGGCTGGATAGCCGGGGTCTTTCTTGTGTTGGTGGAGGGCTAAACTACTCAGCGGGCTCGGCTTCCTGTTGGGCGAAGTAGGCTTGGAGTACCTTGGTTTTGGCTCTGCCTACTTCAGCAATTAGTTCGGCTTCGCTCAACTCGCGGATTTTCTTGACAGACTTAAACTTGCTTAGAAGTTTGTCAGCGGTGATGGGCCCCAGACCTTTTACTTCGGTTAGCTCGGTTTTGAGGGTGCCCGCGTCGCGCAGCGAGCGGTGGAAAGTGATGCCGAAGCGGTGTACCTCGTCGCGCATCCGCTGGAAGAGGCGCAGCGACTCGCTCTTTTTGTCTATGTAGAGGGGCAGCGGGTCGTTAGGCACGTAAATCTCCTCCAGTCGCTTGGCGATGCCGATAACGGGGATTTGGCCCCAGAGATTCAGGTCTTTCAACGCTTTTACGGCCATGCTGAGCTGGCCCTTGCCGCCGTCCACAATCACGAGCTGGGGCAGGCTGGCCCCCTCGTCGGTGAGGCGGCGGTAGCGGCGGTGCACCACCTCGTACATGGACTGGAAGTCGTCGGGGCCCACCACGGTTTTGATGTGGTAGTGGCGGTAGTCCTTCTTGCTGGGCTTGGCGTTGCGGAAGCACACCATGGCCGCCACCGGGTTGTCGCCCTGGAAGTTCGAGTTGTCGAAGCATTCGATGTGCTTGGGCAAGTCCTTGAGGCGCAGGTCTTTTTTGATGGTTTCCATGATGCGCACCTCGTTGAGGTCCTTGCTGCGCTCGTTCATGCTTTCCTTCTCCTTGCGCACGTACAGCACGTTTTTCAGGCCCAGCTCCAGCAGTTTGCGCTTATCGCCAATTTGCGGCACCGTGAGCGTGACGCCCGGCAGCGGCAAGTCGAGGGGCACGTTGGACAGGATTTCGCGGGCCTCGCTCTCAAACTCCTGCCGCAGCTGCATGGCCAGCGGGGCCAGGATTTCGGCGTCGGGCTCGTCGAGCTTTTTGGTCACCTCCAAGCTCTGGGTGAGGATGATGGAGCCGTTCATCACCTTCATGTAAGAAATGAAGGCGGCTTTCTCGTTGGAAGCAATGGCAAACACGTCGATGTTAGTCAGGGTGTCGCTTACGATGGTACTTTTAGCTTGGAAGGCATCTAGCTTGTCGAGCTTCACCTTGAACTGGTGGGCCAGCTCGTACTGCATCTCCTGCGCTGCCCGGGTCATCTGCTCGCGGAAGTACTGCTTGGGAATGCGCAAATCGCCGTTCAGGATTTGCCGAATCTGGGCGATGTAGCCGTTGTAAGTCGCCTCGTCCTCCTTGTCCTCGCAGGGCCCCTTGCAGTTGCCCAGGTGGTACTCCAGGCACACCTTGAACTTGCCGGCGGCCACGTTTTGAGGGGCTAGGTTATACGTGCAGGTGCGCAACGGGTACAGGGCCCGAATCAGCTCCAACAGCACGTTCATGGCCGTGCCGGTGGCGTAGGGCCCGTAGTAGCGCGAGCCATCGTTAATCTTTTGGCGGGTGGGCAGCAGGCGCGGAAACCGCTCGTTGGTGAGGCAGAGGTAGGGGTAGGTTTTGCCGTCCTTCAGCAGGATGTTGTACTTGGGCTGGTGCTGCTTGATGAGGTTGTTTTCCAGCAAAAAAGCATCCGACTCCGAATCTACAATCGTAAATTCCAGCCGCTTGATGTTCTTCACCAGCTGCTGGGTTTTCTTGTTGTGGTCCTGCTTGCTGAAGTAGCTGCTCACCCGCTTGCGCAAGTCAATGGCCTTGCCCACGTAGATGATGCCTTCGTCGTCAAAATATTTGTATACCCCCGGCCGGTGGGGCAGGCGGTTAATTTGTTCTTGCAGTTGGGGAGAAGCGGCCACGGGTATCACAGATTTAAAGTACTTCGCTGGGGCCTGTTCTTCACAGCAAGACAAAGCCAGCCAGTAGTAACAGGAAGGGAACGGCAAAAGTCACCAGTTTTTGCCGTTCCCGCCTTTTTGCTCGTTGCTGCCCCGGAGCAGCGAAAGCCAACGAATCTGCAAAGGCTATGCGTTAAATGTCCTGCTTGTCGGGGCCGTCCAGCACGGGCGGGGCCATTTTCTGGTTGTCGGGAATGGTGTCGCGCTGCGTCACGCCGTTGTATTTCGAGCAGTCCAGCTCGATGCTAAGCGGCTTGCTGGGGAGCGGAAACGGCTCTTTGTTGATGGCCAGTTCTTTGTCGGCGTACACTTTTTTCATGAAGATGCCGTAGAGCGGCAGCGCCAGGCGGGCCCCCTGGCCGTAGGCCCCGGTGCGAAAGTGGATGCTGCGGTCTTCACCGCCCACCCACATACCGCAGACGAGGTCGGGCGTGAGGCCCATGAACCAGGCGTCGGAGTAGTTGGAGGTGGTGCCGGTTTTGGCCCCGATTTCGTAAGGGAACTTGAAGCCCGTATGCAGGATGGTGCTGGTGCCACCGGGCTCGGTGGTGCTGGCTTGCAGCATGTTGGTCATGATGTAGGCCGTTTCCTCGCTCAGTACTTCCTTGGTCTGGGGCTGGAAGTCGCGCAGCACGTTGCCGTTTTTGTCCTCGATGCGCGTCACCATCAGCGGGGCCGTCCACACGCCCTTGTTCACGAAGGTGGAGTACACCCCGCACAGCTCGAAGATGCTGCAATCGGAGGCCCCGAAGCCCACCGAGGGCACCGCGTCAACCGGCGAGGTGATGCCCAGGCGCTTGGCGTAGCCCACGATGATGTCGGGCGTGAGCTTGTACACCAGCCACGCCGTGATGGAGTTCATGGAGCGGGCCAGGGCCTGGCGCAGCGTGAAAGTGCGCCCCGAGTAGCCGCCCTCGAAGTTCTGGGGCGTGTAGGGGGCCCGCCCGGCCACGGCCGGAAAGGTGGTGGGCACGTCGGGCCGCGGGTAGCACGGCGAGTAGCCCTGGTCGATGGCCGCCGTGTACACAATCGGCTTGAAGGTGGAGCCCGGCTGGCGCTTGCCCTGCCGCACGTGGTCGAACTGGAAAAACTTGAAGTTGGCCCCCCCCACCCAGGCCTTCACCTGCCCGTTCAGCGGGTTCATGGCCATGAAGCCGGCCTGCAGGTAGCGCTTGTAATAGGCCAGCGAGTCGAGCGGCGAGAAGTTCATCTCTTTCTCGCCCTGCCAAGTAAACACTGGCATCTTGTATTTCTTGCGCAGGTAGTAGTTCACCGAGTCGCGGTTGCCGTCGTAGATGTTCATCAGCGACTTGTAGCGCTCGGTGCGGCGCATGGCGATGTTCAGGAAGTTGGGAATGACCTTGCCGTTCTCGTCGCGCCAGGGCAGCTGGCCCTTCCAGTGGGCCGTGAACCACTTCTGCTGCAAGGCCAAGTGCTCGCTTACCGCCTGCTCGGCGTACTTCTGCATCCGCGAATCGATGGTGGTGTAGATTTTTAAGCCGTCGGCGTACAGGTCGTGGTCGGTTTCCTTGGCCCAGGCCAGCAGCGACTTGGCCACCTCGGTGCGGAAGTAGGGGGCTAGTCCCTTGCTGGCGTTTTCTACGTTGTAGTGCAGCACGATGGGCTGGGCCGTGTCGGGGGCCAGCTCGGCGGCGGGGATGTAGTGGGCCTTGGCCATCTGGCGCAGCACCCAGTTGCGGCGGCGGCGCGAGCGGTCGGGGTGCACCTTGGGGCTGAAGCGGCCGGGCGCGTTCACGATGCCCACCAGCGTGGCGGCTTCGGGCGTGGTCAGCTCGCGCGGGGCCTTGTTGAAAAACGTCTTGGCCGCCGTGTTGATGCCGTAGGCGTTCGAGCCGTACTCCACCGTGTTCAGGTACATGCGCAGGATTTCGCGCTTCGTGTAGTTGCGCTCCAGCCGGATGGCCAGCAGCCACTCCTTGGTTTTGGCCACCAGAATGCCCACCTTACCGCTGCCGTTCAGCAGGCCGTCGTTCAGGGTGTTGGGCTGGTCGGGACGGGTTTTGAAGAGCACCTTGGCCACCTGCTGCGTGAGCGTGGAGCCCCCGCCGCCGCGCCCCAGCGCCACCACGGCCCGCGAAATGCTGCGCGGGTCGATGCCCGAGTGCTGCTCGAAGCGCACGTCTTCGGTGGCCACCAGGGCGTCAATCAGGTTCTGGGGCAGGTCCTTGTACTCGGCGGGCGTGCGGTTTTCGCGGAAGTACTTGCCCAGCAGCACGCCGTCGGCCGAGTAGATTTCCGAGGCCAGCTCGGAGCGCGGGTTTTCGAGCGACTTCAGGTTGGGCATCCGCCCGAACAGGTTCAGAAAGTTGCTGTTCACGGCCAGCACGTAGCCCCCGGTAGCCAGCACCCCGCCCACGAACAGTACCCACAGCGTGCGCACGAAAGCCGTGTAGCGCCCCGGCCGGGTGGGCACGGGGCGGCCCGGGGGCCGGCGGGGCGGGGCGGTAGAGTAGTCAGGCATAAACAAATAAAAGCAAATTCAACAGGCAAAAATAAAGCCCACGGCGCGGGCCGCGGGCCTTCAACAAAAAAAGGGCCGCAACCCCGGGCTGCCTGCTTTTCGCCGGCTGCCCGATAATCGCCAGGGTCCCCAGGAAGCCAGAGCAACAATTCAACGATTAGCGGGCAGCCGGCGAAAAGCCGGCAGCCCGCCGCTACCGCCGCCCGGGGCCTTACTTGTACACTTTCTGAAAAAAGGCCAGGTAGCCGGCCAAGTCGCCGGAGCTTTGCAGCAGCGCCAGGTTGTCGAGGCTAATGACCAGCGCCTGGTAGCCCTGCCCGTGCAGCCGGCCCAGCGGCGACTGGGGCCCGCGCAGCTTGGTGGCGTAGCTCTGGGCCACCCGGGCCCCCGGCAGCGTCCGAATCACCAGCAGCTGCTGCTGGCCGGCGAGCGAGTCGGCCTGCACCTGCAGGTTCACGTCGCGGAACCAGCGGTGGTTGTAAGTCGCCAGCTGCTGGTCAAGGTCGGCCAGCGGCGGTGTGCTTTTGGCGTACACCAGCACCACGGCGTGCGCCCCGCTAAGTTGCGTAGTGTAAGCCGTAGTAGGGGCCGCCGGCGGGGTAGGAGCGGGGGCCCCCGCCACCGGCGCAGTAGCGGGCGTTGCGGCCGGTGCGGGCGCACCTGCTCCCGCCGCCGGCGTGCCAGCGGCCGCCGCCCCAGGAGCCGCCGCGACCGGCGACGCTTTCGCCGGCCGGTTTTTGCCACCATTGGGAACCCCCGAACTCGGGAGTACCGGGGCCGGCGCGGGAGAACCCGGAGCTGGTTTGGATGCCGCCGGAGCCGGAGCGGGCGTCGGTTCGGGCGGCGCGGCCGCGGCCGGCGATTCATCCGCACCATAGTACACGCGGAGCCGGTTGTTAATCTCGCCGGGGCGGAAAATGGAAATGACCGGCCGGTCGGTTGAGGCGAGGGCCCCGGTTATCTGGCCGGCGTCCTGCTTCTTGTAGGTGCTGGCCAGGGCCTGGGCTTCGGGCACCAGCGGGCTGTTGGGGTAGTCTTTGTAAAACTGCTCCACCATGCCGCGGGCCGTGAGCGGAGGCTGGGTGCGCACTACAAGCAACGTTCTCAAGTAGGCCACCCGGTCGCTCAGGTCGCTCTTGGGGTACTGGCGCTGGGTGCGGGCCAGCACGGCGGTGGCCTTGCGGAAATCCTGGTTTTTGTAAAGCGCAAATGCTGAATCGACGCGGGCCGCCACGGCGTTGTGCAGGGCCAGTTCGTGCTCGCGGTATAGCGGGTCGGCTATCAGCTTGGCATAAAGCGACTGCGGAAACTCGCGCTGCAAGGCGGCCGCGTACTCGGCCGCCTTGGGCGCGTCGGGCAGGGCCTTGTAGTGCAGGTACAGCAGGTAGTAGGCGTCGGGCGCGTGGGGGCCCCGGGGGTAGCGCTTCACCTGCTGGGCGAAGGCGGCCATGCCCCGGTCGCGCTCCTTCAGCTGCTCTTTGTAGATGCCGCCCAGCGCGTACAGCGCCGCTTCCACCAGCTCGTTCGAGGCTTGCAGCTTCGCGGGCGTGGTGGGCAAAGCCTGCCGGTATTTTTCCATCAGGGTCAGTTTGGCGGCGGCCGGGTCCACGGCGGCGGGCCCGGCCGCCGCCCCGTCCAGGGCCCCCGTCGGGTTCACGCGGGTGCCCCCGTTGCCGGTGATGCTCACCGGCACGTCGCCGTTGGCGGCAGTGTTGGCCGAGGCGCTAGGCTGGCTGTTCGTTCGCCAGTTGTCTTGCTGGCGGCGGTCGCCCCAGCGCCGGATAAAGTCGGAGCGGGCCAGGCCTAGCGTGGCGGGGTTGTCGAAGTACCACTGGGCCCCCGTGCCGGCCGCGGTGGGGTCGAAGGCCAGCGGGTCTTGCACGGGCTGGCCGTTGGCCCCCACGCTCAGCGGGCTGTTGGTGAGCGCGGGCCGCCCGGCCAGCTCGGCCGCCCGGGCCTGGTTTTTGGCAGCCAGGGCCTGCTGGGCGGCGGCTTTTTCTTGGGCCACCAGTTCGGCCGTAGCGTACTGGTCGAGGCGCTGGTTCAGGGTAGCATCGTCGAGCCGGGCCAGGGCCTGGAGGCTGTCCTGCGTCTCCACGATGGTGTACTGTTTGGCAAATTCCTTCAGAATATCGGCCCGTTCCTTGATGGCGGCGTAGCTGCGGGCCGTGATGGCCAGGTTCTGCACCGTGCTGTCGTAGTAGGCCGCTGCCAGGGGAAATTTTTCTAGGTTTTCGTAGTAGATGCGCCCCGCCAGCAAATAGGTGTAGCTCTTCTGCGAGCGGTTGGTGGTGCTCACCTTGGCCGAGGTGCGCAGCTGGGCCAGGGCCTCGGGGTAGTTCTTCTGGCGGTAGGCCACCCGCGCCATCTCGTAGTAAATCTTGTCGCGGTACTCCTTGTTTTTCGGGTCTTTCAGCAGCCCGGCGAAGTACTTGTCGAGCCGTGCTTTGTTGGCCTCGTCCAGGCCCGAGACCTGGGCCAGCAGCAGCTTGGCAAAAAAGTCTAGTTCGTAGGGCGGGTTGTGCTTCAGAATGGCGTCGAGCTGCTCCACGGCCTTTTTGTCTTCGCCCTGCTCCTGGTACAGCTGGGCCAGCAGGTAGCGGGTGCGCGAGCGCTCGTTTTTGACTTCAATCAGCGGAATGGCCTGTTCAATTTGCGGAATGGCCAGCGCGGGCTGCTCGGTGCGCAGGTAGTAGTCGGCCCGGGTCAGGAACAGCTCGCGGGCGTCGGCGGGGAGGCCCGTTTCTTTGTCCAGCAGGTCCGACACCGCCTTGGCGCTTTCCAGCTCGCCGGTGGCCAAAAAGGTGCGCATCAGGCCAATCAGGCTCTCGTGCTGGGCGTTGGGGTCCTTGCTGGTCGAGTTCACGTACTTGAACGTCAGCGTTGCGTCGCTGAACTGCATTGAGTAGAACCGCGCCCAGCCCACCAGCAGGTAAGCGTCGTCGGTCCAGTCCGAGCCCGGCCGGTTCTGAATCGGCATCGACGCCTTTTTAATGATGTCGTTCAAGTCGGTGCGGGTGGCCCGCACGCTGGCGCTGTCCAGCGTCGGGAACAGGGGCAGGCGCTGGTTGTAGTCGTTCACCCGCCCGGCGTACAGCTTGGTTTCGGTGGCCCGCAGCTTCTCGCGGGCCAGAAAGAAAGCGTTGTCGCGGGCCGCCACGTTGTTCAGGGCGTGGCCCACCGGGCCCTTGTCGGCCGCGCAGCCGCTCAGTAGCCCCAGCAACAGCCCGGCCCCGGCCAGCCAACGAAAATGCAGCGAGGAAATAGTCAAAGCCAAAAAATGAAGAATAAAAGCCGGCCGCCGGGGCCCGAACGCCGGTGGCGGCCCAAAATGTTCGCCCGGTGAGGCCCGGCCGCCGGCCTACCAACGGCCGGGCCCGGGTAAAATTACGTTTCGCCGCCCCAAACCCCCGCCGGTCTGCGCCGTAGCTTTGCACCCCGTCCTTCACGCCCCGCTCATGCTCCCCCCGCCCGACCCCGCCTCCGACCCCACCCCGTCCGGGGCCGACCGGATGCGGGCCGTGGCCAAGTACTCCGGCATCGCTTTCCAGATGCTGGCCACCATCGGCCTCAGCGCCTGGGCCGGCATCTGGCTCGACGGCCATTTCCACACCAAAACGCCGTGGTTCACCATCGGGCTGATGCTGCTGGGGGTGCTGGTGGCCCTCTACCAAGTCATCCGCTCCCTCACCAAAAGCGCGTAGCGCTGGCCCCGCCATGCCCTCCTTCCTGCGGCCGTTCATCGCCTTCTGCTGCGTGCTGAGCCTTGGCCTCTACGGGCTGTACGCCGCCTTTGGCCCCGCCGTGGTGCACCCGCTGGCCCCGTACCTGCTGGCCGGCCTGGCGGCGCTCACCCTCTTCGGCCTGGCCCTTACGGCCCGCGCCATGCGCCGCGACCCCGACAACATTCTGGGCGCCTATTTTGGGTCGGTGGCGCTCCGGCTGGTGGCCGGTTTGGGGGCCGTGCTCACGTACTTATACAACGGTGGGGCCCACGCCGGCCGGGCCACTTATACCTTTCTCGGGGCCTTCTTCATCTTGTACTTTCTCTTTGCTGGCTTTGAAATTTGGGCTATTTTGACTAACTTGCGGCCGTTTTCCAAAAAACAAGTGCCGGAGCAATAGTTAGTTAGTTCGGTTTTTGGTTTTAACCTCGTTTGAATGAAGCGTTTACTATCGATCCTCTTTTTCTTTCTAACCTTACCGGTTTTTGCCGGCGAGCCCGCCCAAAGCGGCGAGGCACCCAAGGCATTTAATGCCGGGGAAGTTATTTTGCACCACGTGGCCGATTCGCACGAATGGCACTGGTTCTCGACCGATAACGGCAACTTCGTAAGCTACTTCCCCGTCGTCGCCTACCAGCCCGGCAAAGGCCTGTCGGTGTTCTTCTCGGACAAAATAGCCGAAGGCAAAAGCTACAAAAACTTCAAGCTCGACGATGAACGCCTGACCACCTTGGATGGCAGCAAGGTGTACGATTTCTCCATTACCAAAAACGTGGCTGCGCTGGCCATGAGCAGCTTGGTGCTCGTGTTGGTGTTTGCCTCGGTGGCCCGCGGCTACCGCCGCCGCGTGGGCCGGGCCCCCACCGGCCTGCAATCCTTTCTGGAGCCGTTCGTGGTGTTCATCCGCGATGAAGTAGGCAAAAAAAGCATTGGCCCCAAATACGAGCGCTACATGCCCTATTTGCTCACCGTCTTCTTTTTCATTTGGTTCAATAACCTGCTGGGCCTCACGCCGGGCGCGGCCAACCTCACCGGCAACATCGCCGTGACGATGATGCTGGCCCTGCTCACGCTGGTCATCACGTTGTTCAGCGGTAATAAGAACTATTGGGGGCACATTTTCGCGCCTCCCGGGGTGCCGTGGGCGCTGTACATCATCATGGTGCCGGTTGAGCTGGTCGGGATTATTGTCAAGCCTTTTTCGCTCATGGTGCGGCTATTCGCCAACATCACGGCTGGCCACATCATCATCCTAAGCTTCATCAGCCTCATTTTCATCTTCCGCTCGGCCACGGCGGGCTTGTTGTCGGTGCCGTTCGGTTTGTTTATCAGCGTGCTGGAGCTGCTGGTGGCCATTTTGCAAGCCTACATCTTTACCCTGCTCACCGCCATGTACATCGGGAGCGCCGTGGAAGACCACCACGAAACGGCCGACGGGGCGCACGCCGACGACTTCGGTACGGTTGAGCAGCGCCAGGGCGGTTCCAACTTCGCCCACTTGGCGCAGTCCGACGTAGCAGCGCACTAGACGAGCTAGGCGACAGACTGGGGTGTATTTATTCGTTTTCTTTTTTCAAAACCATTTTTTTCTTTACCATGCTTCTTTCGTTGTTCCTGCAAGTTGTTAATTCGGTTGGTTTGGCCGTAATGGGTGCCGGCATTGGTGCTGGCCTTGCTATCATAGGCGCCGGCCTGGGCATTGGCCGCATCGGTGGCAGCGCAATGGATGCCATTGGGCGCCAGCCGGAGGCTTCGGGCAAAATCCAAACCGCCATGCTTATTGTAGCGGCTCTAATCGAAGGCGCGGCGCTGTTTGCCGTTGTGGTCTGCTTGCTCATCGCCCTGAACCTGAAATAATCGCGTTGACGAGCCCGGCCGGCTGGCCTTCGCTTCGCCCCGGCGAGCCGGGGGCCAGCCGCGCCGGGTTTTCAATCGTTGCGGCAGCGGGCACACCCGCCGGGCAGCGCCAACGGCGCGGACCCCAAACGCCAAGTGTTCCTTGCTTTTGTTATTCAGGCTGTTAAACTACTGTTTTTATGTCGCTTATCACCCCCGAATTTGGTTTGCTGTTCTGGCAAACCCTAATCTTCCTGCTTCTCTTTTTGCTGCTGGCCAAGTTTGCCTGGAAGCCCATTTTGGGGTCGCTGAAGGAGCGTGAGGATAGCATCGAAAGCGCTTTGCGCATGGCCGACCAAGCCAAAATTGAGATGCAACAGCTAAAAGCCGGCAACGAAAAGCTGCTGGCCGACGCCCGCCTTGAGCGCGACCGGATGATGCAGGAGGCCACCAACATGGCCAACCAGCACCGCGAAGTAGAAAAGGCCCGCGCCACCAGCGAAGCCAACTACATCGTGCAGCAGGCCCGCGAAGCCATCCAGACCGAGAAAAATGCGGCCTTAGCCGAGGTGAAAAACACCGCGGCTCAGCTCTCGCTTGATATCGCTGAGCGTATCCTTCGCCGCGAACTTGCCGACCCTGCTGCCCAAACGCAGCTGGTGGATTCCTACCTGAAAGAAGTAAAATTAAACTAAGCCGTGAGCTCTTGGCAGTGGGCTGCTCTCCTTTCGGGGGCAACGCCGGCGGCCAGGAGCCAACCGCTAATAGCGAACCAACAATGGCTGACCAACGAGTAGCGGCCCGCTACGCCAAGTCGCTTCTTGACCTCGGGCAGGAGCAGGGCGTGCTGGAAGCAGTGAAGCAGGACATGGACCTGCTGGGCCAAGTGGTGGGCGATAGCCGCGAACTGCGCCTGCTGTTGCGTAATCCCATCGTGAAGCACGACAAGAAGCTGGCTATCCTCACTGCACTCTTCCAAGGCAAGGTGTCGGACCTAACCATGCGCTTCATGCTGCTGCTGACCCAGAAAAACCGGGAAAGTGCGCTCGAAAGCGTGGCCACCGAATTCAACGTGCAGTACAACGCGCTGCGCGGCATCCAGACCGCCGAAGTAACGTCGGCCCTGCCCCTAACGCCCGTGCTGCGCCTGGAGATGAAACAGCTGGTGACGCGCCAAACCGGCCGCGCCGAAGTGGAACTGGCCGAGAAAGTCGACGCCGACCTGATTGGCGGTTTCGTGCTGCGCGTGGGCGACGTGCAGCTCGACGAATCCGTGCGGTCGAGCTTGCGGAAGATGCGCGTTGCGCTGCAAGAAAATTCATATCAAAATAAATTGTAAATCAGCATCATGGCAGAAGTACATCCGGACGAAGTATCCGCAATCCTGCGGCAGCAACTGTCCAATTTCAAGTCCGAAGCCGAGCTGGAAGAAGTCGGTACCGTGTTGCAGGTCGGCGACGGCGTGGCCCGCATCTACGGGTTGACCAAGGCACAATCGGGCGAGTTGCTGGAGTTTGAGAACGGGCTTCAGGCCCTCGTGCTGAACCTGGAAGAAGACAACGTGGGGGCCGTAATGCTCGGCGACTACAGCGAAATTCGCGAAGGGGCCACCGTGCGCCGCACCAACAAAATTGCTTCCATTAAGGTGGGCGATGGCATCGTGGGCCGTGTGGTGAACACCCTCGGCCAGCCCATCGACGGCCGGGGCCCCATCCAGGGCCAGCTGTACGAAATGCCGCTGGAGCGCAAGGCCCCCGGCGTGATTTTCCGCCAGCCGGTGACCGAGCCGCTGCAAACCGGCATCAAGAGCATCGACGCCATGATTCCGATTGGCCGGGGCCAGCGCGAGCTGATCATCGGCGACCGCCAGACCGGCAAGTCGGCCGTGGCCATCGACACCATCATCAACCAGCGCGAATTTTTTGACCGGGGCGAGCCCGTGTTCTGCATCTACGTGGCCGTGGGCCAGAAGGCCTCGACGGTGGCCCAAGTGGTAAACTCGTTGACCAAGGGCGGCGCGATGGACTACACCGTGGTGGTATCGGCCTCGGCCGGCGACCCCGCGCCGCTGCAGTTCTACGCGCCCTTCACCGGGGCCGCCATCGGCGAGTACTTCCGCGACACGGGCCGCCCGGCCCTGGTGGTGTACGACGACCTGAGCAAGCAGGCCGTGGCCTACCGCGAAGTATCGCTGCTGCTCCGCCGCCCTCCCGGGCGCGAAGCCTACCCCGGCGACGTATTTTACCTGCACAGCCGCTTGCTGGAGCGGGCTGCTAAAATCAACGCCTCGGACACGATTGCCCGCGACATGAACGACTTGCCCGAGAGCCTCAAGGGCATCGTGAAAGGCGGCGGCTCGCTGACGGCCCTGCCCATCATCGAGACGCAGGCCGGCGACGTATCGGCGTACATTCCGACCAACGTGATTTCGATTACGGACGGTCAGATTTTCCTCGAAACCAACCTCTTCAACTCGGGGGTGCGGCCGGCCATCAACGTGGGCATCTCGGTGAGCCGCGTGGGTGGCAACGCCCAAATTAAGTCGATGAAGAAGGTATCGGGTACGCTGAAGCTCGACCAGGCCCAGTTCCGCGAACTGGAAGCTTTCGCCAAGTTCGGCTCCGACCTCGATGCTTCGACCAAGCTCACGATTGAGCGGGGCCGCCGCAACCTGGAAATCCTTAAGCAAGCACAGTTTTCGCCGGTGCGCGTGGAAGACCAAGTGGCCATCATCTACGCCGCCACCAATGGCCTGCTCGACAACGTGCCCGTGAACCGGGTGCGCGAATTCGAAAAGGAGTACACCCAAACCATGACCTCGCGCTACCCCGACGTGCTGAAGGCGCTGAAAGCCGGCAAGCTCGAGGACGCCGGCATCAAAGCCATGCGTGAAGTGGCCAAAGACGTATCGGCGAGCTACGCAAAATAAATGGTTGAATGGTTGCCTGGTTAAGTTGTTGACCGTTCAACACGCCGCACGGTCAACAACTTAACCAGGCAACCATTCAACAATTAAGCTAAAAAATGGCCAGTTTAAAAGAAGTCCGTTCGCGCATCCAGTCGGTAAGCAGCACGCAGCAAATCACCAAAGCCATGAAGATGGTGGCGGCGGCCAAGCTGCGCCGGGCCCAGGACAACATTGTGCGCATGCGGCCCTACGCCCAGCGCCTGAACGCCATTCTAGCCAACCTGACCCGCTCGACCGATGACGACGAAGTGAGCGAATACGGCCAGGTGCGCGAAGTGCGCAAGGTGCTGGTCGTCGCCATCACGTCGGACCGGGGCCTGGCGGGGGCGTTTAACTCTAACGTGTTCAAGGGCGTGGCGGCGCTGGTAGCCGAGCGCTACGCCAACTTGCCGACGGCCAGTATTTCGGTGATGGCCATTGGTAAGAAAGCCAACGATTATTACGCCCGGCGCGGCCAACTGGTAGGCAATTACACCCACGTATTTGCCCAACTGTCGTTCGATACGGTACGGGTGGCGGCGGAAGAGGCCATGGCCGGCTTCCGCGACGGCTTGTACGACGAGGTGGTGATGGTGTACAACGAGTTCCGCAACGTGGCCACCCAAGTGGTGCAGGCCCAGCAGCTGCTGCCGCTGGTGCCCGCCGAGGCCCCGGCCGAAGCCAAAGCGACGAGCAACGTGGACTACATCTTCGAGCCCAGCAAGGAGGAAATCGTGCGCACGCTCATCCCGCAGTCGCTAAAAATTCAACTTTACAAAGCCGTGCTCGAGAGTAATGCTTCGGAGCACGGGGCCCGGATGACGGCCATGGACAAAGCCACGGAAAACGCCGGCGAGTTATTGAAAGCACTGAAGCTAACCTATAACCGGACGCGCCAGGCAGCCATTACGACCGAGATCCTCGAAATCGTGGGCGGAGCCGAAGCCTTGGCGGCTGGGTAGATACATCACGGCCGGCCGCGGGGGGGGGGGGGGGGGGGGGCCGGGGGGGGGGGGGGGGGGGGGGTGGGGGGGGGGGGGGGGGGGGGGGCGGCAAGTCAATCACCGCCATCGTGAGGCGGCTGAGGCAGACCAAGGCCCCG
>NZ_JABSNP010000007.1 GCF_013294115.1 Hymenobacter caeli | reverse complement strand
CTTGCTTCACGGGGCGGAACGAGTTTGGCTGTGTAGGAACTCCAAAGGTCGGGCCGCCCCGTTTTTATGCCTCAAATTTTAGTAGGGTAGAGTAGTTTATCACCAATCCTGCTTACCGAAACTTTCATCGTCAGCATATAAGACCCGGTGTGCGAGGCTACCTTCACGAAGGCAAGAGAATTGGCGTTTGCGAGGTAGTAGAGGTGCTTGGGCTTCGCGGCAATTCGTAAGAATGCTTCTTCAAGGCAAAGGCGCCCGCCCGATGGGCGCGGGCGGCAGCGGGCGGCGCAGCGAGTCGCGCCGGAAGATGGAGAGCGCCTTGATGCCCCCGCCCGGCCGGTAGGCCAGCACCTCGGGCCCCAGGCTGTCGGCGTAGGGCTGCGGGTGCCAGCGGTAGGCGGTGAGGTAGTAGCGGGCCGCCGGGCTATCGATGAGCCGGATGCGTTTTTGCTGCGCGGGGCTCAGCGCAAATAAGTTGACGTAAATTATAGCGGGCTGCGGCCCTGTCACGGTGATGATCGGGCTGGGGTCGTGGCGCAGCAGCCACTCCAGGCCGTAGCGGTAGCTGGGGCCCCAGTAGTCGCGCTCGAACAAGCGCTCGGCCGTGGCGTTGGGCAGGCAGCTGAAGTAGGTTTGCTGGTTGGGGTAAGCCCGAACGATGAACCACAGCGTGCGGCCCCCGTCGAGCGCCACGAGCCCCAGCGCCAGCCCCACCAGCCCGCGCCGCCACCGGCCGGGGCCCCGCAAAACGGGCCCCCAGCGGTGGGCCAGCGCCTGCACGCCCCGCACCGCCAGCAGCAGCAGCGCCGGGTAGATAAAGTACAGGTGCCGCCACCCATCGAACACCACCGAACGGAGCCCGATAACGGCCACCAGCGGGGCCAGTAGCCACAGCAGAAACAAGCAATCGAGCTGCGTGGCCCAGCCCCCGCTTTTTTGGTTCTGCCACAGCTGGCGCACCGCCACGCCCGCGCCTACCAGGGCGGCCAGCACGTAGGGCACCGGGGTCGTGACGACGATCCAGACGGGCAAGTAGTGCCAGGGCAAGGCCGGAGCCGGCAGCAGCCGGCCCCAGTACAGGGTTGTGCCGGGCCAGGGCACGTGGCTCATCACGAGCAGGGCGTAGCGAAAATTGGCCAGGGGGCTTTCCCACAGGTAGGGCCAGCATAGCACGGTAGCGCCCACCGTGGCGCCCGCGTACAGCCCCGCTACGCCCAGCCGCCGCCGGCGTGCCGGGCCCGGGCCGGCGCGCCAAGCCTGCCAGCCCAACCAGCCGAGGGCGAACGCGGGCAGGATTATGCCCGGCATCCGCACCCCGATGGCCAGCCCCGTGGCACCGGCGGCCAGCAGGGCCCGGCCGGCCGCCGGCCGCCGCGCTAGCCAGGCCAGCGCCAGCATGGCCACCGTGAACAGGGCCATAAAGCCGACGTCTTTGCCGTTGTAAAACGCTTCGGCCGCAAAGCGGGGCGACAGCACCAGCAGGGCCGCGCCCAGCAAGGCCAGGCGCCGGCTGCCGAAGCGCAGCCGCCCCAGGCCGTACAAGGCCGCCACGCCCGCCGCAAACACCAAAAAAACAAAGCCGTGCCGCACCGCATAGTAGCCGCGCGGCTGCTGCGGATACAGCAGCCGGCCCAGCACGGCCGCGGGCGTTTCCACCACCGGGCCGTGGATGATGCCGCTCGTGGGCAGCCAAAGAACGCGCGGGTCGGTGGGCAACCGCGACTGCCAGCGGGCCGGAACCAAGCGCCTGGCCACGTAATTCGCCGTAACGTTTCCGAGGTTATGATCGGTAAATTCGTCCCAGGAAATGCCGTAGCCCCGGTACAGGACGGCCCCCAACAGCAGCAGCACCCCAAGCAATGCACGAGGCACCCAACGGTGCCAGGCGGGGCGGGCGGCCTTACTGGCCCGAACAACTCCAGTAATAGAATCAGCCATTGGCCCGCAAGGTAAAGTTTATCGGGCCGGGTCCCCGGTTCGGTTCGCCATGCGTGCCCCCTCCAGGCTTCGGACCGGCTCGTCTACGACGGTCACGATGCAAGCATTGCAAAGTCGCGCGCTATCTACTTTTTAGATGGATTGAGCGCGCTGCCGGCGCCGGTGCCGGCTTGGCAAAATTCTAAAGCACCAGCCCCGGCTTGCGCTTCGCCCTACTATCCGTAATTTTGAACTTGCTGCTGCCGCATTTTCCGCAGCCGCCATGCCCCGATGACCGCAGAGAACCACGACGAGAAAGCCCCCGCCACCCCCCTGCACCCGCAGCCCAAGCGCAAGCTGGGCGGCCTCGGCCGGGGCCTCAACGCCCTGATTGAGGGCAGCTACGAGAAAAAAGGCGACCGGGAGCGCATCGTGGTGCCCCACCCGGCCAACTCGGTGGGCCTGATTTCGGTGGACCAGATCGAGGCCAACCCCTACCAGCCCCGTACCCACTTCGACCAGGAAGCCCTGGCCGAACTCGCCGACAGCATCAAAATCCAGGGCATCATCCAGCCCGTGACGGTGCGCCAGCTGGGGCCCAGCGCCTACCAGCTCATCAGCGGCGAGCGGCGCTTGCAGGCCTCCAAGCTGGCCGGCCTCGACGCCATTCCGGCCTACATCCGCAAGGCCGACGACCAGCAGATGCTGGAAATGGCCCTGATTGAGAACATCCAGCGCGAAAACCTCAACGCCATCGAAATCGCCCTCAGCTACCAGCGCCTGCTCAGCGAGTGCCAGCTGCGCCAGGAAGAACTGGGCGAGCGGGTGGGCAAAAACCGCTCGACCGTCACCAACTACCTGCGCCTGCTGAAGCTGCCGCCCGACATCCAGGTGGGCCTGCGCGACGCCGACATCAGCATGGGCCACGCCCGGGCCCTCATCGGCATCGAAGACGCCAAGCAGCAGGTGGCCCTCTACCGCCGCATCGTGGCCGAAGAGCTGTCGGTGCGCCGCGTGGAGGAGCTGGTGCGCAACGGCTTCGGCCGGCTGCCCGCCGACGGCCCCGGCCCGGTCAGCGCCCCGCGCCCCGCCGATTCGGTGGTGCCCGTGGCCGAAATTCGCCGCACCGAGCGCACCCTCACCGACCGCTTCGGGTCGCGGGTGCAGGTGCGGCCGGGCCCCAAAGGCAACGGCGAAATCAAAATTGCCTTTGATTCGGTGGAGGACATGCAACGGATTCTGCACATTCTGCACCCCGCTTAGTGAAATTTCCTTTCACGCTTTCACGGATGGTCTGCTGGTTATGAACAAGCCTTTGCTACGGCTCGCCGCCTTGCTGCTGTTGGTGCTGGGGGCCCTGCTGGGCCCCCGGGCCGCCCGGGCCCAAGTGTACGACCCGGCCAACCCCAACGCCAACAACCCCGCCGTTCCCAAGACCATTCGCCCCGACACGGCCCGCGTGCGCAAAACCACGCTGGCCGACAAGCGAAAAAAGCACGCCGAAGACTCGGTGCGCCGCACCGAAATGCTGTTCGGCTTCCGCGTGACGCGGCCGGCCAAGGCCGGCTACTTGGCCCTGGTGCCCGGCCTGGGCCAGGTATACAACCGCAAATGGTGGAAGCTGCCCATCGTGTACGGCGGCATTGGGACGGTGGCGTACATCTTGAGCTACGAGCAGCGGGCCCTCAACGAATACACCAACGCCTCCAACTTAATCTCAACCGACCCTACGGTTGCGGCGATGCCGCTGCCTAATGCCAACCTGCCCGGCGACCGGGTGAGCAAGGAGCGCACCGTGGCGGGCATCCAAAACGGCATCATTTTCTACCGCCATTATCGCGACGGCTTCATCCTTTACACCGCGCTGGCCTACGGCGTTACCATTATCGACGCCATCGTGGACGCGCACCTGTACTCGTTCGACGTGAGCGACGATTTAAGCTTCCGCTGGCAGCCGACGCTGTTGCCCGTACCCGGCCCGGTGGGGGGGCTGGCCCTCGCGCCCGGCGTGGCGGTGGGCCTGCACTTCAAGTAATTTCTCCCGCATGAACATTCTCCTCATCGGCTACGGCAAGATGGGCCACACGCTGGAGGCCCTGGCCACCGCCCGCGGCCACCGCATCGCCGGCATCGTGGACCCGGGCCAAGCCGAGGGCCCGGCCATCGCCGACTTCACGCCCGCCACCGCCGACGTGGCCATCGAGTTCACCCGGCCCGACGCGGCCTTCGCCAACGTGGCGGCCTGCCTGCGCCAGGGCATTCCGGTGGTCTGCGGCTCCACGGGCTGGCTGGGCCAGTGGGACGAGGCCGTGGCCCTGACCAACGAGCTGAAGGGCAGCTTGTTCTACGCTTCCAACTACAGCGTGGGCGTGAACCTGTTCTTCCATTTCAACGAGTACATCGCCGCCAAAATGCACCAGTTCGGGGGCTACGACGTGGCGGTGCGCGAAATTCACCACCTCCAAAAGCTCGACCAGCCCAGCGGCACCGCCGTCACGGCCGCCGAGGGCATCCTGGCCCACTTCCCGGCCAAAACCAGCTGGCGCAACGCCCCCGCCCAGGGGCCCCGGGAACTGGCCGTGCTCAGCGAGCGGACGGCCGACGTGGTGGGCACGCACGTGGTAACTTATACTTCCGAAGTCGACACGCTGGAGCTGAAGCACGAAGCGCACTCGCGGGCCGGCTTTGCCCAGGGGGCCCTGCTGGCCGCCGAGTGGCTGCCGGGCCGGGCGGGCGTGTTCGGCATGAAGGAATTGCTGGGCTTGTAGGGCCTTCCGCACGAAAGCATTTCCGGCATCGTTAGCTTGCGCCGGCTTTCCAATCAGTCGTTTTTCCAACCCGCCCCAAGCGCCGGCCGCGGCCGGCGTCCTTGTCTATGCCCCTCTTCAAAATCAAGCGCTACAGCGCCGACGCGCCGCCCCAGAAGCCCAAGAGCAAAACCCGCGAGTGGACCGATTCGCTGCTGTTTGCCATCGTGGCAGCCACCCTCATCCGCTGGGCCACCTTCGAGGCCTACACCATCCCCACGCCCAGCATGGAGCACTCGCTGCTGGTGGGCGACTACCTGTTCGTGAGCAAGCTGCACTACGGCACCATCACGCCGCAAACGCCGCTGCAAATTCCGCTCACGCACCAGACGGACCCGATTTTCCACCTCAAAAGCTACTCCGACCTGATTCAGCTGCCCACGTTCCGCTTCCCGGGCTTCAGCAGCATCCAGCGCAACGACGTGGTGGTGTTCCACGTGCCGTTTGAGCTGGAATACCCCGCCGACCTGCGCACCAACTACATCAAGCGCTGCGTGGCCATTGCCGGCGACAAGCTCGAAATCAAGGACCACCAGGTGTACATCAACGGCCAGCCGGCCGTGAACCCGCCCGGCTTGCAGAGCAAGTACTTTCTGCGCATTCCCGAGGCCAACGACGAAGTGGTGGCCGCCTTCCGCGCCCAGGGCGTGGTGGACTACCAAAACCTGGCCACCGGCGACCCCACCCTGCGCGACGTGCCCGGCTACGGCACGGGCTACGAGGTGGACTGCACGCCCGCCGTGGCAGAATACTTTAAAAAGCAGCCCTACGTGAAGGAGGTCGTCGCCGAAACCATCCCGGCCGGCCAGCCCGAAACCAACCAGGCGGTGTTCCCCGACAACCCCGACTACCCCACCACGCTCAACTTCCCCGGGGCCCCCGGCCTGCACCACTGGAACAAGGACAACTACGGGCCCATCTCGCTGCCAAAAAAAGGCGAAACCGTGGAGCTGACCGCCGACAATGTGCCGCTGTACTACAAGATTATCCTGCGCTACGAGCACAACACGGGCATCACGATGCAGGGCGGCGTGATTCTGCAAAACGGCAAGCCGTTGAAGACTTACACGTTCAAGCAGAACTACTACTTCATGATGGGCGACAACCGCCACGACTCGCTCGACTCGCGCTTCTGGGGCTTCGTGCCCGAAGACCACGTGGTGGGCAAGGCCGTGCTCATCTGGCTCTCCATCGACCCCTACGCCGACTTTTTCCACAAAGTCCGCTGGAGCCGCCTGTTCCACACCATTAATTAGGCGGGTTTTTTTTAGGCAAAAAAGGCCGTCATGCTGAGCGCAGCCGAAGCACCTCTCCCGCACACTAAATCAGTTGATTAGTAAGTGGGAGAGATGCTTCGACAAGCTCAGCATGACGGCCTTTTTTGCCCAGATTGAGCCACCTACCACTCAATGGGCTCCAAGCCCTGGCTTTCGAGCCAGGCGTTGGTTTTGCTGAACGGCTTACTGCCGAAAAACCCTTTGTCGGCCGCGTAGGGCGACGGGTGCACCGATTTCAAAACCAGGTGCTTGCGGGCATCAATCAATTCCGCTTTTTTGCCCGCGTAGGCCCCCCAGAGGATGAACACCACGTGCGGCCGGCCTTCCGATACCTTGCGGATAACGGCGTCGGTGAAGTCTTCCCAGCCCTTTTTCTGGTGCGAGCCCGGCTCGCCGGCCCGCACCGTGAGGGTGGCGTTGAGCAGCAGCACGCCCTGTTGGGCCCAGCGGTCAAGGTTGCCGTTGGGGGCGGGCGCGGCGGCGGGCAGGTCGCTTTGCAGCTCTTTGAAGATGTTGTGCAGCGAAGGCGGCGTGCGCTGCCCCTCGGCCACCGAGAACGACAGGCCGTGGGCCTGCCCCCGGCCGTGGTACGGGTCCTGGCCCAGGATGACGACCTTTACCGCCTCGAACGGGCAGGCCTCGAAGGCATGGAAAATTTGCGGGCCGGCCGGATAAACGGTGGCGGTGGCGTACTCGCCCTTCACAAACGCAATGAGGTGCTGGAAATACGGTTTGGCAAACTCATCGGCCAGCACCGGCTGCCAGCTCGCGGCTATTTTTACCATCGATTTTGGGGGGAATTGGCGAAATTTTGGGGAGAATTAGCGAAATCTTTCCGACCTTGGAAAGCTTGTTGGCGTAAAACCAATCGGCGCGGGCCGCTGTTGGATTTTTTAGCTTTATTGACCGATTCTTTTATGCCTACTACCACTACGCAGGGCGTTACCGTTTCGGTTACGACCAACTACCTGCCCGATTATTCGAGTCCGACGCAGGAGCACTTCGTGTTCGCTTACAAAATCACGATTCGCAACAACAGCGAGCTGACCGTGAAGCTATTGCGGCGGCACTGGCACATCCACGACGCCAACAGCCCCGTGCGCGAAGTGGAGGGCGAAGGCGTGGTGGGCCGCCAGCCCGTGCTCGAGCCCGGCCAGTCGCACCACTACATGAGTGGCTGTAACCTGAAATCGGGCGTGGGCAAGATGTGCGGTACTTACCTGATGGAGCGCGTGGCCAACGGCCAGGAATTCACCGTCGAAATCCCGGAATTCACCCTGATGGTGCCCTTCCGCCTGAATTAATTTTTGGTTGTCAGTTGCTCGTTGTCAGTTGTTAGCTTTTCACTAAAGCCCTGGCTAACAACTGACAACGAGCAACTGACAGCTACTTGTTTCAACTTCTTGCTTACCTGCGCTTCCGGCTGCACGCCGGCAACGCCCACGGCCTGCACTCGCCGTTCGTGTACGACCTTTACACCACGGTCATCTGCCACGACGGGGAATTTGCGGCCTTCGCGCCCATCGAGGCGCAGCGGCGGGCCCTGTTAAAAAGTACGGCCCGCTTGAGCGTCACGGACCTGGGGGCCGGCTCGCACACCGGCGCGGGGCGGGTGCGCCGCGTGTCCGCCATTGCCCGCACCGCCGCCAAGCCGCCGCGCCTGGCGCAGCTGCTGTTCCGGCTCGTGAACCGCTTCCGGCCGGTCACCGTGCTGGAGCTGGGCACCTCGCTGGGCCTCACCACCGCCTACCTGGCCGCGGCCGACTCGCGCCGCCGCGTCATCACGTTCGAGGGCTGCCCCAACGTGGCCGCCGCCGCCCGCGCCACCTTCGCCGCGCTACGGCTGCCGAACGTGGAAGTGGTGGAAGGCAACCTCGACGCCACCCTGGGGCCCGCCCTGGCCGTGCTGGGGGCCCCGGCCGACTTCGTGTTCTTCGACGGAAACCACCGCCGCGAACCCACGCTGCGCTACTTCGCGCAGTGCCTGGCCCACCGCACCGACGAATCGGTGTTCGTGTTCGACGACATCCACTGGTCGGCCGAGATGGAGGAAGCGTGGGCCGCCATCCAGGCCCACCCCAAGGTAACGGTAACCGTGGACTTGTTCTACGTTGGGCTGGTATTTTTTCGGCGCGGGCAGCCCCGGCAGCACTTCGCGTTGCGCCTGGATGGCCCGCACGACGGCTGGATTTGAGCCGCGGCCGGGGCGCTAAGGCAGCCGATTGGTTTCGATTTCGCCCGTCGGCCGCACGGCGTCGCGCACCCGCGTGAGGCGCTGCAACAGGCCTTCCAGCTGGTCCAGGGGCAGCATATTGGCCCCGTCGGACAGGGCGGTTTCGGGCGTGGGGTGGGTTTCGATGAACAAACCGTCGGCCCCCACGGCGATGGCGGCCTTGGCAATGGTTTCGATGAGGGCCGGCTGGCCGCCGGTGACGCCGCTGTGCTGGTTGGGCTTTTGCAGCGAATGGGTCACGTCCATCACCACCGGCACGCCGAAACGCTGCATGGCCGGCAGGTTGCGGTAGTCCACCACCAGCTCGGAGTAGCCGAACGAGTTGCCCCGCTCGGTAAGGATGACGTGCGGGTTGCCCGACTCGCGCACCTTATCGACGGCAAATTTCATGGCCTCGCCGCTCAGGAACTGGCCTTTTTTGATGTTGACGACTTTGCCGGTGTTCGCCGCCGCGATGAGCAGGTCGGTCTGCCGGCACAAGAAGGCCGGGATTTGCAGCACGTCGACGTACTCCGCCGCCAGGGCCGCCTCGGCCGATTCGTGGATGTCGGTGACGGTGGGCACGCCGATTTCGCGCCCCACTTTTTGCAGGATGCGCAGGGCCTTTTCGTCGCCGATGCCGGTGAACGAGTCAAGCCGCGAGCGGTTGGCCTTGCGGTACGAGCCCTTGAAGATGTAGGGAATCTGGAGCTTGTCGGTAATATGCTTGATGCGCTCGGCGATGCGCAGGGCCATGTCTTCGCCTTCGATGACGCAGGGCCCCGCCATTAGAAAAAATTGGCCCGACTGGGTGTGGCGGAAATGCGGAAGGGCGTTGGCGAGGGCGTTAATCATGCGATAATCAGTTCTTTTTGAGGCAGATGAATAGCTCCTTGCCCTGCCGGGGCCGGAGCGAGTTGGTGGCCGGGGCAAAATGCTGAAACGTGAAGTACGGCGCGAAGTACGCCCGGTATTCGGCGGCGGTGCCGCCGAAGGGCGGCTCGGTGGCCCCGGCAAAGGCGGTGTCGAAGAGCAGGCCCGCGAGGGTGCCGCCGGGGCGCAGCAGGCGGGCGCACTGCCGGGCGTAGGCGGGCCGCTGGGCGGGGGCCAGGGCGCAGAAGAAGGTTTGCTCCACAATTAAATCGTAGGGCGGGTCGTTGGAGAGCCCAAAGAAATCGGCCGGCAGCAGGTGCGCGGCCGGAAAATCGGGCACCCGCGCGGCCAGGGCCCCCAGGGCCTCGGGCGCAAAGTCGGCCACGAACACCTGCCGGAAGCCGGCCCGGTGCAGGTACTCGGCCTCGTACCCGCGACCCACCCCGGGGATGAGGATGCGCGGCTGCGCGGCCGGCCCGAGCTGGTCGAAGTAGGCCCGCAGCGGGGGCGTGGGGGCCCCGGCGTCCCAGCCGTCGCGGCCGGTGGCGTAGCGCTGCCGCCAGTAGGCGGCGTCCAGGGCAGAGGAAACCGTTTTCACCCGACAAAAGTATACAGCCCGGACGGTCCGGTTTTGGCAAACGCCGCCAGCCGCTACATTTACGCCGCCCGCCTGCGCGGGCGGTTCGCATTTCGCCCACCTTTTTTTCGCTTAACCCCACCCTGTATGAATCCCAACAACCCCACCGAACCCCGCAAAAACAACAGCCGCGTTTACCTCTGGGTAGCCCTCGTGCTTGTGCTGCTGGGCATCAACGGCGTGCTGCTGTACCTGCGCAGCCAGGAGCAGGACAAGAACGAGCAGCTAACGACCGACGTGCAGGCCAAGGATACCAAGCTGCAAGAGCAAATCAAAGAGTACGAGACCATCAAGGCCGATTTTGAGCGCCAGAGCCAGGAGCTGCAGAAGCTGGGCCAGAGCAACGATTCGCTGCAATCGCGCATTGCCAGCGTCAACGCCGACCTGCTCCGGCTGCGCTCGTTTAAGGCTGGCAGCTTCTCGCTGGCCATGCAGAAGCAGTATAAGACGCGGGCCACGAACTTGGAAGGCCAGCTGAAAAAGCGCGACGAGGAAATTGCCCAGCTCAAGAAAGACAACGAGACGCTTTACACCGAAACCACGACGCTAAAGGAGCGGCAAAACAAGCTGACCGACACCATCAGCACCATTTCAAAGACCAATCAGGACCTGTCCGCCAAGGTGACGGTGGCCTCACGCCTCCAGGCCGACAACATCAAGGTGGCCATCATCACCAAGAAAAACAAAGAGAAGGACGACGACAAAGAGGAGTTCAAGGCCAAGCGCGTGGAAAAAGTGAAGGTGACCTTTAAGCTGGCCCGCAACGATGTGTCGCCCAAAGACGCCAAGTCCATCTTCATGCGCATCCTGGAGCCCGACGGCGCGGCCCTCTACAACCTGAGCACGGGCGGCGGCACCTTCACCGTCGATGGCCAGGAATCGTTCTACACCCAGAAGCAAGACGTGGTGTACGACAACAGCCACCAGGCCGTAGAATTCACCTACGCCAAAGGCGCGGAGTACAAGAAGGGCATCCACACGGTGGAGCTGTACGAAGGCGGGGCCCTGATGGGCAAGACCACGTTTACCCTCAAGTAGGACCGCGGATTAAGTGGATTTAACGGATAAGAACGGATTGTAATTGCCCCTTATTTGTCAACAGAAAAGGCCACTCGACGAGTGGCCTTTTCTGTTGGCTTTTCGAATTTAATACCGCTTGATTGGGGGGCCGTCGGCCACCTACCGGTTACACAAAGGCCATTACAATCCGTTCTTATCCGTTAAATCTGCTTAATCTGCGGTTCAGACAGTCTTCTCATAAGCGTCCAGCTTGGCGATGGTGGCCGTGATATTCTCGGTGAACATCGTCACGACGGAGCCTTCCGGCGCGTTGGCCAGCGCGTAGTCGATGGCCTCCAGCTCGTTTTCGATGTAGGTGATGGGCAGGTCGGGCTTGTCGAGGCGCAGGCCCCGGGTCATGATTTCGCGTAGAAACTCGGCCGACTTGCCGCGCAGGTCGCTGTCCTGGCGCAAAATTACCTCGTCGAAAATGCGGCCCGCGATGCGCGCAAAGCCCAGCGTGTCCTCGTCGCGGCGGTCGCCGAGGCCCGACACCACGCCGATTTTACGGGTGGCCGTGGTGGCGTCCATGAATTCGGCAAATTTGGTGATGCCGGCCGTGTTGTGGGCATAGTCGACGATGGCCTCAAACTTGGGGAATTTGTAGACGTTCATCCGCCCCGGCGTCTTAGCGGCCGACGGCACGAAGGTGCGCAGCGCCGTCTTGATGGTGTCCTGGCTGAAGCCGGCCAAGTGGGCAGCCAGCGCCGCCGCCAGGCTGTTCTCGATGTTGAAGCCCGCCCGGCCCCCAAACGTCACCGGAAACTCGGCGGCCCGGTCGATGCGCAGCTTGTAGCTGTTGCGGTAAATGGTGACGTAGCCTTCCTCGTACACCGCGGCCACGCCGCCGGCCTCCACGTGCTCGCGGATGCGCGGGTTGTGCTCGTTCATGCTGAACAGGGCCACCTGGCACTCCAAGGTACGGGCCATGCCGTACACTAGGTCGTCGTCGGCGTTGAGCACGGCCCAGCCGTTTTTGCGCACCGTGCGGGGCACCACACCCTTCACGGCCGCCATTTCCTCCACCGTGTAGATGTCGCGCAGGCCCAGGTGGTCGGCGGCCACGTTCGTCACCACGGCAATGTCGCAGGTGTGGAAGCCCAGGCCCGAGCGCAGCATGCCGCCGCGGGCCGTTTCGAGCACCGCGTAGTTCACGGTCGGGTCGCGCAGCACAAACTCGGCGCTTTGGGCCCCCGTGCAGTCGCCCTTTTGCAGCTGCACCCCCTGGATGTAAATGCCGTCGGTGGTCGTGAAGCCCACTTTGTAGCCGATGCTGGCCACCAAGTGCGCAATGAGGCGCGTGGTGGTGGTCTTGCCGTTGGTGCCCGCAATGGCGATGATGGGAATGCGGGCCGTGCTGCCGGGCGGAAACAGCATGTCGACCACGGGGGCCGCTACGTTGCGCGGCAAGCCCTCGGTGGGGTCGATGTGCATGCGGAAGCCCGGGGCGGCGTTCACCTCGATTACGGCCCCGCGGCTCTCGTTGAGCGGCACGGCAATGTCGTTGGCCATCAAGTCGATGCCGCAGATGTCGAGCCCGACGATGCCCGCTACACGCTCGGCCAGCAGCAGGTTGTAGGGGTGAATCTGGTCCGTCACATCGGAGGCCGTGCCGCCGGTGCTGATGTTGGCCGTGCTCTTCAGGAACTGCACCTCGCCGGCGGGCAGCACCGTGTCCAGGGCCCTCCCCTGCTTGGCCAGCAGGGCCAGCGTGTGGGCATCGGCCTTGATGCTGGTGAGGGTTTTCTCGTGGCCCACGCCGCGGCGCGGGTCCTCGTTCACCTTGTCGATTAGCTGCTGGATGGTGCTGGTGCCGTCGCCCTTCACGGCGGCCGGGGTGCGCTTGGCGGCGGCAATAAGCCGGCCGTTTACCACCAGCAGCCGGAAATCGAAGCCTTCAATAAATTGTTCCACAATCACGGCCCGCGAGTACGCCTGCGCGGCCTTGAGGCCCTCGGCGGCGTCCTCCCAGTTCATGATGCGGATGGTGGCGCCCTTGCCGTGGTTGCCGTCGAGCGGCTTGGTCACAATGGGGAAGCCCAGCTCCTCAATGGCATCGCGCAGCCCGTTTTCCGAGTACACCGTGGTGCCGCGCGGCACGGGCACGCCCGAGTCTTCGAGCATGGCCTTGGTGCGGTTCTTATTGCCCGCTACCTCCACCCCGGCGTGCGAGGTAAGGCTGGTAGTAGTGGCCCAGATGCGGCGCTGGTTCACGCCGTAGCCGAGCTGGATAATGGACGTGTTCTTGAGCTGGATGTAGGGAATGTTGCGCGAAGCCGCCTCGGCCACGATGCTGTAGGTGCTGGGCCCGAAAAATTCTTCCTCCCGAATTTCGTGCAGCTCGGCGATGATGGACTTCAAATCCACTGCCTCGCCGCGGCACAGGGCCCCCACCACGGCCACGGCGGCTTCGGCGGCGGCGCGGCCGGCGCGCTCCTCCTGGTAAGCAAACACCACGTACTCCACGCCGTCTTCGCGGGCCGGGTACGACTTGCCCCAGAACACGGGCATGGCCGCCAGGCGCTGCAGCTCCAGCGCCACGTGCTGGATGACGTGGCCCAGGGGCTCGCCGTCGTGCAACCGCTCCAGCGTCAGGGGCGGGTGCTTGTTGGTGTGGCGGCTGCCGGCCCCGCTCACGCCCGGGGGCTGGTGGGCCAGGCCGATGCCAGGCAGCAGGGCCACCAGCCGCTCGGGCAGGCCGGCCACCGCGCTCGACCATTGGCCGGCAAATTCCTTCACATCGACTTTGGCCACGATGAGCTTATAATGCTTCACCGACCAGTAGCTAGGGCCGCGCATGGTGCGCAGGTCAACAATTTTCATATCCGCGAGGTGGGTTAACGGCGTTTTCCGGGAAGTGGGCTATTAAACACAAGCCCAGCCACGAAATGTAGGCACAACACCGCCTAAAATCATATCACGGGCCTCAACGGGCACGAAAAAGCCCCACCGGCCGTGGGGCCAGCGGGGCTTTTCTGCTTGGTAAAGAAGAGGTGACGGGCGGATTCGAACCGCCGTAGGAGGTTTTGCAGACCTCTACCTAGCCGCTCGGTCACGTCACCAGAGGGCCTTTCGGGAGCGCAAAGGTACGCAGCCCGCCCGGCCCCGGCAACGAAACCCCGCAAAAAAAGCCCCGGCGCACGCGCCGGGGCTTTTTCTAGCCGTTATTCCATAGGCTATTCGCCCTGAATTTCAGCGTTGTCGGGCGCGTCGCCGGCCAGGGGGGTTTTGGCCGCCACCTGGTCTTTCAGTTTCTGCTCGCCGGCCTTGCGCTCGGCACCGGCCATCTGGTCGCGCAGGGCGCTCAGGGCGTCGAGGTCGCCGAGGGTCGACTTGTCGTCGGCCGGCTTCTTCAGGTCGCTCATCTTGCCTTCGCCCTGGGGCTCGCCCTTGGCGTTGGTGCCAGGCTTTTTCTTGAACTTGGCGTTGCGGCTGTCGTCCTCGGCGGCCGCGGCCTGGTTGTACACGGCGGTGTGCGAGAGCACGATGCGGCGGTCGTCCTTCGAGAACTCGGTCACGCGGAAGTCCAGGGCTTCGCCGTTTTCGGCGTTGCCACCGTCTTCCTTCACCAGGCCTTTCGGGTAAGCAAAGCCTTCGATGCCGTAGGGCAACTCCAACACGGCACCCCGCTCTGACTTCTCGGTGATGGTGGCGCGGTGCACCGAGCCGGGGGTGAACACCGTCTGGAACGTATCCCAGGGGTTTTCCTCCAGCTGCTTGTGGCCCAGGGCCAGGCGACGGGCGCCCAGGTCCAGCTCCAACACCACCACGTCGAGGCGGTCGCCCACCTTCACGAACTCCGAAGGGTGCTTGATTTTCTTGGTCCACGACAGGTCCGACACGTGCACGAGGCCGTCCACGCCTTCCTCCAGCTCCACGAAGAGGCCGAAGTTGGTGAGGTTACGCACCAGGCCGTTGTGCTTGGTACCGACGGCGTACTTGCCACCGAAATCGCCGCGGGTCCACGGGTCTTCGGTCAATTGCTTGATGCCGAGGCTCATCTTGCGGTCTTCGCGGTCGAGCGTCAGAATCTGCGCTTCCACCACGTCGCCCTGCTTGATGAAGTCCTGCGGGTTACGCAGGTGCTGGCTCCAGCTCATTTCCGACACGTGGATGAGGCCTTCCACGCCGGGCACCACTTCCATGAACGCGCCGTAATCGGCCACGTTCACGATGCGGCCCTTCACTTTCGAGCCGGGCTGCAGGTCGGCCGGCAGCGAATCCCACGGGTGGGGCGTCAGCTGCTTCAGGCCCAACGAAATGCGCTTCTTGGCTTCGTCGAAGTCCAACACCACGATGTTCAGCTTCTGGTCCAGCTGCAACACTTCGCTCGGGTGGGCGATGCGGCCCCACGAGATGTCGGTGATGTGCAGCAGGCCATCGACGCCGCCCAGGTCGATGAACACGCCGAAGTTGGTCATGTTCTTGATGTTGCCTTCCAGAATCTGGCCTTTCTCCAGGTTGTTCAGGATGGCTTCGCGCTGCTTCTCGAGGTCTTTCTCGATGAGCACCTTGTGCGAGACCACCACGTTGTCGAACGCGGAGTTGATTTTCACCACCTTCACTTCCATGCGGCGGCCGACGTAGATGTCGAAGTCGCGGATGGGCTTCACGTCGATTTGCGAGCCGGGCAGGAACGCTTCTACGCCGTCGAGCTCCATGATGAGGCCGCCTTTGGTGCGGCGCTTCACCACGCCTTCGAGGATGGTGTCCAGCTCGAGGGCATCGTAGATGGCCTTCCAGGCCTGCTTGATTTTGGCTTTTTTGCGGCTCAGGATGAGCTGGCCGTTCACGTCTTCCTGGTCTTCGATGAAGACCTCCACCTCGTCGCCGATTTTCAGGTCGGGCAGGTCGCGGAATTCAGTAATCGACACGAGGCCGTCCGACTTAAAGCCGATGTTCAGAATCACGTCGCGGTCGGTAATGCCCACCACGGTGCCCTTCACTACTTCTTCTTCCTGGACGGTCGTCAGCGTGTCGCCGTACATTTTCTCCATCTCGGCGCGCTGGTCGGCCGAGTAGTTGCCGCCGAAGCCCGTGGCTCCAACGTTGTCCCAATCGAAATCGTCGATTACTTCTGCCATACTATATGGTGTGGGCCCCTGTGATACACGCACCAGCCGGGGCCCGGGCCGTTACGCGTTGTGTTTGATGCACTTGCCGTGGCAACTACTGCCAGCACGCAAGGCCCGCCACCCTGGCGGGGGCGCAAAGGTACGAAATTTCAGGTGGTTTAGAAAATGATAACACTGCCACCTCGCTCTTGCCAAAACGCTTTGCGGGTTTGGTTAAAATACTTTGCCATAATGAAATCTGCGGCTTCCAATCGGAATGCTTCGGTCTGCATTTTCGTCTCCGCATCCATTAGCACTGTAGTTTCCGCTAGCAATTTTCTAATGCTTTTTCTTGCTAGAATTGGCTCAAATGGACCTTTCATAGCCCGAATGACCTCAATACTTACCATCATAGCCTCGCCGGGTTCATCAAGCTTATCGATGAAATTCACAAAGAATTTGAGGTGCTTTGTGCAGTCATACTTTATGAGTGGCCAGAGAAAAAACGACCTGCACTTAGTATTTTCAGGGGCTTGCATTGCCCGCATCAGTGGACGGATAATTCGTTCATCCCTGACAGATTCAAATATCGTGGTGATGAACCATTTGGTTTCTTGCTGCAATACCGGTTTCAGAAGGTTAAGTAATTCAGTCGTTGCTCGGTATTTTGGTTTCAAAATGATTGCCTGTACTGCCGCGAGTTCATTGCTTAAAATTGAACCTGGCTCGGCTGCTTTTATCATCTTGCGCAGTTGTTCCCGATGGGTAAGTCGCCGTTTGCTCATTGGAAATCAGAAAAAATTTAAAGCAACGTCAAAAACTCCGCTGCCGATACCACCCGCATCGCCGGGAACCCAGCGGCGCTGAGGCCCTCAAAGTGTCGGTCGTTGCTGACGAGGTAATCGGCCTGGGCGGCCACGTAGCAGTCCACAAACTTTTCGTCGTCGGGGTCGGCGAAAGGCAAGCGCCAACTGTAGCGCACTTCGTGGCGGCTCACATTGCGCAAGTTGCGTAGCGCTTCTACTACGTTTTGCGCAACGGCTGGCCCGTTGCGTTGCGTCAATATCTCTTCGTACTCCAGCAGAATACTGGTGCTTACGGCCAGCGTTAACCGTTGCCGCAGCAGCGCATCGAAAATTGAGCGAAAGGGAGACTGGCGGCCAATGCTGACCAATAGTACGTTGGTATCCAGCACTATTCTCATGCAGCGGGACGGCCGTGGGCGGTACGCATGTGTTCACGTAGCCACTCGTGCATCGTATCAGCAGTCCACCCTTTTTCATCCCATAGGTCATCAACCAATTGCGTGGCACGCTCGGCGTAGTACAAGCCGATGAGGTTTCGGATGTCGTCGGCCTCGGCGGGAAATGGCAGGTGAACCAGTAGCGTGTTCGAATCAGTGTTTGCCGAGCCAGTTCTTTCTTGCCGCGCGGCCACGCTGGTCAGTACTAATTGCTGAATCTCGGCTTCACTCAAATCTATCGAATCGGGAAGCTGCACAGTTACATTTTTCATAAGCCCGCAGGTTGGCCGTTTATAAAGAGATTTTTACTCTCCACCACACATACATCTTATCTAAAAGTACAGCTAAAACCCTATGCCCAAGAGCTCCAAAAAATACAAGCCTTGCTGTGCCCGCAAACCGCGTGGCGCATAGGCCTCTGGGGGCCCTGATCATAAATCTTAACGCGGGCGTGATGGCCCCCGCGGCACAAACCCCGTAAGCGGAACCGTTCAATTTCCCATTCAACTTTCTCCTCTCGATGGAATTCATTAAAGCAGGCACTGACGTTACTGGCAAGCCGGTGGAACTCAATTACGTGGATTATGGCCAGGGGAACCCCGTGGTGCTGATTCATGGCTGGCCCCTCGACTTGCAGTCGTGGGAGTACCAGCTGGCCGAGCTGCCGCTGCACGGCGTGCGCGTGGTGGCCTACGACCGCCGCGGCTTCGGCAAGAGCAGCAAGCCCTGGGACGGCTACAACTACGACACGCTGGCCGACGACCTGAAAGCAGTGCTCGACCAGTTGGATTTGCAGAACGTGACGCTGGTGGGCTTCTCGATGGGCGGCGGCGAAGTGGCCCGCTACATGAGCCGCCACAACGGGGCCCGCGTGGGCAAAGTGGTGTTTGTGAGCGCCGTGACGCCCTACCTGCTGAAGACCGACGGCAACCCCGACGGTGTGGACAAGTCGGCGTTCGACGGCATGATTGAGGGCATCGGCAAGGACCGCCCGAGCTTCCTGGCCGACTTTTTGAAACCGTTTTTCGGCGTGAGCACCCTGAGCCATCCCGTGAGCCAGCCCACCCTGGACTGGAACCTGAGCATTGCCCTGCAAGGCACGGCGCGGGCCACCACCGAGTGCGTGAAGGCCTTCAGCGCCACTGACTTCCGCCAGGACCTATCCACCATCAAAGTACCCACGCTGTTCATCCACGGCGACGCGGACAAAACCGTGCCGCTGGAGAACAGCGCTGAGCGCGCCGTGAAGCTGGTGCCGGGGGCCAAGCTCCTTACCTACGGCGGCGAACCCCACGGCCTCGTTACAACCGCCCCCGACCGCTTCAATGCGGACTTGCTGGAGTTCGTCGGTGCGGCGAGCTAGCCGGTTTTCGCCCAATCATACGAAAGCCCCGGCCCGGATTAATTTCCGGCCGGGGCTTTTTTTACTGGCTAGGGGGGCCCTAGCTGGCCAGGTTGGCAACGGCGGGTAGCAGCAACGGCTGCAAATCGGCCATCGGAATGAATACGCTGATTTCGCCCTGGGCGTAGGAGGCAATTTCGTAGGGCCCGTAGGTGAACACGGCTCCGCCGCTGGTGAGGTAGAAATTGGTGGTGACGGGGATTTTTTTGACCAACAGCTGCTCATCGAGCGGCTGGCCGGCGGGGATGCGCAGCGTGCGGCGCACGGCGGCCTCCAGCAAGGCCCCCAGCCGGGGCCGGGCGCCGGGCCGGAACACGGCGGCGAACGTAAGCGGCTGGCCGGTGCGCGTGTCGTAGCTGACGGTGCGGGTGGCGTAGCCGCCGTGGGCCCCGCCGCTGAAACTGTAAGTGAAATAGCCCAGGCTGAGCAGCGGGGCCTGGTTCCAGAGCACGTAAGTAGCAACTTGCTGCTGGTAGCGCAGGCCGTAGCCGTAGGGCGCGGCCGTGTCGGCGGGCGCGTCGGAGCGGCTGTCGGCGGCGGCTTCGCGGTACTCGGTTCGGAACTGTTGGCGCTGCCGGGCCCAGATTTGGGCCGGGGGCAGCGCGGAGCGGCCGGGCAAAGTGTCGTCGTTCAGCCGGCGCAACACGTTGTCGGCGAGGGCGGCCGGGCCGCTGGTGGGCACCACGGCCTGGAAGTCGATTTGGCCCCAGGGCGATTTTTGCTTGCCGGGAAAGGCTTCGACGGAATCGGCGAAGGTTTGCACGGCCAGGGCCAGGGTGCCAGCGGGCTGGGCCTCGCGCAGGCGCAACGGCCGGCCCTGGTAGGTGCCCACCAGCGCGGAGCCCTGCCGGCGCAGCCGCCACAGGGGCCCCGGGCTTTCATTCGGGCCCGTTTTCTCGGGGCTGATGTCTTCCAGCACGAGGCTGTCGGGGGCGGCGCTGCGGTGAAGCAGGAGCTGGTACGGGTGGCCGTCGGCCCCGGCGTAAGTGGCGAAGGAGCCCAGCATCTCGTCGCCCTCGGTGCGGCGGGCGGTGGTGAGCAGGTGCAGCGTGATGCTGTCGGGGGCCCCGGGCAGCTGGCCGCGGTACATTCGGTACGACGCGCCGGGCGAGTTGGTGGCGCTGGCTGGCGGCGCGGTGGCGGGGGCCCCGGGGGCGGCGGGCGCACTGGCCGCCGGGGTGCGCGGCTTCGAATCGGAATGGCAGGCGGCCAGCGCCGCACCCAGCGCCGCGGTGACCAGCAGGAGCCGGCAGAATCTTTTCATGGCCCAAAGAAAAGGCCGCCGGGCCCCGCTTCATCGCGCGGGGCCCGGCGGCCGGTCGTGTGCTACCGCTTGCAGCGGCCCCAGGGGGCCCGGCTCAGTTGAGGTAGGCGTGCCAGTTTTGGTCGATGGTGCCGGCCGAGAGCTTGAGGAAGCCCGTGAGGGTGGGCTTTTTGGGCTGCTGGCGGATGGTGAGGCCGGCCTCGGCGGGGGTGCGGTGGCCCTTGGCGTGGTTGCAGCGGGCGCAGGCGGTGAGCAGGTTGGTCCAACTCGATTCGCCGCCGCGCGAGCGGGGCAGCACGTGGTCGAGGGTCAGGGTTTTGGTCGAGCCGCAGTACTGGCACTCGAAATGGTCGCGCTTGAAGAGGTTGTGCCGGCTCAGGGCAATGCCTTTGTAGGGCACGCGCACGTAGCGCTGCAAGCGGATGATGCTCGGCTTGGGGTAGGCCTGCGACACGGTGCGCAGGGCCCCGTGCTCGGACTTGGCAATCATCTCCGCCTTGTCCAAAAACAACAGCACAAAGGCCTTCTGCACACTACACAGGGTGATGGCGGTATAGTCGCCATTCAGCACTAATACTTTTTGGTCCATACACGCAAGGGGGTCGGATAACCCGCCGAAAGCTAAGAGTTTCTGCGCGTATAAACAAGCTGGTGGGGGGGTTAAGTTCGAGGATTTCCGCGTTCGTTTCGGCCGAAACGCCGAATCTTAGCGGCGGGCCCGACCCCGGTGATTTACCCAGGCCGACACCGTGGGCCCCGCGCCTACTCTCCCAGCAACCGCTTGATTAAGCGCAGCTTGTGCGAGTACGCCTGCCGGCCGCGGTGGTAGATGCCGTGGTGGTCGAGCGGGTCGAGGCGCACCTCGCCCGAGGCGTGCAGGACGAGGCCCTCGTCGAGCACCATGCCCACGTGCACGATGCGGCCCTCGGCGTTGTCGAAAAAGGCGAGGTCGCCGGGGCGGGCCTGGGTCACGAAATCGACGGGCTGGCCGTGCTCGATTTGCTGGCAGGCGTCGCGCCGCAGCTGCACGCCCACCAGGCCATAAAGCTGCTGCACCAGGCCCGAGCAATCGACGCCGAACACGCCCTTGCCGCCCCACAGGTAGGGCGCTTTGAGGTAGAGGTGGCCCATTTTGCGCAGCAGCTGCACCTGGCGGGCCGGCTCGGCCGGGGCCCCGGGGTTGGTGGCGGTGCCGTTGAAAAAGAACGCTTTGTCGCCCAGCTGCAAGGTCATGCCGTCGAAAAACGGCAGCCGGCTGCCCAGCAGCACCGGGATGCGGGTGGCCTCGTCGCTCACGGTTTGCACCACGTCGAGCACCCGGGGGTGGTCCTGGGCGGCCCAGGCGGCGAAGTAGTCGGGCGTGACGGGCGTGTGCTGCAGGTGGTCCACCCAGCCCACGTAGTCGTCGGCGGCCACCTGCACCCGGTGCCATTTGCCCTGGCTTTGCAGCACGGTGTAGCACTCGCCAAACAGCAGCTGCGTGACTTGCTCGGCCTTGTCGCTGGGCTCGGCGCGGACGGGGACGGCGCTCAGGGCGCAAATGCCGGGGGTCAAGGGGTGAATGAGTGAATGAAAGAATGGGTGAATGAAGGAATGAAGGAATGGGTGATGCAAAGGAAAGGCAGCAAGGATGCTTTTAACGGTCCGCTTACCGCTTGCCCGTATTCATGCCCGTATTCACCCATTCCTCCATTCACTAATTGAATTACTGCCGCTCCAGGTCGCGCTTCTGGGCCTTCTCCTTCAGGTCGTTGCGCTTGTCGTAGAGCTTTTTGCCCTGGGCCAGGGCAATCTCGATTTTGGCGAAGCCGCGGTCCGTCACGAACAGGCGCAGGGGGATGATGGTGAGGCCCTGGTCCTGGCTTTTACCGGCCAGCTGCTTCAGCTCGCGCTTGTTGAGCAGGAGCTTGCGCTCGCGCAGGGGCTCGTGGTTGTTGTAGGTGCCGAAGATGTAGGGCGCGATGCGCAGCGAATGAATCCAGAGGCTGCCGTCGGTGTGGAACAGGCAGTAGCCGTCCTGCAGGTTCACGTTGCCTTCGCGGATGCTCTTAATTTCGGTGCCTTGCAGCATCACGCCCGCGTCGTACTTGGCCAGGAAGGAATATTCGTGGCTGGCGCGGCGGTTCTTGATGTTGACGGGGGCAGGCGTTTTGTCTTTCATAGTGCTTTCGTAGTTAGAAGTTAAAAGGGAAGAGTTAAAACTCACCTTGCCTTCTAACTCTTCCCTTATTAATTTCTGACTCCTCATTACGGCCCGGGCTGGGCTAGCGCAGCTTCAGGCGCGGGTCGGGGCTGAGGAGCTGGGTGGCAAAATCGCCGGCCAGGAACTGGAAATGAGCGGCCTGGGCCACCATCGCCGCGTTGTCGGTGCAAAATGCGAAATCGGGAATGAACACCTGCCAGCCCTGCGCGGCGGCCTCGGCTTGCAACGCCGTGCGCAGGCCCGAGTTGGCAGCCACACCGCCGGCCAGCGCCACCTGCGTAAGGCCGGTGTCGGCGGCGGCGCGGCGCAGCTGGCGCAGCAGCGTGGCGATGATGGTGTGCTGGATGCCGGCGCAGAGGTCGGCCAGGTTGTGGGCGATGAAGTCGGGGTTTTGGGCGGTTTCTTTTTTCAGGAAGTACAGCACCGCCGTTTTCAAGCCGCTGAAGCTGAAGTCGTAGCCCGCCATGGCCCCCACCGGGAAGGCGAAGCGCAGCGGGTTGCCGGTGCGGGCCAGCTTATCCAGGTGGGGGCCCCCGGGGTAGGGCAGGCCCAGCAGCTTGGCGGTTTTGTCGAAGGCCTCGCCCGCCGCGTCGTCGATGGTCTGGCCGATGATTTCCATGTCCAGGGCCGAGCGCACCACCACCAGCTGCGTGTGCCCGCCGCTCACCGTGAGGCACAGGAACGGGAACGTGGGCCGGGGCTCGGCCAGGAAGTGGGCCAGGATGTGGGCCCGCATGTGGTTCACGGCGATGAGGGGCTTGCCCAGGGCCAGGGCCAGGGTTTTGGCAAACATACCGCCCACCAGCAGCGAGCCCAGCAGCCCGGGGCCCTGGGTGACGGCCACCGCGTCGAGGTCGTGCTTGGTGAGGCCGGCCTCGCGCAGGGCGGCCACCACTACCGGCAGCAGGTGCTGCTGGTGGGCCCGCGAGGCCAGCTCGGGCACCACGCCGCCGTACTGCTCGTGTACTTTTTGGGTGGCCACCACGTTGCTCAGCAGGCGGCCGCCGGCCAGCACGGCCGCGCCGGTGTCGTCGCACGAAGATTCGAGGGCCAGGATGCGGGGAAAATCGGGCATGAAATTGGGTAAGCAAACCGGCCGGCCGGTTTTTCGTCCAACGGGGCGGGCGGGGGCCGCAAAGTTCGGGCTTGGCGGCCGAACCCGGGGCCCCCGCCCGCCGTTTGCCGGCCGGGGCCGGCCCGCAAGCCGTTAAAAAGCCGCAACTTCGCCTTTTCATACGTTCCGTTTTATTCGTTTAGCTGCCGGTGCGTCGCGTCCTTTCCGTTGTGTTGAAGCTGCTGCTGGGCCTCGTGGGCCTGGCCGTGCTGCTGCTGTTGGGGGTGCTGCTGGCGCTGCGGGTGCCGGCGGTGCAAACGCGGGTGGCGCGGCGGGCCACGGCCCTCCTCAGCCAGAAGCTGGGCCAGCGGGTGGAAATCGGGCGGGTCGATATCCGGCCGTTTTCGCGGGTGCTGCTCGACGGCGTGCGGGTGCTGGACCGGCGCGGGGGCGTGCTGTTCAGCGTGGGCCGGGCCGACGCCGACATTGCCCTGTTCTCGGTCTTCAACCCGCGCCACCTGCACGTGGGCCGGCTGGTGCTCGACGAGCCCCGCTTCGAGCTGCGCAACCTGCCCGGCCAGCCCGACACCACCATCCTGAGCCAGTTTCTGGCCGCCGTGCGCCGGCTCTCGGGGCCCAGCGACAGCACCAAGTCGGCGTTCGACTTCCAAATTGCCAGCGTGGGCCTGCGCAACGGCCATTTCGTGCTCGACAAGCCCGACGAACCGCGCCAGCCCCACTACGGCCGCAGCGTGGACTACGCCCACATGCAGGTGGACAGCATCTACGCCGACATTTCGCACGTGCGGCTGGGCGACACGCTGGCCATGCAAATCCAGGGCCTGCGGGCCGTGGAAACGCCCTCGCAGACGCACCTGCACGAGCTGACGGCCACGATGCGCTACGGGCCCCACTTCTGGCAGTTTGATGATTTGCGCCTGGCCCTGGGCCGCAGCCAGCTTACTAACTACCTGCGGTTTGACTTCCGTAAGTTCGGCAACTTCTCCGATTTTAACGACTCGATGAAGGTGACCACGCGGCTGCGCGGGTCCCAGCTGTTTTCGAGCGACATCGCCCAGTTTGCCCCGGCCCTGGCCGCGCTCAAAGAGTCGGTTATCATTTCGGGCGACGCCACGGGCTACGTGCGCGACTTCAAAATCAATAACCTGGACCTGCGCTACGGCCGCGGCACCCACGTGGTGGCCCGCCACGTCAACGCCAACAACCTGCCGCATTACAAGGAAAGCTTCCTTGACCTGCGCCTGCTGCCCTCGCAGGTGCTGGCCAGCGACCTGGCCCGCTGGCTGCCCAAAGACGCCAACACGCTGGTGCAGCGCCTGGGCCGCGTGCGGCTGAACGGGCAGTTCCTGGGGTTTTACAACGACTTCGTGGCCGACGCTACCTTCAACACGGCCCTGGGCCAGGTGGCTACCGACCTGAACCTGAAGACGAAAACCGACTTCTCGCACGCCGCCTACTCGGGCCACGTGCACTCGACGGACTTCCAGCTGGGCAAATTTATTGGCAACGAGGACGTGATTCGGGACGTGACCGTGGACGGGCAGGTGGCCGGCGTGGGCTTCGCGCCGCCCGTGGCCCGGGGCCACGCCCAGGCCACGGTAGCCCGCGTGTGGCTGAACGGCTACCGCTACCAGCACCTGGCCCTGAACGGCGACTTCCACGAGCGGGCCTTCTCCGGCCACTTCACCGTCAACGACCCCAACCTGCGCCTGAGCGCCGACGGCCACGTGGACCTGGACCGCGCCCACCAGGACGTGAACCTGCGGGCCAAAATTGCCCGCGCCGACCTGGGGGCCCTGCACCTGCTGGGGGCCCCGCTGGTGGTGGCCACCACCGCCGACGTGCAGTTCCGGGGCGTGCAGCTCGACTCGCTCATCGGCCACGCCTACCTGCGCCACTCGCAGTTCGCGCTGAACGGCCGCCGCCTGGCCCTGGATACCCTGGACGTGCTGAGCACCCGCAACCGCCGCAACGAGCGGCGCGTGAGCCTGCGCTCGGAGGCCCTGAACGTGAGTGCCGCCGGGGCCTTCAGCACGTCGGTGGTGGTGGCGGACGTGCGGACGCTGGTGGCCGAGTACCGCCTCAATTTCGAGAGCAACCCCGCCGCCACCGCCGCCTACTACCAGCGCAAGCGCCAGCGGGCCCTGGCCGCGTACCAGATTGACTTGCTGATAAACCTGAAACACGCCAACCCGCTCCTCCAGCTGTTCGTGCCCGAGCTGGCGGTGGCCGACGGGAGCCGGTTCGACGGCTCGTTCCGCAACGGCGAAACCTCGATTTTTCAGTTCGGGGGCCACCTCGACAGCCTGCGCTACGGGCCCGTGTTCGCGGTGAACAACAACCTGGATTTCACCACCTCGAAGCTGCCCTACCGGCCCGAAGTACTGGCCCAGGCCAGCATCACTTCCGACCAGCAGGTGCTGCCCACGCTGGGGCGCACCGAAAAGTTCGTGGCGGAAGGCGTGTGGGACCAGCAGAAAATCAACTTCTCGACCTCCCTGGGCCAGACCGGCACCACCAACCGGGCGGCCATCAACGGCTCGCTGGCGTTTTTGCCCCGGGCGGTGGAAGTGGTGTTCCGCCAGTCGGGCGTGCACATCCTGGACAAGGAGTGGACCATTGCGGCCAACAACTCGGTGCTGATTTCGGACTACGGCCGGGCCTACGACGTCAAAAACCTGACGCTGAGCAACGGCCCGCAGTTCATTGGGGCCCAAGGGTTTATTTCATCCGATGCCAGTAAGCCGCCGCTGAAGCTCCTGGTGCGCGACTTCCAGCTGGCCACCCTCAACGGCCTGAGCACCGGGCAGAAGCTGGGCGGCCGCCTCAACGCCGAGGGCAGCGTAAGCGGCGTGTACGGGCCCCTGGCCTTCGAAACCAAGCTCACCGTGGACACGCTCGCCTACCAGGGCACGCTGATTGGGCAGGTGAAGGGCACCGGGGCCTGGGACAACCGCACCGGCCGCCTCGGCGTGGACCTCGACATTGCCCGCGCCGGGCAGTCGGTGCTGACGGTGGGCGGCTACCTGGCCCCGGGCAGCGCCGAGCAGCAGCTCAACCTCACCGGCACGCTCAACGACGCGCCGGTGGTGCTGGCCCAGCCCTTTTTGGGCTCGCTGCTGCGCGACTTGGGCGGCACCGGGCGCGGGGCGCTCTGGCTCACGGGCAAGTTTGCGGCCCCCAACCTGGTGGGCGACGTGGACGTGAAGAACGGCCGCTTCACCTTCGGCTACTTGGGCACCACCTACACGTTTGCCGACCGCATCAGCTTCACGCTGAACGACATTTCGTTTCACAACGTGAAGCTGCACGACCCGCTGGGCAACCAGGGCGTGGTGGACGGCGTGATTGCGCACCACCAATTCCAGGACATGCGCCTGAACATCGCGGCCAACTTCCGCAAGATGCAAGTGCTCAATACCGTCCGCAAAGACAACGACCTGTACTTCGGCACGGCCTACGCCACCGGCACGGCCCGCGTGACGGGCCCCACCGACGATTTGTCCATCGTGGTGCGGGCCACCAGTGAAGCCGGCACCCGCCTTTCGCTGCCCCTCGACAACGCCGCCAAGGCTCAGAAGGCCAGCTACATCAAGTTCGTCAATAACAACATTGCCGATACCGTAACGACCAAGAAAATTCCGGTGGCGGCGACCGACAAGGTGGACCTGTCGGGCGTCAAGCTCGACTTCAACCTGACCGTGACGCCGGACGCCTACCTGGAGATTTTGCTGGACGAGAGCACCGGCGACGTCATCCGGGGCTCGGCGGCCGGGCAGCTGCGCCTGAACATCGACACCCGGGGCGACTTCAACATGTACGGCCAGGTAGAGATTGTGCGGGGGGCTTACAACTTTACGCTGCAAGGCCTGATTAACAAGGAGTTCGTGGTGCGGCCGGGCGGCATCATCTCCTGGAACGGCGACCCGCTGGCCGGCGAGATGAACGTGACGGCCACCTACACCCAGCGCACGTCGCTGGCCCCGGTGCTGGGCGCGGGGGGCTCGGCCGCCGCCGTGGTGCCCGTCACGGCCGTGATGACGCTGACCGGGCCCCTGCTGCTGCCGGCCATCAAGCTGGGGCTGGAGTTCAACGACGCGCCGGGCACGTTGCAGGGCGATCTGGCGGCCTTCACGTCGTCGCTGCGCAACGACGAGCAGGAGCTGAACCGGCAGGTATTCAGCCTGTTGGTGTTCAAGCAGCTGGCCCCGCCGGGCTCGTTCACGCAGCTCTCCATCCGGGGCCAGGACAACACGGTGCAGAACTCGCTGGGGCAGATACTGAGCACCCAGCTCGGGCTGCTGACGTCGCAGATTGACCAGAACCTGGAAATCGACTTCAACATCAACGGCCTCACCGCCGACCAGCTCCAGGCCCTGCAAGTGCGCCTGAGCTACTCGCTGCTGGGGGGCCGCCTGCGCGTGACGCGGGAGGGCGGCTTCACGAGCAGCGCCGGGCTGGCGGCCCCCGGTACCACCAGCGGCACCCTGGCCAACTATTCGGGCCAAACGTCGCTGCTCGGCGACCTGAGCCTGGAGTACTACCTGCGCCCCGACGGGAAATTCCGGGCCAAGCTGCGCTACGAAACCACGCCCCGCGACCTGGAAACCATCAACCAGCCGCGCGCCGGCCTCTCGCTGCTCCACACCGAGCAGTTCGATTCGTTCGGGGAGCTGTTCAGCCGCAAAAACCCGCGGGCCAGCGAGCGCAACCGGCAGCGGGCCCGCGAAGGCAAGCAAGTGCTGAGCGTGGAAAACGACCCGCGCACGGCGTTGTGAGGCCATTTAACACTTATCAATTAACATTTAACAGCCGTTCAAAAAGAGCCGTCGGGCAGCGTTAGGCGTTCGTGCTGACACAGCTAATGGAACGGCATAGCCGTTCACCAAGGCCTGCTTGTTAAATGTTAATTGATAAATGTTCATTGCCCGAAGGGCTACCTTTGCGGCCCATGCCCCCCGTTCACAAGAAAAAGCTCGGCTCCTACCCCACGTTTCTGGTCGTGTGCAGCATTACGCTGGCGCTGGTGGTAGTGGGCCTGTTTGGCCTGCTGCTGGTGCACGCCCACAAGCTGAGCGAGGCGGTGCGCGAAAACCTGGAGGTGCAGGTGTACCTGGAGCGCAACCTGCCCGAAACCGAGCTGCTGCGCCTCCAGCAGGACCTGGGCCGCCAGCCCGGCGTGGCCGAGCGCGATGGCCGCCCCCAAATTCGCTTCGTGAGCAAGGAAGACGGGGCCCGGCAGCTGCTGCAAAGCACCGGCGAGGACTTCCGCCAGTTCCTGGACGACAACCCCCTGCGCGACGCCTACACCTTAAAAGTGCGGCCCGAGTACACCGACACGCTGCACCTGGGGCAGCTGCAGCGCAGCCTGCGGGCCCAACGCGGCGTGTTCGAGGTGCAGTACCCGCGCGACTTGTTCGCCAGCATCAACGCCAACCTGACGCGGGTGAGCCTGGTGCTGCTGGGCTTTGCGGCGGCGCTGGTGGCGGCGGTGGTCGTGCTGGTCAACAACACCATCAAGCTGGCCATCTTCTCGCAGCGGTTTCTTATCCGGTCCATGCAACTGGTGGGCGCGACGCCCTTCTTTATCCGGGGGCCGTTTTTGCGGCGGGCCACCTGGCAGGGCTTCGCCAGCGGGGTGCTGGCGGCCCTGCTGCTGGGGGCCCTGCTGCAATACGCCTACCTCGAAGTGGTGCCGCTGGGCCAGCTGCGCGACGACCTGCTCATCGGGGCCCTGCTGCTGGCGGTGGTGGGCCTGGGCGTGGTCATCGGGTTTTTTAGCTCGTACTGGGCCGTCAATAAATACTTAAAAGGGTCGCTCGACGACCTGTACTAACTCCCTATGCAACGATTCGCTTTCGGCCCCCGCAACTACCGCCTCATGGGCATCGGCCTGGTGCTGCTCGCCATCGGCTTCGTCACGATGATGTTCGGCGACAAGAATAATTACGGCGAAGACTTCGTGGGCATCACCCTGGGGCCCCTGCTGCTCATCGCCGGCTTCCTGGTAGAGTTCGCGGCCATCCTGGTGCGCGACAACTCGGCCGTGGTGAGCCGCTCCGACGCGGCCCCCGCCCCCACCGCCTTCACCCTCAACCCCACCGGGGCCCCGGCACCCGCCGCGCCGGTGGCCCCGGTAGCCAAGCCTACCTACAAGCGCCTCTGAGTCATTTAACATTTATCAGTCAACATTTAACACTCATCCATCATCCCCACTGCGCGGCAGGAAATTGAGTGAAAAGCCCTGAATATTGAATGGTAAATGCTGATTGTTAAATGATAAATGTTAACCGCTAACTGAAATAATGACCTACTGGCACGCCTTGCTCCTCGCCATCGTGGAAGGCATCACCGAGTTTTTGCCCGTGTCCAGCACCGGGCACATGATCATCGCCTCCGCCCTGCTGGGCGTGCAGATGACGCCGTTTGCCAAGCTCTACCTGGTGGTCATTCAGTTGGGGGCCATCCTCTCGGTGCTGGTGGTGTACTGGAAGCGGTTTTTCCAGAGCTTTGATTTTTACCTCAAGCTGCTGGTGGCCTTTTTGCCCATCGTGGTGGTGGGGCTGCTGCTAAAAAAGCACATCGACGCGCTGCTCGAATCCGTGACGACGGTGGGGGCCATGCTGCTGCTCGGCGGCGTGGTGCTGCTGTTTGTGGACCGGTGGTTTCCGCAGGAAGACGCGCAGCGCGGCGGCCACCCGGTCACGAACCCGAGCTGGAAGGAAGCCTTCGTCATCGGCCTGTTTCAGTGCCTGGCCGTGGTGCCGGGCGTGAGCCGCTCGGCCGCCACCATCATCGGGGGCCTCACCCAGAAGCTCACGCGGCGGGCGGCGGCCGAGTTTGCGTTTTTCCTGGCCATGCCCACGATGGCCGCGGCGGCCGCCAAAGACGTGTACGATTACTACAAGGAAGCCAAGCTCCACGGCATCAGTCCGAGCCACTTGTTTTCGGGGCAGGAGGTGAAGCTGCTGCTGCTGGGCAACGCGGTGGCGTTTGTGGTGGCGCTGCTGGCCATCCGGCTGTTCGTGGGCTTCGTGGCGAAGTACGGCTTCCGGGCCTTCGGCATCTACCGCATCATCGTGGGCGGGCTGCTGCTGCTGCTCATCGGGCTGGGCGTGAACTTGCAGCTGGTGTAGGTTTTTGGCTGTTAGCTGATAGCTGTTGGCCGTTAGCTTTTTCCCTTGAGAAGTGTTGATGAGCAATGGAGAATGATTTTGAAAAAGCTACTGGCCAACCGCCAGTAGCTGACCGCACCGCCGAAAAAGCTAACAGCCAGCAGCTATCAGCCAACAGCTTAGAAATATCAGCCAGCAGCTTAGAAATATCAGCTAACAGCTTGGAAGAAGGGGTCGTCCTGCTCTTCGACAAGCCCCTCACCTGGTCGTCGTTCGACGGCGTGCGGAAGGTGAAGAACGCGCTGCGCATCCGCAAAATCGGCCACGCCGGCACCCTCGACCCCCTGGCCACCGGCCTGCTCATCCTCTGCACGGGCAAGAAAACCAAGGAAATCGACCAGATTCAGGCCCAGGAAAAAGAGTACACCGGCACCTTTCGCCTGGGCCAGACCACGCCAAGCTTCGACCTGGAAACCGCCGTGGACGCCGAGCGGCCCTACGCTCACCTTACAGAGGCAGACATCCGGGCCGCGACGCAGCAGTTCGTGGGCCCCATCCAGCAAACGCCGCCGCTGTTTTCGGCCGTGAAAATCGACGGCAAGCGCGCTTATGAGCTGGCCCGCAAGGGCCAGGAGGCCGAAATCAAGGCCAAGTCCGTCGAAATCAAAACCTTCGAGCTGACGCGCATCGCCCTGCCCGACGTGAATTTTCGGGTGGTGTGCTCCAAGGGCACCTACATCCGCAGCCTGGCCCGCGACCTGGGCGCGGCCCTGGGCGTCGGGGCCCACCTCACGGCGCTGCGGCGCACCCGCATCGGCGCGTACCGGGTAGAAGACGCCCTGACGCTGGCCGACGTGCAGGCCCTGGCCCCGCCCCGGCCCGAGGGCGTACCCGACGCCCGGCCCCGCCGCGACGGCCGCGCCCCGCGCCGCGCGGGCCTCGACTTTTACGCCGCCCAGCAGGCCGCCGGGGGCCCGGCGGCGGAAGCCCCGGAGTAGCCGGCGCGGCGGCCCCGGCACCCACTGGTCCCGCCCGCCGGAAAAGAAATGCGGCACATTGCCGATTGCGGGCGATTTTTGCAGCTTCGTTACCACGCCGACCGGTTCATATGCTCGTCATCCGCGACCCCGCCGCTTTTCCTCGCCTGGCCAACGCCGTCGTTACGAGCGGCACGTTCGACGGCGTGCACCGCGGGCACCAGCGCATCCTGGCGCGGCTGCGCGAGGCGGCCGACGCGGCGGGGGCCCCAGCGGTGGTCATCACCTACTGGCCGCACCCGCGCCTGGTGCTGGGGCCCCCGCCCTCGCACCCCGAGCTGCTGGAATTGCAGCTGCTCAACACGTTGGAGGAGCGGGCGGCCCGGCTGGCCGCCTTCGGCGTCGATTATTTGCTCATCATGCCCTTCACCCGCGAGTTTGCGCAGTGGACCTCGGAAGACTACATCCAGAATCTGCTGCTGGGCACGGTGGGGTGCCGGCAGCTGGTCATCGGCTACGACCACCGCTTCGGCAAAAACCGCGAGGGCGGCTTCGACTACCTCAGCCGGCACGCGGCCCGCTACGGCCTCACGGTGGAGGAGATTCCGCGGGCCGACATCGACGCGGTGGGCGTGAGCAGCACCCGCATCCGGGCGGCGCTGCGCGGGCACGACGTGGGCACCGCCACCCGCTACCTGGGCTACGACTACCCCCTCACCGGCCTTGTGGTGACGGGCCAGCAGCTGGGCCGCACGATAGGCTACCCCACGGCGAACCTGCAAATTGATGAGCCGCTGAAGCTGGTGCCCGCCCAGGGCATCTACGCGGTGTGGGCCACCACGGCGGCCGGCACCCGGCACCCGGGCATGCTCAGCATCGGGGTGCGGCCCACCGTCGGGGCCGGCCTGGCCCAAACCATCGAAGTGAACCTGCTGGATTTCAGCGGCGACCTGTACGGGCAATTACTGACCCTGGAATTCGTTGCCTGGCTGCGCGGCGAGGAGAAATACGACGGCCTGGCGGCCCTCAAGGCGCAGCTGGCGCTGGACGCGCTGGCCACCCGGGCGGCCCTGGCATAGTCGTTGTTATTTTGCCCTATCATGAGTATTCGATAGAATCTGGTTTAAAGAAGAACGTCATGCCGAGCGCAGCCGAGGCATCTCGCGTGCGTCGTTGCCCCGATTGGATTACCACTGCACGCGAGATGCCTCGGCTGCGCTCGGCATGACGACCTTTTTATTACCAGGCCATTTTCCCGACTTACTTACCACCTATTCTTTTGACGATGAGTATTTTGCGATTATTTTTGGTGAGCTGTTTTTGGCTGGGGGCCCTGGGCGGGGCCCGGGCCCAGGCGTCGCTCAGCGGCGTGGTGCAGGACTCGGTGACGCACCAGCCGCTGGCCTTTGCCAGCGTGTTCCTGGCCAACACCACGCTCGGGGCGACGACCACCGAGCAGGGGCAGTTTGAGTTTCCAAAGGTGCCGGCGGGCACTTACAACGTGGTGGGCTCGTACGTGGGCTACCGCCTGGCCAAGCAGAGCGTGACCATTGCCCGGGCCCCGCAGCAGGTAACGCTGCTGCTGGGAGCCACCGGCAACCGGCTGGGCGAAGTGGTGGTGGAATCGACGCCCAACAAGCCGGAAGATTACCAGAAGTTCACGGAGCAGTTCCTGGGCCGCACCGCGTTTTCGGACCAGTGCCGCATCACCAACCCCAAGGACGTGGTGGTGTTCGTCAACGACTCGACCAAGGACCTGACGGCCCGGGCCCGCAAGTTCGTGCAGATTGACAACGACGCCCTGGGCTACCGCGTGAAGTATTACGGGCTGCGCTTCGCCAGCAACGACGAGGACGGGTCGCTGAGCTTCTACGGCGAGCCGGTGTTTGAGGAAATGACGCCGCGCGACGAGGCCCAGCGCCGCCAGTGGGCCACCAACCGCGCCGCGGCCTATATCGGCTCGTTTGCCCACTTCCTGAAGAGCGTGTACAACAACCGGGTGAAGGCCGAGGGCTACCTCACCCAGCAAATCACGGTGGTGGAAAACCACCGCTTCGAACTAACTGATAGCCTGCGCCGCACCCTGCTGGCCCAGCGGCCCGACGGGCCGTTCAGCAAAGCCGAGCAGGACTCGCTCAAAAAATGGGCGCGGGCGGTGCCGGTGTCGGCCACGCTCTACCCCGCCGACCGGCCCATCGACAGCCTGCGCCGGGTGTCGGCCGACCGGCAGCACACGTATTTGCGCTTCACCGGCGAGCTGCAGGTGTGCCACTTCGGCGAAGCGCCCGACCCCAAGTACGGCAAGCCGATGGCCACGCTGGGGCCCTCGCGCAAGCCCTACCCGCCCCTGCGGGAGGTGTCGCGGCTGCGGCTGGAAGCCCCCGAAGCGGAAATCCAACCCAACGGCTCGCTGCTGAACCCGCTGGACGTATCGGCCGGTGAATACTGGGGATTCGAAAAAATAGGTGAATTTTTGCCCCTCAACTACGAGCCGCCCACCGCGGCCGCCCTCCCCGCCCCCGCGCACACCACCCCCAACCCGTGATAAATAAAGTAGTTACCGGCCCCCCGGCCGCCCTCGAAGGCCTCGCCGACGGCATGACCCTGATGCTGGGCGGCTTCGGCCTCTGCGGCATCCCCGAAAACGCCATCCAGGAGATTTTGCGCCTGGGCGTGAAGGACCTGACCTGCATCAGCAACAACGCGGGCGTGGACGACTTCGGCATCGGCCGGCTGCTGCAAACGCGGCAGGTGCGGAAGATGATTGCGAGCTACGTGGGCGAAAACGCCGAATTTGAGCGCCAGCTGCTGAGCGGCGAGCTGGAAGTGGACCTGATTCCGCAGGGCACGCTGGCCGAGCGCATCCGCGCGGGCGGGGCGGGCATCCCGGCCTTTTACACGCCCGCCGGCTACGGCACGGAAGTGGGCGAGGGCAAGGAAAGCCGCGAATTCGGCACCAAGATGTACCTGCTCGAAACCGGCCTGACGGCCGATTTTGCCTTCGTGAAGGCCTGGAAGGGCGACACCGCCGGCAACCTCGTCTACAAAGGCACGGCCCGCAATTTCAATCCCATGATGGCCACGGCCGGCAAAATCACGGTGGCCGAAGTGGAAGAGCTGGTGCCCGCCGGGGCCCTCGACCCCAACCAGATTCACACGCCGGGCATTTTCGTGCAGCGCATTTTCGAAGGCAAAAACTACGAGAAGCGCATCGAGCAGCGCACAGTGCGGGCGGCGGCAGAGTGATGTTTGCTACAATGAGTTAGATGAGTTAGAAGGTAATAAGGCCGTCATGCTCATCGTTCTTATATCCCTCCCCTGCCCCGCATGAAAAAACTGCTCCTTCCGCTGCTGCTGGCCCTGGGCACCCTGGGGGCCCGGGCCCAGCCCGGCCGCACGCCGGTGCTGCAAACCGCCGCGCCCCAGGCCGTGGGCATGAGCGAGGCCGGCTTGCAGCGTATCGACCAGCTGCTGCGCGAGTACACCGCCGCCGACCGGGTGCCGGGGGCCATCGGCTTCGTGGCCCGCGACGGCAAAATCGTGTACCGCCAGGCGTTTGGCTTCGCCGACGAGGCGAGCCGCACCTACCTGAAGGCCGACGCCATCGTGCGCATTGCCTCCCAGACCAAGGCCATCACCAGCGTGGGCGTGATGATGCTCTTCGACCAGGGCCGCTTCAAGCTCGACGACCCGCTGGCGAAGTACCTGCCGGCCTTTGCCCACCCCCGGGTGCTGGCGACTTTTAACGAAAAGGATTCGACCTACACCACCGTGCCGTCCCGCGGCGACATCACCATTCGCCAGCTGCTTACGCACACCTCGGGCATCGGCTACGCCGTGATTGGCAGCAAGGAGGCGCGGGCCATCTACGCCAAGGCGCACATCCCCAGCGGGGTGGGCACGCCCGGCGGCACCCTGGCGGCGGCCATCGACGCGCTGGGGCCCCTGCCGCTGATGCACCAGCCGGGCGAGAAGTTCACCTACGGCCTGAGCGTGGACGTGCTCGGCCGGCTGATTGAAGTGCTCTCGGGCCAGCCGCTGGACCAGTACCTGCGCACGCGCATCTTTGAGCCGCTGGCCATGCGCGACACCTGGTTTTACCTGCCCGCCGCCTTGCAGCCGCGCCTGGCCACCCTCTACACTGAGGACGCGGATAAGAAAACGGTGCCCCTGGTGGCCCAGGGCAGCCTGCGGGCCGACTACCCCAAGGCCACCGGCACCTACTTCTCGGGCGGCGGGGGCCTGTCGAGCACCATCGACGACTACGCCGTGTTCCTGCAAATGCTGCTGAATGGCGGCGAGTACCACGGCCGCCGCCTGCTCCGGCCCGAAACCGTGGCCCTGATGACCCAGAACCAAATCGGGGCCGTGAACCAGGGCGTGAACAAGTTCGGCCTGGGCTTCAGCATCGTCACGGCCGCGGGCGCGGCCCAGAGCGGCCTCACCGAGGGCTCGTACGAGTGGGGCGGCATCTTCGGCACCACGTACTGGGTGGACCCGAAAGAAAAAATCGTCGCCCTGATTTACACCCAGAAGTACCCCAACACCACGGCCGCCGACTTATCGGCCAAGTTCAAAAAGCTCGTGTACGAGGCCATCCTCAAGCGCAACGCGCCGCAGTAGGGCCCCGGACCGGGGCGGACTGCCGGCTTTTTCGCCGGCTGCCCGCTAATCGCTGCGGCGGTGTAGGGCCCCCAGCCAGCCGCTTGCAACGATTACCGTCTTGCACCAACCGTGCAGCGATTAGCGGGCAGGCGGCGAAAAAGCCGGTAGCCCGCGCCCGGGCCCCGCCACCTACCCGGCGCGGGCCCCCAAAAATTTGTTTTACCCGTTACAATCCATTAAATCTGTGGCTCTCGACAAACACGGCATCGCCCGGCGCATCGCGCAGGAAGTGAAAGACGGCTCCTACGTCAACCTCGGCATCGGCATCCCCACGCTGGTGGCCAACTACATCCCGGCCGGCATCAATGTGGAATTGCAGTCGGAAAACGGGCTGCTCGGCATGGGCCCCTTCCCCACCGACGCCGAGGTGGACCCCGACCTCATCAACGCCGGCAAGCAGACGGTGACCACGCTACCGGGCTCCAGCATCTTCTCTTCGGCCGACTCGTTCGGCATGATTCGCGGCGAGCACGTGGACCTGACCATCCTCGGGGCCATGGAAGTGTCGGAGCAGGGCGACATCGCCAACTGGAAGATTCCGGGCAAGATGGTGAAGGGCATGGGCGGGGCGATGGACCTGGTGGCCTCGGCCAAAAACATCATCGTGGCCATGCAGCACGTGGCCCGCGACGGCTCCAGCAAGCTGCTGCCGGCCTGCACGCTGCCCCTCACCGGGCTGCGCTGCGTGAAGAAAATCGTGACCGAGCTGGCCGTGCTCGACGTGACGCCCGACGGCTTCGTGCTGCGCGAGCGGGCCCCGGGCGTGAGCGTGGCCGCCATTCGGGCGGCCACCGCCGGCCGGCTCGTGGTGCCCGGCCCCGACGCGGACGTGCCGGAGATGGCGCTCTAGCGCGGGGCCCCGCGCCCGCTTGGGGCCCGCGGCGCTACCGCGCGGGCCAACCGTTTCCCAACATCCGCGTAACTGGTGGACAACGGCTTAGCTTTCCCAGCCGATTTCTACCCCCCAAAACAGGTCCCTATGCTGCGCCGCGCTTCGTATTTCGTGTGCTACCTGCTGGCGCTGCCGCTGCTGCTGGCTGCGCAGCCCGCGCGCTCCCTCACCAACCGCCGGGCCTCCAAGGAAGCCCGGGCGCTGTACGCCTACCTCAACGACATCTACGGCAAGAAAACCCTGGCGGGGCAGATGTGGGCCAGCTGGGGCATCGACGAGCTGAAGTACATCCAGGACAGCACCGGCAAGCAGCCCGCCATCCGGGGCATGGACTTCATCGACGACCGGCAGAACCAGGCCGAGGTGCAGCACGCCCTGGACTGGTGGAAAACCGGCGGCATCCCCACCATCATGTGGCACTGGGGGGCCCCGGGCGTCGGCGAAGGCTACGAAAACAGCAAGAAGCCGGTGAGCATCGACAGCTGCTTCATCAAGGGCACGCCGCAGTACGTGGCCTTTTGGGCCGAGCTAAAGAAGAAGGGCGACCTGCTGGAGGAGCTGCAAAAAGCGAAGGTGCCGGTGCTGTGGCGGCCGTTCCACGAGCTGAACGGCAACTGGTTTTGGTGGGGCAAGCAGGGGCCCGAGCAGTTCAAGCGGCTGTGGATTACGATGTACGACTACTACGTGCACAAGCGCAAGCTCAACAACCTCATCTGGGTGCTGTGCTACACCGGCCGGCCCGACGCAGCCTGGTACCCCGGCGACGCCTACGTGGACATTGCCGGGGCCGACACCTACTCCAAGGACAACGCCCCGCAGGCCAACATGTACCACGCCATGCAAAGTATCGTGGGCACGCGCAAGCCCATTACCTACCACGAGTGCGGCATTCCGCCCCAGCCCGACAGCTGCCGCCGCGACGGCACCGTGTGGCTCTGGTGGATGGAGTGGCACACCAGCCACCTACAAAAACTCGACCCCACCTACCTGCGCTACCTCTACCACAACGAGGCCGTTGTGACGAAGGACGAAGTGCCCGACATCATGAAAGTGTACGGCCGCTAAGGCTAGGGCCAGCCGCCGCCGGGGCGCGGCCAGGATATCTTTCAAGCGAAATAGCTTCGTTATTTTGGGGTCGGTCTGCGGTTCGGCCCGCCGCGAAACGCCCGGTGGGCCGAACCGCGGGCCCCGCATTGGCGTTGAGGGACGAGGCCTGCCACCGCAGGCCTTGTTTTTGGCCGTTGCCCGGCCTTCCTTTTACCTATTTCAATGGCTATTCCTACCAACGGCAAATCTTCGGCTGCCGCCGGGGCCCCCAACGGCAAAACCGTTCCCGGCGGCACCCACCACAAAAAAATCGGCAAGCCCACGCTCGACGAGCGCCTGACGCCCACCGCCATTCCGGCCCACAAGCTGGTGCTGCGCCAGCTGCGCCGCTCCGACTTCAAGGCCATCAAGGCCATCATGGACCAGGTGTACTTCGGCATGGAGGGGGCCTGGGCCGCCGACGAGTTTGCCGCGCTGCTGCGCAAGTTTCCGGAGGGCCAGATTGGCATCGAGGACAACGGTACGCTGATTGCGGCGGCCCTGGCCATCATCGTGGATTACAGCAAGTTCGGCGACAAGCACACCTATGCCAAGATTACCGGCAACGGCAAGTTCGACACCCACGACGAGGAGGGCGACACGCTCTACGGCGTGGACGTGTTCGTGGACCCCGCCTACCGCAACCTGCGCCTGGGCCGCCGCCTCTACGACGCCCGCAAGGAGCTGTGCGAGAACCTGAACCTGCGCGCCATGGTGGCCGGGGGCCGCATTCCCGGCTACGCCGCCTACGCCCACGAGATGACGCCCGCCAAGTACGTGGAGATGGTGCGCAACATGGAAATCAAGGACCCCATCCTCACTTTCCAGCTGAGCAACGACTTCTACGTCCGCAAAATCATCCGCGGCTACCTGCCCTACGATTCCGAGAGCAAGGCCTACGCCACGCTGCTGGAGTGGATCAACGTGTACTACGACGAGGACTTCGACAAGCTGATTGGCAACCAGAAGTCGAACGTGCGCATCGGCATCGTGCAGTGGCAGATGCGGGCCACCAAGAGCCTGGAGGACTTCTACCAGCAAATCGAGTTTTTCGTGGACACGGTGAGCGGCTACAAGGCCGATTGCGTGCTGTTCCCCGAGTTCTTCAACGCCCCGATGATGGCCCTGACCAACGAGGAATCGGCGGCGGCGGCCATCCGCGGCATGGCGGCCTTCACCGAGCCCATCAAGGTGCGGATGAGCGAGCTGGCCGTGAGCCACAACATCAACGTGATTGCCGGCTCGATGCCGGTGTACGAGGACGGCAAGCTCTACAACGTGAGCTACCTGTGCCGCCGCGACGGCACCGTGGACGAGCAGTACAAGCTGCACGTGACGCCCGACGAGGCCAGCTACTGGGGCATGCGCGGCGGCGACAAGCTGAAGTGCTTCGACACGGATTTTGGCAAAATCGGCATCCTGGTGTGCTACGACGTGGAGTTCCCGGAGCTGAGCCGTTTGCTGAGCGAGGAGGGGATGAAAATCCTGTTCGTGCCCTTCTGGACCGACACCAAGAACGCCTACCAGCGCGTGCGCATCTGCGCCCAGGCCCGGGCCATCGAGAACGAGTGCTACGTGGCCATCACCGGCTCGGTGGGCAACCTGCCGCGCGTCGAGAACATGGACATCCAGTACTCGCAGTCGGCCGTGTTCAGCCCCTCCGACTTCGCCTTCCCGCACGACGCCATCGTGGCCGAAGCCACCCCCAACACGGAAATGACCCTCATCGCCGACCTCGACCTGGACTTGCTCAAGGACCTGAACACCAGCGGCGCCGTGCGCAACCTGCGCGACCGCCGCAAAGACCTGTTCTCGCTGAGCTGGAGCAAGAAAGCCACCGAGCGCGACGACGAGCTGCTGGCCCAGGGCGAGGAGCGCCTGCCCAAAACCAGCCGCCGCCGGGCCGTGTCGGCGGGGTAATTAATTAGCCGTTAGCTATTAGCTTTTTGCTTTTGTTCTGATTAACTGTTGACCTAGCGCCCAACTGGTAAAGGCCAGGCACCAGGAAATGGCCAGTGGACGCGCTGGCCGCAGTTTAGGGCGGAGCGCGGAACTGCGAGCCACGGCATGGGGTGAGTCTGCGACTCACGGCTGCGCAGCGGCCAGGCGGCTTGCGCAGGTTGGCCGGCCTACTTTGCGAGTTACAAACTCGCCCCATCCGTCGGCCAGCAGTTACGCGCTCCGCGCTAAACCGCGGCCAGCGTGTTTCCTGCGCATTGTTCCCACCCGCATGACCCTGGTTATCATTCTACTGGCCGTGCTGGCCCTGGCCGGGCTCATCAGCTGGGGCAAGGTGAATGCCTTTCTGGCGTTTTTGCTGGTGACGATACCCGTGGGCTTTGCCCTGGGCCTGCCGCCCGCCCGGCTGCTGGCCGCCATGTACCAGGGGCTGGGCGACACGCTGGGTTCGGTGGTGATTATCATTGTGTTGGGGGCCATGCTGGGCAAGCTGGTGGCCGAGAGCGGGGCCGCCCAGCAGATTGCGGCCGTGATGATCCGGGCCTTTGGCACCAATAATATTCAGTGGACGCTGATGGCGGCGGGCTTTATCATCGGCATTCCGTTGTTTTACAACGTGGGCTTCGTGCTGGTGGTCCCGCTCATTTTTTCGGTGGTGTACAAGTACAAGCTGCCGGCCGTGTACGTGGGGCTGCCCATGCTGGCGGCGCTTTCGGTGATGCACGGCTTCCTGCCGCCCCACCCCGCGCCCACGGCCCTCGTGGCCCAGTTCCACGCCGACCTGGGCCGCACGTTCTTCTACGGGCTGCTGGTGGCGGTGCCGGCCGTCGTCATCGCGGGGCCCTTGTACGCGCGCACGCTCCGGGGCATCGTGTCGCGGCCGCTGGCGGGCTTCGTGGCCGAGAGCCTGCCCGAAAGCGCCTTGCCGGGGCGCATCAACAGCTTCGTGTCGTCGCTGCTGCCGGTGCTGCTGCTGGTGGGCGTGGCCGGGCTGCGGGCGGTGCTGCCGGCCGGGGGCCCGCTGGGCCCGGCGCTGGCCTTTCTGGCCGAGCCGGCCATTATTTTGCTGGTGTCGGTGGGCGTGGCCACGGGCAGCCTGGGCCTGGCCCGGGGCAAACGCATGGCCGGCATCATGGACGCTTACGGCAGCGCCGTGAAGGACATCGCCCTGATTCTGCTCATCATCGGCGGGGCCGGGGCCCTGAAGCAGGTGCTGGTGGCCAGCGGCGCGAGCACCGAAATTGCCGCCGGCCTGCAAGGTACCGGGCTGCCGCCGCTGGTGCTGGGCTGGCTGATTGCGGCCGTCATCCGCGTGGCCCTGGGCTCGGCCACCATCGCCGGCCTCACCGCCGCGGGCATGGTGCTGCCCACCATGGCCCGCTCGCACGCCGACCCCAACCTGATGGTGCTGGCCATCGGGGCGGGCAGCCTGCTGCTCTCGCATTTCAACGACGGCGGCTTCTGGCTGTACAAAGAGTACTTCAACCTCTCGGTGAAGGACACGCTGCGCTCGTGGACGGCCATGGAAACCATCGTGTCGGTGGTGGGCCTGGGCGGCGTGCTGCTGCTGAACTGGGCCCTGCCGCTGCTGCGTTAAGTACCTCTTCAGGTGGCAGCAGAAGCACGGCCCCACCGGCGAAGGAAGCAACCCTCCCGCGCAACCGACCCAATCCAGCTGCCCCTGGAGAAGAAATGCCGCTGCAACCCGCTGCCGGCGGCGCTCACGCCCGCCCGGCGCCAAACCCCGGCCCCGGGGCCCTAGAACCGGTGCCGCACGAACGCTTCCATGGCTTCGTATTCGGCCAGGCCCAGCTGGTCGTAGCGCCTGGCCGTGGCGCGGTTGCGGTCCTCGGAGCGCTGCCAGAACTCGCGCTTGTCGTTGCCGGGAAACACGGCGCTGTCTTTCTGCGACTGGTGCTTGAAAATGGCCTGCCGCTTGCGCAGCAGCTCCTCGGGGCTGAGGGGCACGGCCATCTCGATTTCCTCGACGTCCCACTCCTGCCAGGCCCCGCGGTAGAGCCACAGGTAGCAGTTTTCGAGCCACGCGGCCGGGCCCTTCAGGCGGGCCAGGGCGGCAAATATGGCGTCCAGGCACACCTTGTGGGTGCCGTGGGGGTCGCGCAGGTCGCCGGCCGCAAAAATCTGGTGCGGCCGGATGGCCTGCAAAATGTCCACCACCGCCTGGACGTCGGCTGCGCCCAGGGGCTTCTTTTTCACCTGCCCGGTTTCGTAGAAGGGCAGGTTCATGAAGTGCACGTTCGCCTCCCGCACCCCGCAGAAGCGGCAGGCCGCGGCCGCTTCGCCCTTGCGAATCAGGGTTTTAATTTTCTGCACCAGCGGGCTGTCTTCTTCGCCCAGCTTCTTGTGCCGAAGGAAGCCCACCACTTCGGCGTGCTCCCGCCGCAGGGCGTCCGCGTCCCCGTGCTGCTGTTTCGCGAAATCCAGGGCGAAATCGGCGAAGCGGCGGGCGTCGTCGTCAAACACGGCCAGGTTGCCCGACGTTTGGTACGCCACGTGCACGTCGTGGCCCTGGTCCACGAGCCGCAGCAGGGTGCCGCCCATCGAAATCACGTCGTCGTCGGGGTGGGGGCTGAAAACGAGCACCCGCTTGTGGGCCGGCGCGGCCCGCTCGGGCCGCTGGGCATCGTTCGAGTGGGGCTTGCCGCCCGGCCAGCCGGTGATGGTGCGCTGGATGGCGTTGAACACCTTGAGGTTGAGGCTGTACGCGTGGCCAGCTTCCACCAGCAAATCGCTCAGGCTGCCGTCTTTGTAGTCTTCGTCGGTGAGCTTGAGGATGGGCTTTTGCCGGTGCTGGCTCAGCCAGATAACCGCCCGCCGAATCAGGCGGTCGTCCCAGGCGCACATGCCCACCAGCCAGGGCGTCTTGATGCGGGTCAGCTCCAGGGCGGCCCACTGGTCCACCACCACCTGCACGCGGGGGTGCTGCTGCAAAAACGACGCCGGTACCTGCTCCGAAATCTGGCCTTCCACCGTTTCCCGCAGGATTTTCGCCTTGCCCTCGCCCCAGGCCAGGAGCACGATTTGGCGGGCTTTCATGATGGTGCCCACGCCCATCGTGAGGGCCCGCAGCGGCACGTATTCTTCCTTGATGAAGTCCTTGGCGGCGTCGGTAATCGTGAGCGGGTCCAGCTTCACCAGCCGGGTCGCCGACTGGATGGACGAGCCCGGCTCGTTGAACCCGATATGCCCGGTGCGGCCGATGCCGAGCAGCTGCAGGTCCAGCCCGCCGGCGGCTTCTATCTGCTTGTCGTAGGCCAGGCAGTATTCCCTCACCTGCTCGACGGGCAGTGTCCCGTCGGGGATGTGGATGTTTTCGGGCCGGATGTCCACGTGGTCGAACAGCTGCGCGTGCATGAAATAGACGTAGCTCTGCAGCTCGTCGGGCGGCATCGGGTAGTATTCGTCGAGGTTGAAGGTGACGACGTTGGCAAAGCTCAGCCCCTCTTCCCGGTGCAGGCGAATCAGCTCCTGGTACACGCCGATGGGCGACGAGCCGGTGGCCAGGCCCAGCACGGCTTGTTCGCCCTTCTGCGCCTTGGTGCGCACCAGCCCGGCTATCTCGCCGGCAACGCGCGCCGCGCCCGCGCCGGCTTCCTCGAAAATGGTTACCGGCAGCTTTTCAAACGTCGTTTCGGAGTAGTTCAAAACTTTCATGGCGGAATTTCGAGGGTGAAGGCTTGGGAGAACCGGGCGGGCCAGCGGGGGCCCATCCGGCAGCCACGCACGCCGCGGCCACCGCCTGCCGGCGGGCCGCGCCCGGGCAAATGTAGCAGCCGGGCGCACCCGGCGGTAGCCGGGGTTTCGCGGCGGCCCGCCCGGCCCCGGCAAGCGCGGAAGCCCCGCGACGGGGGCACCCGGGGCCCCGTCGCGGGGCTTCCGCGCGGTGGGCCGCCCCCGCGGCCGATGGCGCGGGCCGCGCCATGGCGTTCCATTCAAATCCCTTCGGCACCCGCACCGGACGCGGGCGCGTTGCTTTCCTGCTTTTCTTCGGCTCAACTTTATGGACTGCCGCGGGTTCCAGCAGCCCGCTCTTCCGGCACGTGGCCGTTCAAGCAGTTTCCCACCCTCTCCCACCTTCCCATGCAACGCATTTTCATCACCGGAGCCAACCGGGGCCTGGGCCTCGAACTCACCCGCCAGTACCTGGAGCGCGGCGACCAAGTGCTGGCCGCCAGCCGCCAGCCCGAGGCCGCCCGCGAGCTGCAGGCCCTGCGCCGCCAGTACCCCGAGCGCCTCGTGCTGCTGGCCCTCGACGTGACCGACGACGCCTCCATTGCCGCCGCCGCCGAGGCCGCCGCCCAGGCCGTCGCGGGCCTGGACGTGCTCCTCAACAACGCCGGCGTGTACCAACCCGGGGGCGTGGCGCAGGGCCTGGGGCAGCTCACGGCCGCCGCCGCCGCCGAAACCTTCCGCATCAACGCCGTGGGGCCCCTGCTCGTCACGCAGGCGCTGCTGGCGCTGCTGCGGGCCGGCCACAAGGCACGCATCGTCAGCATCTCGTCGGGCCTGGGCTCCCTCACCTGGAAGGCTTCCGGCGAGCCCTACCACTACAGCGCCAGCAAGGCCGCTCTCAACATGTACATGCGCAGCCTGGCCGCCGAAGTGGGCCACCAGGGCGTGCTCTCCGTCATCGTGGACCCGGGCTGGATGCGCACCGGCATGGGCGGCACCCACGCCACCCAGGAGCCCGCCGACTCGGCCCGCGGCATCATCCGCCTGGCCGAGCAGCTCCACGCCGAAGAAAACGGCGGCTTCGTGACCTGGCAGAACCAGTCCGTGCCGTGGTAGGCCCTTGGTCCTACGCAGCGGTTTTGGGCATCAGGGTTTGGTACCCGGGCCAGTTTACGCAACAAAAAGGTGGTCTGTAAGCGCATGCTGACCGTTTTTTGCCTAAAAAATTGCTCTAGAAAATAATCTCTTGCAATAACGTTTCTTCGATTTACCCCTTGTTATCGAATGCCTATCAATCGCTTTTTTAGTTAAATTACCTGGATGGCCCATTTGGTAGAAGGGGGTATTTTTAAAAATTAAGTAATTATCTGCGATTAGGGCCCTGCCCACCAAGCCCCGGTGCAAAGGGGGCTTGGCGGGCAGGGCCCTTCTCTTGAACGGTATCATGCAAATATTACTTGATAAAAGTACTTAACCAAAATATTGAATTATAGATACTTAAGACTTTTTATGAAAATTACATGATTTAATTGTGAAGAGCACATGTAGCTATTAAAGTTGCGCAACTATATTCGCAACACTAGCAAACATTTCCCACACATAATTAAACTCATGAAGAGACTACTACTGTTGTTTTTTTCGCTGGTCCTTGCCCTGTCGGCGCACGAACTCAGGGCGCAGAACCGAACCGTTTCGGGCACCGTGGCCGGGGCGGATGGGGTGGCCATTCCCGGCGTGACCGTCGTGGTAAAAGGCACCTCGCAGGGGGCCTCGACCGATGCCGAGGGCAAATACAACCTGTCGGTGCCGGCCACGGCTACCTCGCTGGTTTTTTCCTTCGTGGGCTACGATGGCCAGGAGGCCCGCATCGGTGACCAATCGACCATCAACATTAAGCTGGTGGCCAACCTTACGGGCCTCGACGAGGTGGTGGTGGTGGGCTACGGCACGCAGTCGCGCCGCGACCTGACGGGCAGCGTGGCCACCATCGCGGGCAAAGAAATTGCCACCCTGCCGGTGCAAAGCTTCGACCAAGCCCTGCAAGGCCGGGCCCCCGGCGTGAACATCACCACCCCCAACGGGGTGCTCAACAACCCGCCCATTATCCGCGTGCGCGGGGTAAACTCCATCTCGCTCAGCTCGCAACCGCTCATCGTCATCGACGGCATCCCGACGTACACGGGCAACCAGTCGGCGGTGGGCAGCGTGCCCAACAACCCGCTGGCCAACCTCAACCCGGATGACATCGAGAGCATGGACGTGCTGAAGGATGCCTCGGCCACGGCCATTTACGGCTCACGGGCCGCAGCAGGGGTTATCCTGGTTACGACCAAGCACGGCAAAAAAGGCCAGGGCCACCTCTCGTTTAATACTTGGGTGGGCATGACCAAACCCGTGCGGCTTTACGATGTGCTGGGCGCGCAAGATTACGTTACCATCAAAAACGAGGCCGTTCACAACCTGAACATCAACCAGGGCCGCACCAACGCTAGCGGGGTTTTTGTACCGGGCACCAACAACGAGAACAGCTTCAAGCTGGCCACGGATGCCAGCGGGAACACAGTGGACACGCGCTGGTACGACTACATCTACCGCACCGGCCTTTCCACCAATAACAGCCTGAACTTCTCAGGCGGCACCGATAAGACCACCTACTACACGTCGGTGGACTACACCAATCAGAAGGGAATGCTGAAGAATAACGAGTTCCGGCGCTACGCCGCTCGTTTGAACGTCGACCATACCCTGTTTGATAAAGTGACGGTCGGGCTGCGCTTCGACTATTCCAACTCGCGCAACTTGTCGCCCAACTCGGGCTCGACCGGCGACGGGGCCTTTGGTACGGCGGGCCTGGGCCGCCTGCCCTTGGTGTTGCCGCCCAACATTGCGCCCTACCTCCCCGATGGCAATTACAACGCGGGCATCTACGTGCCCAATGGCAACGCGGGCATCGGCCCGGGCCCCAACATCAACCCCACCTCGCCTACCCAGGCCGGGCTGCTGCCGGGCTACTACAACCCGGTGGTAGAGCTGGACAACAACTACTTCTCATCGGAGGCCAGCCAGATTCAAGGCAGCACCTACCTTAGCTGGGAGATAATCAAGGGCTTGCGCCTGCGCACCCAGTTCGGGCTCGACAACATTTCTTACGAGGACAGGGCCTTCCAAACCCCGATTGCGGGTGATAGCTACCAAGTGGGCTCGGCCAGCAACTACTACCGCACCAACAAGCGCTGGGATTGGCAGAACACGCTGCAATACGACCGCACCTTCGGCACCAACCACAACTTCTCGTTCCTCGCCGGCAATGAGCAGCAGAAAACGGATGTACTGCGCTGGGGCGCCACCCGCACCCAGGTAGCCGACCCCTTCTTCACCACCTTCGAAGGCAACTTTACTAACATTGCCTCCTCGGGCAACGCGCAAGGCACCAATTACTTGGCGTCGTTCTTCGGCCGCCTCAACTACAACTACGCCCGCAAGTACCTATTCAGCTTCACCGCCCGGCGCGACGGCTATTCGGCCCTGGCTAAAAAGTACGGCAACTTTTACGGCGGCTCGCTGGGCTATGCCATTTCGGAAGAGGAATTCTGGAAAACCAGCAAGCTGGGCGAAATTTTTTCTTTCCTGAAAGTTACCGGTAGCTACGGTAAAGTGGGCAACGTCAATGGCTTGGATGATTTTGCTTCGCTGAACACGTACACCTCTGGGCTGAATGCCGCCAATGCCACGCTTGCCTACACCAATGCCGGCAACCCGGACTTGCAGTGGGAAACCAGCAAGAAAACGGACATCGGCTTGTCGTTTGGCTTTTTGCAGGACCGCCTGACGGGCGACGTGGCCTACTACCGCAATCTCGCCGACGGCCTGATTCTGGCGGTACCGCAGGCTCCTTCCCGCGGGGTTCCCAACAACTCCATTTCGGCCAATATCGGCTCGATGGTAAATAGTGGCGTGGAGTTCAGCTTCCGTTTCAATGCCATCGAAAAGAAAGCCTTCAGCTGGACGGTAAACGCTAACGTGACCACGCTCAAAAACCGCGTACTGAGCCTGGCTACTGAGGGCCAGCGCGTTGGCGTTGCCACGTCGGGCCTGGAAACGGTGAACTTCCTGGAAGCTGACCATTCCATTGGCGAAGTCCTGGCGGTGCAGTCGCTGGGGGTGAACCCAGCCAACGGCCGCCGCATGATTCAGAAGGCGAATGGCGTAGTGGCCCAATACGACCACCAGGGCACGGGCTGGACCGACGTAGCCACCGGCCTGACCACCGCCGCGCCCACACAGAGCACCGATGGCGTGTACTATGGCCCGGTGCTGCCTACCTGGTACGGGGGCTTCGATAACACCTTCCGCTACAAAAACTTCGACCTAGGGGTATTCATCCAGTTTTCGGGGGGCAACTACATCTACAACGGTACGAACGCGGGCTTGCACGACCAGCGCTTCTGGAACAATAAAACGGATATTCTGGAGCGCTGGACCGCCGTCGACCAAAACGCCAAGTACCCCCGGGTGGTGTACGGCGACAACGTTTCGAACGGGTCGGCATTGGTTATGTCGTCCAATGTGGAGAAAGGGGATTTTGCCCGCCTACGCAACGTGCAACTGGGCTACAGCCTCAGCCAGCCGCTGCTGAATACGCTCAAAATAGCCAGCCTGCGCGTGTACGTGCAAGTGCAAAACGCGGCCCTGGTTACAAAATACTCGGGCATCGACCCCGAGATTTCCTCCAATAACACGGCCAACGCCAGCGTCAACGGGGCGGCGGGCGTCGACCGCAACTCGGTGGGCCAGGCGCGCACTTACACGGCTGGGCTCAACATTGGCTTCTAATCGCATTGTCTATCATGAAAGTAGCTTTTAAAAAGACCGCAGTAGCTGCCAGCACGCTGCTGCTCGCGCTGGGCACGTTTTCCTGCCAAAAAGATTTGCTGTCGCCAACGCCGCAAATCCAGTTTTCTGACCAAGTCATATTCAGCAACCCCGCTCGCATTGCCTTGCAGGTCAATGGTTTGTATGCCTACGTAAAAGCGGGCAACTTTCTGGGTGGACGCGCCCAGGTTTACGGCGACATTCGGGCCAACGACTTCCTCAACCGCACCAACAACGCCGTGACCGGCTACAGTGTGTGGAACCACACGGAAACCGAAACCTCGCAAAACGACGTCATCAACATGTGGGGGGCCGCCTACGCGGCCATCAACCAGGTAAACGTGTTTTTGGCTGGCCTCGACGCCAACGCCGCGCGGTTTGTGGCCCCCACTTTCCCGGCTACTTTTGCCGCTACCGCGCTCAATTACCAGGGCGAAGCCCGGCTGCTGCGCGCCCTGAGCTACTACACCCTGTTGCAGTACTACGCCCGGCCCTACAGCGACGGCAATGGCACCAAGCCCGGCCTGCCCCTGCGCCTGCAAGCTGAAACCGGCCTGACCGGCAACAACCTGGCGCGCAGCTCAGTAGCCGATGTGTACGCGCAGATTATTCTGGACCTGGATTTTGCGGAGAAGAACTTGCCCCTCACCAACGGCACCGCTCCGCTCAACGTGACGCGGGCACACCGCAACACCGCCATTGCCCTCAAAACCCGCGTGTACCTGAGCATGGGGCGCTACAGCGACGTTATCACGGAGGCGAATAAGCTGGTGCCGGCCGCTGCTCCCTTTGCTGCCTCAACGGGCGTAGCCAACGCGCTGAACTCCTCGGTAGCCGCCGTGTTTACGCTGCCCGAAGAAACCACGGAAAGCATTCTCTCTTTTGCATTTACCGCGCAGGACACCCCGGGCACTCAAAATCAGCTGGCCTTCTACTTCCTGCCGGCGGCGCTCGGCGGTGGCGGCGAATATAGCCTGAACACCACGACCGGCGGCATTTTAACGAACCCTGGCTTTGCGGCGACCGATGCGCGCCGTACCAACTTCGTCGTCGTGTCGGGCACGGAGTCTTTCCTCAAAAAGTACACGACCGGCTCGCTGGCCAGTGCTCCTTACACCGACAAGGCACCGGTTATTCGCTACGCAGAAGTAATGCTCAACCTGGCCGAAGCCAAGGTGCGCTCAACCAATACCATCGATGCGCAGGCCCTGGTCCTGCTCAATGCCGTGCGGGGCCGTTCCAACCCCACTGGCTTGTACACGGCCGCTGGCCTGGGCTCGGCGAGTGCCATGACCGATGCCCTGCTCTTGGAGCGGCGCATCGAGTTTCTGGGCGAGGGCATCCGCAACATCGACGTCACGCGCCTCAACGCACCCTTTCCCGCCAAAGGTCCTGTGAAAGAAGTTTTACCAGCCAGCACGCTCTACGTGTGGCCCATTCCTTCTTCGGAACTGCTCACAAATACGCTTATTGAACGCAACTAGGCCGCTGGCCGCCCAACCAACTCCGCCCCGCAACCGCCCGCCGGATTGCGGGGCTTTTGTTGTTGCCACCCGGTCGGGCTTTAAGAGGCACAATCTGTTCGTGTTAAAATTGTATTAAAATCAATCTGATTCTATCAGCATTTCGTAAGGTGATGAAACCAAATTTCTTCATCTCCTCCTCATGGACAAAATTTTTACTACTCCGCGTTTGGCAGCCGTCGCCGGCCTGTTTGCTTTGGGCACACCGGCGCTCCGGGCCCAAACGGTGTACGGCCTGCTCTCGCCCGCCGCAGTTACCCAAAGCCTGGTTACGTTCAGCGCGGCAACCCCGGGCACGTTCACGGCCACGCTGCCGATTACGGGGCTCACAGCCGGCCAGACCTTGGTGGGGCTCGACACCCGGCCGAATACGGGCCAGCTGTTTGCCCTGGGCTACAACCCCACCGGCACGCAGTCGCAGCTGTATATTCTGAACCCGGCCACCGGGGCGCTTACCGCCGTGGGGGCCGCCCTCACCACCCTCAACCTGGGCCCGACCACCAATCGGATTGGCTTCGACTTCAACCCCACCGTGGACCGCATCCGCGTCACGGGCAGCAACAACACCAACTACCGGGTGAACCCGGCCAACGGGGCCGTGGCCGCCACCGATTTGGCCCTCAACTACAACCCCGGCAACGCCACGGCCAGCCCCGTGGTAGCCCCCGACGCCAACGCCGGCCAGACGCCCGTTATTGGGAGCGTGGCCTACGCCAACTCATACATCGGGGCCACCAACACCGTGCTCTACGACCTCGACGAGGCCAAAAGCCTGTACACGACCCAGAACCCGCCCAACGACGGCACCCTCAACAGCCGCACGACGCTGCCCGTGAGCACGGCTACCGCCCTGGCCACCGACCTGGACATCTGGTTCGACCCCACCGCCCGGGTCAACAAAGCCTACCTGACCATTGCCACCGGCACGACCGCCGCGCCCACCACCCAACTCTACACCCTGGATTTCATTACCGGGGCCAACGCCACGGCGGTGGGGAACGTGGGCCCCGTGGGCACGCTGGTGACCGACATTGCCTTCGCCATCGACCGGCCGGCCACCCTGCCGGCCGTGACGGGGCAGCTGGCCTACGCGCTGGCCGGCACCAACCTGATTACGTTCGACACGAGCACGCCGGGCTTCGTGCGCACCTCGCTGGGCATCACGGGCGTGAACGCCGCCCAGACACTGGTGGGCCTCGACGTGCGGCCCCTCAACAACGCGCTGTACGCCTTGGGCTACACCACGGCGGCCGACAACACGGCGACGCCCAACAGCCAGCTCTACACGATTGACGCCACCACGGGCATCGCCACGGCCATCGGGGCCGCCGTGCGCCTCGAGCTGGGCACGCCGAACGTCAACGGCTTCGATGTCGGCTTCGACTTCAACCCCACCGTGGACCGCATCCGGGTGGTGGGCTCCAACCGCAACAACTACCGCCTGAACCCCAACAACCCCGCCACCGGCGTGCTGGCCTTCACCGACGGCCCCGTGGCCTACGCCACCGGCACCAACACGCCCACCGTCGGGGCCGTGGCCTATATCAACAGCTTCATGGGGGCCAGCGCCGCCTCGGGCACCATGCTCTACAACTACGACGTGGCCCTGAACCTGCTCAACACCCAGGCCACCGCCAACCCGCCGATGGACGGCCAGCTGACCACCGTGGGCGCGTCGGGCATCACGGCCACCGCCGCCGCCCCCAACGTGGACCTGGACATCTACAGCCCCAGCGCGGGCGTGAACACCGCCTACCTGGTGGCCAATACTTCCACCGCCACCAACACCGTGAACACCTCGCTCTACACCGTGAACCTGGCCACGGGGGCCGCCACGCTGGTGGGCCCCGTCGGCTTCGGGCTGGCGGCCCGCGACATCGCGGTGGCCGGCGCGGCGGGCGTGGTCACGGGCGTGCGCGAGCGCACCGACCTGGCCACGGGCTTCAGTGCCTACCCCAACCCGGCCACCAGCGGCACCACCCTCGCCTTCGCCCTGGCCCGCGCCGGCCGCGTGGAGCTGAGCGTGTTCGACGCCCTGGGCCGCCGCGTGGCCACCCAAATTTCGGCCCCGCTGCCCACCGGCCCCCACACCCTGCGCTGGGAAACCAGCGGCGTGCGCCCGGGCGTGTACACCGTGCGCCTGGCCGTGGACGGCCAGCCGGCCACCACGCGCCAGGTAGTGGTGCAATAGGAAGGCCTTGCTGAGCAAAGCGGTTTGTCAGCTACTTGGCCTAACGGAGCGCCTCACCCCCCCGGCCCCCTCTCCAAAAAGGAGAGGGGGAGACGGATGAAAAATTGGCTTACCTGCCATTAACGGACAATCGACTCCCCCTCTCCTTTTCGGAGAGGGGGCCGGGGGGTGAGGCGCTCCGTTAGGCCAAGTAATTGGTACGCATAAAGGCCTTCCTGAATCATCAGGAAGGCCTTTATGCATCAGGGCGGTAGCATGAACTTTGCAATTCGCAGGGCTTACTTCGTCCTGCCGGTAACCGTGCAAACACGCGAACTACAAAGTTCGCGCTACTTGCTACTCCTGGGCGGCCAGGTGGGCGTGGTCGCGCAGCACGGTTTGCAGGAAGGGCAGGTCGGGAAGGTCGGTTTCGATGTGGGTAAGGGCCTTCACCTTGTTGGCCGTTTCGTGCAACAGCTCGTAGTTGCCGCGGGCCTGGGCCTGGTACACGAGCTGGCGCACCAGGGCCACGTCGTGGTCGGCGAGCTGGGCGGCCTGCGGGAACACCACCCGGTAGCGGGCCACTTCGGCCAGGTCGGCGGCCAGGGGCGTGGCCTGGGCCGGGCGGGGGCGCACGCTCACCACGGTGGTGCCGGCGGCCATGTCGCCGAGGCGCTGGCCGCGGCTGCTGGCGGCCACGGCAATCACGGCAATCATGCCGCTGTCGAAAATGCGCAGCAGCCAGCGCATCAGGTAGTCGCCGAAGCGCGGGGCCGTGCCGTCGAGGCGCATCACCCGGATGTGGCGGGCCTTTTTGCCCAGGCTCTGGCCGTTGAAAAACACCTCGCAGACGAGGTGGTAGAACACGTAGGGCAGGGCAATGATGACCAGCAGGATGATGCCGGCGGTTTCGTCTTTAGAGCCGGTATTTTTCGTGGGGCCGGCCGAGGAAACGGCCCAGGCCCCAAGGCCCACCCAAACCCCGAACCAGGCGAAAATGATGGCGTAGTCGATGAGCGCCGCGAGAATCCGCTCGCCCAGGCTGGCCGTTTCGTACTCGAGGGTGACGTTTTGGGTGGTGTGGACGCGGATAATGGCCATGCGGCGGGCAATTGCTAGCGGGTAGGGATTGAGCGACCGGCAAATAACGGCGAAAACCGGAAAGCCCCGGCGGGGCCCCGCCGGGGCCCCGCCGGTTATTATTTCTTCACGCCGGTTTCACGACTACGGCCCCGCGCCCTACCTTTAAGGCACTAAGAAACGCCCCATGCGCGAAGCCGCTTTTTTGCGCCAAAACCAGGCCCGCTGGCAGCAGTACGACCAGCGGCCCCCCGCCGGCCCCGACGAGCTGGCCGCCCGCTTCGTGGCCCTCACCGACGACCTGGCCTACGCCCAGACCTTCTACCCCGGCTCGCCCACCACGGCCTACCTCAACGGGGCCACCGCCAAGCTGCACCAGCGCCTCTACGAAACCAAGCGCGAGGACACCGGCCGCTTCGGCCGCTTCTGGGCCCGCGAGCTGCCCCTGGTGGTGGCCCGCCACCACGGCACGCTGGCGGTGGCGGCGGCGCTGTTTGCGCTTTTCACGCTGGTGGGGGCCCTCTCGGCGGCCTACGACGACTCGTTCGTGCGCGTGGTGCTCGGCGACGACTACGTGAACCAGACCCTGGAAAACATCCGCAAGGGCGACCCGATGGCCATCTACAAGAGCGGGCCCGAGGCGGTGATGTTCCTCGGCATCACGGCCAACAACATTTACGTGGCCCTGCGCACCTACGTGCTGGGCGTCACGCTGGGCGTGGGCACGGTGGGGGCCCTGTTCCAGAACGCGGTGATGCTGGGCGCGTTCCAGTTCTTTTTCTACAAGTACCACGTGCTGCGGGCCTCGGTGCTCACCATCTGGATTCACGGCACGCTGGAGATTTCGGCCATTATCCTGGCCGGCGGCGCGGGCCTGGTGATGGCGCGGGGCATCCTTTTCCCGGGCACCTACAGCCGGGCCGAAGCCTTCCGCGCGGCGGCCCGCGACGGCCTGAAGCTGGCCCTGGGCCTGGTGCCGATATTCGTGGTGGCCGGCTTCCTCGAAGGCTTCGTGACGCGCCACACCGAGATGCCCATGGCCGCCAGCGTGGCCATCATCGGCAGCTCGGCGGCGTTCATCGGCTGGTACTTCGTGGTGTACCCGCGGCGGCTGGCGCGGCGGGCCACCCTACCCGCCGCCGGTCAATAACTTGTCCTTTTCTCCTTATCTATGCAGCCAGTTTCTACCCGTCCCCGGCCGTTCACCCGCGAGGCCGATTTCCGCCAGGAGCGCGACTTCGGGGCCAAAATCAGCGCCACCTTCGACTTCATCCGCGCCAATTTCCGGGCCCTGGTGAAGACGCTGGCCTACTTCGTGCTGCCGGGGGCCCTGGTGGCCGGCGTGGGCATGGGCACCTTCACCAACCTCATCTACAACCAGATGCCCACCCCGGGCACGCGGCGTACCGCGGCTGCCACGCAGATGTCGGCGGCGCTGCTGCCCAAGATGTTCGGCGGCATGGGGGTGGCTTCGCTGGCCTTTCTGGTGTCGTTCCTGCTCATCACCGGGGCCCTCTACAGCTTCGTGCGGGTGCGCCTGGCCCTGCCCGCCGACGAGGACGTGCAGCCAAGCCAGGTGTGGGCCTTCATGCGGCCGCGGCTGGGCAAAGCGCTGCTGGCCGTGGTGGTGCTGGGGGCCGCGGGCGTGCTGGTGAGCATGGGGGCGGGCCTCGTGCTGGCGGGCACCGCCGCCGGCGGAATTTCCAGCCCCGTCGCGGTTTTCTTTGGGGTGCTGGGCCTGTTCGTGCTCTTTACCTGGCTGGCGGTGGTGCTGACGCTGTTCTTTCCCATCCTCTGGCTCGAAGACGCCGGCATTGGCCAGGCCCTGAAGCGGGCGTTTTTCCTGGTTAAGGGCAAGTGGTGGTCCACGTTCGGGCTGCTGCTCATCAGCACCATCATCCAGAGCTTCGTGGCCTTCGTTTTCATCATTCCGCAGTACGCGGTGATGTTCGGGAAGGTGCTGAAAATCCCGTACCTGGACTCCGATTTGCTCGGCATCGCCGGGCAGTGCATCTACTCCCTGGGGCTGCTGTTCACCTACGCCATTCCGCTGCTGGCCATCATGTTCCAGTACTTCAGCCTGGTGGAGCGCCGCGAGGGCACCGGCAGCTTCCAGCTGCTGGGCCAGCTCGGCCAGGCCCCGGCCCCCGGCGTGGCCAGCGGCCTCTACCGCCCCGACGAAGAAGGCGAGTACTAATCAGCCCGCATGACCGCTCCTTTCCTTCTTACGTACGCCGCCCGCCGCGCCGCCCAGGCCGGACTGGCGCTGGCCCTGCTGGCCGCGCCGGCCGCCGGGCGGGCCGGGGCCCTGCCGCCGGGCCACCCGGCGGCCGGCGCGGCCCCCGCCCAGCCGGCGGCCCTGCCCCCGCTGCCGCCCGACCGCACCCTGCCGCTGCCCGCCCGCCGGCCCGACGCCGCCCGCCTGCGCGAGCTGCGCGGCCAGCGCGAGTTCCGCTACGTGGAGGCCGCCGCCGAAACCGGGTTCTGGGACAACTTCTGGGCGCGCATCTGGCGCTGGCTGGACGGGCTGCGCGGCACCCGCACCGGCCGCGTGGCCTGGAACTGGGTGTTTTACCTGGCCCTGGCGGGCATCCTGGGCTTCGCGGTGCTGAAGCTGCTGCAAGTGGACCTGGCCCGCGCCTTCGGGCGGGCCCCGCGCCGCGCCGGCCTGCCCTACGACTTGCTCAGCGAAGACATCCACGCCGTGGACTTCCCCGCCCGCCTGGCCGAGGCCGAGGCCGCTGGCAACCTGCGCCTGGCCGCCCGCCTGGGCTACCTGGAGGTGCTCAAGCACCTGAGCGACGGCGGCCGGCTCGACTGGCAGCCCGACAAAACCAACCGCGCCTACCTGGCCGAGCTGCCCGCCGGGGCCCTGCGCGAGGCTTTCCGCGAATGCACCCGCCAGTTTGAGTACGTGTGGTACGGCGAGCTGCCGCTGAGCGCGGCCCTGTACCAGCAGGTGCGCCGGGCCCAGCGGGGCGTGGCTGCCGCGTCCACTGCCACCGCCGTGCCCGCCTGATGCGCCAGCTCTCCACTTTCCGCCTGTACCTGCTGGGCATCGGGCTGCTGTTTGCGGGCTACGTGGCCCTGGAATACAACCGCCCCAAGCCGCTCGACTGGACGCCGACGTACTTCAACAAGGACAAGATTCCTTACGGCACCTTTGTGCTGTTCGACCAGCTCCCGCGCCTGCTCGGCACCGACTCGGTGGCCGTGGTGCGCCTGCCCGCCTACAGCCAGCTCACCGGGGCCGCCCCCGACGCGGGCGTAGATGTGCCCGAAACCCCCACCGGCCCGCCCCCGGCCGCCCCCGACTCAGCCGCAGATTTGGCCCCAGATTCGGCCGCCCCCGACTCGGCCGCCGCCGCAGTTCCGGCCGATTCAGTGGCCACGACCGATTCAGCCGATTCGGGGGCCACGCGCACGGCTTCCCCGTCGGCAGATTCCACAGCAGCAGCCGATTCAGAGGAAGAAGCGACTGATTCGGGTACCACCGTGGCCGCGGCCGATTCGCTGCCCCTGCGCCCCGAGCGGGCCAACTACCTGTTCATCAACGACGGCTTCGCGGCCAGCCGGCCCGACCTGCGGGCTTTGCTCGGCTTCGTGGCGCGGGGCAACGACGTGTTCATCACGGCCGACGACTTTGGCGGGCCGCTGGGCCGGGCCCTGGGCGTGCGCACCGACGACACCGCCCCTACCCTGCCCCCCGGGGCCCCGGGCCGCCCCCGCCCCGATTCCGTGACGCTGCGCTTCACCAACCCCGCGCTGGCCGGGGCCCGCTACCGCCTGCCCGCCGCGGCCGGGGCCCGCCTCGTGCTCGATTCGGTGACGGGGCCCGGGGCCCGGCGGGGGCCGCCGCCCACCGGCCGCACCCTGGCCACCGACGCCCAGGGCCGCGCCGTGCTGCTGCGCCTCGACCACGGGGCGGGCCATTTCTACCTGTGTTCGGTGCCGCTGGCCTTCACGAACTACTACTTCCTCCAGCCCCGCACCGCCGGGTTTGCCGCCGGGGCCCTGGCCTACCTGCCCGCCCGCCAAACCTGGTGGGACGAGTACCAGAAGCAGGGGGCCCTGGGCGAGCAGTCGCTGCTGCGGGTGCTGCTGGCGCACCCGGCCCTGCGCGGGGCCTACTACCTCACGCTGCTGGGGGCCCTGCTGTTTGTGCTGGTGGAAGCGCGGCGGCGGCAGCGCATCATCCCCACCCTCAAGCCGTTGCCCAACACCACGCTGCTCTTCACGCGCACCGTGGCGGGGCTCTACCGCCAGGGCCGCAACCACGCCCTCATCGCCGAAAAGAAGGTGGCCCTGTTCCTGGACTACCTGCGGGTGCGCTTCCACGAAGCCAGCCCCGACCTGGGCGACAACGATTTCCGCGAGCGGCTGAGCCAGAAAGCCGGCCTGCCCCGCGCCCGCGTGGACGAGCTGCTGCGGCTGGTGAACCTGGCCCGCACCGCCCCCCAAATCGACGACCGGGCCCTGTTGCAGCTTAGCCGCGCCATCAACGCCTTCCGCCGCGAAGTGAGCCGCTGAGCATTTTTGCACTGAACCCAGAAACCGTCTTTTTACCCAATTGTATTATTCCACTATCAGGCGTTGATTGACTGGAAACCGGCTTTTTACCCGAATTTCAGCCCTCTTTGCCCCTCTTACCACTCAATGGAACCCACTGATTTCGCCCCTAAACATACGCCTGAGACCGACGCTGGCCAATTGTTGTCCGCCGCACCTGCCGCGTCGCCCGAAACCACGTCGCCCGAAACCGCAGCCATGCCCGAATCCGCCGCACCGCCCGAAGCAATTGCGGCTGCCGCATCAACGGAAGCGGCTGAGCCGGCCGGCACCTTCGCGCCCCGCACCGACTTTGCCCAGCTCGCGGCCCGCGCCGAGTCCGTGCGGGCCGAAATCAGCAAAATCATCGTTGGCCAGACCGATTTGCTGGAACTGCTGCTGACGGCGGTGCTGGCCGACGGGCACGTGCTGCTCGAAGGCGTACCGGGCGTAGCCAAAACGCTCATGGCCAAGCTCCTGGCCCGCACGCTGGCCGTGCCGTTCAGCCGCATCCAGTTCACGCCCGACCTGATGCCGGCCGACGTGCTGGGCACGTCGGTATTCCGGCAGAACACCGGCGAGTTCGAGTTCCGGCCGGGGCCCATCTTCGCCAGCGTGGTGCTGATTGACGAAATCAACCGGGCCCCGGCCAAGACGCAATCCGCCTTGTTTGAGGTGATGGAGGAGCGCACCGTGACCCAGGACGGCACCACTTACGTGATGCAGGCCCCCTTTCTGGTGCTGGCCACCCAAAACCCGGTGGAGCAGGAAGGCACCTACCGCCTGCCCGAGGCCCAGCTCGACCGCTTCCTCTTCAAGCTGCGCGTGGGCTACCCCAGCCTGGCCGAGGAAATCCAGATTTTACAGGGCCACCACGCCGGCTTCGGCGGCGCGGCGCTGGAATCCGTACAGCCCGTCCTCACCGCCGCCGACCTGGCCGCGCTGCGCGAGCAAGTGCGCCAGCAGCGCGTCGAGCCCAACATTCTGGAGTACATCGCCAAGCTCGTGGGCCAGACCCGCGCCCACAAGGCCCTGTACCTGGGGGCGTCGCCCCGCGCCTCGCTGGCCCTGCTGAACGGAGCCAAGGCCCTGGCCGCCCTGCGCGGCCGCGATTTCGTGACGCCCGAAGACGTGCAATTTCTAGCCCCCAGCGTGCTGCGCCACCGCGTGATGCTCACGCCGGAGCGCGAAATGGAAGGCGGCACGCCGGACGAGGTGGTGCAGCAGATTGTGCAGTCAATAGAAGTACCGCGGTAATGTTAGGGTAGAGACGCGATACTTCGCGTCTTAATCGCTGCCCGGTTGCCGTGGAACGATTACCCAGCCACCGTTCAGCAGCCGAGACGCGAAGTGTCGCGTCTCTACATTTTCCTACTGCTAATTAGTTTGTTGTGAAGTATTCAACCGATTGGCTACTTGGCCAGCTTGAGCAGAGCCACCGCGTGAAATACCTGTTCTTCTGGGGCAACCAGCCAAGCAAAGACGGTACCGTCACTAAATCCTGCCTGAGCCAATGGTGGCCGGTTGATTTTGTGGTGGCGGGCGTCACGTACCGTTCTACCGAGCACTGGATGATGGCTGAAAAAGCCCGGTTGTTCAACGACTCGCTTATCGAAAATCAAATACTAGCCACCAAAAGCCCCGCCGAAGCCAAGAAGCTGGGGCGCGAAATTCGCGGTTTCGAGCCGGAGCTGTGGGAGGCGCACAAATGTGAAATCGTGCAGGCTGGCAACCTGCACAAGTTTAGCCAGCACGCGGCATTGGCTGAATTTTTACGCAACACGCACGACCGGGTGCTGGTCGAGGCCAGCCCAGTGGACACCATTTGGGGCATCGGCCTGGCCGCCGACGCGGCTGATGCCGAGCACCCGGACCGCTGGCGGGGGCCTAACCTGCTGGGCTTTGCCCTGATGGAAGTGCGGGACCAATTGCAAAACCGATGAGCTTTTTTCTTACTCCGCGCTTCTTTTACCTGCTCGTGGCTCTCATTGCGGGCTTCACGGTGGCCTTTTTTCTGCCGTGGCTGCTGGGGCCGGTGCAGGTGCTCGGGCTGCTGCTGGGGGCCCTGGTGGGGCTCGACGCGGCGCTGCTCTACGCGCCGGCCAAGGGCGGGGCCGCGCCCATTTTCGGGCGGCGGGTGCTGGGCGACAAGCTGGCCAACGGCTCGGACAACGACGTGGAGCTGTACCTCGAAAACCGCTACCGCTTCGCGGCGCAGACCGAGACGATTGACGAGATTCCGCACCAGTTCCAGCGGCGCGACGTGCTGTTCAAGGCGGCCATCCGGCCGGGCGAAACGCAGGTGATTCGCTACCAGCTGCGGCCCACCAAGCGCGGCGAGTACGAGTTCGGGGCCCTGAACATCTACGCCGCCTCGCCGCTGGGGCTGGTGCGCCGGCGGTTTCGCTACGACCAACGCCGGGTGGTGCCCGTGTACCCGTCGTTTTTGCAGATGCGGCAGTACGAGCTGCTGGCCATCCACAACCGCCTCACCGACGTGGGCGTGAAGCGCATCCGGCGGGTGGGCCACAGCCAGGAGTTCGAGCAAATAAGGCCCTACGTGGCCGGCGACGACCCGCGCACCCTCAACTGGAAGGCCACCGCCCGCCGCGCCGGCACCGGGGCCGCCGATGCCCTGGTGGTGAACCACTTCCAAGACGAGCGGGCCCAGTCCGTGTACTGCCTCATCGACAAGGGCCGGGTGATGCGCATGCCCTTCGACGGCCTCAGCCTGCTCGACTACGCCATCAACGCCACGCTGGTGCTCAGCAACATTGCCCTGCTCAAGCACGACAAAGCCGGGCTCCTCACCTTCTCCAACAAGCCCGGGGCCGCCCTGCTGGCCGACCGCCGCCCCGGCCACCTGCTCAAGATTCTGGAGGTGCTCTACCGCCAGAAAACGCAGTACCTGGAAACCGATTTTGCGGGGCTCTACGCCACCGTGCGGGCCCGGGTGCGGCAGCGCAGCCTGCTGGTGCTCTTCACCAATTTCGAGACGCTGCACGGCCTGGAGCGCCAGCTGCCCTACCTGCGCCGCCTCAACCGGGACCATTTGTTACTGGTCGTTTTTTTTGAAAACACCGAGTTGAGCGCCTACCTCGCCGCCCCCGCCGACACCACGGAGGACGTGTACAACCAGACCATCGCCGAGAAATTTACCCAGGAAAAGCGCCAAATTGTGCTCGAATTGCAGCGCTACGGCATCTACTCGCTCTTAACCGCGCCGAAAGATTTGACGGCGAATACAATTAATAAATACTTGGAATTCAAAGCCCGGGGATTGATATGAACCACGGATGGGCACGGATTTTAGCGAATTTCACGGATTTTGTGGACGATTACTTTGAAGCAGAAAATCATTGTTGAGCTAATTATTAGGCTGAATATGACGCGCAAGGCCGGTGAAGCGAGCGAATGGGCGAGGTGGCTTTGGGTGCTGCTGGTGCTGACGACGCGCCCGGCGGCGGCCCAGCCCTCGCCCCTGCTGCCCCAGCCCACCGAGCTGCGCTGGGGCACCGGCCGCTTGGCCCTGAAAGCCCCGCTGCGCCTGCAAATCACCGGCCCCGCCGACCCGGCCATCCGGCCGGCCGCCTTGCGCACCCTGGCCCGCTTGCAGGGCCCCGCCCGGGCCCCGCGCACGCCCGGCCCGGTGCTGCAAATCCGCTACGGGCGGGCGGGCCGCCCCGAAAAGCTAGACGAGGAGCGCTACAGCCTGCGCATCACGCCGGGCGGCGTGCTGATTGACGCGCCCACCGGCCTGGGCGTGCTGCGGGCCCTGGCCACGCTCGAGCAGCTGCCCCGCCCCGCCACAACCGGCCGCTACCTGCCCGAGGCCGACATCCAGGACCAGCCGCGCTTCGCCTGGCGCGGGCTGCTGATTGACGCGGCCCGCCACTTCCTGCCGGTGGCCGTTATTAAGCGCAACCTCGACGGCATGGCGGCCGTGAAGCTGAACGTGCTGCACTGGCACTTGTGCGACGACCAGGGCTGGCGGGTGGAAAGCAAGCGGCTGCCGCGCCTGCAACAAGTGGCCGGGGCCGACGGCTACTACACCCAGGCCCAGGTGCGCGAGGTGGTGGCCTACGCCGCGGCGCGGGGCATTCGGGTGGTGCCCGAGTTCGACCTGCCGGGCCACGCCGGGGCCCTGGTGGCGGCCTACCCCCGGCTGGGCTCCAACGATTCCGTGAAGGCCGTGCCCATCCGCTGGGGGGTGCTGAATATCGCCATCGACCCCACAAAATCCGGCACCTACGCCTTCCTCGATTCGCTGCTGACGGAGATGGCCGGGCTCTTTCCCGACCCGTACTTCCACGTGGGGGGCGACGAAAACGACGGGCGGCAGTGGCGGCGCAACCCGCGCATCGTGGCCTTCATGCGCGAGCACCGGATGCTGAAGGCCGACAGCCAGGCCGTGGACAAGCACCAGCTCCAGACGTATTTCAACCGGCAGGTGCTGACCATTTTGCAGGCCCGGGGCAAAACAATGGTGGGCTGGGACGAAATCCTGGGCCCCGACCTGCCCCGGGAAGTCGTCGTCCAGAGCTGGCGCGGGGCCAAAGGCCTGGCCGAAGCCGTGCGCCTGGGCCACCCCGCCCTGCTCTCCAGCGGCTACTACCTCGACCTGAACCACCCCGCCGCCGACGCCTACGCCGCCGACCCGCTGCCCGCCGCCACGCCCCTCGACGCGGCCCAGCAAAAACTGGTGCTGGGCGGCGAGGCGGCCATGTGGAGCGAGTTCGCCGATTCAGTTATTTACGATTCGCGGGTCTGGCCCCGGGCGGCGGCCGTGGCCGAGCGGCTGTGGTCGCCCCAAGCCACCACCCAGGACGTGCCCGACCTGTACCGCCGCCTGGCCTTGGTCTCCGCTCAATTGGAAACTCTGGGCCTGCGCCACCGCCGCGCCCCGGCCCAGCTGCTGCGGCAAATGGCCCCGGCCGGGGCCCTGGGGCCCCTCACCACCCTGGCCGGCGTGCTGGAGCCGGTGAAGGACTACAAGCGCCATTTCCTGGGCTTCAAGTACACCACCCAAACGCCCCTGACCCGCCTCGTGGACGCCGCCCCGGCCGAATCGGACGTGGCCCGGGAGTTTGGCACGGCTGTGGACAGTGTACTGGCCGGCCTGGCCGCCCCGGTGCGCCCGCCCGCCCTGGCCCGGCAGCTGCTGCTGCTGCGGGCCCAGCTGCTGCGCTGGCAAGCCACCAGCGCCGCCTTGCAGCCCCTGCTGTTAGCAGGCCCCGTCTTGAGCGAGTACGCCCCGCTCGCCACGCGGCTGGGGGCCCTGGCCACGGTGCTGCTCGAGCGCCTCGCGCAGCTCGAAACCAACCAGCCCGCCCTGCCCGTGTGGCAAATGACGGCCCGCGCCGCCCTCGACGACGCCCAGCTGCCCGCCGGCCAGGCCGAGCTGGCCGTGGTGAAGGCTGCGCGGCGGCTGACGGGGCTGTAGGGGCGTTTTGGTGGGTAGAAGGTGGTGATGGGCCCCGCCTATCAGATTTTTATCCATTAGCATAATGCTGCTAACCGGGCACTTCTTGAAAAAGGGGCGGTTTTTGGCCCGCTCAGCTATTGTACCCAGTGTGGCACTTTCCGCATAGGCACTACTTAATTACTCTTCACACTGCCCGTAATCACCAGTGGCTTCACCTCACCGCCCACGCCCTGGTAGCTACCCTTGCTTCTCATGTGGACTTCTTCCCGCACGCGCTTACGCCGCCTGGAGGCGGCCTGGCACCAGCCGCCTGCACGCTCCCCCTACTTCTCTTTGGTGGCCCGTTACTACGACCACGTGCAGCACGAGCCCGCGTACCAGCGCCTACCGGACCAAACCTGGGCGGACCTGAACGGCGAATTGCTCTTTGGACTGCTCGATGCCACGGTGAGCCCGGTAGGCCAGCAGTGCCTCTACCACCGGTTACGCAGCCCGCTCGCCGACGAGGCCGCCTTGCAGGAGTTCGATGCGGCCACGACCCTGCTGGCGCAGCAACCCGTGGCCCGCGGGCAGGCCTTGCTCGCCCTCGACCAGCTGACGGCCCACGAGGCGTACTACTTGGCCGATTTACTGAGTGGGCAGCCCCTCCCCACGCTGCCCGGCGCGCGCTTCGCGCCGCTGCTCGCGCTGGGGCTATTGGCCACGTTGCTCGGGGGCTTTTGGCTCCCCGGGCTCTGGGTGGGGACGCTCGTGTTGGCCCTCACCAATGCGGTATTTCACTTCTGGCAGCTCAAGCGGATTAGGAACTGTGTTCGCCCGCTGCTGCAATTGGGCCGCTTGCGTCGGGCGGGCCAGGCGCTGCACCGGGCGGCCCTGCCCCTGCGGCCGCTTCAGCCGCTGGCCGCGCCCCTGGCCCGGCTGAGGGCCATCATGTGGCAAGTAGCGTTCTTTCAGGTGGAAGACAACTTATTGGTGCTCAGCTTACTCAGGATGTTTTTGCTGCTCGACGTGCTGCTGTATGCCCGTTGCCGGGTGGCCGTGCAGCAGCAAGCGCCCGCCATTCGGACCGTCTTTGAGGCCGTTGGCTACGTCGATTGCGCCCTGGCGGTGGCCAGCTTCCGCCAGCGCCACGCCACCTGCGTGCCGCACTTCGGGCCGGCCGCCGAGGGCATCCAGCTGCACGCCGCCTACCACCCGCTGGTGCCGGGGTGCGTGCCCAATGACCTGACCCTGGCCGGGCCCGGCGTACTGCTTACCGGCTCGAACATGGCGGGCAAAACCACTTTTATACGCACGTTGGGCGTGAATGCCCTGCTGGCCCAGACGATAGCAACGTGCCCGGCCGCCGCCTACCGCGCCCCTTTTTGCCGGGTGCTCACCAGCCTCAGCCTGGCCGACAGCCTGCCCACGGGCAAAAGCTATTACCTGGTCGAAGCCGAAACCATGCGGCAGCTGCTGCTGGCCTGCGACGCGGCCCCCGGCGGCTACCTGCTGCTGCTGGACGAGCTGTTCAAAGGCACGAATACGCAGGAGCGCATCGCCGCCAACCAGGCCGTGCTGGCCTATTTGCAGCCGCGCAGCTGGGTCGTGGCGGCCACCCACGACGGGGAGCTGGGCGCGCTCTTGCAGGCGTGCTTTGTCGAATACCACTTTTGCGAGACGGTCACGGCGGAAGACTGGCACTTCGACTACCGCCTCAAAGCCGGGCCGCTCACCACGCGCAATGCCATTCGGTTGCTGGCACGCCTGCACTACCCGGCGCAGGTAGTAGCCGCCGCGCAGGCGCTCAGTGCCACGTTGGCGGCGCGGGCGCAACCCAGCAGCGCGCAACCGACCACGCCGGGAGAACTTGGTTCTGTGGCTGATTCGACCAGCTGCGAGGAGAATTCGTCAGGCTAAAGGTCTCAGCACAGCGATAGTAGCCTGCATCGAGCGTAGTTTTTACGTTCTGCAAACCGTGAATTGCTAAACGTTACAAGGGTTATAACCGAATCGTTAAGCAGCCTACCCGCCACCATCAGGCTGACTAAGGCCCAACAAAAAGCCTCGATTCAAGCAGAATCGAGGCTTTTCAATTTTCAGGTGCTGGGGCCCTAGCGACCGAAGTCGTCCTGCACGCGCACGATGTCGTCCTCGTCGGAGGGCTGGGCGGCGTCGGTGTGCTGCCAGATTTCGGCCACGATGCCCCAGCCGTCGAGGCCGATGAGGCGGTGGCGCTCGCCCTGCTGGAGGGTGATTTGCTCGCCGGGGCCGTAGTGCTGCGGCTCGTGCTGCTCGTCGGTGGCGCTGGTGGCCACGGCGATGGGGCCCTGCACCACGCGCCAGATTTCGGCGCGGCGGTGGTGGTACTGCCACGAGAGGCGCTGCAAGGGGGCCACCACCAGAATTTTGGGGCTGAGCTTGCCCGAGATTTTCAGGCCCTCGATGGAGAGGCCGTCGAAGTACTTATCGGCAAACTGCTGGGCCTGGCTTTCGTCGAGCACGAAGAAGCCGCCCCAGGGGCGCGTCTCGTCCTGCTTGTCAATGCCGAAGCCCTCGCCGCGCAGGCGCTGGGCTACTTCCTCGAATACGAGGTGCTTTTGGGGGTCGGGGGTGCTCATGGGGAAAGGATGGAAGTGAAGGGAAGGGCCAAAAAACGGGCCGCCCGCCCGCGCTGTGCGCTAGCCGGCGGCCCGCAAAGATGGCAGAATTTCTTACCAGAACACCGAGTACAGGGCCACCACGATGCCCAGCACCAGCAGGGCCCCCGCCGTGAAGGTGGCGTTGGGCCGGAACATCGCCGTGTCGATTTCCAGGCCGCCGGTGCGGGTGGTGCGGCGGCTCTCCAGCAGGCTGATGACGACCATGCCGATAATGCAGAAGACGAACACGAACCCCATGCGGTCGAGGAACGGAATCTCGTACACCCCGTTCACGGGCACGGCGAAGCCGAACGGGGCCAGGAACGAGAGGTTGGCAAAGCCCGGCAGGAACTTGAGCAGCACCGACAGCAGGAAGCCCCCAATGGTGGCAAACATGGCCGCTGTGGACGTGGCCTTCTTCCAGAAGAAGCCCAGGATGAACATGGCGAAAATGCCCGGCGACACGAAGCCCGTGTACTCCTGGATGTAGGTGAAGCCGCCCTTTTTGTCGATGCCCAGGTGCGGGGCAATGAGGGCCCCCAGGACCATGGCCACCACGACGGCGATTTTGCCGGTGTTCACCAGCGTCTTCTCCGAGGCCTCGGGGTTGATGGCTTTCTTGTAGATGTCGAGCGTGAAGATGGTGGCGATGGAGTTGGCCTTGCCGGCCAGCGAGGCCACCACGGCCGCCGTGAGGGCCGCGAACGAAAGCCCTTTGAGGCCCGCCGGCAGGATGTTGAGCAGCACCGGGTAGGCGCGGTCGGGGTTCACCTCGCCGCCTTGCAGGAACTCGCCGGCGCCGAACACGTTTTGCTTGTAGAGAATGTAGGCCGCGATGCCCGGCAGCACCACGATGACGGGCATCAGGAGCTTGAGGAAGGCCGCGAACAGGATGCCGCCGCGGGCCGTGGGCAGGTCGGCCCCCAGGGCCCGCTGGGTGATGTACTGGTTGCAGCCCCAGTAGTTGAGGTTCACGATCCAGAGGCCCCCGAGCAGCACCGTCATGCCCGGCAGGTCGATGTAGCTCGGGTTGTCGCGGTGCAGAATCATGTGGAAGTGGTCGTTGGCCTGGGTGTACATCAGGTGCAGGCCGTTGAAGACGCCCGTGGTGCCGTAATGCTCCGACACCAGGTTGACGGCCAGGTAGGTGGTGGCCAACCCGCCCAGAATCAGGAAAAACACCTGGATAACGTCGGTGAAGCCAATCACCTTCATGCCGCCCAGCGTGATGATGACGGCGAAAAACGCCATGGCGTACATGCACACGTTGAGGTTGATGCCCGACACGGTGCTGGCCGCGATGGCCCCGAGGTAGAGGATCGAGGTCAGGTTGACGATGATGTAGAGCAGCAGCCAGAAAATGGCCATGATCATGGCCACCGTGCCGTTGTAGCGCTGGTTGAGGAACTGCGGCATGGTGAAAATCCGGTTTTTGAGGTACACCGGAATGAAGAACACCGCCACCACCACGAGCGTAATGGCCGCCATCCACTCGTAGGCCGCGATGGCCAGGCCCATCTTGAAGCCCGAGCCCGACATGGCCACGAACTGCTCGGCCGAAATGTTGCTGGCAATCAGCGACGAGCCGATGGCCCACCACGTCAGCGAGCCTTCGGCCAGGAAGTAGTCCTTCGAGCCGCTGGCTTCGGACTTTTTGCGCTGGTAAATCCACAGCCCGTAGCCGGCGACGACCACGAAGTAGATGAGGAAAACGATGTAGTCGGCCGTGGCCAGTTGGTGTTGCTTCATGAGGAGGGAAAGGTGCGCGGGACCCGCCAAATCGGTGGAAAGAGGTGACAACCAAAGCCAGAGCCACGCCACTGCCGCCCTGGCCGGGCGGCGCGGGCCCCGTCTAAAAGGCGAAGGTGCTCAAACTTCGCAACAAAGTCACCATCGGGGCGGGCATTGGGCCGGCAATCGTTTGTGGAGCCCCGCCGGGGGAGCTGCCGCGCCGGTACCCGCCGGGCCCCTAAAACAGCACCGCCAGCTGCATGCGGCCGGTGTGCACGATGTTGAGCCCGCTGGACTTGCGCCCGTCGTAGGCCACCGTCAGGTTGAGGCCGTTGCTGAGGCGCTGCTCCAGGTTCAGGTTCCAGGTGAGGTTGGTGCCGGCGCGCAGGGCGTTCAGGATTTCCAGGCCCACCACCGAGTTGGGGTCGCCGCCGAAGCCCACGCGGGTGACGTGCGTGGCGGCGGTGAGGGTGCGCTTGCTGACCTGGCTGAGGCGGGTTTCCAGGCCCAAATCGTCGAACACGCCCGCCACGCCGTAAAAAGCATCTTCGCGCACGTTGCGCTTGCTGGTGTGCAGGTAGGTGCCGGTGAAGCGCAGCGCGGGCGAGGGCTGGTAGCTGATTTCGGGCTGCACGGCGTAGTTCAGCAGGCGGAAGTTGCGGCTGGTGGTGGCCGTGGTGAGGTAGTCGCTCTGGGCCTCGCGGATGTCGCGGGAGAGGGTGAGGCGGCCCGTGAAAAACTGCGCCAGCGTGCGCCGCACCAGCAGGCTCTGGGTGGCCAGGTTGCGCAAGTCGAACCCCTCGGTGAGCAGGGTTTTCTGCTGGGTTTGCTGCACCGTCAGCTCGGCTCCGAAGATGGGGTTGGAGCGGTTGAAATACAGCGTGTTGCGCAGCAGCTGGTTGTAGGCCAGCAATTGGTCGTCCTGGGTGCCGTAGCCGAACGGGCTCAGGCGCTGGCCCAGGCCGGGGTTGGTGGTGCGGCGGTCCACGGTGATGCTGGTGAGGGTGGCGAAGCGCGCGGCCGCCGCCCGCAGGCCCCCGGCCTCGTGCCAGCCGCGCGGGGCCGCCGTGGTGAGGCGGTAGCTGAGGCGGTTGGTGAAGGCGGTGAGGTAGTCGGCCGTGGGCAGGTACACCTTGATGTAGGTGCGGTACTGGGCGTCGGGCGTCTGGGCCTCAAAAAACTCGTTCTTCTCCTGGATGCCGTTGCCGTTCACGTCCACGTAGTAGTGGGTGCCCTGGCCGGCGGGCACGGCCAGGAAGGAGTAGTCGCGGCGCAGCTCGCGCCCGGTGGCCACGCTGTAGCTCAGCTCCGAGCGCACCTGGTTCTGGAACAGGCCCACGTTGTAGTCGATTTTGCCCAGCACGGTGCGGCTCAGGGCGCTGTCGCGCTGGGCCAGGCTGCGGTAGGTGGCGATGACGCGCAAATCCTGGTTTTTGCCGGGGCGGGCGGCCAGGCTGCCCTGCCAGGTTTGGGCGGTGCTGCGCACGGCCAGGGCCTGGAGGTCGGCGGTGGGGGCCTGGTCGCGCCGGTAGCTGTAGTCGAGGCGGAACTTGGTGCGGGCCGAGTCGCGGCTCTGGAGGAAGAAGTTGTGCTCGTCGAAGTAGTTGGCCGTGCGCACGCTGTCGCCGGAGGGCAGGGCCACCCGGTTTTTGTCGAAGCGGTAGGCGTAGCCCGGCACCAGGGGCCCGCCCACGTAGCGGGCCGTGCCCTCGCCCCGCGCCCAGGTGGAGTGGAAGCGCCCGGCGTCGGAATTCAGCAAAAACAGCGAGCCGCGCAGCTCCAGGCCCCCAAATTTCTGGGCCCCGTCGAGCCAGTGCTGCAAGCCGTTCACCGCGCCCGGCCGGTAGCGCCGGCTCAGGCGGTAGCTGAAATTGTTGTTGACGTTTTTGGCCAGGCCCACGCTGAAGTTCAGCACGTTGTCCGACCGGGCCACGCCGCCCACGTCGTTGCCCTGCACGGTGCTGGCCGTGCTCCAGTTGCGGTCGAACTCCACGTCGCGGTAGCGGTCGATGGGCGCGAAGCGGGGGGCCGTGTACTCAAAATCCAGCGTCGAGCGCAGGCGGTAGTCGCGCAGGCCGGGCAGGTTCAGGCGGCGGTCCTGCACGGCGTAGCCCACGTGCAAGGCCCCGCCCCGGTCGCTCTCGGGCGAGAAGCGGTTGCGCTCGAGCCGCGACTGGGCCACGTCCACGAACACGGTGGCCCCGCGGGCCACCTCGTAGCTGGCCCCGGCGCTGGCCATTTGCTTGAGCTGCGGCGTGGGCAGGCGGCGCGTGGGCTGGTAGCGGCCCTGGCGCACCCCGCCCACGGGGGCCACGTACTCGTACACGCGGCCGTTGGCGGCCACGTACTTGGTGCTGGCCACGTAGTCGCCGTTGCCCGGGCCCAGGTCGGTGAAGCGCACCGTGTACACGCCCCGCACGGAGTCAATCGGCGCGGTGGCCCCCACGTAGGTGAACACGGCCACCGGCTGGGCGGCCCCGGGCGGCAGCACCACGTCGCGGTGGTACTGCACAATGGTGTGGTTGAAGGCGGCCGAGTCGGCCCCCGGCGCGTCCACGGCGGCCACGTTGCCGGCTCCGCGCAGCAGCAGGCGGTCGGCGGGGCTTAGCTCCAGGTTGGCGGCGTTGTCGGGGTTGTCCGATTCCTGGTAGAAGCTGGCGTGCAGGGCCAGCTTGCCGATTTGCTGGTAGTGGCTCAGGGCGTAGAGCGAGCGGGAGTAGTTGAGGTCGGAATACTCAAAGTCGAACTTGAGCCGCGAGTTGCTGGTGATGAGGTGGCGCGGCGTGAAGGTCACTTCGGCCAAATTATAGTCGATGGTGTAGTCGGCGTCGAAGCCCCGCACCATCAGCCGGCCGTCGAGGTACACCCGCTCCGAGTTGGCCAGCACGATGATGAACTGCTCGCCGTTGGGCCCCGTGAGGCGGTAGGGCCCCTGCACGTTCTCGATGGGGGCCACGTCGAGGCTGGCGAATTTGCCCTTGGCCACCCCGCCCGCCACCGCCGTGGACGATTGCCAGGCCAGGCCCTTGGCCGTGCGCCCGCTGGCCGTGGCGGTGGCCCCGGCCAGCGGGGCCGCGCCGGCCAGCGGGGCCCGGCGGTTGGGGTCGGCCTGCTGGGGCTGGCTGATGCCGGCGGGGTTGAGGGTGGGCACCGCCCCGCCCGGGGCGGCCGGCAGCTGCCCGGGCTGGCCGTTCAGAAACACCGTGTTGGCCACGCCCTGGGCCGCCGGGCCGTTGGTGAGGCCCGGCAGCGGGGGCCCGATGTTGGCCTCGATGGCCGCGCCCTGGATGTTTTTGTAGTAGCGCAGGAAGTAGTCGGGCTTGTTGCGCAGCACCACGTCGCCGGCCGTCAGGCTGCCCTGCTGGCTGGTGAGGGTGATGTAAATCTTGTCGAACTGCTGGAGCTGCTGGGTGTTGCCCTCGGGCTGGAACGGCACGTTCTGGTCCGAAATGGCCGCCGTGAGGTGGATGCCGTCCGTGAGCTGCCCTTCCAATTGCAGGTTCAGGGCCGAGTTCACGAACACGTTCTGGGTGTTGCCGAAGCTGATGCCCCGCGCCAGGTTGCCGGTTTTGCTGATGCCCGGCGTGTTGAGAATCTGCTCCTTCACCGAAAAATCCTCGTACCCGAACGGCCGCTGCCGGAACCCCACGCTGTCCATGAGCCGGGCCGAGCGCCGGAAGCGGGCCGTTTCCAGCCGCAGCGGCAGCACCCGGTAGCAGAGCAGCACCGAGTCGGGCCGCGGGGCCCCGGCGCTGTCGCGCGGGGCGGGCCGCACGAGGCGGTAGCGGGCGGTGCGCGGGTCGTAGGCCACGGCGCGGCCGCCGGCCGTCACGGAGGCCGGCACCACGGTCAGCGTGTCGGCCAGGGCGAAGTCGGTGGTGTCGCGGCCCAGCGCCAGGCGCAGGTAGCGGCAGCGCCGGGTGTTGGGCGGCAGCGCTTCGCGGGCCGGCCGGGGCGGGGCGGGGGCCGCCGGCCCCGCGGCCTTGGGCGCGGCGGCTGCCAGCTTAAGCGCGGCCGCTGGTTTAAGGGTGTCGGCCCCCGGCCGCTGCTGGGCCCGGGCCGCCGGGCCGCTCAGCCCCGCCCACACCGCCACCAGTAGGCCCAGCCAGGGAAAGCGCAAGCGGTAGAAACGGGCCATGCAGTAAAGGTCGGAACGGGGCCGTAACGCCGCCGGGCCCGGTTTCGTGTCACGGCCCACCGCCTAGCCCGCCAGGGGCAGCTCGATGAAGAACTGGGTGCCCTCCCCCACCACGGTTTCGAACCAGAGGCGGCCCCCGGCGCTCTCGATGCCACGCTTGGCCACGGCCAGCCCGATGCCCGAGCCGCCCTCCTTGGTGGTGAAGTTGGGCACGAACACCTTGGGCCGCACGTCGTCGGCGATGCCCGCGCCGTTGTCGGCAATGGTAATCAGCACCTGGCCGGGGCCCGCGGCCCGCAGCGCCACCGTCTGGCGGGGCGGCCGGCCGGGCGGCACGGCCTGCTTGGCGTTCAGCAGCAGGTTGTTGAAGGTGCGCACGAGCAGGCTTTCGTCGGCAAACACGGTGTAGGTGCCGTCGGGGGGCAGGGCCAGGCGCAGCTCGCCGTTTTCGTCGCCGTCGCTCTGCCGGAACAAATCGGCGCAGCGCCGGAGCACGGCCACCACGTCGAGGCGCTCGGGGCGCATGGCGGGCAGGTTAGTGAAGGTGCTGAACGAGGTGGCGATGTCGCTCAGCACGTCCACCTGCGTAATCAGCGTCTGACTGATGCGGCCAATCAGCTCCTCGGCGTTGGGGCGGCGCTCGGCAATGGCCCTCTGCAAAAATTGCAGGCTCAGCTTCATCGGCGTGAGCGGGTTCTTGATTTCGTGGGCCACCTGGCGGGCCATTTCGCGCCAGGCCACTTCTTTTTCCTGGGCGGCCAGCTCGCGGCGGCTGGCTTCGAGCTTGCCCAGCATGGCGTTGTACTCGCGCACGAGCAGGCCAATCTCGTCGTCGCTGCTGCGGTACGGTATCGGCTCGTTCTGGCCCGTGAGGGTGGTGCGGGTGAGTTTTTCGGTGATGAGCTTAAGGGGGGCCGTGAGCTGCCGCGCCGCCACGAAGGCCAACCCCAGAAACAGCAGAAACATCACCGTTACGATGTTGAGCAGCGTAGTAAACAGCCCCGTGAGCTTAGTATCGAGATTTTTGGCCGAGTCGAAGAACGGAATGCCGAGGTAGCCCACGATGGGGCCCGCCGCGTCGTCGGGCAGCAGGTCGGCGGGGGCCCCGCGCGGGCGGCGGCCCGTGAGGGGGTAGCCGGCGCTGTCGGCCACCTCGCTGGCGCTGGCCCGCACCGGCAGGTACAGGGCCGTGAACGCCAGCGTGCCGGCCTGCTCGGTGAGCAGGGCCCGGCGGGCCCCGCGCTCGCGCAGGGTGGCCACGGCCTCGGGGTTGAGCAGGGGCCCCAGCAGGCCGGCCTCAAAAATGAGGGGCTGGCTGCTGGCCAGCAGTTCGCCGCGGGCGTTGTAGAGGTTGATGTCGGTTTCGGTGAGGGCGGCCACGTTGCGGGCCAGGGCGGCCAGCAGGGGCCGGGCGGTAGTGTCGGCCAGCAGGCGGCGCTGGGCGCGCACGCTGCCCAGGGCCAGCTCGCCGCGCCGCTCGTAAGTGCGCATCAGGTCGGAGCGGTACGAGGCGATAAGCTGGCCGGCCGTGGCCACGCTCACCACCGCCAGCGGCACCACGATGCCCGCGTTCAGCAGCAGCTGGATGCGCGCGCTGAAGTTGAGCCGCAGCCGCACCCCGGCCCGCCGCCGCCGCAGCAGGTAGGCCCCGCCGAGCACCAACCAAAACCCGGCCGACAGCAGGAACTGAAACGAGAAATTGGCCAGCCCGTCGGCCAGCGAGTAGGTAGCCGTGGTCACCACCACGGTGCGCTGCCCGGCCCCGCGCACGGCCAGGTGCTGGTAGCCCCCCAGCTCCAGCCCCAGGGCGTAGAGGCGCGGGTCGCGCAGGCGGGCGGGCGGCAGGCGGTTGGCGTAGTCGAACTCGCCCTCGCTGTACACGAGCCGGCCGCGGTCGTAGCCGGCGTAGCTGAGCTGGTCCACGCTGCTGGGCCGGAAAAACTTCTGGTCCACGAGCAGCTCGGGCAGCACGCTGTACGAAGTCAGCTTTTTCAGGGTGAGGTCCACCCGCACCGTGCCCAGGGCGGGCCCCACGCCACCCGGGCCGGGCCCGCCCACGGCCGCCAGGGCCACGTAGTGCCGCGAGCTGAACGAGTTGTCGGCCCGCAGCAGGTACACGCCGCGCTGGTCGGTGCGGGTGGCCCGGCGGCGAATGGCACGGCCGGCCTGGGCCAGGCTGGGCGTGCCGGCCGGGGCGTCGAGCGGCTGGCCGGCGGCGTCGTACAGCGTCACCTGGCTCTCGTACTTGTCGAAATAATCGCCCAGGTACTGCCGGTCCACGCGCCGCACGGCGCTTTCTACCCGGCCGAAAGAACCGGTCAGCGCTTGCCGCACGAACGGGTCGGCGGCAATCTTATTGATGCGCTCTTCGAGCAGAAACTCCCCTTGGAAGTCGTTGTCCACCAGCAGGCTGCTGGCCAGCCGCTGCTTGTCGGCCAATAGCTGCTGCTCGAACTGCTCGTGCAGCGCCAGGGCCCCCGTGGTGGCGGCCAGCCCCCCCAGCAGCACTCCCAGGGCCCCCAGCTGGTAGCCCCCCGCCGGGCCCACCCGCAGCCGCGCGGCCCGCACCAGGGCCCCGAACGTGGCCAGCACCCCCAACAGCAGCGCCAGCGGCTGGCCCAGCACCAGGCCCAGCAGCAACGACACCGCGGCGGTGCCCGCGGTGCCCAGCAGCAGCAACCGCTCGGGCACGTGTTGCAGCACGGTTTCGGCCAACTGCGTGAGCAGGAAGAAGCCAATCAGGTAGGCCCCCGTTTGCGCCACCAGGGCCAGGGCCAGCACCACCCGAAAACCGGTCAGGGGCAGGCCGCGCGTCACGTCCAGGCTCAGCTGGCCCCCGGTAAAGATGCTGCCGTAGTCCACGTACAGCAGCCACAGCAGCCCCCAGAACAGCCCCCCCAGCGCCGCAATGGCCAGCGCCTGCCCCCGGGGGCCGCGCGGGGCCGGGGCCCGCTCCGCCACCCGGCTGCGCACCCACAGCACCCCCACCCCGGCGGCGGCCCCAAAGGCCAGCAAGGCGTTCACCAGCAGGTCGCCCAGCGAGGGGGCCACCAGCGAGGCGGCGTACACGCGCGGGTCGAACAGGGGCAATTCGATGAACGAAAACGGCAGGCCCAGGTACAGCAGCGCCCCGCGCAGCAGCAGCAGGGGCCCGCCCACCACCAGCAGCGCCGTGCCCGCCCGCCCGGCCCGCCAGTAGCGCCAGGCAAGCCCGCCCCAGCCCGCCGCGTACAGCAGCACCGCCAGCACCAGCAGCGCCAACGGCACGTACTGGCCCGTGAGCCGGTACGGAAATGCTTGCTTGATGGAAAACAGGTACGCTCCCTGCGGCGACCGAAACGCCGGCAGCTGCTGGGCCGTACTGTCCAGCACCACCCGCAGGCGCAGGCCCTGGAACACGTCGGCGGTGCTGCCCTCGCGCAGGTAGCGGTTGCGGATGCCGTAGTGCCGCTCCAGGGGCACGTAAACCAGCACTTGCCAGGGCCCCGCGCGGCGGCGCACCAGGAGGAAGCGCCCAAACGTCGTTTCCACGGCCCGCTCGGGGCCGGCCCCGGCCAGGTCGTCGGCGCTGGGGCGCAGTTCGGCCGACGACCAGTAGCGCAGCTTCCCGTCGCGCAGCACGAAGGCGGGGTAGTACGACGTGGCCAGCAGCCGGGCGAAGCTGTAGTCGCCGCGCGGCACTTGGGCGGCGATGGCGTCGGCGTCGCGGCTGGCCACGGTTTCGGCGGCCCGCACCAGCTGTTGCAGGCGGCGCAGGTCGGTGCGGCGCACCACGCCCGGCAGCTGGCCGTAGCGGCTGGCCAGAAAGCCCAACGTAAAGAATACCCCCGCCAGCACCAGCAACGCCACCGGGCTTGGCCGCCAAGTGGTCAGCAATTTTCTCACGGACGAAGGGCTGAAGCGAAAGCTCATTTCAGCAAAAATGCCGCCAATTGGCGGCATTTTATAAAATCAGTCGGTGCGGGGCCGGGCCAGGAGCCGCCCTACTTGGCTTTGGCGGGCTTGGGGTGGGTGCGGCGGTACCAGAGGAAGCCCACGGCCCCCATCAGCAGGTAGGGCACGGAGGCCATGTACACGATGCCCTTGTTGAGCCCCGACACGTCGTAGTCGTCGTTTTCGGCTTTGGCGGCCTCCACCTGGGCCTTGCACATCACGCACTGGGCCCCGGCCACCAACGGCGCCAGCCCCAGCATAAACACGAGCGCCAGCGCGGCCAGTGCCCGGAAAATCGTTGCTTTCGTTTTCATATAAGCTACCAACAGGTTTTTAACGGTAAAGTTCGGCCCGCCCGCCCGGCGCACCGCCAAAACTTAAGTATAATAAGGGGCAATCATGAAGTACACGATAACGCCCGTCACCGACACGTAGAGCCACACCGGAAACGTCCAGCGGGCAATGGCCTTGTGCTTGGTGTACTGGCCCGTGAGGGCAAAGTAGAGCGTAAACAGCACCAGGCCCACCGTGACCACGGCCAAGCTGATGTGGGTGAGCAGCAGCAGGAAGTACACGTAGCGCACCGCGCCCACGCCCCCGAAGTGCGTGCTGGCTACCTGCGAATGATAAGCCACGTAGGACAGCAAAAACAGACCGCCCAGGGCGAAGGCCGTGCCCATCATGGCGCGGTGGCGCAGCACCTGCTTTTGCCGGATGAAGTAGTAGCCGGCCAGCAGGCACACCGCCGTCAGCGAGTTCAGCACGGCGTTCACGGCCGGTAGAAATTTTACCTGGGCCCCGGGAATGCGGAACACGTTGGGAAACGAAAACAGCACCGCTACCAGCAGCGGCACCACCACGCCCAGCGTACCAAGGATAATTTTGTAGCGCGTGTAGTCGCCAGCGGGCAGCACGGGCGGGTGCAGTTGTTCAGCGGGGGTGGGCATAGTCGTAGAGTTGCACGTTGATTTCGGTGAGCAGGCGGTCAATTTCCCGCGGCTTGGTGCCGTCGTACACGCCACGGACGCGCCGGTCGCGGTCCAGCAGCAGCAGCCGGCCCGGAAGCAAGTCAGCGGCCGGCACGGGGGGCAGCTGGTGCGGGCGGGCGGCCCGGCCCAGCTCGCCCCGCACCAGGGGCCCCAGCACCGCCGCCGGCCCCGTTAAGAACATCCATTTACCGGCAATGGTGCCGTATTGTTCGGCCAGCCGGGCCAGCGCGGCGGCGGGGGCCGGACCAGCGTCCAGCACCACCGACGCCAGGCGCACCTGGGGGTCGTGGCGGTATTTTTCCTGCACTTGCAGCAGCTCGCGGGCCACTCGGGCGCTGGTCTCGTCGGGCCCGAACAGCTGGGCCACCCACACGCCACGGCCCAGGTCCTGGCTGCTCACCTCGCGGCCGTCGGAAGCCAGCAGGCGAAACAGCGCTACTTGGTGGAAAACAGTATCGCGCTGCCACTTACCGCCAACCTGCGTGGAATCCACGCGGTCGGGCAGGTAGGTTGGCAGCGCGTAACGGTTGGAGCCGAAACGGTACAGAAACAGAAAGGCCAGCACCGGCAACAGCAGCAGAAAGCCCAGCAACAGGGTTTGGCGGGGCCGCATCCGCTAGCTGAACATGTGGGCCATCGTCTCGCCGATGAAAGAGCCTTCGGTTACCAAAGCCACCAGCAGCCAAATCAGCAAGGTCGACGGCACCAGAATCATCCAGATGAGCCCCTTGGTTTCGTGCTTCAGGTGCATGAACTCGCCCACGATGAAGAAGGCCTTGAGAATGGTCAGGCCAATCAGAATGCTGTTGCGCAGCGTCCGGAAGTGTTGGGCTTCCAGGGCAAACGTAATGGCAAATTCAACGGCCGTGATGGCCACCAGCACGAAGAATACCCGCCAAATCCAACTGGTGTTGGGCTTGGCAATTTCGCCGTTCAGCGTGGCGTGGTCGGTAGCAGCGGGAGAAGACATAATGATGCGGATGAGTAGCTAAGTGGATGAGTATCTTTTGAGATGAGGTTTACCAGCCGGTGATGTCGTGTTTCACCCCCTGTTCCCCCATTCGCTCACTCATCGTCAAACCAGGTAAAAGAACGTGAATACGAATACCCACACTAGGTCCACGAAGTGCCAGTAGAGACCGATTTTTTCGACCATCTCGTAGTGCCCGCGCTTCTCGAAGGTGCCGTTGGTGGTGGCGATGAAGCACCAGACCAGTAGGCACACCCCGGAGAATACGTGGGTGCCGTGGAAGCCGGTGATGAAGAAGAACAAGTCGGCAAAAAGCACCGGCCCGTACTGGTTCACGGCCAGGTTGGCCCCGTGGAACACGGTGCCGTCGGCCATCAGCGTGCCTTCTTCGTGGCCCCGGATGAAGTGGCCCCACTCCCAGGCCTGGCTGGAGAGGAAAATCGCGCCGAACAGGATGGTCCACAACAGCCACTTCTGCACGTCGGCCTTGTCCATACGGTGGCCGGCCTCTACGGCCAACACCATCGTCACGGAGCTAAAGATGAGAATCATGGTCATCAAAGCCACAAAGCCCAGCGGCACGTTGGCGTGGCCCATGCCGGGGAAGGCATTGAATACGTGGTCGGGAATCGGCCACCACTTGGTGCTGAAATGGAACGCCGAAGCCTCGCCGGTAAACACGGCGTGCTTGTGGCGAATCATGCCGTAAGTGGTCAGGAAGGCCCCGAACGAAAAGGCATCCGACAGCAGAAAAATCCACATCATCAGCTTGCCGTAGCTTGCCTTGAAGGGTTCGTTGCCACCGTCCCAGTTGCCGGTGCGGGGCGCGTCGAGGGTGGGGGCCGCGGTGGGCTGCAAGGTGGTGGTTTGGGCCATAGCGGACAAAAATAGGGCGTTTTAGTGGTTCAAAAGTAAGAACAAATACAGGTACAGCCAAAGAGCGCCCAGGAAGTGCCACAGAATGGATGCGTTGCCGATGGAGAGCAAAGCCCGCGAATGCACCTGATAGTTGAACGTGCGGCGCAGCACCACGGCCAGGAAAACTAGTCCCGCCAGCAGGTGAAAGGCGTGCATTCCCATCAGCACGTACACGAACGAGCCGGACACGTTGGCGTCCATGCCACCGAAGAAGGTGCGGCCGTCCACCAAGGCCCCCCAGCACAGCCACTGGCCCACCAGAAACACCAGCCCCAACCCCAACGCCAGCGCCAGGCCCAACTTAACACGGCCTATTTCGTCCTTCTTGGCCGACATGTAGGCCCACTGCAAGGCCACGCTGCTCAGCGCAATTACTATCGTGTTAAATGCCAGAATAGACGGCAGGTCGAACTCGCGCCAGTTGCCTTCGTCGCGCCGCACGATGAACCCGCTGGTAAGCGAGGCAAAAATCATGGTGCTCGACACCATCAGCAAAATCAGCAAAACGCGCTTGGGGTGCCAGCCCAGGCCTATTTCCTTTTCGGAAAGGGATTCGATGGGGTTCATACGCTTGGTTAGCGGTGTGCTATTAAAAGGGCCGCGTTGCCGCGGCGGGGGCGGTGTGCCCCCTGGCTTGTTAACAAAGAACTACTGTATTTTGTCCAACACCAGCGCGATTTGTACGATGGGCAGGTACAAAAAAGAGGCAAACATGATGCGCAGCGCGGCCTTGCGGTCCTGGGTGCGCATAAGTTGCACGGTGAGCAGCAGGAACAGCACCCCGCACACGGCCGCTACCCCGGCCGAGATGCGGCCCGCGATGTTGAACTCCAGCGGCAGCAGGCTCAGCGGAATCAGCAGCAGCGTATAGGTCATGATTTGAAAGGCCGTGCGCAGGTCGCGCTTGCCCGGCGAGGGCAGCATTTTAAAGCCGGCCCGCTTGTAGTCGTCGTCGGCCACCCAGGCAATGGCCCAGAAGTGCGGAAACTGCCACATGAACTGAATGCCGAACAGCACCCACGGCTGGGGGCCCATCGCCGCAAACGTGGCCGCGGGCCCCATGCCGGCCACCCACCCGATGAGGGGCGGCAGCCCGCCAGGAATGGCCCCCACGGCCACGCACACGGGCGAAATCGTCTTTAGGGGCGTGTACACAAACCCGTACAGCACCAGCGACAGCAGCGACAGCGCCGCCGTGAGGTAGTTGAACTGCCACGCCAGCAACGCCAGCCCGGCCACGCCCAGTACCACGCAAAACACCCACGCTTCGGCCGGCGAGACGATGCCCAGCGGCAGCGGCCGCTTCGCGGTGCGGGTCATTAGCTTGTCCAGTTCCCGCTCGTGCACCTGGTTGATGATGTTGGCCGAGCCCGTGACCAGCAGCCCGCCCAGCATCACCAGCAGCACGTTGGACCAACGAAATTCCGCTACCCGCAGCATGTAGCCAATGGCGCTGGAAAACGCCACGGTGAGCGAAAGCCGGAATTTGAGCAGCTGAAAATAGGCGCGGGCCTTTACCATTCAACGGGGTGACTACAAACGCGGATTGCCCCTTCGAGGGCCAAACAGGGCCGCAAAGTTACGCAACAACCCCGTGAGCGGGCCGGGTCAGCACCTCAATCTGCAGCCGGGCAGGCCGTTTCCCTACCGCCAGCAGCCCCAGAAACTGGAGGCCGAACAGCACGGTGGCCAGCGTGAGGTGGACCGGCTGCACCACCGGCGGCAGGGCGGCGTAGGCCAGCACAATGCCCGCCAGCATTTCGACCACTAACACGGCCACCATGCCTTGGGCTAGCCGCCGCCGCCGGGGCCCCAGCTGCCACAATTCATATGCTGAGTACAGCACCAGCGCCAACACGGCCCCCGAAAAAGCCCGGTGTACCGTGAATACGCCTCCCAACTGGCCTACCCATCCGGCCCGACCCGTGTAGTTCACGGCGGCCGATACAATGTCAACTTGCTCGCGCACTTGGGTACCCAGGATGATTTGCCCAAACGTGACCAACAGCCCCAGCCAAAGCACCGCCCGCAGGCCCCCCGAGGCCAGCATGGGAGGCTGGGCCACCGTAGCACCTGTTTGCGCCCGGGCGCGGTCCACGGCATACAGCAGAATGGCCACAATCAGCAGCGCCAGCCCCATGTGCACCGTTACCATCACCGGCAGTAAGTTGGTCGACACCACCAAGGACCCCAGCCAACCCTGCACGCCGGTGAGCAGCCAAACTGATACGGCCAGCCAAAACACCGGTGGGTCGCGCCGCCGGTAGGGCCAGGCCAGCACTGCCGTCAGGAACACGAAAATACCAATCAGGGCCCCCAAAAGGCGGTTTACATACTCAATCCAAGTCTTGACGGGGTTAAAATCCGTTTCAATGTACTGCGTGGGATGCGCGAAGATGCTACCCGCCACTTGGGCAAACCCTAGGCGTTGCAGCGTTAGGGCCAGCTTTTTATTTTTTGCTACTCGCTGAGCAGTGTACACCTCCTTATAGTTGGCTGGCAGCTGACTGGCCTTGGTAGGTGGTACCCAAGTACCGAAGCATTTTGGCCAGTCGGGACAGCCCATGCCCGAGCCGGTGCTACGCACCACGCCCCCTACGAGAATCAGCAAATAGACCGATACAACCGTGAGCAAACCCACAAAACGGAAACGGCGAAAAGCAGCGTCATGCATTGATAACAACAGTTGAGAAGGCAAAATGCTTACCTGTACAAGGGTCAAACAAAAACGGGCCGCCGGTTAGGCAGCCCGCTTCGGACAGTTGGTAAGCAGCGATTAATCAGCCAACTCTTGCTCGTAAGGCAGGTTCGACGACTGCGTTTGCGAGTACGGGACGTTCTGCGGAATAAAATCCGCTTCTGCACCGGGCTTGCTGTAGTCGTAGGGCCAGCGGTACACGGCAGGAATCTCGCCGGGCCAGTTGCCGTGGCCGGGCACCACCGGGGTAGTCCACTCCAGCGTGTTCGAGTTCCAAGGGTTCTCGGTAGCGCGACGGCCGCGCCAGATGCTGTAGAAGAAATTGAAGATAAAAATAAACTGCGCGAAGAAAGCAAAAATGGCAGCTGTCGAAATAAACTTGTTTAGGTCAGCGAACTGCGAAAACGAGTCAAAACCAGTCCAGGCGTAGTAGCGACGGGGGAAGCCAGCGATACCAACGTAGTGCATGGGCAGGAATACTAGGTACACCCCGGCGAACGTGAGCCAGAAGTGGACGTAGCCCAACTTCTCGTCCATCATGCGGCCGAACATCTTCGGGAACCAATGGTACACCCCCGCGAACAGGCCGAAGAAGGCTGCGGAGCCCATTACTAAGTGGAAGTGGGCAACAACGAAGTAGGTGTTATGCATCTGGATGTCCAGCGTGGCGTTGCCGAGGATAATGCCCGTCAGGCCCCCGGAAATGAACAGTGACACAAAACCAATGCTAAACATCATGGCCGTAGTGAACCTGATATTACCACGCCACAGTGTAGCCAGCCAGTTGAACACTTTTACCCCGGAAGGCACGGCGATAATTAGCGTCAGGAACATGAAGACCGAACCCAGGAAAGGATTCATACCCGTCACGAACATGTGGTGAGCCCACACTACGAAAGAGAGTAGCGAGATACCAATCAGCGAGCCAATCATGGCGCGGTAGCCAAAAATCGGCTTCCGGGCATTGGTTGCCAATACTTCCGAAACCATACCCATGGCAGGCATAATCACAATGTACACCTCAGGGTGGCCCAGGAACCAGAACAAGTGCTGGAACAGTACCGGCGAACCACCTTGGTTAGGCAGTGCCTGGCCGGCAATGTAGATATCCGAGAGGAAAAAAGAAGTACCGAAAGAACGGTCGAATACCAACAGCAGAACCGCTGAAAACAGCACCGGAAACGACAGGATGCCCAGGATAGCCGTCAGGAAAAATGCCCAGATGGTCAGGGGCAGCTTGCTCATGCTCATGCCCCGGGTACGCAGGTTGATGACCGTAGTAACGTAGTTAACCCCACCCAACAACTGCGACACAATAAAGAATGCCATGCTCACCAGCCACATCGTCATGCCCATGCCCGAGCCAGGAATGGCCTGGGGCAGCGCCGACAGCGGCGGGTAAATGGTCCAACCCGAAGCCGCCGGACCAGTCTCCAGAAACAGCGACATAAACATGATTATGCTCGACAGGAAGAAGAACCAGTACGAGAGCATATTCATGAAGCCCGACGCCATATCGCGGGCCCCCACCTGAAGCGGAATCAAAAAGTTGGAAAACGTGCCGCTAAGGCCAGCCGTCAGCACAAAGAATACCATGATGGTACCGTGCATCGTGACCAAGGCCAAGTAGAACTCCGGGTTCAGCTTGCCCCCCTCAATCCATTTCCCAAGCACTGGGGTCAGCCATTCCATGGTGCCTTCGGGCCAGCCCAACTGCAAACGGAAAAGGCTTGAAAGCGTACCACCGATGATGGCCCAGAAAATACCGGTTATCAGGAATTGCTTACCAATTACTTTATGGTCCTGGCTGAACACATACTTCCACAACCAATGTTGCTCGTGGTGTTCGTGCTCGTCATGGTGAGCGTGCTCACCATGTTCCGTGTGCGATGCGGGGGCAGTGCCTATGCCGCCGGCCGTCTGAACTCCAGCCGACAGGTTCGGCTTGGCTGACATATCTGACATATCGAAAGGCTCTTAAGGTTTATTTAAAACGAAGCGTTGGCCAGGGGCGCGGGCGTGGTCTCCTTGCCTTCCGCGGCAACTGCTGGCTTTGGGGTTCCTTCGATGGCTTTCTTTTTAAAGGAAGCTACCAAATCGGGGTTTAGCGAAGCAAATGATTTCTGCGAAGCAAACCAGTTCTGATAGTCGTCGGGCTCATCAACAATTACCGTCGCTTTCATGGCGTAGTGGCTTTTGCCACATACCTGGTTACAAGCCAGCTCGTAGTTAAATTTCGGATTGCCAAGCTTGGCCCGCATCTCATCCGTCGATGTTGTAGGTGTGAACCAGAAACGAGTCGGCATACCAGGTACGGCGTACATCTGGACCCTAAAATTCGGCATATACACCGCGTGTAATACATCGCGGGAGCGGATTTTGAACAGTACCGGGTGGCCTTTGGGAACGTGAATTTCAGTGGTCGTGAAGTCGTCCTGCGATGCTTGGTCGTTCAAATCAATGCCAAAGTCGTTTGAGGCATCAATCAACCGGTAATTAATTACGCCCAGCTTCAAGTCGCGGCCCGGATAACGCACAAGCCAGTTAAACTGCTTGCCCATCAACTCAACTACTACCGAATCTTTGGGTGCTGGACCGGTGATGCGCGTCCAAGCCTTCCAGCCCGCGAAAATCAGCGACGCCATAACGATAGCGGGAATAATCGTCCAGATGACTTCAATCTTGTTATTGTGCGAAAAAAAGTATGCCCGCCGGCCTTCTTTGTATTGGTACTTATAGGCATACACAAAGAGAAGCGTTTGGGTAATCGCAAAAGCTACCCCGATAACAGCCATCGTGGTCCAGAACATGGTTTCCATGTGGTGGCCGTGTACCGAGGCAATCGGAGGGTTCATTTTGCCATAGTTCTCCACGAAGGAGTAGGCAAACCAGCTGCCGCCACCAACCAGAAACACCAGCATCAACACAGCGTTTACGCTGTTACTCATGCCAATATCACGGGTGAAGGAACCAGAAAAGATAGAAGACAGAATCTGGAGGCGAAATAACAGGCCGAAAACGACCAGTAACAACACCAAAACGGCTATAATGACAAGGGTGGACATTGAGATTTGTATTGGTGGTCAGAGGTGATTAACCAACTGCTAGATGATAACAGGCCGGATTGACTTAGGTTATGCCCAGCTACTAGTTAATGCAGGCAATAATCAAGTAGTGTGATGAATGCTTTCTTCAACAAATGGGTGGTTCATAGGAATCAACGAGGCTTCCGACAAGCGGCGCGTCATCAATAGCAGGAAGGAACCCAAGAAAATGGCGGCGACCCCTATTTCAATCAGAAACCCATTTTCTCCCCGCATAGTGCCCGGCATTAGCATCAAATAGAAGTCTGACCAATGGCCGACTAGAATAGCAATGCACGCAATCTTAAGGACAATCATTTGCCGCTTGGCGTCACGAGTCATCAAAGCCAAGAACGGAAAGAAGAAGTTGATGACGATATTGAAGAAGAAAATAGCAGTATACTGGCCATTGAATCCCCCCAGACGCTGGTTGAAATACACAGCTTCTTCAGGCAAGTTGGCGTACCAAATCAGCATGAACTGAGAAAACCATACGTAGGTCCAGAAAATACTAAAACCAAACATCAACTTACCCAAGTCATGCAAGTGGTTGGCGTTAAGAAAACGCAGGTAACCGTTCTGCTTTAAGAAAATAGCCGTAAGCGTAATCCCAGCAATGCCTGATACCCACCAAGATGCGAATACATACCACCCGAACATAGTGCTGAACCAGTGCACATCTACCGACATTATCCAGTCCCAAGCCGACATGGACGAGGTTACCGCATATAGCACGAGAAAAAGTGCAGCAGTGGTCACGCTAGTGTGGAAGTACTGAGTGCCACCGTTTAAGTCTTCTTCTAAGGATAGCTTACGCAACTTCCATGAGAAAGCCCACCAGATGACCAGGTACGATACCATGCGAATCAGGTAAAATGGCGTGCTTAGGAAGCCGCTCTTACCGGCAATGATACGGTCGTAAGTAGCTGAGCCCTTAGTCATCACTCCTTCTCGCGTCCAGTCAAAAATGTCATGACGGCCCAATAGGAACACCACAAACATGATGATGGCCCCAGGGATAAGCCAAACGCTAAACGCCTCCGCGATACGCTTCACAATTACCGACCAACCGGCGTATGCTACGTAGTTAATAGCTACGAACACGGTCCCAACGGCCGAAATGCCTAAAATGAATAGGTTGCTGTGCCACAAGCTCACTATTATGCGCTTCAGCCAGAGTGGACTGCCTGCTTGATGTGCCACGGTTCCCGTAGCTTCGGAAGCAGCCCCCCAGTGAAAAATAGCGGCCAATACACCTGCCACCAGCAACACTACCCCGGCAATGATAATGGTGAGAAATATCTTACGGGCACCATCCGTAACGACGAGCCGTTCAGCCGTGGCGCTTTCTTGTTGCGTCAGAGTTGCCATAGTACGTGCGATAGGAATTATTTAGCGGAGCCGTTGTGGCCTTTGGTATTACCCTGACCGGGCGTTTCAGAACCCTTATCTGAGCCGGCTGTATTGGTGGGCGGGGCCCCACCCACGGACGCCGTGTCGGCCGCCGTAGCGTTTGCCCCTTTAGCAATCATTTCCTTCAGGCCGTCGGGGCCCTTGCCAAGCTCAAGGGCCCGCACGTACATAGCTATTTTCCACCGCTCCTCAGGGTTCACCTGCGAGCCGTGGGGCATCATGCGATTGCGGCCCCATTCGATGACGTGGTAAATGTGGCCATCGTTCATCTTGGCGTAGTAGCCAGTAGCATAATTAGGCACGCCTTTGAACTTGAGTCCAACGGGGCCCTGGCCATTGCCCTGCTCACCGTGGCAATGCTGGCAATTACGGGAATACAGCAGTTGGCCCTCTTCCAGGTTTGCTTTGGTGTAAACAAACGGGTTGTGCAGAGTGCGTTCGGCAATGCCAACGCTATCCTTTGGAATGTGATCGTAGTAGCTTAGTTTGCCACGGGCTACCGTACCCGTGGGTGGCGTGCGCTCGTTGATGCCAAACGCGTTGATGGTATTGTACCCCGTCTGGCGCAATGGCTCATAAGGGATGGACTCGTACATCTCAGGGGCGTACTCTACCCCAGGGCTATCAGCCTGGGGCGAACAGGACGAGGCCAGCCCCCCCAGGGACAGCAGCAGCGCCGAAACGCGCAGACTCAGGTTCAGCGGATGCGTCATTATTTCTTGGTCATTTCTTTCTGATTGACTTCTGAAGCGCCATTTTCGCGCAACAGTTGGGTCAATTTCGGCATCGCCGAACTGGTTTCATCCAACTCGATGGCCATTACAAACTTGTCATCGGTTGAGCGCACGTCCATCACCGGCGTCTTAAAGCGCGGGTACAGCCCAGTGATGGTGTAAAAGGTTATTACCATACCGTGGCAGGTAAAAAACACCGTCAACTCAAAGGAAACCGGAATGAAAGCGGGCAGGCCAATCTGTGGCTTGCCACCAATAATCATTGGCCAGTCGAAGCCCAAAGTGTAAATCTGGAGCCACAGGGCGAAAGAAAGGCCGCACAGCCCGTAGAAGAAAGCAGCAATAGGCAGGCGCGAACGCTCAATGCCCAATGCGTCATCAATGCCGTGAACCGGGTAGGGCGAGAACACGTCGTATATCTTGACCCCCGCGCTGCGGATGTTATCAATGGCGTGCAATAGGATGTCTTCGTCATCGAAGACGCCGAGGGCAAAGCGCTTAGTCATGCTTGTCGTAGGTTACGGGAGCCGAAGCAGGCACACCAGGAGTTACGGTCGTAATAGTGGCTGGGGCGTGGTGGCCAGGGTTGTTCGAATAAGTAGGGCCGTTATCGACCGTATACTTAAGAATCGCCTTTATTTCAGCCATGTTAATAACCGGGAAGAACTTAGCGAACAGCAGGAACAGGGTGAAGAACAAGCCCAGCGTACCAACGAATACTCCGATATCGATAATGGTAGGCGAGAACATAGCCCAGCTCGACGGCAGGTAGTCACGGTGCAGCGAGGTTACGATGATGACGAAACGCTCGAACCACATACCGATGTTAACGACAATGGAGAGGATGAACGTCAGCCCGATGCTGTAGCGCACCCGGCGGAACCACACCAACTGCGGAGTAATTACGTTGCAGGTCATCATCATGGCGTATGCCCACCAGTAAGGCCCAGTAGCCCGGTTGAGGAAAGCATACTGCTCGTATTCTACTTGCGAATACCAGGCGATAAAGAATTCCGTGATGTACGCTACCCCTACAATGGAGCCAGTTACCATCATGATTTTATTCATAAGGGCAATGTGCTCCAGAGTAATATAGTCCTCCAGCTTGAATACCACACGGGTGATAAGCATTAGCGTGAGTACCATAGCGAAGCCGGAGAAAATGGCACCAGCTACGAAATAGGGCGGGAAAATGGTGGTGTGCCAGCCAGGTACAACGGCCGTGGCAAAGTCCATCGATACAATGGTGTGCACGGAAAGCACTAGCGGGGTGGAAACACCGGCCAGAATCAGCGATACCGTCTCGTAGCGCGACCAAGCTTTGGCCGAACCCGTCCAGCCCATGCTCAGCATGGAATAGCTGAACTTAGCAATCGGGCCCTTGGCACGGTCGCGGATGGAAGCAAAGTCGGGCACAAGGCCTGTGTACCAGAACACCAACGACACAGTGAAGTAGGTCGAGATGGCAAACACGTCCCAGAGCAGCGGAGAGTTAAAGTTTACCCACAGCGAACCCAGCGTGTTTTGCAGCGGAAACACGTAGAAGGCCAACCAAGGACGGCCCATGTGCAGCACTGGGAACATGGCGGCGCAGATAACTGCGAAAATCGTCATGGCCTCGGCCGCCCGGTTGATGGATGACCGCCACTTCTGGCGGAACAACAGCAACACTGCCGAGATAAGTGTGCCGGCGTGGCCGATACCCACCCACCACACGAAGTTGGTGATGTCCCATGCCCAACCAACGGTTTTATTCAGGCCCCACTCACCGATGCCATACCATAAGGTCCGGTAAACGGAGTAGAAAAAGATGCCCAGAAAGAACAAAGCCACGCTCATGGCCCCAATCCAACGAATGTTGGGCTTGGCTTCCACTTGGTAGCAAATATCCTGGGTCACGTCGTGTAACGTTTTGCCCCCGGTAACGAGCGGCTCACGAATTGCTGATACGTGTTGCATAGTGGATATTGGAGCTTAGGTACTGAGAAACAAACAGTAAAGCAACTTGATTAAGCTTCTTCTTCCGGGCCGAACATTTCCGATGCCGAGTTGCGAATCTTGGTCAGGTACGTCACATTGGGCTGCACATTGATAGATTCGAGCGAGTGGAAGGCCCGCTCCCCGTCCTCGCGGCGCAGCAACTGGCTGAGACGGGTGGTGGGGTCGCGCATGTCGCCGAATACGATGGCATCAGTAGGGCACGACTGGGCGCAGGCCGAAACAATCTCACCGTCTTTAGGGCGGCGCTTTTGCTTTTTAGCTTCCAACTTACCCAACTGGATACGCTGAATGCAGAAAGAGCATTTTTCCATCACGCCCCGGGCTCGCACGGTCACGTCCGGGTTAAGCACCATCCGCCCGAGGTCGGTGAACATGTGACTGTTAACAGTTTCGAACTTCTCGTTTGAGTAGTACGAGAACCAGTTGAAACGACGCACTTTGTATGGGCAGTTGTTGGCGCAGTAGCGCGTGCCCACACAACGGTTATAAGTCATTTGATTCAGACCCTCCGAGCTGTGCGTAGTAGCTAACACAGGGCATACCGTTTCACAGGGCGCGTGGTTACACTGCTGGCACATCATCGGCTGGAAAATCACCTGCGGGTTATCCGAAGGGTCTTCCATGGCAGCGTAGGTACTGATCTTACCATTGGTTTCAAACTCGTTTTCGTGGTGGTCCGAAGAGTAATAGCGGTCGATGCGCATCCAGTGCATCTCGCGGCGATTAATAACCTGTTGTTTGCCCACCACGGCAATGTTGTTCTCTGTCTGGCAGCCCAACACGCACGAGCCGCAGCCGATGCATGAGTTGAGGTCAATGGCCATGCCCCAGTGGTGGTTGTTGTACTGGTAGTCCTGCCACAGCGAAACCTTGTTAGGTTTCTCCATGCCGTCGGGCGTGTACACCTTCTCGTGCTCAGTTACCTCTCTTGGGTTCTCCTTGTACTTGGCCAGCGTATTCTCCTGCACCACCTCGTGGCGGTCCATGATGGTGTGGTGCGTTTGGGTTTGGGCAATGGGCGACTTCGCCGAAGTCTTTTCCAGGGTGACCACTGTAGTGTACATAACCCCACCATTGGCAACCATCAACAGCGGCGCGGCGTTGGCTCCCACCCCGTCGCCGGCTTTGCCGCTCATGGTACGTCCGTAGCCCAGCGCGATACTGACCGTACCAGCAGCTTGGCCAGGCTGTACAAGCACGGGTAGCTCAATGGGAGCCACGTTGGGAGCCGAGATTTTAATAACGTCCCCTTGCTCCCACTTGTTGGCAACGGCCATAGACCGGGACACGGCGAGGTAATTACCCCAGGTAGCCTTCGAAATCGGGTCAGGCAATTCCTGCAAGAACGGATTATTAGAACCCGTTCCACTGGTTGGAATGCCTACTTTTTCGTAGAATGATACCTCCACCATATTAGCGGCAGGCTTAGGTGCGCTGCTGATGCGCGACACGGCATCGCCAACACTCATAGCCGGGGTAAGCATGGCCGGCGCAGCCGGCAAAGCTGTACCTAAGGCCACTCCATCATGCACCGCCTTGTCCCAGGCCGCGTCGAAAGGGCCGCTCACAACTCCGCGCCAGTTATTGCGCAGAAAATTGTAGTACGTTTCATTGTTTCCAGCCCAGCGCAACAGACTTTCTTGGGCCTGGCGGGTAGCGAAAATCGGTGTGATGGCCGGTTGCGACAAGCTCAAAAAGCCGCGCTTGGGCTCAAAGTCGTTCCACGATTCCAGCCAGTGGTTGTCGGGAGTAGCGTACTGGCACAGACTGCCAGTTTCATCGAGGCGGTCGTTAAACGAGATGGTCAATGGCACTTTGGCGATGCCAGATTTCACTTCCGCGGCCAACGGGTGGTTGTACACCGGGTTGGCGTTGTAGAAAATTACGGCCCCAATGGTACCGGCATTCATATCTTTTACCAGCGCGGCCATGCGGGCGTCATCGCCTTGGCGCACATAGCTGGGAGTTGTCAGATCTAAAGTGGTGCCAACGTTGCCGAGGCTCTGATTCAAAGCAGCTACCAAGGCTTGCACTGCAGGGTCATTCGAACCCGCTACCACCAAGCTGGCCCCCCGATTGGCTTTCAGTTCGGCGGCAGCCTTAGCAATTTGCGGGGCCACGCGCGGGTTGCTGAACGTAGGAGTATTTCCCCCGCCCACTACCGCATTGTAGAGGGCCACAGCTACGGCTCCCATTTCCGAGGGCTTTATAGCTTCACGTACATCGGCATTAGAGCCAGTAAGCGACATGCTTGCTTCAAATTGGAAATGGCGCGACATGGTACGTTTGTCGTTGCTCACCTTCCGGTTTTTCACATACTGTTTGGCGAACTCTACCGGCGAGAGCCAAGTGCCCAGAAAATCGGCCCCGAGGCTCACGATAACGTTGGCTCGGCTGAAATCGTAGCCCGGTAGCACTCCATTGTTAGCTTGCAGCAAGCCGCTCGCCGAATGGGCATCATACATTACGTGCTCCGTGGTACCGTACCGGGCAGCAAAAACCGCAATGGCCTTTTTAGTGCTTGGGCTGATGATGGTCGGCGATACGATGACGATCTTGCCCGTCGTGGCCGCTAGCTTAGCCCGAATTTGCCGGTCAACCTCGGCCGTCTCGGTGCGTTGCCCTTTAATAGCGAAGTGTTGCAGGCGGGCGCTATCGTACAAATCAAGTACAGCGGCCTGAGCCCGGGCCGAAAGGCCGCCTCGGGTAATGGGCGATTCGGGGTTGCCTTCGAGTTTAATTGGCCGTCCGTCGCGGGCCTTCACCAGTACAGCGTTATAATCGGAACCGGTAAAATAGGTCGAAGCGTAGAAGTTGGAGATGGTCGGATCTACTTCTTCCGGCTTGTTGAGGTAAGGAATAGCTTTGTGCACCGGAGCCTCGCACGAGGCCAGCGTCGCGGCAGCAACTCCAAAACCCATTAGTTTCAGAAAGTCACGACGCGGAGCCGATGTGGCGTCCTTGCTTTCGTGGCTCTCCTTAACTGGCAGAAACTCGGCAAAAGCCGTGCTCATGAATTCGGGAGTGCTTTCTAGTTCCTCAATTCCTTTCCAGTACTTCATTTTTGGGGACTTAGGGACTCGGGGATTTGGAAGATTAGCTGGTAATGCTCCAGAACCGCGAGGTACTTGAATTTTATAAGCGGATTCTCTTTGTGGTAAGCGGGATAAGCAGCGGTTTAGGATTAAGGAACGATGTTCAAAAAATCCTAAACCGCTTTTAGCCGATTAGTAGTGACACTTCGAGCACTCGGTGCCGCCGTTCGATGACACTGTAAAAGGAGCCCCGGCATTTTTGGTGTCGTGCAGTTTCACGAGGTTGTCGTAATAAGCGTTGCCTTTGGTGTTGAGCGGCGTTTCGCGGTGGCAGTTGATGCACCAGCCCATGGTGAGGGCCGAGTATTGGTAAACCACTTCCATGTTCTGAATGGGACCGTGGCAGGTCTGGCACTGGAGGCCACCCACCTGGGTGTGCTGCGAGTGGTTGAAGTAGGCCAGGTCGGGCAAGTTGTGGATACGTACCCACTGCACCGGCTGCTTGCGCTCAATGGCCCGGTAGATTTTCTTGATTTCCGGCGATTCGGTTTTGATTTGCGAGTGGCAATTCATGCAAATGTTGGCCGAGGGAATGTTGGCCGATTTACCTTTGTACACCGAGGTGTGGCAATAGGCGCAGTTAATCTGGTTGGTGCCGGCGTGCAGCTTGTGCGAGAAGGCAATCGGCTGGGTGGGCTGGTAGCCCTGCGTCAGGCCCACGGCCATCACGCTTTGCACCCCTTCGTAGAGCAGCACCAGGGCGAAGACCGTGCCCACGATGCCGCGCATCACGGACGAGCGGTACAGCTTGCCCCAATCGAAGCGCTGATCCAAAATCTCGGTGTCGCGGCCGTCCAAGTCCTTGCGGCCCCGTAGCACGTCCTTCATCAGGTTTCCGATGATGACGAGGGTAACCACCATCACAATCAGTACCACTACCAAGGCGATGAGGAGGATATCAACGGCTTTACCAGAGCCACCGGCATCAGCGCCAGCACTCCCACCATCGGTCTTACCATCAACTGGACCCACTACTTGGGAAGTTGGGCCAGCAGCCTGTCCTTCTTGCGAAGTGATGTAGGCCACAATCGAGGTAATCTCTTTATCCGACAGCGCCGCGAAGCTAGGCATCTGCTGCTTCTGGAACTTGTTGTAGAGGGCTACGGCATAATCATCACCACTAGCCACTACTTTGGACGAGTTGTGAATCCACGGAATGATCCAGGTAATGGGGCGACGCTTGCTGATTCCGCCCAGGGCGGGGCCCACCACTTGCTCGTTCACGGCGTGGCACTGGGTACAGTTGGCCTTGAACAAGGCATCGCCGGCCTGCACGGCAGCGGCATCGGCACCGCCAGCGGCTGGCGCGACAGCGGTGGCTGGCGTGGCACCGGCGGTGGCCCCAGGGGTCACGCCCGCCTTGCTCACGGTGGCGGCGCTAGAGCTGGGGTCTTGTGCTGAGGCGGGCCGCACGCTGGCGAATGCGAACAACAGCGCCAGCACCAGGTGAGATAACGAACTTAGTCGGTTGCTATTCATACGAAAACAGGCAGAAATAACGAAACGCCAAGGCATTTCAGGGGCACAAAGGTAGGATACGAATCGTGGGCAGCAAAAGCCAGAGGGGCGATTATGGGCCTGGGAACAACGTGAGAACACTATTTAGAATCAGAATAGATAAGCAGTAAAGCGTCATTTAAATAGTCAACTATTCGGCTACCACAGCAGCTCAGTACTGCCCAGCCTTGCCCCGGCCGCTCGGGGCGCAGGGCCGTTTCCTGTTGGAATGCTACCACCTTCTGGACAAAAAAGCGGGGCAACTTGTTCAGCGTTTCGCCCAAGAAATGCAGTCTTGCCGAGAAAGTGGCCAACAGCTTGGTAGTCTGTTTGGAAATAAGTACCTTTGCGCCCCAATCAAATTTTTTTCATCAGTTTTCACCCCGTCGTAATGGAAGTAAGAAATTACGAGACGGTCTTCATCGTAACCCCCGTGCTGAACGAGGGCCAGGTGCAAGAGACGGTCGAGAAGTTCACCCAGGTGCTTAAGGAAAATAGCGCCGACCTTTTGTCCACCGAAGCCTGGGGCCTGCGCAAGCTGGCCTACCCCATTCAGAAGAAAACCACTGGTTACTACTTCTGCTTGGAATTCACGGGCTCGGGCAACATCGTTGATGTATTGGAGCTGGCTTACCGCCGCGACGAGCGCATCATTCGATTCCTGACCACGGTGCTCGACAAGCACGCCGTGGACTACAACCGCCGCCGCCGCAACGGCGAGATGAACCAGCAGAAGGCTGCCAAGGAGACCGAAGCCGTAGCACAATAATTTTAACAGCGATATGGCAACGCCCTCGAACAACCGCAACAACGACCGCTCGGCCATGAACAAGCCGGTGGACACGCGCAAGAAGTACTGCCGCTTCAAGAAGAACGGCATCAAGTATGTGGATTACAAGGACCCAAACTTCCTGCTGAAGTTCGTGAACGAGCAGGGCCGCGTGCTGCCCCGCCGCCTCACGGGCACCAGCCTCAAGTTCCAGCGCAAAGTGACCCAGGCCGTGGCCAAAGCCCGCCACCTAGCCCTGATGCCTTACGTAGCAGATGCCCTTAAATAAGTAGTCCGTATTGGGCAGCAGGCAGTTTTTGGCCATTTCCTTGGCCGACTCCCCGCTACCGAATACTTATTACCAGAAAAAACGACATGGAAATCATCCTCAAAGACGACGTCAAGGGCCTCGGCTACAAGAACGACACCGTGACCGTGAAGTCGGGCTACGGCCGCAACTTCCTGTTGCCGCAGGGCTTGGCCATGCTGGCCGACAAGACGAACAAGAAAATTACGGCCGAGAACGTGCGCCAAGCCGCACACAAAGCCGACAAAATCAAGGGCGATGCCCAGGCCGTGGCCGACCAGATTGGCGGCATGGTGCTGGACATCCCGGCCAAGGTGGGCGAAAGCGGCAAGATTTTCGGCCGCGTCACCACTTTGCAGCTGGCCGAGGCCCTGAAGGCCAAGGGCATCGACGTGGACCGCAAGCGCCTATCGTTCGACCAGGAGCCTTCGGCCGCCGGCGACTACACTGCCACGCTGAGCCTCCACAAGGAGGTGAAGCACACGGTTCATTTCCGCGTGGTGGCCGAGTAGGTGAAACTTATCCAGGCTTGTAAAAGGCCCCGCCGTAACGGCGGGGCCTTTTGCTTTTTATTTTAATGGTGCAGGGCGGCTACTTTTGCTTCGATGTTTAGAACTGAACTGATAATTGCGCCAGCGGCGCAGCAGCTGTCCGCGGCGGCGCGGGTGCTCACGCTGGGCTCGTGCTTTGCCGACAGCATGGGGGCGCGGCTGGCCGCCGACAAGGTGAATGTGCTGGTAAACCCCTTCGGAACGGTGTTCCAGCCCCTGGCGGCGGGCCGGCTGCTGCGGGCGGCGCTGGGCGAGGACGTGGACTGGCAGCAGCACCTGGTGGAGGCGCGGGGCCGCTGGCAGAGCTACGACCTGCACGGCAGCCAGGGGGCCCCCACGCCGGTAGAGCTGCTGCACGACATCCAGCAAACGGTGCGGCGCACGGGCGAGTTTTTGCGCGGGGCCGACGCGGTGCTGCTCACGCTGGGCACGGCCTGGGCCTATCGCCTGCGCGAAACCGGGGAGCTGGTGAACAACTGCCACAAGATGCCCGCCGAGCTGTTCGAGAAGGTGCTGCTGACGCCCGACGAAATCATCAACGCCCTGGCCGAAACCCACGCCTACCTGCGGCGCGTCAACCCCAAGCTGCGCATCATCTTGACGGTGAGCCCGGTGCGCCACCTGCGCGACACGCTGCCGCTGAATGCGGTGAGCAAATCGGTGCTGCGCGTGGCCTGCCACTACCTGAGCGAGCTGCTGCCCGACGTGAGCTACTTCCCCGCGTTCGAGCTGCTGACCGACGACCTGCGCGACTACCGCTTCTACGCCGCCGACATGCTGCACCCGTCGGAAGTAGCGGAGGACTACGTGTGGGAGAAGTTTGCCCGCGCGTACTTCGACGCCGATTTTGGGCGCTTCCGCAAGGAATGGACCGGGCTGCGCCAGGCCCTGGGGCACCGGCCGCTGAACGCGGCGGCCCCCGAGCACCGGCAGTTTCTGGAAAACACCAGGGAGCGACTGGAGCAGCTGGGCCGCCAGCGCGTGAACGTGGCCGCCGAGCTGCGCGAAGTAAGCGAGCGGCTGGCCACGCTGCCCGTCCCCACGACTCCGGCCTTTGGGCAGGCGGTTCCCGATGAGGAGGAGCGCATTGACGTAGGCACGAAAACCGCCGCAGCAGGAGCAACCGAGCGGCCGGCCGATACCCCGGCAACGACGGGCGAGCGGGCCCCGCGCCTGTCGCCCGAAGAATTCCGCGCCCAGCGGGCGGCCCGCAACAACGACCGCAACGGCCGCAACCGCCGCAACGCGGACCAGCAAATGCCCGTGGAGGAGCCGATTGCGCCGGCTGCCCCGCCCGTGCCGTACCCTGCTGAGTCGGTGGAAGCGGCTGCGCCGGTGGCTGGCCAGGCCGCGCTGTTCGCGGCCGACGGTACCGAAACCGATCCGTCGAAAAAGAAGAAGCGCCGCTCGCGGGGCGGGGCCAAGCGCACGGCCCGCAAAAACGCGGCCCGGCTGGCAACGACGGAGGCCGAGGAAGGCGCTGAGAACCCCGTGGCCGATGCGGAATTGGCCGCTCCTGCTGAGGAAGTGGCCGCCGCGCCGCGCAACCCGCAGCCGGAACCTCAGAAGTCCAGCGTCATCACCAAGTCGGTGCCCGTGAAGCGGGGCGGGCGCGACCGTGGGCGCAACACCGAAAAAGCCGCGGCCCAGCCCCATGCCGCGGCCGCCGAAGGCGCACCCGCGGCCGAATCGGCCCCGGGATCAGCAACGACTTTGCCGGCTGCTGCGGGGCAGCCAGTCTCCGGGGCCCCGCTGGCGGCTGAAGCCTTGGTGCCCGCCGCGCCGGAGCCATCGGGCAACCGGAACCGCGACGACCGCCGGCAACAGCCCAAAGCCCGGCCGCTGTTTGCCACGCCCGCCGCGGCCGCACCGCCCGCTGCACCAGCGGCGCGGCCCGAGTACGAGGCCCGCCCCAAACCTGGCCCTACCCTGGCCGAGCTACTGGCCCCACCACTGGTGCGGCCCACCGGCCCGGTAGCCGGCCGGATGCGGGGCGCCACAGCCACGCTGGTGACCAGCACACTGGCTGCCAAAGCAGCTAAACCGACAGCTAAGGCAACCAAGCCAGCGGTGGAGGAAGCTAAACCAACAGCTAAAGCAAACAAGCCCGCAGCTAAGACAGCTGAGCCCGCAGCCAAAGCAACCGTCAAGCCGGCTAAGCCCGCCGCCAAAGCGGCTACGCCCACGACCAAAGCAGCCGGGCCGGTAGCTAAACCCGCCAAGCCAACGGCCAAAGCCGGTGCTACTAAAAAGGCCGAGGTAGCCCCTGCCCCGGCCGTGGAGGCCAGGAAGGCACCTGCGTCGCGCCGCACGGCCGCCAAACCCGCCGTGGCGGCACCGGCCGCCAAACCCGCACCGGCCGCACCGGCTGCCGCCCAGCAGCCGGCCAAGCCACGGGCGACGCGGGCGAAGAAAGCAGCGGCCCCGCCGGACGCGGGCCCCGATTCGGATTTATCGGCGTAAGTCGGCATTAATTCAAACCCGGCCTCGTTCGCCGGGTTTGTTGTTTACCTGCCACGCCCCTCGCCTTCCTTCCCATGCCCACCCATGCCCCCAACCGCCTCGCGCACGAGACGAGCCCCTACCTGCTGCAACACGCCTACAACCCCGTGGACTGGTACGCGTGGGGCCCCGAGGCGCTGGCCCGCGCCCAGGCCGAGCAAAAGCCCATTTTGGTGAGCATCGGCTACGCGGCCTGCCACTGGTGCCACGTGATGGAGCGCGAATCGTTCGAGAACGAGGCGGTGGCGGCGGTGATGAACACGCACTTCGTGTGCATCAAGGTGGACCGCGAGGAGCGGCCCGACGTGGACCAGGTATACATGGAGGCCCTGCACGCCATGGGGGTGCAGGGCGGCTGGCCGCTGAACGTGTTTCTGACCGCCGACGCCCGGCCGTTCTACGGCGGCACGTACTTCCCCCGGGCCAATTGGATGCAGTTGCTGGCCAACATCGGTGAAGCCTACGCCGGCGAGCACCGCGCCGAGCTAGAGCAGTCAGCCGCACGGTTTGTGGAGGTGATTGGGGCCAGCGAGCTGGAAAAATACGGGGCCACAGTAGCCACGGCTGGTGGGGTGTCGGATGAAGAATTCAAGCTATTGCTTTACCACCTGGGGCTGAATTTTGACCGGGAGCGGGGCGGCACCAACCGGGCCCCGAAGTTTCCGATGCCCAGCATCTGGCGCTTTTTGCTGCGGGCCCACGCCGTGACCGGCAGCCAGGGGGCCCTGGACCAGGCCGTGCTCACGCTGCGCGAAATGGCTTGGGGCGGCATCTACGACCAGGCACACGGTGGCTTCGCCCGCTACTCGGTGGACGGCGACTGGCTGGCCCCGCACTTCGAGAAGATGCTCTACGACAACGGCCAGCTCGTGAGCCTCTACAGCGAGGCCTTTCAGGTAACGGCCGAGCCGTTGTTTCGCGACGTGGTGTACGACACCGTGGAGTTTGTGCGGCTGGAGCTGACCAGCGAAGACGGCGGCTTTTACTCGTCGCTCGACGCGGACAGCGAAGGCGAGGAAGGCCGGTTTTACGTGTTTACCCACGACGAGCTGCGCGAAATCATGGGGCCCGAGGAGCCGCTGTTTTCCGAGTACTACAACTGCACGGCCGAGGGCAACTGGGAGCACGGGCGCAACATCCTGCACCGCCGCGAGCCCGATGCCGACTTTGCCGTGCACCACCACCTCGCGCCCGAGGCCCTGGCGGCGCTGGTGGCGGGCTGGAAGCAGAAAATAATGGCCGCCCGGGCCGGGCGGGTGCGGCCGGGCCTCGACGATAAAATCCTGACCGGCTGGAACGCCCTGATGCTGCAAGGCCTCACGGACGCCTACCGGGCCTTTGGCGAGCCCGAATTCCTGGCGATGGCCGAGCGAAACGCAAATTTTATTGAGCAGCACCTGCGCCAGGGGCCCCGGCTGTGGCGCACGTTCAAGGCCGGCACGGCGCACATCAGCGGCTTTCTGGAGGACTACGCGCTGGTCATCCAGGCCTACCTCAGCCTCTACGAAGTGACGTTTGCCGAGCGGTGGCTGCGGGAGGCCGAAGCCCTGACCCAGTACGCGCTGGACCAGTTTTTCGACCCTGCCGAGACGCAGTTTTTCTACACCGACAGCAGCGCCGAGCCGCTCATTGCCCGCAAAAAGGAGCTGTTCGACAACGTGATTCCGGCCTCCAACTCGGTGATGGCGCACAACCTGCGCCGCCTGGGCCGCCACCTCGGCCGCGCCGACTACGTGGACCTGGCGGCCGCCATGCTGGCCCAGGTGCAGGCGCTGGTGGTGAAGGAGCCCCAGCACCTCACCAACTGGGCCGCCTTGTACGCGGCCCAGCTGCACCCGGGGCCCGAAATTGCCATTGTGGGCCACGAAGCCGACGCCTTCCGCGCCGGGCTGAACCGCCAGTTTCTGTTCGACACGGTAGTAGCCGGGGGGACGAAGATGGGGGCCCTGCCACTGCTCCAGCACCGCCCGGCCCGGCCGGGGCACACCGACATTTACGTGTGCCGCAACTATACCTGCCTGGCCCCGGTGCAAAGCGTGGCCGCCGCCCAGGCCGCGCTGAAATAGTGGTGCTGTAGCGCTGGCCGCAGTTTAGCGCGAAGCGCGTAACTGCTGGCTGATGAACGGGGCGAGTTTGCAACTCGCAGAATTGAACGGCCGACCCGCCGGGCCGCTGCGCGGCCGTGAGTCACAGACTCGCCCCGTTTGCCGGCCGGCAGTTACGCACTTTGCGCTAAACTGCGGCCAGTGCCGCGGCTGGGACCGGCTCGTTATCTTTACTATTCGCCTACTCTGCCGCCGTTTTGACTTTAGCGCTTGACTTTGTTTCGCCGACCCCGGCCGGCTCGCCTGACCGGGTGACGCTGTTCGTGGACGTGATTTTGCCGCTGCCGCTGCCCCGGCTCTACACCTACCGGGTGCCGTTTGAGCTGAACGACAACGTGGTGATTGGCGGGCGCGTCATCGTGCAGTTCGGGGCTAAGAAGACGCTGAGCTGCATTGTGGCGGCCGTGCACGAAACGCCGCCGGCCAACTACCAGGCCAAGTACATCCTCGAATTCATCGACGACGCGCCCGTCGTCACGCAGCCGCAGCTTCGGCTGTTTCGCTGGATGGCCGACTACTACCTCTGCACGCTGGGCGAGGTAATAAACGCCGCCCTACCGGCCGCGCTCAAGCTCAGCTCCGAGTCGCGCATCCAGCTGCACCCGGGCTTTGCGCGGGAGGAAAACGAGTACCCGCTCACGGCCCAGGAAGAAGTCATCATCGACGCGCTGGGCGTGGTGAGCGACGGCAAGGCCCTGACCTTTACCGAGGTGGGCGACCTATTGGGCATCGCCTCGTTCCACAAGGTCATCAAGTCCTTGATGCAAAAGGATGTGATTTTCCTCTTTGAGCACACGGCCGACAAGTATGCCCCCAAGGTGCTGAAGAAGGTGCGCCTGGCCCACCGCTTCGTGGCCGAAGCCGCCGTGGAGCAGCTGTTTCAGCAGCTCGAAAGCAAGCCCAAGCAGCTCGACGTGCTGCTCCACTACCTGCAACGGGTGCCGGTGGCCCACAACGAGCACGCCAACCACGGAGGCCTCGAGAAAGCGGCCCTCACCAGCAGCCCGCGCCTGTCGGCTTCGGCGGTAAATACGCTGATTAAGAACGGAGTACTGGAGCAGTTCGACCAGATTGTGTCGCGCTTTCCGCTGGACGAAAACGCCGCCGTGCAACCCAACTTCGACCTGACGGCGGCCCAACTCACGGCCCGCGACGAAGTTATGGCCCACTTTCGGGAGCGCGACATTGCCCTGCTGCACGGCGTGACGGGCGCGGGCAAGACCGAGATTTACATCGACCTCATCCAGCAGGCCCTGGGCGGCGGGGGACAGGTGCTGTACCTGTTGCCCGAAATTGCCCTCACCGCCCAAATCGTGACCCGGCTGCTGCGCGTGTTCGGCTCGCGGTTGGGCGTGTACCACTCCAAATTCTCCGACAACGAGCGGGTGGAGGTGTGGAACGGCGTGCTGGCCGGCCGCTTCCAGGTGGTGGTGGGCGTGCGCTCGGCGGTGTTTCTGCCCTTCGATGACCTAGCCTTGATTATCGTGGACGAGGAGCACGAGTCGAGCTACAAGCAGTACGACCCCGCCCCGCGCTACAACGCCCGCGAAGTGGCCCTGATGATGGGCAGCTACCAGGGGGCCAAGGTGCTGCTGGGCTCGGCCACGCCGGCCGTCGAGACCTACTACCAGGCCCGCCAGGGCCGCTACGGGCTCGTCACGCTCAGCAAGCGCTTCGGCGAGGCGGGCATGCCGGATATGGTGCTGGTGGACACCCGCAAGGCCCGCGACCAGAAAACGATGCACAACCACTTCTCGGCCGAGCTGCTGGGGGAGATTGAGCGCAAGCTGGGGGCCCAGGAGCAGGTCATTCTGTTCCAGAACCGGCGCGGCTACGCCCCAGTGGTGGCTTGCCAGGACTGCGGCTGGATACCTAAATGTTCGAACTGCGCCGTGAGCCTGAGCTACCACAAGCACAGCCACGAGCTGCGCTGCCACTACTGCGGCTACCACGAAAGCATGGTGACCAAGTGCCCCGCCTGCGGCTCCAGGGCGGTGAAAACGGTGGGCTTCGGCACCGAAAAAATCGAGGACGACCTCAAGATTATGCTGCCCCAGGCCAATGTGCAGCGCATGGACCTGGACACGACCCGCGCCAAAAACTCTTATCAACAAATCATTTCCGATTTCGAGCTGCAAAAAACCAACGTGCTGGTGGGCACCCAGATGGTAACCAAGGGCCTGGACTTCGCCAACGTGAGCCTGGTGGGCATCATCAACGCCGACAGCATCATCCATTATCCTGATTTCAGAGCGCACGAGCGGGCCTACCAGATGTTTGTGCAGGTGAGCGGGCGGGCCGGGCGCAAGGGCAAGAAGGGCAAAGTGCTGATTCAGACCGCCGACCCGGCGCAGGTCATCTTCGACAAGGTGATGCGCAACGACTACCTGGAGTTCTACGAGTACGAAATCACGCAGCGGCGCGAGCACGGCTACCCGCCCTTCACCCGCATCATCAAGCTGACGGTGAAGCACGTGGAGCAGGGCGTGGCCGAGCAGGCCGCCGTGCTGCTCGCCCAAGAGCTGGTGGCCCGCCTGGGCCAGGCAGCCGTGCTGGGCCCCGAAGCCCCCTACATTTTCCGCATCCGCAACTTCTTCTTGCAGGAAATCACCGTCAAGCTCGAACGGGCCCACACCGTACTCAAGCACGCCAAGGAGCAGATTGGCGAGGCCATGGACGCGGTGCGCGACCAAAAAGAGTTCAAGCAGGCCCGCCTGGTGGCCGACGTGGACCCGATGTAGCACGGGCGACCGGCGGCAACCAAAAAGGGCCCTGGCAATTAAGCCAGGGCCCTTTTTGGTTGCCTTGCGGATGGTACTACGCCTGGTCGAGCAGCCAGAGGATAATGAAGATGATGCCGATAACGGCCAGAATGGCCCCGATAACCCCGAAGATGCTGGAAACGCCAGCAAAGAGCGAAACGATGAGGCCTACCAGCAAGAACAGCAGGCCGGTGCGCAGGTTGCCGTCGATGCGGGCCGTGGAAGCTGTGGCGTCCTTGTGCTGCACTTTGGCCATCATTTTGTCCATCTTCTTCATCACCTTTTTGGCCAGCATCCGCTGCACCAGCGTGGGCTTGGGGGCCGGCGCGGCGGCCACTGTGGTGGCAGCGGCGGCTTCGGCCAGGGCAGCGGCGGCCACCGGCTTGGTGGCCGGGGCTACCGGCGCGGCGGCCACGGGGGCCGGCGCGGTGGTGGCCACGGGAGCCGGAGCGATGGGGGCATCAGCAGCTACAACCGGCGCGGGCGTGGCGGCAGCAGGGGCAGCTACGGCCACGGCGCGGCGGTGCGCGGCTTCGCCGTAGTAGGTCGAAGCTTTGGGCAGCGTGGCGTACTCGGCGCGGTTGCAGCTGCCGAGGGCCAGGGCACAGCCGGCCACGGCCAGGAGACGCGCGAAGGGGGAAGAGATTTTTTTCATGATGAGAAAGAATGAGAAGAAATGAAAAGCTATTTTGGGCGTTCTACGGAGAAGTTGGCCATTGGTGGCTGACCCCGCGCACTTTTTTTAATTTTCGCGGCCAACCCGGACGCCTGCTTTTGGCTCACACTCTAACCGGAGGGCCCTGTTTCCGGCCTGCTGGCCTGAACGGTACGGGCGCTTTCAGCGTTTCACCCCGCGCAAACAGCCTTGATTTCCCATGCGTAAACATTTTGTGCTTTGGCTGCTGGGGCCCGCCACCGGCCTGCTGGCCCTGGCCTGCGCCCAGCTGCCCACCGAAACCGCCACCACCGGCCGCGTGGCCACGCTGGTAGCCGCCCCCGCCGAGCAGCTGCCCGACACCAGCGGCTACGAGCTGGCCCCGCCCCGCGACCCCAACGGCATTGGCAAGTACTACCTGGGCCGGCAGATTGCCCACGTGATGGGGCACGAAGGGGCCGACTGGCTGGACCGCAGCGACCGCCGCGAGGAGGAAGGCACCGACCTACTGCTGAAAGAGCTGAAGTTGAAACCCACCGACGTAGTGGCCGACATCGGGGCCGGCACGGGCTATTTCTCCTTCCAGATGGCGCGGCTGGTGCCCAAAGGCGAGGTGCTGGCCGTCGACATCCAGCCCGAGATGATTGCCGAGCTAAACGCTAACAAAGCCAAAAACCACCTGGCCAACGTGCGCCCCGTGCTGGGCCGCCCCGACAACCCCAACCTGCCCGCCGCCGCCGTGGACCTGGTACTGATTGTGGATGCTTACCACGAGTTCGATTACCCGCGCGAAATGGGCCGCGCCATCCGGCGGGCCCTGCGGCCCGGTACCGGCCGCCTGGCCCTGGTAGAGTACCGCGCCGAAGACCCCAACGTGCCCATCAAGCAAATTCACAAGATGAGCGTGGCCCAGGCCCGCAAGGAAATGGCCGCCGTGGGCCTGGAGTTCGTCGGCACCATCGAAACCCTGCCCCAGCAGCACCTACTGCTATTCCGCCGGTCTTAGGTTCATCAAAATTTGAGCATGAAGCTGTGTTCAAATAGCCCCATGCTCGATTTTTAGCTGGAAACCCGACCTTTGGGCCCATGAACCCCCCGACGGACCCGCGCCAGCTCGCCATCCACAGTTTTACTTACGACCTCCCCCCTGGGCGCATTGCCCCCGCCCCCCTTCCCGACCGCGCCGCCAGCCGCTTGCTGGTGAGCCGGGGCGGCGTCATCCAGGACCGTACCTTCCGCGACTTGCCCGGCGAGCTGCCCCCAGGGACCCTGCTGGTGTTCAACGACACCAAGGTGGTGCGGGCCCGGCTGCTGGCCCAGCGGCCCACCGGCGGGGCCGTGGAGCTGTTTTGCCTGGAGCCCGTGGCCCCGCACCGGGCCCTGGAGCCCGCCCTGGCCCAAACCGGTGCCTGCACCTGGCGCGGCTTGGTGGGCAATGGCCGCCGCTGGAAGGAAGGCCCCGTGGCGGTGGAGTTTACCGCCCCCGATGGCCAGCCCGCCACCCTGTGGGCCGCCCGCCAGGCCCGGGAAGCGGGCGGCACGGCCCTGCTGGACTTCCGCTGGGAACCGGTCTACCTCACGTTTGCCGAAGTGCTGCACGCCGCCGGGCACCTGCCGCTGCCGCCCTACCTGGGCCGCCCCGACACCGCCGCCGACGCCGTGCGCTACCAAACCGTGTACGCCGCCCACGAAGGGGCCGTGGCGGCCCCCACGGCCGGCCTGCACTTCACCCCCGAGCTGCTGGCCGAGCTGGCCCGCCGGGGCGTTGCCACGGCCCACGTCACGCTGCACGTGGGGGCCGGCACGTTTCAGCCCGTGAAGGCCGCCCAGATGGCCGAACACCCCATGCACACCGAGCCGCTGATTGTGACGGCGGCCCTGCTGCGCCAATTGCTGGCCCACCGGCCCCGGCCGGTTATTGCCGTGGGCACCACCAGCCTGCGCACCCTCGAAAGCCTGTACTGGCTGGGGGCCGCGCTGGCCGCCGGGGCCCCGGTGGGCCCGGAGCTGGCCGTGGGCCAGTGGCAACCCTACGAAAACGCCCCCGACGTGGCCCCCGACGTGGCGCTGGGGGCCCTGCTGCGCCACCTCGAAAGCACCGGCACCGAGGCGCTGGCGGCCAATACCCGGCTGCTCATCGCCCCGGGCTACCGCTTTCGGCTGGTGCAAGGGCTAATCACCAACTTCCACCAGCCCGAAAGCACCCTGCTGCTGCTGGTGGCCGCCCTGCTGGGCCCCGGCTGGCGCGCGGTGTACGACCACGCCCTGGCCACCGGCTACCGCTTCCTCAGCTACGGCGACAGCTCCCTGCTGCTACCCTGACGGATTAAAGAAGCACCTTTTTTGGGAGCCGCGGCTTCTGGCACATTCCTTGTAAATAACTTTTGCACCCGGGCATCGTACAAAGGCCCATAACGATTTTTCTACACCCATCCCATGAAAAAAGTACTCCTGTTGCTCGCCAGCGTTGCTTTCTCTACTGCCGCTTTTGCCCAAACGACTCCGACCACCGAAGTAAAAACCCGTGACAACGGCACCACCAAAGTGGTGACCAAGACCGGCAAAACCAACGTGGGCCAGGCCCTCGACAACACGGCCGACGCCGCCGGCAACGTGGCCAAAAAGACCGGCAAAGCCATCAAGAGCGGAGCCAAGAAAACCGAAGGTGCCGTGAAGCGTACCAGCATGAAAGCCAGCCGCAAAGCCAAAACTGGCACCGCTAAGATGGAAGCGAAGAGCGAATAGCTTTTCTTTCCTGCTAAAAAAGCGCCTCGGACTGGTCCGGGGCGCTTTTTTTGGGTTTAAGCGGTTACCATGCTACCTCACGTGCTACGGCTTTTCTCTTGCTTCGTGCAGCACCTTTTCTACTACTCCGCGGCCGAACAGGCTGACGCCGGCGTTGAGCACGACAAGGGCGGCCGTGCCGGCAGCGAGCCACTGCGGGGCCGGCACCCGGCGGTCTTTCAGGGATCCGGCCCAGTGCACCATGCTGGCCCCGGCCCCGATGAACAAGAGCCCGGCAGGGGCAAAAGATAACCATTTGGCTTTGTGCGTCATCGGAACAAAAGAAAGTAAAAGTTGGGGCTGGTGAGTTGACCCAATCCGGGCCACGCTTTGTTATAAGCGTAACTTTCGGCCCTAAGGTTGCGCCCCGCTACCCGTTTGCCCCGCGGCGTCGCGCCGTGCGTTCCATGTTGCCCTACGAACAACTTTTACACCTCGCTTTTGCCGCCCCGGCCGAGGCATCCCACTACCTCACTCCTACCGCCCGGCAGGCCCACGACCGGTTCCGGACCGCTCCACCCGCCGAGCAGCCTTTTCGCTTCGAGCAGTTGCGCCTGGGCCTCGCGATGGGTCTGCTTAAGCTACTGGCCGACCTTGGCGACCACGACGAAAGCCGCCGGGTACAGGACGTGTTGCACCGGGCCCTGGAGCAGAGCCGCAACCCGCAGGACATCGACCGCATCGTGAGCCGCGATGCCCGGCTCTTCGACCAGCTCTACGATAACCTCTACGTGAATGAGCAGGGCGAGGAATTGCTCAACCTGTTCGGCCGCACCCTGGACGCCGATACCCCCGCGCTGCTCGACGAAATTGCCCGCGAAGGCGTGGCCTTGGCCCGCGCCCTCGATTTCAGCGCCGACGACGAGGGGTGATGACCGTTGGCGTATCCGGCCACCGGAAGTGCTTGCTCAACGCGCGGATTGCGCGTTGTTATTTGTTAACTACTTACTGACATGACCCTCATCGTTTTCGGTTTCATTCTGTTGATCTTAGGGCTGAACGCGGCCCGGTTTTCCGAGCGGCTGGAGCACCTGCGCGGCGGCCTGATATTTCTAGGTGGGGCACTGCTGGTGCTGGGCCTGGCCTTGAGCACGGTGTCCCAGATTGGCGTGGGCCAGGTGGGCGTGCAAACGCTCTTCGGGCAGGTGCAGTCCCGCGTGCTCCAGCCCGGCCTGAACGTGGTGAACCCCCTCGTGGACGTGACCCGCTTCGACACCCGCACCCAGAACTACACCATGTCGGCGGTGCGCAACGAAGGCCAGCAGGCCGGCGACGACGCCATCCGCGTGCTGTCGGCCGACGGGCTGGAAGTCGTCATCGACCTCACCGTGCTCTACCACGTGGTGCCCGCCCAGGCCCCCCACATCCTGGCCACCATCGGCGAGGACTACCAGGATAAAATCGTGCGGGCCATCTCGCGCACCCGCATCCGCGACAATGCCGTGTACTACGACGCCGTAGCCCTGTATTCCACCCGCCGTGAGGAATTCCAGGCCCGCATCCTGGCCGCCATCGAGAAGGACTTCCGCACCAACGGCCTCCAGCTCGACCAGCTCCTCATCCGCAACATCCAGCTGCCCCAGTCGGTAAAAGCCAGCATCGAGAGCAAAATCTCCGCCGAGCAGGACGCCCAGAAAATGCAGTTCGTGCTGCAAAAAGAGAAGCAGGAAGCCGAGCGCAAGCGCGTCGAGGCCCAGGGCATCGCCGACTACCAGCGCATTGTGAACACCCAGCTCAGCGACAAGCTGTTGCAGTACGAAGCCATCAAGGCCAACCAAGCCATCGCCACCTCCCCCAACGCCAAGGTCATCATCATGGGCGGCGGCCGCGGGGCCACCCCGCAACTGCTGATTGGAGACAAATAGTATTAATCAGATTGATTCATAAAAAAGGCGGCCTCCGAATACGGAGCCGCCTTTTTTATTCAACTTTTTACCAGCCAGTAGCTAACCATTGCGCTCTAATAACCAGCATTTTGCACCAAATTGGCGTTGACGTCAATCTCGCGTTGGGGAATGGGCAGAATCAAGCGCGGCGAGTTGTAAGGCAGGGTGCCCACTGGCAGCTTGTTGCGCTTGAGGTCGTGCAAGTAAAATCCCTCGAAGGCCAGTTCCAGGTGCCGCTCTTGCAGAATAATGGGCACCGTTAGGTCCGTTGCAGCCAGCGGGGGCAGGTTGACGCGGGCCCGCACGATGTTGATGTCATCGACAGGCAGCCCGCCCACGGTGGTATTGGCGCGGAAGTTACCCTCTGCCCGGGTCAGGTACATCTCAGAGAGGCGCATCTCGTGGATGTTGCCGTACACCTGGTCGAATTTGGTCGTGAGCACCCCGTTGTCCTGGTTGAACAGGTTCAGGCGGTCGTCGGCCGGGTCAAACATGTCTAGCAGCGGCTGCTGCACGGAAATATCGCCCCCGCGGCCGTTGGTCGAATAAAACGTGTTCAAGTCGTTCACCCCCGCCTGCACCGTTATTTGGACGTCGAAAATGTCTTCGTTGGTGTTGATTTTCGAGTTGAATTCGTCGGCAATGGGCGTAGTAAGGCGGAAAATTCCTGAGCTAATCACTTTATCGGCCTCTACCGCCGCCAAGTCGTAGCGCTGCTGCTGCAGGTACACCCGCGAGAGCATGCCCGAGGCTGTATAGGTTGTGGCCACGTCCGAGCTAGTGGGCGAGCTGGGGGCCGAAGCCTTCAGTTTGCTTTCGGCCGCCGTCAGGTCACTGATGGCTTGGGCGTACACGTCGGCCACCGTGTTGCGGGGCAATTTGGCCGCATCGCCCAGCACCCCGCTGGGGTCCTGCACGTTGGTGGGCGTCAGTAAGATGGGCACGGCCAAGTTGGTGCTGGGCGAGCCGTCGTTCCAGTCCCGGCCATAAAAACGCGCCAACTCAAAATACATCGCACCCCGAATAAACCGAGCTCCGCCTTCTACCTGGGCCTGCTGCACAGCGGACACCTTGCTCAGGTTGGCCAGCACCGTGTTGGCAATGTTGATGGCTTGGTAAGCCTGCGTCCAAGTGCCCGCTACGAACGTGTTGGTGGTCGTGATGCGCTTGTTGTAAATCTCGTTGGGCTGCGAGTAGGTGCCTTGCCAGAACAGCTCGCCGCTGGGCCCAGCGGGGTCGCCGAGCAAATCGGCGGTGTATTGCAGGCGGCCCCCGTACAGGTCAACGCTGCCGACGACGGCGTAGCCGGCCCGCAGCAAAGATTGGACGTCGGCAGAAGTGTTCAGCGCTTTGTCGGCCGGGGCCGTGTTGACGGGCTGGATATCCAGCCGGCTGTTGCAACCCGCCATGGGCACTACCAGCAAAGCAGAGCCCAGCGCAACTACGTGAATTATTTTTTTCATGTGAGGAATGGATAGAATGGCCCAGCAGGGCAATGCCCCGCAGCGTGGCTACGACCAATGATTAGAAACCCAAGATGACGCCCAGCGTGTAGGTGCGCAGCTGCGGGGCCGAATAGAAATCGTTGCCCTGCCCAATGTTTCCCGCGATGTAGTCGGCGTTCACCTCCGGGTCAGCCCCATTGTACTTCGTAAAGGTCAGCAGGTTGACGCCGGTCAGGAACAGGCGGGCGTTGCTGATGTGCGCGGGGCCCAGCAAGCTGGTAGGAAAAGTGTAGCTGAGGGTCGTCGTTTTCAGGCGCACATAGTCGCCGTGCGATAGGAACCGCGACGAGTTGCTGATGCCGTTGCCCAGGAACAGCCGCGCCTGCGGCACGTTGGTGATGTCGCCCGGCTTCTGCCAGCGGTCGAGCTGGTCGGTCGTCTGGTTGTCGAGGCCGTTGCCGAAGCCCACTGATTCGTACTGCCCGGCCCCGTTATAAATGCTGTTGCCAAACACCCCTTGAAACGTGAAGTTTAGCTCAATCCCTTTGTAGCCCAGTGTATTGGTGACGCCGCCGGTCCAGCGGGGGTTGGGGTTGCCCAATACCACGCGGGCCGCCGTGTTATAATCGTTAGTCGTGCCCGTGCTATGGTCGATAACGGTGGTAACGGTGCTGCCGTCGGTTATCGTCCGGTTTTTCCAGTAGAGCGCGTCCCCGTTCATGGGGTCGGCCCCGGCAAATTCCTGGGCGTAGAACACGCCAATGGGCTGCCCTTCCACGGCGCGGTTGATGTAGCCGCCGTTAATAACCTGCCCGCCCAGGTTCGTCACCTTATTGATGTTGGTGGCGGCGTTGAAGCTGGTGGTCCAAGTAAAGGCCCCCAGGGCGTTGCGGGTGGTAAGCAAGAACTCTAACCCCTTGTTTTCCATGTCCCCTACGTTCTGGAAATAGGTCGTGAATCCCGTTATGCCGGGCAGATTGGTATTGAGAACCAAACCCTTGGTTTTCTTTTGGTAGACATCAACTTCGCCTGAAATCCGCCCGTCGAGGAAGCCAAAATCGATGCCAGCGTCGGTTTGCGTGGTGGTTTCCCACTTCAAATTGTCGTTGGCAATGCTTGCGGGGCGCTGGGTGGCTATGCCGCCGTAAGCGCCAGCGCTATACTGCGCCGTGTAGGCGTTGTCGGGAAACCCTTGCTGGTTACCGGTCTGGCCGATGCTGACGCGGGGCTTGAGGGTGCTGAGAATCTTCTGGTTTTTCAGGAAGTTTTCTTCCGTCAGCAGCCAGCCCACCGAAGCTGCCGGGAAGAATCCGTACCGGTTGCTGAATCGCGACGAGCCATCAACACGGCCGCTCAGCGTCAGCAAGTATTTATTATCAAAAGCGTAGTTGGCCCGGCCAAAATAGGAGAGCAGGGCGCTGCGGGAGCTGGAAGAAGAGCCACCGCTAATCACCGCCGCCGCATTTATCAGGCGGTAGGCGTCGCTCGGAAACTGCTGGCCCGAGACGGAGTTGGCGTCGAGGCGGCGCTCTTCGTAAGCCGTACCCGCCACCACTTCCAACGAATTCTTCTCACCCAGGGTGGGGCGGTACGTGAAGTAGTTGTTCGTGGTGAAGCGGGTGTTGCGGGCGGTGGTGTTGTAGCCCGAGCCGTTGACAGTGAAGCCCGTGTTGCGGGCCGTGAGCAGGCCGGCTTTGTAATCTTCGGTTTGGAAGAGCAGGTCGATGCCCAGTTCGCTGCGGAAAGTAAGCCCTTTGGCCAAGTCGTAAGCCGCGTACACATTGCCCAGCGTGCGGTACACGGTGGTGGCGTTGCGCACGTTATCTAGGCTCAGCAGCGGGTTGTAATAGAGCGGAAAAGTAGTGTTCGGCAGACCTGTAGCGGGGTTGAATGCCCCGCTGGCCAGGCCGGTGCGCGGGTCGATGACCGGCGTGATGGGCGAGAGGGCCACGGCCTGGTAGGCCGTCCCGAACGAATTGTCGTTGTCGATGCGGTTGTTGAGCGTACGCGACAAGTTGAGGTTCAAGCCAAGCACTAATTTAGTAGTGGCTTTGTGGTCGATGTTTATCCGGGTATTTATCCGCTCAAAGTTGTTGTTGCGGATGATGCCGTTTTGCTTAATATAGTTACCGGCCAGGTAGAACCGGGTCTTCTCGTCGCCCCCGCTTGCCGACAGACTGTACTGGTTTGTAGCAGCCCGCCGCTGCTGCAATTCTTTTTGCCAGTCGGTGTTCACCAGCCCGGTCTTGTAATCGTCGTTGCCGCCCGACAGGCTCTGGAGCTTGCTTTCAGCGTAAGCTGTGTAGCCGTTGGGGTCGGTGCGGGGGATGCCCAGAATGTCGTCGGTATTGTTGGCGGATTCCCGCACCAGCGCCACGTAGTCGGTGGCGTTCAGGAATTTCCGGTTGCGGGTGGGGTCACTCACGCCCGTCTGGTAGCCCAGCTCAAAGTGCGTGGCCCCGCTTTTGCCCCGCTTCGTCGTAATCAGAATAACGCCGTTGGATGCCCGCGAGCCGTAGATGGCCGAAGCCGAAGCGTCTTTGAGAATGCTGATGTTCTCTATATCGTTGGGGTTCAGGTCCGTCAGCGGGTTGGTGGGGGCCCCATTGCCCGAAAGGTCGTCGTTGATGACAGGAATGCCGTCTACCACGTACAGCGGCTGGTTGTCGCCGCTTACCGACGTCGTGCCGCGCACGCGCACCTTGGTAGCCTGCCCGAGCTTGCCGCCCCCGCTCTCGATGAACACCCCGGCCGCTTTGCCTTGTATAGCTTGCTCGAACGTGAGCACCGGCACGTTGTTGATTTCCTTGCTGCCCACCGTCGCGATGGAGCCCGTCAAGTCTTGCTTGGTTTGGGTGCCGTAGCCCACCACCACGGCCTCGGCCAGTTCGGTGGCGCTGGCCGTCAGTGTCACGTTGAAAGTGGCCCGGCTCCCCACCGGAATGGTTTGGGTAATGTACCCCACCGAGCTGATGACCAGCGTAGCGTTTGGCTTCACACTAAAGGTAAAAGCCCCGTCGGAGTTCGTGCTGACCCCGTTGGTAGTGCCTTGCTCCAGGATAGTAGCCCCAGGCAGGCCGCCGCCGTCGGAGCCCGAAACCCGGCCACTAATGGCCTGCGTCTGGGCCCAGGCTGGAATGGCCAGTAGCCAACTTAGCAGCAGCACAAGCTTGCAGCGTGTAAAAAATTTCATTTTCATAAAGTGAAACTGAAAAGAGTGAATGGGTAGAAATAGATGGTAGTTGACGACAAATGGTGCACATTATTCGCCATCTGACCTACGTACAGAAGGCGAAAGTATTCGTTTATGTCTCATCATGGCCAAAGGTGGCCTGTTTTTTTACTCTGCCCTAACAGCTACGCTATATCCTTTTATTCTAATTGTTATTAATATTATCCTAAAGTTAATCCGACGTCGCCAACACGCTGCTGGCCACACGGCTTGGTCACACCGCGGCCGCATATCGGTGCTTCAAGCAACCTATCCACCACTGTGAACAGAATATTATATTTTTTACTATATATTAATTCTTAAATTTTACCCCTACCTATTGTAATTGATTTTCAAATTATTATGCCCGGCAACCGGCTATTTTTACTGCTCTCGCAGCACCGCTGGGCCCGGTAGTTCCGCACGCAGCAAAGGCCCCGACTACTTAGTCGGGGCCTTTGCTACAGCGAGGCATAAGAGGGGGGGCCCGGGACGGGCCCTTACCCGTTTTAGCCAAATTCCGGGGGGCTAATATCCGGCGTTCTGGACCAGGTTAGAATTCGCATTAATTTCGCGGAGCGGGATGGGAAACACCAGCCGCGGCGAGTTCCAGGCGACGGCGGCACCCGTCGGGTCGATGGTCGTTTCCGTGTTGCGCTTGAGGTCGGCGAGGCGAAAGCCTTCGAAGGCCAGCTCGATGCGGCGCTCTTTCAGGATGGCGGCCAGCGTGACGGCGGTGAGGGCGGGCAGCCCGGCCCGCGCCCGGATGGTGTTGACGTCGGCCACGGGGGTGGGGCCCGTCGGGGTGCCGCCCGCCCGGAAGTTGGCTTCGGCCCGGGTCAGCAGCATCTCGTCGAGGCGCATGAGCTTGATGTTGCCGTAGAGGGCGTCGTACTTGGTGGTGTAGGTGACGCCCGCGGTGGTGAAGTACAGCGTCCGGCGGCTGTCGCCGGTCTCAAACAGGCCCAGGAACTGCGCGTTGATGTTCACGTCGGCCCGGCGGGTGCGCGAATAAAACGTATTCAGCTGGTTGCTACCGCTCTGCGCCGATATCTGGATGGCGAAGATGTCCTCCGCCGTGTTGCCCACCAGCTGGCTGGCGCTGTTGGTGGCCAGGTTGTAGCCGAAGTTGTCGCCGTAGTAAGCGTTCAGCCGGGCCGTGGTGCTGATGGCGCGGCTGGCGGCGGCCGCGGCGGCCGCGTAGCTGCCCTGCTGCAAATAAATCCGGGCCAGCAGCCCCGCGCAGGCGTAGCGCGAAGCCGAAAACGTGTTGAGGCCGCCGCTCGTGGTCAGCTTGGCCTCGGCGGCGGTCAGGTCGGTGATGAGCTGGGCATATACCTCCGCCACCGTGTTGCGGGGCAGGGGCACGGCGTCGGCCACGCTGGCGGTGGGCGTCAGCACCAGCGGCACGCCGGGGTTGGCCGGGGGGGTGCCGTCGTTCCAGGCCTTGCCGAAGGTGCGCACCAGGTCGAAGTACACCAGCGAGCGAATGAACTTGGCCTCGCCTTCCACGGCCGCCTGCTGGGCGGGCGTATCGAGCTTGCCCAGGTTGGCCAGCACGTTGTTTGCGCGGTTGATGACGTCGTAGGCGCTCAGCCAGGTGGCGCTCACCTGGCTGTTGGTGATGAGCAGCGCTTTGCGCTGGGCCTCCTGGGGCTGCGAAAAGGTGCCCACGAAGGCCTCGTCGCCGTTGTCGGCTATCAGGTCGGTCAGGAACTGGAGGTAGCCGCCGTACAGGTTGGTGCTTTGCAGGCCCGCGTAGCAGCCCACCAGCGCCGCCTGCACGTCGCTGGAATTGGAAAACGCGGTGGCCGAATCGATGGAGCTGGTGGGCTGCACGTTGAGGTTGTTGTTACAGCTTTCCAGGCCGCCCAACAGCAGAACCGCCGTGAGCAGTCCGGGTAGTATTTTTTTCATGAGACGAAAAGCTAAGGGTAAGAAGAAAAAGTGGCCGGCCCCGGCCCCCGCCCGCAGGCAAAAGGGGGCGGCCTTCTTCAAATTAATGGCTGCGTAACGAGCCCGCCGCGCGGGGTTTAAAAGCCCAGGTTGATGCCCACCGTGTAGGTGCGGGCCTGCGGCGCGGTGTAGAAGGTGATGCCCTGGTTGATGTTGCCCTGGGTTTGCGACACCCCGCCCCCGTTCACGTAGTCGGTGCTCACCTCGGGGTCCCAGCCGGTGTACTTGGTGAAGGTCAGCAGGTTGTAGCCCTGCACGAAGATGCGGGCCGATTGCAGGTAGCCCCGCTTGGCCAGGTCGCTGGGCAGGTTGTAGCCCAGCACCACCGAGCGCAGGCGGCCGTAGTCGCCGTTTTGCACGAAGCGCGACGAGGCCCCGATGCCGTTGCCCCCCAGGTACACGGCCTTGGGCACGTTGGTGACGTCGCCGGGCTTCTGCCAGCGGCTCAGCTGGTCGCGGGTCTGGTTGTCGGCCCCGTTGTTGAAGCCCACCGAGTAGTACTGCGCCCCGCCGTCGTAAATCTGGTTGCCAAACACGGCGACGAGCGTGGCGGACAGGTCAAAGCCCTTAAACGTGAACGTGTTGGTGAAGCCGCCCGTCCAGGTCGGGTTGGGGTTGCCCACGGGCACGGAGGTGGCCAGGTTGATGTTGGTGGTCGTGGTGCGGTCGAGGCTGCCGTCGGTCTTGGTCGTGTTCAGGTAGTAGAGGGCGTTGCCGTTGGCGGGGTCCACGCCCGCGTACTCGGGCCCGATGAACTCGCCCAGCGGCTGGCCGGCCCGCGCCCGGTTCAGGGAACTGCCCAGAATATCGGGGCCCGCCAGGTCCAGAATCTTGTTCTGGTTGATGGACGCATTCACGCTGGTCGTCCAGGCGAAGGCCCCCACGAAGTTGCGGGTGGTGAGGGCCAGCTCCAGGCCCTGGTTGCGCAGGCTGCCCACGTTGGCGTTGTAGGTCGAGAAGCCCGACGTGCCAGCGACCGGCTGCGCCAGCAGCAGCCCGGTCGTGTTTTTGCGGTAGATGTCCACCTCGCCGCTGATGCGGTTATCGAAGAAGCCGTACTCCAGGCCCGCGTCGTACTGCACCGTCGATTCCCAGCCCAACAGGTTGTTGCCCAGCTGCGAGGGGCGTTGGCCGGGCGTGCCCACGTAGCCCGAGCCCACCCCCGTGAAGAGGCTGCGCGACGCGAAGTTGGGGAAGTTCTGGTTGCCCGTTTTCCCCACGCTGGCCCGAACTTTCAGCAGGCTCAGCACGGTGTTTCCCTTCAGGAAGTCTTCTTCCGAAATCAGCCAGCCCACCGAGCCGGCCGGGAAGATGCCGTAGCGGCGCTCGGCCCCGAAGCGCGACGAGCCATCGACGCGAGCGCTGCCCCCAATCAGGTACTTGCCGGCGAAGGCGTAGGCCCCGCGGGCGAAGTACGACACCAGCGAGCTTGACGTGATGAAGGAGCTGCCCGCCGTAATCTGCGAGGCGTTGTCGATGCTGCGGTAGGCATCCGAGGCAAACTGCGTGCCCGTGACGTTCGTGCCGTTGAGCCGGCCGGTTTCGTAGCTGGTGCCCAGCGTCAGCTCCAGGCTGTGCTTGTCGGCGATGGTGTTTTTGTACGAGAAGAAGTTGTTTATCACCAGCTTGGCATCGGTTTGGATGGCGCTGAAGGCGCTGCCGTTGGTCGGCCCCGAGTTGCGGGCCGTGATGCGGCCGTTGTACGATTCCTCGTCCTGGTTCAGCAGGTCGGCCCCCAGTTCCGAGCGGAACACCAGGTTCTTGGTCAGCTTCAGTTGCCCGTACACGTTGCCCAGCAGGCGGTAGGCCGTGGTCACGTACGAGCCGCCCTGAATGCTCAGCAGCGGGTTGTAGTAGAGCGGAAACGTGGCGTTGGGCAGGCCCGTGGCGGGGTCGAGGGCTCCGCTAATCAGGCCCGAGCGCGGGTCGGTGAGCGGCGTAATGGGGGGCAGGGCCACGATTTGCAGCGGGGTGCTGAAGGCGTTGTCGTTGGGCACCCGGTTGTTGACCGAGCGCGTGGCCGTCAGGTTCAGGCCAAACGAGAGCTTCTCCGTGGCCTGGTGGTCCACGTTGAAGCGGGCCGCCATGCGCTCGTACTGGTTGCTGACGATGATGCCCTTCTGCTTGCTGTACTGCCCCGAAAAGAAGAGCCGGGTTTTATCGTTGCCCCCGCTGGCGTTCAGGTCGTACTGCTGGAAGGCCGCCCGGTGCAGCACCTGGTCCTGCCAGTTGGTGTCGTAGGTCAGCGGGTCGGCGGCCCCGGCGGCGTAGCCGGTGAGGCGGGTGGCGTTGGCCGCGGGCGTGCGGCCCGAGTTCACCAGGGCCTCGGTTATGAGCGCCACGTACTCCTGGCCGTTCAGAAACTCCCGCTTGTGGGTGGGCTCGCTGGTGCCGCCCTGCACCCCCAGGCTGAAGCGGGTGGCCCCGGCTTTGCCGCGCTTGGTGGTGATGAGCACGACGCCGGGCGTGCCCCGCGAGCCGTAGATAGCCGTCGCCGCAGCGTCCTTGAGCACCGAGATGCTCTCGATGTCGTTGGGGTTGATGTCGGCGATGGGGTTGGTGGCCGCGGAGGTGGACGACAGGTTGTCGGACACCACCGGCACCCCGTCCACTACGTACAGCGGCTGGGTGTTGCCGCTGATGCTCGACACCCCGCGCACCCGCACCCGGATGCCCTGGCCCAGCTTGCCGCTGCTGTTTTCGATGAACACCCCGGCCGCCTTGCCCTGGATGGACTGCTCGAACGACTGCACCGGCTGGTCGCCCACGTCCTTGCTGGTGAGCTGCGCCACCGCGCCGGTCAGGTTGGCCTTGGTTTGGGTGCCGTAGCCCACCACCACGGCCTCGGCCAGGTCGGTGGTGGAGACGTCCAGCGTCACGTCGAGGCTGGTTTGGCTGCCCACGGGCACCGTCCGGCTGAGGTAGCCCACCGAGCTGAACACCAGCGTGGCCCCCGGCCGCACGCTCAGCGTGAACCGGCCGTCCGAGCCGCTCGTGGCCCCGTTGGTGGTGCCCTGCTCCAGGACGGTGACGCCCGGCAGGGCCCCGCTGTCCGCACCGGTTACGCGCCCGCTGATGGCCTGGCCCTGCGCCCAGGCCGGAACGGCCAGCAGCCAGCTTAAAAGCAACAAGAGCGTGTAATGAGTAAATTTTTTCACTTCCATAAGAAAAACTTTGAGGATTGAATGATTTGGAAGGAAGGGGTAAGCCCCGCAAACATCATGAATTTTTTCTGAAGACCGGTAAAAATTTACCTGTTTTTTCATAAAAAATACTTTTTACGTGAAAATAGCCCTCTTTTTTTACCCCCTTTATTCCAATCGGGCAACTTTCGCCCGGTGCTGCCTGCCACGCCCCGAGTGGCCTTGATTATTCCTACTTTTGCCCTTGATGTCCACAATTCACTACCTCACCACGGCCGACGCCATTGCCACGGCTGCTGCCCATTTTGCCACTTTGCCGCGCATCGGCATCGACCTAGAGTTTGACGACATGCGCTACCGCTACGGCCGGCACGTGGCGCTCATCCAAGTATTTGACGGGCAGGAAGTGTACCTCATCGACCCGCTGCCGCTGGAGCCCGACATGGCCGCCGGCCTGGAGCCGCTGTTCGCCGTGTTGCGCGACCCGGCGGTGGCCAAGGTGTTCCACTCCTGCAAGTCGGACATTCTGCTCCTCGATGAAGTATTTGGCGTCAACTGCCGCACCATTGTTGACACCAGCGTGCAGTTCAGCCTGCTGGCGGCTGAGGACAACAACATCTCCCTGGGCCGCCTCATCCAAAGTGAGCTGGGCTTTGAGGTGGACAAGGGCGAGCAGAAGTCGAACTGGCTGAAGCGGCCCCTCACCGAGGCCCAGAAGGAGTACGCCGCCAACGACGTGCTGTACCTGTTCGAGCTGACCGACCGCCTGGCCGCCCGCCTCGCCGAGATGGGCCGCGCCCAGTGGGCCGCCGAGGAAAACCACGCCCTGGAAGCCGTGCGCTACGGCCGCGACGAGCCCCGCCCCTGGGCCCGCAACGCCGCCAAGTTCAAGATTTCGCCCCAGGAAATGCCGGTGTTCCGCGAGCTGTACAAGCTGCGCGACACCGTAGCGCGGCAGCTCGACCGCCCGCCCTACCACGTCATCAGCAACGACCGGCTGGCCGAGCTGGCCCGCCAGCCCCTCGAAACCGCCAACCAGCTGCGCGCCGCCAACGGCCTGCACCCCGAGCTGAAGCGGGGCCCCTACGCGGAGCAGCTGCTGGCCATCGGCACCACCGACCTGCCCGACGAGGCCCCGCTGCCCGCCGACCAGCGCAAGTTCCCCTTCCGCCGCCGCCTGAACGGGGCCGCCGCCAACCGCGCCGAAGCCCGCGAAACCCTGCTGCTGGCCCTCAAAGCCCACCTCGCCGCCGACCAGGGCCCCGTGCTGGCCAACATGGTGCTCAGCAACCGCCTCATCGCCGACATCGTGGAGCAGGGTGCCACAGAGGCCCTCCGCCCCTGGCAGCAGCAGCTGCTAAAAGAGGCGGCCGAGAAGCACGGCGAAGACTATGGGCAGCTCGCCGAGCCGTTTGCGTAATTGTCTGATTGTCTGAACCGCAGATTAAGTGGATTTAACGGATAAGAACGGATGATCCAATAGCTTCCTACCCTTGATATCCGGTGTGCGGCGATTCTGGGGCCCTATTGAAATTTTAAAGTCTAATGAAAAAGGCCACTTGTTGAGTGGCCTTTTTCATTACAAATAAGGGGCAGTTATAATCCGTTCTTATCCGTTAAATCCACTTAATCTGCGGTTCAGACGGCTAGAACTGCGCTTCCTCGGTGCTGCCGACCAAGGCGGCGGTGCTGGTCTGGTTGCTGGTCACCACGTTCTGCACGGCATCGAAGTAGCCGGTGCCCACGAAGGTTTGGTGCTTCACGGCCTGGTAGCCCTCTTTTTGCAGGGCAAACTCGCGCTCCTGCAGCTCCGAGTAGCCGGCCATGCCGCGCTGGCGGTAGGCCTGGGCCAGCTCGAACATGCTGGTGTTCAGGGCGTGGAAGCCGGCCAGGGTGATGAACTGGAACTTGTAGCCCAGGGCGGCCAGCTCCTCGCGGAAGGTCTCCATCTGCTCCACGCTGAGCTTGGCGGCCCAGTTGAACGACGGCGAGCAGTTGTAGGCCAGCAGCTTGCCGGGGAACTGGGCGTGGATGGCTTCGGCGAACCGGCGGGCGTGGGCCAGGTCGGGGTCCGAGGTTTCCATCCAGATGAGGTCGGCGTAGGGGGCGTAGGCCAAGCCGCGGGCAATGGCGGCGTCCACGCCGCAGCGGATGCGGTAGAAGCCCTCGTTGGTGCGGGCGGCGTCCTGCCGGATGAAGGGCACGTCACGGGCGTCCACGTCGGCCGTGAGCAGGTCGGCGGCGTCGGCATCGGTGCGGGCCACGATGAGCGTGGGCACGTTCAGGACGTCGGCGGCGAGGCGGGCGGCCACCAGCTTGTTGATGGCTTCCTGGGTGGGCACCAGCACTTTGCCGCCCAGGTGCCCGCACTTCTTGGCCGACGACAGCTGGTCCTCAAAGTGCACCCCGGCGGCCCCGGACTCAATCATCATCTTCATCAGCTCGAAGGCGTTGAGGTTGCCGCCGAAGCCGGCCTCCGCATCGGCCACGATGGGGGCCAGGTAATGGATGTCCGACTTCCCGGCCAGGTGCTGAATCTGGTCGGCCCGCAGCAGGGCGTTGTTGATGCGCTTCACCACGGCCGGCACGCTGTCCACGGGGTACAGGCTCTGGTCGGGGTACATCTGCCCGGCGTTGTTGGCGTCGGCCGCCACCTGCCAGCCACTCAGGTAAATGGCCTGCAACCCGGCCTGGATTTCCTGCACGGCCTGGTTGCCCGTGAGGGCCCCCAGCCCGGCCACGTACTCCTGGCTGTGCAGCAGCTCCCAGAGGCGCTCGGCCCCCTGCCGGGCCAGCGAGTACTCGATGCGCACCGAGCCTTGCAGGCGCAGCACATCTTCGGGCGAGTACGGGCGCTCGATGCCCGCCCAGCGGGGGTTAGTGGCCCAGTCCAGGGCCAGGTCGGCGGTGCGTTGCAGTTGCGATTTCATGCGAATGGAGTGGGTTGGAGTGAGAGATTGAAGCGTTGAGAAAAGGCAAAGCGCCGCCCGGCAGGCTACAGGAGCTGCATTTTTGATTCGGAAAACGAGGGGGAAAAGCCAGCGCGCTGGCCGCAGTTTAGCGCGCAGCGCGCAACTGCTGGCCGGTAAACGGGGTGAGTCTGCGACTCACGGCCGCGCAGCGGCCCAGCGGGTTGCGCAGGGCAGGCCGTTCAATTTTGCGAGTTACAAACTCGCGCCGTTTGGCGGCCAGCAGTTACGCGCTGCGCGCTAAACTGCGGCCAGCGCCGAGCCGATTTTAAGCCAGCTGGTCGTAGGCGGGCAGGGTCAGGAATTCGATGAATCTGGGGCTCATCACCAGCTGGTCGAACAGCTGGGCGGCGGCCATTATGTGGTTGCCGGGCGCGGCTTCGGCCTCAATGATGGCCATGATGGGGGGCACCAGGGCCCGGTACAGCTCGGTCGTGACGGGGCGGCCGTCGGCCAGGGCGGTGCCGGGCGTGTGCAGCCACTGCCACACCTGGGCCCGGCTGATTTCGGCCGTGGCCGCGTCCTCCATCAGGTGGTGGATGGGCACGCAGCCGTTGCCCCCCAGCCACGAGGCCAGGTAGCGGATGGCCACGTCGATGTTCATCCGCAGGCCGGCTTCGGTGATGGTGCCTTCGGGGGCCCGCACCAGGTCGGCGGCGCTCACCTGCACGTCGAGGCGCTTGTTAGCCAGCTGGTTGGGGCCCGGCATGAGGCGGTTGAACACCTCCAGGGCCACGGGCACCAGCGCGGGGTGGGCCACCCAGGTCCCGTCGTGGCCGTTGGTGGCCTCCCGGATTTTGTCCTGCCGCACCTTTTCCATCGCCGCGTCGTTGGCCGCGGGGTCGTTTTTGATGGGAATCTGGGCCGCCATGCCGCCCATCGCGTGCACGCCGCGGCGGTGGCAGGTCTGAATGACCAGCTGCGAGTAGGCGGCCATAAACGGCACCGTCATCGTCACCTGGGCCCGGTCGGGCAGGCAATACTCGGGCCGCAGCCCCAGCCGCTTGATGTAGCTGAAGATGTAGTCCCAGCGCCCGCAGTTGAGGCCCGCGCTGTGCTGGCGCAGCTCGTACAGAATCTCGTGCAGCTCGAACGCGGCGGGCAGCGTCTCAATCAGCACCGTGGCCTTGATGGTGCCCCGGCGCTGTGAGAGGTTGTCCTCGGCGAAGTTGAACACCTCGTTCCAGAGGCGGGCTTCCCGGTGGCTTTCCAGCTTGGGCAGGTAGAAGTAGGGCCCCGAGCCGCGCCGCACCAGTTCGTGGGCGTTGTGGAAGTAGTAGAGGCCGAAATCGAGCAGCGCGCCGCTCACCGGCTCGCCGTCCACGAGCACGTGCTTGTCTTCCAGGTGCCAGCCGCGGGGGCGCACCATCAGCACGGCGGTGTCCTCGTTGAGCCGGTATTCTTTGGTGGGCGTGCTGAGGCGGATGGTGCGGCGCACGGCGTCGCGCAGGTTTATTTGGCCCTCGATGACGTTGGCCCAGGTGGGCGCGTTGGAATCCTCAAAGTCGGCCATGAACACCTTGGCTCCCGAGTTCAACGCGTTGATAATCATCTTCCGCTCCACGGGGCCCGTAATTTCCACGCGGCGGTCGAGCAGGTCGGCGGGCAGCGGGGCCACCGTCCAGTCCTGCTCGCGCAAGCGCCGAGTTTCGGGCAGAAAATCGAACGTGCCCCCGGCCGCAATCTCGGCCTGGCGGGCCTCGCGGCGGACCAGCAACGCCCGGCGCGTGGGGTCGAAGCGCCGATGCAGCTCGGCCACGAAGGCCAGGGCCGAGGGCGTGAGGATTTCGGCAAACTCGGGCCGGAAAGCGCCGATGACGCGCACTTGGGCGGGGGCACGGTAGGCGGGCGGCGGGGCGGGGGCAGGCGCGGTGAAGGACATGAGCAGGGGAAAGAGGTGAAAACCAGTGGCCACCGGGCCAGCGCTAGCGGGTGGTACTGCAAACATACGTCAGCGAATCCACAGTATTAGCGAATATTCGCTAATACTGTGGATTCGCTTTGCTTCCTTACCTTTGTGGGGCCCCAACGCGGACGGCAAATGCTCGTTTGGGGCCCCGGGGCCCTGTTTTAGCGCGCGGCGTTTTCTTTAAAAAAATATCTCGATGCTGAACCACGGCCAGGTCGTGCGCCTCATTTTTGGGCTGAAGCTGCGCGAGCTGCGCCAGGAGCTGGGCCTGGCCCCGGCCGAGCTGGCGCGGAGCTGCGACGTGTCGGTGAGCTACCTCAACGAGATTGAGAAGGGCAAGAAATACCCCAAGGCGGACAAGATTCTGAGCCTGAGCAAGGTGCTGGGCGTGAGCTACGACCAGCTGACGTCCACCACGCTGCCGCGGCGGCTGGAGCCCATTTCCGACCTGCTGCACTCCAAGGTGCTCCAGGAATTTCCGCTGGAGATGTACGGCCTCGACGTGGCCCGGCTCTTCGACCTGATTGCCAACGCGCCGGCCCGGATGAACGCCTTCATCAGCACCATCTTCGAAATTGCCCGCAACTACGAAATGGGCCAGGAAGACTTTTTCCTGGCCGCGCTGCGCTCGTACCAGGAGATGCACGACAATTATTTTGACGACCTGGAGCAGGACGTGCGGGCGTTTCTGGGCAGCCACCCGGCGGTGGGCGCGGCGCCGGCCGGGGCCCTGGCGGCCCTCGAAACCGTGCTGGCGCAGGAGTACGGCTACGCCTTCGACCGCACCACGCTGGGCGAGCACCCGGCGGCGGCGCAGGGCCGGCTGCGGGCCGTGTTCCAGCCCAAAACCCGCACCCTGCTGCTGCGCCCCGGCCTGAGCCGCGGGCAGCAGGCCTTCCTGCTGGGCCGCGAGGTGGCCTTCAACTACCTGAGAATGAAGGAGCGGCCCTACGCCCACCCCAGCAGCGCGGCCGTGCCGTCGTTTGACGAAGTGTTGAACAACTTCCGCGCTTCGTACTTCGCCGGGGCCCTGCTGCTGGAGGAAGACGCGCTGGTGCGCGACCTGCGGCAGCTGTTCGGGGCCCGCAAGTGGGCCCCACAGGCCTGGCTGGACCTGCTGACGCAGCACGACGTGAGCGCGGAGATGTTCATGCAGCGCCTCACCACGCTGCTGCCCAAGCACTTCGGACTGAACAGCTTGTTCTTCCTGCGCTTCGACCAGGCCGCCGCCGGCTACCCCTACGAGCTGACCAAGGAGCTGCACCTCTCGCGCCTGCACAACCCCCACGGCAACGAGCTGAACGAGCACTACTGCCGCCGCTGGGTGAGCCTGCGCCTGCTCGACGAGGCCCGGGCGGCGGCCGCCATTGCCGGGCCCGGCCAGCCCCCGGCCCTGCTGCTGGGGGCCCAGCGCTCGCAGTACTTCGGCACCGCCGACGAGTACCTGTGCTTCACGCTGGCCCGCGCCGGGGGCCCCGGCCAGCCCGCCACCAGCGTGACGGTGGGCCTGCGCTGCGACGACGCCCTGCGCCAGCAGCTCAAGTTTTTCGCCGACCCCGCCCTGCTCATCAAAACCGTGAACGAAACCTGCGAGCGCTGCGCCGTGCCCAACTGCGAGGTGCGCGCCGCTCCGCCCCTGCGCCTGGACCAAGACGCCGCGCGCCGCGCCTACGCCGAGGCCGTGGCCGCGCTGGTGGGGGCGCCGAAGCCAGCAGAACCGGCATAGCCGGGCGCTACGTCCCAGTAGTATAGGGGCCCGCCAGCGGATACCGCCAGCGCGGGTAAGTACCTGTCCTACAAGGCCGCCTTGCCCACCCAGCGGCCGCGCAGCCGAGGTAGCTCGCCCGCGCCCTTAACCCAGCCGGTTGCGGCCGTTACGCAGGAGAACTATTTCGACAAGCGGACGCCGGCTGATTAGGAATACTCGTTAGTTGCCCTAACTAGTTACTCTCTTAATCAATTACTTACTGCTAAACAGCCGCCCCGCCGGGGCTACTGGGTGCCCAGGTGCGCAAGTCCTAAGCGTAAAATACACGGCCCGACTGTGGAAGCCCCGGCAGTGGCCCGACGGGGTAGACTTGGACGCGAGCCTTCCCCTGGGCACCAGTAGAACTCAGCCGAAATGAGGCCCAAGCGAATACACCCTCACCAAGAGCGCCGGGCTGGCCAGCCATTGCTTTGGGCGTATCAAACAAATAATTACCTCCCAGCACCCGCTACTTCCTCCAGTAAATTTCATGCTACCAATAAATTAACTAAACTAAGGCGCAAATTCAGCCCATTACAGCGGCGCAGTGGATACCAAGCCCTTAACTGTTCACTCATTGGTAAAAAAATGAAAATCTACATCAAGTACATGGTGAGCAGGCGCTGCAAAATATTGGTGCAAGAGGAGTTGCACAAGCTCGGGCTACAGTGCGGGGCGGTGGAGTTGGGCGAAGTCGAAGTCGACGGGGTGATTACGGACGAACAGCGCGACCACTTAGGCAGGGCTTTATTAAAATCGGGACTTGAGCTGATGGACGATAAAAGAGCCATCCTGGTCGAAAAGATAAAAAATGTAATTGTTCAAATAATACATTATACCAAAGAAGAAATCAGAATAAAAAATTCTGAATTTATTAGTGATAAACTCAACCACGACTACACGTATCTCGCCAACCTTTTCTCAGAGACAACAGGCATTACCATCGAGCATTACCTCATCGCCCAAAAAATTGAGCGGATAAAAGAATTGCTTTTGTACGATGAGCTTACACTTACTCAGATTGCTAATAGTTTAAGGTACAGCAGTGTGTCGCACCTATCTAATCAGTTTAAGAAAGCTACTGGATTGACGCCAAGCTATTTCAGGCAGCTCAAACAATACAAGCGGCGCCTGGCACTTGAGGACGTGTGAATGATGCAAACCATTTTGAAGATTATGTAAACTTTCTGAGAAGCGGGAGAATGAACTTTGCCGTGTGAAAATTATTGCACATCGGTAAAGTTCAAAATCTATGAAAACATCCTTTCTCCTTACGGTGGCTTCGGCCACGCTACTGGTTTTTCCCAAAGCGAGCCACGGCCAGACTGCGCCGCCGCTGGGCGCCGCGGCCAGCTTTGCCCTGTTTACCGCGGTTGGCGCGGTCGACAACCAGGGCCCCACCGTCATCAACGGGGACATCGGGACCAACGCGGGGGCCTTCAACGGGTTTCCTCCGGGGGTGGTGAACGGCAACATCCACGTGGGGGACACCTATGCTACGCAAGCGGCCACGGACGTGCAGGCGGCTTACGCCTACATGTCGGGCGTTATTTACGTAACCGAAGAGGCCGTGTACGGCGGCACGCCGCCCGTAACCCTGCTGCCGGGCTCGTACTTCGTGAAACAGGCAACCACCCTGGCCGGCACGCTGATTCTGGATGGCGGCGGCGACCCGAATGCGAAGTTTTTCCTGATGGTGAACGGCGCCTTGACCACGGGCGCCAACTCCCGCGTGGTGACGCAAAACGGCGCCGACCCCAGCAACGTGTACTGGCAGATAAGGGGCCTGGCCACGCTGGGGCAAAACTCGGTGATGCGGGGCACGCTGCTGGTCGACGGCGCCATCAACCTGATTACCGGCGCGGTGGTGGAAGGCCGGGGCCTTTCGCGCGGCGGGGGCATCTCGTCGACTTCGAGCACGGTCACGCTGCCGCTGCCCGCCGTGGCCCCGGCGCCTACCCAAACCTTCTGGCTGGGCGATCCTCTCGGCACGGGCACCACGGACTGGTTCACGCCCGGCAATTGGTCGAACGGCGTGCCCACCAGCGTGCTGGACGCCGTTGTGCCCACCGGCACGTCGCCTTACCCGCTGGTTGCCAGCGGCAACGCAGCGGCCAAAAGCCTCACCATTGGCTTTGGGGCCAGCTTCACGCAGGCCGGGGGCACCCTCGACGTGCTGGGCAGCGTGGACAACAGCGGCACCATCAGCGCCACGGCGGGCACCGTGCGCCTGAGCGGCACCGCGGCGCAGCCCGTCGGCGGCAGCGGCAGCACCCAGTTTTGGGGCCTGGCCATCACCAACCCCGCCGGGGCCAGCCAGGCCGGGGCGGTAAGCGTCCACGGGGCCCTGGCCCTCACCAATGGCGGCCTCACCACCAATGGCAAGCCGCTGACGCTGCTTTCCGACGCGGCCGGCACGGCCCTGGTGGACAACACCGGCGGCACCGTGAGCGGCACCGCCACCGTGCAGCGCTACATCGACCCGGCCTTTAATGTTGCCTCGGGCTACCGCCACTACAGCTCGCCGGTGGCCAGCACCACGTTCAACGACCTGGGCACGCCGGGCTTCGCGCCGATTTTCAACCAAGCTTACAACACGACGGGCAACGCGGCAACGCCCTTTCCAAACGTGTTCGGCTACGACCAGGCCCGCGTGGTGGACCCCGCTGCCACAACCGCCGCCTTCGACCAAGGCTTTCTGGTGCCCGCGGGCACCGATGTGCTGGACGTGCTGAGGGGCTACACCGTGAACATCGACGCCGGCCAAGTGGTGGACCTGCAAGGGGCCCTCACCAACGGCCCCGTGAGCCGCACCGACCTCGCCCGCGGCAACCAGCCCCAGAGCGGCTGGCAGCTGCTGGGCAACCCCTACCCTTCGCCCATTGACTTCAGCCAGACCAGCGGCGTGGTGCGGACCAACGTGGACGATGCCGTGTACGTGTACCACAGCACCGACCGGTACGCCGGGCAGTACCGCAGCTACGTGAACGGCGTGGGCGGCAACCCGCTGGTGGCCGCCATGCAGGGATTTTTTGTGCGGGTGAGCGACGGCCATGCCACGGGCAGCTTCGCGCTGAACAACAGCATCCGGGTAACCACGACCGCCGCCGCAGTCGCCTTTAACCGGGGCACCGCCGACACGCGCCCGCTGGTGCAGCTGCACCTGCAAGGCAGCAACCAGTCCCTGACCGACGAAACGGCCGTGTACTTCGAGCAGGGCGCTTCGTCCGCTTTCGATGCCCATTTCGATGCGTTCAAGCTGCCCAACTCGTCGGGGCTGAGCGTGAGCAGCCTCACGGCCAGCAACGACTTATCGGTGAACGGACTGGCGCCGCTCACCAGCGCCACCACGGTGCCGCTGAACCTGCACGTGCCCGCCGCCGGTGCCTACACCCTGAAGGCGAGCAGCTTGGTCAACTTTGAACCCGGCACGGAAGTGCTCCTGCTCGATACCCAGACCGGCGCGCGCATCAACCTGAGCCAGCAGCCTGGCTACACCTTCCAGGCCGACGCGACGGCACTGCCGGGCCGCTTCAGCCTGCGCTTCGGGCCGGCCGCCGCGCTGGCCGCCAACGCCCCGGCCTTGGCCCAGCAGGTGCAGCTGTACCCGAACCCGGCGCAGGGCAGCTTCACGCTGATGCTACCCGCCGAGCTGGGCCGCACGCCCGTCTCGGTCCAGGTCGTCAACCAGCTCGGCCAGTTGGTGTCGGAGCGCTCGGTGGCCATGACGGCGGCCGGAGCCAGCGCCCGGTTCGACGTATCGGCCCTCGCCCCGGGCGTTTACTCGCTGCGCCTCACCTCGGCCACTGGCCAGGTAGTGAAGCGCATGGTAATAAAGTAACTGCGTGCTGACCGTCCCGGGCCGAAACAGTCGGCCCGGGCCAAGCAGTTCGATGACACTGATTCAACGTTTTAGAACGCCGTGCGCAGCCGGCGGTCCGCTTGCGAAGCAGCGCTACCGCTCACCAATCAATCGTTCAACGAAGCGACGGCATTGCTTCGGCAAGCGGACGCCAGCTGCGCACGAACGCCTTGCTGCCTAATCCATTCGGCTCGACCACTGATGGCCACCCCTGCGGCTCAGCTTCCTCCTCATTTTTTGTCAGCTCTTTTTTTATGAACATCCAGACTTTTATTGGCACGCTGTGCGGCACAGCAATTTGCGTACTCGTGCTGGCGGCAACGGCCCTTGCCCAGCCCGGCAGCGGCGGCCCCAGCCCGGCCCCCACCCCCGTTCCCCCCGGCGGGCCCACCGAGGCACCCCTCGACGGGGGCGCGTCGCTGCTGCTTGCCGGCGGTGTTGCCTACGGCCTGAAGCGCCTGCGCGAGCGCCGCACCAAGGATTGACGAAATACCGCCCCCGCCCTGTTCAACCAAAAGCCCCGTCCGGCTGGCTTGGTTCGTATCCAAAAAAATTCCGGTTTCCCAGCCGTAACGCCGAGGCCCCTTTTGCCGGTCAGCTCCGCCTGAAAAGCGGCAAGTTAGCGGGGCAACCACTCAAAAAAGCCCTTTCGGCCGCACGGCCGAAAGGGCTTTTTTGAGTGAGCAGCCATTAACTACCAGTGTTTTAATTGCTTGATTTCGAGTTACTTTTAAGAATAAGAAAATCAAATACTTATTTTTAAAAGTAACACTCGAAATCAAGCGGTCAGCACGCTACCAGGAATCCTTCCGGCCGCGGCGGCCTTCGGGGCCGTGGCACTCGCCTGGCGTGGGAGCAGCGCCAAGCCGCGCGCGGCTAATTTTGAGGCGGAGTAGGCCATTTTTCCTGCCCCAGCCGTAGTGCAAGGCTTCCAACCTTCTGTTTTTTTGTGACAAAAAAGCTTAGCTGGCTCTTGGTTGGGCTGCTGGCCCTGGGCGCGGCGGGCTACGCGGCGTGGCGGGTGCTGTACCGGCCCAACGTGGTGGCCTTTCCCGAAGGCGATGCCTACCTGTACATCCGCACCGGCAGCGGCTACGGGGCGGTGCGCGACTCGCTGGGGCGGCCGGGCCTGCTGCGCGAGCCGGGTACCTTTGCCTGGCTGGCCGACTGGCGCAACTACCCGGCGCACGTGCGCCCCGGCCGCTACCGCCTAGGCCCCGGGCTGGGCAACCTGGCGCTACTAAAGCTGCTCGAAAGCGGGCCCCAGGACACGGTGCAGTTTGAGCTGACGCCGTTTCACTACCTTGAAAACCTGCCCCGGCAAGTCAGCCGCCAAATCGAGGCCGACTCGTTCAAGCTCAGCCTGCTGCTGAATAATAACGCCGGGCTGCAAGCCCGCTACGGCCTCGACACCTGCACGGTGCGCACGCTGTTCATCCCGGGGCCCTACCGGCTGCTGTGGAACACCAGCGCCGCCGCTTTCCTGGATACCGTGGCGGCGCGGCACCGCCGGTTTTGGTCGCGGGCGCGCCGGGCCCGGGCCGACTCGCTGGGCCTGAGCCAGGTGCAGGTGAGCGTACTGGCCAGCATTGTGCAGCGCGAAACGGCCCAGCTTACCGACAAGCCGCTGATTGCCGCCGTGTACCTCAACCGCCTGCGCCTGGGCCAGCCCTTGCAGGCCGACCCCACCCTGCTGTGGCCCCTGCACGGCCTCGGCACCCGCAAGCGCGTGCTGAACGTGGACAAAAAAGTGGATTCGCCCTACAACACCTACCGCCACAAAGGCCTGCCGCCGGGCCCCATCACCACGCCCCGCGCCAGCTCGCTCGACGCCGTGCTACGCCCCGCCCACAACGGCAACCTCTTCTTTTGCGCCCGCCCCGACGGCAGCGGCTTCTCCGATTTCGCCGCCACCTACACCCAGCACAAGCGCAACGCCCGCCGCTACCAGCACCACCTGGACAGCCTGGGCGTGAAACGGTGAGGGTACGCTTTAGTAATCTAGCAGGCCGTCATGCTGAGCACAGCCGAAGCATGACGTTTTTTTGCGCTTCCTCCGAATACTATTTGACAACTAGAAACCGCTATCGGGGCCCCAGGCGGTACACGCGCAGCTGCACCGAATCGTGCGCGGCTTCGCGCTGCCAGTCCAGGGTTTGGGCGTAGGTGAGGCCGGTGAACTCGGAGTGCTCCAGGAACAGCAGCGGCTCGGTGAGGCGGGTTTCGGGCCAGGCGGCCAGCGGGCGCTGGCGGCGCAGCGAGTCGAACCGCGCCACGTGGGCCACTTGCCAATAGGCATCGAGCACCACGTAGTCGTAGCCCTGGCGGCGCAGGCCCCCCAGCTGGCGCTCGTTGGTGATGCTAAGGAACTGCTTGTCTTCAGATAGATACGGCGCCAGGCCCAGGCCGACGGTGCTGGCCACGCGCCGGGCCCCGTGGGTGCGCAGCCAGGCGGCCACCGCGGGGTAGTGGCTGGGCGGGTAGCGGTAAATGTGCTGCCAGAGCCGGTAGCCGTTCAGGGCCAGGGCAGCCAGCAGCACGGCGGCCCCGGGGCCCCGCCAACGGCCGCGCAAGTAGCTCAGGCTGAGCACCGCCAGCGCCGCCAGCGGCAAAAAGGCGTAGGTGAGGCCGCGGGGCGCTTTTTGCAGCAGGGCCATGCCCGCCAGCCAGCACCCCGCCCAGACGGCCAGGTACAGCAGCAGCGGCAGCGGCCGGCCCGCGGGCCCCGGGGGCAACGCCCGCCACTGCCGTCCCCCCAGCCATGCGCCCGCCGCCAGCCCCGGCAGCAGCAGCGGCGACTCGAACGCCCACAAGTAGCGGAAGTAGAAGAAAAAATCGGGGCTCAGCACCAGCTGGCGGCCGGCGGGGTTGGGCGCGTCGGGCAGCACGAGGCGCACGTAGGTGGCCGGCCAGCGGTACCAGGGCAGGCCGGCCAGCAGGGCCCCGGCGGCCATCAGCACCGCGTAGGGCAAGGCCAGGCGGCCCAGCACCTGCCACTTCACGGCCCCGCGCCAGGCCGGCCAGTCGGCCCGCCACCCCTCCAGGGCCCCTAATATGGGCAGCACCAGCAGGAACTTGTAGCTGTAGCACAGGCCCGCCGCCAGCCACCACGCGGCCTGCCGCAGCGCCGCCTGCCGCCCGGCCAGGGGCCCTGCCTGCACCCGCCGGAAGTGGCTGCGCAGCAGGCCCGCCGCCAGCACCAGCCCGCCCGCGCCGGCCGTGAAATCGCGCCCCGAAAACGTGAGCAGCAGCCCGGTGCCGCCCAGCAGCACCAGCGCCACCGCCTCGGCGTTGCGCCAGGGCCGCCCGCTGCCTGCCACCGCCTCCCCCACAAACCGCGCAAACAGCCCCAGCCCCGCCGCGCCCAGCACCGCGTTGGCCACCTGAAACGCCCGCACATCCGATGTGACGCAGGCCAGTAGAGCAAACAGCAGGTTGAAGCCCGGCCCGGCCGTGAAGAACATCGAATGGCCGTCGCCGTGCGCCAGCTCCTGCACCAGCTGCCAGTTGCGCACCGAGTCGTAGTCGGGCAAGCCGGCGGCCGACAGGTGCCACAGCCGCAGGCCCAGCACCGCCAGCAGCGCCAGGCCCAGTCCCCAGCGGGCATCGGGCGGGGCGGGAAGCGGCGGCACGGCGTTATTTGCAGGCATTGGGGGCTAATTAGGGCCCCGGGGCCGGGCCGCCGCAAAGGTCGGCACGGGCACCCGCCGGGGCCCCGGCGGGCCAGTATTCTACTTCATTTTTCTTATGCGCCTTGTCATTCAGCGCGTTCGCAGCGCGCAGGTTACCGTGGCGGAGGCCGTCACGGGCCGTATCGGGCCGGGCCTGCTGGTGCTGGCCGGCTTCGCCCCCGCCGACGGCCCCGCCCAGCTGGCCTGGGGGGCCCGGAAGCTGGTGCAGCTCCGCATCTTCGCCGACGAGGCGGGCCAGATGAACCGCAGCGTGCTCGATACGGGCGGCGAGGTGCTGGTGGTGAGCCAGTTCACGCTGCTCGCGGATGCCCGCAAGGGCAACCGCCCCAGCTACGTGGGCGCCGCCCCACCGGCCGTAGCCGAACCGCTGTACCAGCAATTTGTGGCCCTGGTGGCCGAGCTGCTGGGCCGCCCCGTGCCCACCGGCATCTTCGGGGCCGACATGCAGGTGAGCCTGGTGAACGACGGCCCCGTCACCATCGTGCTCGATTCGCCCGCCGCTTAAATCGTGAGCTGTTGGCTCTTAGCTGCTAGCTATTAGCCTTCTTCCTAATTTTCAATAATTTACACGGCATGCAATGTGCGTTTACTTATGCACGGCTGCTTAACGCCTTCCTTATCAGTCATCTAACATGACCATCGAGCAAGCCCAACAGACCGTGGACCAGTGGATTACGACCACCGGCGTGCGCTACTTCAACGAGCTGACCAACCTGGCCATCCTCACCGAGGAGGTGGGCGAGGTGGCCCGGCTCATCGCCCGGCAGTACGGCGAGCAGTCGTTCAAGGAGTCGGACAAAGGCCACGAGCTGGGCGACGAGTTGGCCGACGTGCTGTTCGTCGTCATCTGCCTGGCCAACCAAACCGGCGTCAACCTCACGGAGGCCCTGGCGCGCAACCTGGCCAAGAAAACCCAGCGCGACGCCCAGCGGCACCAGGACAACGAGAAGCTGAAGTAGTCGGGGCCCTACGCCAGCACCAGCCGGTCGTCTTTCAGCAAGGGCAACGCATTGGCGTACGTGTCAATTTTCGCGCAGAACAGAAAATCGTCGTTGGCTTCCAGCGCGTTAAGGCGGCGCACGGCGGCCGATTGCAGCAGGTAGCCGGGCAGGTCGGCCTGGGCCTGGTGCCACAGGTGCAGCGCAGCCAGGGTGCTGTCGGCGTGCTCCACGTCGAAGCCCAGGGGCCCCAGGCGGGCGGCCAGGGCCCCGCCAAACAGGCTGTCTTCGAGGCAGAACCGGCCCTTCCAGCCGGCGCACACCACCAGCACGTCGCGCTGCTGCTGCTGGGCAAAGCTGACCACGGCCGTCAGGTTTACGAAGCCGCCGATGACGACGGCCTCGGCCGCCAGCGAGCGGCGCAGGGCCTGGGTGCCGTTGGTGGTGCTGATGGCCAGGGCGCGCCCCCGCACCGGCCGGGCGGGGTCGAGGAAGCCGAAGGGCGAGTTGCCCAGGTCGAAGCCCTCGGCCGGCACGCCGTCGCGCTCGGCCGCCGTCAGGCAGCCTTGGGCCCCCAGGGCGGCGCACTCCTCCAGGCTGCCCACCGGAAACACGTGCGTGACGCCCGCCACCAGGGCCGTGACGATGGTGGTGCTGGCCCGCAGCACGTCCACGATAACCGCCACCCGGCCCCGCAAATCGTACAGCGGCAGCAAATCGGGGGAGAAACAAACGTCTACAGCAGGCATTTTTGGAGTTTTGGAAAGCGAAGAACTACTGTTACGTAGCGGAGAGTAGCGCGAACTTTGTAGTTCGCGTCGCCGCCCGGTCGCCCAAAAGTTAGATCGATGGGACGAAGCGAGCGACGCGAACTACAAAGTTCGCGCTACTCCCCGCTGCGCAACGGCCTCGGAGAAGCGGGAACTGAGCTACGCCTCCTCCGTACCCGGCACCAGCGGCAGCTTGTGCACGGTGGCGGGCAGGTTCTTGCCCCGAATCTGCACGAAGATTGGGGTGCCGGGGGCGGCCAGCTCGGCGCGCACGTAGCCCAGGCCCACGCCCTTGCCCAGGCTCGGCGACTGCGTGCCGCTGGTGACGTCGCCGATTTTCTGGCCGGCGGCGTCCACCAGCTCGTAGTGGCCGCGCGGAATGCCGGGGCCGTCCATCACGAAGCCGACCAGCTTTTTGGCCACGCCGGCCGTTTTTTGGGCCTTCAGGGCGGCGCTGTTGGTGAATTCCTTGGTGAACTTGGTGATCCAGCCCAGGCCGGCTTCGAGGGGCGAGGTGGTGTCGTCGATGTCGTTGCCGTAGAGGTTGTAGCCCATTTCGAGGCGCAGCGTGTCGCGCGCGCCCAGGCCGATGGGCTTGAGGCCGTGGGGCTGGCCGGCCAGCATGATGGCGTCCCACACGCGCTGGGCGTACTCGTTGGGCACGTACAGCTCGAAGCCGCCCGCGCCGGTGTAGCCCGTGGCGGAGATGATGACGTCGGGGGCCCCGGCGAAGGGGCCCTGCGTGAAGGAGTAGTACGGAATGGCGGCCAGGTCCACGTTGGTGAGGCCTTGCAGCGCGGCCACGGCCTTGGGGCCCTGCACGGCAAAGAGGCTGGTGCGGTCGGAAATGTCCTCCATCTCCGCGCCGTCGGTGTTGAACTGCTGAATCCAGCTCCAGTCCTTTTCGATGTTGGAGGCGTTGACCACCAGTAGGTAATCGTTATCGGCCAGCATGTACACCAGCAAGTCGTCGACGAGGCCGCCGGTGTGGTTGGGCAGGGCCGAGTACTGGGCCTTGCCGGGCTGGAGCTTGGCGGCGTCGTTGGTCGTCACGCGCTGGATGAGGGCCAGCGCCTGGGGGCCCCGCACCCGGAACTCGCCCATGTGCGAGACGTCGAACATGCCCACGGCCCGGCGCACGGTGTGGTGCTCGTCGAGGTCGGAGGAGTAGCGCACGGGCATGTTGTAGCCGGCAAAAGGCACCATTTTGGCCCCCAGCCGCTGGTGGGTGGCGTCGAGGGCAACGGTTTTGAGCGAGGAAACGGTCATGTAGAAAAGAAGGGTGGGGCCGGCCGCGGCGGTTTTGGCCCGCGAAAATAGCCATTTTTGGCCCGGGCCCGTAGGCGGGTCTATGCCCACTCCCCCGCGTGCCGCCATGAGCCCCGGCGAAATCAAGCAAGACTTCGAGTCGGCCATGACCCGCCACTTCTCCTTTAAAACCAAGCTGCGCTCGTTTCTGTACGGCAACGGCTACGAAGAAGGCCCCCTGCGCGACCCCGACCAGTGCAGCCTCGGGCACTGGATTGCCGAGCGCCGGGCCCGGGCCTACGCCCACGTGCCCGAAATGCGCGACCTCGACGCCGCCCACCGCCGCATTCATCAGGCGGCCAACGTGTTGATGGACCACCGCCTGGCCGGCCGCGCCGAGGCGGCCGCCGCCGGCCTGCCAGCCGTGCTGGCCCAGGCCGAGGGCATTGTGACCCTTTTGCAAACCATTGAGCGCAAGCTGCGTACCGAAGCCTAGCGCTGCCGCTTTTTCGATTTTTTCCGGCGGGCTTCCCGCGCGGCAAATAAATGAAAATGAACCTTAGCACCAAGCTGTTTGCCGGCTTTTTACTGCTGCTGGGACTCTTCGCGGCGGTGTTGTTCGTCAACTACCGGCTGGCCGACCAGGTGGTGAGCAACGCCCGGGCCGTGGCCACGTCGCAGCGGGTGTCGGAAGAAGCCAACGGCTTGCTGAGCAACATCATCGACATGGAAACTGGCTTTCGCGGCTACCTGCTGCTGGGCGACGAGCAGCTGCTCGACCCTTACTACCAGGGCGAGCGGCAGCTGGTGGGGCGCTTCAACGACCTGCGGGCCCTGGTCACCCACAGCCCGGTGCAGCTGGACCACCTCAACCGCTCGCAGCGGCTGTTCCAGCAGTGGAGCGCCTACACGCACCTCATCATCGGCGAGAAGCGCACGCTGCACCAGCACCGCCCCGACCTGGAAGCGTTGCAGGGCCTGCCCCACCGCTGGCTGGTAGAGGGACTGACGGGCAAGCAGGTAATGGACAACGTGCGCTACCAGCTCGGCCAGTTCGACGTGCTCGAAGCCGGGATTCGGCAGCGGCTGGCGGCGCGGCGCGACGCCAGCGTGGGCCGGGCCCAGTGGATTTCGGCGGCCGTGGCCGCCGCGGCGCTGGTGTTCGGGCTGGCCTGGGCCGTGTACCTGGTGCGGCTGCTGGCGCGGCGCCTCGACGGGCTGGTGGGCCTGGCCCGCCGCCTCGCCGCCGGCGACTACGACGCCCAGCTGGTGGACCGCGAGCAGGACGAGCTGAGCCTGCTCACCGGGGCCCTCAACGGCCTGGGCCGCACCATCAGCGCCAACATCGGCCAGCTCGAAGCCCGCAACCGCGAGCTGGACCAGTTCGCCTACGTGGTGTCGCACGACCTGAAAGCGCCCCTGCGCGGCATCGAAAGCGCTTCGCGCTGGATCGAGGAGGACATGGGGCCCACCGGCCTGCCGGCCCACGTGCGCGAGTTCCTGGCCCTGATGCGCCAGCGCGTGCACCGCATGGAAAACCTCATCACCGGCATCCTCGACCTGGCCCGGGTGGGGCGCGTGGCCGAGGTGCACGAAACGGTGTTCGTGCGCCAGCTGCTGCGCGAAATCGTAGCCAGCCTGGACCTGCCGGCCGGCTTGCAATTCGAGCTGCCCTTCTTTTTGCCCACGCTCGTCACCACGCGGGTGCAGCTGGAGCAGGTGTTCACCAACCTCATCAGCAACGCGGTGAAGTACCACGAACATCTCGAATCGGCCACCCTGCGCATCGGCTGCGACGACGCCGACGCCTTCTACCGCTTCTCGGTGGCCGACGACGGGCCGGGCATCGCGCCGGAGTACCACGAGCGGATATTCGTCATCTTCCAAACCCTCGTGGAGCGCGACACCCTGGAAAGCACCGGCGTGGGCCTGGCCATCGTCAAGAAAATTGTGGAGCGCCAGGGCGGCACCATCGGCGTCGAATCGGCCCTGGGCCAGGGCGCCACGTTCTTTTTCACCTGGCCCAAGCAGCCGGCCGCGGCCCAGCCCAAAGCCGCCAAGGCCAGCGCCGCCGTGCCCGCGCTGGCCGCCTGACTTAATTCCTTTGCCGGGGCCCCGCCCCCGATCCTTTTTTTTCTCCATGACGCCCGACCCCTCCCCCACCAGCATCTTATTGGTCGAAGACGACCAGATGGACGTGATGAACGTGCAGCGCGAGCTGCGCCGCCAGCACATCGAAGTGCCCCTGACGCACGCCCGCAACGGCCGCGAAGCCCTCGACCTGCTGCGCGGCGAGAACGGCCAGGCCAAAATTGCCCGGCCCGACGTGGTGATGCTCGACATCAACATGCCGCGCATGAACGGCCTGGAGCTGCTCGAAGCCCTGCGGGCCGACCCCGAGTTTGCCGACCTCAACGTGTTCATCATGACCACCTCGGACCTCGACTCGGACCGCTACAAGGCCCGGCAGCTGGCCGTGAGCGGCTACATCGTCAAGCCCCTGAGCTTCGAGACTTTCGGCGAAGGCGGCACCAGCGTCGATGGCTTCAGCCTGTTCCTGGACCTGATTAAGCTGAAGGGGTGAGGCCCCCCAAAGTACGCCCGGCGCTGCTGGCCACCCACACCGGGCTGCCGCACGAGGCCGGCCTCGACGAGGCCGGCCGGGGCTGCCTGGCGGGGCCCGTGTTCGCGGCGGCCGTCATCCTGCCGCCCGGTTTTGCCCCGCCCCTGCTCCACGACTCCAAGCAGCTGAGCGCCCGGCAGCGCGAGCAGCTGCGCCCCCTCATTTGCGCCGAAGCCGTGGCCTGGGCCGTGGGCGAGGCCACGGTGGAAGAAATCGGGGCCCTCAACATCGCGCAGGCCAGCTACCTGGCCATGCACCGGGCCGTGGCAGCGCTGGCCGTGCCCCCCGCGCACCTGCTCGTGGACGGCAACCGCTTCCGGCCGCTGGCCGGGTACGCCCACACCTGCCTCGTGGGCGGCGACGGCCGCTACCGCAGCATCGCCGCCGCGTCTATACTGGCCAAAACCTTCCGCGACGAGCGCATGGCGGCCCTCGCCGAGCAGTACCCGGCCTACGGTTGGGCCCAGAACGCCGGCTACCCCACCGCGGCCCACCGGGCCGCCATCCGCGCCCACGGCCCCACCCCGCTGCACCGCCCGGGGTTCCGGCTGCTGTAGCGCGTGAAAAAGGGCCTGCCTTCGTCGACGAAGGCAGGCCCTTTTTCACGCGCAGCTTTTAATTTTCTATTCAGTGACTGCCAGCGGCGTCGCCCTTAACAATTTCGTCGTTCTCGCCGCGGCGCTGGCCCTGGCTGTCGCGGGGGCCCTCGGCGCCGGCAATTTCGTCGTCTTCGTCGGAAGAGACGTACTCGTTGGTGGTGGGGCCGAGGCCGTTGGTTTTGGCGGCCAAGTCGGCTTCGGCCTGGGCGTGCTTGAGGTTGAAGAGCGGATCGGCGGCTTGGTCGGCGGCGGGCTTTTTGGTGGGGTTTTGGGCCATGAGCAGGGCCCCGAAGCCGGGAAGTGGTCGGCGCGGGGCGGCTCTGGGGTTTACGCAGGCTGCCTAAACGGGGTTCAGGGGCACAAAAAAAGGCCGCCGCCCGGGGGCGACGGCCTTATAAGCAGCAGGGCCGGCCGGAAGCTGTCTACCCCAGCTTTTTGGCCAACCCCGCCAGCGCACGAGAGGTCCTTCCTTTCCACATTTCCAGCCCGTGCGGGGCACTTATGAAAACAAATCTAAAGGGCCGTCGGGTCGCATGTTTACTAAATTAGACCAACGCCTGTACTTACTCGGTCAAGGGACCGTATTTCTCTCCGAATGCACGCCGGCCGTAAGGCGTGCGCGGACGCGGCGTAGATTTACCGCACCTATTTTTCTTCAATTCCCGCGGCCCTGCCCATGCTCCCCGACCCCGCCTTCGACGAAACCCGCAACCCGTGGCGCGTTTTAGCCAGCGATGTAAAGTACCAAAACCCCTGGATTTCAGTGCGCGAGGACCAAGTGCTGAACCCGCGCGGCGGCGCGGGCATTTACGGCGTGGTGAGCATGAAGAATAAAGCCATTGGCATCATTCCCGTTGACAGTGAGGGCAATACCTGGCTCGTGGGCCAGTACCGCTACCCGCTGAACGAGTACAGCTGGGAAATTCCGATGGGCGGGGGGCCCGTAGAGCTGGACGTGCTGGCGTCGGCCCAGCGCGAGCTGCGCGAAGAAACCGGCCTGCTGGCCGGCCGCTGGACGCGCATCGCCCGCCTGCACACCTCCAATTCCGTCACCGACGAGGAAGGCTTCGTGTTCTTGGCCGAAGACCTGACCGCCGGCGAAACCGAGCCCGAAGAAACCGAGGACCTGCGCCTCTGGAAGCTGCCCCTGGCCGAGGCCGTGCAGATGGCCTTCGACGACCGCATCACCGACGGCATCAGCGTGGCGGGCCTGCTGAAGGCCGAGCGCGTGCTGGCGGCCCGCGCCAAGGGCTAACTTTGCCCCATGCGCCACCTGTTTCGCTACCTGGGCCACCGCCTGTACACCACCTGGGCCACGTTTTGGTTTGTGCTGCCGTTCGTCGTCACCTACCCGGCGCAGTGGTGGCTGGGCCGCAAGCCGGCCCGCTACCCCGCGCTGCACGGCATCTACAGCGGCTGGGCCCGGTTTTCGATGGCCCTGTGGGGCATCCCGATTGAGGAAATCCACGAGGAGGCCGGGCCCCTGCCCCAGCCCTGCGTGTACGTGGCCAACCACGGCTCCTACATCGATATCATGCTGATGTTCAAGACCATCCCCGGCTACCTGAACATGATGGGCAAGCACACGCTGGCCAAGGTGCCGCTCTGGGGCCCCCTGTTTGCAAAGGCCTACATCACCCTGGACCGCACCAGCGCCGTGAGCCGGGGCCGGGCCCTGGTAGCGGCCCGCCAGGGCCTGGCCGCCGGGCGCAGCATCGCCATCTTTGCCGAGGGCCGCATTTCGCCCACGCCCGGCCGCGAGCTGCTGCCGTTGCAGGACGGCGCGTTCCAGCTGGCCATTGCCGCCGGGGTGCCCATCGTGCCCGTGGGCATGCCGCTGAACCACATGTTCATGCCCGATGTGAAGGGCAGCCTGCGGGTGCGCCGCCACCGCCTCAAAATCGTGTTTCACCCCGCCATTCCCACCACCGGCCTCACCGCCGCCGACGTGCCCGCCCTCAAGGCCCGCGTGGCCGCCCAGCTCGCCGCCGACTTCCTGCCCGAAGGAGCCGAAAAGCCCGGCCCCAGCACGTGGCGGTGATTTAGTGAGAACAAAAAACGGTCGTGCTGAGCGCAGCCGAAGCATCTCTCCCGCTTCGCTGAACGGCCCCAGCGAAGCGGGAGAGATGCTTCGGCTGCGCTCAGCACGACGTTCCAAGACGCTAATATTCTGCTTGGCCACGTCCGGCATGACGATCTAGTTCAACCCATAATTCATAACTCATAATTCATAACCCAAGGACATGAGCACCGACCTTGCCACCCTGCGCGGCCTCGCCCACCTGGCCCGCCTCGAATTTGACGAGGCCCACGAGAAAGAAATGCTCGGCGACCTGAACAACATCCTCGACTTCGTGGCCCAGCTCGAAGCCGTGGATACGACCGACGTGGAGCCGCTGGTGCATTTGTCGCAGGAAATCAACGTGCTGCGCGACGACGAGGGCCGCAACACCGTGAGCCACCAGGAAGGCCTACGCAACGCCCCGCGCAAGGATTCGGATTATTTCCGGGTGCCCAAAGTGCTCGATTAGTTGGCGGCACCCTTACCTCTGCGGGGCCCGGCCCGGCCCTGGCGACCCAACTTGCTGGCCTTTTTGGCCGCGCTGGCCGTGGGCCTGGCGGCTTACTATTATTTCACGGGGGCGGCGGCCGCGCTGCCCCTGCTGCTGGTGCCGCACCTGCTGCCCCAGCCCCTCACTTTGCAAACGCTGGCCGTGGGGCCGGTGGCGCTGCCCGTGCAGGCCAGCGGCTTCGGCGTGAGCCTGACGCACGACCTGGCGGGGCCCTTCGCGCAGCCGGAGGCGGCGGGGCTTTTTGCCGGGCTGCTGGCGGTGGCCCTGGCGGGCTGGGTGGCGGTGGCCAGCACGCTGCGCCGGGCGGCCTTCGTGGCCGCCATGGTGCCGGTCATCTTTTTGCTGATGTCGCTTAACCTGGACCTGGTGGGCGTTTTTTCGGTCGGGAAGCAGTACTTTCTGGGCTTGGCGCTGGTGCTGGTGGGCGGGTTGGCTTTTGGGCTGCACGCCTACGGCGAGCGGGTGCCGCTGGCGGGGCGGGCGGCGCTGTGCGCGGCGGCGGTGGCGGGGCTGGGGGCCCTGCTGCTGGCCCGGGGCCAGCTTTCGGGGCCCGACCTGGCCTTGCACCTGGCGGCCTACGCCACGCCGGGCGGGGCCGTGCTGGTGGCCGCGCTGGTGCTGTGGGTGGGCATTGAGAACGTGCGGGGCGTGCTTTGGCTGGCCGGCCGCGCCGCCACGCCGGGGGCCCGGCTGGGCCTCGGCCCGTTCGTGGGAGCCAGCCTGCTCTACCTCGGCCTGCTGGCCGCGTGGTTCTGGACCGACGGCCGCCTGCCGCTGTACCGCGGCGTGGGCCTCGACCCGCTGGTGCTGCTGCTGCCCGCGGTGCTGGTGGCCGGCCTGGGCCTGCGGCTGCGGGCCCCGAGCTACGCGGCCCGGCTGCCCTACGCGCCGGGGGCCGCCCAGCTGTACCCGCTGTTGCTAATGGCCGCTGCCGGAGCCCTGGCCTACGCCCTGGCCACCCACAACACGCCCCTGCTGGAGGCGGCCCGCAGCTTCAGCGGGACGGCGCTGCTGGGGCTGGGGGCCGCGTTTTTTATTTATGTGCTGGTGAATTTTGGGCCCCTTATCCGGCAGCGGCTGCCGGTGTACCGGGTGGTGTTCGCGCCCCGGCGGTTGCCGTTTTATACGGTGTACGTGCTGGGCCTGGGCCTGCTCTTCGCCGTGCAGCTGCGCCTCGGCTGGCCCTTGCTCGCGCAGGTGCGAGCGGGGCAGTACAATTGCCTCGGCGACCTCACCCGCCGGCAGAGCGAGGCCCGCCCCGACGAGCTGGGCCTGGCCCTGCTGGCCGAGCGCTACTACGCCGAAAGCGGCGACGTGCTCGACCGCAACAACCTGACCGCCCAGCTGGGCCGGGCGGCCCTGTACCGCACCCGCGACCAGCGCCAGAACGAGCTGGGGGCCCTGCGCCGGGCCCTCCTGCCCGCGCCCAACGAGAAAGTATCGCTGCGCCTGGCGGCCCTCGGCACCGCGCCCCAGGACTTGTTCGACGACCTCGACGCGCTGCGCCAGGGCCTGCGCCGGCAGCCCACCAGCGCCGCCCTGGCCGGCGACCTGGCCCAGCTCTTCACCCAAACGTCCCTCACCGATTCGGTGGCTTTTTACCTGGATAAAGCCGAGCGGCTGGCTCCGGGCGCGTACCCCAGCCGCACCAACCGGCTGGCGTTTCTGATGCAGCAAAACCTGCTGCCCGCGGCCCAGCAGCTGGCCCTAGGCTTTCGGCCCGCCCCCGACGAGCCGGCCCTGGCCAGCAACCTGACCCTGCTGCGGCTGCTGCGCCACCAGCCCGCCGCCCCTGCCGTGGGCCTGGCCGGCGACGACCTCGACGCGGCCACGTTCGCGGCCGTGTACCACGCGGCGCTGGCCGCGGCCCAGCAGGCCCGCCCGGCGCTGCTGCCCGCGCTGGCCCGCCTCGCCACCCGCCCGGCCAACGCGCCATATTACGAGCAGCTGCTGTTTTTGCAGGCCCTCACGCGCCACGCCCTGGGCCAGGAGCAGGCGGCCCGGCAGCTGCTGGAGCCCCTGGCGGCGGGCACCGGGGCCACGGCCGGCTACTACCAGCAGCTGCTGGGCCTGTGGCAGTTGCGGCAGGGCCAGTACGCTGCCGCCGCCGACCAGCTGGCGCTGGCCGCCGCCCACGGGGCCACCACCGCGCCGCTGGCCCGCGCCGCGGCCCTGGTGCTGGCCGGCCGGGCCGATTCGGCCCGCGTGGTTCTGGCCCGCATCGCCGCGGCCCCCGACACGGCCCTGCGCCGCGCCGCCGCGCCCCTGGCCCGGGCCTTGCCCACGGCCGACGCCGGCCAGTGGCGGGCGGCTTTTGCGGCCCGCTACCCACAGCTGGGCACCGCCTGGCTGGCGCAGGCCCAGGCCGCTGGCCCGGGGCCCGCCGCGGCAGCCCTCTACCGGCGCATCGTGCGGGAGGCTCCGTTCAACGAGCCGGCCATTTTGGGGGCGGCCCGCTTCTACACCCAACGCCGCGACTACCCGGCGGCTTACGACGCGGTGCAGGCCGGCCTGGCCGAAAACCCCGCCGCGCCGGCGCTGTTGCAAGCCTACGTATTGGCAGCAGTTGACACCGGCCTGGCCGACTATGCGGCCGAGGCCCTCGCGAAATTGCGCCAGCAGCTGCCGCCGGCGGCTTTTGCGGCGCTTCAGGCGCAATTTGCGGCGCGCCGGGCGGCCCACGCGGTTTTTTAAGCGTTTCTTTTGTTTGTTTTTCGCGCCCGTCCATGTCTCCGAACGTCATTGAAACCCACGACATCTCCCGCGTGTACCGCATGGGCACCGAGGAAATCCACGCCCTGCGCTCGGTCAGCATCACCATTGCGCGCGGCGAGTACGTGGCGTTCATGGGGCCCTCGGGCTCGGGCAAATCGACGCTGATGAACATCGTGGGCTGCCTCGACACGCCCAGCGGCGGCCAGTACGTGCTCAACGGCCAGGACGTGAGCCGCATGAGCGACAACGCCCTGGCGGAAGTGCGCAACAAGGAAATCGGCTTTGTCTTCCAAACTTTCAACCTGCTGCCCCGCGCCTCGTCGCTCGACAACGTGGCCCTGCCGCTCATTTACGCCGGTTTTGGCAAGCGCGAGCGCGACGAACGGGCCATGCACGCGCTGCAGAGCGTGGGCCTGGGCGACCGCGCCAAGCACCGCCCCAACGAGCTGAGCGGCGGCCAGCGCCAACGCGTGGCCATCGCCCGGGCCCTAGTCAACAACCCCAGCATCATCCTGGCCGACGAGCCCACCGGCAACCTCGACAGCAAGACGAGCCACGAAATCATGGACCTCTTCGAGGCCCTTTACGCCAAGGGCAACACCATCATCATGGTGACGCACGAGGAGGACATTGCCCGCTACGCCCACCGCATCGTGCGCCTGCGCGACGGCCTGGTGGAATCCGACGCGGTGAACACGGAAGTGAACCAGCAGCCGGTGCATGGATAAATTGTTGAATTGTTAATGGTTGGATAAATGGCCATTGGTGTTTCCAGAAATTGCTTAACCCAGCAGCAACCAACGTTTAAAAAATTAACAATTTAACATTCAGCAATTCAACCATTAACTGCATGAAAATCTACACCAAGACCGGCGACCAGGGCCTGACCTCGCTCATTGGGGGCACCCGCGTGCCGAAGAGCAGCTTGCGCATCGAAGCCTACGGCACGGTGGACGAGCTGAACGCCTACATCGGCCTGCTGCGCGACCAGGACATCAACGCCCCGCGCCGGCCGCTGCTGAAGGAGATTCAGGACCGCCTCTTCACCATCGGCTCGGCCCTGGCCGCCGACCCGGAGAAGTCGCGCATGAAGCTGCCCGACCTGCACGATGCCGACGTAACCCTGCTCGAAGACGAGATGGACCGCATGAACGAGGCCCTGCCCGAGCTGCGGGCCTTCATCCTGCCCGGCGGCCACCCCGCCGTGAGCCAGGCCCACGTGGCCCGCTGCGTGTGCCGCCGGGCCGAGCGCCTGGCCGTGCACCTGCGCGAAGACTCGTTCGTGGCCGACCTGGTGGTGATGTACCTCAACCGCCTCTCCGACTACCTGTTCGTGCTGAGCCGCTACATGGCCCACGAGCTGGGCGTGGAGGAAGTGACCTGGAAGGCCCGGGTATAGCCCTTTTTTGGATTGGCCGGGGCCCGCGTACCTTCGCGGCCATCCCACCCGTTCGCTCTTCGCCCCCTCAATTTTATGCCCATGCTCGACACCCTCGCCATTCGCACCCAGCGCACCACCGCCTCGCGCATCGCCGAGCGCGACGCCACTCCCCTGGAGTTCGGCAAGGTATTTTCCGACCACATGCTCGTCGTGGACTACCGCGCCGGCGAGTGGCAGGAAGCGCAGATTTTACCCTTCGGCGACCTGCCCGTGAGCCCGGCCAACTCGGCCCTGCACTACGGCCAAGCCATTTTTGAGGGCATGAAGGCCTACCCCACCGCCGGCGGGGGCGTGGCCCTGTTCCGGCCCCTCGACAACTGGGCCCGCCTCAACGCCTCGGCCGAGCGCATGTGCATGCCGCCCGTGCCCGAAGAGCTGTTCATGCAGGGCCTGAAGGAGCTGGTGCGCCTCGACGCGCCCTGGCTGCCGCGGGTACCCGGCGGGGCCCTCTACATCCGCCCCTTCATGTTTGCCACCGACGGCATGCTGGGCGTGCGGCCCTCCGAAAGCTACCGCTTCGCCATCATCACCTGCCCCGTTGATGTGTACTACACCAAGCCGTTGCGCGTGCGCTTCGAGCAGCAGTACGTGCGCTCGGCCGAGGGCGGCGCGGGCTTCGCCAAAAACGCCGGCAACTACGGCGCGGCCATGTACCCCACCCGGCTGGCCCAGCAGGAGGGCTACCATCAGCTCATCTGGACCGATGCTTCCGAACACCAGTATGTGGAAGAGTCGGGCACGATGAACATCGTGTTCGTCATCGACGGCAAGCTCATCACGCCCGCCCTCAGCACGTCCATCCTCGACGGCATCACGCGCCGCTCGGTGCTCCAGCTGGCCCGCGAGATGGGCGTGGCCGTGGAAGAGCGCCGCGTGAGCAGCCGCGAAGTGATTGGGGCCCTGGAGGCCGGCACCTTGCAGGAAGCCTTCGGCGTGGGCACGGCGGCCACCATCGCGCCCATTGCCACCATCGGCCACGAAGGCCGCGACTACGAGCTGCCCGCCTCCGCTCCCGAGGCGCTGTCGCAGCGCCTCGGCGCGGCCCTCGGGGCCATCCGCGCCGGCCAGGCCCCCGACCCGCACGGCTGGATGGTGCCCGTGGGCGAGTAGCCAACCCCTAATTGAATAGTCCAGGCAGCCGGCCCCGCAACGGGCCGGCTGCCTTTTTTTGCGGACCTTTGCCCGTTCAACCCCAATTTTTACCATTCAACGCTCCTAAGAATGACTCAAGACCACGTGCGGGACTTGAAGGGCCGCGCCGAGGCCCTAAGGAGGTATCTTTGACTACGATACCCGCAAAGAACAAATTGTAGCCGCCGAAGCCGACACCCTGGCCCCTACTTTCTGGGACGACTCCAAGGCGGCTGAAACCAAGCTCCGCGAAATCAAGGCCATCAAGACCTGGACCGACGACTTCGAAGCCGTGCAGGCCGCCGTGGCCGACGTCGAAGTACTGTTCGACTTTTATAAGGAAGGCGACGCCACGGAGGCCGAACTCCAAAAGGAGTTCGACGCCGCCCAGCAAAAAGTGGAGGCCCTGGAATTCAAGCGGATGCTCTCCGACGAGGAAGACCAGCTGCCGGCCGTCATCGAAATCAACCCCGGCGCGGGCGGCACCGAAAGCCAGGACTGGGCCGAGATGCTCATGCGCATGTACATCATGTGGGGCGAGCGCCACGGCTTCGGCGTGCGCCAGCTCAGCTACCAGCCCGGCGAGGGCGCGGGCATCAAGTCGGCCTCGCTGGAAATCGATGGGCCCTTCGCCTACGGCTACCTCAAGAGCGAGATTGGCGTGCACCGCCTCGTGCGCATGTCGCCCTTCGACAGCAGCGGCCGGCGGCACACCTCGTTCGCGTCGGTATTTGCCTACCCCGTGGTCGACGACACCATCGTCATCGACGTCAACCCCGCCGACATTTCCTGGGACACGTTCCGGGCCGGTGGCGCGGGCGGCCAGAACGTGAACAAGGTCGAAACCGCCGTGCGCCTCACCCACGCCCCGTCGGGCATCGTCATCGCCGTGCAAATCGAGCGCAGCCAGCTCATGAACAAGGAGCACGCCCTGCGCATGCTCCGCTCGCGCCTCTACCAGGTGGAAATGGACAAGCGCCACGCCGAGCGCGACAAAATCGAAGCCACCAAAAAGCGCATCGACTTCGGCTCCCAAATCCGCAACTACGTGCTGCACCCCTACAAACTCATCAAAGACCTGCGCACCGGCATCGAGCGCACCGACGTGCAAAATGTGCTGGACGGCGACCTGGACGAGTACATCAAGGGCTTTTTGATGCAGCAGTAAGGGAGCGGTTAGCTCTTCACAACGGCCCCCGTGGGGCCCTGGGCCAGGGCGAACGCACTTGGTTGGGGCCCCACGGGGACCCTTGCGCTGGCCGAGCAAGTAGGCTATACCCTCTTATTAGCCGGTGGCCAACTGCTTTTGCACACAACTCACTATTTTTTCTGGGTTGCGCCTTTCTAAGCCGAGCTTTTACCGAAGCCGCGGTATATTGCGCCAGTCTTTTCGTCAAGTGAGGAATTTAGTGGGGTGATGGAAGCACATAATTAAAGACCTGGCAAACCCGACTCTACAGCAGCATCGGATACCGCCAGAATTAACAGGTTTCACAAATTTTCGGGCCATTTACCTACTGCGCAAAATCATTGCATTAAATATATTATTATTAATACTCTTTATTATTTCAACTTATTGATTTATATAGTTTTATTGGCTATTACTTTGCTTGTCTTTGGCGATTTTCGTGCTTCATTCTAATAATACACTTGCTGACTGGGGCATAGTTTTACACCTGTTTTTAAAAAAATCCCAGGGCTCATTTCACTTCTAAACTCACCCATTTCTCCACTCCCACTTTTCTTATGAAAAAAACCTTACTCATGAGCCTGGTGCTCATGTTCGCCCTATTCCAACAGGTAATGGCCCAGACCCGGGCCATTTCGGGAAGGGTGACGGACCAAAAAACCAGCGACGGCCTGCCGGGCGTAACCGTTTTGCTCAAAGGCACCACAACGGGCGTTTCGACTAACTCCGATGGTAATTTCAGCCTGAACGTGCCGGCTAACGGTGGCACCTTGGTCATCAGCTCGGTGAATTTCGTGACCCAGGAACTGCCCATTGGCAGCCAGTCGCAGTTTACCGTCGCCCTGGTGGAGGACACCAAGCAACTGAGCGAAGTGGTGGTGACCGGCTACGGCACCCAGGAACGCCGCGACGTGACGGGCTCCGTGGTATCGGTGAAGGGCGAAACCATTGCCAACCTGGCCACCCCCAGCTTTGCCCAGCAGCTGGCAGGCCGGGCCGCCGGGGTGCAGGTGCAAACCCCCAGCGGCTTGCTCGGCCAGCAGCCAATCATCCAAATCCGGGGCACCAACTCCATCACTTCGGGCTCGACCCCGCTCGTGGTGGTGGACGGCCAGCCCATTTTTACGGGCCAGCTCAGCGGCGTTGATGCCAACGGCTCGAACGGCCTGGCCGACATCAACCCCAACGACATTGAGTCGTACGAAGTACTAAAAGATGGCTCGGCCACGGCCATCTACGGCTCGCGCGGAGCCAACGGGGTCATCCTCATCACCACCAAGCACGGCCGCAAAGGGCAGGCCACCATCACGTACGACACGTACATCGGGGCGGCCAACGTGTTGAAGCGCTACAAGGTCCTGGGGGCCGACGACTTCATTGCCATCAGCAACGAAAAGGACATCAACGCGGGCGGCAGCGGCCAACTGGCCAAGGCGTTCACGGACGCCACCGGGGCCAACAACAACGTCAGCACCGATTGGCAGAAAGAAGTTTTCCGCACCGGTTTCCAGCAGAACCACGCCATATCGGTATCGGGCGGCACTGACAAAACCAGCTACGCCTTCTCGGGGGGCTTCACCGATCAAAGCGGGATTATTAAGCCCAACTCGCTGCAACGCTTCACCTTTCGGGCCAACGTTGACAGCGAAGTGAAAAGCTGGCTGAAAGTGGGCATGAACATCGGCCTGACCCGGACGCAGACCGTTGGCCTCAACACGGCCGGCAACGGCTTGTCGGGCAACGTGGCCGCCGCGCTGCTGCTGTTTCCGAACGTGCCGGCCCGCAACGCCGACGGCACCCCCTACTCCACCGCTGCGGGTACGCTGGGCCAGGGCAGCAACACCCAGGGCATCTCCTTCAGCTACCCCAACATCGACTTCGCGCTCGACAACAACATCTACCGGTCCACCAGCTACCGCATTCTTGGCAATGGCTACCTGGAAGCAGAGCCGGTGAAGAACCTGCGCCTGCGCACGCAGCTCAGCACGGACACGCAGCTGGAAAACGACTTGCTTTACTACGACCCGCGCCAGGGCGATGGCCGCGGCGTGAACGGCCTGGTGTACCAGTACTTCAGCCCCAATATTCGCTGGAATTGGATCAACACTGCTACTTACAGCAACATTATCGGCGAAAACCACAAGATCAACGCCGTGGTCGGGGTAGAGTACCAGAAGACGACCAGTAGCTATTTCTCGGCGCAAGGCACCGGCATTTCGGACCGCCTGCTGGGCGTGAACGGCATCATCAGCAACACGCTGACGACCCCAACCATTGGCGGCGACTACTACCAGAACGGCTACCAGTCGTACTTCGGCCGGGTGAACTACTCGTTCAAAGACCGGTACCTGCTGAGCTTCACCCTGCGTTCGGACGCGCTGTCGTCGCTGGCCCCCGGCCACCAGCGCGGTACGTTCCCGGGCGGCTCGCTGGGCTGGCGCGTGTCGCAGGAAGACTTCTTCAAGAACTCGGCCCTGGGCCGGGTCTGGACGGACTTCAAGCTGCGAGCCTCGTATGCGCAGGTGGGCAACTCCGACATCGGAATTTTCCCCTATGCCGGCACTTATTCGCCGGTGCAGTACGGAGCGCAGGCGGGCGTTGGCTACAGCCAGTTTGGCAACGGCCTGTTGAAGTACGAAACATCGAAAAAAGAAGATTACGGCATCGACATGGGTTTCCTGGGGGGCCGCATCACAGTTACCGCCGACTACTACCGCAACATCATCGACGGCTTGATTTTGGGCGTGCCGACGGCCCCCTCGCTGGGCGTGCCGAACAACTCGTACAGCGACAACGTGGGCTCGATGTACAACAAGGGCTTCGAGTTGGGCATTTCGACCCAAAACGTGCGCAACGAAAACTTCAGCTGGACCACGACGCTCAACTTCTCGACCAACCGCAACCAGGTAACCTCGCTGGGGGCCAACAACACGCCAATTTACAACACGTATCTCGGCGGCACTTACACAGTCGTGCAAGTAGGCCAGTCGATTAGCTCCTTATATGGCTTCGATTACCAGGGCGTCAACTCGGCCAATGGCAACCCGATATACAAGAAGATTGACGGCACATTGGTGCAGGGCAACATTACCGGCAGTGCCGCCGGCGTTACTCCCAAAACTACTGGTAGCACCTACTACGTGTACGACCCCGCCAACCCGACGGCCCTCACCACGGTTTCGTCGCTGTCCACGGCGGACAAAATCATTCTGGGCCAAACCAACCCCAAGCTGTTTGGCGGCTTCGACAACGGCTTTACCTACAAAGGCTTCGACCTGGACGTTTTCCTGCGCTATAGCTTTGGCAACCAGATTATGAACGCCACCCGCCAGCAGCTGCTGCAAATGACGTTCCTGAACAACAGCACGGAAATTCTGGACCGCTGGCAGAAGCCCGGCGACGTGACCAGCACGCCCCGCGCCGTGTACGGCACCGATGCCTTCGTGAACACGACCAACGCGGCATCGTCGCGCTTCGTGGAAAGCGGCAACTTCGTGCGGGTGCAGCACATCACGCTGGGCTACACGTTGCCCAGCCGCGTGCTGGGCCCGGTGCGCTTGAGCCGGGTGCGCATTTTTGCCCAGGTGCAGAACCTGGCCACCTTCACGAAATACAAGGGCGCGGACCCGGAAGTGAGCAGCAGCGCCAACAACACGCTGCGCGGGATTGACTACAACAGCAACCCGCAGCAGCGCGTGTTCACGGGCGGCCTGAACATCGGTTTTTAATCTCTTTAGCGTCTAATCTCAATGAAAAATATATTGATTCTGGCGGCGGGCAACCGCCGCCGCGCCCTGGCTGCTGCCTTCACGCTGACCCTAGGGCTAGGAGCCTGCCACGTAACCGACGTTGTACCGGTAGATTCCGTGTCCGAGGCGGTTGCCTACAGCGATGCTTCGCACGTGGCACTGTCGGTGACAGGGGTGTACGATGCCGCGCAGTCGGGCTTTTACAACGGCAACTCCGGTGGGTCGCGGGGCTACCCATTTGGGGCGGCAGCCAACGAGCAGGGCGACGTGCGCGGCGAAGACGTGGCTGACGAGGCCGGCTTTTTTGCCGTCGTCTTTCAAAACTCGATAACGGCGGCCAGCCCCAACATCACGTACATGTGGGCCAACTGCTACGCGGTGGCCAACAAGGCCAATGTGGCCATCGCGGGCATTCAGCAGGCCGCTACGGGCGGCATCATCACGGCCAGCGATGAGCTGGTGTACGAAGGAGAGCTGCGGTTCCTGCGGGCCCTGGCGCACCTGGAGCTGGTCCTCAACTTTGCCCGCCCCTACACCGACGGCAACGGCAGCAACCCCGGCGTGCCCTACCGGACAGTGCCGAACAACACGGTGGCCAACGTGACCACCAGCGCGGCCCAGGACCGGGGCACGGTGGCCGACGACTACACCCAAATGCTGGCCGACCTGGACTTCGCGGAGACCAACCTGCCCACCACCCGTTCGGGCCTGGGGTCGTTCGGTTCGGTAACCCGGGCCACCAAAGGAGCCGCCATCGCGCTGAAGCAGCGCATCCGGCTCTACCAGGGCAACTGGGCCGCCGCCATCACGGAGGGCAACAAGCTGATAACCGGCACCACCACATTCACCAGCCCGATTGGCAGCTACATGCTGATGCCCACCCAGCGGGCCGCTTTTCCCGGTGGCACGGCGGTAACGGTCGAAAACATTTTTTCGGTTGAAAACAGCTCTACCGACAACCCGGGTGTGAACGGGGCCCTGGCAAACGTGTACGGCTCGTCGGCGGCGGCCCCCACCGGCATCGCCGGCCGGGCCCTGCTGGCCGTGAGCCCCAACCTGTACAACGCGCCGTTCTTCACGTGCAGCGACCTGCGGCGCACCGTGATGATGCAGCAGGACGGCGGCCTTCGGACCGCTTACGTCCTCAAAAAGTACACCGATGCCGTTACTTCCACGGACTTCGCGCCCATCATCCGCTACGCCGAAGTGCTCCTGAACCAGGCCGAAGCCCAGGCCCGCACCGGCAACAGCGCGGTAGCGCTTAACCTGCTCAACGCGGTACGGAACCGGTCGGTGGCCACCACCGACCAGTACGCCACCGGCTCGTTGACGGGTACTGGCCTGGTGCAAGCCATCTTGAACGAGCGCCGGGTAGAGCTGGTGGGCGAAGGCTTCCGCTGGGGCGACATCTCGCGGCTGGCGAAGGACACGCAATACGCACCGATAGCAGGGGGCGGCATTCCGGCCAAATTCAACGGCCAGCTCAGCGGCCAGGTGGTGCTGGCACGATACGGCTGCGGCAACACCGCCCAGCTGACGGGCCAGGCAATACCGGCCGTGGCGTACAGCAGCCCGTTGTTTTTGTGGCCCATTCCCAGCTCAGAAACGCAAACCAACCCGGTGCTAGCGGCCCAGCAAAACCCGGGCTACTAAGCCTAAAATCACATTTTAACGGCCTAAAAAGCCCCGGCTCGGTGAGTCGGGGCTTTTTTTGTCATTGCACCATCCATCCAGTCTTGGTCGTCGCTGAGCACAAATACATGTTGCGTTTCTATTTTCTCTCCAAAGAATAGTTCAAGACTTCCCCTTATTTCGACAGGCCCTGCCTTTTCCGAAATATTTATAAAACTGATTATTTATCCTTTATAGACTTCAGTGCAGCTCTTAAAAATCATATAAAGTCGCATCTTTCTTGCTATGGTCTTAAAAAAAATCGCATTATTTCTTACTAAAATATTTTTTTTTACTCACTTGTAATTCATACTTTTATTATTCACAACAGTTCATTTACTAAAGCGTCACATTAAGTTCACCAACCATTTCCCTCTTTTCATTACACATGAAAAAAACCTTACTCATGAGCCTGGTGCTCATACTCACTTTGTTTCAACATGCAATGGCCCAAACCCGGTCCATTACGGGAAAAGTGACGGACCAAACCAACGGCGGGGGCATACCCGGCGTAACGGTTTTACTTAAAGGCACCACCACGGGTGTTTCTACCGGCGCCGACGGCGGCTTCAGCCTTAATGTGCCCGCTGCGGGCGGCACGCTGGTTTTCAGTTCTGTTGGATTCGTGACGCAAGAACAAGCCATCGGCAGCTCTTCGCTGGTAACCGTGGCAATGGTCACCGACACCAAGCAACTAAACGAAGTTGTCGTGACGGGCTACGGCCAGCAGCTGAACCGCCGTGAAGTAAAAGGTGCCGTGGCCGTGGTGAACTCGGCCGATTACAAAGACCAACCCATCATCGGTCTTGACCAGGCTTTGCAGGGCCGGGCAGCCGGGGTGCAGGTAACGCAAAGCTCGGGCACGCCCGGTTCGGGCGTCAACGTCCGGGTTCGGGGAGCGGCATCCATTGGGGCCAGCAACGAGCCTTTGTACGTAGTAGATGGCCTACCCGTGAACACCGGCAACACGACGCAGCTCGGCACGGGCAACCAGTTGACCAACGGCCTGAATGACATCAACCCAAACGACATCGAGTCCATCGAAGTCCTGAAAGACGCGGCTTCGGCGGCTATCTACGGTTCGCGGGGCTCGAACGGTGTGGTGTTGGTTACCACCAAGCGCGGCAAAAGCGGCAAAGCCCGCATCGACCTCGATTACTACACGGGAGGCCAATCGGTGTGGAAACGCCCTCAGATAATAAACGGAGAGCAGCAGACGCAGCTGTTTCTGGACGCCGCCGCTGCCCGCTACCCGGCCAACGCCGCTGGTAACTACCCGGCTTTCGGCACGACGTTTCGCAGCAATGCCGACCTGGCCGCTTACATCTACGGTCCGGGGGGAGCTACTGTCGTCAACGGCCTGGCCCAGTACGTGGACGCTGGCCCTGTCCGGCCTTTGAGCCAGTTCCAAAACCCCTCCACGGCCACCAGCACCGACTGGGGCAAGGAAGTGCTGCGCACGGCACCCATCAGCAACTACGGCCTGACCTTCTCGGGGGGCTCGGATGCCAGCCGCTACCGGCTGGCCCTGAACTACTTTGATCAGAAAGGCACGGTCATCGGCTCGGGCTTCACCCGGGGCAGTGCCCGCCTGACGCTGGACAACAAGCTGTCGGAGAAAGTGCGGATGGGGGCCTCCGTTGGATTGAGCGAGAGCGTGAACAACCGCATCAACGGCGACAACAGCATTTATGGGGTGCTGACAACCGCCCGCCTTTACGCCAGCGACTTGCCCATTTACAACGCGGACGGTACGTACTACAAAAACGGCTCCCTGGAAAACCCGGTGGCGGCCGCCAAAGAACCGTACATCAAGAGCACGAATAACCGCTTGATTGGCAGCCAGTACACCGAGTTTGAGCTAATCAAGAACCTCAAGTACCGGGCTACGTTTGGCATCGACTACACCTACGGCCGCGACGACCGCTTCTACTCGACCCTTACCAACGCCGGGGCCGCGGTGCGCGGCGATGCCACGGCGGCGACCCTGCAAGACCTGAACTACAACCACATCAGCTCGCTGACTTACAACAAGACGTTCGGTGCCGACCATAGCTTAAGCGCTTTGGTTGTGGCCGAATACCAGCGCGATGCGGAAAGCGACATTTTCACGGAGGTGACGGGCTTCCCCAGCAACGCCATCCGTGAGCTATCGGCGGGGGCTACGAAAACGGCCGCCAGCTCGACTTCGACCGGTAGCGCGCTGTTTGGTACGCTGGCGAAAGTGGACTACGCTTACAAGGGCCGCTACTTGATAGGGGCCTCTATTCGCCGCGACCAAGGCTCACGCTTCGGCGCTGACAACCAAGTAGGGTATTTCCCGGCCGCATCGGCGGGCTGGCGCGTGATAGAAGAGAGCTTCCTGAAAGACCAGACCGTGCTAAGCGAGCTGAAAGTGCGGGGCAGCTACGGCGAAACGGGCAACCAGCCCCTTGGCAACTTCGGCTCGCGCGGCCTCATCAGTCCCGGTGCCAACTACCTGGACCAGGGTGGCCTCTACCTTTCGCAGTTGGCAAACCCGAGCCTGAAATGGGAACGCACGCGCCAAACCAACATCGGCGTGGACTTTGGCTTTCTGCAAAACCGCTTCTACGTTTCGGCGGACATCTACAAGCGCAAAACCGACGACTTGCTGCTCGCGCAGAACCTGCCCTACGATACGGGATTTTTCAGCTACAGCTCCAACGTTGGCAGCCTTGAAAACAAAGGCCTGGAGGTTGCGCTGACTACCATCAACATTCGCAACGAAGGAACGGGCTTCAACTGGGAGACGAACTTTAACATCAGTTTCAACCGCAACCTCGTCACGAAACTGTCGGACCCCAGCGTTACAGGCACGGCCCAGGGCTTCGCCAGCCGCCTCATCGTGGGCCAGCCCCTCGGCGCTTTCTACGGCTACCGGGTTGACCACATCTTCCAAACCCAGGACGAAATCAGTGCCCTGGACGCCGCGGCCAAGACGGCCACGGGTTCGGCTACTGCCGCTTATCAATCGACGCTCACCCGGCCCGGTGACATCAAGTTCAAAGACTTGAACGGCGACGGCGTTATCACTGCGGCGGACCAGGAGATTATGGGCAGTGCCCAGCCCAAGTATTTCGGTGGCCTTACCAACACTTTCCGCTTCATGAATTTTGACCTCAGCGTCTTTTTTCAGTACAACGTTGGCAACCAGATATACAACACGTCAAAATCCTACACTCAAGGCATGAATACGAGTTATGGCCAAGACGTGGAGGTGTTGAACCGCTGGACGCCCACCAACACCAACACTACCATTCCGCGGGCCGTGTACAACGACCCCAACACCAACGTTCGCACTTCCGACCGTTTTCTGGAAGACGGTTCGTACGCCCGCTTGAAAAGCTTGACCCTGGGCTACAACTTGCCGGCTGCGCTGGCAACCAAAGCCCACCTGCGCACCGTTCGCATATACGCCCAGGCGCAGAATCTGGTGACGTTTACCAAGTATTCGGGCCTCGACCCGGAAGTGAGCACTTTTACTGCTGCCAGCGCTTCGGGGAATACTTCGCCAGGTACCGACTTCTTCACCTATCCCCAGGCCCGCACCATCACCGGCGGCGTCACACTCGGGTTCTAATCTTTGCCTCTCATAACCATGCAAATAATAAATTTTCGTCAGCTCAGCACCCGTTCGGCCCTGCTTTTGAGCCTGGGTTTAGCGCTGGGAGCGTGTGACAAGGCGGTGAACGTACAGCCGAGCAACAGCGTCAGCTCAGATACCGGGTACAGTACCAAAGAAGACGCTGCGGCCGGCTTGCTTGGCTGCTACGACGCAGTACAAGCGGCTGACTACGATGGAGTCGCGTTCCCGTCCACGGCCGACCTGATTGCCGGAGAAATTCGGGAAGTAGGCACGTTCAACACCACTTACGGAGTAATCGCCCAGAACCAGACGCTGCCGGATAACGTGCAAGTAGGGAACACCTGGGATGTCATTTACATAGCCATTAACCGCGCCAATTACCTGCTTCAGCAGAGCGACAAGATTACCGACCCGGCTTTTCCAAAGCTAACCACCCAGGCCCAGGCCCGTGCGCTGCGGGCCTACCACTACATGAACCTGCTGGGTTTGTGGGGCGGCAGCACCCAGGGCTACGGCTACGACGGGGGCCTGGGCGTGCCGCTTCGCCTTACGCCCACCACGGCCATCGGCACCGAGACGGCGGCCATTCCCCGGTCGTCAGAAGCTGACGTGGCCACGGCCATCCGGGCCGATTTGGATTTTGCCATCGCCAACCTGACCACTGGCACCGGCACCACCATTACGAAGAGCGCGGCGCTCGCCCTGCGGGCCCGGTTTGAGCTGCGGATGCGCAAATATGCCGACGCGCTGGCCTTCGCCAAACAGGTGCCCGCCACCACCGGGTTCGCCACCGCGGCCGCCACTGGTCTCACAAGCCCCGACGCCATCTGGCAGCTGGCTTTCTCGGTTACCGACCAGAATTCGTACGCATTCTATTGGTACCCGTCGCCGGGCGGACGCAACGAATTTGACCCGGGTACCACCCTTGCCGCGGCCCACCCCGCCGGCGACCGCCGCCTGGCCGTTAACGTGGCCGCTTCGGGCACAACCCTGAAGTACACCCACACCGCTACCCGCGACGACCCGTTCAACGTAGTGCGGTACGCCGAAGTGGTGCTCACCATTGCCGAAGCCGCCGCTCAAACCGGCGACCTGACCACGGCCGCCGCGCAGCTCAACATTATTCGCACCCGGGCGGGCCTGGCCCCGACCACGGCTACCACGGCAGCGGCCCTGGTTACCGACATCCTGTTGCAGCGCCGGCTGGAACTCGCGTACGAAGGCAATTATTGGTTCGACCTGCGCCGCACCAACACCGTGCAGACGGCTTTGCCTACATACACGCAAACCTTCCGCAACCTGTTTCCCATTCCGCAGCGCGAAACCAACATCACCAACAATTTGATTGCGCAGAATCCAATGTATTAACCGTACTGCGCAATGGACATAAAAAATCCCCGGTCAGATTGGCCGGGGATTTTTTTATGGCTAAAAACCGCATAATCCTCACAAAATGTACTGGCTCAAGCCCCGGTTTTTTACCATGCTGGCCAGGCGCTCTTCCACCAGGGCGGCGGTGATTTGGATGCGGGCGTGGAGGCCGATTTTGTCGGGCACGCCGAAGAGCAGGTCGTTGAGCAGGCGGCTCATGACGGTGTAGAGGCGACGAGTACCGTGTTCATGCCAAAGAAAATTTCGGACGGGGCCCTTGTGGCTTATCAGGCCGTTGGGTTTACTGACAGGGATAGACCCGACAGCAACTAAATAGAAGTAAATACATTAAAATTATCATTATCACTTATATTTTATTAATTTGTTGATTTCTAATTGTTTATATTCAATTAGTCATGAGCCTAAATGATATATTTTATTACTATTTGATAAAAAAATTATAATATTCAGTCCACAAACCGTTTTTATAGTCATTTCTAATTCCTACTTTTAGCAGGTGCACTAATATGCTCTTCCGAATCTCACACTTGTTTCTCCGCAAACAAACCTTTTTCATTGCATATGAAAAGAATCCTACTCATGAGCTTGATGCTCACGCTCACGCTATTTCAGCACGCGATGGCCCAGACGCGGACCATCTCGGGAAGAGTAACCGATCAAAAGTCCGGTGATGGACTACCGGGGGTAACGGTGCTCCTAAAAGGCACTACATCAGGCGTTTCTACCAATGCTGACGGTGGATATACGCTAACCATTCCTGAGAACGGGACAACGCTGACGTTTTCGTCGGTGGGCATGGCTACGCAGGAGAGGCCCATTGGCAAGGAATCGCAGATTAACGTTGTCCTACTCCAGGACACGCGGGAGCTGAGTGAAGTCGTGGTAACGGCGTTGGGCATCGAAAAAGACAAGCGCACGCTGGGCTACGCCACCCAGGAGCTTAAAGGCGGGGAAATCGCTCAGAAATCCGAGCCCAACGTGATAAATGCCCTGCAAGGGAAGGTTTCCGGGGTTAACATTACGGGAGCCAGCGGCTTGGCCGGTTCTTCTACCAACATCAACATCCGCGGCATTACATCCTTGACTGGTAGCAACCAGCCCTTGTTTGTGGTGGACGGCATTCCGATCAGCAACGACGCCGACCGCACGAACGGAGGCGCGGCGGGCACCCTGTACGGCGCACAAACGCCCAACCGGGCGGCGGACATTGACCCGGAGAACGTGGCCAGCATCAGCATCCTGAAAGGTCCGGCCGCAGCCGCGCTTTACGGGTCGCGTGCTTCCTCGGGGGCCATCCTGATTACCACCAAATCAGGTGCAAACGTCAGCAAAAAGCTGGAAATTAATGTCAGCTCCGGCTTTAACATTCAGAATGTGCAGGGCCTACCCGCCTTTCAAAACGACTACGGCCAAGGCGACTACGGCGTGAATACCACCGCAGACGGGGCCGGCAATATTTACACGGGCAGCACCAATTCCTGGGGGCCCCGCTTCGGCACGACGCCCACCGCGGCAAACGGCTTGTTGCTCGCCGATGGCACGACCTTGCCTTATCAGGCGTATCCGGACAACATCCGCAATTTCTTTCAGCGGGGACACCTGCTAACGAACGGGGTGCAACTGGCCGGAAACAATGGCACGTCGAACTTCTCGCTCAACGTCAACAACACCGACCAGAAAGGCATTACCCAATCGTCCACCCTGAAGCGCACCAACATTCAGCTGGGCGGCGGCACTACCCTACAGAACAAAGTGAAAATCGCGGGTTCGGTAAATTTTTCCCAGACCGAGCAGCTGGCCCCGCAGACGGGCAACTACGCCAGTCCCTTTGGTACCCTGGGCGCTGTTCCGCGGAGCTTCGACCTGCAAGGGCAACCGTACCAGACGGCTACGGGGGGAAACCTGTATTTCCCGGGCCAGGACAACCCTACCTGGAACCTGCTGAATGCCAACACGACCAGCAACGTCACCCGCTTCATCAACGTGGCCAGCATCGGCTACGATTTTTTCCCGTGGCTCAACGTTACGTACCGGGCTGGCCTGGATGCCTACACCGACCGCCGGAAACAGATTGCCGCGCTTGGCTCGGTGCGCAACCCCAGCGGCCTGATTTTCCAGGACAATGTGCAGTACGCTGAGTTCACCGGCGACCTGCTGATCACGGCTAAGAAGGAAAATATCTTCCTGGATAAGCTGAACGCCACGCTACTAGCGGGCCAGCAGATTAACCAGCGCCGGCGCAACCAGCAGTACGTTTCGGCGGCCTCGCTTTCCTTGCCCGGCTTTTACAACACCAGCAACGCCGCCAACTTCAACGGCAGCGGTGAGTTTTCGAGCATTCGTCGCCTGCTCGGCTACTACGCCGACCTGTCCCTGGCCTACAATAACTTCCTGTTTCTGGAAGGAACGGCGCGGGTTGACCAGTCGTCGACCCTGCCCAAAAACAACAACACTTTCCTGTACCCGTCCATTTCGGCCGGCTTCGTCTTCACCGATGCCTTTCACATCGATTCGCACCTGTTCTCCTACGGCAAGGTCCGGGCGAGCTTGGCCCGCGTCGGCCGCGACGCTGACCCTTACGTTCTTGACACTTACTACAGCCAGGCGGGCCAGGGCAACAACGTGGCCAACGTCACCTTTCCCTTCAACGGGTTGGTGGGCTTCACCCCCAGCACTTCCCTGGGCGGTGGCGACGTGCTGAAGCCCGAATTCACCAGCTCTCGCGAAGTCGGCCTGAACCTGGGTTTCTTCAATAACCGGTTCACCATCGACGCTACCTACTTCAGCACCGTCAGCTCCAACCAAATCCTGCCCGTCACCCTACCGGCCACGTCCGGCTATACCAGCTTCGTAACCAACGCCGGCCGGCTCGAAAACAAGGGCATTGAGCTGCTGGGCATCATCACGCCCGTAAAGTCTGCTTCCGGCTTTATCTGGGACATTGCCGCTAACTACACCCGGCTGCGCAACATGGTCAAGGATATTTACCCGGGCGTAACCAGTTCGTCGATCCCGGGGGACTACTTCATCGGTTCCGTGCCGTCCTATGTAGTCGGCCAGCCCTACGGGGTGGTGTTGGGCCAAAAAAAGGCAACCGCGCCCGACGGCCAGTACCTGATTGATGGCAAAACCGGCCTGTGGGTGCCCGAGCTGAACTCGCAGGTTATAGCCAACCCCAACGCAAACTGGCAGGGAGGAATAACCAATACCTTTTCTTTCAAAGGGTTCCGGTTCTCCTTTTTGGTTGATGCCGTCGTGGGCGGCGACGTGCTGTCCTTCACCCAGGCCGCCTACAAGTACGCCGGCATGCTGAAAGAAACCGGCCAGGACCGGGAGCTGCCGCGCGTCATTCCGGGCGTGATTCAGAACGCGGACGGCACCTACCGCCAAAACAACATCCAGGTAGATGCGCAGAGCTACTGGACCGGGCAGGGCTTCCAAAGCGAGCTGCAGGTGTTCGACGCCACCCACTACACCCTGCGGGAGGTGTCTCTGGGCTACACCTTGCCCAAGGGGTTGCTGGAGCACACGCCCTTCGGAAACGTGTCCGTGTCGCTGTCGGGCCGCAACCTGTTCTACTACGCACCCAATGCCAACTTCTTCCCGGAAGTAAACACGCAAGGTGCCGGCAACATCCGCAGCCTTGACCTGCAGGGCCCGCCCAGCGTCCGCAGCTACGGTGCCTACCTGCGGTTTACTCTCTAAAGAAATCATAAAAATGAAGAATTCATTTATTCTCCGGCGTTCCGCGCTGGTCGTGGCTGCGCTTGCAACCGTAGGCTGCTCACCCAATAGTTTCCTGGACGTTAACGTCAGTCCGAACAACACGAGCACCGTTCCGCCGTCCGTGCAGCTGCCGACCATTACCATCGGTACCGGATTTGTGGTGGGCAACACCCTGGGCCGCGACGCCGACCTCTTCATACAGCACTACGCGGGCATAGCCAATCAGCCCCAAACGGAAGACAAGTACGTCATCAACGGCAACTACGATAACGAATGGGAGAATGACTTGTACACTTACAACCTGAACGGCTCGCAAACCCTGATTGCCAGCACCCAGGCGACCAGCCCCGCCTACGCGGGCATTGCCAAGCTCATCAAGGCCTACAATTTTGCGTTGACAACCGACCTGTGGGGCGATGTGCCCTACTCGCAGGCTTTGCAAGGCCTGACTACTATTCACCCCACTTTCGACAAGCAGCAGGACATCTACGAAGGGGCCACCGGGGTTCAGAGCCTGTTCGACTTGGTGCGCGAAGGGTTGGCGGACCTGGACAAGCCCAGTGCGCTGACGCCCGGAACCGACGACGTTGTTTACAAAGGCGACCTCACGAAGTGGAAAAAAGTGGGCAACATGCTGCTGCTGAAGTTTGCCAACACCGTGAGCGTGAAGGACCCGGCCCTGGCCACGAAAGTGATTAACGAAGTGCTGGCCAAGGGAGCCGCCGGCAGCGCTGCCATCAGCGCGAATGCCGACGATTTTGAGGTTCCGTTCGGCACCGCGGTTGGCAACACAAACCCCTACTACTCCTACAACGTCACGAACCGCCCCGACGACCAGATGGCCAGCACGCGCTTTCTGGATTCGCTGGCGGCCTTTAAAGACCCGCGCTTACCCAAGTTTTTCACGACCACGCCCAGCAGCCCGGCCCCAACTGAGGTCACAACGTTCGGCAAGTTTACCGGCTTTGAAAACGGCAGCAACGTTACCCCCCCCGTCAGAGCCAACCGCTCGGTGTACGGCGGCTACGTGTTGGGCACGGGCGGGGAGACACCGATTCGCATCCTTACCAATTTTCAGCGGGCTTTCATCCTGGCCGAGGCCGCCGTGAAGCTGAAAACAGCCGGCGATGCCAACGCGCTTTACCAAGAAGGCATTCGGCTGTCGATGGAAAAAACCGGCCTCTCGGACACCGATATCGATGCTTATTTCACCGCCAACCCCGCCATCGTAACGCTGAGCGGGAGCGACGAACACAAGGTCAGCCAAATCATCCGCCAAAAGTGGACCGCGTGGGTGGGCAACGGCTACGAAGCCTACAATGACTACCGCAGAACGGGTTATCCCAAGCTGCAACCGGCGCTGAACGTTTCCGTGACCCCGAACATTCCGCAGCGCCTACTATACCCGCCGTCCGAAGTTGCTGGCAACGGGGATAATATTCCTAAGGCGGTCATCACCGACCGGGTTTGGTGGGCTTCTAAGTAGCCAGCCGTTAGCTTTTAGCTGCTGGCTGTTAGCTTATGTTTTGATTAGTAGTTTTTTACTGAAAAACTCGTGTGCGCTTACTTGTGCACCACGGCTTACGTAGCGCCCGGCTCCGACAACTTTCATTCGCTTCGCACCATGAAAAAAATAGCTATTAAACTTTTTGCCCTTGTGCTCTTTTCCACAAGCTTCGCGGCTTGCAAAAAGGACTACGGCAACCAACTCGGCCCGCTTCAGGACGCCGTCGCCGCAATTCCGGTCACGGTCACCAACCAGGAATTTTTTGAGCGTTTTCCCGTCGTTACCACCAAGGTAGATACCGCCAACGGCAGCGCCAATTCCACGGGCAAATTCACCATTGCCTTCAGCATTCCGGCCGACCGAGGCAAAATCAAGGAAATCACGCGGGTGGCAACCGGCAACAGCGGCGTCGAATACTTGCAGAACACCCAGTATCCCAACTATTTAACTACTACGGTGGCCGGCAATGGGTCCAACACCATCACCTTCAGCTCGGACCTCAACGCCGTGCGGGCTTACAGCGCTCGGCTCAATGCTGCTTTTGCTACCCTGCCCAGCAGCGCCACGATGACTCCGGCCTTCGCCTTCACCGGCACTTCAACGGGAGGCAGTGGCACGCTGACGCCGAATACAAGCCCCCTGACGCCCAACCAGCTGCGCTTCTTTTTCCTTTTAACGCTGGAAGACGGCACGACGCTCATTACTACCGAGGTCGATGTCCGCCTTGTTAAGTAAGATACAAGGCTGTATTCACGACAAAGGGCCCTGGCGTGCACGCCAGGGCCCTTTGTCGTGAATACAGCCTTGTGCTTGGTACACCTCACAAAATATACTGGCTCAAATCGCGGTTTTTCACCATGCTGGCCAGGCGCTCTTCTACCAGGGCGGCGGTGATTTGGATGTGGGCGTGGGGGCCGATTTTATCCGGCACGTCGAAGAGCAGGTCGTTGAGCAGGCGGCTCATGACGGTGTGCAGGCGGCGGGCCCCGATGTTCTCCACTTCGGCGTTCACCTCGAAGGCAATTTCGGCCACGCGCTCCAGGGCCGCGTCGTCGAAGGTCAATTCTACTTCCTCGGCTTTTAGCAGGGCCTCGTACTGCTTGGTGAGGGCGTTTTTGGGGTCTTTGAGGATGCGGTAGAAGTCGTCCTTGGTGAGGCTCTGCAGCTCGACGCGGATGGGGAAGCGGCCTTGCAGCTCGGGTATCAGGTCGGAGGGCTTGCTGACGTGGAAGGCCCCGGCGGCGATGAACAGGATGTGGTCGGTGTTGACGGTGCCGTACTTGGTGCTCACGGCCGAGCCCTCCACGATGGGCAACAGGTCGCGCTGCACGCCCTGGCGACTCACGTCGGGGCCCCCGCTCTTGCCGCCGCCGCTGGTGGCCACCTTGTCGATTTCGTCGATGAAGATGATGCCGGCGTTTTCGGCCTGGCGGATGGCTTCTTCCTTCACCTCGTCCATGTCGATGAGCTTGGCGGCTTCCTCGTCGAGGAGCAGCTTGCGGGCCTCGGCCACAGTCACCTTGCGGCGGCGCGACTTCTTGGGCAGCATGTTGCCCAGCATGTCCTGCAAGCCCGAGAGGGCGGCCTCGTCCATGCCGGGGGCCCCCATCACGCCCACGCTGGGGCCCGCCTGCGCCACCTGGATTTCGATGCGGCGGTCGTCCAGCTCGCCGCTGCGGATTTTTTCGCGGAAGCGGGCCCGGGTGCGCTCGTTCAGGTCGGCGTCGTCTGCCTGGGGGTCGGCGGCCAGCTCGTCGTCGGTGGGCACGGGGGCCCCGAAGCCGGGCACGGGGCGGGCGTTGCCCTTGCCGTTGGGCCGGGCCACGGGCGGGATAAGGGCGTCGAGGATGACTTCCTCCACGGCCTGCGCGGCCTGGGCCCGCACGGCTTCCTGGCGGCGCTGGCGCACGCGGTTCACGCTCTGCTCGGCCAGGTCGCGCACCATGCTTTCCACGTCGCGGCCCACGTAGCCCACTTCCGTGAACTTGCTGGCTTCGACTTTGATGAAGGGCGCGTCGGCGAGGTGGGCCAGGCGGCGGGCAATCTCGGTTTTGCCCACGCCGGTGGCCCCGATCATGAGGATGTTGTTGGGCACAATTTCGGCCTGCATGTCGGCCGGGGCGTGCAGGCGCCGCCAGCGGTTGCGCAGGGCAATGGCCACGTGGCGCTTGGCCTCGTGCTGGCCGATGATGTACTTGTCGAGTTCGGCCACAATCTGGGCCGGGGTCAGGAAGTGTTCTTGGAGCATAAGGCGGGAGGGCCCCGGGCCGGCGGTGCGCCAGCCCGGGGGCCGTGGATTATTCTTTCTTCTTAGCCAAAGCGTGCGCCAGGGTAAAATAGTTGCTTGACCCCGACGCTTGCAGCGTGGCGTGGGTGTAATCGAGCTGGAACCCGCTGATGGCCACCATCGCCCCGAAGCTGAGGCCCGCGCCGCCGGCGGTGTTGTCGAGGCGCAGCTCGCGGCGCTGGAGGTGGTTGTAGCCCACCCGCAGCTGGAGGTTGTCGCTGAGCAGCAGGGCCGCGCCCACCGTGAAGTGCCGGGCCAGGTTGTCGGCGAAGCTTTTCTTGGGCACCTGGGGCACGCCGTTGGCGTCGAGGGTGGTGGCGGCGGGGTCGAGGTACTGGATGTCCCACTGCTGCAAGTGGTGGGCCGTGAGCGAAAAGCGCAACGGCATGTGTTCGGGCTTCACGGTGGTGCCGAGCTGCACGTCGAGCGGCAGGGGGCCCCGGGCGGTACCATCGTAGGGCCGGAGCTGGTAGCCCACGTTTTTGGCCACCAGGCCCACCGTGAAGTCCTGCGTGGGGTGCTTGTAGAGCACCCCGGCGTCGGCCACGCCGGCCACCGAGCGGTTGCCTGCTATGCTCGACACGGCCAGCTTGGCGGTGAGCCCGCCCGTGAACCGCCCTTTGGTGTAGCTGTCGCTCACGCCCGCCGTGTACTCATTCACTACGAACGAGCCCAGGCTGTTGCCGGCGGCATCAAAGCTCGGCAAATCGGCATAGTTGATGTACGTGAGGGCCAGGCCGAAGCGGCCCGCCTTGGCGGTGTTGAACACGTAGGCCGCGGTGCTCTGCTTGATGTCGGCCACGTAGCCCACGTAGCTCAGGGCGATGCGGCGGTCCATGGCTTCGTTCAGCAGCGCGGGGTTGCCGAAGAGCATGGTGGGGTCAGAGCTGCGGGCCGAGGGGTTCATGCCGCCCCAGGCCGCGAGCTGGGCGCTGGGCGGCAGGTCCAGAAACGACAGCACCGAGCGCCCCCCGAGCTGGGCGGCCGCGGGCCGGGCCGCCAGCACGGCCGCGAGTCCGAAAGCAAAGCCGGCGAGCCGGCGGGCGGAGAGGTGCTTCACAAAGGGAATTTAGGCACGAATTTAGGCACGGGTAATGCAGCGTAGAACGTCATGCTGAGCGCAGCCGAAGCATCTCTCCCGCTGACTAATTCATTTGATTAGTCAGCGGGAGAGATGCTTCGGCTGCGCTCAGCATGACGTTCTAAATTTAAGCAAAAACGTTTTGCGTAAGAATTTATTACCTATTCCCTCCCTTCACTGCACCTCCACGCTGGGGCCCGCGGCGGGCACCGGCTCGTCGCGCACGGGCAGCTTTTGGGGGTGGGGCACTAATTCGGCGAGCAGGGCCACGCCCAGCACGTCCAGCACGCGGTCCACGTAGTGGATGTGCAGGCCCTGGAGGTAGTCGGCCGTGATTTCGTCCACGTCCTTGCGGTTTTTGGTGCACAGGATGATGTCCGTCATGCCGGCGCGGCGGGCGGCGAGCAGCTTTTCCTTGATGCCGCCCACCGGCAGCACCTTGCCGCGAAGCGTGATTTCGCCGGTCATGGCCAGGCGCGGGCGCACCCGGCGCTGGGTGAAGGCCGAGGCCATGCTGGTGAAAATGGCGATGCCCGCGCTGGGCCCGTCCTTGGGCACGGCCCCCTCGGGGAAGTGGATGTGCAAGTCGTACTGCTCGAACAGGCGGTAGTCGATGCCGATTTCATCGGCCCGGCTGCGCAGGTAGCTCAGGGCCGTAATGGCCGATTCCTTCATCACGTCGCCGAGCTGGCCCGAGAGCGTGAGCTTGCCGCGCCCCCGGCTCAACAGGCTCTCCACGAACAGGATATCACCGCCCACGCTGGTCCAGGCCAGGCCCGTCACCACGCCGGCCGTGTCGTTGTCCTGGTACATGTCGCGGTCGAAGATGGGGGCCCCCAGGATTTTGCGCACCTCGGCGGGGTCCAGCACGGCGGGCATGGGCTCCTTGCCGGCCTTGCGGCGGGCGAGGTTGCGCGTCACGGCGGCCAGCTTGCGCTCCAGGCCGCGCACGCCGCTTTCGCGGGTGTAGTCGTCGGCCACGCGGTGCAGGGCGGGGTCGGTAATTTTCACTTCCTGGGGCCCCAGGCCGTGCTCGCGCAGCTGCTTGGGCCAGAGGTGCTTCTTGGCAATCTGCACCTTCTCTTCCTGGGTGTAGCCGGTCAGGTCGATGATTTCCATCCGGTCGCGCAGCGCGGGCTGGATGGTGTCGAGCGAGTTGGCGGTGGCGATGAATAACACCTTGCTCAAATCGTACTCCACCTCCAGGTAGTTGTCCACGAAGGTCGAGTTCTGCTCCGGGTCGAGCACTTCGAGCAGGGCCGAGCTGGGGTCGCCGCGAAAGTCGGCGCTCACCTTGTCGATTTCATCCAAAATAATGACCGGGTTGCTGGCCCCGGCCTTTTTAATCTGGGCGATGATACGGCCGGGCATGGCCCCCACGTAGGTTTTGCGGTGGCCCCGGATTTCTGCCTCGTCGCGCACGCCGCCCAGGCTCAGGCGCACGTACTTGCGGCCCAGGGCCGTGGCAATGCTGCGCCCGAGCGAGGTTTTGCCCACGCCGGGGGGCCCGTACAGGCACAGAATCGGCGATTTCAGGTCCTGCTTCAGCTTGAGCACGGCCAGGTATTCGAGGATGCGCTCCTTCACTTTTTCCAGGCCAAAGTGGTCGGCATCGAGGATTTTGCGGGTCTGCTTGAGGTTGATTTTGTCCTTCGTATACTCGTGCCAGGGCAGGTCGAGCAGGAACTCCACGTAGTTGGAAATCACCGAGAAGTCGGGGGCCATCGGGTTGGTGCGGGCCAGCTTGTCCATCTCCTTGGCGAAGTGCTGGGCCACGGGCTCAGGCCACTGCTTGGTTTCGGCGCGGGCCCGGTAGCGGCTGATGTCCTGGTCGGGGCCCTCCTGGCCCAGCTCGTCCTGCAAGGTTTTGAGCTGCTGGCGCAGGAAGTACTCGCGCTGCTGGGCGTCGATGCCGGTGTGGGTTTTGGTGCGGATGTCCTGCTTGATTTCCAGCAGCTCCACCTGGCTCAGCAGGGCCTCCAGCAACTGGCGGGCCTGCTGCTCGGGGTCGTCCTGCTCCAGCAACTGCTGCTTGGCCAGCAGGTCGAGCTGCACGTTGGAGCACAAAAAATGCGTGAGGAAGGCCGGCGACTGGATGCCGTCGAGCATGCCGCGGGCTTCGGCCGGAATCTCGGGGCTCAGCTCCACCACCTTGCCGGCGGCTTCGCGCAGGCTTTGCAGCAGGGCAAACTCGGCGGGCACGTCGGCGTTGAGGGCGGTTTCGGCGAAGTAGCGCACCCGGGCCGTGAGGCGGGGCGCGTAGCTCAGCTCTTCCTCGATGGCGAAGCGCACCTGCCCCTGGATGATGATGGTGACCTGGCCGTCGGGCTGGTCGATGAGCTTGAGGATGCGGGCGAGCGTGCCCACGGGGTGCAGCTCGGCCACGGTGGGCTCGGCATCGTCGGGGCTGCGCTGGGCCACCACGCCCAGCAGCTTGTCGCCGCTGGCGTAAATGGCCCGCGCCAGCTTCGCGCTTTTCTTGCGCGTGACCGTGACGGGCAGCACCACGCCCGGAAACAGCACGGTGTTGCGCACGGGCAGCAGCGGCAGCTTGGCGGGCGCGTCGTCGCCGTTGAGCAGGTGGTCGGGGTCGGCGGCCATGATGGCGATGGCCTCGGGTTGGGGATTGGCTTCGCCGCGCGAATGGTACGAATGGTAGAGGTGCGGCACGGCGGCAAAAGAATGAGCCAGGGGCATGGCAGAAGAATCAGGAGGACGAACGCGGCGGGTGCCAGACTGGCAGCCCGCCGCGCATACATAATAAGCCGACAAGATAAGCCCGGCGGCGGCCCCGAGGTTTCAATCGCCGTGCCAGGCGCGGCGGCCGGACAAAGCGGCGCTTACCCGGATAATTATATTTTTTTGAACAACTTGCGTCCGCTAATTAATTCTTTACCCTCGGGCCATGCCTGTAATGTTTTGCCGGTGGGCGCTGCGGGTGCTCGTCTTCTTTGGGGGCCTGGGCCTGGCGGGGGCGGTGCGGGCCCAGGGCACGCCCAGCGCCCCGGCGGCCCCGGCGGCCTACAAAGTGCGCGGCCTCAACAGCCACCTCAGCCGCCAGCTGCACCTGCGCACCGACGGCACGCCCGACTTCGTTTTTATCAACCGCTACCATTTTTACGAGGACAAAAAGGCCCTGCATGCCATTGCCCGGGCCGAAAAGCACCGGCGCTACCACCAGGCGCGGCTGCTGCTGGAGGACTACGTGGCCCGGTTCGGGCCCGAAAATTTTGCCCGCGGCACCGGGATGCTTTGGCGCATGGGCCAATTGCTGGAGCGCGACAGCCAAATGATAAAGGCCAAAGCGTACTACCGCCTGGCCTTGAAACATCACCGGACGGACATCACCAAAGTACAATTGTACTACGACTCGCTGGAGCAGAAAAACGTTGACCTCTACGTACCCCTGAAAATGTACTACGAGATGGTGGAGTACCGCAAAAACCTCAACACGTTCCACCCCCCCAAGGGCGTGTACACGAGCATGGGCGACGCCGTGAACAGCCAGTACCCCGACTACGGCCCCACCCTGGCGGGGCACGACTCGCTGCTGCTCTTCAGCAGCAAGCGCAAGCGCCGGGGCCTGACGGGCACCGTGGACGAGGACCTGTACACGTCGCGCCGCGAGGGCGGGGGCTGGACCGACGCCGAGCCGCTGCCCAAGCCCATCAACTCGCCCTACAACGAGGGCTCTGCCTGCTTCAGCAAGGACGGGCGCACCATCTTTTTTGCCCGCTGCGAGTGCCCCACCTGCCACGGCAACTGCGACTTGTACACCGCCCGGCTGGGCCGCGACGGCAAGTGGACCGTGCCCCGCAGCCTGGGCCCGGCCGTGAACTCGGTGGCCTGGGACTCGCAGCCCTCGCTCTCGCCCAACGAGGACACGCTGTACTTCGCCTCCGACCGCCTGGGCGGCTTCGGCCTGAGCGACATCTACTACACCGCCCGCCAGCGGAACGGGCAGTGGGGCCCCGCCCAAAACCTGGGGCCCGTGGTGAACACCATTGAGAACGAGGTGAGCCCCTTCTACCACCCGCTCTACCACGTGCTGTACTTCAGCTCGCGCGGGCAGCTGCTGAACTTTGGCGACTTCGACATCTACAAAACCTACCGCGTGGGCGGGCGCTGGCAGGAGCCGCGCAACATCGGGCCCCTGGTGAACGGCAAGGGCCCCGAGTACTACTTCACCATCGACCGCGAGAGCAAGAACCTATATTACGCCCGCTCCGAGGCCACCGACGTCAATAATCTTGACCTCTACTCGTTTCCGCTGCCGATGGAGGCCCAGCCCCTGGCCACCACCACCGTGGCCGGCACCCTGCGCGACTCCGTGACCCGCCAGCCACTGAACGGCATCGTGAGCATCATCGACACCGACAACGGCGTGGAGGTGGCCAGCAAGTACCTGCGCCCCGACGGCAGCTTCGACTTCGAGCTGATTGCCGGCTCGCACTACGTGCTGCTCATCCAGAGCCCCGATTTTTTCAGCGTCGAGAAGAAGTTCGAATTGAAGGGCGACACCGTGGTGAGCCTGCTCACCAACAGCCTGAACTACAAGCTGCCGCTGGTGTTCAAGAACATCGAGTTCCGGGCCGGGCAGGCCGACGTGCTGCCGGCGATGCACCCCACCCTCGACCGCCTGACGACTTTCCTGGCCGACCACCCCACCTACCGCCTCAGCATCGCGGGCCACACCGACGCGCAGGGCGACCCCGACGCCAACCTGGTGCTGTCGCAGGCCCGGGCCGAAGCCATCCGGCGCTACATCGAGCGCAAGGGCAAAATCGCGCCCGCCCGCCTCGAAAGCGGCGGCTACGGCAGCTCGCAGCCCCTGCGAGACGAAGCCACCGAGGAAGACGCCCGCGTGAACCGCCGCGTGGAGTTCCGCATCCTCCGGCCCGACGGCGACGCACCGGCCTGGAAATGAGCTGTTAGCTGTTAGCTGTTAGCTGTTAGCTGTTAGCTTGGCTACTGCTTCTTGGCCGGTAAGTTTTCGTTAAAAATCATAGCTGCCTATGGGCTAGAGCGGTTGCAGCGTACAGCGCAGCGGGCCGTAGCGCGAACTTTGTAGTTCGCGTTGCTCGCTTCGTTCGGGCGATGGCCGGGCAGCGATGCGAACTGCAAAGTTCGCGCTACCAGCCACTGCCCCCGAAACCGCTCTAATATCCTGACCTACAGCGCTTTGGCGAAAATGTAGGCGTTCAGCAGCATGTAGAACAAGGCCGGCAAAGACACCAGGAAGCTGTCCTTCATCTTCAGCCGCACGGCCACCCCCAGGAACATCAGCAGGGCCAGGCCGCCCGAAGCGAACAGCAGGACGGGGTTGCTCCGCAGGCCCACCAGCAGGCCCACGGCCCCGAGCAGCTCGAAAATAATGGCCACTATTCCCACCCGGCCCAGCCCGAAGCGCCGGAACTCGTTTTTCATGTTGGGCGAGACGAAATAGGCCACCCCGTACCCCAGAAAAGACAAGCTGGAAATCAGGATGAGGGCGGTGAGCAGGTGCATCAGGCGGCAGAAATGTGCAGGGCGGCGTAGGCAATGAACAAGCTCAGCACCAGCAGGATAAAAGAAGGGGCGCGTTTGACGAGCGGGTTGTTTACCTTTTGATGAAAGTACTGCGCGGCCAGCATCAGCGCGGCCATGAGCAGGGCGGGCACCAGCACCAGGGCCGGGTACCAGAGGCCCGCAATCAGCAGGGTGGCCAGGGCTATTTTGGTGGCCCCCACCAGCGTGCGGGTTTGGTCGCTCAGGCCGTACTGCTTGAATTCCAGCACGATGTTATCGAAGCGGAACACCCACACGTAGATGACCGACAGGGCGACGACGAGTTGGGCGATGTGGGCGGCGGTAATCATACTGGTTTTCGTTTAGTGCCCCGGCGGCCGGTTCCTTTGCCGCGTTGGCTCGGGTTGCTGCCGGCCATACCGCCCCATTTTCCGAGCCCGGCGCAGTGCATAGGTTTGGTAGCAAAGCCCTTCGGCCGCCCGAATGTTTAGGTACGGTTTGGTAGAACGGAGTGGTACTTCGTTTGGACAGCAGCGCAAAAATGGAGTGCCACCCCGTGCTATAGTCCCAGGGGCTCCGACCCAAAACCGCCTATGCAAACTCCCACCACGGCTCCTGCCGCACGGGGTCGCCCACGGCGTAGGGCTCGCCGATGCGGGGCACCGTGACGGGCACGCCCAGGGCCGCGGCGGCGGGCAACAGGAGCCGCACCGGCTCGTTCCAGGGGTGGTAGGCGAGCCCGAACTTGGCCCAGTGCACCGGCCACAGCACGGCCGCCCGCAGGTCGTGGGCGGCCTGGGCCGTTTCCGCGGGCAGGGTGTGGATGGCGTGCCACAGCTGGTCGTACTGCCCGTTTTCGAGCAGCGCCAGGTCGAAGGGGCCGTACCGGGCCCCGATTTCCTGAAAATGGGGGCCGTAGCCGCTGTCGCCGCCCAAGTACAGGCGATAGGGCCCCAGCTGAAGCACAAAAGCGGCCCACAAGGTGTTCTGGGGCGCAAACGCCCGGCCCGACATGTGCTGGGCCGGCACGGCCGTGAGCTGCACGCCGGGCAGGGGCGCGGCGGTTTCGTGCCAGTTCAGCTCGGTAATTTGGGCCGCGTCGTAGCCCCAGGAGCGCAGGTGGGCCCCCACGCCCAGGCCCGTCACCACGCGCGGCACCCGCGGGCGCAGCGCGGCCACGGTGGCGTAGTCGAGGTGGTCGTAGTGGTCGTGGGTGAGCACGAGCACGTCGAGGGGCGGCAGGTCGGCCACGCCGTAGCCGTTGCTGCCCGCAAACGCTTTTACCGAGCCCGGCACCGGCGAGGCACTGCCGCTGAACACGGGGTCGACCAGGATATTAAGCTGCTGGTATTTAATCAGGTACGACGAGTGGCCAAACCAAATGATGGTGGGCTTTGCGAAGGGGCCCGGGGCCCGCAAATCGGTGGTTACCGACGGCACCGGGCGGCTGGGGCGGCTGGTTTTGGGCTTGCTCAGGAAGCCGCCGAGCAGCTTGCCCAGCGGGATGTCGCCGGGGCTGAATGTGACGCCGCCCAGGTTCTGGAACTTGCCGTTTTTAAAGTTGGGCAGCGTGATAAATTGCTGCACCTGCGCCGCCGCCGGGGCCTTGCCTAGTATTTTCATTCGCAAAAAACCGGACGATGGCCGGCCTACCCCGCCGTAGACGGCGGCACCTTTGCAATGTTTTGTTTTGCCGCCGGGGCCGGCAGCCCCACGCCCAGCCGCGGCCGTTAGGTGGCGCGGGGCGTTGGCCGCCCAAGCGCCCCGCGCGGCCCGTTTTGGTTCAGGCCCGTAAATTGTCCCGCTTGCTTTTTATGCTCATCCGCCACCTTCCCGACTTTTACTTGCAACACGCCGAGGCCCTGGGGCTGTTGCGGGTAGAATGGGTTTCGGGGCCCAACACCCAGCGCCTACGTGCCAGCGCCGGGCAGCTGCTGGACCTGGCGCACCGTCTGGGGCTGCGCCGCCTGCTGATTGACATGAACACCGTGCCCGACCTTCCGGTGGCCGACCAGCTGTGGCTGGGGGCCCACTGGATGCCCGGCCTCGTGCAGCTGCCCCTCCAGCACCTGGTGCTGGTAATTGACCAGAGCCGCGTCCACAACCAGCTCGCCATCGACGCGCTTCACGACCTGGTGCAGCCGGCCATCCGGTTCGACGCGCACTACTTCTCCGACCCGGAATCGGCCATGCGCTGGCTCACCGACGGCACCGACGACTTCCCCGCCCTGATGGCCGAGTGGCGCGCCCGGCACCCGCCCGGCAGCGCCTAAAGCCGCTGACAAGCAAGTACCTGGCCTACCCTCATGCCACCGCCAGCACCCGCACGGTTTGGCCATTGAACAAGGCCTCCTCCCCGGCCCGCTTGCCCTTCAGGGCCCCCGCCACCGGCGCGGCCCCCGACACGGCGAAGTACTCTTGCCCGTCCACCACCAGCCGGCCCGCGCTGATGGCCAGGTAGAACCAGCCCAGCGAAGTCTGCACCAGGGCCCCCGGCCGCACCGCGTCGCAGGGCGCGTCGGGGCTGATGCGGGCCAGCTCGGCGGCCAGCTGCCGGGCCTGGTGCAGCTGGGCGGCGTGGCGGTCGCGCTCCTGGGTGGCCATCTCGCGGCCGGTTTCGTACTTGTCGCCCGCGCTGCTCTTGGTGTCGGAGTTGGCCGATTCCTGGGCCGCCTGCATAGCCTGGGCGGCCGCAGCCATGCGCTGCTCAATAAAGGCCTGGCAGGCGGCGTGGAGGACGGGCTTGGTCATTGCGGGTATGGACTAAAGCTGAATGGGGCAACGCACGGCCCGGTCCTCAAGCGAGTGAAGCAAAATTAGTGGGTTTGGCTAGTCTCGTCGAGCAAACGTTGCTCTTTGCCCGTGAGTGGACGCAGCTTCCAGTGCGTAATACTGAGGTAGTGTTTGTGCACCAACAATAGCCGAAATATATCGGCGGGTGTGGTGGGCACATAATCAGCGGGGTTACGGCCCGCGCTCGGCTTATACCTGTCGTCGAAGCGGCAGCCCGTAAAGGGATTAGCCTGAGACAAGTCAGCTTCATGCTGCCTGAAATACGCAGCAAAACCTATATCTTCTTCACGCGGATAAGATGTCATGGTTGTCCCGTCCGGCATTCGGAGTGGACTTGTTACAATTGTATTATCAGGCAATTGAAGTAATTCGTATCGACCCGGCCGAAAAGGAATGGAGTCGTAGAGAGAATTCACCCAACCACTACTAGGCCGTATATACACCACCATCGTTTCTTTGCCGCGCTTGCACACAATGGGATGTGGGTAGCGACTTAGGCCTTCATTATGATTACCCTCAGCTAAGTAAATTGCCCCAAAACGGAGTTGTTTGCTTAATTGGCAATCGCCCCTGGTGCATTCGGCAAGAGGGCCAACCGGTGCAAAGACACTGCTTCCCACAAGGAAACGCACTGCAAAGAAGGAGGGCACCTCGTAGGGGTCAAACCTGAGAACCTGTTGAGGACAGTCACGGCACAAACTAGCTGGCGATGCCGAGCGAATAGGCGGCGCTTGGCTGATGCCACTGGATAGTAGCAGCCAGCAGCTAAAGAGGCTGAGAAACTTGAGCATGGGGCTAAATTCCAGATAGGTTCTCAGGATTCTGCAAGCTTAACAAACGCAAATCCTCTTGGTCTTTGGCGCGGCCGGTGCTCGCTTTGTTGCGGCGCAGGTCATGGATGCTGATAACTGCAACGGGTACTCCATCGAGCATGGAGGTTTGCCGATTCGGGTAGCATTCGGCGAAGGTGACACCATCAATGGCAGTCAATAAATCGATGCGGAAAGGCGTAACGCCAATTTGCACGATGATATTAGCCTCCATAAAATCAGCGGCAGTGTAACCTAAACTGGCCAATCCAAATTCTGCCACTACCCGCACCAACTTGGCCGCATTATCAGCCGTTTGCCTGACCCAAATGTCGATGTCGCCGGTGTTGCGTACCACTCCGTACCGAGCCACCGCAAATGCCCCAACGATGAGGTATTCAACCGCGTGAGCGTTTAATAATTCGACAAACTCTTTGAAGTCGGGGCTGAGCTGATTGGCCTTCATCGGTATTGGGCAGGTGAAATGCGAAGGTTTGCTGGCGAATGGCTTCAACGGCCGCCATGCGCTCCTCCGGGGTTTTAGTTAGCCAAAAAAGCACGTCTTCCGCATCCTGGTCGGCGTGCAAAGTGGTTTTGCGGGTCACGGTTTTGTCGAGGCGGAGCATGGCTAAAGTTACGGATTTTCGACCAGCCCCTCCGCCAGGGCCCGGTCGTTGCTCAGGCGCGGCACTTTGTTCTGGCCGCCGAGCTTGCCCAGGCGCTTCATGTGGCGCTGAAACGCGCCGGCGGGCAGCGGCGTGAGCAGCAGCGGCACCAAGATGTTGCCCCGGCGCAGGTCGTCGTAGTAGGTGTTGCGGCGGCGCAGGGCCCCGTCGAGGGCCCCGGCGAAGGCGGCGGCATCGGCCGGGGGGCGGGCAAATTCTACCAGCCACTCGTGGCGCGAGGGCTGCCCGGGGTCGGCGCTCACGCGCGGGGCCACGGTCAGCTCCACCACCTCCACCGCCGGGAACTGGGTCATTGCCTCGCGCAGGGCTCCCTCCACTTCCTCGCCGATGACGTGCTCGCCGAAGGCCGACAGGAAGTGCTTGAGGCGGCCCGTGACCACCACCCGGGGCGGGGCCAGGCCCACGAAGCGCACCGTATCGCCGAGCGAGTAGCCCCACAGGCCGGCGTTGGAGGTGAGCACGACGGCGTACTGGCGGTCCAGCTCCACGTCGGCGATGGTGAGGCGGGGCGGGTTGGCCTCAAAAAACCGCTCGGCGGGCACGAACTCGAAGAAAATGCCGCTGTTCAGCAGCAGCAGCAGGCCGGGGTTGCCAGGCTCGTCCTGAAAGGCCAGGAAGCCTTCGGAGGCCGGAAACAGCTCGATGCTGTCGATGGGCCGGCCGATGCTTTCGAAGAGCTTGGCGCGGTAGGGCGCGAAGTTGACGCCGCCATAGACGAACAGGTTGAGGTTCGGAAAAATGTCCTTGATGGGCCGGCCGGTGAGCTGCAAGAGCTTGTCGAAGTACATCTGCACCCAGGGCGGGATGCCCGAAATCAGGGTCAGGTCTTCGGGCAGCGTCTCCTCCACGATGCGGTCGAGTTTGGCTTCCCAGTCCTCGATGATGTTCGCCGCGTAGCTCGGCAGCTGGTTGCGGCGCAGGTAAGCGGGCACGTGGTGGTTGGCTATGCCCGAGAGGCGGCCGGTGGCCAGGCCGTGGTGCTGCTCCAGCACCGGCGAGCCGCTGAGGAACATGAGCTTGCCGTCCAGAAACCGGCTGCGGCCGGTGGCGTGCACGTAGTGCAGCAGCGCGTCGCGGGCCCCGTTGATGTGGTTGCCGATGCTGGCCCGGGTGATGGGGATGTACTTGGTGCCGCTGGTGGTGCCGCTGGTTTTGGCCAAGTACAGCGGCCGGCCGGGCCAGAGCACGTCGGCCTCGCCGGCCTGGGTGCGGTCGAAGTACGGCTTCAGGCCCTCGTAGTCGCGCACGGGCACCAGGCGGGCCAGGTCGGCGGGGGTGCGCAGGGCCCCCAGGTCGTGGGCCCGGCCGAAGGCCGTGGGGGCCCCGGTGGCCGCCAGCCGCCGCAGCAGCCGCAGCTGCGCGGCCACGGGCTCGCGCTGCCACTGCCGGTCGCGGTGCACCACGTAGGCCGCCAGGGGCCGACTCAGCGCTGATTTGATTCCCATGGCCCAAAGGAAGCGCCGCCGCGCGGCTTCGCGGCCCAGCGGGCACAACCTAAAGCCGGGCCCGCCGTTTCTCCCCCACAACTTCACCCACTCAAAACACCATCATGGCAGATCATGCAGGCAAGGCCGTTTGGAACGGCGACATTAAGGGCAGCGGCACCCTCACCACCGATAGCGGCCAGCTCAACGCGCCGTACTCGGCCGGTAGCCGCTTCGAGGGCCAGCCGGGCACCAACCCCGAGGAACTGATTGGCGCCGCCCACGCCGGTTGCTACACCATGTACCTCACCAGCGTGCTCACCAAGCACGGCCACACCATCGAAAACATCACCACGACCAGCACCGTGACGATGAACCCCAACAACGGCCACCCGGTCATCGAACACATCCACGTGCACACCGTGGGCAAGGTAACGGGCGCGGGCATCACGCCCGACGACTTCCAGAAGCACGCCGAGGACGCCAAAACCAACTGCCCGGTGTCGAAAGTGCTCAGCGCCGTGCCCAAAATGACGCTGGAAGCCAAGCTGGCGTAGGTTTAGTTGTCAGTTGATAGTTGTCGGTTGTCAGGTGCTTGCGTCATCGTTCCGATAAGGACCTGAGCGCCTGACAACCGACAACTAATAACTGACAGCTATTTTTGTCGCCATGCCCACTGGTTCTACCCGCATCCGCCTCCGCCCCGCCAACACTTCGCGCATCCCGTTCTGGGGGCAGCTGGCCATCGGCCTGTTCTGGCTGGTGTACGTGGCGGGCATGGCCTGGGGCGACACCATGGCCAACGACCACCACTTCCTGCACTGGGTGTTCATGGCCTTCAGCTTGGTGTACATCGGCTACGTGCTGGTGAACAACGCCCCGGTGTTCGGCACCCAAAGCTACTTGGAGTTTACACCCGGCTACATGGTGCACAAAAACGGCCTGTTCCGGCCCAAGCAGGTCTTCGCCGTCGAGAACATTGCCAGCTTGGAGCTGCTGGCCTCCGTGATGCGCGTACGTTTGAAAGACAACGAGTTGTACGCCCTCGATTTGAAGGAAGTGAAGGGCAAGCGCCGCAAAATGGTATTCCGCGAGCAGATACGTCGTTTCGCCGTCCGCTACGGCATCGCCCTGGTCGAACCCAACCCGCCGCGCGTTTAACGCCCTACTCAAACAAGGGCCCCAGCGGCAGCTCAATGCCCGTGGCCGGGTCAGTCAAGGTCTGGGGGCCGTGGAAAAATTTATACTCGCCGGGGGCGGAATACACCAAGATGCCCGCTACTTCGGGCAGTACCACCCAGCACGATTTCACGCCGGCCCGCAAATATTGATTGGCCCTGCTAATCAGGTTGCGCAATTCTTGGGTAACCGTAATAATTTCAATCGCAGTAAGCGGCAACTGCTCCACTACTAGCTGGTCGTGCGCCATATCAACGACCATTGGGAAGAAAATCCCGATGTCTGGCACCAGCACCCGCCCGCCAACATTGAGGTCGATTTCCGACAAAAACCGGTACTGCGACCGGTAACGGGTACCCAATTCAAAAATCAGATTAGACTGCACCGCCCCGTGGTTTTCGCTGGGCCCGGGCTTGCCGCGCTCCGACTCGTATTCGGAAAGAGCAGCAGCGGAGCGTTCCATAACAAAAGCGGGGTTCTCCCAAAGATAATCCGCCCCGCCGAAAAGCCCGGTACCCTATTTGGCGAATTTCTTCCGCAAATCGTCTACTTGGGCGCGGAATTTTTTGTCCAGGTCCACCAGGTCCGACACGGTTTGCACCGAGTGCATCACGGTGGTATGGTCGCGCCCGCCGAAGTGGAAGCCGATGGTTTTCAGGGTGTGGGCGGTGTGGTGCTTGGCGAAGTACATGGCCACCTGCCGGGCCGTCACCACTTCTTTCTTGCGGGTTTTGTCCTTCAGCAGCTCCACCGACACGCCGAAGTAGGCAGCCACCGTTTTCTGGATGAAGTCGAGGTTCACCTCCGCCTCCACTTCCTCGATGATGTGGCGCAGCGCCTGCTTCACCATTTCCAAATCAATGTCGCGGCGGCTCAGGCTGCTCTGGGCCACCAGCGAGGCGATGACGCCCTCCAGCTCGCGCACGTTGGTGTGCACCGAGTTGGCCAGGTAATCGACCACGTGCGGGGCCGGGATGTCAATCCCGTCCTGCTCCATCTTGTTGCGGATGATGGCCACCCGCGTTTCAAAGTCGGGCGTCTGCACGTCGGCCGTCAGGCCCCACTTGAAGCGCGAGAGCAGCCGGTCTTCCAGGCCCTGCAAGTCCTTGGGCGGCCGGTCCGATGTCAGCACAATCTGCTTGGCCGACTGCTGCAAGTGGTTGAAGATGTGGAAGAACATCTCCTGGGTCTTGTCCTTGTCGGCCAGGAACTGCACGTCGTCCAGAATCAGCACATCCACCTGGAGGTAGAAGTTGGCGAAGTCCTGCACCTTGTGCGACTTCACGCTTTCGATGAACTGGTTGGTGAACTTCTCGGCCGACACGTACAACACGAACCGCTCGGGCCCCGAGGCCTTGATGTGGTTGCCGATGGCCTGCACCAGGTGGGTTTTGCCCAGCCCCACGCCGCCGTACACCATCAGCGGGTTGAAGCTGGTGGTGCCGGGCTTGTTGGCCACGGCGATGCCCGCCGAGCGGGCCAGGCGGTTGCAGTCGCCCTCGATGTAGTTGTCGAACGTGTAGGAGCCGTTGAGCTGCGAGGGCACCAGGTTGCCGTCCACGGCGCGGGCCTGCTGGAAGGGGTTGCGCGGGGCCGCTTCGGCGATGGCGGCGGCGGCCCCCCCCACGGGGCGGTGGCTGCCGGCGGCCTGGTAGTAGCGCGGGCCGCTGGCGGGGCCGTTGCCGGGCACGGGGCGCGGCCGGGCCTCGGGCGGGGGCGCGTCCTGGGCGGGGGCGGCCTGCTTGCGGGCCGGGGGCAGGTGCAGGGTTTTGGGCTGGTCGAGGGGCGTGCCCTGGTCCACCACTACGCTGTATTCGAGGCGCCCGGCGGGGCCCAGCTCCTGGAACAGGGCCCGGCGCAGCTCGTCCACGTAGTGCTCTTCCAGCCAGTCGTAGAAGTAGTTGCTCGGCACCTGGATGGTGAGCACGTTGTCCTTCAACTCAATCGGCACGATGGGCCGGAACCAGGTTTTAAAGCTTTGCTCGCCGATTTCGGCCGCAATCGTGCGCAGACAGCCTGCCCAAACGGTGCGAAAATCTTTGAGCATGGGACAAGTCCGCCAGCGAACCGGGCAGAGTCAAGCGAGGGTAGAAAGACAACCAAACCCGGCCCGAACGTGGACGCGTTTCAGCCGGGGGGGAACAAAATTGTGGAAAACTTAGCAGGAAAAAAAGTCGGATGTTCCTTGCTTATGTCGGGCTTTTAGCAGGCCCCGCCCACGGGCACTACGGCGGCACTCGCCAGCCCGCCTCGCTTCGCGCCGGGCGCAAAATCGTAGTCGAGCCGCCCCAGGTTGATGCCCGACCAGCCCACTTGGTTGATGAGCGTGGCGTGGCCGTCGGGGCTCTTGATGGGCTCGGGCGCGTCCATGAACGTATGGGTGTGGCCGCCCAGAATCAGGTCGATGCCCGCGACTTGGGCCGCCAGCTTGCGGTCGTCAATTTTTTCGTTGTCGTACTTATAGCCCAGGTGCGAGAGGCATATCACCATGTCGCACTTCTCGGGGCCTCGTAGCTGGGTCACCATTTCCTTGGCCTTGGCCACGGGGTCGAGGTACAAGGTCTGGCCAAAGTTGCGGTCGCTCACCAGGCCGGCCAGTTCCAGGCCCAGGCCGAACACGCCCACGCGCACGCCCTGCTTCACGAACACTTTGTAAGGCTGGAACTTACCGGCCAGCGGCGTCTGCGTGAAGTCGTAATTGGCGACGAGAAAGGGGAAACCGGCGTTGGGCAGCTGCCGCGCCAGGCCGTCGAGGCCGTTGTCGAAGTCGTGGTTGCCGAGGGTGCTGGCGTCGTAGCCCATGCGCGTCATCAGCTTGTATTCCAGCTCGCCGCCGAAGAAGTTAAAATACGGCGTGCCCTGAAAAATATCGCCCGAGTCGAGCAACAGCACGTTGGGCTCCCGGGCCCGCACGTCGGCAATCAGGGCCGCCCGCCGGGCCATGCCGCCCAGGCCCGCCCACTGCCCGCCGTTGTCCGGGAAGGGCTCGATGCGCGAGTGCATGTCGTTGGTGTGCAAGATGGTGAGCCGAGCGGCGGCTTTTTTGCTGACGGCGGCCTCAGCCGAATTGGCCAAGCCCCCCAGCACGGTGAGGCCGGCGGTGCCGAGCAAGGAATTACGGAGGAAATCGCGGCGCTGCATGGAAAATTATTTAACCAATTATATAAATATATTCTTAATTCCTACTAACTCCAGCAGGCCGTTAAGCTACCGCACTTTCACCCGGCCCTCCACCTGAGCCGTGACGGGCCGGCCGGCCTTGGTGAGGTCGCGGATGTGGTCGGCGATGGCGGAGCGCAGCAGCACGCCGGTGTGGCGCGGGGCAATGTTCTTGAAGAACACCATGTTGTCGCCGCCCCCGGCCAAGTAATCGGAGATGGCAACGGCGTAGGGCCGGGCCCGGGCGGCGTCGAAGGGCTGGCCGCCGATGCGGATGTCCTGGGCCTTGCCGTCGGCCGTGGCGGTGTACACGGCCCCCGAAACGGCCATTTTCACGCGGGCGGCGTAGTCGAACAGCTGCTGCACCACGGCGGGCGGCGCGTCGAGCACCACCAGCTCGTTCTCGAACGGCATCAGCTCGAACACGCTGCCCAGCGTGACGGGCCCCGCGGGCAGGCCGGCGCGCAGGCCGCCGTTGCTCATCACGCTCAGCGGCACGGGCTCGTGCAGCAGCTCGGCGGCCCGCTGGCGCTGCAGGTCGGCCACAAAATTGGCCAGCGGCGACTCGCCGGGTTTCTTGTTCAGGGCTTCGGGAGCGGTGCCCAGCACGGCCTGCATTTCGGCCGCCACCTTGTCGTGGTAGGGCCGGATGAGGGCCGCTACGGCGGGGTCCTCGGCCTGGGTTTTGGCTACCGGCTGGCTCGTGGCGGGCGCAAAGTGGGCCGTGGGCTGGTACGGCCCGCGCTGGCAACCAGCGGCCGCGGCCAAGGCCAGCACAGCGGCCGTGAAACGAAAGGAACGCAGCATGAAAAAACGCGGGAGCAGTAAGGAGAACGAACGGGCCGGCGGGCCCTCTTCGCCGGGCGAAGGTAGGGCCCCGGCAATTCTGGCGGCCCCGCTGGCCGGGCCTTTCCCGGTAGGGGCGGTATCTTGCGGGCACCATCGGGCCGGGCGCGGCCGTGGTTTTCTGCCTCTTTCTTATGTCCGAGCTTCTCCCGGCGCAACCGGTTGCCTTCACCGAATTTCCGGCCCTGACGAGCGCCGAATGGCAGGCCCGCCTGGCCCGCGAGTTGAAAGGCCAGGACCCCGCCGCCCTGCGCTGGCCCCTGCCCGACGGCCTGGTGCTGGAGCCCTTTTACCACCGCGAGGCGCTGGACGCGCTGGGCGGCCCGCCCGCGCCCCTGCCCTTTCCCGCGCGCCCCTGGCTGAACGTGCCCGCCCTGCCCGTACCGGCCGGCTCCGACGGCCACTTTGAGGTGGAGCGGGCCCTGACGGCCCTGGCGCACGGGGCCGAGGGCGTGCACTTCGAGCTGGCCCACGCGGCCACGTTCGACGCGGACTACCTGGCCGGGCGGCTGCCGCTGGCCACCACGTTTATCGGCTACACCGTGGCCAGCGGGCCCGACGAGCTGCTGGCCCGGCTGGTGGCCGCCGCCCCGGGCACGGCGTTGCGCGGCTTCCTGCGCTTCGCGCCCCCGCTGGGCCCCGAAGGCGGCGAGCAGGTTGGCTACGGGGCCGCGCTGCGGCGCTGCGTAGCGCTGGCCCAGGCTTGGCCCGACTTTCGGGCCCTGGCCGTGAACGCGGCGTATTTTGGCAACGCCGGGGCCACCGACGCGCAGCAGCTGGCCTATGGCCTGAGCACCGCCGCCGCCCTGCTGGCCGAACTGCCCGACGCGGCCACGCCCCTGGCCGCCGTGGCCGGGGCCTTGCACTGGCACGTGGCCGTGGGGCCCAGCTACTTTCCCGAGCTGGCCAAGCTGCGGGCCCTGCGCCGCCTCTGGCCCACGCTGCTGCACGCCTACGGCCTGCCGCCCGCCGCCGCCCTGCGCGTGCACGCCGCCACCGCCACCTGGACGCAAACCACCCTCGACCCCCACACCAACCTGCTGCGGGCCACCACCGAAGCCATGAGCGCCGTGCTGGGCGGGGCCGATTCGCTGTCGGTGGGCACGTTCGACAGCCTATTTGCCGCGCCCAACGAATTCTCGGGCCGCCTGGCCCGCAACCTGTCCCTCATTCTCAAGGAGGAGACCCACCTCGACGCCGTGCAGGACCCCGCCGCGGGCTCCTACTTCCTCGAAACCCTGACCGACGAGCTGGCCCGCGCGGCCTGGGCCCTGTTCCAGCACACCGAGGCGGCGGGTGGGCTGCCGGCGGCCCGCCCACAGGTGCTCGAAAACGTGCACACGGCCGCTACGGCCACCTTCCGGCGCATCGCGGCCGGCAAGCAGGTGGTGGTGGGCACCAACCGCTTCGAAAACCGCGCCGAGCGTTTTCCCTTCAACCCCAAGAAGCTGCTGCGCTCGGCCGCGTTCGACACCACCCGCGCGGCGTACCCGACGGAAGTGCTGCGCCTGGCCACGGCCCTGCACTTCGAGCGGCGCGAGCGCAAAACCCGCCAGGCGGCCCTGGTGCTGCTGGGCGTGGGCGTGAACCGCCACATCGAGGAGTCGTTCTGGCGCTTGCTGCCGGCCCTGGAGCGCCCCGAACTGGCCGCCAGCCACCCCGAGGGCACCTTGTCGTTCCTGTTTTCGTCGCCCGAAGAGGCCACCCTGATGTACGCCACGCCCGAGCAGTTTCAGCGCTTTGCCCGCTTCCTCTACCGCATCCCGGTCGAGCGGCAGCTATTCATGCCGCCCGTGCTGCTCTCCTCCGATTTGGCTACGTTGCAGGAAGCCGTGCGCGTGTTCGGCTTCCAAGAAATGCGGGTGCAGGGCTACACCACCGAAGAAGTATTGTCCCGCCTGCAAGGGCGGTAAAGGTTAGTTATGGGTTATGAGTCAGAAGTTGTGAGTTTTTTCAACCGTTTGCGCTTTGCCAGCTCCATGGTGCAAACGCGCTGCTTCGCTCGTATCTACTTCATTACTCAACTCATAACCCATAACTTATAACTCCTAACCCCCTTTTGATGAAACCCGACTTCGCCGCCATTGCCTACGACGCTGCCCCGCCCCAGCCCGCCCCGGGGGGCCCCGGCGCGCCGGCCCTGGCCACGCCCGAAGGCATTGCGCTGAAACCCCGCTACACCGCCGCCGACGTGGCCCACCTCGACCACCTGGGCTTCGGGGCCGGGCAGGCCCCCTACCTGCGGGGGCCCTACGCCAGCATGTACACCCAAAACCCGTGGACGGTGCGGCAGTACGCGGGCTTCTCGACGGCCGAGGCCAGCAACGCCTTCTACCGCCGCAACCTGGCCGGCGGCCAGAAAGGGCTGAGCGTGGCCTTTGACCTGGCCACCCACCGGGGCTACGACTCCGACCACCCGCGGGTGCAGGGCGACGTGGGCAAGGCCGGCGTGGCCATCGACTCGGTGGAGGACATGAAAATCCTCTTCGACCAGATTCCGCTGGAGCAGATGTCGGTGAGCATGACCATGAACGGGGCCGTGCTGCCGGTACTGGCCTTCTTCATCGTGGCGGCCGAGGAGCAGGGCGTGCCGCCCGAAAAGCTGACCGGCACCATTCAAAACGACATTCTGAAGGAGTTCATGGTGCGCAACACCTACATCTACCCGCCGGGGCCCAGCATGCGCATCATCGCCGACATTTTCAGCTACACAGCGGCGCGCATGCCCAAGTTCAACTCCATCAGCATCAGCGGCTACCACATGCAGGAAGCTGGGGCCACCGCCGACCTGGAGCTGGCCTACACCCTGGCCGACGGCTTGGAGTACGTGCGCGCCGGCCTGGCCGTGGGCCTGCCCATCGATGATTTTGCGCCGCGCCTGTCGTTTTTCTGGGCCATCGGCATGAACCACTTCATGGAAATCGCCAAGCTGCGGGCCGGCCGCCTGCTCTGGGCCAAGCTCATGCAGCAGTTTGGGCCCCAGAACCCCAAGAGCCTGGCCCTGCGTACCCACTGCCAAACCTCGGGCTACTCCCTCACCGAGCAGGACCCCTACAACAACGTGGCCCGCACCGCCATCGAGGCCTTGGCGGCCGTGCTCGGCGGCACCCAAAGCCTGCACACCAACGCCCTGGACGAGGCCATTGCCCTGCCCACCGACTTCTCGGCCCGCATTGCCCGCAACACGCAGCTGTACTTGCAGCACGAAACCGACGTGACGAAAGTGGTGGACCCCTGGGGCGGCTCGTACTACGTCGAAACCTTGACCCACGAGCTAGCCGATAAAGCCTGGGCCCTCATTCAGGAGGTGGAGGAGCTCGGTGGCATGGCCAAAGCCATCGAAACCGGCTTGCCCAAGCTGCGCATCGAGGAAGCCGCCGCCCGTAAGCAGGCTCGCATCGACGCGGGCAAGGAAGTGATTGTGGGCGTGAACAAGTACCAAACCGACGAAAAAACGGAGGTCGAAGTGCTAGACATCGACAACGACGCCGTGCGCGAAAGCCAGCTGGCCCGCCTCACCCACGTGCGGGCCACCCGCGACGCGGTGGCCGTGAAAGTAGCCCTGGCCGCCCTCACCGAGGCCGCCGGCCTGCGCCTAGAGGAGTTAAAAATTAAAAGTGAAGAGTTAAAATCTGATACTGACGCGTCAACTCCTAACTCTCAACTTTTAACTTTTAACTTATTATCCCTGGCCGTTACCGCCGCCCGGGCCCGGGCCACACTGGGCGAAATTTCGGACGCGCTGGAGGCCATGTACGGCCGCCACCAGGCCACCACGCGCACCGTGTCGGGCGTGTACTCGCAGGAAATGAGCCACAACGAAGATTTTGCCCGGGCCCGCGCCGCCGCCGATGCCTTCGCCGCCCACGAAGGCCGCCGCCCGCGCATGCTGGTGGCCAAAATGGGCCAGGACGGCCACGACCGGGGCGCAAAAATCATCGCCACCAGCTTCGCCGACGTGGGCTTCGACGTGGACCTGGCGCCCCTGTTCCAAACCCCCGGCGAAGTGGCCCGGCAGGCCGTGGACAACGACGTGCACGTGGTGGGCGTGAGCAGCCTCGCCGCCGGCCACAAAACCCTGCTACCCTTGCTCATCCGGGAGCTAAAAGAGCAAGGCCGGCCCGATATCCTGGTCATCACCGGCGGCGTCATCCCCGCCCAGGACTACCAGTTCCTCTTCGATGCCGGCGTGGCCGGCGTGTACGGCCCCGGAACGGTGATTGCCAAGGCCGCGATGGAAATTTTGGGCAAGCTGGAGGCACAATAGCCGGCACGCCCCCCTGGCCCGCCGCCCTTCGGCGGCATGCATTTTTGCCGCAGTGGTGCCTGCGGGCGGGGCGTCATGCTTGCTTGGCGCCGGTGCCGGCTCTTCTTCTGGCCTGGAGAGGAACGGTGCGCAAGGCGAATGTTCTAACCGGGACGAAATCTTTTCTCAGGTAGTACACCCGCGCCCGCACCCGCCGCAGCGGCTGCCGCTTCAAGTACGTCAGGCTGCGCCACGCCCACTCCAGCGGGCCGTAGCGGAAACGCTGCATCCACCACCGCGCCGCCACGGCCTGCCCCGCAAACAGCAGCGCGGCGGCCCCCAGCACCCACGCCAGTTGCGGGGCCGCTACCTCCACGTAGCGCTCGATGGCCCAGGCAAAAAACACCATGCACAGGGATTGCAGCACGTAAACGGACATCCCCATCTGGCCGATGGGCCCCAGCCAGGCCATTTTTTTCCGCAGCAATGGCCGCTGGTACAGTTGCACGATGCCGGCCACGTACAGAGCCGACAACGAAATGTTTTTCAATGCGAAGTAGGCACCATCGTAGGGGTGCGCTTGGCCCCCCCCCCCCAAGCCCAGCAGGTAGTACCCGAGCTTTAAGCCCACGAATAGCCCGGCCGCCGCGAACAACACCCGCTTGAAGAAAACCCGGTTTGCGGGCCCGTCTGAAAATACGTTTTTGCGCCCCAGGTACAGGCCCAACACAAACATGGCAGCGACAGTGAACAACCGATAAACCAGGATTTCATCCATCAGGAACCTGCCAGTTGGTTCGCCAGCCACGCGGATGAACAGGGCGGTGGCCGGGGCCACGCAGAAAGAAAAGCAGAGCCCCCCCATAAAGAGCGAGGCGCTGGTGAACAGTAGCCAAGCATTGCCCCACCGGCGAACCAGCACAAGCAGCAAGCCAACCACTGCGTAGAGGTGCAAAATATCTGACTCGAAAATGAGCCGGTGCAGCCCGCCGATGGCCCCCAGCAGGACCAGCCGCCAGATGTAACGCCCAACAAAGGGGTGGCCTTTGGCACTGGCGCTCCGCAACTGCAAGGAAAAACCTAGTCCAAAAAGCAGCGAGAAAATACTAAAAAATTTCCCCACCATGAGCATTTCTACCCCCAGCCCAACCGCCAGTTTCCCAGTACTGTGCGCATGCACATGGCCGGCAGTATTCTGAACGGCATAAGGCAACAGAAAGTGAACCAGCCAGATACCCAGCAAAGAAAACCCCCGCAACACATCCACCTCTTCAAGCCTTTTGGATAACGTGTTGCCAACGTGCTTTGTAGCACCTGATAAAGTAAGAAGCCTCACTATTTTATATAATTTAAACTAGGAAATAATTAATTAAATAGGTACAAGTTGCGAGAACTTACTATTCATATTTGAAACGTCTTAATCAGTACTTTGTTATGATAAAATTTACGCTTTCTATATGCATAATCAATGTTATTTTTTTAATTAATAATAACAAACGCCTATCCGATTAGACGGCCATATTTAGCTGGCGTACATGCAGGTTAGCACGATCGTTCTTTTAACTTAATTGAATGGTCCACGAGAATTTTGCTTCGCATAATTCAGCTTAGCATAGTTCCACTTATTTCGTGGGCCAACGTCCGCCGGCCGGTGGTGCCGCTGGGCCGCAGAATTTTCCTGACGGAGCCGCGTCGGCAGCTTTTTGCGCGGCCAGTTCCGCCGCCGCAACTGCCACTGCCCCGGTGGCGCACAGCCCCGCAGCGCATTCACTGCCCCAAGCCGCGGGGGCACGGGGCGGCCCAGGGGCTCGACAGCAGCCGGCGGGGGGAGTGGCGTCATTTTCAATTGGGGGGCCGGGCGGGGTTGCAACGGCCTCCGCGGGCACGGCCGTTTTTGCCCCGGGCTGCGTACAACAGGTGCGCCCGCTACCGTTCCACCGCTTCAAAAACAATGCGCAGGGTGCGGGCCACGCGCACGGGCCGGCCGGCCATTTTGCCGGGCGTCCACCACGGCATGAGGCGGACGAGGCGCAGGGCCTCCTCGTCGAAGCCGTGGCCGCAGCCCTTCACCACCTCCGCGTCGCAGATGCGCCCCTGCTCGTCCACCACGAACCCCACGTACACCGCCCCGGCCAGCACTTTTTCCAGGGCCTCGGCGGGGTAGTGCGCGTTTTCGCGCAGGTAGGCACGGTAGGCTTGGCTGCCACCGGTGAAGTCGGGCATTACGTCGGCAAAAGGCAGCGCCGCCGCCCGGGCCTGGCCCCCGGCCGACACGGTGCCGCCGGCCGTGGCCGTGGCCGCGTCCGAGCCGCTGCCGGTGGTGGCGTACATCGTCACGCTGAGGGGCCCCTCGGCCGGCGGCACCACGGTCTGGGCCCGGTAGCCGGCGCAGCTGAAGACGAGCACCGGGTCGGCCACGGCCAGCGGCACCAAAAAGCGCCCGTCCGAGTTCGTGCTCGACACGCTCGGCGAGCCCTGCACCACGATGATCACCCCCGGCAGCGGCGCCCCCGCCTCCGTCAGCACCTGCCCCGACAAGGCTGCCGCCGAACGGGCCCAGCGGCCGGCCACGGTTGCCGCGGGAGAAACTGCTCGTGGCGACAGGGGCAGCAGCGCGTGGCCCAACAGCAGTGTAGCGGCGTAAAGATTTAGTAGCATAACGGTTAGCATTTGGGTGGGCAGGATGGAAACCGGGCGGCACGCGGCGGATGGACGTTTTTGTGGCGGGAAGGGTGGCGGCCCCGGGCCGGGCCCGAACGAGTGCGGGTAGCAGCCCGGCGCTTCGGCAACGCCGGAATGCTGGGCGAAGCGGCGGGCCGCTACGGCTTCTGAACCCGAAATATGATGCGCAGGGTGCGGGCCACGCGCACGGGCTTGCCTTCATCGAGGCCGGGCTGCCACCACGGCATGAGGCGGATGAGGCGCAGGGCCTCCTCGTCGAAGCCGTGGCCGCAGCCCTTCACCACCTCCGCGTCGCAGATGCGCCCCTGCTCGTCCACCACGAACCCCACGTACACTTCGCCGCGCAGGCTCTGCGCCTGAGCGTCGGCGGGGTAGTGCGCGTTTTCGCGCAGGTAAGTTTTGTACGCCTCCTCGCCGCCCGTGAAAGCGGGCATCACTTGCGCAAAGGGCAGCGCCGCCGCCCGGGCCCGCCCGCCCGCCGATACCGCGCTGCCGGCCGTGGCCGTGGCCGCGTCCGAGCCGCTGCCGGTGGTGGCGTACATCGTCACGCTGAGGGGCCCCTCGGCCGGCGGCACCACGGTCTGGGCCCGGTAGCCGGCGCAGCTGAAGACGAGCACCGGGTCGGCCACGGCCAGCGGCACCAAAAAGCGCCCGTCCGAGTTCGTGCTCGACACGCTCGGCGAGCCCTGCACCACGATGATCACCCCCGGCAGCGGCGCCCCCGCCTCCGTCAGCACCCGCCCCGACAAGGCCGCCGCCGAACGGACCAGTCCCACGGAAGTGGGCGTTTTGAGCGGCGGGGCCACCGGCCCGGACGGTGGCAGCAGTGCGTGGCCCAACAATAAAATATTTGCGTAAAGAGCTGGCAACATAGCGGTTGAAGTAAAAGTGGTGATGAATTAAAAAAGGGGGTCCCCGACGGGGCGTAGCGCGTCTGGCGCAGTCGTTGCGTTGGCCGGAGAAATTCGATGTTTGCGAAAAGCCAAAGCCAATGGCCACCGCGACTCTCCCGCGTGACCAGGCCGAATCAGCAATGCTTATTATTAGTATAGTACAAAATAAATTCAAACTATAATTAATGCAAATCGACGATTACTACACAACTAATTTATGCAATTTTATTGAAGACTAGACAAATAAAAAGATTTTTTTACTTATAAATAAATAATATCTGCACTTGTATAGTATTTATTTTATTTAATTTTAATATAATTATTTAAAATATGGCTTTGTGAATAAATCAGTCGGCGTACCGGGCGCTTGCAAACGGCAAAGCACAGCGCGTTGCCGCGGCCCACCCGTATAACTCCCGGGGGCGAAGCCGCGCGGCCGGCCGCCTTTCACCTTGGTATTAGCATTGTCCGCGACGCGCGGCCATCGTCGCTGCTCCAGCGCTTCATTACCCCCGATGAAGTTGCCAACATGGTGGCCTACCTGGCCAGCCCCCTGGCGGCGGCCACCAACGGGGCTGCCGTGCGCGTAGACGGCGGCGTGGTGCGCAGCATATAAATACGTGCGTTGCCAAAAAAGCGGCCGGCACCCAGCATCGGCTGGGTACCGGCCGCTTTTTTGGGCACTAGTTACCGGTTGCCAGACTATTAACTGCTGACTTTAGGCGCATTTATTTACCGTCCTCGGGGGGCCCGCCCAATAGTTGCCAAGCTTCCTGGTTGCCTTGTTGGCCGGCGAGGTGCAGGGCCGTCAGGCCCCGCGCGTCCCGAATGGTCGTATCAGCCCCGGCCTCGACCAGAAGCTTGACCAGCTCGTTGCGACCGAAAATAGTGGCGAACATGAGGGCCGTGCCGCCGTTGCCGTTGGTCAGGTTTAGACTGGCCCCGCGGGCGATGAGCAGGCGGGCAATTTCGGCGTAGCCCTTGAAGCTGACCCCCATCAGGGCCGAGTTGCCGCTGGCATCCTGCAAATCGGGGTTCGCGCGGTGGTCGAGCAGCAGGCGGGCGGCGTCGAGGTGGTTGTCGTAGGTGGCCAAGACGAGGGCCGAGAAGCCCTTGCCGTTCTGAATGTTAATATCAATTTGCGGGTCTTGAAGCAGGCGTTCAAGTTCGCCTACGTCGCCCTTGCGGGCCGCATCGAAGAGCGAATCTTCGGGACGGGCAGAGTGGGATTCCATAATTTCGGGGGACTGATGGGGTCGGCAAAGTGTTACGCCCGGTGGGGCAAGGCGGGGTCGTGCCACCGGGGGTTGGGCCCGGGCCACAAGAAAATTTTACAGAAGCGTTAGCTTTCCTCATGGCCCGGGCCCAACCCCCGGCGCAACCACGGGCGGGGGCCCTACTTCGGCACCGGGCCCGACTCGTGCACCCAGGCGTCTTGCTTGGGGCCTATCGAGAAGCCGCCGTTGAGGAGCAGTGCGGCGGCGGCCACGCCCGCCGCGGCCAGCGTGCCGGCCAGCACGGGGTGCAGCGTGGCGCGGGTGTACAGGCTGGTTTTCACGACGTGGCCAGGGTAGTCGCTGTGCGCGTGGCCCCCTAGGCCGGGCTGCTGCAAGCCTCCTTCAGGGTGTTGGGCGGGCTTGTCGCTTTCCTCCTGGTTTGCAATGCCCTTGGCGCTGATCCAATCCATTACGCCGGGGGCGTACTTGTTGGCCACGCTCATCACTTTGCCGCCGCCGCCCACGTAAATGTCGCGCATCGGGTGCACAGCCGCGTGCAAAATCGCCAGCGCCACCTCCTCGGGCGCGTACACGGGCGGGGGCAGCTGCAATTCGTGGTCGGTGTAGTTGCGGGCGTTCACGTTGAACGGGGTGTTGATGGACGCCGGCTTGATGAGCGTCACCGTTACGGGCGCTTTCTCGTGCTCCAACTCGACGCGCAGCGCGTCGGTGAAGCCCTTCACGGCGTGCTTGCTGGCCGAGTACATGCCTTGCAGCGGCACGGCCACGTCCGACACCACACTCCCGACGTTGATAAGGGCCCCGCCGTGCGCCTTAAGGTGCTTGAGGGCCTCCAGCGAGCCGTTGACGACGCCCCAGAAGTTGGTCTCGAACAGCCGGTGGTGGTCGTCGGGGTTGCCGTCTTCGATGCGGCCGAAGATGCCCACGCCGGCGTTGTTCACCCACGTGTCGAAGCCGCCGAAGTGGCTGCGGGCCGCCTCGGCGATGCGGGCCACGTCCTCGGGGCGGGCCACGTCGGCGGCCACCGTGGCCACGTGGGCCCGGGTGGCTTCGAGCTGCTGGGCCACTGTGCGGAGGTCTTTTTTGGAGCGGGCGGCCAGCACCAGGCGGGCCCCGGCCTTGGCGGCGGCGCGGGCCGTGGCCAGGCCGATGCCGCTGGTGGCCCCGGTGATGACAATGATTTGCTGGTCGAGCGGTTTAGGTTGGTGGGGCATGGAAAGGGAGAAATGAAAGGAAACCGGATTTTTTAGTCGCGCGGGCGACTTTCCTGCTTACGCGGCCGCGCCTCGGTTAGATATGCCGAGCTTACCGGGTGCCCCGGCCTACCGCCTTTTCGCCGACTGCCTGTAAATCGCCAGGGGCCGGGGGTGAAGTTCCGCGATGGCGATTTTTAGCCCCACCAACCCAAGCAACGAGTAGCGGGCAGCCGGCGAAAAGCCGGCGGCCCGCCCCGCCCCTACCTTTGCCCGCGTCTTTCCCACTCAATAAATGACCCCCGATTTTACCATAAAAACCCTGGCCCTGCTCGGCAGCACCGGCTCCATTGGCACGCAGGCGCTGGAGGTGGTCCGCCAGCAGCCGGGCCGCTTTCGGGTGGCCGTGCTGAGCGCCCAACGGCAGTGGGAGCTGCTGGTGCGGCAGGCGCGGGAGTTTCGCCCGGCTGCCGTGGTTATCGGCGACGAAAGCCTCCGGGGCCCCGTGCAGGCCGCCCTGGCCGGGCAGCCCGAAACCGAAGTGCTGGCCGGGCCGGCTGCCCTGGCCGAGGTCGTTACGCGGCCCGGCATCGACGTGGTGCTCACCGCCCTGGTGGGCTACGCCGGGCTGCTGCCCACGGTGGCCGCCATCCGGGCCGGCAAGGACATTGCCCTGGCCAACAAGGAAACCCTGGTGGTGGCCGGCGAGCTGATTACCAGCCTGGTGCAGCAGCACGGCGTGCGCCTGCTGCCCGTCGATTCCGAGCACTCGGCCATCTTCCAGTGCCTGGTGGGCGAAGAGCTGAACCCGGTGGAGAAGATTATTCTCACCGCCTCCGGGGGCCCCTTCCGCGGCCGCTCGGCCCAGCAAATGGAGGCCGTCACCAAGGCCCAGGCCCTCAAGCACCCCAACTGGGAGATGGGCGCCAAAATCACCATCGACTCGGCCTCGCTCATGAACAAAGGGCTGGAAGTGATTGAGGCCAAGTGGCTGTTTGGGCTTACGAATGAGCAGATTGACGTGGTGGTGCACCCCCAAAGCATCGTGCACTCGCTGGTGCAGTTTGCCGACGGCTCGCTGAAGGCCCAGCTGGGCCTGCCCGACATGAAGCTGCCCATCCAGTACGCCCTCGGCTACCCGCAGCGGCTGGCCAACACGTTCCCGCGGTTCTCGTTTCTCGACTACCCCAGCCTCACCTTTGAGGCCCCCGACCGGGCGGCGTTTCCCAACCTGGAGCTGGCCTTTGGGGCCATGCGCCGGGGCGGCAACGCGCCCTGTATCCTCAACGCGGCCAACGAGATAGCCGTGGCCGCATTTTTGCGGGAGGCGGTCGGCTTTCGCCAGATGTCCGACCTCGTGGCCGGGTGCCTGGCGCGGGTGCCGTACCTTGCCAACCCGTCGCTCGACGACCTGATGCAGACCGATGCGGAAACGCGGCGGGCCGCTTCGGTGTTGTTGCGGTGAATGATTGAAGGAGCGAAGGAGTGAGTTGTTAGTCGATAACTCCCCCTTTTTTTCTACTCATTCACCGACCTCACTCATTCACTCCTTCAATCATTCACCGTTTGGAAATTCTCGTTATGGCCGGCCAGCTGCTGCTGGGCCTGTCGCTGTTGGTGGGCTTGCACGAATTTGGCCACTTCGCCTTCGCCAAGCTGTTTAAGATTCGGGTCGATAAGTTTTACATCTTCTTCGACTTCCTGTTCCCGCTGCCGGCGGTGATGAACTTCGCCCTGGTCAAGAAAAAGGTGGGCGAGACGGAGTACGGCATCGGCTGGTTCCCGCTGGGCGGCTACGTGCAAATCCACGGGATGATTGACGAAACCCAGGACGCGGATGCCCTGGCGGGGCCCCCGCAGCCCGACGAGTTCCGCTCGAAGCCGGCCTGGCAGCGCCTGCTGGTGATGCTCGGCGGCATCATCATGAACGTGATTACCGGCATCGTCATTTTCTCGGCCATCACCCTGCACTACGGCGAGAGCTACCTACCGGCCTCCGAGGCCCGCTACGGCATCCTGCCCAACGGCCTGGGCCGCAGCATGGGCTTCCGCACCGGCGATAAGATCGTGAAAATCAACGGCCGGCCCTTTGCCGAGTTCGACGAAGTGTACAAGCCCGAGGTGCTGCTGGGCTCGCACTCCTACTTCACCGTGGAGCGCGGCACGCAGCTGGTGGACGTGAACGTGCCCGCCAATTTCATGGACCACTTCGCCCAGCAGCAGGACAGCCTGTTCGTGCGGCCCCGCGAGCCCTTCACCGTGGGCCGCGTGGTGGCCGGCAACCCCGCCGCCGAGGCGGGCCTCAAGCCCGGCGACCACATCGTGGCCATTGCGGGCCAGCCCGTCCAGTTTTTCGACGAGCTGCAAGCCGCCCTGGTGGCCAACGCCGGCAAGAAAACCGCCCTTGCCGTGGAGCGCGACGGCCAGCCCCTGACCCTGACGGCGGCCGTGACGGCCGCGGGCAAGCTCGGCTTCGAGCCCAAGCCCACCATGCACTTCGAGCAGCGCCAGTACAGCCTGGCCCAGGCCGTGCCGGCGGGTGCCAGCAAGGCATTCGGCGTCATCGGCCTGCAAGGCCGCGCCATTGCCAAGATTTTCCGCGGCGAAGCCAAGGCTTCGGAAAGCCTCGGGGGCCCCGTGGAAATTGCCCAGCAGTACGGCGGGCAGTGGGATTGGCAGCGCTTCTGGGGCCTCACCGGCGGCCTGAGCATGGTGCTGGCCTTCATGAACTTGCTCCCCATTCCGGCCCTCGACGGCGGCCATGTGGTGTTCCTGCTCTACGAAATAATTGCCCGCCGCAAGCCATCCGACAAGTTCCTGGGCGTGGCCCAGCAAATCGGTACGGTCCTGATTCTGATGCTGATGGCCTACGTCATCATCCTCAAGCCGTTGCTCAAGGCCATCCACTAGAACGGGTGCCCTTCAAGTAGAACGTCATGCTGAACGCAGTGAAGCATCTCTACCGCAGCAGTAAACGCTGATTACTGGCGCGGTAGAGATGCTTCACTGCGTTCAACATGACGTTCCTCATTAACCACGACCATTAACCACGACGGCCTTTAGTTAAACCCTCCTTCCTCATGCTATCCTTCGCGCCGTTGCTTGGTTTGGTTTTGGCGCTGCTGGGGGGCCCCGCGCCCGCCCGGCCGGCGCTCCACGCCTACCACGCCAGCATCACGGAGCTGCGCTACAACGCGGCCAGGCAGCAGTTGGAGCTGGCCACCAAGGTGTTCACCGACGACTTTGAAAAGGGCTTGTCGGAAGGCCGGCCGGTCCGCGTCGATTTGCTGACGGCGGGGCCCCAGGGGGCCATCCTCACGGCCGACTACCTGCGCCGCACGCTGGTGCTGCACACGCCCGCCGGGGCCCCGCTGCCGCTGCAATTCCTGGGCATGCAGCCCGAAAAGGACTCGTACTGGCTGTACAGTAAAGTGGCCGTGCCGGGCAAGGCCACGGGCGTGCAAATCCGCAACGCGGTGCTGCTCGACTCGTTTGCTGACCAGATGAACATCGTGAACCTGGAAGCCAACGGCAAAAAAGCCAGCGCCCTGCTGCGCCAGGGCCACGAGCAGGAAACGCTGAGCTGGTAGGCATTGCCAAGGCCAGGTGTCGCGTCTCTACGTCGTTTTTATCCTACCGCGTCGCGCAAAAAGCCGCAGAGCGGCACCAGGGCCCCCAGCCGCGCCAGCACGTAGCCGCGGAAGTCCTTTTGGGCCAGCGCCTCAGCATCGGGGATTTCCTGGCTGGCGGTGAAGCTCTTAAACTTCAGCAGCTCGATTTCGGGGTGGGCGGGGTCGTAGCCGGCGGGGGCTTTTTTGAGTTGCTCGCCGCTGAGGCCGGCGAAGTGCCGGCGGAAGCCGGGGGCCCCCAGCACGGCCTGCAGGCCGGCCGCGTTGTAGTCGATTTCCTGGCGGATGGCGGCCAGCTGGGTTTTGTCGGGCTGGTGGAGGCCGGCGGCCACCAGGGTCTGGCCGCCGGGGCCCACCTGCACGTAGTAGCCGGGCGCGTCGATGTCTTTGCCTGCGCTGGCAGTGAAGTAGGCCGAGAAGTGCGTTTTGTAAGGGTCTTTGTTTTTTGAGAAGCGCACGTCGCGGTAGATGCGGAACACGCTGGTGCGGCCCAGGGGCCCCGCCAGGGCCGGGTCGAGCCGGTTCAGCTCCTGCCGCCAGAAGGCGACATCTTCTTCAAAATCAGCCCGTAGGCGGGTGTATTCGGCCTTGCGCTCCTGGAACCAGGCGCGGTCGTTGTGCGCGGCCAGGCGGGCGAGGAAATCAAAAAGTGGGGGAAGCTGCATGGGCGTACCAACGGAAAACGGGGCCCTGCGGCCGACTGGCTAGGGCCTCGCAAAATAGCAGCGGCCGGCCGGCGTTGTGGGAATGGGGGTTAATTATTGCCATCTACTTGAACGTCATGCTGAGCGCAGCCGAAGCATCTCTACCGCTCACTAATCAAGCTGATTACTGCTGCGGTAGAGATGCTTCGGCTGCGCTCAGCATGACGTTCTATTCTTTCACCGTGCAAAACCATTTCACCGTGCAAAACTAAATAAAGGGGCCCCGCGGTTGGCCCGGTTTTCGTTTACCCGGCATATATACTGCTTTTTTGCATCTATGAAGATTCCCGCTTTCTCCCTGCGCCTGCTCGTGCTGCCGCTGTTGCTACTGGCCGGCACGGCCCGCGCCCAGCGCCCCACCGACCTGTGGTACTTCGGCCAGCAGGCCGGCCTGAGCTTCGCCGACGGCGACCCCAAGCCGTTGCTCGACGGCAAGATGGCCACTTACGAGGGCTGCGCGGTGGCCACCACGGCCAAGGGCGAGCTGTTGTTTTATACCAACGGCATCAGCGTGTGGAACCGCCAGCACAAGGTGATGCCCAACGGCCAGCACCTGCTGGGCGGCACCAGCGCCACGGGCCCCGGCAGCAGCACCCAGTCGGCCCTCATCGTGCCCGACCCGGGCTCGGGCAACTTGTTCTACGTCTTCACCGTGGCCCCGCAGGGCGGGCGCGACGGCTTGCGCTACTCGCTGCTCGACATGACGCGCGCCGACGGCCTCGGCGACCTGCCGCGCACCAACCTGCTGCTGGTGCAGCCCGTGGCCGAGAAGCTGGCCGCCGTGCGCCACGCCAACGGCCGCGACACCTGGGTGCTGGCCCACCGCTGGAACTCCAGCGCCTTCGTGGCCTACCTCGTCACGGCCGACGGCGTGCAGGGCAACAAGCCGGTGCTCAGCAGCGTGGGCAGCGTGAACTCGGGGCCCGGCCGCAACGCCATCGGGGCCCTAAAATTCTCGCCCGACGGCCGCCACGTGGCCGCGGCGCTGTGGCGCGAAAACAACAAGTTCGAGGTGTATGACTTCGACCGCGCCACCGGCAAAGTCAGCAACGCCCGCAGCTACGGGCCCTACGCCGAGGCCTACGGGGTCGAGTTTTCGCCCGACGGCAGCAAGCTCTACGGCAGCTGCAACGGCACGGGCGGCGGCGAAACCCAGATCTGGCAGTTCGACCTGTCCAAGAAAGGCGCCGCCACGCTGGTGGGCCGCTCGGCCAACCGCAAAATCGGGGCCCTGCAACGGGGCCCCGACGGCAAAATCTACGTGGCCCGCGAAGACAACCCCAGCCTCGGCGTCATCCAAAGTCCTAATTCGGTCGGCAAAGCGTGCCAGTACGTCGATGATGGCCTCAAGCTGGGCGGGCGGCGCAGTAAATTAGGGTTGCCCAACTTCGTGGTGGTGCCTTGAGTTAGCTGTTAGCTATTAAGAGTCTATCCAAAAAAGGCCGTCATGCCTCGGCTGCGCTCGTCGGCATGACGGCCTTTTTTGGATAGGCTTTCGGTACAATACAACGGCACGCTTTTTTCTTAGGCATCACCATCCTCACGCTTTCAGCTGCCTATTTTTGTTATGAATAAACCTTCCTTCTTCGCCTTGCTGCTGGCCCTGTCGGGGGCCTCGCTCGGGGCCCAGGCCCAGTTTTCGCTGCCCAAAATTGGGGGCCTCAAGCTGCCCACGCTGGGCAAAACCGCCCCGGCTGCCGGCACTGCTACCGGCGTACCGGCGGGCGTGAGCAGCACGGAGGCGGCCAGCGGCCTCAAGGAGGCCCTCATCCAGGGCATCAGCAAGGGAGCCGACCAGGCTTCCAAAACCGACGGCTTCAACCTGAACAGCCTCATTCACATCCCGTTTCCGCCCGATGCGCAGCGCGTGGCCACCACGCTGCGCAGCATCGGTTTGGGCAGCCAGGTCGATAAGTTTGAGCTGTCGCTGAACCGCGGGGCCGAGGACGCGGCTAAGAGCGCCAAGCCCATTTTCCTGAATGCTATCAAGAGCTTGTCGTTCAGCGACGTGTGGGGCATCCTCACCGGCTCGAAGGACGCGGCCACGCAGTACCTCAAACGCACCACCACTACGCAGCTCACCACGGCTTTCCAGCCCATCATGCAGCAAAGCCTTGAAAAAGTGGACGCTACCAAGTACTACACCAGCCTCACCACGCGCTACAACCAGCTGCCGCTGGTGAAGCCCGTGCAAACCGACCTCAACCAGTACGCCACCGGCAAGGCCATCGACGGCCTGTTCACGCTCATCGCCCAGCAGGAAGCCGACATTCGCGAAAACCCCGTGGCCCGCACCACCGCCCTGCTGAAAAAGGTATTTGGCGGCTAAAATAACGACCGTGGAGATGCGACACTTCGCGTCTCCATTGCCGAACGGCAATTACTACGGTAGTCGTCGGGCAGCGGCGGAGACGCGAAGGGTCGCGTCTCTACCTCCAGTCGATTGGCCGGGCCAGGGAGCTAACTGACGGGCTTGACGTTGGGCCACCGGGCTGCGAAGGCTGCGCTACAGGTAAGTTTACGGGGCCCCACCACTGCCCCGCGCCTACTTTGCCCGCCCCCCGCCTTTCCGCTGCTGCTTTTGTTGAGGGCTTACTGGCTGGGCAGCGCGGCGTGCTGAGCCGAGCCATTACGCTGGCCGAAAGCACGTTGCCCGCCGACCGAGCCCTGGGCCAGGAGGTGCTGCAAGCCGTGCTGCCGCGCACCGGGCGCAGCCTGCGCATCGGCATCACGGGGGTGCCGGGCGTGGGCAAAAGCACGTTTATTGAGGCCCTGGGCCGCCACGTGGTGGAAACGCTGGGCAAAAAGCTGGCCGTGCTGGCCGTGGACCCCAGCAGCCAGCGCGGCGGCGGCAGCATCCTGGGCGATAAAACCCGGATGCCGTGGCTGTCGGCCCACCCGGCGGTGTTCGTGCGGCCCTCGCCCGCCGGGGGCAGCCTGGGGGGCGTCACGCGGGCCACGCGCGAGGCGCTGCTGCTGTGCGAGGCAGCGGGCCACGACGTCATTTTCGTCGAAACCGTGGGCGTGGGGCAGTCCGAAACCGCCGTGCACGGCCTGGTCGATTTCTTCCTGCTGCTGCTGCTGGCCGGGGCCGGCGACGAGCTGCAAGGCCTCAAGCGCGGCATCATGGAAATGGCCGACGCGCTCTGCATCACCAAGGCCGACCAGGCCAACGAGCTGGCTGCCCGCCGCGCCCGCATCGATTACCAGAACGCGCTGCACCTGTTCCCGCCCGCGCCCTCGGGCCAGGTGGTGCCGGTGCTGCTCACCTCCGCCGTCACGGGCGCGGGCCTGCCCGAAACCTGGGCCACCGTCGAAACCTACGCCGCCGCGGCCCGGGCCAGCGGCTACTTCGCGCAGCGCCGGGCCGAGCAGCAGCTCCAGTGGTTCGAGGACGCCGTGCAGCAGGCCCTGGCGGCGCAGTTCTACGGCCGGGCGGGGGTGCGGGGGGCCCTGGCGGACGTGCGGGCCGCCGTAGCAGCCGGGCAGCTCACGCCCTGGGCGGCAGCCGAACGGCTGCTGGGGGCGGAGTAGCGCGGTGCAGGGCAACCTCACCCCCGGCCCCTCTCCTGCGGAGAGGGGTGCGTTCAATTTGCTCGTTCAGCCCCCGACGTTGAGGTACTGGCACCCCTCTCCGCAGGAGAGGGGCCGGGGGTGAGGTTGCCCTGCGGCGAATCGCATTGCATAAGCAATTCACCAACCAATTGCCGCCGCTTATTGCCACTAATTGCGCCCGTCAGGAGTTACTACCGCAACCTCCTCCGTCAATTCTATGCCCGTCCGCCACTACCCGACCCTGCACAACTACGTGGAGGCCAACCGCCGCACCACGCCCGAATACGACGACGTGGCCCTGGAGCTGCTGGAAGGGGCCCTGCCGCCCGACCTGGTGGGCACGCTGCTGCGCAACGGCAACGGCCACTTCGAGCAGCACGGCGTGCGCTACGACCACTTGTTTGATGGCGACGGGATGGTGGCGCGGTTCGTGTTCGACGGGCAGGCGGTGCGCTACCGCAACCGCTACGTGCGCACCGACGAGTTCGTGGCCGAGGAGCAGGCCGGGCGGATGCTCTACCGCAGCTTCGGCACCAACCTGCCCGGGGGCCTGCGCGCCAACTTCCTCAAAACCAAGTTCAAGAACACCGCCAACACCAGCCTGGTGCAGCACGGCGGCCAGCTGCTGGCCCTGTGGGAAGGGGGCTTGCCCCACGCCCTCGACCCCGCCACGCTGGCCACCCGCGGCCGCTTCGACTACGGCGGGGTGCTGCGCAACCCGTTCTCGTGGCTCGACCGGCGCATCACGCCCGAGCTGCCGTTTTCGGCCCACCCCAAGGTGCACCCCACCACCGGGGTGCTGCACAACTTCGGCACCGTGGCCGGCACCCAGCACCGGCTGGTGCTCTACGAGGTGAGCCCCGCGGGGGAGGCCCGGCTGGCCCACGCGCTGCCCATGCCCGAAGCCACCTTCGCCCACGACTTCGTGCTGACGGAGAGCGGGCACCAGATTTTCTTCCTGACCCCGGTGGCCTTCGACGTGCTGCGGGCCTTCGCGGGGCTGACCTCGCCGGCGGCTTCTATTAAGGTGAACACCGCTCAGCCGACGCAAATTATCGTGGTGGCCCCGGACGGCACCGTGCACCGGCTGCACACCGAATTCGGCTTCGCGTTTCACTTTGTGAACGGCTTCCAGGACGCCGACGGCACGCTGGTGGCCGACGCGCTGCTGCTCGGCAACTACCCCAATTCGGCCGCCATCAAGGCCTACCTGAGCGGCCACCTGCCCGACGACCAGCCCCAGGCGCGCTTCGTGCGCTTCCGCCTCGACCTGGCCGCCGGCACCGTGGCCCGGCAGTCGCTGTCGGACTGCGAGGGCGAGCTGCCCGAAATCCACCCCGCCCACACGGGCCGCCCCTACCGCTACGCCTGGACCATCGGCCGCCCCTCGGGCCACCCCCTGCCCCTGCTCGACCACCTGCTCAAGCTCGACGTGCAGACCGGCGAAGTGCGCCACGCCTACGCCCCCGACACCCTGTGCAGCGAGCCCGTGGTGGTGCCCCGCCGGGCCCCCAACGGCCGCCCCGAACCCGCCGAAGACGACGGCTACCTGGCCTACCTGCGCTACTCGGCCCCCGACGACGCCACCGATTTAATCGTGGCCGACGCGGCCGACCTGCGCCTGCTGGCCCGCCTGCGGCTGCCGCACCACATCCCGCTGGGCTTTCATGGGATGTGGCAGCCAGGCTATTGATGAGCGGGCAGGGCCTTGGCGGGCTTAGCGAACGGCCAGCTTTTCGGCGTAGCGGCTTTTAGCCAGAAAGGCGGGATAGTCGCTGATATTCAGTATGTCATGCACCGCTTGCTTCTTATCGGACGCCTCCTGGTAGTAGCTCTGGCAGATTTTATAGCCCACAAAGTAGCCCAGGTCGGCGGGCTTGTCGGCGGTTTCCTGGGTGGCATTGCCAATCCAGTTGCTCCAGCTGCTGCCGGCCATTTCCTTGGTGAAACTGGCCCAGATTTCCTTTTCGTGGGCCCCGGCGTAGGCTTGCAGGCGGGCGTTGGGGTTGTGCCCGGTCGTTAATTCAGCCAGGAAATCGGCCATGCCCTCGTTGATGGCCCCGCGCAGCAAGCTGGGGTCGCTGCTGCTTTTTTGGATGAAATGGACCTGCTCGTGGGCCACCAGGCCCGGCAGGCCGCTGAGGTCGGCAAAGTTGTTGCGCTCCCACAGGTCCAACTCGGCCAGCGGCGTATCGGGGGTGCGGCACTGCTGGTCGGCCCCGACGAGCATGCCGTTGCCGGAAGCCGTACCGCCCGAATTCCAGCGTCCCACCACGAAGTACACGTTGGGAAAACGGGCCTCGGGGTAGATTTCTTTCAATTTCACGAAGCCCGCCTGGATTTGCGGCGTCATGGTGGCGATGCGCAGCGTATTGGGCCGGATGGCCCGGTAAAACTCGGGCTTGGCGGTTTGGTTGGCCACGAAGGCCTTTACCGACTTAATCTTCAGCTGGTAGTAGTCCTGCAAGCCGGGGCTGCCCTTGTCGAAGTATTCGCGCTGGTAGATGGCCGCGGCGTGCGCCGGGTCTTTGGCCACCAGGTCGTAGGCCCGCCAAAACAAGGTGATGTCGCTGGTCACCAGCCGGGCATTTCTGGGGTCGGACAACTGGGCTTCGATTTTGTCCATGCGGCCCACCGTTTTGGCAAACGCGGGGGTGGCGCGCAGGCTGGCGAGGTCGTCGTCCTGGCGGGCCAGGCTGGCCCGGTTCCAGCCCAGCTTTTGGGCAACGGCCAGCGCTTGCAGGGCCGCGGCGGGCTGGCCGGCCAGCGCGAAGGCACAGGCCTGGTTGTAATAGGCATCGGCTTTGGCCGACCGGTAAGGCTCCGCAACCGCCTGCTGCCCCAGGAGCGCGGCAGCGTCGGGGTAGCGCTTGGCTTGGAGCGTGCGTTCCACGCGGGCCCGCAACGAATCGAGGGGCACGGCGGCGGTTTGGGCCACGGCGGCGCGAGCCAGCAGGGCAGTCCCGGCGCAGAAGAGAAGCTTTTTAACCATGACGCAAATTAAAGCCTGAGGCAAATTAAAGCCCCTGCTACGGCCCGCCCTACCCCCGCCGGGGCCGCAGCGCGAGGTAGTCGAGGTAGTACAACACCTTCACCGACACGTTGTTGTTGTGCGGGGTGTTGACGGTGTTGGCCAAGTTGTCGAAGTAGAGCGGGGTGGCCTCGTTGCCTTCCAGGTAGGTCGAGTTGGCGTTTTTCCAGACGATGCTGACCTGCGAGCCGGGCGCGAACCACCACACGAGGGCGGTGTCGATGTTGAAGGCGTTGAAGCTGTTGTCGTGGTTGCGGCGGTAGGCGGGCAAGTCCGCTTCGTTGCCGCCGGGGCCCAGGCGGGCAAACGCCAGGTAGTGCACGTTGCTGGTGTAGTGCCGGGCGCGGAACGTGAGCGAGATGCGGTTGGTGAAGGTGTAGTTGGCCGCCAGCGTGTTGGTGTACGTCACCACGCGGCGGCGGCCCAGCAGCACGTCGGGGCCCAGCACGGCCAGCAGCGGCTGGTCGAGCGGGTCGGCGGGGTTTAAGCCGTCGTTCACGTAGCCCATCTGGTTCACTTTCAGGTTATAGTCAAACGTGTAACGGAAGTTGAGGCGGTCGCTGAGGCGGTAGCGGGGGCTCAGGGTGAGGGCGTAGGTGGCGCGGCGCGGGCGCGTCAGGCGGTCGTCGAGGGCGTACTGGCGGGCCACGGCGCTGAGGTCGTAGGCCAGCTTCTTGCGGCCGTCCGACGAGACGGAGCCACCCAGGTAGGTGCTGCCCGGCAGCCGCACGTAGTACGGGCCGAGCGGGGCGGTGCGCGGCTCGTAAAAGTCGCGCTGCCGGGGGTCCACGTTCAGGGTGAGGGAGGCGTTCAGGAAGCTTTTGGTGAAGGTGGTGCTGGCCTGGGCGTAGAAGTCCAGGCTCTGGTAGAGCAGGGGCCGCAGCAGGTACGAGTGGTTGACGCCGGCGCTGGTGTAGAGGTTGTTCACCTTCCAGAAGGGCTGGTACTTGTTGTAGGCCGCGTTCACCGACTGGCTCATGTTGTTGTTGCCGAAGAGGATGCCCAGGTCGTTGGGGTTGTAGGCGGCCGACTGGATGCCGTGGTCCACGTACCAGGTGAAGTTGCCCGATATCTTGCCGTAGTTCAGGTAGTACTGGTAGCCGTCGGGGTCGTCCACGGGCGCGTCCGCGTTCAGCAGTTGGCCGCGGCGGCGCGAGTAAGTGGCCTGGCCCCGGAAGGAATAGCGGTTTTTCTGGTCGTTGAAGCGGAACAGGCCGGCCGCCACGTTGGCCCCGTACACGCCGCCGGCGCGGCTCACGTTGGTGTTGATGAACGAAACGAAGGAGTTGTGGGGCAGGCTCTGGTCGAGCACCACGATGTTGTAGTTGGTGAGCGGCTGGGTGAGCACGCGGCGCTGGCGGCCGCTGGCCGAGTCCTGCACCGTGGCGTAGCTGGCCGCCGATACGGCATTGAACACGCCGATGCCCAGGCCCTTGCGGGTGCGGCCCGACACTTTGGTGGCGTTCAGCAGGCGCGTTATGCCGGGGTTTTGGGCGATGAACTCGCCCTTGCCCAGGGCCCCGGCCACGTCGCCGAAGCCCAGCGGCTGGGCCCCCACCCGCCGCGAATAAAACAGCCCGCCCTTGTTGAACAGCTCGGTGCCTTCGGTGAAAAACGTGCGGTTTTCCTGGTACTGCACCTCGAAAGGCGAGAGATTAAGCACCTGGTTGTCGCTCTGCACCTGGCCAAAATCGGGCACCAGCGTGGCGTCCAGCGTGAAGCTCTCGTTGATGCCCCACTTCACGTCGGCCCCGCCGTTGAAGCTGGTGGTGGTGTTTTGCCGGCCCTGCTCCTGGTAGGGGTAGTGGTTCACGTAGGTGCTCACGTAAGGCGTGAGGGAGAGGCGCAGCGGCGGGTGCAGGTTTTCGAGGCCCCCCAGCTCGCCCCACTGGTTCACGAAGCCATCGACGCTGGGCTTGATTTCGTTCCAGAAAAACCGCTGGTTGTCCTTTTTGCGCTGGCGCATGAAGTTGAGGCCCCAGGTTTGCACCGGGGCCTGGGCGAAGCGGATGGCCGAGTAGGGAATCCGAATTTCCACGCTCCACCCCTTGCCATCGGGCAGCGGGGCCACGCGGCTGTCCCACACGGCGTTCCAGGAGTCGTCTTCGCCGTTGGCGGGCGAGTAGCGGGCGTCGAACTGCACCCCGGTGCTCATCACCAGGAAGCCGTAGCCGTTGAGGTGGTCGCGGTAGGGGTCGAGAAACACGCCGATGAAGTCGGTGTTGCCGATGTTGTCGCGCTGCGTCAGCTCGCGCTTGATGCTGTCGGGGCCGGCCTCCACCATCTTGGCCCCTACGTACATGGCCGCGTCGTCGTAGAGCACCCGAACTTCGGTGGGCAGCCGCTCGGGCCGCCCGGGGTGGGGCTGCTGCTCGGTGAACCGGCCGGCCACCGGGGCGTCGGCCCAGGCCGCGTCGTCGAGCAGGCCGTCGAGCTTGATGGGGGCCGCCGTGCGGCGGGCCGCCAGCTGCCGGCGCGGCGCGGCGGCCGCGGGGGCCCCCGCCGCCGGGGCCGGCTGGGCCCCGGCCGGCGCGGCCCCGGCCAGGCACAACAAGCTCAGCACTAGAGCCAGGGGCCCGCGCAAGGCCAGGAGGTAATACATAACGTTGGGTGGGGAGAGTTAGAGCGGGCCAATGACCCGGGGAAAGTGCCGCCGTTGCCTGGGGCCCGACTTTTTATCGCGCCGGGGGCCGGCGGTTCGGGCACGCCGCCCCGGCCGGGGCCCCGGGCCCCGGGCCCCGGCACTCCTCGCCCACGCCCGGCCGCCCTACGGCTGCTGGCGAAAAAACACGTCGCCGCTCACCGATTCCAGCTTCACCAGGGGCCCGGGGCCGCTGCCGTAGCTGCCGTGCAGCTCGTAGCCCACGTAGCTGTGCGCCTTGAGGTTGCTGAAGGTCACGGCCGGGTCGGCGTACACCTCGCCGGTCACGGTCTTCATAGTCAGGGCGGCGGCCGTGGCCGGGGGCCAGCTCAGGTCCACGTCGCCGCTCACGGTGGTGGCTTCCACGGCGGCGCTGGCCAGGTTGCTCAGCGTCACGTCGCCGCTCACGCTGCGCACCGTCAGGGGGCCGCTCAGGGCGCTCAGCAGCAGGTTGCCGCTCACGGTTTTGGCCGTGACGGGCCCCGACAGGCCGCTCAGGTCGATGTCGCCGCTAATCGTGGTGATGCGCAGGGCCGTGCCGGCGGGCAGCGTCACCTCGTAGTCGATTTTCACGCAGTAGCTGTAGCCGCCCTTGTGGTAGCTGAGGGTGGGCCGCAGCCCGCCCGTCTTTTCGGAGCGGGTGTAGCCGCCGTGCACGCCGCCGCCCGAGTTGTTGCGGCTGCCCTCGTCGCAGTCGCCCTCGAAGTGGGTTTGGCGCAGCTTCTCCTCGTCCAGCTTTTCCACCACGCCCAGCCCCGCCGCGCCCGGCACCAGGTCCAGGCTATACAAGTCGTTGTTCTGGTTGTCGTTGAGGGCCACGCGGGCCTGCACGCTCAGCCCCGCCCCCGGCCGCACCCGAATGCTGTGGGCGTACTTTAAGTCCAGAAATACGCCCTGCCCGCTGGCCAGCGCGGCGGTTTGGGCCACGAGGCGCTGGGCCAGGGCCGGGCCCAGGCTGCCGAGCAGCAAAGAGGCGGCGAGTAGAAAACGATTCATGGCTTTTTTAATGTGGAGATGCGAGAACGTGAAAATGTGGAAAATGCAGTGCTGTGCGGGATATGGAACTGAACAGGAAGTGGTGCGACGAGCATGGCTAGGCGGTGCGCCCGAACTGAGCCAAGCGCCCCTCCGCTGTCCGTCCATTCATTTCCACATCTCCCACATCCCCACATCTTTCACATTTTTTTACTTGGCTTTGCGCACGAAAATGTCGCCGCTAATCGTCTTCAGCGACAGGGCCGCGCCGCCGCCGTTGGCGCGGCCCTCCACGGTTTGGCCGCCCACGTGGCGCAGGCCGTTGCCGCCGCCCAGGCTCAGGTCGAAATCGGTGTAGATTTCGCCCGAAATCGAACGCATCGAGAGGCTGATTCTGGCCGCGGCGGGCAGCGTCACGTCCACGTCGCCGCTCACCGACGACACGGCGCTGGGCTGGGTGGGCGTGGCCCCGAATTTTATTTGAATGTCGCCGCTGATGGTGTTGGCCACCACGGGACCGCTCACGTTCAGCAGCCGGAGGTCGCCCGATTTCAGGCTCACTTCGATGCGCCCGGCCAGGTCGCGCAGCAGCAGGTCGTCGCTGCCCCAGCCGTCCTGGCCGAAGGCCACGTCGGTTTGGCGGGGCAGGCGCACGGTGTAGTGGTCTTCGCCGCGGGTGGTGCGCACCACGCGGATGGTGTTGTCGCCGGCCTGCGACACGGCCAGGCCCAGGCGGGTGTTGTCGGTGCCGCCGCTGTACACGGCGTGCAGGCCGATAGCGCTGGACGGTGGGGCCTCGTAACCGCCCGAGCCTTTAATTATCAGCTCGTCGCCGTCGTAGCCCTCCACCGTCACGTCGCTGCCGTGCATGTCGAGCACCACCTTGCGGTTTTGGGCACTGTTGAATTTCATTCGGAATTCCTGGGCCCGCAGCTGGGCGGGCAGGGCCAGCCCCAGGGCCAGCAGCGGAAGAAGCGCGTATTTTTTCATGATAAGAGGACGAAAGAAGGGAATCAGCAGCCTTAAAAAAGGCCGGGGGAAAAGGCCGGGTACAACGGAGTGGCGCGCCGTTGCGGGGCCCCGCGGGGAACGGCGGGCCCCTCCGTTGTACTTGGCAGTGGGGGTCAAATCAGTTGCCCCAGGCCGCTTTCGGCTTGCTGGCGCACGGCGGGCAGTACTTCGGGCTGGCGGCTCATTTGTTCCAGCTGGGGCACGGCGCGTTTTTCGCGCAGCGTCACCAGCGTTTCGATAAGGGTAATTTGCACGTTGGGGTCGGTTTGCAGGGGCAGGGCTTCCACCAGGGCGGGGCCCACGCGCGGGTCGGCCCGCAGGCGGAACAGGGCGTCGCAGGCCGCCAGGCGCACGTTGGGGTTGGGGTCGGTGTCGAGGGTGTGGATGAGGGCCAGCACGGCGGGGTCGCCGGGCTCCACCACGGCGGCCGGGGCCTGGCTCACCAGCAGCAGGCGCTGGCTGGCCGAAGCCGGCCGCTGCCGCGCCGCCGCCAACTGCGCCGACAGCGGGGGCTGCGCCGGGGCCGCCACGCTCGCCACCTGGGCCGCCGGGGCCCCGCCGCGCAGTAGCAGGCCCAGCACCGCGCCGATGGCCACCAGCGCCACGCTGGCCGCGATGCGCACCCAATTATTGGTGCCTGGTGCCTGGGGCCTGGGGCCTGGGTTCTGGGGTAACTGAATGGCTAACGGCTGCTCGCCGCGCTGGGCCGTCAGGCCGGGGGCGGCGGGAGTGCTGGCGGCCAGGGCCGCTTTTTCCTGGGCCAGCATGGCCAGAAAATCGTCGCGCAGGGCCAGCGGCGGCACTTCGGCGGGCAGGGCGTCGAGGTCGGCGAAGAGCGTGCGCAGCTGAGTCAGCTCGGCCTGGCAGGCGGGGCAGGTGGACAAGTGCGCGGCCAAGTGCGCCGCCTCGGCCGGCAGCGGCCGGCCGTCGGCCAGCTCGGGCAGCCAGGGCCGCAGCGCGGCGCAAGCCGGGTCGGGCAAGGGGGCGGAAGTAGGATAGTTTGTGTCCACTGTTAATGGATAAAGGTTAACTTTTAACTGATTAGCTCAAATAAATTCGCCGCAGCGCGTCCAAAGCCCGGTGGGCTTTTACGCGGGCCGCGCCGGCGGAGCAGCCCAGCTGCTCGCCAATTTCGGCGTAGTCGAAGCCCTGGAAGCGGTGCAGCACCAGCACCTCGCGCTGGGGGGCGGGCAGCAGGGCCAGGGCTTCGTGCAGGGCCTGGTGCTCGTCGGTAGCGGTGCGCTGAGCGTGGGCGGCGCGGCCGTGGGCGGCGGTTTTTTCTACGGTGTCCAGGTCGGCGGTGGGGCGCTGGCGTTGGTAGTGGTCGGCCCAAACGTGGCGGGCCATTTGGTACACCCAGGCCCGGAAGGGCTGCCCGGGCTGGTAGCTGGCGCGGTAGCGCAGCACCCGCACGAACACGTTCTGGGTCAGGTCCTGGGCCACGTCCCGGTCGCCGTTGGCCAACCGGGCCAGGAACCCGAACAGGGGCCCCTGGTAGCGCTCGAACAGCCCCGTGAGGCAGTCCAGCTCGTCGGCCCGCACCCGGGCCATCAGGGCTTCGTCGCTGGGCGGCGCATCAACTACGGCAAGCGGCATACACGTGAAAGCAAACGACGAGAAGGAAGGGTTTGGAAGGAGTACCGCCGGGCGGGCGGTTCGTTACGGGGCCCCGAAGAAATATTTTTACGGGCATGTGATTGGTCACTGGCAAAGGAGGGCTTTTAATCAAAAAAATGGGCCAGCTCCTTGCAAATCAAGAAGCTGGCCCAAGTACTTGGCGGCGGCAACCGGTGGCTACCGCTCGTTGACGTTGATGCTGATGGCGGATTTATTTTTGCCGCCACCCGTGGCCGCGGGCAAAAACTGCCGGCGGTACTTCTCGGCCTGGGCCGGCGTCAGGGCCTTGCCGTTCACGCGCCCGCCCTTGTCGTCGAGCTGAAACGAGAAGCTTTTGTCGTCGGCGCCGATGAGGCCATCGCGACGCAGCTCGTCGCGCACCTTGGTGGACGACGTGGAAGCCGGCGGCGCGGGCGGAGTCTGCGGCGCGCGGGGGCCCCGGGCCGAGCCGGCCGCGTTGTTACTCGTCGCCTCTTCGCGCTGCAACAGGGCCAGCTCGCGCTGGGCGTCGCGGATTTGCACTTGCAGCTCGCGGCGGCGCTCCCGCACATCGTCCGTCGATTCACCGGCCCGGTCCTGCGCTTCGCGGCGGCGCACCTCCGCGTCGATGCGGCGCGTGTTGGCATCGGCCCGCCGGGCGTTCGCGTCAGCACGCAGCGCGTTCACGCCGGCCTGCCGGGCGTTTGCTTCGGCGCGGCGCGCGTTGGCTTCGGCCTGGCTGTTGTTGCGGCTGATGCGGCGGTTTTCCAGCGATGCCAGCGCTTGCTCGGTGGCGCGGCGGTCGTCGTCGCTCAGGGTGGGGCTTTGCAGCGATTGGCGCAAGCTGCGCCGGGCCGATTCCACCGCGTCGCGCTCAATGGCGTCGGTGTCCAGGTCCATGTTGATGTTCACGTCCGGCGTGACAAGAGCAAGACCGTTAAGCTGCTGATTATAAGTATCCAGCTTGTAAGTGTTCAACTGGCGTAACAGCTGCTTTTGCTCCTGAAACAACTTTTCGCGCTGCTTAAACAGCTTCTCCTGCTCCTTGAACATTTTGGTTTGCTGTTCAAGGTTGGCCTCCGGCCCGAAGGTTTGCACCAGGGGCCCCATACCAAGGGCCCGCAGCGTGGCTTCGGGGTTACCGGGCCCGCCGGGCACAACGGCCCAGGCACCCGCCGGAGGCACCTGAATCACTTCTACCTGCATCTTCTTATCCTTCTTGCTTTTCTTGCTGGGGCCCTGGGTTTCCACCGGCTGCCCGTCCACAATCAGCTTGGTGAGGCGGCCTTTCTTGTCTTTCTCAACGATAACGGTGCTGCCGGGGCCCGGCTGCCCCCCGCGCAGCCGGCGGAGCCGCGGCGGACGCGGCGCGTCGGGAGCTGCCGGCACTTCGGGCATCGCGGGCGCTTCGGGAGCGTTCGGGGCTTCGGGCGCGTCGGCCACCGGTGGCACGGGCGGAACCGGGGGGATGGCAGGCACGGCCGGGGCCGAGAGCGGCAGGGGCACCTTCGCCAAGCGTCTGACGGTATCAGCAGGGACGGACAGCGAGTGCCACACCACCGGGGCGGCGGGCACCAGTTGGCGCAGGCGCGGGCCGGCCGGGGCCGGGGCCGCCGGACCGGCCAAGGCTACGCCGGTGCCCAGCAAGCCCAGGCCACCCAGCAGCAGGGCCACCGCTGCCAGGCTCTCGCCGCGGGTGGGGCGGGCCGGGGCGGCCTGCACCAGCCGGCGCACCCGGCCCAGCAACGAGCCGCGCCCGCCGGTGGCGGCCAGGGCCAGGCGCGGGGCGGGGGCCAGCACGGCGGCCTGGCTCCACTCGGCCAGGGCGGTGAGGGCGCGGGCCAGCCGCAGCGGGTCGCCGCCCACCAGCTGGGTGGCGAGGTCGTCGCAGCAGTTTTCGCGCTCTTCCCGCAGGCACTGGCCCAGGTACCACACCGCCGGGTGGTAGAAAAACACGGTTTCGGCCAGGGTTTGCAGCAGGTTCACGAGGTAGTCGCGGCGCAGCACGTGGGCCAGCTCGTGGGCCAGGATGGCTTCCACGCAGGCCACCGGCAGGCCCGTCGCCGCGCCCAGCGGCAGCAGCACCAGGGGCCGCAGGTGCCCCACCACCAGCGGCGCGGCCACCAGCCCCGATTCGAGCAGCGCCACCGGGCGGCGCAGGCCGGCCCGGGCCGCCAGGGCCCCCAGGCGGGCTTGCCAGGCGGCCGGCAGCGGCCGGGTGCGGTGGCGGCGCAGCCGCCGCACGTACAGCAGCCCGCCCAATAAGCGCACGCTCATCACCAGCAGGCCCAGGCCCCAAGCCAGCACCAGCCAGGGCAGGTTTTGGTCGAAATGGGCGCGGGCGGTGGCCAGCCAGCTCGAAGGCGGCGTGGCAACGACAGTCGTTTCAGAAGATGCAAAATCCGCAGCTACCGCCGCGGGCGCGGCCGTGGTTTGGGCCAGCTCAACGACGCCGTAAGTGGGCGCGGCCAGCGTTTCCGGGGCCCCGTAGTAATAGCCAAACGTGCCCGCTGCCACTAGCACCAGGGCCCCCAGGGCCCCGGCCGCCACCCGGTAGCGCACGGCAGCCGCGTGGCGGCGCAGCGCCAGTAGCGCCACCGCTACCAGCGCGGCGGCCAGCGCGCCCTGCCACAGCGAGTGCAGCAGCGTCCAACCCAGGGCCCGCAGCACGGCGGGCGAAACCAATTGCTCAAGCGTGCTCATCGTCGGGGGCGGAAGTAGGGGTAGAGGAATTTTGAATCTCGATGTCGTTCAGCAGCCGGCGCAGCTGAGCCAGCTCGTCGGCCGACGTGGCGCGGTTGCCCAGGGCCTGCATCACCAGCTTCAGGGCCGAGCCGCCGAAGGTGGCCGCCACGAACTTGTCGAGCAGCAGGTTTTGGGTGTCCTGCTCGCGCACGGCGGCCCGGTACACGTGGCTGCGGCCCTCGTCGTCGCGCCGCACCAGGCCCTTGTCCAGCATCAGCTGGAGCAGCTTCAGGGTGGTGGTGTAGCCCACTTCGGCGCGGCGGCGCTGGCCCAGCTCGTCGTTCACGGCCCGCACCGTGGCGGGCCCGTGCTGCCAGAGCACGTGCAGGATTTCCAACTCGGAATCGGTAGGTTTGGGCGGGGCTTTGCTCATGCGGATAAGGCTAAGCGCTACGAACTATTTCGTAGGACAACGCAAAGATTATACGAACTCATTCGTAGTTGCAAGCGCATCATACGAATTATTTCGTATGATGCGCTTTATCCGCGTTAACCGCCTGCTAATTAAGTAAATATTTTTCTATAAATATTGCTTGCTTCCCGATTTCCGCAACTTGTTAGCGCTTCCGCTTCAGCGTCACGCGGGCCCGGTGGCAGATGCCGCCCAGCGGCGGGTTGAACTTGCTGACGCTGATTTTTACCCGCTGCACGTGGGGCAGCTCGGCCATTACGCGGTCGAGCACGCGGTGGGCCACGTGTTCGAGCAGGCGGGCGGGGGCCAGCATTTCCTCGGCCACCAGGCGGTAAAGCACTTCATAGTTCACGGTGGCCCCCAGCTTGTCCGACTCGCCCGCCGCCAGCAAATCGGTGCGGATGTACAGGTCCACGCCGTACTTGTTGCCCATGCGCTGCTCCTCGTCGTAGTAGCCGTGGAAGGCGAAAAACTCCATGCCTTCGAGTGCAATCTGGCCCATGCTTTCTTTACCGTTAACAGTTAGTAATGAGCAGTTAACGCCAGCGGTCCGGGACAGTTTTTGGTTTCCGACCCGGGGCAGCGACGCGTCTTGGCGCCGCCGGCTTGAACGATGGAATCGAACCGCAACCGGGCGGCGACTGCGTAGCAAAGATGCGTTGCTGCCCCGGGCAATTGCGCACACGGGCAGTTTACCGGGGCCCGTGGCCAAAAAATGGCCCAAAAAAGCCCGCGACCAGCACGGGCTTTTCCGGTTATGACTCCGGGTTAAATCTCGTCAAAAAACGATTTCTCCGCCCCCGTGCCCATCGGCTGGCCGGGGTGCGTCACGGGCGAGGGCTGGCCAATTTCGGGCCGGTCGGGGCCAATGGGCTGGATGTCGGGCGCGGCGGGCTCCACGTAAGGCGGGGCGGGGTCGGGCACCTGCGACGGGGCGGGCTGCTCGATGTTGGGCGCGGGCGCGATGCCGGGGTTTTCGGCCGGCGCGTGGGGCCGCTCGATGTCGGGGCCCGGGGCCCGGTCGGGGTCGGGCTGCTGGCCAGGCTTGGGGTTGTAGTTGGCCGGGGCCCGGCCGGGGGCCTGGTCGGGGCGGTCAACGAAAGCCGACGGGCTGAGGGCCGACGGCGCGGCTACGGGTTCAGCAACGGAAGTAAGCATAGCGGGGTGGGGTTGGGGAGCGGCCGGTTCGGCGGGCCGTTCCACCTTTACGCTGGCCGCCCGCGAAAGGATGGCCGCCGCGCCGCCCTTGGGCCGCTGGCCGGCTTTTTCGGCCTTCTCGAGGGCGTCGGCGGCCAGGCGGTGCAGCTCGCGCACCAAGCCGTCGAACTGCTGCTCCAGCTGCTGGCACTCCTGGCCCAGGCCGCTGGCCTGACGCTGCATGTCGGCCACGGTCTTTTCGGCCGTCTGGTAGGCCTCGTCCACGATGGCGCGGGCCCGCTGGCGGGCTTCGGCCAGGGTGTGGTCGGCCTGCAGCTGAGCTTCGCGCCGGTGCAGGTCGGCCTCGCGCTGGGCCTGCTCGGTGATGCTGGTGCCGGTGTCTTCGGCCGTTTTCAGGGTGCGGTAGAGGCTGCTTTCCACCTCGCGCATCTTCTGCACGTCCTGCTGGGCGTGCTCGAGCTTGAGGCGCAACTCGCGGTTTTCGTCGCCCAGCCGCTCCCACTGCTGCGACACGGTGGTCAAAAAGGCCTGCACCTCGTCGCGGTCCACGCCCCGGAAGGACTTTTCAAACGTTTTCTGCCGGATGTCGAGGGCGGTAAGTTTCATATTTTTAGCTGATGGCTGATGGCTGTTGGCTGATGGCTTTCCGTTTTAAATAGTTGCGGGTGCGTCGACCAAAAAGCCAACAGCCGATGGCCATCAGCCATCAGCCCCCTGAACCTGCCACACGGCCAGGCTGCGGTCGTCGCTGCACGAAACTAGCCGGTTTTCGGTGCCCGGCCAAACCAGGCGGTTCACCGACGTGCCGTGGCCGGCGGCCCGGGCCCGGTCCAGCACGCGCAGCAGCGTGCGGTCGGCGGCGTCCCAGATTTTGATGCTTTTGTCGAGGCTGCACGAGGCCAGGTAGCGCCCGTCGGGGCTGAAGGCCAGGTTGTTGATGGTGTACATGTGGGCCGCCACGGTTTGCGCCAGCGCGTAGCCGGCGGCCACGTCCCAGGCCCGAATCTGGGCGTCGCGCCCGGCCGTGAGCAGCGTGCCGCCGTCGGGCGAGTAGGCCACGGCGAACACCGAGTTGGTGCTTTCGCCCAGCTCGTACTTCAGGGCCAGCGAGTCGAGGTCGAGGATGCGGGTGAGGGCGTCGGAGCTGCCCACGGCCAGCTCGGCGCGGCCTTCGTGCACGGCCAGGCAGCGCAGGCTTTTGCCCTGGGCCACGCGCAGCAGCTTTTCGAGGCGCAAGTCGGGCAGCGCGAGCACGGCCAGCGTGCCATCAGCCAAGCCCGCGTACAGGCGCTGGCGGCTTTCCGACGCCACAATCTCGAAGATGGCCACCGGCGGCAGGGCCGCGGCCCGCACTAGCGTTTTCTGGCTTAAGTCGATGGCCTGGAGGCCCTGGAAGTTGTGGCCCAGCACCAGCCAGCCCAACTCCGGCAAGTGGCGCAGGGCGTACACCGAGTTCTCGACGCGGGCCAGCACCTCGCCGTCGCGGGCGGGGTCGGCGGCGTCCCAGCCCACCACCAGGCCGTCGGCCCCCGACGAATACACCGCGCTGGCCGGCCCCCCGGTCAGGGCGAATACCGCGTCGCGGTGGCCGGTGAGGGCGGCTAGCTTTTGGACGTCGGGGCGAATCACGGGGCGAAGGTAGGCCGGACCCGGCCGGGCCCTACCTTCGCGGCCCCGCCGACCGCGCCCGTTTCCGCGCCCGTTTCCATGCCCCTGCACCGCCTGCTGCGCCTCTCCCCCACCGCCGTGCTCGGCCTCTGGCACCGCACCGAAACCGCCGCCGCACTCGGGGCCCTGCTCCCCGCCGGTGCGGGGGCCGCCTACGCCGCGCTGCTGCCCGCCGCCGGCCCCGAGCGCCAGGCCCAGTGGCTGGCCGGGCGGGTACTGGCCCACGCCGTGGCGGCGGCGCTCTGGCCGGGGGCCCCCGCCCCGCTGGTGCAAAACGACGCCACCGGCCGCCCCTACCTGGCGGGCCCCGGCCGGCCGGCCGGGGCCGTGGTGTCGCTGTCGCACTCGGGCGCGTGGGCCGCCGCCCTGCTCACGGCCGGCGGCCGGGCCGGCGTGGACGTGGAAGTCGTGCGTGACAAAGCCCGGCGCATCGCCCCTAAGTTTCTGTCGGCCGCCGAGCTGGCCGCGGCCCAGGCCGGGCCCGCCGACGATGCCCACTACACGCTGCTGTGGAGCGCCAAAGAAACGCTGTACAAGCTGGCGGCGCGGCGCGGCCTTATTTTTAAGCAGCAATTACTACTCGAGCCGTTACCGGAGCCGTTCGCGGCGGCCCCGGCGGGGGAAATCCCGGCGGCGCTGCACCTGGCCGAGGGCCAAACCCGGCACCGGGTTTGCTATTCTCAGCCAGCGGCCGGCTACGTGCTCACTTACTGCTGGGAATCTGAGGTTCCGGCCTTTATCCATTAGCTGCCGATTATGCCCTACTCCTACCCTTTTGCCATGTCGATTCGCCGCCTTTCCATCCTTGCCGCCGCCGCGCTGCTCTTTTGCACGGTGGCCCTGGGCACGGCCCGCGCCCAAAGCACCGTGGAAGATTTCAGCCTCCAAACGGCCAGCAACGCCACCGTGTCGCTGAAAAGCTACGCCGGCAAGAAGGCCGTGGTGGTCATCTTTCTGAATCCGGCCTGCGCCTACTCGCGCCTCTACCAGGAGCGGCTGGCCGCGCTGAGCAGCGGCTTCAGCGGGCGCGGGGTGCAGTTTTTGTTCGTGAACGTGCCCATCAACCTCGACGCCCCCGGCGGCGCGGCCCCCGGCGAAGTCGATTTGCCCACCCTCACCGACGCCAGCCAGCAGGTAAGCGGCCAGCTGGGCATCAACAAAACCACCGAGGCCGTGGTGCTGCAACCCGGCGGCGGCGGCTTCGCCGTGCGCTACCGCGGGGCCATCGACGACAACCCCCAGGTGGCCGGCGGCGTGCAGCAGCCCTACCTGCGCCAGGTGCTCGACAACCTGCTGGCCGGCCGCCCCGCCGGCGTGGCCGACAAGCGGGCCGCCGGCTGCCTCATCAAGCGGTAGCAGCATGGATGGAATGCAGCGCGGCGGCTGCGAGTCCGCGAATGGGGGCCCTCCCTGATTCGTAAAAACGGTCGTGCTCATCCGGCGTCCGCGCAGCCGAGCACGACCGTTTCAAAAATACGCCCTATTGGTCCTCCTCTTCGTCCTCCGGCGCTTCGTCGGTCAGAATTTCCAGCAGCTGGGCTACTTCGGTGGCTTTGGTGGGCTCCTGGAGCTTCTCGAAGCTCATTTGCAGGTTGCGCAGGGCCCGGCGCACGATGTCGAGGTTGGAGCAGGGCTCGAAAAAGATGTCGTGGGGCGTGAGGTTGAGCTGGCTCACGTAGTGGGCAATGTCGGTGCGCGAGAGCACCAGGCCCCGGTTGTAGCAGTTGAGGTAGAACGGCACGGCCCCCGGCAGCTCGGGCCGGAAGGTGAGCACGAACAGGTTGGGCAGGTTCACGCCGAACACGGGCAAGTGCAGGCGCTGGGCCACCAGCAGGTAGATAACGCAGAGCGCCAGCGGGTTGCCGCGCTTGGTTTCAATCACGCGCTGGAGCATGGAATTGGCCGGCGAATGGAAGTGCTGGGTGTTGGCCGCGAACTTGTGCGAGCGGAACAGCACGTAGTTCAGGGTTTGCACCTGGTCGGCGGGGTGCATGTCGGGGCGCATCAGCGTCCAGGCCTCGAAGCGGAGCTGTTCGATGGCCCGGTTCAGGGCCTGGTAGTCGGCGTCGGGGTACTGGTAGGTGTTCAGCAGCCACATGCCCTCGAGCAGGTCGGTGGCCCCGGCCTCGCGCCACACGCGCAGGCGCTGCTGCAAGCCCTCGAACTGGAGGTGGTGAATCAGGTCTTCGAGCCGCTGCTGCTGCTGGGGGTCAAGGGTTTCCTCCCAGCTTTCTTCCAGGAACGGGATGATGGTTTCGCCCAGGTGCTGGATTTCGCTGTGGACCTGGGGAGCTATTTCCGGGTCGTCGAGCAGGGAGATAAGGGCTTTGATTTCTTTGTTGGTCATCGGGTACAAAAACGGTCGCCGCTGCGGTGGCGGGGCCGAATTTAACAGCCGGAGCCGGGCTTTGTGTTCCGTGGGCGGCCAGGTAAAAAGAAAAAGGCCGCGGCGTGGGGCCCAGCGGCCACGCCAGCCCCGGGGCTCCTACCGCCACCGCCCTTTCCGAAGCCGCGTAGCATCGCGTGCTACAGCGGCTATCCGCTTGCCCTGCACAATGCCAGTTGGCTTCGGGCGTTGGCAGCAAGCAGCTCCACGTTTCCAAACACTTCGTTTTCAGCCTGCTGCTGTTTTGCCGCGCCCATGCACTTGCCCTCGCTAAAACGCCTCTTGCTTGCGGTGGCGCTCGCCGCTCCGTCCGCAGCCTGCGCCCAGCCCGACTGCCCAAAACCGGTACTGAGGGTGCTGCTTGACCAGGGGGAAGTGCCCGCCGCGGGCAGCGCCCTAGCCCTCCGCGCCACGTTGCAGGTGCAAGCCGACCCCGCCTGCCCCACCCCGGCGCGCTACGCATTCGGCAGTGCCGAGCTGACGCTGGTGCGCCGCGGGCGGCCCGTGCTGCCAACCCGGCGCACCACGCAGCCGCAAGTAGACCTGCGGGCCTTGGCGAAAGCCTGCCAGCCCGGCGACCACCTCTACATTTTTATTCCCTACGCCAGCCTAGCGGTGGTAGCGGCCGACGGCCAGCAGCGGCCCTACCGCCAACTCCGGCGCCCGCAGCCCGGACGCTCATCCATTGACCTAAGCACCGAAGAATCGAAAGGCATCAGCTTCAACTGGTTACTGACGAAAGAGTAACTTAAAGCCTATACGAAGGGCGGTGAATTTGTCGTTCCGACGAAAAACACCAGCCAAATTGAGTATTCAAATTTCTCCTTCGTCGGAATGACAACTTTCTGTTCGGATAGCTACCGCGGAACCTGCGAAAACCTTCGCTACCAGCCAAGAAACGCAAACGGCGCGCCGAACCCTGGGGGCCCGGCCCGCCGTTTGCGTTTTAACCCAACCGGGGGGCCTACCGAAACAAATTGGTTTTGGCCACTTCCAGCAGCTCGCCGCCGCGCCCGTCCATCAGCGCTTTCAGGGCGTAGAGGCCGAAGCCGGCGGCCTGCTTGGCCTCGATGGTGGGCGGGATGCTCAGCTCCTGGCGGCGCACCACGGCGTCGACCACCACGGGCCCCGGGTGGGCCAGGGCTTCGCGCAGCACGCGTTCGAGCTGGCCGGGGTCGCTCACGCGGTAGCCCTTGAGGCCGGCGGCCTCGGCCAGGGCCCCGAAGTTGGGGTTGTCCAGCTAGGTGCCGTACTCCAGGGTGCCCATGGCCTTCATCTCCAGCTCCACGAAGCCCAGGGCCGAGTTGTTGAAGATGATGATTTTGACGGGCACTTTGTGCTGGCGCACGGTCAGCAACTCGCTCAGCAGCATGGCGAAGCCGCCGTCGCCGCACAGGGCCACCACCTGGCGGCCGGGGCAGGCCAGGGCGGCGCCGTAGCCCTGCGAGAGAGCCCCGGCCATGCTGCCGTGCACGAACGAGCCCAGCAGGCGGCGGCGGCCGTTCATGCGCAGGTAGCGGGCCGCCCAAATGGTGGGCGTGCCCACGTCGCAGGTGAAAATGGCGTCCTCGGCGGCGATTTCGTTCAGCAAGCGGGCCACGTGCTGCGGGTGCAGCTCGGGGGCCCCGGCGGCGCCGGTGGCCAGCTCGGCGAGGTGCTCGTCGTCCTTGCGGTGGCGCTCCTGGGCGGTTTTCAGGTGGTCGGCGTCGTCTTTGGCGATGAGGTGGGGCAGCAGCTCGCGCAGGGTGGCGGCCACGTCGCCGGCCAGGCCCACTTCCACGCGGGTGCGGCGGCCGAGGTGCTCAGGGCGCTTGTCCACCTGAACCACGCGGGCGTCGTCGGGGAAAAACTGGCGGTACGGGAAGTCGGTGCCCAGCATCAGGATGGCGTCGGCGTCCATCAGGGCGTGGTAGCCGGCGGGCATGCCCAGCAGGCCGGTCAGGCCCACGTCGTAGGGGTTGTCCGGCTCCACCACGTCCTTGCCGCGCAGCGCGTGCACCACCGGTGCTTGCAGGGCCCCGGCCACTTGCAGCAGTTCGGCGTGGGCATCGGCGCAGCCAATGCCGGCCAGGATGGTTACTTTCTGGCAGTCGTTGAGCAGCGCGGCGGCCTGCGCAATATCGGCCGCCGACGGCACCAGGGCGCTGCGGCGGCGCAGGGTGGGCAGGCGCACTTCGGGGGCGTCGGTTTTCAAATACGCCACGTCGCCGGGGATGACCAGCACAGCCACGCCGCCCAGGCTAAGGGCCGCCGTCACGGCCGATTCCACCATGCGCACGGCTTGCTCGGGCACAGCAACGACCTGGCAGTAGTGGCTGCACTCTAGGAACAGGCGCTCGGGGTGCGTTTCCTGGAAGTAACCGGTGCCAATTTCCACGCTCGGGATCTGGGCGGCGATGGCCAGCACCGGCACGCGGCTGCGGTGGCAGTCGTACAAGCCGTTAACGAGGTGGGTGTTGCCTGGCCCGCACGAGCCGGCGCACACGGCCAAATCGCCGGTAAGGTGGGCCTCGGCGCCGGCCGCGAAGGCGCCACCTTCTTCGTGGCGCACGGCCACAAACTCGATGCCGTCGCGGGCCCGCAGCACGTCGGTGATGCCGTTGAGCGAGTCGCCCACCACGCCAAACACGCGCTTGACCCCGGCCGCTTGCAGGGTGTCAACGATGATTTCCGCTACTGTTTTTTGGGACATAATTTCAGAGATAAAGCCAACTGTTGTACGCAACGGGCGCGGAAAGGGCCCGGCAAAAATTGCCGGGCCCTTTCCGCGCCCGTTGCCGTGGGCTTTCTCCAGATTCAAGTTTGCTCCGTGCAACCGGGGCCCGTTGCAATGGCAAATACGCGACGGCCGGGGCCCTAGCGCGCCAGCTGGCCCAGCGCCGTGCCCGCGAGCGTGGCCTGGGCGCTGTCGGCGAAATGGTAACGCAGCTGGGGAATGGCCACGTTGCTGATAGAGAGCTCGCCGTGGCGGCGCACGTCGAGGTCGGCGGCGGCAATGCGGTTGCTACCGTTCAGGTCGAGGGCCGCGCCGCCGGGGCCGCTGCCCACTTCGGCGCGCAGGTAGCGCAGCGTGTTGCCGGCCAGGGCCACGCGGCTGGCGCGGCGCTGGCGCAGCACGAGGGTGTCCTGCACGAAGCCTTCCACCGCCACGCGGCCCATGGTGCCGTTTTTATCGGTTTGGGGCTTTCCGTCGAGTTGGTACACGGCGTCGGTGCTGAGGCTGTCGAGCCGCGGGCAGGAAATGATGAGCACGTCGCGGGGCCCCCAGTACCGGCGCTGCCCCGCGAAGCTGGCCGTGACCACCAGCTGCCCGCCCCGCTGGGCCACGTGCACCGCCGTGGCCACGTCTCTGTTGAGGCGCACGCCGAAGGGGCCCCGCACGATTTTCACTTGCAGGGCGGTGGCCGCCGGCACGCTCACGCTGGTGAAGTTCTTGAAATCCAGCGCCGCGAAGTTATGCAGCGGGTCTTTGTAGTTGCCGGTGCGGTACTCGGCCCGCAGGCCCATGTTATAGGCCGTGAGCGAGCCGAGCAGCAGCAGCACGGCCGCCAGCACCCATTTGTTACTGTTTTTCATCGGTAATAGTGGGAATGAGGGCGGCTTGCCCGGCCTGAAACGCTTGGTAGCGCTGCTGCAGCTCATCGAACCCGATGCCCAGCAGCGAAATCGTGTTGAAAAACCCCGGCAGCTCCTGCTGCAAAAACCGCTCGCGGCGGAACTGCTTCACCCGGGTCTCGGCGTCGGGGGCCACAAAAAAGCCGATGCCGCGCTTGTTGTACACCACGCCCTGGTTTTGCAGGAATTCGTAGGTCCGCATCACCGTGTTGGGGTTCACTTGCAGCTCGCCGGCTAGGTCGCGCACCGACGGAATCTTCTCGTCGGGGCCCCAGGGCTGCCGCAAAATCTGCTCGCTCACGTACCCGGCAATTTGCAGGTAAATGGCCTCGTTGTCTTTGAATTCCATGCTTATAGCTGTTTTTCCGTCAGGCGCAGGTACGTGGCCCGCCACAGCAGCACCGCCAGGGCCAAGGGCAGCAGGATGAACCACTGGGCCTGCGCGTCGGGCAGGCTCACGCGGTACAGGTCCGGGGCTTCGCTGAGCGTGATGCCGCTGAAGGGCGAAGCCATTTGCAGGTGATCCCCTACGAAGGCCTTCACCACCTGGTAGTTGGCTGCAATTAGCACTATGCCCAGCACCAGGGCCCCAAACGCGGTTTTGATGAAGTGGTTCTTCTCGAAGAAAATGGCGCCCCACAGGGCCCCGGCGTGCAGCGCGGCGTAGTAGAAATACGCCTCGTACAATTTGTGCGCATCGAACAGGCTAAACAGCTCTTTAGGCCGGCCGTACCAGTCGTCCATGCCCACCATCAGCCAGTCCACCAGGTAGTAGCAGGCCGTGTACACCACGCTGAAAATCAGGAAGGAGTACACCCAGCCCACCAGGTATTTCTCCAGCTGCGAGGCCGGCAGCGTGAGGGCCACCGTGGCCTGCTTGGGGGCCCCATACTGCGCAAAAATGCCGGCCGTGAACAGGGCCCCCGCCGACAGTAGCCCCAGCTGGAATAGCAGGCCCTGGATCTCAGGGTTCAGCACATTCAGGTACACCACGAAGCCCAGCACCAGCCCGATGCCGCCCGCCAGCACGGCCGTGGCCATGGCGTAGCCGGGCAGAAACTCGGCCGTGTGCCGGCTGAACAAGCGGCTAAACCGCGAAAAACTAAACAGCTGATTCATGGCGCACGGAGTTGGCGTTTAAGTAGTTGACGACGGCCGGGTTGTCGCCGGTCACGGAGTTGAAAAGCAACTCCAAATCGACTTTGCCGTAGGCGCCGCCCAGGTTGGGGCGCACCACCTGGCGGCCGCTCACCGAGGGCTCGGCGTACAGGGCCCCCGCGCTGTCGGCTGGGCCGGCGGTGCCGAAGGTGAGGCGCTCGGCCAGCTCTTCGAGGTCCGCGTTGAGCACGATTTCGCGGTTGTGCACCACCAGCACCGTGTCGATGAGGCTGTCGAGGTCGCGCACCTGGTGGGTGGAGATGATCATGCAGCGGTCCTCGCTCAGGGCCCCGGCCAGTGTTTTGCGGAACTGCACCTTGGAGGGAATATCCAGGCCGTTGGTGGGCTCGTCGAGCACCAGCAGGCCGGTGTTGGCGGCCAGCGCGAAGGCAATCATGAACTTCTTCTGCTGCCCGAACGAGAGCTTCGGCAGCTTCACCTGGCGCGGCACCTCCAGCTCGGCCAGGTAGCGGTGGAACTGCACCTCGCTGAACTTGGGATAGAAGCCCGCCGTGTGGGCCACGAACTGGTCGGCCGTGAGGGCGGGGGCGTGCAGCTCCTCGGGCAGGAAAAACAGGTCCTCTAGCACCGCGGGCAGCCGCGCCGCCGCCGGCAGGCCGTTCACCTCGCAGGTGCCCGCCTGCGGAAACGCCAGCCCCACGATGTTCTTGAGCAGCGTCGATTTGCCCGCCCCGTTCTTGCCCAGCAGGCCGTAGATGTGGCCCCGCTCCAGCGTCAGGCTCAGGTTTTCAAACAGCGGCACCCGCCGCGAGTACCCAAAATGGAGGTTTCTGATGCGCACCATGTGTCTGTTGTTTTAGTGTACTAATGTTCTAGTACACTGCAAACGTACATCAGCTTTTTGATATCTGATTCTCACGATACTGAAATAATTTTTGGGGCCCAAAAAAGCCGCTGGCGAGGCGGCTTTAGGGATTTGCTTTGGACAGATACAGACGCCGCAAGTGCCAACCTATGCGGCTGCTTTGGAGAGAAGCTGGATGCAATCCAACTCTACCCCGTGCGCTAGTTGCTCGTCTTCAAGGTCATAATCATTTTGCAATCCCAGCCAGAACTTGGGCGAATTGCCAAAATAGCGCCCCAACCGCAGCGCCGTATTGGCCGTAATGCGGCGCTTACCTTTCAGGATAGCCGCCACGCGGGTTTGAGGAATGCGCAGGTCCTGCGCCAAGCGGTAAGCTGTGAGGTTAAGTTCGGTTAAGAATTCCTCTTGCAAAACTTCGCCGGGATGAATGTTGGGGAGGCGTTTCATTATAGGGTGCAGCCTGAACCGGGCGGCTACGGAGAAAAATGCAGTTATCGACAGAAGGCAAATTAATGGTAATCCATGATTGCTACTTCAGTAGCTTGGCCGGCATCCCATTTAAAGACAATGCGCCATTGGTCATTTATCCGAATGCTATAAAAGTCCTTGAGGCTGCCAGCCAGCTTTTCCAGGCGGTTTGCGGGTGGTATGCGTAAGTCAGCTATGTTTTGGGAGTTGTGAAGCATGCGCAGCTTGCGTCGTCCAATCTTCTGCACTTCCAACGGCAACTTGGTTACCTGCTCGCCCTGCCAGATTCGCTCCGTTTCCTTCGAGCCAAATGATACAATCATACTTACGCTCTGCGTTACTAACGCCAAAGGTAAGCATTTTGTTCGATGGCAGTATTCACAAACTTGCGGCAGCCAGTATATCAGGTAGCGAAATCAGGCAGCTGGCATCGGCGATGATAAGCTCAGGCATTGGCCGCGTCCCGCGCGATGTCCTCGGCCGGGTAATTGAACACCGACACACCGTAGTCGCCCAGCAGCTCCATGAAGGTGCGCTTGCTGTAACCCGTCATTTCGGCCGCCTGCCCCAGCGACAGCTTATCCCTGCTCATAGAGCCGCGTGGCCAGCAGCATAGTCACTTCTTTGAAAGTCATGTCCAGCGAATCGGGCAGGTGTAGCGTGAGAGTTTGCATGGCTTTTCTGGTGGGATGGTTGCTCTAAGTTACGGGCGGGGCGGCGGCATTCATGAAAGTGAAGGGCCTTGACGGCAAATCTGGAAGCAGGGGAATCATTGATTTAGTACCGTAGTTCTACTCCGCCTTTACTCAAAGCATCAGCACCAGGTAACGCATCAAGTCCGTCAAATTTCCTAACAGACATTTTACTAATCTGCCTTCTTAAACGTCCTGAAGTCGATGCTATTTGTTTCCAATTCCAACGTTTGACTTCGGCCAACTCACTATCATTATCCACCCTTCCCATAGCCCCTCTTTCATTAAAATGACCAATATGGGAATGATGGAGACAGTTTTTCTGACACCCACCTAGATATAATTGAATCAGGCCCCAGCCACTTGTCGAGTAACGGAAGGTGTGGCCATCACAATACTTTGGGTTTAATTTAATTCTGCTAAATGCTATTTCTACACCAAAGCGAGGACTCCACATTTGGAGAGTTATAGCAAATTGCCCACCGTTTTCCAAATCAAATTTGGTGGCTATCTCAGAAGCACTTCTGTACCGGCAAATCTCCTGACCATATTCAGAATAGCTATCAAATAGCTGCAAGTCAGTATTCTCGAAAATATGATTGAGAACATTCATTTTATCCAACTTAGCTGCCAAGAAGTTATAAGTCATAATATCACACCTGAATTACCCCAACATTATACGCCTTCTCAATTGGCGCGTGATTCGCCGCGCTAATTCCCTCCGAAATCACCTTCCTGGTTTCCAGTGGGTCAATTACCGCGTCGACCCAGAGGCGGGCCGCCGCGTAGTAGGGCGATAATTGCTCCTCGTAGCGGGCTTTGATGCGGTCGAGCAGCTCCTTTTCGGCTTCGGGGGTGATGACTTCGCCTTTGGCTTTGAGGGAGGCGACTTGAATTTGCAGCAGGGTATTGGCGGCCGCGGCGCCGCTCATTACCGCCAGCTGGGCGGTGAGCCAACCGACATAAACTACTTTACCGCTAACGCGTCAGCAGAGGCACAGTCTCCACTCAAAGCAGGCAAGAGTTACGCTGCACTAAACTCGCGCCAGCAGGTTTAGACCGAATTAGAAATCCTTAAATTTTATTTTGAAAAGCTTACTCAATTTTTGGGATTCTATACTTATGGAATCCCATTCGCACACAGAGTTGTATGCACACGATTGAGTCGCTTGATCACGCATAATTATAAATTTTACCTTTCCGACATAGCAGCTACATGATTTCAGAGGTCTCACCGGCTTACTAACCAACGTATTTATCCATTGGAACATACTATCTTTTTCAGACTGATTTATTTTAGATTGGTAGTGGCTTAAAGCAGGGTGATTTCCAAATTATGCTGGTCAATAGCAATTTTAATTCGGTTATAATGGCTCGCGCGGCACTTGCTGAACGAGC
>NZ_JABSNP010000006.1 GCF_013294115.1 Hymenobacter caeli | reverse complement strand
TGCTTCACGGGGCGGAACGAGTTTGGCTGTGTAGGAACTCCAAAGGTCGGGCCGCCCCGTTTTTATGCCTCAAATTTTAGTAGGGTAGAGTACTCATCGGATTTACCAGATGAATAACATTTATGGCGACGGAAGCCTGCAAAACACCACTATATGCTTTTCAGGGGCCGCATCATCGAAACCATTCCAAGTACTTGGCACAAACAGAATTACCGGCTTCGATTTTCTAGAAAAGACCCAGTGCGTCCCGCTCCATTTCTACAATAAAAACGGCGACAAGCAAGCCAACATCACGGCCTGGGGCCTGGCGCAGTTCCGCACGCGCTACGGCGATGCCGGTATCAGTGGGGAAGACATTTTCCACTACGCCTACGCCGTACTGCACGACCCGCACTACCGCGCCGCCTACGCCCAAAACCTGAAGCAGGACTTCCCGCGCCTGCCCTTCTACCCCGACTTTGCCGCCTGGGCCGCGGCGGGCCGGCAGCTGCTGGCCCTGCACCTAAATTATGAGACGGCCGCGCCCTACCCGCTGGCCGCCGTGGCCCTGGCCCCCAAGGGCCCCGTGAAGCCCCGCCTCAAGGCGAACCCCACCGAGGGCAGCATCCTGCTCACCGACGCGCAGGCCCTCACCGGCATCCCCGCCGCCGCCTGGCGCTACCGCCTCGGCAACCGCTCGGCCCTGGAATGGGTGCTCGACCAGTACAAGGAGCGCACCCCCAAAGACCCCACCATCCGCGCCCACTTCGACACCTACCGCTTCGCCGACCACGCCGAAGCGGTGGCCGACCTGCTGGCCCGCGTCTGCACCGTCAGCGTCGAAACGATGCAGATTGTCGACGCGCTGGCCGCGCAGTCGCCGCTGCGGCCGGGGGCGTGAGGGGGCCGTTAGATTCTGGCTTTGCCGCTCTAACGGAGCGCCTCACCCCCCAGCCCCCTCTCCGAAAAGGAGAGGGGACTAGCTCTAGCCCTAGTTTCTAGCTTTTCTACGGCTAAGAACTAGCTCCCCCTCTCCTTTTCGGAGAGGGGGCTGGGGGGTGAGGCGCACGTAAGGGGCAGCACGGGGAGAAGCCATCAATTACGCCTGCCCCCGCATCCTTACGCCGTGTGGCGGCCCAGCACCCGGTAGGCGGCCCGGGCGCGGGTGGTCACGGTTCCCTTGGAGAGGTTCAGGCGCTGGGCCGTTTGCTCGAAGGTGAGGTCGTGGCCGTAAATCAGGTCGATGACCTGGCGCTGCACCGGGCGCAGCTGGGCGCAGAGGGCCAGCAGCCCGAGGTGCTCGGGCTGGAAGCCGCCGGACGCGGCCCGGCCCTGGGCTTCGGCCGACTGGGCCAGGGGCTGCATCACGCGCAGGTCGCGCCAGCGCGGGGCCCGCAGCTCGTCGATGGCCACGTTGCGGCAAATGCGCCGGGCCCAGCCCGTGAGGCGGCCGTGGCCGGGCGCGTAGTGCGGAAAGGACTGCCAGAGGCGCAGCAGGCATTCCTGCCACACGTCCTGGGCCATCACGGCGTCGGGCACCAGCCCGCGCACGAGGCCCCGGAGGTTGTCGCCGTAGCGGGCGGCAAAGTCGGTCAGGGCGCGTTCGTCGCGGGCTTGCAGGCGGCGGATGAGGGCCGCTTCCGGGCACTGGGGAACGGCCCCGGTGGTGGGCCGCGGGGTAAGCAAGAGAGCTTCCACGAGCGGGGGCACTAGCAGCCTTTGCTCTGGCAGCAGGCCAGGCATTGGGCGCGGTGCGACGCGCGGTGGAAGGATTGGCCGCCGGGCGGCCGGGGCGCGGGCCCCCCGGCGGGGCGGGCCGCCGGGACGGGGGCGCGGCGCGGAGCGGCAATGGCCGGGGCTACCCGCCCCACGGCGGGCAGCTGCACACGGAAAACGGGGCCCGCAGCACCCGCTGCGGGGGAAATGAGCGATGCCAGAAATTGCATGAGCGTCGGGAAAGCGGCGCACGCCCGGGCGCTAGGGCTCGGCGGGCGGGGCCAGGGAATGGATAAGACGAGGGGCCCGGCCGCGCAGCGGCCAGCACCCGGCGGCCCCGCAGGGCCGCGCACGAATTATCCCCGGCGGGGCGGCGAATAGATGGCGCCCTGGAACCCCACGGGCACGGCCGCCACGACGACGGCCGCCGGCCGCGCCGGGCCCCGGATGCCCGGCGCGGCCAGTGCTACCCCGGCGCTGGGCAGGCAGTGCGCGTCCAGGCCCTTGAGGCTGGTGAGCAGCTGCTGCAAGGGGGGGTGCGTCCCGTTTTTCTGCACAGTGTATTGCACGCCGTTGCAGTCGTCGAAGCACATGCCCCCGCGCCAGGCATTCACCCGCTGGCAGTCCTTGCCGTGGACGTAGGCAAACGCCCGGTCGACTTTGTGGGCGGGCCGCTCGCCCAGGCCCGCCCCGACTACCAGCAGGTAGTTGAGCAGCAGCAGCAAAACGGCGGAGGAGCGGAGCACGGGCGCAAGGAAGGCAGCAAGTAGCAAACGGCAAGGCGCGGCCGCCCCGCGCTGGGGCAAGCTACGGAAAAAACCGTGCTTCCAGATGCTGGGGTGCGCGGCGACCGGGGCTACCCCGCCGCCACCGTGCGCCGGATGCCCAGCTTCTTCATGCGGGCTTCCAGGGTTTTGGGGTTGATGTCGAGCAGGAGCGCCGCGCCCTGGGCCCCGCTCACGCGGCCGCCGGTGCGGCCCAGCGCCGCCAGGATGTGGGCCCGCTCCTGCTCGCGCAGCGTTTGCATGGGGGCAGCGGGGGCGGCCGCCTCGGCGGGGGCCCCGGCGGCGGGCAGGCCGGCGAAGTCGAGGTAGGGGCCCTGGCTCACGATGAGGGCCCGCTCCACCAGGTGTTCCAGCTCGCGCACGTTGCCGGGCCAGGCGTAGGCTTGCAGGGCGGCCAGGTCGGCGGGCCGGATTTGGCGCAGCGGCTTGGCCAGGCGCTGGCTTAGGCGCAGCACCGAGTGGCGCAGCAGGGGCTCCACGTCCTCGGGGCGGGTGCGCAGGGGCGGCAGCGTGACGGGAAACACGTTGAGGCGGTAGTACAGGTCGGCGCGGAAGCGGCCGGCGGCCACCTCGTCGGCCAGCACGCGGTTGGTGGCCGCCACCACGCGGGCATCGGTCGTGAGCACGCGGCTGCCGCCCACGCGCTCGAACTCCTTCTCCTGGAGCACGCGCAGCAGCTTGGCCTGCAGGTCGAGGGGCAGCTCCCCGATTTCGTCCAGGAAAATGGTGCCGCCGTCGGCCAGCTCGAACTTGCCGATGCGCCGCTCCGCGGCCCCGGTAAACGCGCCTTTCTCGTGGCCGAACAGCTCGCTCTCAATCAATTGGGCCGGCAGGGCGGCGCAGTTGAGCTTGATGAGGGCCCGGGCCCGGCGGGGCGAGGCGTTGTGCAGGGCCCGGGCCACCAGCTCCTTGCCGGTGCCGGTTTCGCCGCTCACCAGCACGGTGGTGGCGGTGGGGGCCACCTGGGCGATGCGCACCTGCACCTCGCGCAGGGCCGCGCTGCTGCCAATCAGCTCGTCCACGGTGGCCGTGGTGTTGATTTCGTCAATCAGGTAGGTGCGCTCCTGCTCCACCTGGGCCTTCAGGGCTTCGATTTGTTCGAAGGCGAAGAGGTTGTCGAGGGCCAGGGCCACCTGGGGGGCTAGGGCCTGCACGGTGGCCAGGTCGTCGGGGCCGAAGGCGTGGGGGTCGGCGCTGGCCAGGCTGAGCACGGCCGCCCCGTCGGCCCGCTGCCACAGGGGCACGATAAGGAGGGCGCGGATGCCGTGCTCGTCGTAGATGTAGCGCATCAGCGGGTAGCGCACGGCCAGGGCCCGAAATGCATCGCCCAGGTACAAGCCGGGCACTTGCAGCAGCGTGTCCAGCTGGTTGTACAGCCCCAGCGCATCCGTTGCGGTACCGCCCTGGGGGCGGTCGGGGGCCAGGGTTTCGAGGGGGAGGCCGGCGGCGGGCCGCCGAAATTCGGCGAAGCCCTCGAAGGGTTCGTGCTGCCCCGCCCGCTGCACCCGGATGCCGAAGTACTCGAAGGGCACCACCCGGTCCAGCTCCTCGGCCACGGCCCGAAACAGCGGCTCGCGCTGCTTGATGCTGAGCAGCGCGGTGCTGATGTTGAGCTGCAAGGTGCGCTCCTGCTCGCGGCGGGCCACCTCCTCGAAGGCCACGGTGTTGGCCACGGCCACGGCCACCAGCGAGCCAATTTTTTCCAGCAGCGCGTCGTCGGCCGCGGTGAGGGCGGGCTTGCGGCGGGCGGTGAGGGTGAGGGCCCCGGTGAGGCGGCCGCCGAGGCGCAGCGGCACCGACGTGAGGTAGCGCATGCCCAGCGCGTGCATGCGCTGGAACGATTCGAACTCCGGGTACTTCGCCAGGTAGTCGGCCAGCTCCACGTGGCGCACCTGGGGCGTGGCCAGAATGTCTTCGAGGGGCGAGCCGGCAATGGGGGTAAAATACGCGGGCGGCGCGGGCATGCAGGCCGCCGCCTCGGCGTCCACGTTGAAATAATCGCGCAAAAACAGCCGCTTGTTTTTCACTTCCGCGTCGAACACGCTGATGCCGATGATGTCGAACGGAAAAATCAGCCGCAGCTTGTTGGTCACGGTTTTGAACAACGTCTCCTTGTCGCGGGTGGTGGCGATGGTTTCGTTGAGGTGCAGGAGCAGGGTTTCGTCGGCGCTGGTCATTCCTGATATAGCAGGAGTGTTTTTTGAGTAATTCCTGATATAGCAGGAAGCGTCCGGTTCGGAAGAATGTTTTTATTTTTTCACAAATTCAGAGAAAACCCACTCTGCTACCTGAAAACGCAGCTTTTGCTAGGTATCGCCAGGCGGTGCGGCGCGCGGCCCCGCTTGGCACGGGCTTGGCAAAGCCGGCCGCAACACCTTACCGCATTCCGCACATGCTTTCTCGATTTCAACCTGCTGGCCTCGCCGGGCCCCGCCGGCCGCTGCTGCTGGGGGCGGCCCTGCTGCTGGCCGCCCCGGTGCTGGCCCAAACCCAGCCCGGCCTGCCCGCCGCCTCCCAGGCCATCGGCCTGGCCAGCGACTCGCTCACGCTGGGCGGCACGGTGCAGGCCGTGCTCGACGCCAACCCCGGCGTGGCCAACCTTACCGAGCTGGCCAACGCTGCCAGCAGTCGCCTGAGCCAGACGCAGGCCGGCTTCTTGCCCCTGGTGACGGGCACGGCCACGTACACCCACCTCGACCCGGTTTCGGTGGCCAATTTTGGCGGCCAGGAATTCGCGTTCGTACCCAACAACAACTTCGATGCCCACCTGACGGCGCAGTACGAGCTGTATGACTTCGGCAAGCGGGCGGCTACCACCAACTTGTCGCGCTCGCAGGTGCAAACCGCCCAGGACAACATCGTGGTGGCCCGGCGCGACCTGGCCTTCAACGCGGTGCAGGCCTACTACAGCATCTTGTTCATGCGCGAGAGCATCCGGGTGCAGGACCAGGAGATTGCCTCGCTGGTGGCCCACCGCAACGAGATGCAGAAGCGCGTGGACGCCGGCGTGAGCACCCGCTTCGACGTGACCACCACCGACGTGCGCATCACGCAGGCCCAAAACACCAAGCTCGACCTGCAAAACCAGCTCCGCAACCAGCAGGTACAGCTGGCCCGCCTGCTGCACAAGCCCCAGCAGGCCGACGTGCCGGTAAAGGGCAGCCTGGGCTACGCCCCCCAGCCCGTGAACCTGGAAGCCGAGTTGCTGAAAGCCTCCCAGAACCGGCCCGAAGCGAAGCTGGCCAAGGACGCCGAAGCCAGCGCCGAGCTGCAAACCCGGCTCATCGAGCGCGGCAACCTGCCCAGCCTGGGCGTGGGGGCGCAGGTGGGCGGCAAAAACGGCTACATCTTGCCCAACGTCGCCATCACCGACATCCGCCTCAACACGGTGGCGGTGGCCCAGCTCTCGGTGCCCATCTACGACGGCAACAAGAACCGCAAGCAGCGGGTGGAGGCCCTGGCCAACGCCCGCGCCACCGTGGCCCGCACGGCCGACACGCAGGAGCAGATCCGGGCCGATGTGCGCCAGGCGGCCAACAACATGGAGTTCAGCCAGGCCCGCTACAACAACGCCCAGCAGCAAGTGGCCCAGGCCACCGACGCCCTCACCAAGGCCCGCGACCGGTACCGCTACGGCGTGGGGGCCAACCTCGACGTGCTCGACGCCGAAACCCAGCTGGCCCAGTCGCGCCTTTCGCTGGCCCAGGCCATGTACAGCTACACCCTCGGCCAGTACCAGCTCAAGCGGGCCACGGGCGAGCAAATCTGGCAATAGTTTTTTAAGCTGTTAGCTATTAGCTGCTGGCTGTTAGCTCTTCCGTTTATCAGTAGCTGATTATTAGTAGCTGAGCCAGTTTCCTTCCTTTTAAAAAGCTAGTAGCTAACAGCTAATGGCTAACAGCTAAAAAGAATGACCCTCACTTCCATCCTCTGCCCGCTTGACTTTTCGGCCGCGACGCCGGGGCTGGTGGCCTACGCGGCGGCCCTGGCGGCCGCCACCGGGGCCGAGCTGCGCCTGCTGCACGTGCGCGAGCCGCAGGACGCCGACGCCCCCGCCGGGGCCGACCGCCTGGCCGGCCTGCGGGCCGCCGCCGAACGAGCCGGGGCCGTGCACGTAAGCACGGGCACGGTGCAAGGCGAGGCGGCCCCCGAAATAGTGGCCGAAGCCGGCCGCCGCCGCGCCGATTTAATTGTTATCGGGGCGCACGGCCAAACGGGCCTCACCCGCTTCCTGATGGGCAACACCGCCGAAGTGGTGCTGCGCACCGCGCCCTGCCCCACGCTGCTGGTGCGGGCCGCCCAGGCCGCGCCGCCAGCCCTCAGCTTCGCCCAGTAGCATTCTTCACCTGACTTGTCTGCCACGCTTAACCTTTAGTACAGTATCATGGCTACCTCCACTGCCCCCCAGGACCTCCTGACCCCCGACGCGCCCCCCACCGCCGGCTCCGAGCCCCTCGAAGCCCCCAAGCGGCGCAACCCCCTCGTATTCGTTATTCTGGCCGTGGTGCTGATTGCCGGGGCCATCCTCGGCTGGACGCGCTACCAGTTCTCGCAGGCCCACGAAAGCACCGACGACGCCCAGGTCGAAGGCGACGTGTACCCCATCCTGCCCCGCGTGGCGGGCCCCGTAACGGCGGTGAAGGTGGAAGACAACCAGACGGTGAAAAAAGGCGACGTGCTCGTCACCATCGATCCCGCCGACTACCAGCAGCGCGTGAACGCCGCCCAGGCCGCCCTGCTGGCCGCCCAAGCCCAGGTCACGGCCGCCCGCGCCCAGGTGGCCGCCATGCAGGCCCAGGTGAACACGGCCCGCACCAACATCGGCATGAGCGACGCCAACCGCGCCAAGCTCCAGAAAGACCTCAAGCGCAGCACGTTCCTGCGCAAAGCCGACATCATCCCGCAGAGCGACTTCGACGCCGTGCAGGCCAACCTGCAATCGACCTCGGCCATGCGCTCGACGGCCGAAGACCAAGTGAAAGTGGCCCAGCAGCAGGCCCTGGCCTCGCAGCAGCAAGTGGCCGTGGCCCAGGCCGTGGTGAAGCAGCGCCAGGCCGACCTCGACAACACCAAGCTCCAGCTGAGCTACACCACGCTGGTGGCCCCCGGCAACGGCTACGTGAGCAAGAAAAACGTGCAGCCCGGCCAGGTGGTATCGCCCGGCCAGCAGCTGATGGGCATCGTATCGAGCAACAAAACCTGGGTCATCGCCAACTTCAAGGAAACCCAACTCGAAAATATGAAGGTGGGCCAGCCGGTGAAAGTGGAAGTGGACGCCTACCCCAGCGAAACCTTTCAGGGCCACATCGAGTCGCTGTCGGCCGCCACGGGGGCCCGCTTTGCCCTGCTGCCCCCCGACAACGCCAGCGGCAACTTTGTGAAAGTGACCCAGCGCGTGCCCGTCAAAATTGTGCTCAACCAGGAAGACCCGCAGCACCCGCTGCGCGCCGGCATGAGCGTGAACGCCATCGTGCAGGTGAAATGAGTTATGAGTTAGAAGTCATGGGACATGAGTTGGGCAATGGTGCTTTCGCCGCCCCACATCCGTACCCATATCCCGTGACAAAACTTATAACCCATAACCCATAACCCATAACTACTCTATCGTGGAAACCGGATTTACCAAGTGGATTATCGTTGTGACGGTGGTCCTCTGCGTGTTGCTGGAGCTGATCGACACCAGCATTGTGAACGTGGCGCTGACCCAGATGATGGGCAACCTCTCGGCCACGCAGCAGGAAGTGAGCTGGGTGGTGGCGGCCTACGCCATCGCCAACGTGATTGTGATTCCGATGACCGGCTTTCTGGCCGAGCAGTTCGGGCGCAAGAACTACTACCTCACGTCGGTCGTCATCTTCACGCTCGCCTCCATTGCCTGCGGGCAGAGCCACGGCATCTGGGAGCTGGTGGCGTTCCGTTTCATCCAGGGCGTGGGCGGCGGGGCCCTCATGGCCACGTCGCAGGCCATCCTGATTGATACTTTCCCGCCCAAGCAGCTGGCCCTGGGCCAGGCTTTGTTCGGCATGGGCGTCATCATCGGGCCCACCATCGGGCCCACGCTCGGCGGCTACATCGTGGACAGCAGCCTCGGCTGGCCCTGGATTTTCTACGTGAACGTGCCGGTGGGCATCCTGGCCAGCATCTTCACCCTTCTCTTCATCCGCGACCCCGAGCGCATCAAAAACGCTATTCCGCGCAAACTGCGCGAGATTGACTGGGCCGGCATCGGGCTGCTGGTGCTGGGCGTGGGCTCGCTGCAATACGTGCTGGAGCAGGGCGAAACCGAGGACTGGTTCGACAGCCGCATCATCGTGCTGTTCGCAACGCTGTCTGCCGTGGGCATCGTCGGCTTCATCTGGCGCGAGCTGACGGCCGACAAGCCCATTGTGGACCTGCGGGTGCTCACCAAGAGCCGCAACCTGGCGGTGGGCGCGTTCCTCTCGTTCGTGCTCGGGTTCGGGCTGTTTGCCTCGGTGTTCGTGCTGCCGATTTTCACCCAGCGCATCCTGGGCTTCTCGGCCGCCCAAACGGGCCTGCTGCTGCTGCCGGGGGCCCTGGCGTCGGGCTTCATGATGCCGGTCATCGGCAAGTCGCTGCAAAACGGCGTGCCCCAGAAGCTGCTGCTGGGGCTGGGCTTCACCATCTTTTTCGGCTTCACGTTTTGGATGAGCGCCAAGATTTCGCCCACCGCCGGCACCAGCGACTTCTTCTGGCCCCTGATTGTGCGCGGCGTGGGCCTGGGCCTCATTTTCCTGCCCATCACCACCATGAGCCTGGCCGGCTTGCAGGGCAAAGACGCGGGCCAGGCGGCCGGCCTCACCGGCATGATTCGCCAGCTCGGCGGCTCGTTTGGGGTGGCCATCGTGGGCACGTACCTCGAGCGCAGCATGGCCAGCACCCGGGTGGGCCTGCTGCCCAACATCTCGCTCTACAACCCCGAGACGGTGCAGCGCATCCAGGCATTCACCCAGGGCTTCATGGCCCGGGGCTTTACCGCCAGCCAGGCGCAGCAGCAGGCCTACGCCGCCCTCGAAGGCGTGCTGATGAAGCAGGTGTCCATCATCACCTACTCGCAGATATTCACCACCCTGGGCTTCTTCTTCATTGCCTGCCTGCCGCTCCTCCTGCTGGTGAAGCGGGTCCGGCCCGGCGAGAAAATGGACCTCAACGCGGCCCACTAAGCCGCCGGGGAACGGCACCCGCAGGGCACGGCTCGTTTCTTCTGAAGCCACTAAAAAGGAGGGCCCTCGCGCGAGGGCCCTCCTTTTTTTATTATCTGCGCCGTAAAATGGATGGTTGATGTTAACCATTACCCCTGCCAACCGAACAGCCAAAACCTCAAATAATCTGTCTCATCCGTTAAAATCCATTTAATCAGTGGTCGTCAGGCGCAGGCAATGGTGGCGATGCTGATGCCGCGGGCCCCGGCGGCCAGCAGGGCCGCGCCGCAGGCTTCGAGGGTGGCCCCGGTGGTCAGCACGTCGTCCACGAGCAGGATGCGACGGCCGGCGATGGCGGGCGCGTCCACGGCTTCGAACACGGTGGCCACGTTGTCCCAGCGCTGGGCGCGGTTCTTTTTGGTTTGGGTGGCGGTGTGGGCGGTGCGCCGCAGGGCGGGGGCCCAGGGCAGGGCCAGGCCCACCGCCAGGCCTTCGGCAAACACTTCGGCCTGGTTGAAGCCGCGCCGGGCCAGCTTGCGCGGGTGCAGCGGCACGGGCACGATGAGGTCGAAGTCGGCGGCCAGGCCGGCGGCGGCCAGCTCGGCGCCGTAGAGGCGGCCCAGGGCCGTGCCCACCCCCCGCTGGCCGCCGTACTTGAGGCCGTGCAGCAGGCGCTGCACCCGGCCCTGGCGCACAAACTGCAAGTAGCTGAAAGCGTGGCGCACCGGCAGCTTGCCCCAGAAGCGGCGGCTCAGCGGGTTGGCGTCGGGCGGCAGGCGGTGGAAATCGGTGTAGGGCAGCTCGGCCCGGCAGGCGGTGCAGAGGTGCGCTTCGCCCCGGGCCAGGGGCTCGCGGCAGGCCGGGCACAGGCGCGGGAAAACCAGGCCCAAGAAGTCGGCCAGCCAGGAGCGGAGCATGGGCGTAAATTTGATGTATGCTTTGGTGCCCGGTGCGCGGACCGTTCAAAAGTAAGCCCCTTGGAGTGGCCCACTCATAACTCATAATTCAAAACTCATAATTCAACCCCGTGTCCCAAGTCACCGAATTCAACGACTACCGCCAGCGGATGAACGAGAAGATTCTCGCCGCCGACAACAAGGTCATCAAGCGCTTTTTCAACCTCGACACCAACACCTACGCCGCCGGGGCCCTCGACGTGAAGACCAAGGAAATGCTGGGCCTGGCCTGCTCCCTGGTGCTGCGCTGCGACGACTGCATCAAGTACCACCTGGGCAAGTGCTTCGAGGAAAAGCTCTCCGACGAAGAGATTTACGAGGTGTTCGCCATCGCCAACCTCATCGGGGGCAGCATCGTCATCCCGCACTTCCGCCGCGCGGTGGAGTACTGGGAAATCCTGAAGGAAGAAGCCGGCCAGGGCCTGCCCGCGCCCGACCACGCGCACGCCCACGGGGCCCCCGCCGCGTGAGCGACGACCTGACCGCCCCGGAACACCTCGAAACCGAGGCCGACTTCGAGCACCGCTGGAACGCGCTGCTCAACGAAATGGAAACCCGCTTCGGCAAGCGCCCCGACCTGAACGCGCTGCTGCTGCTCATCGGCGTGCAGGAGCTGGGGCAGGGCGTGGCCGAATTCACCAAGGAGCAGAAGCAGGACCTGATGCACATCGCCACCTGCAAGCTCTTCAGCCTCAGCGGCCACTACGAGCTGGAGCGCGTGGACGAGGACGGCTGGCCGCACTACAAGCTGCTGCGCCCGGTGCCCTTCGCCTTCCTCAAAGAGCAGGAGCGCATGATGAAGTGGCACATGCTGGAATATTTTAGCTTAGATGACTGAGTTGTTAGCGGGTTAAATGGTTGGTCGTTCAACTGCTGAAATTGAACGACCAACCATTTAACCCGCTAACAATTAATCAATTCAACCCTTGAAAATAATTTCTTACAACGTCAACGGCCTGCGCTCGGCCCTGGGCAAGGGGTTGCTCGATTGGGTGCGGCAGGCCGACCCCGATGTGCTGTGCCTCCAGGAAATAAAGGCCGGCGTGGGGCCCCTGGACGTGTCGGGCTTCGAGGCGCTGGGCTACTACGCTTACCTGCACCCGGCCCAGAAACCCGGCTACAGCGGCGTGGCCACGTTCTCGAAAACCAAGCCCGTGGCCGTGGTGCACGGCTGCGGCACGCCCGCCTACGACGACGAGGGCCGCGTGCTACGGCTTGATTTTGAAGACGTTTCGGTGCTGAACACCTACATGCCCTCGGGCACGAGCGGGCCGGCGCGGCAGGCGTTCAAGGTGGAGTGGCTGCACTTTTTCCGGCGCTACGTGGCCGGGCTGCGGGCCGCGGGCGGGGCCCCGCTGCTCATCGGCGGTGACTTCAACTGCTGCCAGACCGAAATCGACCTGCACAACCCCAAGGCCAACCAAAACAGCCCCGGCTACACGCCCGAGGAGCGCCAGTGGTTCCGCGATTTCCTGGCCGATGGGTTCGTAGACACCTTCCGCCACCACTACCCGGGGGCCCCGGGCCACTACTCGTGGTGGAGCTACCGGGCCGGCTCGCGCCCCCGCAACGTGGGCTGGCGCCTCGACCACTGGCTGGCCGACAATGCGCTGCAACCGCGCCTGGCGGCGGCCGGCCTGCTGCCCGATGCCGTGCACTCCGACCACTGCCCGGCCTGGGTGACGCTCAATGATTGAATGATTGAATGACTGAATAAGGGCACTTTTTCATTCAATCATTCACCCATTCAATCATTCACCCATTGAACCAACGCCGCCGCGCTTTGCGTATCTTTCCCGAAGACAAGACCTGACTTATGGCTGTAGTGGTGGAGCGCGACGCGCCCGGCGCGGACCAGTACCCGGCGCTGGCGCGGGTGCGGGCCGAGCTGGAAGCCTTCAAGCGCAAGTTTTACCTGAATTTGTTGGTGCGGGGGGGCCTGGTGGCGGGCGGGCTGCTGCTCACGCTGTTCGTGGCCTTCAACCTGCTCGAGTACTTCCTGTACCTGCCCACGGCGGTGCGGGCGGCGCTACTGTTCGGCTTTCTGGGGCTGGCGGTTTACGCCTTTGCGCGCTGGATTTGGCGGCCGCTGGCGGCCCTCACCCACCTGCGCCGCCTGCTGAGCGACGAGCAGGCCGCCCGCCGCGTGGGCGAGCTGTTTCCGCAGGTGCAGGACCGCCTCCTAAACGCCCTCCAGCTCCAAGGCCAGGCCCGCGGCAACGCCCTGGTGGCCGCCAGCCTGGAGCAGCGCGCCGCCCAGCTCGGCCAAATCTCCTTCGCCGAAGGCATTGACATTCAGCAGCAAAGCCGGCCGCTGTGGAAATACGCGCTGGGGCCCCTGGCGCTGCTGGGGCTGGCGCTGGCCGTGTTCCCGAGCTTTTTGAAGCAGGGCACCGAGCGGATTTGGCACTACCAGCGGGCGTATTCGCCGCCCGCGCCGTTCGAGTTCGTGCTGAAAAACCAGCAGCTGACGGCCTTTCGGGGCGAGAACTTTACCCTGGACGTGACCGTGACCGGCAGCGCTTTGCCAGCAGAGGCCAGCGTCCGCTACGGCGGGGCCGAGCGCAAGATGCAGCGCGTGCCGGGCCACGCCGACCAATTTCGCTACGTGTTCGAGCAGCCCCAGGCCGACGTGGATTTTCAGCTCACCGGGGCCGGCTTTGCTTCGCCCGAGCACCGGCTGGTGGTGCGCGAGCGGCCCAGCCTGCGCGATTTCAAGGTGCGCATCAGCTACCCCGCCTACACCGGCCGGGGCCCCGAAACCGTAGAAAATGGCGGCAACCTGACCGTACCTGAGGGCAGCACCGTGCGCTGGGAATTCGCCACGGCCGCCACCCAGGCCCTGGCGCTGGTGTTCGAGAACCCCGCCGAAACGCTGGCCGCCCAGCGCACTGGCGACGCCTTCGTGGCCACGCGGCAGGTGCTGCGCTCGCAGCCCTACCAGTTGCGCCTGCAAAACGCCGCCAGTCGCAACCCCGACCCCATTGCCTACCAGCTCACCGCCGTGCCCGATGCGCCGCCTACACTTACGCTAGAAGTGTTTTCCGACACGGCCTCGCTGAACTTCCTGGCCCTGGGCGGTACCGTGCGCGACGACTACGGCCTCACGCGCCTGCTGCTGCACTACACCGTGCGCCGCGGGGGCCCCGGCGGCGCGGCCCGCGTGGTACCCCTGGCGCTGCCCCGCGAAAGCGCTGGCACTTACGGCTATACCTGGAACATTGGGGCCCTGGGCCTGAAGCCCGGCGACCGCCTCGAGTACTTCGTGGAGGCCTGGGACAACGACGGCCTGCACGGCCCCAAGGCCACCCGCACCCGCCCAGCCGAGTTCCGGCTGCCCAGCCGCCGCGCCCAGGAGCAGCAGCTGGCCGCCGCCTCGCAGGCCGTGGCCAGCCAGCTGAGCCAGGCCGCCAAGCAGAGCGAAAAGCTGGAGCGCGAGCTGGCCAAAACCTCCGACAAACTGAAAACCAAGCGCGAGCTAAGCTTCCAAGACCGCAAGCAGCTTGAGAACATGCTCGACCAGAAGCAGCAGCTCAACCAGCAAGTGGAGCAGATGCAGAAGGCCTTCGAGCAATTGCAGCAGAAGCAAGACCAGCTCGACCCCAAGAGCGAAGAGCTGGCCAAGAAGGCCGACGAGCTGAAAAAGCTGATGGCCGACCTGCTCGACCCCGAAACCAAGAAGCTGTACGACAAGCTGCAAAAGCTGCTGGAGCAGCAAAAGCAGCCCGACGCCGAGATGCAGAAGCTGATGCAGCAGCTCGAAAACAAGGAGAACACCTTGCAGAAAGAGCTGGATAGGGCCCTGGAGATGTTCAAGCAGATGCAGTTCGACCAGAAGGCCGAGGCCACGGCCGACAAGCTGGAAAAACTGGCCGAGGACGAGCAGAAATTAGCCGAGAAAACCGCCCAGAACGACAAAGACAACCCCGATAATAAGGCCACCAAGGAGCAGCAAAAAGCCGCGCAGGAGCAGCTCAAGCAAACCCAGGCCGAGAACCAGCAGCAGTTTGAGGACCTCAAAAAGGACTTGCAGGACCTCAAGCAGATGGACAAAGAGATGGGCGACCAGAACGGGGCCGACGAGCAGAAGCCCGAGCAGGAGCAGACCGACCAGGACATGCAGGAAGGCCAGCAGCAGCTGGGCAAAAACCAGAACCAGAAGGCCGCCGCCAAGCAAAAAAGCGCCGCCCAGCGGATGCAGAAAATGGCCAAGAAGATGCGCGACCAGCAGGACCAGGAGGAGAGCGACCAGGCCCAGCAGAACATCGACGACCTGCGCTACATCCTCAAAAACCTGCTGACGCTCAGCTTCGACCAGGAAGCGCTGATGAAGGATTTCCGCCGGGTGGACCAGAGCGACCCGCGCTTCGTGCAGCTGGGCCAGACGCAGCGCAAGCTGCGCGACGACTCGCGCATCATCCAGGACTCGCTGTACGCGTTGGCCAAGCGCGAACCCAAAATCCAGAGCTTCGTGACCCGCGAGGTGGGCGAGATGAACAGCCGCATGGACGAGGCCCTGGGCCACATCCAGCAGCGCGACGTGAACCGCGCCACCGCCACCCAGCAGCAGGCCATGACCAGCATGAACAACCTGGCCCTGATGCTGAGCAGCTCGCTCAACGACATGCAGCAGGCCCAGGCGCAGGCCCAGGGCCAGCCCAAGGACGGCCAGGGCAAGCCCGGCCGCAAAAAAGGCAAGGGCAAGGGCAAAGGCCAGGGCGGCAAGCCGGGCCCCGGCAACCTGGGCCAGATGCAGCAGCAGCTAAATCAACAAATTCAGCAGCTCTCGCAGAGCGGCAAAACCGGGCGCGCCATGTCGCAGGAGTTGGCCAAGCTGGCCGGCCAGCAGCAGATGCTGCGCCAGGCCATGCAGCAGCTCGGCCGGATGCAGGGCCAGGGGGGTCCTGACGGCAATGGTAAGCCCGGCGGCAAGGACGGCAAAGGCAACAGCCCCAGCGAGAAGGACACCAAAGATGGGCAGGGCATGGGCGGCAGTGGCGACGTGAAAAAACTAATGGAACAAACCGAAACCGACCTCGTAAATAAGCGCCTGACGGAACAAACCCTGCTCCGCCAGCAACAAATTCTGACCCGCCTGCTAGAAGTGGAGAAATCGGCCCGGGAGCGGGACCAGGACACCAAGCGCGAGGCGCAAGCTGCTAAACCCCAACCACCCGTTTTTCCCCCGGCCTTCGATAAGTACAAAGCGCCGACGCAACGCCAAGCTGAACTATTACGTACCAGCCCACCAACACTCACTCCTTACTATCAGCGCGAAGTGGGTGAATATTTTCAAAAAGTGAAATAATTTAGCTGCGAAACGCGTATTTGTTGTCCTGCCTTTATCGTTAAAACTTTACTTTTGCCGCCAAGCGTCCGACGCGCTTTTTCGCTCCTTGCTCTATGAAACAAGTTAAAATCCAGATTCCGTCACTCGTCGAGAATATTCGCGTGGTGGAAAGCTTTATCGACAATTCGAAGGATACCTTTCAGATTGAGGACGATATCTACGGCAATATTATGGTAGCCGTGACCGAAGCGGTGAACAATGCCATTCGCCACGGCAACAAATTCGACAAAGATAAAAACGTGTACCTCTCGCTGTACGTGCAGCCCAACCAGCTCAAGTTTGAGATTGAGGACGAAGGCACGGGCTTCAACTACGAAAACCTGGACGACCCCACGGCCCCCGAAAACCTGGAGAACCCCGGCGGCCGGGGCATCTTCCTCATCCGCCACTTGGCCGACGCCGTGGAGTTTAGCAACGACGGCCGCCGTGTGGAGCTGACGTTCCAGCTGGCACCCGCCGAAACCTCGCCGCCCACCACCATCGCCGCCGCGTGAACTCTGCCCCGCCCGTAAAGCCGCCCGAATCCGACACGTTTCCGCCCGGCCCGCTGCACCACGAGGCCCCCGGCATCGAGTTCATGGTGGAAGACGCGCCCAACTTTGAGCTGGCCGATGCCGAAGATTTGGTGGGTTGGATCGAGCGGGTGGCCGCAGTGCACGAGTACCGCATCGTGCAGCTCACCTACATCTTCTGCTCCGACGAGTACCTGCACCGCATGAACGTGGAGTACCTCGGCCACGACACGCTCACCGACGTCATCACCTTCGACAACGCCGACGACTCGGACATCCTGGAAGGCGACATCTTCATCAGCACCGAGCGGGTGGCCGACAACGCCAACGACCTGGGCATCAGCTTCCGCGACGAGCTGCACCGCGTGATGATTCACGGGGTGCTGCACCTGCTGGGCTACCACGACAAGGATTTGCTGAGCCAGACGGCTATGCGTGCCAAAGAAGACCATTGCCTGTCGCTGCGCACGTTTTAGGGGCCCCTGGCCCGCCCATCTGCCTCTTATGCCGCTCGTAATTCCCGGCGCTGCCCTGGACTATTACCTGGGCCAGGGCTACTACCGGATGCGGCAGGACTTGTTCACCTGCCAGTTTTTGCCCCACGACGGCCAGCTCCACACCGTGCACTGGCTGCGCGTGGTGCTGCGCGATGCGCAGTTTGGCCCCAAGCAGCGCCACCTGCTGCGGCGCAACGCGGCGTTTTCGGTGGCGGTGCGGCCGTTTCGCCTCACGGCGGAGTACGAGGAATTGTATAGCCGCTACCGTGAGTCGCTTGATTTCGAGGCTTCGGAAACGCTTGCCGAGTTGCTGCTAGCCGACGATACGGAGCACTCGGTGTTCAACACCGAAATTGTGGAAGTGCGCGACGGCGACCTGCTGGTCGCGGCCGGCATCTTCGACCAGGGCGTGGACAGCATTGCCGGCATCGTGAACTTCTACCACCCGGCCTACCGCCAGCACAGCCTGGGCAAGTACCTGATGCTGTTGAAAATAGCCCACGCCCAGCAGCAGCATAAAGCGTACTACTACCCCGGCTACGTGGTGCACGGCTACCCCAAGTTCGACTACAAGCTGTGGGCGTGCCCAGCGGCCACCGAAGTCTTCGACTGCTACCGCCACCAGTGGCCGCTTTTCTCCTGGGAAGTAATGGCCCAGCAGTCGGCGGCCATTGTGGCCGACTGGCTGGCGCGGGAGGGCCCTGACCACGCGGCCTAAGGCACGGCATACCGCGGCGTATCTTTGCGCACGTTTTGAGCTAGTTGCGCGCTTTGCCGGGGGTCCTAAAATGGGCAGCGGCAACTCGTTGCGGCCGAAACGTGTTGCGTCTTTTTCGCGCAAGGTTTTGCAAGGTTAGCGTAGGTTTTGCGGGGGCCCCGGTGGCTCCCGGAACGCTTCTGCTGCGCACTTTGTGGGAACCTTGCGTTACCTATTTTCCCTTCGCGAAACCTCGCGCTCTATGTTTCCTTCTTCCGAATACGACGTGATTGTGGTGGGCGCCGGCCACGCCGGCTGCGAGGCCGCCGCCGCCGCCGCCCGCCTGGGCTCGCGGGTGCTGCTGGCCACCATGAACCTGAACACCATCGCCCAGATGTCGTGCAACCCGGCCATGGGCGGCGTGGCCAAGGGCCAGATTGTGCGCGAAATCGACGCGCTGGGCGGCCAGTCGGGCCTCATCACCGACCAGACCATGATTCAGTTTCGGATGCTGAACCGCTCGAAAGGCCCCGCCATGTGGAGCCCGCGCGCGCAAAGCGACCGGATGCGCTTCGCCGAAGCCTGGCGCCTGGCCCTGGAAGGCATCCCGAACGTGGACTTCTGGCAGGAATCGGTGACGGGCCTGCTGGTGGAAAACGGGGCCGTGGCGGGCATCGTCACCCAGCTCGGCATCGAGTTTAGGGCCCCCGCGGTGGTCCTCACCAACGGTACTTTTCTGAACGGCCTCATCCACATCGGCGAGAAAAACTTCGGCGGCGGGCGCGCGGCCGAGAAGGGCAGCCGCGGCCTGACCAAGCAGTTGGTGAGCCTGGGCTTCGAGGCCGGGCGCATGAAAACCGGCACCCCGCCCCGCGTGGACGGCCGCAGCCTGGACTACTCCAAAATGGAAGTGCAGGCCGGCGACGCCGTGCCCGGCAAGTTCTCGTACCTCGACACCGAGCCGTTGGCGAAGCAGCGCCCGTGCTACATCACGTACACCAACGAGCGGGTGCACAACATTTTGCGCGAAGGGTTCGAGAAGTCACCCATGTTCCAGGGCCGCATCAAGGGCCTGGGGCCCCGGTACTGCCCGAGCGTGGAGGACAAAATCAACCGCTTCGCCGACAAGGACCGCCACCAGATTTTTGTGGAGCCCGAGGGTTGGAGCACCGTGGAGTGCTACGTGAACGGCTTTTCGAGCAGCCTGCCCGAGGACGTACAGTACCGGGCCCTGCGCGCCATCGTGGGCTTCGAGAACGCCAAGATGTTCCGCCCCGGCTACGCCATCGAGTACGACTACTTCCCGCCCACGCAGCTGCGCGCCACCCTGGAAACCAAGCAGGTAGCGGGCCTCTACTTCGCGGGCCAGATCAACGGCACCACCGGCTACGAGGAGGCCGCCTGCCAGGGCCTGATGGCCGGCATCAACGCCCACAACAGGTTGCAGGGCCGCGAGCCGTTCGTGCTCGCGCGCAGCGAGGCCTACATCGGCGTGCTGATTGACGACCTCGTGAACAAGGGCACCGACGAGCCCTACCGCATGTTCACGAGCCGCGCCGAGCACCGCCTGCTGCTGCGCCAGGACAACGCCGACCTACGCCTCACGCCCCTGGGCCACGCCCTCGGGCTGGCCTCGGATGAGCGCCTGGCCCGGGTGCAGCGCAAGCAGGCGCAGGCCGCCGAAGCCACCGAGCTGCTGAAGGACTTTGCCATCGAAGCGCCCGCCATCAACCCGCTGCTGGGGGCCCTGGGCTCGGCCGAAATCAGCGAGCGCACTCGCGCCGTGAACCTGCTGCGCCGCCCCAACCTGGAGCTGGCTGACCTGACGGGGGCCCTGCCCGCGCTGGCCGAGGCCCTGGCCGGCTTCGACGCCGAGGCGCTGGAGCAGGCCGTCATCGGCATCAAGTACGAGAGCTACCTGGTGAAGGAGCAGCAGCAGGCCGCCCGCATGCTGGAGCTGGAAAACTTCGTGATTCAGGGCCGGCTCGACTACAAGGCCATGCCCGCCCTCAGCCACGAGGCCCGCGAAAAGCTGCTGAAGATTCAGCCCGAAACGCTGGGCCAGGCCAGCCGCATCAGCGGCATCTCGCCGGCCGACGTGTCGGTGCTGATGGTGTACCTGAACCGCTGATTTTGACTGATTAACCGTGATTTCGCTGATCGGCAGCGGGCGGTTTTGGCGTGGGGTGGGAAGAGGCAAAGCGGAATGCCCGAACTTTACCCGCTAAAACGACCAATTTCGTTCGATAAAAATCAGCGAAATCAAGGTTAATCAGTCAAAATCAGCGATTTGTGGAGTACGAGAAAATAGCCAAGTGCCCCGTTTGTGGCAAAACCGAGTTTCGCAACAAGTTGGTGGTGGAAGACCGCACGGTGAGCCACGAGAGCTTTGCGGTGGTGGAGTGCGTGGCCTGCGGGTTCCAGTTTACTAACCCGCGCCCGGGGCCCGACGCCATTGGACGGTACTACGAATCGGCGGCCTACGTGTCGCACAACAGCGGCGCCGCCGGCCTCGTGAACCAAGTGTACCGCCTGGCGCGGGTGTTCACCATGCGCAGCAAAGTGCGCCTGCTGGGCCGCTACGCCCCCCAGCGCGGCCGCGTGCTGGACTACGGCTGCGGCACGGGCCACTTCCTGGCCGCGGCCCGGGGCGCCGGCTGGCAAGTAGTCGGCCTCGAGCCCAACGCCGCCGCCCGCGCCGCCGCCGCCCAGCGCGTGGGCCAGCCCGTTGGGGCCCTCGATGATTTGGCGAAGTTAGAGGCCGGCTCGTTCGACGCCATCACCCTCTGGCACGTGCTCGAGCACGTGCACGCCCTCAACGAAACCCTGGCCCAGCTCGTGCGGCTGCTGCGGCCGGGCGGCGTGCTGCTCATCGCCGTACCCAACGCGGCCAGCTTCGACGCCCAGCACTACGGGGCCCGGTGGGCGGCCTACGACGTGCCCCGCCACCTCTACCACTTCGTGCCCGCCACCATGGCCCGGCTGCTAAAAAAGCACCAGTTGGCCCTGCGCGCCACCCTGCCCATGCCCCTCGACGCCTACTACGTGAGCCTGCTGAGCGAGCCCGCTGAAGGTGGGGCCGCCCGCCTGCTGCGGGCCCTGCGCCTGGGCTACGCTTCCAACCGCGCCGCGGCCCGGCACGAAGGGCAATATTCGAGCCTGCTCTACGTAGCGGGGCGGGCCTGAGCCGCACCGGTTGGGGCCCCGAACTTTTACCTCTGAATTACCTGAAGAACATGGCTTTTTGTGCGGAACGATGGCTGGCCGTGGCGGCCCTGGGAGCCCTGGCGAGCTGCGCGGCCGTGGCCCCGCCCCAGGGGGGGCCCCGCGACGTGACGCCGCCGCGCCGCATCAGCAGCGTGCCCGACAGCGCGGCCCGCAACGTGAAGCTGCGCTCGGTGCGGATGGTATTTTCGGAGTACGTGCAGCTTAAAGACGTGAGCAAGAACCTGCTCATCACGCCCCAGCTGCCGGCCGACAACCCCTACAAAACCCGCGAGGACCGCAACACCATCATCCTGCTCTTCGACAAGCCGCTGGAGGAAAACACCACTTATAGCTTCAATTTCCGCAACGCGGTGGTGGACATCACCGAGAGCCTGCCGGCCAAAAACGCCCAGCTCAGCTTCAGCACCGGGGCCGTGCTCGACTCGGGGGCCGTGCGCGGCACCGTCACGGACCTGCTCACGACCCTGCCCGTGGCCGAAACGGCCGTAGCCTTGTTCCGCACCACCGACACGGCCGGCGTGCGGCGCGGGCGGCCGTACTACCTCACCCGCACCGACAAAAAAGGGAACTACAACCTGGGCTTTTTGCGGGCCGGCACCTACAACCTGTACGCCATTGCCGACAAAAACAACAACAGCCGCTTCGACGAGGGCGAGCGGATTGGCTACCTGCCCGGGCCCATCACCATTGGCCCCGCGCCCCTGACGGCCGACTTGCAGCTCACCCACCCCGACCGCCGGCCGCCGCTGCTCACCACCCAGGTGCCCGGGCCCACCCAGCTGCGCCTCGCCTTTAATGAAGGGCTGGCCGCCGCCGCCCTCGCCCCGCTGCCCCCCGACCCGGCCCGCACCCCCGCCCCCGAGGCCGTGCAGCTCGCCGACCTGGGCCACAACGTGCTGCTGTTCAAGTCGGGGGGCCTGGCCGACGGCCGCTACCTGCTCACGGCCACCGACAGCAGCGGCAACGTGGCCCACGACACACTGAGCGTGCGCTTTCCCGTGCCGGCCGCTTCGGCCCGCAAAACGGTGGCGGCCCTGGCGTACACCCTCGAAGGCAGCCCGCGCAGCGTGTACCGCCAGGGGCAGGTCCGGTTCCAGTTTCCGGTGCCGATGGTGCCGGTGGCGGGCCGCCCGGTGGGCACGTTAGTCGAAGACTCGGTGAAGCGCCGCCCGCTGCTCGTGCCCGCCGATGCCGTTTTCAACCCCGCCCACACCCAGCTGACGCTGACGCTGAACACCAAGGCCAAGGCCCGCGTCGAACTCGTGCTCGACAGCACCGCGCTGGTGCCCGTCACCGGCCAGCCGTTGCGCTGGCCGCGCCCCGCCCGCCTCATCGTTACCGAAGTGGACCCCAGCGGCACGCTGCTGGGCACCATCAAGACCACGGCTACGCATTTCGATTTGCAGCTGCTCAACGACAAGTACGAGGTGGTGCAAACCCTGGCCGCGCCCCGGGGCCGCTACCGCTTCGAGCACGTGGCCCCCGGCAAGTACCGCCTCCGGGCCCTCATCGACGCCAACGGCGACGGCCACTGGCGCGGCGGCAACCCCGACCTGCGCACCCCCGCCGAACCCGTGTACCTCTACCCCAAAGTGATTCAGATGCGCTCCAATTTCGAGTTTGAGGAAAACCTGGAGTTCTGAGTTACAGGCGGCCCCAATCGTCGATACTATGGGTGGCCTGGCAACTGTCAGCGACCCGCTGACGGACAATCGGGGACAACTTTTCCTTGATTCCAGTTACTGAGGGCTTTTTTAGGCAGTAATCCACCTGTTTTCCACCGGGTTTTCCACAGCCGGTGAACCAGCTTCCCGTTTTGGTGGATAACCTGGGGGAAACCTACCGGCCGCACGTGGATAACATGCGCACAACTTTTTTTGGCTGGTAGGGGCCCCGGCACAGGTGCCGGCGGCTGGGGATAACCGGGGATAACTCGCCCCCCGCATACGCACAATCCCCACCGGCCCGCCCGTGTGGATTGTGCGTATGTGGAGAACGTGGGGATAGGTGGAAAACCTACGCAACTACTTGTTTTCCAGCCGAATGATATCCACAATGCCGGTGGATAGCCGGTGCATAAGCCCGGGGTTACGCACAAGTTATCCCGCCGGTGGATAACCCCCGCGGGTTGTCCACTTATCAACGTCCCTAATGACTGAGAATAGAAAGGGATTTTTTTCAAAAAAAATTTAATCAAAATTTATCCAGGTGGAAAACTTCGGGGCCGGCTTCCAAAATTCAGTTCCGGCCGGCCCGGCGGGGCCCGTTTGCGTAAGCAGGCTGCCCGGGGGCCCGGGGCCCGCCACCCGAGGAGCTATTTACCCGGTGGGCCCCGCTATCCCCGCCCGGGCCCGGCCATGCCGTTCGACTACACCCTTGATTTCGCCACCGTCGATTTCCGCCAACACCCCGAGCTGTACCGCGTGGGCCGCGGCGAGCAGGGCGTGCTGCTGGTGCAGCCCTACAAGGCCGAAATCCTGCCCCACTGGCGCTTCAAAGACGCGGCGGCGGCCACGGCTTCGTCGGCGGCCATTTGGGGCCTGTTCGAGGCGTATTTGAAGGCCGAAGATTTCGTGGGGGCCGACATGGCCCGCAAGTTTTTGCAGATGGGCTTCACCCGGGCCCGGCGCTACGCCAACCACGCCGGCGGCAAAAAATACGCCGGCCCCGTGCCCGACGATAAAAAGGGCCAGAGCGGGGCCCACGGCCGCGCCGAGCTGCCCCGCACCGCCGCGCCCGACCCCGACAAAGTGGCCGCTGCCGAAATCTTCGGCCGGCGGTGGGACGCGGCCAAAACCCACCCCGAGTACCTGCGCCAGAAAGAAGCTTTCATGGCCCGCTACGGCAAGTAGCCCGCGGCCGGTCAACGCCGGGGCCCCGCGCCCCGTTCTTACCTTTGCGCATCACTTTTACTTACCAGCCCAATGGCAACCATTCAGCCCTCCAGCGTCGAGGAAAACGAAATCACCCTGGGCACCGGCATGGGCCTGCTGCGCTTCGGGGCCACCATGGACGAGGTGCGGACCCTGGTGGGCGAGCCCGAGGAAATCGAGGAGTCGGAGGACGAAGACGAGTTTGAGCACCAGGAGTGGGTCTATCACGAGGAGGACTACCTAGTGTCGCTGTACTTCGACCGCGAAGACGATTTTCGCCTGAGCTGCATCGAAACCGACAACCCCAACATGCGCCTGTTCGGCGAAATCATCCAGGGCCAGCCGCTCGAAAAAATTCAGGCCCTGATGCAAAGCCACGGCGTGGCCGACGCCGAAATTGAAAACATGGACGGCGGCGAGGTGCGCCTGAGCTATGAGCAATCGATGATTGATTTGTACTTCGACGAGGGCGTGCTGCAATTCATCAATTTCGGCGTTTTCATCAACGACGAGCTGGAAGTGCAGTGGCCCAAGTAAGTTCCCTGAGTTATCCACAAAACAGCGGTTTTTTGCTGTGGATAAGTGGATAACTCGCTCTAAAAGCCTGTTTTACCCCACAAAAAAGGTGGCCCGCGCAGGGCCACCTTTTTTGTTGTAGGGACGGGGCCCGGCGGGACTAGCCCAGCACGGCGCGGAACAACAGGAATAGGCCCCCGGCCAGCACCATCGTGACGGGCAGCGTGAGCACCCAGGCCAGGGCGATGTTGCGCACCATCTGGGGGTTCAGGTTTTTGATGCCGCGGTTGGCCACCATGCTGCCGGCGATGGCCGACGAGAGTACGTGCGTGGTGGAGGTGGGCAGGCCAAAGGCGGTGTTCACGCCAATCATGGCGGCGGCCACCAGTTCGGAGCTGGCCCCCTGGGCGTAGTTGAGGTGCTCCTTGCCAATCCGCTCGCCGATGGTGGTCACGATGCGCTGCCAGCCGATCATCGTGCCGCAGGCCAGCGAGAACGACACCACCAGCAGCACCCACCAGGGCGCGTAGTCGGTGAAGGTTTTCATCTCCTTGATGGCCCCGGCGTAGGTGGCGCGGTTCTCGTCGCTGAGGCTGACGCTTTTCGAGCCGAGCAGCTTTTTGGCGCGGTTGTCGAGCAGGAGGATGTCGCGGCGGATTTCGAAGCCGGCCGCTTTGGGCAGCTGGGCCTTGTCGTTTTTGCCGGCAAACACGCGGTCGAGGTCGCTGGTCTGGGCCTGCACTTCGGCCAGCAGCTTTTGGTCGGCGGGACCCAGCTCGGCGCGGTTCACGCGGTTCATCACAAACTCGACCTGCACCAGCGACTGGCGCAGGTCGAGCGGGTTTTTGCCTTGGTTGAGGGCGAACACCGTGGGCACGATGCCGATGAGGATGAGCATGATGAGGCCCACGCCCTTTTGTCCGTCGTTGGAGCCGTGGAAGAAGCTCACCAGCGTGCAGGTGACCACCAGCAGCAGCCGAATCCAGAGGGGCGGGGGCTTGCGCTTGTGCGGCTCCTTGAAAATGGCCTTGCTTTTAACGAAGCGCTTGAGCAGGAACATCATACCGATGGTGAAGGTGAAGCCCAGCAGCGGGCTTGAAATCAGGGCCAGGCCGGTTTCGCCGGCCTTGCTCCAGTTCACGGCCGCCCCCTTGCTGCCCGGCAGCAGCGAAAAGGCAATGCCTACCCCCAAAATGGAGCCGATGAGGGCGTGCGACGAGCTGGAGGGCAGGCCGTAGTACCAGGTGCCCACGTTCCAGATGATGGCGGCCAGGATGAGGGCCCCCACCATGGCGATGCCGTGGTACACGTTCTGGTCCACGAGGCTCTCGACGGGCAACAAATACACGATGCCCATGGCCACGGCGATGCCGCCGGAAAACACGCCGATGAAGTTCCAGAACGCCGACCAGATAACGGCCACCCAGGGCCGCAGCGTGTTGGTGTAGATGACCGTGGCCACGGCGTTGGCCGTGTCGTGGAAGCCGTTGACGAACTCGAACGCGCAGGCGGCCAGCAGGCACACGCCCAGCAGCAGCAACACATGGGGTTCTAAACCAAACATATAAGGTGGGTTGGTGGGAACTTTGGGATGAAATCTTTTCCAAAGGTAGCGGGACATTCGGCCGCGGCTATGTTACCGAATTATGACTGCTAGGCGTGGCTTCTCGTCCAACTAAGCATAATTTAACGCCTGTTGCGGGGCCCAATCCGGCCGGCCAGTGCCTTGGCAGCACCCCCAATTTGCCCCGGCCGACTACTCCCTTAGCATCCGCAGGCTAATTTTGCCCCTTATGAGCAACCCCACTGCCCCCGCCGACGCGGCCCAGCTGAAAGACATCGTGGCCCACGCCAAGGAATACGGCTTCGTGTTCCAGTCCTCCGAGATTTACGACGGCCTGGCCGCCGTGTACGACTACGGCCCCAACGGCGTGGAGCTGAAGAACAACCTCAAGCGCCTGTGGTGGGAGGCCATGACGCAGCTGCACGACAACGTGGTGGGCCTCGACGCCGCCATTTTCATGGACCCCCGCACCTGGGAGGCTAGTGGCCACGTGGCGGGCTTCAACGACCCGCTCATCGACAACCTCGACAGCAAGAAGCGTTACCGCGCCGACGTGCTGCTGGAGGAAAAAGCCGCCGAGTACGAGAAGGCCGGCGACCCCGCCCGCGGCGCGGCCCTCACCGCCGAAATGGGCCGCCGGCTGACGGCCAACGACCTGGCCGGCGTGCGCCAGCTCATCCTCGACGAGAAAATTGTGTGCCCCGTGTCGGGTACCGGCAAGTGGACGGAGGTGCGTCAGTTCAACCTGATGTTCTCCACCCAGGGTTCGGCCGTGGATTCGGACGCGCCGCCCGTGTACTTGCGGCCCGAAACGGCCCAGGGCATTTTTGTTAATTTTCTGAACGTGCAGAAGTCGGCCCGGCAGAAGGTGCCGTTCGGTATCGCCCAGATTGGCAAAGCGTTCCGCAACGAGATTGTGGCCCGGCAGTTCATCTTCCGGATGCGCGAGTTTGAGCAGATGGAGATGCAGTTCTTCGTGCGCCCCGGCACCGAGCAGCTGTGGTACGACACCTGGAAGGCCGCCCGCCGCCGCTTCCACGAAGCCGTGGGCCTGGCCCCGGAGAAGCTGCGCTTCCACGACCACGACAAGCTGGCCCACTACGCCAAGGCCGCCGTGGATATTGAGTACGAGTTCCCGTTCGGCTTCAAGGAAATCGAGGGCATCCACTCGCGCGGCGACTTCGACCTGACCCAGCACCAGAACCTGAGCCGCAAGAAGCAGCAGTACTTCGACGCCGACCTGGACCCCGCCACCGGCAAGGCCTACGGCAACTACATCCCGTTCGTGGTGGAAACCTCCGTGGGCGCCGACCGCCTGTTCCTGGCCACGCTCTGCGAGGCCTTTGCCGAAGAAACCGTTATCGAAGGCGAAGGGGAAGCCCAGCAAACCAAAACCCGCACGTTCCTGAAGCTGCACCCGGCCCTGGCCCCCCTCAAGGCCGCCATCTTTCCGCTGGTGCGCAAAGACGGCATGCCCGAAAAAGCCCAGCAAATATTTGACGACCTGCGCTTTGACTTCCGCGTGACCGTAGAGGAAAAGGACGCCATCGGCAAGCGCTACACCCGCCAGGACCTCATCGGCACGCCCTTCTGCATCGTGGTGGACGGCCAAACGCTGGAAGACGACACCGTGACCGTGCGCCACCGCGACACCCGCGAGCAGACCCGGATGCCCATCAGCGCGTTGCGGGCCTACATCGCGGAAGCCGTGAGCTTCCGCCGCATCTTCGAGAAGCTGTAAAACGGAGTGGCACTCCGTTCCGGGACCGGGCTAATTGAACGTTCTACAGCAACGGAGTGCCACTCCGTTTTACAGATCAATTATGCACTACCAGCGTAACCTGCCGCACATCATGCCGCCGGGAGCCACGCTGTTTGTCACCTTTCGGCTGGCTGGCTCGCTGCCATTGGCCGTCGTCGAGCAATTGCAAAAAGAATACGCTCAGCCACTGCATTTTCAAGAAGACCCTGACCAAACACACGCCCGCCAACGGCGCTACTTCGGTGTATTTGACCAACTGCTGGATACTGGCGGCGGGGGCCCTACCTGGCTGCGGCAAGCTGCCGTGGCGCAGGTGGTAGCCGAAGCGCTGCATTTTCGGCACGGCCGCGACTACACGCTGTGGGCTTACTGCATCATGGCAAACCACGTCCATTTATTGGTCAGCCCAATCGGGGCGGATGGCCAGCGGTTTTACCGAGTGCTACAATCGTTGAAAGCCCGAACTGCCCGGCGCTGCAATGAGTTGATAGGGGGCACGGGTGATGCCTTTTGGCAGCCGGAGAGCTACGACCATTACGTGCGGAATACCGCCGAAATGGACCGGATTATCGCGTATGTTTTGAATAATCCGGTGAAGGCCGGGTTGGTAGATGATTGGACCCAATGGCCTCATACTTACCTGAATCCTGACTGGTAAAATGAATACGAGGTAGTGCTCCGCTGTAGCAACGGGTTAACTGAACGTTAAAAACGGAGTGCCACTCCGTTCTACATGGGGCCCCTACCTTTACTTATTCGCTTATTTCCTGACGCTTATGTGGGGACACATTGCCCTCTTTATCATCAAGTACCGCGTTTGGCTGCTGAGCCTCATCGGTGTTTCGACTCTGTATATGGCTTGGGTGGCCAAGGACGTGGAGATGACCTACGACTTTGCCCAGGTGGTGAGCCCGAAGGACCCCGACATGGTGTACTTCCAGCAATTCAAAAAAACCTTCGGCGAGGACGGCAACATCCTCGTGCTGGGCATGCAGGACAGCTCGGTGTACGGCCTCAAAAACTTCGCGCAGTACCAGCACCTCACCGACACGCTGGCCAAGGTGCAGGGCGTGAGCGGGGTGCTGGGCATCACGCGCCTCATTCAGATTGAGAAGGATACGGCCGGGGGGCGGTTTGTAACGGCCCCGGTCTTCCAGCGCCGGCCCCGTACGCAGCACGAGCTGGACTCGCTGCTGCGGGTGGTGAACAGCATCGAGTTCTACAAGGGCCAGATTATTGCCCCCCGTTCTGGGGCCACGCTGCTGGCCGTGACCCTCGATCCGGCCTACCTGAACTCCAACCGCCGGCAGGCGGTGATGAACAACATCCTGGGCCACGCCGGGCAGTTTCAGAAGGCCACCGGCATCAAGCTGCACTACGCCGGCCTGCCCTACGTGCGCTCGACGATGACCACGAAGGTGGCCGGTGAGATGAAGTTCTTCGCCCTGCTGGTGCTGCTGGTGATGGGCGTGACGTTGTACCTGTTCTTCCGCACGTGGTCGGCGGTAGTGTTCCCGCTGCTGGTGGTGGCCATCGTCATGGTGTGGTGCATTGCCAGCATCGTGCTGCTGGGCTACAAAATCAACCTGCTCACGGGCCTGATTCCGAGTATTTTGGTGGTGATTGGGGTGCCGAACTGTACCTACCTGCTCTCGCGCTACCACTACGACTACCGCAAATCGGGCAACCAGATTCTGGCCATGACGCGGGTTATTCGCAAAATCGGCCTCATCACGCTGATGAACAACACCACCACGGCCATCGGCTTCGTGGTGTTCACCTTCACCGACATTGCCATTCTGTACCAGTTTGGGATGGTGGCCACGATCAACATTTTCGTGGCTTTCATCATTAGTTTTATCATGATTCCGGCGGTGTTCACCTTCCTGCCGCCGCCCACCGAAAAGCAGCTCGAACACCTCGATTCGAAGCCGCTGATGGGCATCATCAACTTCCTCGATTACATGGTGCTCCACCGCCGCGGCACCGTGTACCTGGCGGCGCTGGGGCTGGTCGTTATTGCCGGGCTGGGCATTCGCAAGATTGAGGCGGTGTCGTTCATGGTCGATGACTTGCCCAAGTCAAGTTCGGTTAATACCGATTTGGATTTTTTCCAGGCCCACTTCAGCGGGGTGATGCCGCTGGAATTTGTGGTGGATACGGGCAAGCCCAACGGCCTGCTCAAGCTACCCAACCTCCAGAAAATCGACCAGTTCGAGAAGTTCCTGCGGGCCCAGCCCGAGCTGTCGCCGCCCATCAGCATCGTCACGTTCATCAAAGCCGCCACCCAGGCGTTCTACAACGGCAGCCCGCAGTTCTACCGCTTGCCCGATAACTCGGATAAAAACTTCGTTCTGAGCTACCTGGCCAACTCCAAAGGCACCGGCGTGGGCACCGACAGCAAGCTCGTGCGCTCGTTTGTGAACAGCAATTCGCAGAGTGCCCGCGTCAGCCTGAAAATTGCCGACATTGGTTCGCACAAGCTCGACACGCTGGTGCAGCGCCGCATCGTGCCGGCCATCGCCCGCATCTTCAAAAGCTCGGGCATGAAGGTGACGCGCACCGGCACAACGGTGATTTTCACGAAGGGCAACGAGTACGTGATTGGCACGCTGCAAGAGAGCCTGCTGTGGGCCTTCGCGCTGGTGGCGCTGGTGGTGCTGCTGCTGTTCCGCTCGTTCCGCACCATCTTCTACGCCCTCACGCCCAACATTGTCACGCTCACGCTCACGGCCGGCATCATGGGCTACATCGGCATTGCGCTCAAGCCCAGCACGGCCCTGATTTACGTGATTGCGCTGGGCATCGACGGCGATAACTCCATTCACCTGCTGGCCAAGTTTCGGCAGGAAATGGCCATGACCGGCCGCACCGTGCGCGAGGCCATCACCAATACGTTGAGCGAGGCCGGTACGAGCATGATTTACACCAGCATCGTGCTGTTTATCGGCTTTAGCATCTTCGCCTTCAGCGAGTTTGGGGGCACCAAGGCCCTGGGCGTGCTCATGGGGGCCTCGCTGCTGATTACCAACTTCTCGAACCTAGTGCTGCTGCCGGCGCTGCTCGTCACCTTCGAGCACGGCAAAAACGAGCAGATGCCGGGCAAGGCTCCCATCCGCCACTACGACGACAGCTACCACGAGGAAGACGACGATATGGACCAGAACCTGCAACGCCTGAGCGTGGAGCGGGCTAAAAAAACGGTTTGAATAGAACATTCAAAAAGAACGTTGTGCGCAAAGGCCGTCATGCAGAGCACAGCATCTTTGCTGGAAGCCCTAACCACGGTTTACTGCCGCGGGAAAGATGCTGCGCTGCGTTCTGCATGACGGCCTTTAGTTTAATAGAAAAGGCTAACAGCCAACCGCTGACAGCTAACAGCTTACCCCAATGAAATACCCTGAATATAAACAGCCGCTCGACTACGCCAAAGTAGGGGAGGACGTGCTGGCCTGGTGGCAGCAAAACCACATTTTTGAGAAGAGCGTGAGCAGCCGCGAAGGCCAGCCCACGTTCGTGTTTTACGAGGGGCCCCCGTCGGCCAACGGGGCCCCCGGCATCCACCACGTGATGGCGCGGGCGGTGAAGGACATCTTCTGCCGCTACCACACCATGCTCGGCAAGCAGGTGCCCCGCAAGGGCGGCTGGGATACCCATGGCCTGCCCATCGAGCTGCAAGTGGAGAAGGAGCTGGGCATTACGAAGGAAGACATCGGCCACAAAATCAGCATCGAGGACTACAACCAGCGCTGCAAGGAAACGGTCATGCGCTTTAAGGCGCAGTGGGACGACCTGACCCAGAAAATGGGCTACTGGGTGGACCTCGACCACCCCTACGTCACCTTCGAGCCCGAATACATCGAGAGCTGCTGGGCCCTGCTCAAGAAGCTCTACGACAAGGGCTTGCTTTACAAAGGATACACCATCCAGCCCTACTCGCCCGCCGCCGGCACCGGCCTCAGCTCGCACGAGCTGAACCAGCCCGGCACCTACAAGGATGTGAAAGACACGACGGTGGTGGCGCAGTTCAAAGTGCAGCACGACGCGGCTTCGGAGAAGCTGTTTACCGCCGCCGGGGCCCCTGATGCCGACGTATTCATCCTGGCCTGGACGACTACGCCCTGGACGCTGCCGGCTAACACTGGCCTAGCAGTGGGTAAGAACATCCCGTACCAACTCATCAGCACGTTCAACCCCTACACATTCGAGCCCATCCACGTGGTGCTGGCTAAGGCCCTAGTGGGTCGGTATTTCAGCGAAAAAGGCGCCGTTGCGCCGATGGAAGAATATGCTGAAAGCGACCATAAGCTCTTGCCGTGGCGCCTTGAAGGCGAGTTTACCGGCGCTGACTTAGTCTGCATTAAATACGACCGTCTATTTGACCTAACGCCCTTTGAAGGGGAGGAAAAGGCGTTCCGAGTTATCAACGCCGACTTTGTGACCACGGAGGACGGCACGGGCATCGTGCACATCTCGCCCACGTTCGGCGCGGACGACTTTCGGGCCGCGCAGCTCAACGGCATTCCTGCGCTGATGTTGCCTGAAAAAGACAACCCAGATAAGTTGGGGCCCATCGTGGACCGGACGGGACGCTACGTGCCGCAGATGGGCGAGTTTGCGGGCCGTTTTGTGAAGAACTACGACAATCAGGACGAAACCGCCGCCGGCTACCGCTCGCTCGACGTGGACCTCAGCATCCGCCTCAAGGAAATGGGCCGCGCCTTTAAGGTGGAGAAGTACGAGCACACCTACCCGCACTGCTGGCGCACCGACAAGCCGGTGCTCTATTACCCGCTTGATTCGTGGTTTATCAAGACCACGGCGGTGAAGGACCGGCTCATCGAGCTCAACAAAACCATCAACTGGAAGCCCGAAAGCACCGGCAGCGGCCGCTTCGGCAACTGGCTGGAGAACCTGGTGGACTGGAACCTCAGCCGCTCGCGCTACTGGGGCACGCCGCTGCCCATCTGGCGCACCCAGGACCGCACCGAGGAAATCTGCATCGGCAGCATCGCCGAGTTGAACGCGGAGATTGACAAGGCCGTGGCGGCCGAAGTCATGACACACAACCCGTATATTTTGGCTGATGGCCAATGGCTATTGGCTGCTGGCGCTTCGCCCAACGAAAAAGCCAACGGCCAACGGCCAACCGCCACCAGCCAAAAAATTGACCTGCACCGGCCCTACGTGGACGATATTTTCCTCGTTTCGCCCAGTGGCCAGCCCATGTACCGCGAGCCGGACCTCATCGACGTGTGGTTCGACTCGGGGGCCGTGCCCTATGCGCAGTGGCACTACCCGATTGAAAACGCCGACGTTTTTGCCAAGAACTTCCCCGCCGATTTCATCGCCGAGGGCGTGGACCAAACCCGCGGCTGGTTCTTCACGCTGCACGCGTTGGCCGTGATGCTGGAAGATTCGGTGGCCTTCAAGAACGTGATTGCCAACGGTCTAGTATTGGATAAGAACGGCGAGAAGATGAGTAAAAGCAAGGGTAATGCCGTGGACCCGTTTGCCACCATCAAGCAGTTTGGGCCCGATGCCACCCGCTGGTACCTCATCGCCAACGCGCCGCCGTGGGACAACCTCAAGTTCGACCCCGCCGGCATTGTGGAGGTGCAGCGCCGCTTCTTCGGCACGCTCTTCAACACGTACTCGTTCTACGCCCTCTACGCCAACCTCGACGGGTTTGGAATTGACGAAAACAACCGCGTGGCGCACGCCGAGCTGAGTGAGCTGGACCGCTGGGTGCTGAGCAAGTTGCAGTCGCTGGTGGGCGAAGTGCGCAACCAGCTAGATACTTACGACCCTACGAAGGCCGCCCGCGCCATCCAGGATTTCGTGACCGACCACCTCTCCAACTGGTACGTGCGCCTCTCGCGCCGCCGCTTCTGGAAGGGCGAGTTGACGACCGACAAGCGCGGGGCCTACGAAACCCTGCACGAGTGCCTGACCACGGTTTCGCAGTTGATGGCGCCCATCGCGCCGTTCTTCGCCGAATGGCTGTACCGCAACCTGAGCAGCGGCCAGGGCCCCGAATCCGTGCACCTCACGCTGCTCGTCGAAGCCGACGCCACCCGCCTCGACGGGGCCCTTGAGGAGCGCATGGAGCTGGCCCAGCGCATCAGCTCGCTGGCGCACTCGTTGCGCAAAAAGTCGGTGCTGAAGGTGCGCCAGCCCTTGCAGCGTATCCTGGTGCCGGTGCTGAACGACTCGACCAAGGAGCAGGTTGGCCTCGTGGAGGACCTGATTTGCGCCGAAATCAACGTGAAGCACATTGAGTTCCTGACCGATGAAAGCGGCGTGCTGGTGAAGTCGGTGAAGCCCAACTTCAAGCGCCTGGGCCAGCAGTACGGGCCCCGGCTGAAGGCTGTAGGGGCCCGGATTCAGGCCATGACGGCGGCCGAAATTTCGCAGCTGGAGAAGGAGGGAAGCCTCGCCGTGGAAGTCAACGGCGAGCCCATCACCCTGGCACCCGACGACGTGGAAATCCGCACCGACGACCTGCCCGGCTGGCTCGTGGCCACCGACGGGCCCCTGACCGTGGCCCTCGACGTGACCCTGACCGACGCGCTGCGCCAGGAAGGCCTCGCCCGCGAACTGGTGAACCGCCTCCAAAACCTGCGCAAAGACTTGGGCCTGGAAGTGCAGGACCGCATCCGCGTGACGCTGGCCGACCAGGAGCCCGCCCTGGCGGCCGCCGTGGCCGCGTTTGGCGACTACATCCGCACCGAAACCCAGGCCCTGGCGCTCGATTTTGCGCCGGAAGTAACGGGTGGCTCGGTGCTCGAATTTGACGACTTCGCGGTACCCGTGCGCCTCGAAATCGCAACTGGCTGAGGTTGAACGACTCGCTGGGGCCCCAAAACCCCAGCGAGTCCAACGCCGCACAAGTGCTCCGTAAGCTCGTCTTTATCCGTCCAAAAGGCCAGTAAATCAGTTATAAAAGGTATAAAAAGTCGATAAGCCGGCTCCCCGTTGCTTCGGCAACTTCCCGGCACGCTGCCATGCAACCAACCCGCACCACCCGCCCTCAAACGGCGCTCAAATTCTTCCTGCTGGCCCTGCTGGTCATCGGCATCGACCAGCTCTCGAAGTGGGCCGTGCACACCTACATGCAACCCGGCATGCCGGGCGAAATTCCACTCCTCGGCCACTGGCTCAAGCTGCACTACACCCTCAATCCGGGCATGGCCTTCGGCGTGGAGCTGCCACCGCCGTATGGCAAAATCCTGCTCAGCGGCTTCCGCCTGCTGGCCGTGGGGGGCCTGAGCTGGTACATCGTGAAGCTGTGCCGTGAGCGGGCCGCCGCGGGCTTCATTGCCTGCATGGCGCTCATCCTGGGCGGGGCCGTGGGCAACCTGGTCGATTCCATTTTCTACGGCCTGCTCTACAAGAACGCTCCCTTTGGGGCCCCCACGCCCTGGTTCCACGGCCAGGTGATTGACATGATTTACGTCGACATCTACGAAGGATTTTTGCCGCAGTCGTGGCCGCTGCTGGGCGGAAAGTACGTGTCGCTGTGGCCCATTTTCAACATCGCCGACTCGTCCATCTTCATCGGCGTCGCGCTGATTCTGCTCAACCAAAGCCGGTTTTTCCAGCAGGAGGAAGCCAGCCCGCAACCCGCGCCCGGCACGGCCGAAGCCCCGGCCGCACACTAACTTCACGTCCCCGGGGCCCCAGCGGCCCCGGGGATTTTTCTTGCCCGCCACCGCGCGTACTGCCGCGCTTTTTCCGCCCCGCCGTTCCCTTGCCTTCGCTGCCCGTGTCCCAACCGCTGCTCACCGTTTCCAACCTCACGCTTGATTTTCTCAGCCACCGCGGCCACACCCGGGCCGTGGATGGCGTGTCGTTTGAGCTGAGCCGGGGCGAAACGGTGGCGATAGTAGGGGAGTCGGGCTCGGGCAAATCGGTCACGTCGCTGGCATTGCTGGGGCTGATTCCGATGCCGCCCGGCCGGCTGGTGGCGGGCTCGGCCGTGTTCCAGTCGGGGGCCCTGGGCGAAGTAGACCTGCTGGCCCTGTCCGAAAAGCAGCTGCAAAAAGTGCGGGGCAACGACATCGGCATGATATTTCAGGAGCCGATGACCTCCCTGAACCCGGTGCTCACTTGCGGGGCCCAGGTGGCCGAGGCCCTGCTGCTGCATACCAAGCTCAGTAAAGCCGAGGCCCGGGAGCGCACCATTGAGCTGTTCGCCGAGGCGCAGCTGCCGCGCCCGGCTGGCATTTTTACTAGCTACCCGCACGAGATTTCCGGGGGCCAGAAGCAGCGCGTGATGATTGCCATGGCCATGGCCTGCCGCCCCGCGCTGCTCATCGCCGACGAGCCCACCACGGCCCTCGACGTGACGGTGCAGGCCCGGATGCTGCGCCTCATCGACGACCTGCGGCGGCAGCACGATACGGCGGTGCTCTTTATCACCCACGACCTGGGGGTGGTGGCCGAAATCGCCGACCGCATTTTGGTCATGTACCGCGGGAAGGTCGTGGAACAGGGCCCCGTGCTGGAAATTTTCGAAAATCCGCAACATCCCTACACAAAAGGCCTTTTGGCGTGCCGTCCGCGCCTGTCGGTGGGCCTGAAACGGCTCCCCGTGGTGGCCGATTTCATGGCTGAAGACGCCAGCGGACTCCTTACCGCACAGCCCGCGCCCGTGGTGGCCTTGGAGAATGAGGCACTTACGGATTCATCGCCCGAAATCGAGGCCCAGCAGTTACGGGATAATTCCGGTACCACCAAAACGTTCCCCGTGGAACATCTACGGACGGGCGTGGAACAACTTAGCGGCACCTCATCCCCCCGGCCCCCTTCTCCCGCGGAGAAAGGGGAGCCAAACGGTGGCAAAGTAGAATCGTTCGTCTCCCCCTTCTCCGCGGGAGAAGGGGGCCGGGGGGATGAGGTACCGCTGTTGCAGGTGGAGAACTTGCAGGTGCATTTCCCGGTGCGCAGCGGCTGGTTCCAGCCCAAGGCCGTGGTGCGGGCCGTGGACGACGTGAGCTTCGCGCTCTACCCCGGCGAAACGGTGGGCCTCGTGGGCGAGTCGGGCTGTGGCAAAACCACGCTGGGCCGGGCCCTGCTCCGCCTCACGGAACCTACCGCGGGCCGCATTCTGTTTGAAGGCACCGACCTGGCCCGGCTGCCGGCCGAGGAGTTGCGCCGCCGTCGGCGCGAGTTCCAGCTGGTGTTTCAGGACCCCTACGCGGCCCTCAACCCGATGCTGACGGTGGGGGAGGCCATCTGGGAGCCCATGCGGGTGCACGGCGTGGGGGGTACCCGGGCCGCGCAAAAGGCGCGGGTGCTGGAGCTGCTGCAAATCGTGGGGCTGCGCGAGGAGCACTTCCTCCGCTACCCGCACGAGTTCAGCGGTGGGCAGCGGCAGCGCATTTGCATCGCGAGGGCCCTGGCCTTGCAGCCCAAGCTGATTGTGTGCGATGAGTCGGTATCGGCGCTCGATGTATCGGTGCAGGCGCAGGTGCTGAACCTGCTCAACGACCTCAAGCGCGAGTTCGGCATCACCTATTTATTCATTACCCACGACCTGTCGGTGGCCCGCTTTATGAGCGACCGGCTGCTGGTGATGCACCAGGGGCGCGTCGTAGAGAGCGGCCCGGCCGCAGCCATCTACGCCCACCCCCAGGATGCCTACACCCAAGGCCTGCTGGCCGCCATTCCCAAAGACAGCCTGGCTGACATCCGGTCGGCAGTGGCCGGGCGGGCGGCTTAATTAATTGTTGGTTGTTTTGCCTGAACGAAGTCGTTCGAATGTCATGCTGAGCGCAGCCGAAGCATCTCTACTGCTTCATATGAGCCGTTCAGAGAAGCGGTAGAGATGCTTCGACAAGCTCAGCATGACGGCCTGATGCCTCCCCAAGTAACTGGCAACGGACACTAGCAGCAGACCACTAATACTCGTCCAACGGCCACTAAAACCCCACGCTCATAACCTCGCGGCCACGGCCGCGTTTCATATACCTACTGCCGGGCCTTGCCCGCCTTATCCGCCCGCCGCCTCGGCTCAATTCACTTATTGGCGGCCTACGTTTTAAATGGAACCAACGAATCCCCCCCGGCCGGCCCGCGCCAAGCGCGAAGAGGCCGCCCCCGCGCCCATCACCCAAGAGTTGGTGCTCCGCGCGTTTACCGACAACCCGGCCAAGGTGCTGGCCTACCGCCAACTCTCGCGCCGCCTGGGCGTGACCACCAAGCAGCAGCGCGAAGAAATCTTCGGCCACCTCAAGAAGCTGCGCCAGCTCGGGGCCATTACGCTGCTCCAGAACGACGAGTACCGTCTGGCCGATGTCTCGGCCGCGCCGGCCGCCGAGAAGTCCGCCAAGGGCCGAAAAATGGCTAAAGCACCGGCTGCCGCGCCGCACGCTCCCCGCGAGTCCGTGGCCGAATTTGGCCAGGACCCCATCGTGCACCGCCGCCGCGAGGCCGGCTTCGACTACGTGGGCGACGACTCGCGGCCCAGCCGCGACGCCAACACCGTCATCGGCACCGTGGATTTGGCTACGGCCAACTTCGCCTTTGTGGTGCCCGAAACGGCGGGCAGCGACGACATCCGCGTGTTCACCGACCAGCTCAAATTTGCTTTGCAGGGCGACGTGGTGCGGGTGCGCCTGCGCGGGGCCCGCGACGGCCGCCCGGTGGGCGACGTGGTGGAAGTGCTGAAGCGGCAGCGCCCCGAAGTGGTGGGCCGCCTGCAGGTGCAGGGTACGCTGGGCTTCGTGAAGCCCGACAACCGCAAGATGTACTTCGACGTGTTCGTGCCGCCGCACGCCCTCGGCGATGCCCGCAACGGCGACAAGGTGCTCGTGCGCCTCACCGAATTTCCGGAAGACGGCCACCGCCAGCCCACGGGCGAGGTGGTGCGCAACTTCGGCCAGGCGGGCGGCAACGAGGCCGAGATTAACGCCATCATGGCCGAGTTCGGGCTGCCGTTCGAGTTCCCGTCGGAGGTGGAGGAAGAGTCGGAAGCCATTGCCGATGCCATTCCCGAGGCGGAAATCGCGCTGCGCCGCGACTTCCGAAACATCACCACTTTCACCATCGACCCGGCCGATGCCAAGGATTTTGACGACGCGCTGTCCATCGAAAAGCTGGAAAACGGCAACTGGGAAATCGGCGTCCACATCGCCGACGTGACCCACTACGTGCGCCTCGGCACCGAGCTGGAGCGCGAGGGCAAGCACCGCGCCACGTCGGTGTACCTCGTGGACCGCGTGATTCCGATGCTGCCCGAGCGGCTGTCCAACGGCCTGTGCTCGCTGCGGCCCAACGAGGACAAGCTGACCTTCTCGGCCGTGTTCGAGCTGGACGAGGCGGGCAAGCTGTACGAGTCGTGGTTTGGCAAAACCATCATTCATTCCGACCGCCGCTTCTCTTACGAGGAAGCCCAGGAGCGGCTCGAAACCGGCGAGGGCGACTACGCCGAGGAGGTGAATATGCTCAATGGCATCGCCAAGAAGCTGCATGCCCAGCGCTTCAAGCAGGGGGCCATCAGCTTCGAAACCCAGGAGGTGAAGTTCCGCCTGGCCCCCGACGGCAAGCCCCTCGGCGTGTTTGTGAAGGAGCGCAAGGACGCGCACAAGCTCATTGAGGAGTTCATGCTGCTGGCCAACCGCAAGGTGGCCGAGTTCGTGTTCAACCTCAAAAAGACCAAGCCGCGCTACACGATGGTGTACCGCACCCACGATGCCCCCGAGCCCGAGCGGCTTCAGAACTTCGCCCTCTTCGCCCAGAAGTTTGGCTACACCCTCAAGCTCGACAACCCTAAAAAGGTGAGCACCGAGATGAACACCCTGAGCGAGGAGGTGATGGGCAAGCCCGAGCAGAACGTGCTGCAAGGGCTGGCCATCCGCACCATGTCGAAGGCCATTTACACCACCGAGCCGTTGGGCCACTTCGGCCTCGCCTTCGCGCACTATTCGCACTTCACCTCGCCCATCCGCCGCTACCCCGACATGATGGCCCACCGCCTGCTGGAGCACTACCTGCTGGGCGGCAAGAACGTGCCCGTGGAGCCCGTGGAAGACGAGTGCAAGCACTCGTCGGCCCGTGAGAAACTGGCGGCCAACGCCGAGCGCGCCAGCATCAAGTTCAAGCAGGTCGAGTTCATGGCCGACGAGGTTGGCAACGTCTTCAAGGGCGTGGTGTCGGGCCTCACGGAGCGCGGCATGTACATCGAGATTGAGTCGAATAAGTGCGAGGGCATGGTGCGCCTGAGCGACATTCCGGGCGACACCTTCGAGCTGGACAAGGACAACTACCGCATCGTGGGCCGCGGCAGCAAGCGCATCATCCAGTTCGGCGACGAGTTGGAGGTGGTGGTGAAGTCGGCCAACCTGCTCGACCGCACCATCGACTTCGCCCTCGTGGATAACCGGCCCGACGACGTGAAGCGCCGCGAAGCCGAGGAGCGCAAGGCCCAGCGGAATGCCCCCCGCGGCTACCGCGAGCACGCGGGCGGCGGCCACAAAGGCGGCTCAAAAGGGGGTTCCAAGGGCGGCAACCGCCGCCGCTAGCCGTCCCCCGGCAACCCCTGAAAAGCCCCGCCGCCCAACCCAGGCGGCGGGGCCTTTCTTTTAGAACGAACTTTGCGAAACCTACTTCTCACCTTGCGAACCCTCGCGCGAAAGAACCCTTGGACCTCCCCGCTCACATCACCGCCGCCCTCGCCCAGCTCCACTACGGCGAGGCCCCCGACACGCTCTACGAGCCCATCCGCTACATCATGGGCCTGGGCGGCAAACGTATCCGGCCGCTGCTCACGCTGCTGGGGGCCCACCTCTTTACCGATGAGCTGGGGCCCGTCACTAAGCCCGCCCTGGCCACCGAGGTATTCCACAACTTTACCCTGCTGCACGACGACCTGATGGACCAGGCCCCGCTGCGCCGCGGCCAGCCCACGGTGCACGAAAAATGGAACCCCAACGTGGCCATCCTCAGCGGCGACGTGATGCTGGTGCGCGCCTACGAGCTGTTCTTCGACGTGGCCCCGGCGTTGCTCCCTACCGTGCTGCGCCGCTTCAGCCAGACGGCCGCCGAGGTGTGCGAGGGCCAGCAGTGGGACATGAACTTTGAAACCGAAGCCCACGTCGGTATCCCGCAGTACTTGGACATGATTCGCCTGAAAACGGCCGTGCTCCTGGGCTTCTGCCTCGAGCTGGGGGCCCGCCTCGCCGGGGCCCCCGACGAAGATGCCGAGCACCTGCGCCAGTTCGGCACCGACATTGGCTTGGCCTTCCAAATACGCGACGACCTGCTCGACGTGTACGGCGACGCCGCCACCTTCGGCAAGCGGGTTGGCGGCGACATCGTATCAGACAAGAAAACCTACCTGCTCCTCACCGCCCAGGCCCAGGCCAGCGCCGCCCAGCGCGCCGTGCTGGCCCGGCACATCGGCCAGCCCGTGGCCGACGCCGCCGCCAAAGTGGCCGCCGTGCGGGCCGTGTACGACGAGCTGAACATTCGCTCTCAAACCGAGGCCCTCATCAACGATTACTTCCAGGATGCCCTTCAGCACCTGGCCCGCGTGGGGGCCCCTGAGGCCCGTAAGTACCCCCTGCACCACCTTGCGCTCCAGCTCATGGACCGCGAAAACTAACCTGCCGTGTTCAACCCCGTTCTCGTTCTTATCGGCCTTACGGTCCTCGTGTCGGCCTACGCTTTCTCCAAACCCGAGTTCATGGAAGCCTGGATTCTGGAGCCCGCCCTCATGGCGCGGCGCGGGCAGTGGTACCGCTTCCTCACGTCGGGCTTCCTCCACGCCGACTGGGGCCATTTGCTCTTCAACATGTTTGCCTTTTACTCGTTTGCGCCCGTGGTGCTGGGGGCCCTGGCGGGCAGCTTTGGGCCCGGAGCCGGGCTGGGCTGGTTCCTACTGCTCTACTTGGGCGGCATCATCGTGTCGGATGTGCCCACCTACCTGCGCCACCGCACCGATGCCCGCTACCGCAGCCTGGGGGCCTCGGGCGGGGTGTCGGCCGTGGTGTTTGCCAGCATCCTGCTGTTCCCGGTGGCCCCGGGCGGCGGGGGCATTATCATCTTCCCCATTCCGTTTCCCATCCAGCCCTTCCTGTTCGGTTTCCTGTACCTGTTTTATTCCTGGTACCAGGGCCGCCGCCGGGGCGACAATATCAACCACGACGCTCACTTCTACGGGGCCCTGTTTGGGGTCGCCGTCATCGTGGCCCTATTGCCGGGTACTGCCCCCCAATTTTTCGTCCAAGTACAACAATTTATTCAATCAAAGTTCTGACTATAAGTTGTTTGAGCATTAAAATGCTAAGAATTTATATCCATTCTTTACTAAGCGCGTAGAAAGGCCGTACTCACCTCTTTCTCTTCGCTAATGAACACCTTTCGACCCAATCTCGCTCGTGTGCGCCTGGCCACGCTGCTGATGCCGCTTCTCTTTTTGGCAACTTCTTGCAGCCGATACAACAACAGCGGCAGCCTGGCCATTTGGGGTTACGTATTGCTTGCCCTCGACGTCCTAGCTTTGCTTGATGTTTTCCGTCAGCCGTGGGACATCGGCAAAAAGATTCTCTGGGCGGCCATCATTTTCTTCTTTCCCTTGGGAGGTCTGATTGTTTATTACCTGTTCGCTGGCCGAGGTAAGTAAGAGCCTCGTGTATTGTACAAAAGCAGAAGGCCGGCCCGTTGTAATGACGGGCCGGCCTTCTGCTTAATTTCCTTTTACGTTTAGGAATTGTCAGCGAAGCGCCTCACTTCAACATGCGCCGCTTCTCCAGGCTGGCAGCGTTGCGTAGCAACTCTCCGGTGTTCGTGATTTCGGTCATTTGCCAATGGTCGCCGCGGTGCAGCATTTTCACTTCCACTACCATTGTTGTGTCGTAGCGGGGCTGGGTGAACTCTAGCCCCACTAACGCCTGCTCGCCTTGCTCCGTGGCGTATTTAATCCCGCTGAACTTGCTATCGGGGCTCACCACTTTACCTGCCAGGCCCAAGATGGATAAGTTGACGGGGCGTTGGGAGGCCGCCGTCTCCAGCGAACCGGTTTCCACGTAGTGCGCTACCTCTTTGCGGGCAGCTTTTGCCAGCGTGGGCTTCAGCAGGCGCAGGGCCCCGCCCATCATCAGTCCCCCGCCCGGTACCAGCGCCCCTACCACGGCACTTTGGCTGCTCATGTTATCAACGAGGTGTGAGGTGACGCTGCTTACGTCTACGAATTTTTCGAAGCTTGCCATGTCGTGGGCCCGCACTGCTGCCACTGCTTGGACCAGGGCCCCGGTTGGCCCGTCCTTTTTGCTTTTTGCGTAGTAGTACGCGCCAGCTCCCAAGGCCAGCACTAAAATCAAAAGGAATAGTTTTCTCATTATTTCAGTAAAAAAATAAGGCCGCGGCGAAATAATGTGCGCATTCTGATGCCAGGCCCAACAATCCAAAATTACTTCCTGCCGACCTCTTTAAACTTCTTTTCTTTCATTTCCCATTGTGTTTACCTCCACTATGAACGGTCCGGAGCCCCCATATAAACGCCCGGAAGTGCATGGCCACCGGGGCTGCCGGGGCCTCCGGCCTGAAAACACATTGCCAGCCTTTCTGCACGCGCTGACTTTGGGGGTTGACGTATTGGAGATGGACGTCGTCATCTCCGCCGACAACCAAGTGGTGGTATCGCACGACCCCTGGCTGGCGGCGCACCTGTGCCGCGACCAGGATGGCCGCCCCATTGCCCCGCCCCACGAACGCCAGCACAACCTGTACCGGCTGCCCTACGCCGCCATCCGGCAGTGCGATTGCGGAAGCCTGCCCGTAGTCGATTTTCCCGAGCAGCAAGCCACGGCAGCTCCCAAGCCGTTGTTGCGCGATGTGCTGGCCGCCGCTGAAGCGGCTCCCCGCGTTGCCGGGCAACGGTCCGTCCGCTACTCCGTCGAAATCAAATGCAGCCCCACCGGCGACGGGCTGTACCATCCGGCTCCGGGCCCTTTTCTCGCGTTGGTGCTGGCCGAACTTTCTGCCGCGGCAGTGCTTGCGCGCACGACGCTGCTCTGCTTCGATGCCAGGGTACTACGGCTGGCCTACGCCCTGGCCGTACCCGGGTTGCGCCTCTGCTTTCTGATTGAGGACGGGCAACTCTGGCCCGCGGCCTTGCGTGAACTTGGGTTCCAACCCGACGTTTTCGGACCCGATTACGAGAGTGTCACTGCCCTTGCCGTTGCCGAGTTACGGCGTTTGTTTCCCGGGGTGGCCTTGGTGCCCTGGACTGTAAACACCCCCGTTGCGATGCAGCAAATGATAGCGGTAGGAGCAGAAGGCATTACCACTGATTACCCCGACCGTTTGATTGCCATGCTGGGTGAAGTGCGCTAATAATGTTACATTTTAAAGTGTAACGCGCACTGTTTGTTACGGTGTCTAGATATGTTACGCAACGCTTATTGCATATCTGTTCACCTGTATTGCTTTGTATCATTGATTCTGCGTAATATTATTTCTACACATTCTTGTTTTCCCCGTTCGCGTATTACATCTTTGTATCCTTAGCTCACGCTTCTTTATCCATGCCACATCAAGGCGAAATCCTGCAAGAAGCCATTAAAAACAGCGGTATTTCCATCACGCGCATTGTGGAGGAGATGGGGATTACGCGGCCTACCATTTATCGTAAATTCAAAGACGAAACAATTGATTATAATTTTGTAAAGCGTGTTGGCGATGTAATAGGCCACGATTTCGCCAATGACTTTACATCATTACAGCAATCATCGCTCTCGTTTGTATCAAATACAACCCGCGTTACAAATAATACCCCTGTTACAAGTCGTGTAACATCCTTGCAAGCCGTTGATAATGATGCCTCAAAGCAATTATTGGCCCTTCAAACCAAGTACATTGCCCTCCTCGAAGCGTACAACGAACTTTTGCTAAAGGTGTATGGCCCCCGGTAACAGAAATGTTCCACGTGAAACATTTCTGTTCAAAATAGTGGTGCTTATCTGAAGTGGGGGTTACAGGAAGACTACTTCCTTAACAACGGTTTCACCAACTTCGGCATTGATGAGTTCGAGCACTTTAGTTTTGGCCATCATCAGTTCGTGCTTTAAAGGGGCCGATGTTAGGCGGACAAAGAGCTTGCCTTGGTAGACGTAAACCTCCTTGGTTTTGAGGGCAACCGGCTTGCCCATCACCCGCTCCCAACTAGCCACCACGGTTACTTCGTTTAGCTTTCCTTGCAGCCGATACGCTTTCACAAGCGCGGCCAAACCGTCCTTTAAATCGATGACGTCGTTGCGGCGGGAAGAAGCGGAAGGACCAGGTTTTTTCACAGGACGGATGAGGTGGGCGAGCGGAATGGACAGCAAAAAATAGGGGGCCGCCGAGCAAAACTCGGTGGTGCGAGGCCATCCACGAAGGTACGGCCACTCCCAATAATCACTACTTTAAAAGAGCCCTACAACTGAATGACGGTGCCTGCCTGCACTGAGAAACGACGAATGGGGGCTTGCACATTAGCCAACGCCCGGTCCGTGCGAGCCAAGTTGGTATCGGTTAGAAAAACCTGCCCAAAGGTGTCGTTGGCCACCAACTCCAACAGGCGGGCAATGCGCTTGTCGTCGAGCCGATCGAAGATGTCGTCAAGCAAAAGCAGGGGCTTGGTCGCCGCCGTGCCCAAGGCGGCGGCGCGAAGGGTCAGGATTTCAAACTGGGCCAGCTTGAGGGCGATGGCGTAAGACTTCTGCTGGCCTTGGGAGGCATAGCCTTTCACTGGCAAACCGTCCAGCAGAAAAACAAAGTCGTCGCGGTGTGCCCCGGCGGTGGTGCGCTGCATAACGAAATCTCGGCGCTCATTCTGTCGGAGCAACTGGCCAAATTCTGTTTCTAATAACTGACTTCTGTAAGTAAGAGAAACGGATTCACGGCCGTCGGCCAGCTGTTGATAATGCTGCTGGAAGAGGGGTGTAAAGCGCTCGATGAATACGGCCCGCTGCTCAGAGAGCTGTTCACCCAGCGGGGCCAGTTGGTCGTCAATGGCCAGCAGGTAGTCGCGGTCAAAACCCTGCGATGGTCGTTCAGCAGCTTGTTTGAGTAAGGCGTTGCGCTGACGCAATAAAGCATTGTACGCAATGAGCACGTCCAGGAAACCGTGGTCAAATTGTGAGAGGAGGCTGTCGAAATATTTGCGGCGCTCCTCGCTGCCTTCCCGGATGAGGTCGGTATCATAGGGCGAAATGAGCACCGCAGGGTAGCGGCCGATGTGGTCGGCCATGCGCTCGTAGGGCTGCTTGTCGTGGGTCAGTACCTTCTTCTGGCCCTGGCGCAGGCTCACCTGGATGGTTTCGGGCGCATCGTCTGCATCGGCCCGAAAATTTCCTTTAACTACAAAAAAATCAGCACCTTGCTTGATACTGTTGCCATCAATTGGCGTAAGAGCGCTCTTGCTGAGCGATAAGTAGTGCACGGCGTCGAGCAGATTGGTTTTGCCGCTGCCATTGTCGCCGATGAAGCAGTTGAGGCCGGGAGTGAATTGCAAAGACGCGGCCTCGTAATTCTTGAAAAAAAGCAATTGCAGCGAGTCTAAGGTCATCGGGTTGTCGGTAGTCCGGGCAGATTTACGTAATTTCGCCCTCCCAACGCGAATAACCTATACGTGCTATGGCGGATACGAAAGTAAAAGAAGCCCCCAAAACCGCGCCCGGCGCGGCTGATGCCAAAGGCAAAGATGCCGCCCAGCAGGTGGCTACGGCCGCCCAGCCCGACGGGTCCATGCCCGGGCCCGACCGCCCGGTAGCCGCCGAAAACGGAGCCGAGCCGCGCGCGCAAGCCGTGGCCAAGGCCGAATTCCCGAAGGCAACCTATCTGCGCTGGTACGAGCAAATGCAGCTCATGCGCAAGTTTGAGGACAAGGCGGGCCAGCTGTACGGGCAGCAGAAAATAAAAGGTTTCTGCCACCTCTACATCGGCCAAGAGGCCTGCGTAGCCGGGGCCGTGTCGGCCCTGGAACCGGGCGACAAGTACATCACCGCCTACCGCGACCACGCCCATCCGCTGGCCCTTGGCACTTCGCCCAACGCGGTGATGGCCGAACTGTACGCCAAGGCCACCGGTTGCTCAAAAGGCAAGGGCGGCTCGATGCACATGTTCGACAAAGAGGTGGGGTTCATGGGCGGCCACGGCATCGTAGGCGGCCAGATTCCGATGGGGGCCGGCATTGCTTTCGCTGAGAAGTACAACAAGACCGGCAAGCTTTGCATTTGCTACATGGGCGACGGCGCGGTGCGCCAGGGGGCCCTGCACGAAGCTTTTAACATGGCCATGCTGTGGAAGCTGCCCGTGATTTTTGTGGTCGAGAACAACGGCTACGCCATGGGCACCTCGGTGCAGCGCTCTTCCAACGTGACGGAGTTGTACAAGCTGGGCCTGGCCTACGACATGCCTTCGGAATCGGTGAACGCTATGCAAATCGAAGACGTGCACCACGCCGTGGCCCGCGCCGCCGAGCGGGCCCGCGGCGGAGAGGGCCCCACGTTCCTGGAGTTTCGCACGTACCGCTACAAGGGCCACTCGATGAGCGACCCGGCCAAGTACCGCACCAAGGAAGAGTTGGAGGAGAAGCGCAACCACGACAGCATCGAAGCCGTGCGCCATACGATTCTGGAAAACCAGATGGCCACCGAAGACGAGCTGAACGCCATCGACGAGCGCATCAAAGGGGAGGTGCAGGCAGCGGTAGATTTCGCCGAAACTTCGCCTTACCCCACGCCCGACGAGCTGTTCAAGGACGTGTACGTGCAGGCCGACTACCCTTACATCCACGACTAATAAGTTGCCGAAGGGCGGGCCCCCGGTCCGCCTATTCCGTCCATTTCAGGATACCATGTCTAAAATCCCGTTCACTGGCAAGAGCCAGCAGGCCCGCCAGGGGCAAGTGCAACAAGCCGTACCCGCCGACCCGCTGGCCCCGGCCGAAAACTACGTCACGGAAAACCCGTTGCTGGAAGACCCCGATGCCTTGGCCGCCCGCTTGGTCGAGTCGGAAGACTTTGTGCGCAACAACCGCAACCTGCTGCTGGGCATTCTAGCGGTGGTGGTGCTGGCCGTGGTGGGGGGCTTTGGGTACTACACGTGGCGCGGGCAGCAAACCCAGAAAGCCCAAACGGCCATGTTCCGGGCCGTGGATTCTTGGGAAGCCGATTCGTTGAAAAAAGCCATGCTGGGCGATGGCAAGGCCCCCGGCCTGGCGACCGTGGCTAATCAGTACGGCAACACCAAAGCCGGCAACCTGGCTAACTTCTACGCCGGCGTGGCGTCGCTGAAAGAAGGCAAGTACAAAGACGCACTGGACTACCTGGAAGATTTTAGCTCGGACGACTACCTGGTGCAAAGCCGGGCGTATTCCTTGATGGGCGATGCGCAGCTGGAACTGAACAAGCCCAAGGAGGCCGCCGACCTGTACGCCAAGGCTGCCGACCACAACGCCAACGAGTACTTCTCGCCCAGCTACTTGCTGAAGGAAGCCACCGCCCGCGAGGTGGCCAAAGACAACGACGGGGCCCTGAAAGCCTACGACCGCATCATCAACGAGTACCCGGCCGCCCAGGAGGTAGCCGAGGCCAAACAACTCAAAGCCCGCCTGGGCCGCTAGGCCGGGGGTTCTGCGGTTTTTAGCAGGTTGATTTTGCGGACATAAGAATAGCGCCTCTCCTGCGTAGGATGGGCGCTATTTTTTTACAGCCAGATGAGCTGCGCATCTGCATCAATCAGCCCCACTTCTCAACGGCAGAAGAGACGCTGTTTACCCAGCTGTGAAATCAATTTAACAATCTGCAAAATCTGCGATTTATGGCAACTTCCCTGCAACACCTGAGCACTTACGACGCATCCAATTTTATCGATATCAGCCAGAAGCGCTTCGGATTGGTGGTGGCCGATTGGAACCGCGAAATCACCGACGTGCTGAGCGCAGGGGCCTACGACACGCTGGTGAAGCACGGGGCCCTGGCCGAGCACATTTTCCGCAATAGCGTGCCCGGCAGCTTCGAGCTCACGCTGGGGGCCCAGTTCCTGGCCCAGCACGAAGAAATCGACGCGGTGATATGCCTGGGCGTGGTCATCCAGGGCGAAACCAAGCACGACGACTACATCTGCCACGCCGTGGCCCAAGGCCTCACGCAGGTGGGGCTAAAATACAACAAGCCGGTAATTTTTGGCCTTGTGACCACCAACACACTGGAACAAGCCCAGGACCGGGCCGGGGGCAAGCACGGCAACAAGGGCGTGGAAGCGGCCGCTGCGGCCATCCAAATGCTGGGCTTCTGAGGAGGTTAGGCAAAAAGGCAACCCGCCCCTTACCTTTGCAGGCCATAGCAACTGGGCAGCAAAAGGAGCCGGCCGCTAAGCTGATTGGCCTTCGACTAAACTATTTGTTGACCGCGGCCGTTGCCTGCCCACTTGCTGCCGTGCTTTTAACGATTCCTTCTATTCGCTTTCAACTACCATGCCCGAAGAGAACGTCCGCTATTCGCGGGAAGACCTAAACGAATTCGACCAGATTATCCAGGAGAAGCTGGTGGGGGCCCGGCGTGAGCTGTCCTTTATCAAGGAGACGCTGACGCGCCGCAACGACTCGGGCACCGACACCACGGCCTCGTCGGCCAAGGTGCTGGAAGACGGGGCGGACACGGCCGAGAAGGAAAGCATGAACCAGTTGGCCTCGCGCCAGATGAAGTTCATCCAGCAGCTGGAAAATGCCCAGGTGCGCATCAAAAACGGTACCTACGGCGTGTGCATTGGCACGGGCAAGCTCATTCCTAAAGAGCGCCTGCGGGCCGTGCCCCACACCCAGCATTCCATCGAAGCCAAGATGGCCCGCCGCGACTAAGCGAAGCGCTGCCCTGCGGTAGTCGGCACTGAATAAAACGGTAATCAGAACGGTTGGCCTCCGCCAACCGGGTAACTCATCTGACCACCGATTATTCAGTGCCGACTGCTTTTTTATTTGTTATCACTCACCCCATCGTACCGTAGCGATACGGCACTTAGCCACTGTTCCTCATGGGCAAGCAACATTTTTCGAAAGACAAGGGCGACCGTCGCGGCGGCGCTCCCGGCAGCTTCGGCCGCCCCAACTCCAGCGACCGGCCCAGCGGCGGGCGGCGCGGCGCAACGGGTGACCGGCCGGACAACGAGCGGCGCTCTTTTTCGGGCGACCGACCGGGCGGCGAGCGTCGGCCTTCCTACGGCGACCGGCCGGGTGGCGAGCGGCGCTCGGCCCCGGAGCGCGGCGGATTTGGGGGCAACCGGGGCGCGGAGCGCAGCGGCCCCAGCCGGGATGCAGGGGGGAGCGGGTATTCTGCTGGCCGGTCCTCGTTTGGCGGAGGCAACCGTCTTGGGGGTGATGCCGAGCGGCGTCCTTATAACCAGGGCGGCGGCTCCTCGTTTGGGGGCCGGCGCGAAGAGCGCTCCAGCGCGGCCAAAGAGCAGCGCACCGGCACCAGCTACGGCCGCACTGATCGGGGTGCCGAACGGCCCGCCCGGGAAAATTTTGACCGGCGCAGCGGCGGGGCCGATGAGCGCCCGGCCCGGCCCTACCAGCCCCGCGAAAACTGGAGCGGCCAGCCCTACCGCCAGGAAGGCCGCCCGGCCGTACCCCGCGGTGTGCCCGGCGAGCGCAACCGCAAGTTTCAAAAGCAAAATCCCTACGCGGCCGACGAAAACACGGGCAGCACGGGCAGTGGCTCTGCGGGCTTTGGCCGCAGCACGCCCCGCGAAGAAAGCCCCAGCCGACCCGACGAGCGGGGCCCCAACCGGCCCATTCGCTCGGCACGACCGTTCGCGGCTACCCCACCGCAGCCCCGCGAGGTACGTGGCGACGACCGCAACCCGAACAATGACCGGGGCGGTGACCGGGAACGCAGCTTCGGCGGGGCCCGCGGCGGCGAAGGCGCTTTCGAGCGCAAGTTCACACCGGGCGCTTTTGGCCGGCGCGACGGGGCCCCCAGCGCCCCGCGCAGCAACGGCGAGCGGCCAGGCGGCTTCGAGAAGCGCAGCTTCGGCGGTGAGCGCGACGCCACCCGCGTCGGCAGCGCCCGCCCCGACGGGGACGAGCGCCCGGCCCTGGGCAAGTTCGCGCAGCGCCGCGAAGAACTGAAGGCCCAGGAGCGCAGCGTGCGCCGCTCGGGCACCGGCTACGGCACCGCCGGGGCCGGCCAAGCCAACCGCGCCGACAAGCCCCGCTTCGGCGAGCGGCCCGGCGAAGCCCCCGACTACAAAAACCTCAAGCACTACGAGGCCGACAAAGACCGCGGCAACAAGCGCCGCCGCGACCAGGAAAACCAGGACTTTGCCACCGACGAGCTGCGCCTAAACCGCTACATCGCCAACGCCGGCATCTGCTCGCGCCGCGAGGCCGATGCGCTGATTGCCGCCGGGGAAATCCGGGTGAACGGCGAAGTGGTGACCGAAATGGGCTACAAAGTGCAGCCCGAAGACACGGTGCAGTACGGCAAAACCAACCTCAACCGCGAGAAGTCGGTGTACGTGCTGCTGAACAAGCCCAAGGACTTCATCACCACCACCGACGACCCCGAGGGCCGCCGCACGGTGATGGAGCTGGTGGCCAACTCGTCGAAGGAGCGCATCTTCCCGGTGGGCCGCCTCGACCGCAACACCACCGGCCTGCTGCTCTTCACCAACGACGGCGAGGTGGCCCAGCGCCTGTCGCACCCTTCGCATAAGAACAAGAAAATCTACCAGGTCGAGCTGAGCACTCCACTGACCGAAGACGACCTGCGCAAAATTAGCGCCGGCATCGAGTTGGAAGACGGCAAAGCTGAGGTGGACGACGTGGCCGTGGTGGCGGGCAACCCGCACTTTGTGGGCATCGAAATCCACATCGGGCGCAACCGCATCGTGCGCCGCATCTTCGAGCACCTGGGCTACGAAATAGTGGCCCTGGACCGCGTGCAATACGCCGGCCTCACCAAGAAAGACCTGCCCCGCGGCAAGTGGCGCTTCCTGAGTGAGCAGGAAGTCATCCGGCTGAAGTATTTTATGTAAATGGTTAAATGGCTGGGGGTTAAATTGTTGATTATCGTATTTTCAATAATTTAACCCCCAGCCATTTAACCATGAAATCTAATGCACACCCTGGTTCTGGACATCGGCAATACGTCCGTGAAGGTCGGTTGCTTCGCGGGGGAGGCGCTGGTGGAGATGGTGGGGGGCCTCGTGGCCGGCGAGGTGGAAGCCTTGGTGCGGCGCTGGGCCCCCCAGCACCTGCTCATTGCCTCGGTGGCGGAAGAGGCGGCCCGGTGGGCCCTGCGGCTGCAAGGCCTGGTGCCGGGCCGCATCCTGTTGTTTGAGCCGGGCACCACGCCCGTGCCGCTGCGCAACGCCTACGCCACGCCCCTTACCCTGGGGGCCGACCGCCTGGCGGGAGCCGTGGGCGCGGCGGCCCTGCGCCCGGGCCGCGACACGCTGGTGCTCGACGCCGGCACGGCCCTGAAGTGCGACCTGGTGACGGCCGACGGCACCTACCGCGGCGGCAGCATCGGGCCCGGGCTGGGCATGCGCCTGCGGGCCCTGCACGAGTACACCGGCCGCCTGCCCCTGCTGCCGCTGCCCGCCCCCGATGCAACGGTTCCGCTGGTGGGCGACTCTACGGTGGGGGCCCTGCTGAGCGGCGTGCTGAACGGGGCCGCCGCCGAGGCCAACGGCCTGGTGGCCGCCTACCGGCAGCAGTACCCCGCCCTGGGCGTGGTGCTCACCGGCGGGGACGCCCCGCTGCTGGCCGCCCGGCTGGCAGGCCCTATCTTTGCCGTGCCCGAACTGGTGCTGCTCGGCCTTTACCGGATTTTAGTCTATAATGTTGAAGTTGAACGATAAGAATGCGGTCCGGCTGGTGCTGGTTTTGGCGGCGCTGCTGGCCGCCGGGGGCACCCACGCCCAGGGGCTGGGCAACTCGCCCTATTCGCGCCTGGGCCTCGGCGAGTACTACGCCAACACCGGCGGCGTGCGCCAGGAAGGCATGGGCGGCGTGGGCCTGGCCGCGCCCAACGCCGTGAACGTGAACGACCTGAACCCGGCGCTGCTGTACTACACGGCCCGGACTACGTTTGAGGGCGGCTACGTGGGGCAGTACAAAACCGTGAAAAATGCCGTGGCGTCGTCGCGCACCGGCAGCGGCACGCTGGGCTACCTGGCCCTGTCGGTGCCGCTGGCCCGCCGCTGGGCCGCGTCGGTGGGCCTGCGGCCGCTCAGCTCCGTGGATTATAATACCACCACTACGTCGGCGGTGGAAGGCTCGCCGAACGACCAGGTGCTGAAGCTGCGCCAGGGCTCCGGGGGCGTGTCGCGGGCCTACCTGGCCCAGGGCGTGCACGTGGCCCGCGACCTGAACCTGGGGGTCACGGCGGCCTACGTGTTCGGGACGGTGGACGAGACGACGGGCACGTCCATCCTGTTCAGCAACGGGGCCGCGACCCAGAACATCGTGGACCGCCGCCACATCCACTACTCGGCCTTCGATTTCCGGGCCGGGCTGCACTACCGCCACAAAATCACCAAAGACCTGCGCCTGAACATGGCCGGCGTGTACTCGTTCCAGAGCAACCTGGGGGCCCGGCGCATGAGCACCCAGGAGCAGCAGGACGCCAACGGGGCCGCCACGTCCAGCATGCAAATTGAGGACCTGACCGGCCGGGTGGTGGAACCCGCCCTGGCCCAGGCCGGCCTCAGCCTCGACAACGACAAGAACTGGAGCGCCAGCCTCGACGTGGCCCAGCAGCAGTGGTCGAAGTTCACCAGCTTCGGCACCGTCGACACGCCTTTGCGCAACACCTTGCGCGTGGGGGTGGGCGGCGAGTTCACGCCCGACCCGGGCTCGGTGGAGCACTACTTCCAGCGCGTGAACTACCGCCTGGGCGTGAACGTGGCCCAGATGCCCTACCAGCCGGCCGGCCAAACACTCTACGACCGGTCCATCAGCTGGGGCTTCGGCTTTCCGCTGCCCACGGCCACGCCGCTCGAAGCCACCACGTTCAGCCTGGCCTTCACCTACGGCATGCGCGGCAACACGAACTACGTGACCTCCGGCAACGGGGCCAGCAACGTGCAGGAGAACTACGTGAAAATGACGTTTGGCGTGACGCTGAACAACCGGTGGTTCATCAAGCGCCGGCTGCAATAGCCGGGGCCCCAGCCGTGAACAAGCGTTGGGCACCCGGACCGGGGAAAATGTGGTTGCTGGGCGGCCTGCTCGCGCTGGCGCTGCCGGGCTGCGACGAGAAGAAAACCATCGGCCCCACGCGGATTTACACGGGCCCCATCACCGAAACCACCAACGTGGTGGAGCTGATCAGCGACTCGGCCAAGCTCAAGCTCCGCCTCACGGCCCCCCTGGAGCAGCGCTTCGAAACCGAGGTGGTGTACGCCAAGGGCCTGAAGGTCACCTTCTATGCGAAAGACGGCAAAACGGTGGTCAACACCCTGACTGCCCGCTACGGCAAGGTGGAGCAGGGCAAGGAGCTGTACACCATGCGCGGCAACGTGGTGGTGGCCAACGTGCCCGAGCAGCAGCAGCTCTTCACGGAAGAGCTGTTTTTCGACCGCGGCAAGCAGCTGATTTACACCAAGCCGGACATGTTCGTGAAGGTGCTGACCCCCACCGAGCGCCTGACGGGCACGGGCCTGACGGCCAACCAGAACTTCTCTTCTTACCGCATCACCCACCCCGAGGGCGTGTTCGCCGTTGACCAGGCGGTGGCCCCGTAGCCGGGGCCCGGTTTTTATTCAGCCCATGAAATTCGACAAATCCTTGCTGCGCACCGTGCTCTTCGCCGTGGGCGTGGTGGCCATGGTCATCGGCATCTACCAGACCGTGCTCTTCAACAGCCTGGTCCGCAACTACGAGATTTTTATGGTGGCTATGGCCTGCTGGATGCCCCTCATCTACTGGCGGCAGCAGGACGCCGTGGCCGCCAAGCTGGCCGAGCAGCGGGCCAAAGCCGCCAAGGCCGCGCCCAAAACCGGCAAGCCGGGCGGCGGCGGCCCCAAGGGTGGCAAGCCGGGCCCCAAGCGCCGCTAAGCGGTAGCCGTTAGGATAAACCGGGGATTTTGGGTTATTTTGCGCCTCTTTTGACCTTTACTATTTAAGTTTTTTTTGACAAGTACATGGCGTTAATCAACACGATACGGGAAAAATCGGGCTGGGCCGTGGGCACGGTGGCCATCGGAATGCTGCTCTTCATCGTGGGCGGCGACCTGGTGGGCGGCAAGAACCGCCTCTTCGGCCGCAACGAGAACACGGTGGGCGAAGTGGCCGGCCAGAAAGTAGAGCTGGCCGACTACAACAACGCGCTGGAGCAGGCCAAGCAGCAGTACACCGCCCAGCAGCAGCGCCCGCCCGACGAGCAGGCCCTCGGCCAGCTCCGCGACCAGGCCTGGAACCAGACCATCTACCGCCTGGCCTTCCAGCCGGAGTGGGACAAGCTGGGCCTGGGCGTGAGCGACGACGAGCTGGTGGACATGGTGCAGGGCGACAACATCAACCCCGGCATCAAGCAGGCCTTCACGGACCAGAAAACCGGGCAGTTCGATAAGGCCCGCCTCATCGAGTACCTCAAAAACCTCGACAAGCTGCCCCCCGAAAGCCAGGCCGCCTGGCGCAACTTCGAAGCCAACCTGCCGGCCGACCGCATGGCCAACAAGTACAACGCGCTGCTGAAAAACTCGGTGTACGTGACCACCGCCGAGGCCAAGCGCTTCAACGACGACCAGAACACCAAGGCGTCGGTGAAGTACTTGTTCGTGCCCTACAGCACCATTTCCGACTCGGCGGTGAAGGTGACCAACGACCAGCTGCAAGCCTACCTCGACAAGCACAAGGGCCAGTACAAGGTGGAAGACGGCCGCTCGGTGGAGTACATCAGCGTGCCGGTGGTGGCCTCGCAGGAGGACAGCGCCGCCGTGCGCACCGCCATGAACACTCTGGCCACGCAGTTTGCCACGGCCCCGGCCGACTCGCTGTTCGTGAAGCTCAACTCCGACCAGCCCTACAACAAAGCCTTCCGCAGCCCCGGCGACCCGACGTTTCCGGAGCAGCTGCGCAAGCAGCTGCCCCTGACGGTGGGCAAGGTGTACGGCCCCTACGCCGAAAACGGCACGTACTCGCTCTACAAAGTGACCGGCGAGAAGGAGGGGGCCCAGCCCGCCGCCCGCGCCAGCCACATCCTCATCAAGGCCGAGGCCAGCACGCCGCAGGCCAAGGCCGCGGCCAAAGCCAAGGCCCAGGACCTGATCAACAAAATCAAGGGTGGGGCCGATTTCGCGGCGCTGGCCCGGCAGTTCGGCACCGACGGCACCAAGGACCAGGGCGGCGACCTGGGCTGGTTCACGAAGGGCCGCATGGTGCCCGAGTTCGAGAAGGCCATCTTCGGGGCCCCCGGCGTGGGGCTGCTGCCGGCCCCGGTCGAAACCTCGTTCGGCTACCACGTCATCAAGGTGACGGCCGCCCCGACCAAGCAAACCTACCAGGTGGCCGAAGTGAAAAAGGCCATCGTGCCGAGCGACGCCACCCGCGAGGCGGCTTACGCCAAAGCCCAGCAGCTAAAAGGCCAGGCCACCGACCTGGCCAGCTTCCGCCAGCTCGCCACCAAGGACAAGACCCTGCAAAAGCAGGAAGCCCTGAACCTCGACCGCAACGCCCGCAGCGTGAACAACCTGCAAAACGCCCGCGACCTGGTGCGCTGGGCCTACGGCAACGGCCCCAACGGCGAAACCAAAATCGGGGACGTGAGCGAGGTGTACGAGATTGGCGACCAGTACGTCATCGCGGCCCTCACCGGCACCCAGGCCAAGGGCGCAGCTACGGTGGCCGGCCTGAAGCCCCAGCTGTCGGCCCTGGTGCGCAACGACCTCAAGGCACAGCAGATTATGGCCAAGCTGGGCAAAACCGGCACCCTGGAGCAGCTGGCCGCCGCCTACGGCCCCACCGCCCAGACCGGCACCGCCGACGGCGTGGCCCTGGGCCAGCCCACCCTGCCCAACGTGGGCTACGAGCCGCTGGCCGTGGGTGCCGCTTTCGGCCTGAAGCCCGGCCAGCACTCGGCCCCGTTGCAGGGCGAGCAGGGCGTGCTGGTGGTAGAGCCCGTGAGCGTAACGCCCGCTGCCGCCGCCCCCGACCTGAAAGCCGTGCGCCAGCAGCTGGCGCAGCAACGCGCCAGCCGCCAGGATGGCCTGATTTACGAGGCCATCAAGGCCCACGCCAACGTGAAAGACAACCGGGCCAAGTTCTTCTAGCCCGTTTGGGCTGAGGCTATGAAAGGGCCGTGCCTTCGGGTGCGGTCCTTTTTTGTGGGGCCCCGGCCCGCCATTTGTACCTTGGCCGACCAACCAAAACCTGCTTTTACTCCATGAACCGCCCTGCCCCAATTTCCTTCGTCTGCCGCGGGCTGCCTGGGCTTTTGCTGGTGTTTTTCGGCTTGGCGCTGGCTATAGCGTTCCGGCAGCGCAGCGCGTGGAGCCCCGAAGTGAAGCAACTGACCTACCCGCTGGCCCTGGTGCTAGCCGTGGGCGGCGGCAATTTGCTGAGCACCTACGTGCGGCAACGGCCCCTGCGGAAGAGCGAGTTGTGGGCGACTGCCGTCTTGGTGGCCGTGCTCGTGCTGGGCAACTGGGCCCGGTAGGCATTGAACAAACCCTCGGGGCTAAGGCGTTAGGGAGAACACCGGAAAAATTTAGCCGTGAGAAGTATGCGCCCGTCCCTTCTGCTGCTGAGTGCGGCTTTGCTGCTGGCCGCCCCGGCCCGCGCCCAGGCCCCCAAGCCCTGGGGGCCGTCCGACGGCACCGCCCTGGCCCGCGACTACGCCCGCCGGGGCGAGCCCGAGAAGGCCGTGTTTCTGCTGGAGCGGCTGCCCGCCGAGCAGCAAACCAGCCCCGAGCTGTTCCCGGTGTACTTGCAGGCCCTCACGGACCTGAAGCGCTACAAAGACGCCGAGAAGCTGGCCAAAAAAGCCGTGAAGCAGCACCCCGACGACGCCACCTACGGCGTGGCCTACGGCGGGGCCCTGCAAGCCGGCGGCGACGCGGCGGGGGCCGAGAAGCAGTGGCAGCGGGTCGTGAACCAGTTGGAGCCGGCGCAGGTGGGGCCGGCGGCGGCCGAGTTCAGCCGGCGCAACCTGCCGGCCTGGGCCGAAAAAGCCTACCTGCGCGGCCGGGCCCTGGCCCGCAACGAAACGGAGTACGGCCCCCAGCTCATCCAACTGTACACCCAAACGCAGCAGCAGGACAAGCTGCTGGCCGAAACCCTGCGCCTCGTGGCCCAGGACGAGCGGCAGCTGCCCTACGTGCGCAACATGCTCCAGAACGCGCTGAAGGAAGAAAAAGACTTCGACGCCCTGGAAAAGCAGCTGGTGAGCGCCGCCCAGCAGCACCCCGAGCAAGCCGCCTACCCCGAGCTGCTGCTGTGGCTCCAAGTGCAGCGCCACGACTTTGCCGGGGCCCTGGTGCAGGCGCGGGCCCTCGACCGGCGCGGCCGCACCCAGGGCAGCCGGGTGCTGGAAGTGGCCGCCATTGCCCAGCAGAACAAGGACTTCGACAATGCCCTGGCCGGCTACGACTACGTGCTGAAGGAGTACCGCGACGGCCCCCTCTACAACGTGGCCCGCCAGCGCCGCCTGGCCGCCCGCGAAGACCAGGTGCGCAGCACCTACCCCGTGGACTTGGCCCAGGTACGGGCCTTGGCCGCCGAGTACGAGCAGCTGCTGGCCGAGCTGGGCCGGGCCCCCGAGGCCGCCCCGGTGCGCCGCCGCCTGGCCGACCTCTACGCCTTCCAGCTCGGCGACCAGGCCAAGGCCATGGCGTTGCTGCAAGCCGTCATCGACCAGCCCCAGGTCCCGACCGAGCTGGTGGACGACGCCAAGCTGAGCCTGGGCGACATGTACTTGCTGCGGGCCGAGCCTTGGGAGGCCACGCTGCTGTACTCGCAAGTGGAAAAAACCGAGAAGGAAGCCCCGCTGGGCTACGAAGCCAAGCTGCGCAACGCCCGCCTGAGCTACTTCGCCGGCGATTTTAAGCTGGCCCAAAGCCACCTCGACATCCTGAAAGAAGCCACGACCCGCGAAATTGCCAACGACGCCATGCAGCTCTCGCTGCTCATCGCCACCAACACCGTGGAGGACACCCTGGGCCTGGCCCTGAAGGACTACGCCGCCGCCGAGCAGCTCGTGTTCCAGAACAAGCTGCCCGCCGCCGTGGCCGGCCTCGACGCGCTACTGGCCAAGTACCCGGGCCACTCGCTGTCCGACAACACCTACTACCTGAAAGCCCAGCTGCAGCAGCGCATGGGTGACTTCCCCGGGGCCGTGGCCACGCTGGAGCACCTGGTGGCCGGCCCGGCCAACGGCGTGCTCAGCGACGACGCGCTGTTTTTGCTGGCCCGCATCCAGGAGGAAGACCTCAAAGACAAGCCCAAGGCCCAAGCCCTTTACGAGCAGGTAATCACCAAGTACCCCGGCAGCATTTACGTGGCCGAGGCCCGCAAGCGCTTCCGCAAGCTGCGCGGCGACAGCGTGCAGTAGGGGTTTTCGGTACTTGGTAATCGGGGCTTGGGCACCAGGCACCGATTGCCAAGCACCGAAAACACTACCGGAAGAACACGAACAGCAGGGCCAGGAACACGATAAACACTGCGTACATCAGTCCGTCGGAGAGGATGTATTGCCGGTAGCGGCGGTAAAAATCGCGAAGCTTGGACATGGGGCAAACGGGACAGGCGGTGGGTCCGGCAAAGGTAGGCCCGTATCCCAGGCCGGGGTTTGGGCGTACTTTCGCAGGATAGTCTACCCGCAAAACCCACCCAATGCCGCTCCCCGCCGCCAAAAGCTGGAACTTCGCCCCGGCCCCCGACCCGGCGCGGGTCCTGGCCATCACCGAGGCCCTGCCCGTAAGCCCCAAAGTGGGCGCACTGCTGGTGCAGCGGGGCCTCGACACCCCCGAAGCCGCCGCCGCGTTCATCTACTCCGACCTGCGGCAGCTGCCCGACCCCTACCTGCTGCGCGACATGGACCGGGCCGTGGACCGCCTCGTGCGGGCCCTGGAAACGGGCGAAAAAGTGCTCGTGCTCGGCGACTATGACGTGGACGGCATCACGTCGGTGGCGCTGGTCATCAGCTACCTCACGCCGCTGTTCGGGGCCGCGCGGCTGCGCGACTACATCCCCGACCGCTACACCGAGGGCTACGGCATCAGCCACACCGCCGTGGACCTGGCCGCCGCCGAAGGCTTCGGCCTGATTGTGGCCCTCGACTGCGGCATCAAGGCCCTGGAGCCGGTGGCGTACGCCACCACCCAGGGCGTGGACTTCATCATCTGCGACCACCACCTGCCCGGCGAGGCGCTGCCCGCCGCCGTGGCCGTGCTCGACGCCAAGCGCGAAGACTGCTGCTACCCGTACCCCGATTTGTCGGGCTGCGGCGTGGGCTTCAAGCTGATGCAGGGCCTGGGCCAGCGCCTGGGCCGCGACCCCGCCGCCCTCTACGACCTGCTCGATTTGGTGACGGTGAGCATCGCCGCCGACGTGGTGCCCGTGACCGGCGAAAACCGCGTGCTGGCCGCCCACGGCCTGCGCCGCTTCAACGAGGAGGCCTCCTTGCTGCGCCCCGGCCTGGCGGCCCTGCGCGAGCTGGCGACGCTGCGCGAGGGGCCCCTCACGCTCAGCAGCCTGGTGTTCGGGTTCGCGCCGCGCATCAACGCCGCCGGCCGCATGGGCGACGCCCGCCGGGCCGTGGCCATGCTGCTGGCCCCCGACCAGCAGGAGGCCCGCCACACCGCCGAAGTGGTGGACCGCATGAACCAGGAACGGCGCGGCTCCGACCAAGCCACCACCCAGGAGGCCCTGGCCCTGATTGCCGACAGCCCGGCCCTGCAAGCGGCCCACGCCACGGTGCTCTACAAGGCCGACTGGCACCAGGGCGTGCTGGGTATCGTGGCCTCGCGCTGCCTCGACCAGTACTACCGCCCCACGGTCATCCTCACGCAGCGCGACGGCAAGGCCACCGGCTCGGCCCGCTCGGTGGCGGGCTTCGACATCCACGAGGCGCTGGAGTCGTGCGCGCCGCTGCTGGAGCAGTACGGGGGCCACCGCGCCGCCGCCGGCCTCACGCTGAAGGTCGAAAACGTGCCCGCGTTTCAGGCGCAGTTCGAAGCCATCGTGGCCCGCACCCAGGCCACGGCCCACCTCGTGCGGCCGGTCGAGGTTGACACCCTGCTGCCGCTGGCCCGCATCAACGACAACTTCTTGCAGGAGCTGCGGCCCCTGGAGCCCTTCGGGCCCGGCAACCCCAACCCGGTGTTTGCCTCGGCGCGGCTGCTGGCCGTGCCCGGCAGCGCCCGCGAAGTGGGCCACGGCCACCTCAAAATCCGCCTCGTGGCCGCCGACGGCCCCGGCCCCGCCGTGGAGGCCATCGGCTTCGGCCTGGCCGGCTACCTGCCCCGCATCAACGAAGGCCAGCCCTTCGATGCGTGCTACACCCTGGAAATGAACGAGTACCGCGGCAGCCGCCACGTGCAACTGCGCCTGCTGGACCTGCGCTGGGCCTGAGCCGTTTGGCAGGCCTCCATCACCCAAGACTTACGCAAACTGGCTGCTGGTTAGTCCCGGCAGGGGCATGCCCGGTAGGACGGCCTCGGTAATATCTGCTTGTAGAAGAACGATAAAACCCTGCGGGACAACCGCTAGTGCCGCGTTGCTGGTCGCGCTACCGGGGGCGGCCCCGGCGGGACCAGAAAAAGCGCCTGCTGGGCAAGCCCTAAGGTAAAATCATTAACCGTAGGGCCACAGCACGCGGGACTAGGCAGCGGCCGGGACCAACGCAAAAAGCCGCCGCCCTGCGAGCAGAGCGGCGGCTTTCAGTGGCCAACGCGCGGGTTTTTAGCGACGGCGCATAAAAATCGTTGCGTAATAGAGCAGCGTGGCCAGCGAGCTGATGGCGGCCACCACGTAGGTCATGGCGGCCCACCAAAGGGCGTCTTTGGCCATGGCGTGCTCCTGCACGGTCACCACGCCGCGCTGGTCCATCCAGGCCAGGGCCCGGCGCGAAGCGTCGAACTCGACGGGCAGCGTGACGAACGAAAACAGGGTGGTGAGGGCAAATAGCACGATGCCCAAGCCCAGCGGAATGATGCTGAAGCGTAGCATGAGCACGCCCGCCAGCAGCAGCATGGGCATGAAGCGCGACACGGCGCTGAGGGCCGGCACCATGGCCGAGCGAAAGGCCAGCATGGAGTAGGCCGTGGCGTGCTGCACGGCGTGGCCGCACTCGTGGGCCGCTACGGCGGCCGCAGCGGCGCTGCGCTCGGCGTACACGCCCTCGCTCAGGTTCACGGTTTTGGTGGCCGGGTTGTAGTGGTCGGTGAGGCTGCCCGTGGTGCTCTCGACGCGCACGTCGGTGATGCCGTGGTCGGCGAGCATCCGCCCGGCAATCTGGGCCCCGGTGAGGCCCGATTGCAGGCCCACCTGGGCATATTTCTTGAACTTGCTGCGGAGCCGCTGTTGGATGCCCAGGCTCACGAGCATTAACAGAATCAGGAAGAAAAACATGGTTATGGATTAAGAAAAGCGTGATGACGGGGGCCCTGGCGAACCGGGCAGCTACGTGCAAACAAGGGCCCCAACCGGCTACGCGCCGTGCCGCACTTTTTCGACGATGCGCGACGTGCTGTAGCCCGGCACCAGCGGCACGGTCAGGACCTGGCCGCCGTTGTTTAACACGAATTCGTGGCCCACAATTCCGTCAATGCTGTAATCGTCGCCCTTCACCAGCACGTCGGGCCGCACGGCCTCGATGAGGGCCTGCGGGGTGGGCTCGCCAAAGAGCACCACGGCGTCCACGAAGGCCAGGCTGGCCAGGATGCGGGCCCGCGCCTGCTCGTCCTGCAAGGGCCGGCCGGGCTTGAGGCGGCCCACGGAGGCGTCGGTGTTCAGGCCCACCACCAGGGCCCCGCCCAGGTGCCGGGCCTTTTCGAGGTAATCGACGTGGCCCAGGTGCAGCAGGTCGAAGCAGCCGTTGGTGAACACGATGGGCCGGCCGGCGGCCCGCCACCCGGTTAGGGTGGCAGGCAACTGGTCGAGGGTCAAAATTTTATCTTTGGTCCACATAGGGTATGAAAAGTATTCCGAAGCGGGGCATTCGCGCCGGGCTGCCGGCTTTTCGCCGGCTGCCCGGTAATCGTTGTGCTGGTTTGCTAACAGTTAGGGCCCCCAGGAGCACAGCGATTCAACGATTACCGGGCTGCCGGCTTTTCGCCGGCTGCCCGGGCCGTTCCAGGGCCCCGGCTACTTGGCCCGGATGGCCTCCACCGGGTCGAGGTTGGCGGCGATGACGGCGGGCACGATGCCGGCCAGGATGCCGATGCCCACCGACACAAGCAGGCCCAGGGCCACGTTGCCGCCCGAGAGGAACAGCGGCAGCGCGTCCTGCGGCACCAGTGTTATCAGCCAGACCAGCGCGATGCCCAGCCCGCCGCCAATCACGCACAAAAACACGGCCTCGAACAGGAACTGGAAGAGGATGAAGTAATTTTTGGCCCCCAGCGATTTCTGGATGCCGATGATGCTGGTGCGCTCGCGCACCGACACGAACATGATGTTGGCGATGCCGAAGCCGCCCACCAGAATGGCAAACGAGCCGATGACGGCCCCCGCGATGCCGATGATGTCGAAGAGCTTGCCGATGGCCGAGGCAATCATTTCGGGGCGGTTCAGGGCGAAGTTGTCTTCCTGGCGGGGCCGCAGGCCGCGGAGGTTGCGCATCACGCCCTGCATCTCGTACTCCAGGTTCAGCAGGCCGGGGTCGTCGTCGCGGCCCTTCACGCCCAGCTGGGGGCTGGGGCCGCCCATGCCGGTGGCGCTCAGCGTGAACAGCTTGGCGAAGGCGTCGTAGGGCACCAGGCAGTTGGTGTCGTTGCTGGGCGTGTCGAGCAGCTTTTTGCCCTCCTTGGCCATCACCCCAATCACGGTGTACTTCATGCCCCGCACCTTGAACTCCTGGTCCAGCGGGTGGCCCTGCGGGAACAGGTTTTCGGCGATGGTGGCCCCGAGGATGGCCACCGGACGGGCGTCGTCCATCTCCTGGGGCGTGAAGTAGCGGCCCTCGGCGATGGGCACGCTGCTGATGGCGCGGTACGCGTAGCTCACGCCCTGCAGGGCGCAGTCGGCCACCGAGTTGGTGCCCGCCTTGAGGGTGTTGCCGCCGCTGGCCGCGAAAATGGCCACGCCCTTGTTGTTGGGCCCCAAGCGGCGCTGCAACTCCCGAAACTCGCGCTCGGTGGGCACGGGCCGGTTGAAGTACTTCCACCAGGGGTTGGTGGCGTCGAACTTCCAGGGCCACTTGCCCACGTAAATCACCTTGTCGCCGATGAAGTCCATGCTGTGGCGCACGTTGGCTTCGAGCGAATCGACGACGGCGAACACGGCGATGATGGCGAAAATGCCCACCGTGACGCCCAGCAGCGAGAGCACGGTGCGCAGCACATTGCCCCGCAGGGCGTCCCAGGCAAAACGAAGGCTTTCGAAGGTGAGGCGCAGGGCGAGCATGCAGTAAAGGTAGCGCGGGCGCTGCGGGTAGGAGATGGGGGCGGGCCGGCGGCTTTTCAGCGGCGGCCCGCCCCGGCTTGCCGCGCCGCGGGCCGGTCTTCCCGAAAAAAGCCGTACTTTTGCCTCCCCAAATTTCGTTAACTTCCCCCTAAGACTGCCCGGATGGCCATGAAATTGCACGAGTTCAAGTTTGAACTCCCCCAGGAACTGATTGCCACGCACCCGGCCCGCAACCGCGACGACAGCCGCCTGCTGGTGTTGCACCGCGCCACCGGCCAGATTGAGCACCGCGGCTTCAAAGACATCCTCGACTACTTCAGCGAAGGCGACGTGATGGTGCTCAACGACACCAAAGTGTTTCCGGCCCGCATGTATGGCAATAAAGAGAAAACGGGCGCCACGATTGAGGTGTTTTTGCTGCGCGAGCTGAACAAGGAGCTGCGCCTGTGGGACGTGCTGGTGGACCCGGCCCGCAAAATCCGGGTGGGCAACAAACTTTATTTCGGCGAGAGCGACATGGTGGCCGAGGTCATCGACAACACCACCTCGCGCGGGCGCACCATCAAGTTTTTGTTCGACGGCTCGGACGAGGACTTCCGCAAGGCCCTGTACGAGCTGGGCGAGACGCCCATTCCGAAGGAGGTGCTGCACCGCGAAACCGAGCCCGCCGACAAGGAACGCTACCAGACCATCTACGCCGAGAACATCGGCGCGGTGGCCGTGCCCGCCGCCGGCCTGCACTTCACCCGCGAGGTGATGAAGCGCATGGAAATCAAGGGCATCGAAACCGCCGCCGTGACGCTGCACGTGGGCCTGGGCACCTTCCGCACCGTGGACGTGGAAGACCTGACCAAGCACAAAACCGACTCGGAAAACTTCATCGTGGAGGCCCCCGCCTGCGCCATCGTCAACAAGGCCCTGGACGCCAAGAAGCGCGTGTGCGCCATCGGCACCACCACGCTGCGGGCCATGGAGTCGTCGGTGTCGGCCAACGCCCGCATGAAGCCCACCCAGGGCTGGAACGACCGGTTCATCTTTCCGCCCTACGAGTTTAAAATCGCCAACTCGCTGCTCACCAACCTGCACCTGCCGGAGAGCACGCTCATCATGATTACGGCCGCCTTCGCCGGCTACCCGCTGCTGATGGAAGCCTACAAGGAAGCCATTAAAGAGAAGTACCGCTTTTTCAGCTACGGCGACGCCATGCTGATTCTGTAAGCGCAATGGATTCTGTAAGCGCAATGATTGAATCATTGAGTGCGTAAATGAGCGAAGGCTCGGCTGTGTTTGCGGCCGGGCCTTTTGCTTTGTGGCGCAAGCACCCGTTGACGCTCCCAAACCGCACCTTCCCTTGGCCCATTCACCCGTTCACTCCTTCACTCCTTCACCCATTGCACCCCGCTACGCCATCCTCGTGGCCGGGGGCACGGGCACGCGCATGGGCGCGGGCATGCCCAAGCAGTTTCTGCTGTTGCGCGGGGCGCCGGTGCTGCTGCACACGCTGCGCCGCTTCGCCGAGCCGGCGCTGAACGTGGCCGAAATCATTGTGGTGCTGCCCGCCGACCAGCTGGCCACCTGGCGGGCCCTGTGCGAAGAGCACGGCGCTGAGATTCCGCACCGGCTGGTGGCCGGGGGGGCCACGCGCTGGGCCTCGGTGAAAGCCGGGCTGGGGGCCCTGGCCGGCCACGCCCAGGGCCTGGTGGCCGTGCACGACGGCGTGCGGCCGCTGGTGAGCGCCGCCGTGGTGGAGCGCACCTACGCCGCCGCTGCGCAGCACGCCGCCGCCGCCGCCGCCGTGGCCCCCAAGGATTCGGTGCGCACCCTCTCGCAGCACGGCTCGGCGGCCCTCAACCGCCGCCGCCTGCGCCTGATGCAAACGCCCCAGACCTTCGAAATCGACCTGCTGCGCCGCGCCTACGCCATGCCCGAATTGCCCGCCTTCACCGACGACGCCAGCGTGGTGGACGACCTCTGCCGCGTGGAACTGGTGGAAGGCGACTACCGGAATTTAAAAATTACCACGCCGGAAGACTTGCTGATTGCCGAAGCGCTTTTCAATGGGTGAGTGAATGGGTGAACGAATGGAGGAAATTGTGGTGTCGTTCTTTGCATTCACTCATTCACCCATTCTCTCGTTCACCCATTGGACTACACCCGCCTGCTCTACGACGTGCGCCCCGACGGCGTGGCCACCATTACCCTCAACCGCCCCGAGGTGTTCAACGCCTTCGACGACCCGCTGACGTACGAGCTGCAGGACGCCCTGAAGCAGGTGGGCCGCGACGCGGCCGTGCGGGCCGTGGTGCTCACCGGGGCCGGGCGGGCCTTTTGCTCGGGGCAGGACTTGAAGGCGGCGAAGGAACTAGAAGCCGCCGAGGGCCGGCCCCGCTCGTTCTACGATTCGCTGCACCAGCGCTACAACCCCATCATCCGGGCCATGCGGGCCCTGCCCAAGCCCATCATTGCCCGCCTCAACGGCGTGGCGGCGGGGGCGGGCTGCTCGCTGGCCCTGGCCTGCGACGCGCTGGTGGCCAGCACCGAGGCCTCGCTGATTGAGGTGTTCGTCAACATCGGCCTGGTGCCCGACTCGGGCTCGTCGTACTTCCTGCCGCGGTTGGTGGGCAGCCTCAAGGCCTTCGAGCTGTGCGCGTTGGGCGCGAAGGTGTCGGCCGAGGAGGCCCTGCGCCTGGGCCTGGTGAGCCAGGTGGTGGCCCCCGACCAGCTCGACGCCGCTACCTACGCCTTGGCGGCCCGCTACGCCGGGGCCCCCACCCGCAGCATCGGCCTGATTAAGCAGATGCTGAACAAGGCCGGGGCCGCCACCCTCGACGAGATGCTGGACTACGAAGCCCACTGCCAGCAGATTGCGGGCGAGACGGCCGACTACCGCGAGGGCGTGGCCGCGTTCGGCGAGAAGCGCCGGCCGGTGTTCCGGGGCGCGTAGCCGGCGGCGGGCGGTTGGCGTATAAGGGGCCGGGGCGCGGTTGCCGCCCCGGCTGCTTCGTCCTCCTTTTCCTCCCCACCCATGCCCTTTACTACTGTTTCCCTGCGGGCCCGGCTGCCATTGCTGGCCCTGGCCGGCTTGCTGGCCAGCGCCTGCTCGTCGGGCCCCGGCAACACCGACGACCCCGTGGCCGCCGCCCAAGCCCAGAACGAGCACAAAATCGACGACGCCGGCATCACCAAAAAGCAGCAGGCCGACGCCGACTTCCTGGTGAAAACGGCCAGCAACGGCTTGCTGGAGCAGGAGCTGGCCAAGCTGGCCCAGGCCAAGGCCGCCACCGTGGCCGTGCGGGCCTTCGGCCCCCCGCTGCTGCAAAGCCGCCTCGACCTGCTCGCGGCCCTGCGCACACTGGCGGGGGCCAAGCAACTGGCCGTGCCCGCCGCGCTGGGCAAAGACGAGCAAGCCGCTTACCACGACGCCAGCCAACTCACGGGGCTGGAACTTGACAAAAAACTGCTGGCCACCACCATCCGGGCGCTAAAGCAGGACCGCGACGCCTTTCAGCGCATGGAAAAGGAGGCCTACGACGGCGACATCCGGGCCTTCGCGGCCAAGTACGGGGCTCCTGCCGGCCAGCAGCTCGACGCTGCCCAGGCCGCCGAAGACGTGCTGAATAAGTAAGCTCAAGCGTGTGGCAGAGAAGTGGATAAGTCTGCCCGTAGGCCCCAACCTAAGCGCTGGCTTGGCGTATAGCGGTTATTCATTGCCACTTTCTTTCCCACCAACTTATGAAACGCCTCCTCCTTCCCGCCCTCGCCGCTGGCCTGTTTGCCGTTGGCTCCTGCGGCAGCGGCGACAAAGCCTCGACGGCTTCGACCGACCAGCCGGCCACCACGCCGCCGGCCGAAAACAGCGTCCCTCCGGTAGCCAGCAACACCGATACGGCCATGGCCAAGCCCGCCGCAGCCCCGATGGCCCCGGTGACCGATGCTGAGTTCATCACCAAAGTTGACGAAGGCGGCCACAACGAGATGGGCCTGAGCAAAATAGTGTTGACGAAAAGCCCGTCGGCTGCCGTGAAAGCCTACGCCACCAAAATGATTGCCGACCATACCAAGGCCGGTGCTGAGTTAACGCCCATTGCCAAAGCACACGGGGTGAAGCTGAAGGGCATGATGGACGCCGAACACCAAACCATCCGCGAGGCCATGCTGAAGATGTCGGGCCCCGACCTGGAGAAAAAGTACATGGACCAGATGGTGACCGACCACGACAAGACGGTGGCCCTGTTCCAAAGCGAAATTGCCAATGGCAAGCAAGCCGACACCAAGGCCTTCGCTTCTAAAACGCTGCCGACCATTCAGCAGCACGACAGCATGGCTAAGACCGACGACAAAATGAAGATGTAAGCAACGAGCCCGTTGGGCTTACTTCTCTGCTTAAGCGGCCGCGAAACTTTCGCGGCCGCTTTTTTTATGTCCCGCCCCTACTTTAGCCGTTTGGTGGGGCCTGCCCGTCAGGACTTAGCCAAGCCCGGCAGCTAAGTTTATTACCGTTGTTGTTTCCGTCCTGCCTGTACATGGATCTAGCTTTATTCGCCTTGCTTATCGCGTTGGCAGCCCTGGCCCGCTACTGGTCGCTGCCCAAGCAATTGGCCGAGTTGCGGGCCGAACTGGCGCGCCGCCAAGCCGAGCAAACGCAGCTCCACGCCGAGCTGCACCGCTTGCGCGACCAAGTAGCCGTCATGCGCACATCGTGGACCGGTGGGGCCGCGCCGGCGGCGGGGGGCCCGGCGCCGCTGGTGGCAGCGGCCGGCGCGGCCCCGGTGGCGCCGCTGGTGGTGCCCGTGCCGGTGCTGCCGCCGGTGGCGCGCCCGCCCGCCCCGGTGGCGCAAACCGTGCCGGGGCCCCTGCCGGCGCAGCCGCCCCGGCAAGTACCAACGGCGGTGCCGTTGCCGGCCGCGCCATTGGCCCCGGCGCCGCGCCAGGTGGCCCCCGCGCCCCCGCCGGTGCCGGCCGGGCCCACCTGGTGGGAGCGGGCGGCCGCGGTGCTGCTGGAGAACTGGACCGGTATTCTGGGGGCGGTGGTGCTGGTGACGGGCGTGGGCTTTTTGGGCATTTACGCCGCTTTGCGGTTGGCCCCACCGTTCCGGTTTCTGTTGATTTGCGGCTTTGCGGGCGGGCTGCTGGGGGCCCGGTTTGCGCTGCGCACCAAGGCGTTTGCCCAGCAGCTGAACGCCTGGCTGCTGAGCAGCGCGGCGGCCATTTTTCTGTTTGCCTGCGTAGGGGCCGCTAGCATCGACGGCCTGCGCTGGGCCACCCCGCCGTTCGATTACCTGCTGCTGCTGGTGGGCGTGGCGGCCAACCTGTACCTGGCCTGGCGCGCCAGCCGCGAGGCCGTGGCCACCCTGCACGGCGTGCTGAGCCTGGTGGCGCTGGCGGTGCTGCCGCCCACGGCCCTCACGCTGGGCGCGGCGGCGGGCGTCACGGCGTTTGGCATCGCCATCACCTACCGGCAGCGGTGGCGGTACCAGCTGCTGCTGAGCATCGCCAGCTTTTTCGCGTTTCACCTGTACTGGCACCAGCAGCTGCCCAGCCTGCCCGACGGGCTGCGGCTGGCGGCCATGGGCCTGGTGCTGCTGGTGGGCGCGGCGGCCGCCGTGGTGCAGTACCGCCGCGTGTACGCCAGCCGGCAGTTCGAGGCGCTGCTCTTCGCGGCCCACGTGCTGAACTGGACCTGCCTGGGCATCAACCTGTACCTATACAGCACGGGCTCGGTGTGGAAGACAATTCCGCTGGCGCTGGGGGCCCTGCTCACGTTCGGGGCCGGGCGGCGGGCCAAGCAGTTGGGCATCGGCTGGCTGTTCCAGACCGACACCATCCTCTCGCTCATCCTGGCGCTGGCCACGGCCCTGTCGCTGCAAGGCTGGCACGCCACCGGGTCGGTCATCCTGCTGTTCATGCTGCTGGAATCGTTGCTGATTGCCCTGGTAATGGCCCGCCAAAACGAAGCCCTGGTGTACCGCGTGGCCATGGCCGGGGCCCTGCTGGCGGGCGGCGGCCTGCTGCTGCTGGCCGCCGGCCAGGCGCTGGCCAACGGCCCCGGGGCCCTGGGCCGCGACGCCCTGGTGCTGGCCCTGGCCGGCGGGGCCGGGCTGGCGTTTGCCCAGCTCACCTACCGCCAGCCGCTGCTCCGGGCCCCAACCGAGGTGCCCGCGGGGCCTGGGGTACCGGCGCTGGCCCCGGCCGTTTGGCACCGCGACCTGCTGGGCAGCTTCGTCGGGCTGGCCGGGGCCCTGCAAGCCGGGGCAGGCTTGCTGCTGCTGCGGGTGGTATTTACCGGCCCGGCGACCTCGGTAGCGCTGCTGCTGGGGGCCCTGCTGGGGCTGGCGGGCGGGGCGCTGGGGCTGGCGGCCTGGGTGCGCGCCGCCGGGCTGGCGCCCGACTGGGTGCGCCAGCAGCAGTTGGTACTGGCGCAGCTTTTTGCGGTGCTGGCCGTGGTGGGCCTGCACGAGACGGGCCTGAATTGGCCGGCGGTATTCCTGGTGCTTTACGCCGAAAACCTGCTGGTGGCCGGCCAGTTGCACGGCCGCCCGGCGGACGACGGCCTGCTGCACGCCCAAACCTACCTGCTGGTACTGCAAGCCCTGCTCCTGCCGCTGCTGCTGCGCTACACCTCGCCGGGGGCCCCGGGGCCCCTGGGCCGGGCCGGGCTGGGGCTGGCCGCGGCCGGGCTCACGCTGGCGTACCAGGCGCGCCGGCAGTGGTGGCCGCGCACCGCCAACGCCCCCGAATACGCCGGGTTGCCGCTGAGCGCGGCGGCCCGGGTGCCGGCGCTGGGCCTGGCCATTGGCTGGCTGCTGCTGGGCGCGGGCGCGCTGGTGTACGCGCGGCCGTGGGCGGGCTGGGCAGTGGCCGGGCTGCTGGGGGCCTTGCTGTACCTGCGGATGCGGGTGCCCGCGCCGGGCCTGTGGGCCGGGCTGGCCCTGGCGGGCACCGGCTACCTGGTGCTGCAATGGGGCCACGTGCTGCTGCCGGCGCGGGCGCTCGGCGCGGGCCCGGCGCTGCTGTACCTGCTGCCCACGCTGGCCGTGCCGCTGGTGAGCCTGCGGGCCGCGTGGTGGCCGGCGGGCGGGCAGTTTGTGCGGTGGCCGGGGCTGTACTTATTGGGGCTGCACCTGCTAGTGGCGCTGGGGGCCGCCGTGCCGGCGGGCCACGCGGCGTACGACGCGCTGGGGCTGCTGGCGCTGGCGGGCGCGGCCTTCGCGGGGGCCCTGGCGTGGCGGCTTACCCTGGCCGACGCGGCCGCCGTAGCCCGCGCCGGCCAGCCCGACCGCTACCTGCTGCACCTGGGCTACTGGCTGCTGGCGGGCAGCCTGCTGGCCCACGGCTGGCTGCTGGCCCGCGCCGAAACCTTCTTCGGACAGCCCGCCGAGTATTTCACGGCGGCCTTACTATTCGGGTTGCTGGGGGCCCTGGCGGCGGCCCGGCCGCCGGCCACGGCGCCGGTGTACCGCTCGTGGCGCGTGCTGCACCCGTGGCTGCCCGAGGCGGCGCTGCTGTTTGGCACCGCCACGCTGGCCCACCACGTGCGCACGCCTTGGCTGCCGCTGCTGTGGGCGGCCGCCGCGCTGGCCCTCACCCGGGCGGCGGCCGGGCTGCCGGCCCGCTTCCGGCGGCTGGGCCTCTACGGGCGGCTCTACTACTGGCTGGCGGCGGCCACCGCCAGCGCCGCGTGCCTGCGCTACGTCGCGCCCGGCCAGCTGCTTAGCCTCGATTGGTGGGTGATTGCCGCCGCCGTGGGCTTGCTGTTTGGGTACGTGGGGCTGGGCCTGCGCGTGGGCAACGCGCCCTTCGCCGACCTGCCGCCGGCCTGGTCCCGGCTGGCCCGGCCCACGCGCCGCCAGCTCGAAGCCTGGCTGCTCTACCCCGCGTTCGGGGCCCTCGCGCTGCTGCTCATCCAGTCGTTCGACCGCTCGGTGCTCACCGTGCTGCTGATGCTGGAAGTCGTGGCCGTGTTCAGCACCAGCCTGCTGCTGCGCCGGCAAGACCTGCGCTACGGGGCCCTGGCCGGCATGCTCGGCTGCCTGGTGCGGCTGGTGTTTTTCGACCTCAGCCAGAGCGGCACCGTCACGCGGGCCATCGTCTTCATTTTCATGGGCCTGCTCCTGTTGGGCATGAACGCGCTGTACGCCCGCTTCAAGGCGCGGTTTGCGGGGACCGGGGCCCCGGAAGCGGCGGCGGACGACTGATTGGCGCCCGGCGGCCTTATTTTAGTAACCCCATCCGGCCCGTTTGCTATGCCCCACCACGACACCATTTTGGTTCACCACGACCGCACCGAATTTCAAATCGAGCGGCTGATTCTGTTTACCGACGCCGTGTTTGCCATTGCCATCACGCTGCTGGCCATCGAAATCAAGCTCCCGGAAATGGAAGGCCGGCCCACCGACGACCAGGTTTGGCAGCAACTGGTACGGCTGATACCCAAGTTCATCGGCTTCCTGACGGGGTTTGCCGTCATTGCCCTGTACTGGATGGCGCACCACCGCATTTTCCGCTTTTTGCGCAACTACGACGGCAAGCTGCTGTGGCTCAATACATTGTTTTTACTTTTTATTGTGCTGATGCCATTTTCGTCGGGGCTGTTCAGCTCGTACGCCACCGTGAGGGCCCCCTTTGCCGTTTACGCCGCTAACATCACGCTGGCGGCCCTGGCGCAGGTGTGGCTAATGCGCTACCTGGCCAATCCGGCCCACGGCCTCATCCGCCCCGCCGACGCCACCCACCCCGACCTGGACTGGTGGCGGCCCCTGGTGCCGGCGTCGGGTTTCCTGCTAGCGCTGCTGGTCATGCAGTTCGTGGCACACGACAGCGTACTGAATTATTTCACGCCCTTCCTGTTGCTGGTTACCATCCCGCTTTCCCGGCTGCACCGGCACCGCTACCGCCGGCTGCAGGCTCTGCACGAAGCCCGGCTGGCGCCCCAAACAGCCACCCACTGAGCGTCTTTTTGATGCGGCGGAGGCTGCGCTACCGGTAGCCGAACCGGTAGCGCAGGCCCACGCTGGCGCCGCCTTGCAAATCTTCCCGGCCGTCGCGGAAAACGGTGCGCAGGTCTTTGTTGACGACGCCTTCGGCCGTGACTTGCACCCGCTGGCGGCGGCCGAACCCGTAGCTGGCCGCCAGCCCCGCGGCGGCGTGCAGGCCAAAGGTGCTGCGCTGAAACCCGAACGTCTCCTGGCCGGTGGTTTGGCGGTTGACAATCTGGTATTCCCGAAAATCTTCTGACGACCACACGGGCACCAGGCCCCCCAGCGCGTCGAGTTGCAACCGGCGCAGAAAAGAAGCGACGAGCGAGTAGCGCAGCAGCACGGGCACGGCCAGGTCGCGCCGGCTATCGACCCAGTTGGGGACTACAAAGGTGCCTTGGGGCGTATCGAAAAAAGTGCCGTACTTCCGATTGGTGTTGGCTTCGCGCTGCACGCCGAGCTGCACGGCCAGGCGCGGGGCTACGTAGTAGCCCACGTACAGGTAAGGCAGCTGCGCGCACGCAATGGTTTGGCTATAAGTGCCGAAACCACGCCCGGAGAACGCCGGATAGTTAGTGGTTTGCGTCTCTCCGGGAGAAGTTTTCACCACCGATTCCGGGTAGGGATTCTGTTCGGGGTAACGTAGCCGGTAATCGTACAGGCCTGCCTCGGCTCCCACGTAAAACCGCGGCCGCAACGTCACCACTTCGCCGGCGGGCACGAGCCGTGGCGCGTAAAGTTCGGGCGGGGCCCCCAGCGTCAGGCCCACGCGCAGGCTGCCGCTCAGGTCCACGCTGCTGATGCCCGAAGACGATGACAGCAATGTGGTTACGCCCAGGTTAGCATCCACGAAACCGTAGCGGCCCAGGCGGCGCTGCAAGCCGTAGAGCACGGCCGCATCGGCCGCGGCCACGCCCCCGCGGGGCAGCGCAAACTGGTAGAAAGGCGTTTCGTGCGCGCTCCGGCCCAGGCCGGCCCCCAGGGCCACGGAGACGTAATTGGCCAAAAAATTGCCGGACCGGCGCCCCTGGCGCAGGCGCCGCTCCTGGTTGTAGTAGTAGCGGCCGGCTACCTGGGCCCGCACGCTCAGGCCCTGCTGCAAGGGGCCGCCGGGGCCGAGGCGGAAGTGGGTAACGGCCGGGCTCACTTCGCCCAGCACCGACCAGCCGGGGCGGCCCAGGCGGCGCTCGTAGGCCAGGTGCAGGCCGTAGCGCGTGTAGTACGCGTTGGGCCCAAACGTGCGGGCCCCGGGCAGGAAGTTGTTCAGCCCCAGCTTCCACAGGCTGCGCTCTTCCCGCTGCACCCGCAGCGGCGGGGCGGTGGTCGGCGGGGTGGCCACTTCTTCGCTGTAGTGGAGGCGCGGGGCATCGGCTGGCAGGGTTTGGGCGGCGGTACCAAACGTGGTGCTCACCAGCAGGCCAAGGCCAACCCCGAGCAGCAGGTGCCGGCCCCGAAAGCAGTAGAAATCAGGCATGGAAAGGAAATGTAGAAAGATTAGAATTGCGTCGAAAGGAGCTGCATTTGCAAAGTCAGGGACGCGTAGGACGTGCTTACCCGCACCAAGGGGCGCGGCGGGCTGGCCGGGGCCGTCGTTAGCGAGGCGCGGCTGGCGCTGCCTTTTTTGGCGGCGGCGTAGGCCAGCGGCACGGCCAGGGCCCCCTGCTGCACGCTGAGCTGGTAGGCGAACCGCTCGGGCTGCGGGGCGCTGATGACGACCTCCGTGCGGTCGGCTTCCACCGTCAGCTGGCGCAAGTCCGGCGTGGGCTGCACCCGCACGCTGCCGTAGTAGTTGCGCACAAAGCAGCTGCCTCCCAGCCCCAGCAGCTGCACCGCCGACCGGTTGGCCTGGCAGGTGAAATCGGCCTGCACGTTGGTGGCCGTCAGGTCGGCGTAGCGGGCGGTGGCGGCGAGGGTGCCGCGCAGGTTGCGCAGCGTAATCTGGCCGAAGCTCTGCTCCAGCGTCAGCCGGCCCGTGAGGTCGGCCAGCTCGGTTTGGCCGTAGGCGTTCACCACTTGCAGGGGGTTGCCGGCGGGCATCCACACGGTGTACTCGGCGCGCAGGTCGCTGCGCACGGCGGGGGCCCCGGCGGGCAGCACAAACAGGTTGACGAGGTCCAGCACGTTGCCGTTTTGTTCGAGGCGGTACTGCGCCACGGGCAGGTCCTGCTCGGCCACGGCCCGCTCGGGGTGGCGGGCGCTGAGCCGCAGCGTGACCTGCACCGTGGGCCGGTCCCAGCCGCGCACTTGCACGCTGGCTTTTTCCGCCCGGATGCGCACCACCCGGCCGGGCGGGCAGCTCCAGCTTTGCTCCAAGGTGCGGGCCACGACCTGCACCCGCTGCTGGGCCTGCGCGGCGGGCAGCGCCAGCAGCCCCAGCAGCACGGCCAGGGCCCCCGATTGCCAGCGGCCCCGGGCCGAACGAATGAGCTGCTTCATGAGATAAGGAGTTGAACCAGTTCGCGGGTAACGGTGGCTTTCAGGCGGACGAGCCGCGCCTGCTCACGCAGCAGCTCCGGCGACGCGCCGAAGCGGCGGGCGTCTTGGCGCAGCTGCGTTTCCTGGGTTTCCAGTTCCGCCAGCTGCGTGCGCAGCGAGCAAAACTGGCCCGACCCGCACACCGCGGGCAGCGACGAGCAATGGGCATCGATGAACGCCAGGCCTTGCCGCTCCAGCGGGTCGGGGCCCGGCAGCGGCGCGGGCAGCGGGGCCCCGCTTTCCTCTTCGCTGAACGTCAGCGTTTCGTGCGGCGCGGCCGGCACCAGGGCGACGGGCCGCAGCTGCCACCACGCGCCCAGCAGCAACAGCACGCTGGCCGCCACGGCCAGCACGCGGCGCACGGCGCGGGCGGGCCACAGGGGCCGCACCACCGCCGGCGCGGCCGGTTGGGCCACGGGCGCGTCGGGGGCGCCGGTCGCATCCAGCTGCGCGACAATGGCGCCCCACACGGCGGCGTCGGGCGCGTGGACGGGCAGGGCGGGCACGGCCCGCGCCAGGGCGGCGTCAACCGCCAGCAGGGCTTCAACGCGCGACCAGGTGGCCGGGTCGGGCGCGTGGGCGGGCAACTGGTGCAGGGCCCGCCGCAGGTTGGATTCGCCGGGTTCGGGCGTTTCGGGGGTCTGGCTCATTCGTAGAGGAACTGAAGTTTGCGTTGCAGCAGGCGCTTGGCGTGGTAGAGTTGCGACTTGCTGGTGCCTTCGCTGATGCCGAGCAGCCCGGCCACCTCGCGGTGGGCGTAGCCTTCCACCTCCACCAGGCAGAACACGGCCCGGTAGCCGGCCGGCAGCTCGCCGATGGCCTTGTCCAGGGCCTCGCCGGTGAGGTTGTCGTGCCAGGCCACCAGGGGTTCGGGGTGGCGGTCCTGGTCGTACACTTCCATGCGCTGCTCGCGGCGCAGCGTGCGCAAGGCCCGCCGCACCACGATGGTCTTCACCCAGGCCCCCAGCGTCGACTGCTGCCGGAAGTCGGCCAAGTGCTGGAACACTTCCACGAAGGCTTCCTGGAGCGCGTCCTGCGCCAGGGCCCTATCGCCCAGAATCCGCAGGGCCGAGGAAAACATGGCCGTCTTGTACTGCTGGTACAGGCGGTACTGCGCCTGGCGGTCCTGGGCCAGGCAGCCCGCCAGCAGGTGCTGTTCTTCGGCAAGCAAGTGGGGCGGCGAGTCGGGCACGGACCGTTTTCTTATTCGTTGGCCCAAAGTGCCGGGCGGCGCAAGAAAGGTTGGTTGACCGGGCAAATATTTTTTTCGCCGAGGCCCCATTTCCCACAAAAAGCCCGCTGCGCGGCACACAACGGGCTTTCCCAGGAAATAAATTTAGCGGCGCATGGCCATTAGGGGCTTTGGGGCCCTAATTCGGCGGCGTGGTTGGCCATCACCGGCCGCCCTTCAACCCAGCTACCACTTCGTCAAAGTTCTCCGCGCGCAGATACAGAATCTTGACTTTGCCTTCGCGGCGCTTGTCCAGCAAGCCCAGTTTTTCGAGGTGCATCAGGTCGGTGCGGGCCGTGTCGTATACCACTCCGAATCGGTGTTGCACGTCCCGAATTGTCAGGGTGGTTTCAGGCTTATCGCGTAGCCACTGTACTATCTGAATCTGACGCCCATTCAATCCGGTCAGCAACAGTTGGCGAGTTTGGTACACCTGCTGTTTCTGCCGGGCTACATACTCCTGTAAGTCGGCATACGCTTGCGCCAGAACGTGCAGATGATACTTGATAAAGTAGGTAATGTCATTGTCATCAGCTTCTGTAAATAGATAAGCCCGGCCGTACTGCACGGCTGACCGCTTGATGATGCGCGACAGCGGCATGTATTCTACTAGCCAATAATTTCGCCTAAGCAAGTACCAGTAGAAAACAGCCCGTGCGGTTCGTCCATTTCCATCAACAAATGGATGAATAAAGCCTATTAAAAAATGAAGCAGGCAAGCTGCTACTAACGGGTGATGAGTTGCATCACTAGCGTTAGCAAAGTCGCACAGTTGAGTGAGGAGAGCGGGCAAATGCTGACACCCAGGGGGATAATGAACCACCTCACTGGTGCTGTGGTCTACTACGGAGATGTTGTCGTTTGTACGCAACTGACCGACTTGATGCGGTGCATCGAGGGTACCGTGTGTTACTAACGCTTGAATTTCCAACAGACTTTCAATACTCAGCGGACGGTGAATGCTGTCCTGAAGATGCCGCATGGTCTGATAATTGTTGACAATCATGCGCTCCGACTTATTTAAGGGCTTGCGCCGAGCACGCAACAATTGCTTCGCGGCTTCGCGCGTAGTACTAGCCCCTTCCATCTGGCTCGAAGCAATGGCTTCTTCCATGCGCGCATTTACCAATAGATGCTGGCGCTCGGTGCCCGTGAGCAACGATTGTACTGAGCGGCGCTCACCGCCCAGTTGCTCATCGAGTGCATACAGCACTTGCTGCAAAGACTTGGGCAAATTATAGCTGAAATGCCATTGCTCCGACCCGCTTTTCCAAGTCCATTTCCAAGCAGATTGTCTACGCAGTTGCCGTGCTACCTGCCACAGCAGCACTGCATCTGTGCCAGCAGGCAACAGGCGTCGGCGCATCTCAGACCAATAAAAATACTGATCATTTATCTTACCAATGGCCTCTACAAGAACCGGCTCAAGCAGGCAAGCGGCAATTCTCTCGGGGGCAATAGCTGCTAAATCAGAGGCAGTAGGTGGTAACTCGGGTAGGCTCATATGCAAATGTAAAAGCATTACTAAAAGCTACCAATTTCTTTTGATTGCATAAGTAATGCGGCCATTGCTGCGTTGAGCATAACATTTAAGTTAGGCTGTATATAAAGTCTAGAGCAAAAAAGGCCCGACAACTGTGACGTTATCGGGCTTTTCCTTGTCAACCAATCCTGCTACGCGGTGGCGTACTTGCTCGTGCGCAACTCCTCGGCCAGGAAGCGGCTGGTGTGGCCTTTGCCGCTCTTGGCTACCTGCTCGGGCGTGCCCTGGGCCACGATGTTGCCGCCGCCCCCGCCGCCCTCGGGCCCGATGTCGATGACGTGGTCGGCCACTTTGATCAGGTCCAGGTTGTGCTCGATGATGAGGACGGTGTTGCCCTTGTCGGCCAGCTTCTGGAGCACGGCGGCGAGGTGGTTGATGTCCTCGAAGTGCAGGCCGGTGGTGGGCTCGTCGAGGATGTAGAACGTCTTGCCGGTGTCTTTTTTGCCCAGCTCGGTGGCCAGCTTCACGCGCTGGGCCTCGCCGCCGGACAGCGTGGTGGCCTGCTGGCCCAGGGTGAGGTAGCCGAGGCCCACGTCGTTGAGGGTCCGAATCTTGCGCACGATGCGGGGCTGGAACTCGAAGAAGTCCACCGCCTTTTCCACCGTCATGTCGAGCACGTCGGTGATGGACTTGCCCTTGAAGCGCACCTCCAGGGTTTCGCGGTTGTAGCGGCGGCCCTTGCAGGTTTCGCAGGGCACGTGCACGTCGGGCAGGAAGTTCATCTCGATGGTGCGGATGCCCGCCCCCTCGCAGGTTTCGCAGCGCCCGCCCTTCACATTGAACGAGAAGCGCCCGGGCCCGTAGCCCCGGATTTTCGCCTCCGGCATCTCCGAAAACAAGCTGCGGATTTCCGTCATCACGCCGGTGTAAGTCGCTGGGTTCGAGCGCGGCGTGCGGCCGATGGGCGACTGGTCCACCTCAATTACCTTGTCGAGCAGCTCCAGCCCTTCGATGGTGCCGTAGGCCAGCGGCTCGCGCTTGGCGTTGAAGAAGTGCTGGTTGAGAATCGGGTACAGCGTGTCGTGGATGAGCGTGCTCTTGCCCGACCCGCTCACCCCCGTGACGGCCGTGAGCTTGCCCAAGGGCACTTTCAGGGTCACGTTTTTGAGGTTGTTGCCTTTTGCGCCTTTCAGCACCAGCTCGGTGCCCTCGCCCTTGCGCTTTTTCTTTTGCAGCTCGATGTGCTTCTGCCCGCTGAGGTACTGCGAGGTGAGCGAGCCGGAGCCCAGGATTTCCTGCGGCGTGCCGTGGGCCACGATGTGGCCGCCGTGGATGCCGGCCCCGGGCCCGATGTCGAGCACGAAGTCGGCGTGCAGGATCATGTCCTTGTCGTGCTCCACCACAATCACCGAGTTGCCGATGTCGCGCAGGTGCTGCAAGGCTTTGATTAGCCGCTCGTTGTCGCGCTGGTGCAGGCCAATGCTGGGCTCGTCCATGATGTAGAGCACGCCCACGAGCTGGGTGCCAATCTGGGTGGCGAGGCGGATGCGCTGGCTCTCGCCGCCGCTGAGCGTGCGCACCGGGCGGTGCAGGTTCAGGTAGTCTAAGCCCACTTCGAGCAGGAAGCCGATGCGCTTGCGAATCTCCTTCAACAGCTCGCGGCCGATGACGTTCTGGCGCTCGGTGAGGCGTTCTTCCAGGCCCTCGAACCAAGCGGCCAGCTCCGTCAGGTCCATCGTGGACAGCTCGCCGATGTGCTTGCCGGCCATTTTAAAGTGCAGGCTTTCCTTCTTGAGGCGGTAGCCGTGGCACTCGGGGCAGGGCTGGGCCTGGGCGTACTGGGCAATCCACTCGCGGATGTTGTCGGATTCCGAGTCCATCTGCCGGCGCAGGAACGGGATGAGGCCCTCAAAGGGCTCGGTGTACACGCTTTTGCGGTCGTCGGCCTCGTCCTCCGTGATGCCGTGCAGCAGGCGGGTGAGCAGCTCCTCGGGCAGCTTGTCGAGGGGCGTGTTCAGGGTGGCCTTGTGCTTTTTGAGGATGCCCTGGAGCTGTTGGAAAATCCAGATGTCGCGGTACTCGCCCAGCGGCGCAATACCGCCGCGGCTGATGCTGAGCTTGCGGTCGGGCAGCACGGCGTCCTCCGTGATTTCCTGCACCTCGCCCAGGCCGTGGCAGGTGGGGCAGGCCCCGTAGGGCGAGTTGAAGCTGAACGTGTTGGGCGCCGGGTCGTCGTAGGCGATGCCGGTGGCGGGGTCCATCAGGAAGCGCGAGAAAAACTGCGGCTTGGCCCGCTCGCCCTTGCCGTCGGGGTCGAGCACGAGCATGGTGCCCTTGCCGTGCGTCAGCGCGTTCTGCACCGAGCCGGAGAGGCGGAACCGGTCTTCCTCCTTCACCACCAGCCGGTCGATGACAATTTCGATGTCGTGGATTTTGTAGCGGTCCACCTGCATCTTGGCCGTGATGTCGAGCAGCTCGCCGTCGACGCGCACCTTGGTGAAGCCCAGCTTGGCAATCTTCTGGAAATCTTCGCGGTAGTGGCCCTTGCGGCCCTTCACCACGGGGGCCAGCACCACGAGCTTCTTGCCGTCGAAGTGCCGCAGGATGTAGTTGATAATCTGGTCGTCGCTCTGCCGAATCATCTTCTCGCCCGTCGCGTAGCTGAAGGCTTCGGCCGTGCGGGCGTAGAGCAAGCGCAGGAAATCGTAAATCTCCGTGATGGTACCCACCGTGGAGCGCGGGTTGCGCGAGGTCGTTTTCTGCTCGATGCTGATAACCGGCGAGAGGCCTTCTATTTTGTCCACGTCGGGCCGCTCCAGGCCCCCCATGAAGCTGCGGGCGTAGGCCGAAAACGTTTCCATGTAGCGCCGCTGCCCCTCGGCGTAAATCGTGTCGAAGGCCAAGCTGCTCTTGCCCGAGCCCGAGATGCCCGTGAACACCACCAACTGGTTGCGCGGGATGCGCACCGACACGTTTTTGAGGTTGTGCTCGCGGGCCCCGTACACCTCGATGTAGGGCACGTCGAACACCGCCGGGCCGCCGGGGGCGGCGGCCGTGGTGGGCGGCAGGGTGTCGGGGGTTTGGTGCTGCGCGGCCACGGCCAGGCCGGCGGCGCTGGGCTGGCTGCCCCGGGCCGCGGCGGCCTCGGTGGCAGTGCCTTCCAATTGTTTTTTCAGCGCGGCGGCGGCCGGTTTGGGTACGGTAGCGACGGGAGTAGCCGGTGATTTTTTGGCCATGCAGGAAAGCAGCGGGTAAGTGCGCAAAAGTACGGAAGATGCTGCCCAACGGCCGGGGTTGCGGCCCCCGTTCGCCCGATTTGGGCCTCGGCCGTATAAGCCCGGGCGGCCGGGTACAACCCCGAACGCCCCCGGTTTGTGCCCGGCTTTTTATTTAATGCCGTTCCGCCGTCGCTTTGGGCCCGTTGGTCGGTATTTGGGTCCCGGCCCGGGGGCCCGGCGCAGATTGGCACTTGCCTTGCAATTACCCCCACAAGCACCGCCGCTGGCGGCCCGCTTTACCCATAAACTCGTCTTCCCATGAAAACCCTCACGAAATTTGTTGGCGCTTCGCTGATTGGGGCGTTTGCCCTGCTGGCCGCCCCGGCCGCCCAGGCCCAGGTGGGAATCAGCCTCAACTTCGGGGCCCCGGCCTGGGGCCCGCCCGTGGCCCAGGGGGCGCAGTACTACTACATCCCCGAAATCGACGGCTACTACGACCTCTACACCCAGCAGTACATCGTGAACCAGGACGGCTACTGGGTGCCGCTGCCCGAGCTGTACGGCTACGACCCCTACCAGTTTCACCCCGTGGTGATTAGCTACCGCGGCCGCGAGCCCTGGCTGCAAGGCGAATACTACCACAGCCACTACGCCTACCGCCCCTACGTGCCCTACGGCCGCGGCGGCTTCTACGGCCGGGGCTACGACAACCGCGCTTTCGGGGGCCGCGGCTACGACCCCCGGGGCTACGGCAACCGCGGCGGCTACGACAACCACGGCCGCGGCGACCACCGCGGCGGCTTCGACAACCGGGGCCCCGGCCAGTACCCCGGCGGGAACCGACCCGGCGGCTTTGACAACCGCGGCGGCGACAACCGCGGCAACCCGGGCCCGCAAGGCGGGGGCCGTGGCCCCGGCGGCTTTGACGCGGGCCGCGGCGGCCAGGGTCCCCAGGGCGGGGGCCGGGGTCCGGGCGGTTCCGGCGGCGGTTTCAACCCGGGCCGCGGCGGCCAGGGCCCGCAAGGCGGGGGCCACGGCGACGGGGGCGGGGGCGGTCACGGCGACGGGGGCGGCCGCCGCGGCCACTAGGCCTGGTAGCCCACGAGGGTGAATGTGGCAGCCGCCGCGCCCATTGTTTTTAAACCATCTACTTCTTTACTGTCCAAACGCCATGAAATTCCTTCAAACCACCTTTTGCGCCGCACTGCTGAGCGGCTTTGCCCTGGCCGCTGCACCGGCCGCCCAGGCCCAGGTCCGCGTCAACGTGAACATTGGCCGCCCGGCCTGGGGGCCCGCCGTGCCGCAGGGCGCGCAGTACTACTACATCCCTGAAATCGACGGCTATTACGACCTGCAAGCCCAGCAGTACATCGTGCTCCGCAACGGGCAGTGGCTGCCGGTGGCTTCGCTGAGCGGCTACGACCCCTACCAGTTCCACCCGGTGGTGCTGGACTACCGCGGCCGCCAGCCGTGGACCTACGTGGGGGCCCACCGCGACCGGTTCCGGCCGGTGGTGTACCGCCCCGCCCCGCGCCCGGTTATTGTGCGCCAAGCCCCGACCCGGGTCATCGTGCGCGACCGGGGCTTGCCGCCCGGCCAGGCCAAAAAGATTTACCGCGAGGGCTATAATAATGGCCGTGACCAGGACCATGACCGCGGGCACGGCCGAGACCGGGACGATAACGGCCACGGCCGGGGCCGCGACTAGCACGCCCGCCTGACTCGAAAAACTGCATAAAAAAACCGCCGACCCCGGCGGTTTTTTTACGCCTTAAAGCCCAGCTGACTGCGCGGTGCTAGTTCGCCCCGGCGGCCCAGTCCATGTCCTCGCGCACCTGCGCCGGGGCGGGCATTCGGCCCTGCTCCAGCCGCTCGGCCACGTAAATCATGTCGGCGTCGCGGTTCATGCCGGCGGCGGCCACAATGCGGTTGTCCAGCACGTACAGGGCCAGAAATTCTTGCTTCGCGACCTCTCCGTGGTAGATGATTTGGTCCCAATTTTCGGCGTGGCCGGCGTAGCGCAGGCTCTTGCCGTACTGCTGCGTCCAGAAATACGGGGCCGCGGTGAAGGCCTCCCGCTGGCCCAGCATGTTGCGGGCCGCCGTGCGGCCGTGCTGCTGGGCCACGCGCCAGTGCTCGATGCGCGTGGGCACGGCGGGGGCCCCCAGCGGAAACCGGGCAATGTCGCCGGCGGCGTATACGTTTTCGGCGGCTTGCAGGTACTCGTTTACGGCCAGGCCGCCGTCTCTTTCCAGCGGCAAAGCGTCTTGCAAAAAACCGGTGGCCGGGCGCACGCCCACGCCCAGCACCACGGCGTCGGCGGGCAGCACGCGGCCGGTTTTCAGCTGCACGCCCGTCACGCGGCCAGCCTCGCCCAGCAGGGCCGTTACCTCGGCGTCGGCCTCGAAGCGCACGCCCCTCTCCTCGTGCAGGGCCCGGAACATGGCCCCGATTTCGGGCCCCAGCACCCGCAGGAAGGGCACCTTGTCCTGGGCCACCACCGTCACGGTACGGCCTTCGCCCACGAGGCTGCTGGTAGCTTCCATGCCGATGAAGCTAGAGCCGATAACGACCACCTGCTGAGCGGTTTTGGTGGCGGCCAGGATGGCGTCGGCGTCGGCCTGGGTGCGCAGGGGCAGCACCCCGGCCAGGTCGTGGCCGGGCAGTTTGGGCAGGCGGTTGGGGGCCCCGCCGGGGGCCAGCAGCAGCTGGTCGTAGCGCAGCGGCGGCTGGCTATCGAGCTGTATTTCCTGCCGTTGCAGGTCGAGGCCGGTGGCGCGGGTGTTCAGCCGCAGCTCGATGCGGTGCCGCTCGTAAAAATCCGGCGTGCGCAGGGGCAGCGCCGCCGGCTGGGCCTTGCCCGCCAGGTAGGGCTTGCTGAGCTTGGTGCGGTCGTAGGGCGCTTTTTCGTCGGCCGTCACCAGCACGATGCGGCCCGCGAAGCCCTGCTGCCGCAGCGTCTGGGCCGCGTACTGGCCGGCCGCCCCGCCGCCCACGATTGCGAACGTGCGCGTATCGGCCGGGGCCCCGGCGGCATCGGCGGGCGGGGTGCCGCCCACTTCCGCCGTGGGCGTGGCGCTGGGGTCGTCGGTGCTGGCAGCGGGCTGTTCGGGCACCTGCACCAGCACCCGCCCGGCGGCCTCGCGCACGGCGAAGGCGGGCAAGTCGTCGAGGGCCGGGGGCTCGCACAGGTGGCCGTCGGCCACCCGGAAGCAGGCGTGGTGCCAGGGGCACACGATTTTGCCGTTCACCAGCCGGCCCTTGGCCAGCGGGGCCCCGTAGTGCGGGCAATGCGCGGCAAAGGCGTGCACCGCGCCCGCGTGGCGCACCAGCAGCACCTCGGGGCCGTCGTGGGGCGTGGGAAAGGATTGCAGCACGCCCTCGGGCAGGCTGGCGGCGGCGGTCAGGTCAATTTCGGGCATGGGGCGGGCAGGGGAAGAATGGTTGGTTAGCAACACGGGAAGCCCCCGGCGGGTTGGCCCCGGCCCGGGCAGGCGGCCGGGCACGGGGCCTCTGCCCGGGATTACGTAGTTTTGAAACGCCCTGCGGGCCTCCGCAGCCCGTTCTTTTCCACCCGGCATGGTTTTCAGCAGCAAGATCTTTCTCTTCTACTTCCTGCCCGGCTTTTTGCTCCTCTACTACGCGGTGCCCGCGCGCTTCAAAAACGCGGCGGCGCTGGGGGCCAGCCTGTTGTTCTACGCCTGGGGCGGCCTGCATTTTCTGGGCGTGTTCCTGCTGTCGGTGGGGGCCAACTTTGTGCTCATCCGCTTCATGGCCGCCGCGCCGGCGCGCGGCCGGCAGCGCATCTTTTTGGTGCTCAGCATTGTGCTCAACGTGGGGATGCTGTTCTACTTCAAGTACGCCAACTTTTTCCTGGACAACGCCAGCGCCGTGCGCGGCTACTTCGGCGGCGGGGCCCTCGCCTGGGAAAAGGTGGTGCTGCCCATCGGCATCTCGTTTTTCACCTTCGAAAAGCTCACCTACACCATCGACGTGTACCGGGGCGTGAACAAGCCCCTGCGCTCGTTCTGGGACTTTCTGCTCTACATCATGCTGTTTCCCAAGCTGATTGCCGGGCCCATCGTGCGCTTCCACGAAATTGCCGGCCAGCTCACCGACCGCACCGCCTTCGACACCGTGGACCAGAAGCTGGCGGGGCTGTTCCGGTTCGTGCTGGGCCTGGCCAAGAAGGTGCTCATTGCCAACGCCCTGGGCGAGCAGGCCGACATTATTTTCAAAATGGAGCCCGCCACCTTGCCCGCGTCGCTGGCCTGGTTGGGGGCCCTGGCCTACACGTTTCAAATCTATTTCGACTTCTCGGGCTACTCCGACATGGCCATCGGGCTGGGGCGGATGATGGGGTTCCAGTTCCCCGAAAACTTCAACAACCCCTACGTGGCGCGTTCCATCACCGAGTTCTGGCAGCGCTGGCACATCACGCTGGGCCGCTGGATGCGCGACTACCTCTACATTCCGCTGGGCGGCAACCGCGTGGCGCCCAGCCGGCTCTACCTCAACCTGTGGACGGTGTTCATCCTCTCGGGCTTCTGGCACGGGGCGGCCTGGAACTTCGTGGCCTGGGGGGCCTACCACGGCTTGTTTCTGATTCTGGACCGGCTGTTTCTGCTGCGCGTGTACCAGCGCCTCGGGGCCCTGAGCATCGTGCCCACCTTCCTCGTCACGGTGGTGGGCTGGGTGCTGTTCCGGGCCGAAACCCTGGCCGGGGCCCTGGCCTACCTGGGCCGGCTGGCGGGCGGCGCGGGCCCGGCCCACCTGCCCTTCGAGGCCAAGTTCTGGTTCACGCTCGGCGTGGCGGCCCTCGTGGCGTTTGCCGCCGCCGTGCCGCGGGTGGAGCGCTGGGAGCTGGCCGTGCTGGCCACCGGCCACTTCTCGGCGCGCCGCGCCGTGGGCGTCACGCTGGTGTCGGCGGCCCTGCTGGTGCTCAGCATGTGCTTTTTGGCCGGCAACTCCTTCAATCCCTTCATCTACTTCCGCTTTTAGCCCGGCGGCCCCGGGGCCGTTGCGGCCGGCCACTTCCGTTATGCCAACTGCTGCCAAGCGCCTGCTCTTCGGTTTTTTGCTGCTGCTGCTGCTCGTGCCGGCTCTGCAGGCCAAGTTCCACTGGCTGGACGAGGTGCCGCTCGGCGGGGCCTACACGGTGGCCCCCCGGCCCGAATTCAGCTGGGCCAGCTTGGTTGATAACACCTTTCAGCCCGCCCTGGAGCGCTACCTGGAGGACCGCATCGGCTTCCGGGGCTTTTTTGTGCGGCTGCGCAACCAGCTGGGCTACTCCGTGTTCCACGAGTCGTGGGCGGGCAATTTTGCCGTGGGCCGCGGCGGCGTGCTGTTCGAGCAGGAGCCCATCGACGCCTACCTGGGCCGCGACTACGTGGGCGACGAGGAGGTGCGCTTCAACGCCCGGCGGTTTCGCTCGGCCCAGGACTCGCTGGCCCGCCACGGCGTGCAGGTGGTGTTCGTCATTGCCCCGAGCAAGGCCACTTTCATGCCCGAGAACCTGCCCCGCGCCGCCCGCGCCCAGCCCCGCGCCCGCACCAACTACGCCGCCTACGCCGCGGCCCTGCCGGCCGCCGGCGTGCACGTGCTCGACTTCAGCCGGGCCTTCCGGCAGTGGCGGCGCACGGCCCCGTACCCGCTCTTCACGAAGGGCGGCACCCACTGGAGCATGTACGGCGGCGTGCGGGCCGCCGACAGCCTGCTGGCCTACCTGCGCCACACGCTGGGGGTGCGGCCCGCGCCGCTGCGCATCACCGGCTACGAGCAGTCCACCACGCCCCGCGAAACCGACGCCGACCTGGTAACCGCCCTGAACCTGCTGGTGGCCCCGGCGTCCGAGCCGCTGGCCTACCCGCAGCTGGAGTTTCCGCCGCTGGGGCCCGGCCAGGCCAAGCCCAACCTGCTGCTCGTGGCCGACAGCTTCGGCTGGACGTGGATGTACACCCACATCCCCAACTGCTTTTCCGACCAGACCCGCTACTGGTACTACAACGCGGAGGTGGCCTGGCCCGACGTTGAACAAACGCCGGAGGGCCGCGACCTGGCCCAGCTCAAAACCCGGGCGCAGTACCTGGCCCGCGACGTGATTGTGGTGATGTTCAACGAGCGCAACCTGGTGACCTTCGACAAGGGCTTCAGCCGGGACGTGTTCAATGTCTTCCACCCCACCACCGCCGCCGACAACGCCCGTTTCAACGCCCTGGTGGACGAATTTCGCCGCAAAGCCACCTGGGAGGAGCAGGCCCAGGAAGGCTTCGAGCAGCGCATCGGCGCCAAGGCCAGTGCCATTCTGGACCGGGAACGGTGCCCGTGAGGGCCTGCGCGGCGGCACCGCCTGCCCCAGCGCCGTGCGCCGGGGCAGGATTGAGGGCCCAAACGGGCTTTTCGACGGAGTTGGTCGGGGCAATTCGCGGGTTGGTCCAGGCAATCCGGCTTTCTGCGAATCCGGCGCTTACCGGGCCCCGGTTTTGCAGTACAACAACCGGCGGGCTAGACCCCGAAGCTTTTTCTCATTTTTATTTTCTTCTTTCTTTTCTCCTCTCACCATGAAAAACCACACGCTGCTCCTCGCATCTGTTTTCGGCCTGTTCGCCGCCCTGGCCACCCCGGTTGCCGCGCACGCCCAAATAGCCGTGAACGTTCGGCTGGGCCACCCAGCCTGGGGGCCGGCCGCGCCCGCCGGGGCCCAGTACTACTACATCCCCGAGATTGACGGGTACTACGACCTGGCCGCCCGCAACTACATCGTGCAGCGCAACGGCGGCTGGGTGCCGGTGGCCACCGTGCCCGGCTACAACACCGCCGCCTTCCACCCGGTGGTGGTCGACTACCGGGGCCGCCAGCCCTGGGCGCAGTACCGCGACCACCACGCCCGCTACTACCGCCCGGCCCCGGCCCGGAAGCAGGTCGTCGTAACCAAGCGGGTCAATGCCCGGGGCCGCGTCACAAAGGTGACGCGCCGCGTGCGCTAGCCGCAGGCCCCCCGGCGCAGACGCAAAAAAGGGCCCTTGCCGGGGCCCTTTTTTGCGTCTGCGCCGGGGCCCTAAAACGCCGCGTTTTTGGGGTAGCGGGGGAAGGGGATTACGTCGCGGATGTTGCCCATGCCGGTCACGAACAGCACGAGGCGCTCGAAGCCCAGGCCAAAGCCGGCGTGCGGCACCGTGCCGAAGCGGCGCGTGTCGAGGTACCAGTCCAGCTCGTCGGCGGGCACGTGCATCTCGGCCATGCGGGCCAGCAGCTTGTCGTAGTCCTCCTCGCGCTGCGAGCCGCCGATGATTTCGCCGATGCCGGGAAACAGCACGTCCATGGCCCGCACGGTGCGCCCGTCGTCGTCCAGCTTCATGTAGAAGGCCTTGATTTCCTTGGGGTAGCTGGTGAGGATGACGGGCTTCTGGAAGTGCTTCTCCACCAGGTAGCGCTCGTGCTCGCTCTGCAAGTCGGTGCCCCAATCCACGGGGAACTCGAACTTCTGCTTCGCCGCTTTCAGGATTTCCACCGCCTCGGTGTAGGTCAGGCGCTGGAAGGCGTTGTCGGTCACCGAGCGCAGGCGGCTCAGCAACTCCTGGTCGTACTGGTCGTTGAGGAATTGCAGGTCGTCGGCGCACCGCTCCAAGGCGTAGCGCACCAGGTACTGGAGGAAGTCCTCGGCCAGGTCCATGTTCTCCGCCAGCTCGTTGAAGGCCACCTCGGGCTCGATCATCCAGAACTCGGCCAGGTGGCGGGCCGTGTTGGAGTTCTCGGCCCGGAAGGTGGGCCCGAACGTGTAGACGCTGCCCAGGGCCATGGCCGCCAGCTCGCCCTCGAGCTGCCCGCTCACGGTGAGGTTGGTTTGCTTGCCGAAGAAGTCCTGGCTGAAGTCCACCGAGCCGTCCGCGGTGCGGGGCGGGTGCTCGGGCGGCAGCGTGGTCACCCGAAACATCTGGCCCGCGCCCTCGGCGTCGGAGCCCGTGATGATGGGCGTGTGGACGTAGAAAAAGCCGTGGTCGTTGAAGTACTGGTGGATGCCGAACGCCAGCGCGTGCCGGATGCGCAGCACCGCTCCAAACGTGTTGGTGCGGGGCCGCAAATGGGCAATTTCGCGCAGGTGCTCCAGCGACGTGGCCTTCTTCTGGAGCGGGTAAGTTTCGGGGTCGGCCTTGCCGAGCACGGTGATTTCCAGGGCCTGAACCTCCACCGCCTGGCCCTTGCCCTGCGAAGCCACCAGCTGGCCCCGGATGGCCACGCTGGCGCCGTTGGCCACGTCTTTCAGGCTTTCCTCGGGGAACAGCTCGGCGCTGGCCACCGCCTGGATGGTGTGGATGGTGGAGCCGTCGTTGACGATGATGAACTGCACGTACTTGTTGCCGCGGCGCGAGCGCACCCAGCCTTTGACGAGCACTTCGCGGTCGAGCTCCTGGCTGGCCAGCAGGCTCTGAACGGTGGACCGTTTGAGGGACATAATGGTAAAAGAAAGCGGAATACCGGGCAAAGGTAGGGCCCCCGGGGCCGGGCCAAACTTCATCCGTTGCCCGGGCCCCTGCGTATTTACGTGGCACGTCCTGCGCCACGCCCGCTACTTTTGCCCTTATGCAACGCCTCGATTTAAAACAGCTCCTCTCGCAAAAGCTTAGCCCGCAGCAGATTCAGTTCATCAAGCTGCTGCAAATCCCGACGGCGGAGCTGGAAACGCGCATCAAGGAGGAGATGGAGGTGAACCCCGCCCTGGAGGAAGGCGACACCGACGAGCCCGAGGACCAGGACAGCGCCGACGACGACCGCGACGACGAGCCCGAGGGCGACGACCCGGACGCCGAGTTCGACAGCGACAACGCCACCCTGGACGAGGACTTCGAGGCCCCCGCCGAGCCCGACGACTACGAGCCCGCCGAGGCCCCGGCCGACGCCGAGCCCGCCAAGGACGAGGCCCCCGACAACCAGGACCTCGACCTGAGCGACTACCTCAACGACGACGAGATTGCGGGCTACAAGATGCAGGGCGACGGCCCCGGCGACGAGGAAGAGCGCGAAATGCCCCTGGCCGATACCAGCGGCTCGCTCCTGGACTCGCTGCTCGACCAGCTGCACTTCACCGGCCTGAACGGGCGGGAGGAAGCCATTGGCCAGCAGCTCATTGGCTCGATCGACGGCGACGGCTACATCCGGCGCGACTTGGCGGCCATTGCCAACGACCTGGCCTTTTCGCAGAACCTGGAGGTGCGGGTGGCGGAAATTGAGGCCGTGCTGCGCGTGGTGCAGGGCTTCGACCCCGCCGGCATTGCCGCCCGCGACCTGCCCGAGTGCCTGCTGCTGCAGCTGGAGCGCCGGCCCCCGGACGCGGCCACCGCCCACGCCGAGCAAATCATCGGCACCATGTTCGACGAGTTCAGCAAGAAGCACTACGCCCGCATCCAGCAGAAGCTGGACCTGGAGGACGACGAGCTGAAGGAGGCCGTGGACGTAATCCTCAAGCTGAACCCCAAGCCCGGCGGCAGCGGCCCCAGCGGCCCTGGCAAAACGCAGTACCTGATGCCCGATTTCATCCTCACCAACGACAACGGCGAGCTGACCCTGACCCTGAACGCCCGCAACGCCCCCGAGCTGCGCGTGAGCCCGGCGTATTCCGAGATGTTTCGGACCTACGACAAGGCGGCCAAGAAGGACCAGAAAATGAAAGAGGCCGTGACTTTTGTCAAGCAAAAATTGGATTCTGCCAAGTGGTTCATCGACGCCATCCGGCAGCGCCAGAACACCTTGCTGCGCACCATGAACTCCATCGTGAGCTTGCAGCGCGAGTTCTTCATCGAGGGCGACGAAACCAAGCTGCGGCCGATGATTCTGAAAGACATTGCCCAGCAGATAGGCATGGACATCAGCACCGTGAGCCGGGTGGCCAACTCGAAATCCGTGCAGACGGAGTTCGGCATCTACCCGCTCAAATACTTCTTTTCCGAAGGCATTGCCACCGATTCGGGCGAGGACGTGTCGAGCCGCGAGGTGAAGAGCATTCTCAAAGACCTGATCGACAAGGAAAATAAGTCGCGCCCGCTGGCCGACGACAAGCTGGAAAAGATGCTGAACGCCCGGGGCTACAACATTGCCCGGCGCACGGTGGCCAAGTACCGCGAACAGCTCAACATTCCGGTGGCGCGGCTGCGAAAAGAGCTGTAGTAAATAACGGCGGCGGCGGCTTACATTTACGTCCTGTTTAGGACTTTATTGCTAATGCCTATCGCCGTGATTGCTACTTTATCTGGGTTAATTGCCAAGGCTGACGCCGATGCGGTGGCCACTATTGCCGAGCTGCACGCGCAGCTGGCCGCCGAGCGCGAGGGCCGCGTTCAGGCCGAAGCCGAGGCCACCCACCTGCGCCTGACGGCCCACCTGGCCGAGCGCAGCCCCAACCCGCTGGTGCGCCTGGGCCGCCACGGGCAGCTGCAATACGCCAACGCGTCCTCGTTTCTGGTGCCGGAGCTGGTGGGGCTGCCCGACACGCCGGTGCGGCAGTGGATGACCGAGGCCGCCAACACCGCATGGGCCGTGGGCGAAGCGGTGCAGCAGGAACTGTCGGTGGCCGGGCACGATTTTTTGGTGTGCGTGGTGCCCGTGCTCGACGAGCAGCACACCCTGTTTTACCTCACCGACGTGACCACGCTGCGGGCCGTGGAAGCGGAAGTGCAGGAGCAGCAGCAGTTTTACGACACCGTGCTCCAGTACATGCCGGCCGCCGTGTCGGTGCTCGACGCCGACCAGCGCCTGCGCTACCGCAACCCCGCCGCGCGGGAAAACGCGCACCGCCGCTCCCCCAGCCTGGGCCAGAGCTTTGCCGACTACTGCCAGGACGTGGGCATGCCCGCAACGCTGGCCGAGCGCCGCAAGCGCCTGTTTCGCCGGGCCGTGGCGCTGCAAACGGCCGTGGACTGGGACGAGGAGTGGCCGGCCTACGAAGGCCACGCGGCGGTGCACTGGCTGCGCTCGTACCAGCCCGTGTTCGACCCCGACGGCGGCCTGCGGGTGGTCATCAGCTACGGCCTCGACGTGACGCTGCGCCGCCAGGCCGAAGCGGCCGTGCTGGCCCAGCAGGCGTTCACGGCGCAGGTGCTCGACCTCAACCCCAACCTGATTTACGTGCGCAAGCCGCAGGCCGAGGTGGTGTTTCAGAACCGGGCCATGCGGGAGCTGCGCCAGCTGGTGCGCGCGCAGGCCGGCACGGCCACGGCCACGGCGGGCATCCAAAGCGTTGAACGCACCGCGTTCGACGCGTCCGACGCCGAAGTGGTGGCCCTGGGCCGCCCGCTGATGGCTTCGGACCGCCTGACGCTGCCCAGCGGCGAGGTGCGCTGGTACCAGTCGATGAAGTGCCCCCTGGTGCAGCCCGACGGCACCACCCAGGTGCTGTGCGTGAGCACCGACATCACGGCCCTCAAGCAGGCCCAGCTGGCGGCCGAGGCTGCCGCCACGGCCCGCGAGAACTTCCTGGCCAACATGAGCCACGAGATTCGCACGCCGCTGCACGGGGTGCTGGGCATGGCGTCGCTGCTGGCCAAAACCCCGCTGGCGGCCGACCAGCGGCGCTTCGTGGGCACCATCCAGCACACGGGCCAGCACCTGCTGGCGGTGGTGAACGACGTGCTCGACATGGCCAAAATTACCTCGGGGCAGCTGGAGCTGGAGCAGCTGGCCTTCAACCTCTGCGAGAGCATGGCCGCGGCCACGGCCCCCCTGGCGGCGTTGGCGCAGCAGAAAGGCATCGAGGTGGTGGGCACCCGCCTGAGCGACTCGTGCCCCCTGCCGTGGGTGGTGGGCGACCCCTACCGGCTCAACCAAATCCTGCTCAACCTGCTGTCCAACGCCATCAAGTTTACCCCCCCGGGGGGCACCATCGCGGTGGGGGGCTACCTGGTGGCCGAAACCGAGACCACCAGCACCACCGAGTTCCGGGTGTCGGACACGGGCATCGGCATTTCCCCCGACAAGCTGGAAGTCATTTTCAAGGAATTCACCCAGGCCTACGCCGACACGGCCCGGCAGTTCGGGGGCACGGGCCTGGGCTTGAGCATCAGCCGGGCCCTGGTGCGGCAGATGGGCGGCACGCTGCGCGTGCAGAGCGAGGTGGGCAAAGGCAGCCTTTTTGCTTTTGCCGTGACGCTGCCCAGGGCCAGTGCGGCGGCGCGGGCGGCGGCCCAGGTGCCGCCCGCGGCGGCCCCCGGCCACCGGGCCGTGCGCGGCCGGCGGGTGCTGCTGGCCGAAGACAACCCCGTGAGCGCCGAGGTGGCCCAGCTGCTGCTGGCCGCCCACGGCGTGACGGTGGACGTGGCCGCCACCGGCGCGGCGGCCCTGGCCTTGTTCGATGCCCGCCCCTACGATGCCGTGCTGATGGACATCCAGATGCCCGGCATGAACGGCCTGGAGGCCACCGCCCGCCTGCGCGCCCACCCCGACCCGGTGCGGGCCGCCACGCCCATCCTCGCCCTCACGGCCAACGCCTTCCGGGCCGACGCCGAGAAGTACCGCGCCGCCGGCCTCAACGACACGCTGGCCAAGCCCTACGTCGAGGCCGAGCTGCTGGCCAAGCTGGCCGCCCTGCTCGGCGAGCCCCTGCCCGGCGCGGTCGTCGGCCCGGGCCCCGCGCTGGTGGCCGATGCCCCGCCCGCCCCGGGGCCCCTGCCGGCCGACGTGCTGCCCTACGACCTGGCCCTGCTGCGCGAAACCGCGCACGGCAGCCTCGACTTCATCAACCGCGTGCTGGTCGCTTTCCACGCCAACATGCCGGGCACGCTGGCCGAGCTGCGCACGGCCCAGGCCGCCACCGACCGGCCGGTGCTGGCGGCCCTGGCGCACCGCCTGCGGCCGTCGCTTCGGCTGCTGGGGGCCCAGGCGCTCGCGCCGCACCTGGCCGTGTTGGAAGACGCCGACGCCGATTCGGTGGCGGCGCACCGGGCGGCCCGGGCCCTCATCCAGGGGCTGGCGACGCTGCTCAAGCAGCTGCCGCCGTCGGTGCCGGCTTAGCGCGGGGGGCCGTTCTTTGCTGCCGTTCTTTGCCGCTATGCCACACCTTATTTCGCGCTACGTGCTGGCGGCCGTCTTCGTGGGGGCCGGCTTGCTGCACTTCCTCAAGCCGGGCACCTACCTGCGCATCATGCCGCCCGCGCTGCCCGGCCCCCTGGCCCTGGTGTACCTCAGCGGGGTTTTCGAGGTGCTGGGCGGCCTGGGGCTGCTGTACGGGCCCGCGCGCTGGTGGGCGGCCCTGGGCCTGGTGCTGCTGCTGGCCGCCGTGTTTCCGGCCAACGTGTACATGGCCCAGCTGGTGCAGGCCGGGCAGCTGCGCATGCCGGCCTGGGCCGCCTGGGGCCGCCTGCCCCTGCAAGCCCTGCTGATGTGGTGGGCCTGGACGGCCCGCAAGTAAGTCGTTCACCCTTGCCGCAGAGCAGGGTGCTAGCTCAGTAGTTTACTTTTAACGGGTAGCGCTGCCGCCCGCCACTTCCCCATGCCGCCCCTCGTTCTGCTACTGCGCGTGGCCGCCGCCTGGCCCGTGCCCGGCCTGGGCCTGCTGGCGCTGCCGGCCGGTCCCGCCGCCGCGCCCCTGCGGGCCCACGCCTTGCACACGGCCCTGGCCGTGGAAGCCCGGCCGCCCGGCGGCGCGGCCCTGCCCGGCACGGCCACGGTGGAGGAGGTTGAGCGCGGGGGCCGCAGCAGCTACGGCCTGCTGCTGGACCTGGGCGGCCCTGTGGACCTGCCGCCGGGCACCGAAATCTGGGGCCGGGCGGTGCAGCCGCCCGGGTAGCCGAGGCCCAGGGCAGCCCGCGAAGGCCGGCCGCCGGCCGAGCCATGGCCGCGCCTGCTCCCGCTGTCCGCAGCCCCGGCGGGGCAATGAGCCGGGCCGCCGTGCACCGGCCCTGGCGCACGAAGGCGGCCCGGGCCGGGCCGGCTTGCCGGCCGCATCCGGCGAAGAAAAGCGTGGCCAAAAGGAACCGCCGCCGGCCGTTTGGGGCCGCCCCAAACCGGGGGCGCTTCGTACATTCACTGGTAGAGCAGTGATTATCGTCCCGGTGCCGTGCTCGCGGCAGGCGAGGTTCTTGCTGGCAAGGAACTTAGCCAAAAGCGCAGTTTTTAAGGAATACCGCATGGTAACGCCCGTTTTCAGAATTTTCGATTACGCCAAGGCCATCGAGTTTTACATCGACTGGCTGGACTTTAAAATCGATTGGGAAGACCGGCCCGCCGACGGGCCCGTGTACCTGCAAGTGTCGCGGGGCGACGTGGTGCTGCACCTCAGCGGCCACCACGGCGACGGCTCGCCCGGGGCCACCGCCCGGGCCGAAGTGCGGGGCCTGGCCGCCTACCACACCCGGCTGCTGCACAAAAACTACCCCTACATGCGCCCCGCCCTGGTGCCAGCCCCTTGGAACGCGCGGGTGCTGGAAATGGCCGTGCTCGACCCCTTCAGCAACCGCCTCATTTTCTGCGACGCGGTAGGAGTGCCGGTGTAGCCGGGGCCCCCACCGCGTCGCAGCAGCAATGCAAACCCGATGGCCTGCACTACTCGCAGCGGTTGGACGGGCCCCCGGGGCCCTACCCCAGCTTCTTGTAGCGCACGCGCTTGGGCTCCACGTCGCCGAGGCGCTTGCGCTTAGCTTCCTCGTAGTCGGTGAAGTTGCCCTCGAACCACACCACCTCCGAGTCGCCCTCGAAGGCCAGGATGTGGGTGGCCAACCGGTCCAGAAACCAACGGTCGTGGCTGATGATGACGGCGCAGCCGGCGAAGTTCTCCAGCGCGTCTTCCAGGGCCCGGATGGCGTTCACGTCCAGGTCGTTGGTGGGCTCGTCGAGCAGCAGCAGGTTGGCGCCCTGCTTGAGCGTCATGGCCAGGTGCACGCGGTTTTTTTCGCCGCCGCTCAGCGTGCCCACTTTCTTTTCCTGGTCGCCGCCGCCGAAGTTGAACTTGCTCACGTAGGCCCGCGAGTTCACCGGCCGGCCGGCCAGCAGCATGGTTTCGGTGCCGCCCGTGATGGTGTCGAACACCGACTTGCTGCCGTCGAGCGAGTCGTGCTGCTGGTCGATGTAGGCGGTGAGCACCGTGGGGCCCACTTCAAACGTGCCGGCGTCGGGCTGCAGCTGGTCGGTAATCATCCGAAACAGCGTGGTTTTGCCCGCGCCGTTGGGCCCGATGATGCCCACGATGCCGCCCTGGGGCAGCGAGAAGCTCAGGTTCTCAAATAGTAGCTTGTCGCCGAAGGCCTTGCGCAGGCCCGCGGCCTCAATCACCTGGGCCCCCAGGCGCGGGCCGTCCGGGATGAACAGTTCCAATTTCTGCTCCTTGTCCTTGGCTTCTTCGCTGGCCAGCTTGTCGTAGTTGGCCAGGCGGGCCTTGCCCTTGCTCTGGCGGGCTTTGGGCGACATCCGCACCCAGTCCAGCTCGCGCTGCAAGGTTTTGGCCCGCTTGCTTTCCGAGTTTTCCTCCTTGGCCATGCGGTCGGTTTTCTGCTCCAGCCAGCTGCTGTAGTTGCCCTTCCACGGGATGCCCGCGCCGCGGTCCAGCTCCAGAATCCAGCCCGCCACGTTGTCGAGGAAGTAGCGGTCGTGGGTCACGGCAATCACGGTGCCTTTGTACTGCTGCAAGTGCTGCTCCAGCCACAGCACGCTCTCGGCGTCGAGGTGGTTGGTGGGCTCGTCGAGCAGCAGCACGTCGGGCTCCTTTAGCAGCAGGCGGCACAGGGCCACGCGGCGCTTCTCGCCCCCGCTCAGCGTGCCGATGACGGCCTCCTGGGGCGGGGTGCGCAGGGCGTCCATGGCCCGCTCCAGCTTGGTGTCCAGGTTCCAGGCGTCGAGCTGGTCCAGCCGCTCCTGCACTTGGCCCTGGCGGTCGAGCAGCTTGTCGAAGTCGGCGTCTTCGGCCCCGAAGGCCTCGTTGATTTCGTCGTATTCTTTCAGCAGGGCCACGGTTTCGGCCACGCCTTCCTCCACCACGTCGCGCACGGTTTTGGCGGGGTCCAGCTGGGGCTCCTGCTCGAGGTAGCCCACCGAGTAGCCGGGCGAAAACACCACTTCGCCCTGGAACTGCTTGTCGACGCCGGCAATGATTTTGAGCAAACTCGACTTGCCCGAGCCGTTGAGGCCCAGCACGCCAATCTTGGCCCCGTAGAAAAACGAGAGGTAAATGTTTTTGAGAACTTGCTTCTGCGGCGGGTAAATCTTACTCACGCCGGCCATGCTGAAGATGATGGTCTGGTCGCTCATGGGCGGGGGGCGAAGGAATGGGGGGTGAACGGGAAAAAACAAAGAACGGCAGCCCACCGGCGAAACCGGGCCCCGGCGCGGCGCGGCCCGGCTTTTGCGGGCAATTGTTTTCGTGTAAACTTGTAGGTTCATGCCGCTTCGCGCGGCGGCCGCCCTTCCTTTCTGCTTCAAATTCCTGCCTGTACTTTTCTTATGGAACCAACCGACCACTTGCTGGCGGCCGCGCAGCGCTTCGGCTACGTGGCCGACGGCGGCGTGTGGCTGCGCCCCGCCCCGGGCCAGCCCGCCCGCCGCGTGGGCCTGGTGAAGGAGTCGGACGCCGACGCCCTCACTTACTTCGCCCGTCGCTTCGACGCCTTCCGCGCCAAAGTCGACGAACTCCTGGCCCGCATGGCGGCCAGCGACAACCAGGGCTCCTTTCTGATGAAGGTGCAGCACCTGAAGGAGCAAACCCACGCCTTCGACGCCCTCGGCGACTTTGCCGCGCTGCGCCAGCGCCTCGAAGCCGCCGAAGCCGAGGTGGCCGTGGGCGTGGCCCGCAACCGCGAGAAAAACCTGGCCACCAAAATCGGCTTCGTAGAAGAGGCCGAGGCCCTGCGCGAGAGCGTGGAGTGGGTGTCGGCCAGCGAAAAGGTGAAGGACCTGCGCCAGGGCTGGGTGAAAACCGGGCCCGTGGACAAGGCCCGGGCCGACGAGCTGGAGGCCCGCTTCCAGGCCGCCATTCAGGTGTTTTTCGACCGCCGCCGGGCCTTCCAGGCCGACAAAAAGGCGATGGCCAACCGCGCCGTAAACCGCTACCGCGACTTGGTGCTGCAAGCCGAGCAGCTGCGCGAATCGACGCAGTTCGAGGCGGCCTCGCGCCAGCTCAAGCAGCTCCAGCAAACCTGGCGCGAAATCGGCGGCAACCTGCCCAAAAAGCAGGCCGCCGAGCTGTGGGCCCGCTTCCGGGGGGCCAACAACTACTTCTTCGAGCGCCTCAAGCAGCACGTGGAGTCGCAGCGCGCCGTGGGGCCCCACGCCGGGGCCCCCGGCTCGCCCGAGGAGCTGCTGGCCCGCAAGCGGGCCCTGGCCGAGCGGGCCGAGGCCCTGCTGGCCGTGCCCCCGCAGGAGGCCATCCAGCAGGCCAAAAACCTGCAAACCGAGTGGAAGCAGGTGGGCACCGTGCGCGGCGAGGAGTCGGACCGCATCTGGCAGCGCTTCATGCTGGCCTGCGACAAAGTGTTCGAGCTGAGTGCCCTGGAGTACCACCTGCGCAAGCGCCCGGCCCCCGAAGGGCCCCCCGCCGGCCGCGCCCAGCTGCGGGCCGCCGCCTTGCGCGAGCTGCTCGCAACCGACGCCGAAGAGCTGGAGGTGCTGCGCGGCAACTTCGGCAACCTGGCCGCCACGCCCGCCAACGAGGCCTTCCGGCAGCTGCTGCAAACCAAAATTCGCTCGCTGGAACGAAAAGTGCGGACCAAAAACGATTTGATTGTACTTTTCGACCAGCAGGCCCGCAAGCTGGCTTAACTTTTGAAGAGGGCTTTACGTTGGCGGAAACGCGGGCGGCCCCGCTGCTTTTTCCGGTCTTTGCGCCTACCTTCGCTCACCTCTTTTATTTCCTTTTTACTATGTACTGGACCCTCGAACTGGCCTCCTACCTGGAAGATGCCCCCTGGCCCGCCACCAAAGACGAACTGATTGACTTCTCCATCCGCTCGGGTGCGCCCATGGAAGTGGTAGAAAACCTGCAAGGCCTGGAGGACGACGGCCAGCCCTACGAAAGCATCGAGGAAGTGTGGCCCGACTACCCCACCAAGGAGGACTTTATGTTCAACGAGGACGAATACTAAGGGTAGTTATGAGTTAAAAGTTATGGGTTATGAGTTGAAAATTGCCATTCGGCACCGCTTGAGCAACCCATAACTTACAACTCATAACTAAAAAACAGGGCCCCGCGGGCCGGGCCGCGCTCCACTGAGCGCGGCCCGGCCCGCGGGGCCCTGTTTTTTTCAGCGCCGCCCCGGGCGGCCGCGCAGCACGTGGCCGATGGAGCGCAGGAAGGGCCCCGGGGCCACCGAGCGCATCACCCGCAGGTTATCGGCCCAGGTGGTGGTTTCGTCTAGGAAGCGGAAGATGCGGGCCACCGGGTTGCGGGCGAACAGCTGCCGGAAGATGTCGCGCGTGGTTTCGCCCCGGCGCTGCATGATGTCGAGCAGCAGCGTGTCGAAGAGGCGGAACTGCCACCGGTCGCCGGTGGGGTCGGCGGGCGGGCGGCCGGTGGCGGCCAGCGCGGCCACCAGCCGCGCCGACTGCGCCTGGATGCGCCGGAAAGCGTAGCCGGTGCTGGGCTTGGCCCGCCCGCCGCGCGTGCCCAGGTTGATGACGTGCTGGCCCGCGCGGGCCGGCAGTGGGTGGTCGCTCATGGGGATGGCCCCGGCCTCCGTGGCCGCCACGCGGTACTGGCCGGGGGCCAGGCCCAGCGTATCCTGCAAATAAGCCACGAGGTGCGCTTCGTACTCGGCCCGGGGCAGCGGCTGGCCCGAGAACAAAGTGTACTCGACCAGGGCCCGGCGCGGGCCAAACGGCAGCACGTAGATGAACCGCGCCTCGTGGTGCTGGGGGCCCCGGAAGTCCATGAACTCCACCACCGCGGGGTCGAACACGTCGGCGTCGGTTGCCACTTCCCAGCCCACGAAGTGCTGCAACAGGTAGCGGTGCTTGCCGGGGTTGGGCACCACGGCGGGCGGGCGGCTGTCGAAGCCGTAGCGGGCCGCGAAGGTGCCCGCGCTGCCGTGGGCGCGCACGCCGGTGGGCGTGTCCATTAGCTCGTCCACGGTGCCGCGCAGCAGCGTGAAGCGCGGGTTGGCCGCCAGGGCCCGGCGCACGAAGTTGTAGAAATCGAGCCCCCGAATCATCTGGTAGCGGTAGGGCCCCAGGCCGATGACCCGCTCGAAGCCCGGGCTGCGAAACGCAACCTGGTCCCACTCGTGGGCCACGATTTCCTCAAACAAGTGCGGCTCGGCCGTCCAGAACGACCAGGTGCGGTCGTTCTGGTCCTTGGCCTCGGGCTCGATGAGCAGCACGGTTTTATCGGCCAGCCGCGGCTCCTGGCTGATGTGGTACGCCAGGCTCAGGCCCGCCGCCCCGCCGCCCGCAATCAGGTAGTCTGCCGGAACCACGGAGGTATCGGATTGAACGGATGGGTCGGGTATCGGGGACGGCGGCATTGGGGTGCAAAGGTGGGCCAACGCCCCACAAACAAAAAAGCCGCCCCCAAAGAAGCGGCTTTGCTAAAAAAGCGGAGCAAGGCCCCAGGCACGAAACTCTTAAATAATCCGCTTAATCCGTTAAATCTGTGGTCCTAGAAGTTCGGCGAGAGCGAATACTTGTGGTAGAAGTCGTCGATGATTTTGACGGCTTCGCTCGCGTCGTCCACGATTTGCACCAGCTTCAGGTCTTCGGCCGAGATGTTGTGTTCGTCGCTCAGCATCACGTTTTTGATCCACTCAAACAAGCCGTTCCAGTACGCCGTGCCCACCAGCACGATGGGGAAGCGGCCGATTTTTTTGGTCTGAATCAGCGTGATGGCCTCGAATAACTCATCCAGGGTGCCGAAGCCGCCGGGCATGCCCACGAAGGCCTGGGCGTACTTGACGAACATCACCTTGCGCACGAAAAAGTAGTCGAAGTCGATGCATTTGTCCTGGTCGATGTAGACGTTGTGGGTCTGCTCGAAGGGCAGCTCGATGTTGAGGCCCACCGACTTGCCGCCCTCGGCGCGGGCCCCTTTGTTGCCGGCCTCCATGATGCCGGGGCCCCCGCCGGTAATGACGCCGTAGCCGTGGCGCACCAGCTTGGAAGCAATTTCCTCGGCCAGCTGGTAGTATTGGTTGTCGGGCTTGGTGCGGGCCGAGCCGAAGATGCTCACGCAAGGCCCGATTTTAGACATCTTCTCGAAGCCCTCCACGAACTCGGCCATCACCTTGAAAATCTGCCAGCTGTCGGCAATTTTAATCTCGTTCCAGTCCTTGTCCACGAAGGCCTTGCGCAGGCGCTGCTCGTCGTCCACGGCCAGGGCGGTGTTGCCGTGGGCCTGCTCGCGCATCTCCGTAATGCTCGTCAGCTTGTCGTCGTTGACGTTGGGCTGCTTGATGGTTTTGCCGCTGCCGGCGTTCTGGATGTCGTCGGCCAGCTTGGTTTTGCTGGTTTTGGGCGTTTTTTTAAGTTCGGCCATATAAAAACAGGGTGGGAAATAGCAACAATAAAAAACGCCCCGCGGGCGGGGCGGCTGAAAGGAGGGCGTCAAAGTTACCGCATCGCGGCCGGAAAACGGTGCCCGGCCCCGGCCGGCCCCCGGGGCCCTCAGGCCGCTTCGACCGCCACAGGCCGGGGGGCCTTGCCGGCCTGCACCATGCTCAGGGCGAAGCTGATGCCGCCGAGCAGCACCACCAGCAGCGTTTGGGCCCCGTGCACCACCAGGGCGTAGGCGATGCCGGCTTCCAGGCCCACGCCGTAGGCCACCAGCGTGCTCTGCACCAGCACATGAAAGGGCCCGATGCCCCCCGCCACCGGCGCGGCCATGCCGAACGCCCCGAAGGTGAGCACCGCCAGCCCCGCCCGCAGGCCCAGCCCGGCGGTTTCGGGAAAGCAGAAAAACGCCAGGTAGTCCATCAAAAAGTACACCCCCCACGTGAAAGCCGTGTGCGCCAGAAACACTCCTTTGTGCTCCAGGCGCCGGATGCTGAACACGCCTGCCAGCAGCCCTTTCACGAACACCGCCACCCGCGCAAATAGCTGGTGCTGGCGCAGGCGCTCCAGGTTGCGCACCAGGGCTCCGGCGGCCAGCGCCAGCAGCAGCAGGCCGATGCCGGCGGCCCACAGCAGGGGCGTGCGGTTGCGGGCCAGGGCGTCGAAGCGCCCGCCCAGTACCTTGTCCGTCACGAAGGCCCAGAACGTGTGGAAGTCGAGCAGCAGGGTGGCGGCCAGCAGCCCGAGCAGCACCAGCACGTCAATCACCCGCTCGGTCACGACCGTGCCCAGCGACACCTCCACCGGCACGCGGCTGGTGCGCCGCAGCACCGAGCAGCGGATGACCTCGCCCATGCGCGGCAGCACCAGGTTGGCCAGGTAGCCCACCATCATGGCGTGGTACACCTCCCAATAAGCGGTGGGGTGGCGCGAGGCGGTGAGCTGCATTTGCCAGCGGTAGGCCCGGCTCATGTAGCCCAGCACCGAGAGGGCCATCGTGAGGCCCAGCCAGAAGTAGTTGGCCGTGCGGATGTAGTGCCCGATGCGCGAGAGGTCCTGGCCGCGCACCGCGTAGGCCATCAGGGCCCCCGATACGGCCAGCAGCAGCGCGTACTTGAGGATGGTGAATAAGTGCTTCATCGAGGAGTGGCTGAACGGGGCGCGACGGACTGGGTAAAGGGCGGGGGCGGGCCGGGGTAATACGGGGCCGGGGCCGGTTTTTGTTGCGGCCCCCGGCCCCGGGGCGCCCGCGTTCGCTACACCAGGCGGTTGTGCGCGTCGGGGAAAACGACCGTGGGGCGGTGGGCGCGGGCGTCGGCGAAATCAACCTGGGCGTAAGAAAAGATGATGACCACGTCGCCCAGGGCCACCAGGCGGGCGGCGGGCCCGTTGAGGCACACCGTGCCCGCGCCCCGTTCGCCCCGGATGGTATAGGTCTCGAACCGGGCCCCGTTGTTGACGTTCACGACCGTTACTTTTTCGTTTTCCACCATGTTGGCCGCGTCCAGCAGGTCTTCGTCGATGGTGACGCTGCCCACGTAGTGCAGCTCGGCCTGCGTCACCGTGGCCCGGTGGATTTTGGATTTCATTACCTCGATGTACATCGCCATAACGCGTCGGACGGAACCTTTGGGAAAAAATAGAACGGGCCCGCAAAGGTAGCGGCCCCGGCCGGTGGGCTCAGGATTCCGCAGCGTCTACCACCACGTTGTCGATGAGGCGCACGCCGCCCAGGTGGGCGGCCAGGCACAGCACCACGGCCCGGCCGGGGGCGTAGGCGGCCAGCGGCTGCAGGGTGTGGGCGTCGGCCACGGCGAAGTACTCGGGCTCGATTTCGGGCGTCTGGCGCAGGAAAGCTTCGGCCGCGGCCCGCACCTGGGCGGGCGGCACGCCCTGGCGCACCCGGGCAGCGGCGGCGGCCAGGGCCTCGTGCAGGCGCGGGGCCGCCGCCCGGGCCGCGGGGCTTAGGCGGCGGTTGCGGCTCGACATGGCCAGCCCGTCGGCCTCGCGCACCGTGGGGAAGGCCACGACTTCGAGGTCGAACGACAAATCGGCTACCAGCTGCCGCACAATGGCTACCTGCTGCCAGTCCTTCTGCCCAAAATACGCCCGGTGGGGCCGCGCCAGGTGAAACAGCTTGCTCACCACCGTGGCCACCCCGTTGAAGTGGCCCGGCCGCTGGGCCCCTTCCATTACTTGCTCCAGGGCCCCGAAATCGAAGCGCAGCACCGTGGGCTGGGGGTACATTTCCTCCGTGCTGGGCAGGAAGGCCGCGGTGCAGCCGGCGGCGGCCAGCAGGTCGGTGTCGGCCCGGGGCAGGCGCGGGTAGAGGCGGAAGTCGTCGGGGTTGTTGAACTGCGTGGGGTTGACGAACACGGTGGCCACCACGGCGTCGCACGCGGCGCGGGCGGCGGCCACCAACTGGAGGTGGCCGGCGTGCAGGGCCCCCATGGTGGGCACCAGGCCCAGGCGCTGGCCGGCGCGGCGCGCGGCTTCGGTAAAATCGCGCAGCTCGGCGGCGGTTGTAAGTATTTGCATGGAAAAAGGGGCCGTTGGGCGGGCCCCCGGGCGAAAGGGGTTGAATTTTTGCCCAAAATTGTGTAATTTTGTGCGCCCATCGTGTTGGCCAGTCTTTTTTTCTTTTTAAACCCACCTGTATGTCGAAGTTGCGCATCCTTTACGCGGCCACCGAAATAGACCCGTTCCTGAACACGACGAAAGTGGCAGAGCTGCTGCGTCGGCTGCCCGCGGGCATGCAGGAAATGGGGTGTGAGATTCGGATCTTCGTGCCCCGTTTTGGCATCATCAACGAGCGCAAAAACCGCCTGCACGAAGTGGTGCGCCTCTCGGGCATCAACATCGCCGTGGGCGACGACGAGAAGCCGCTGGTCATCAAAGTGGCGTCCATCCCGACGGCCAAATTGCAGGTGTACTTCATCGACAACGAGGACTACTTCCACCGCAAGTCGGCCCTGGTGGACAAGAACGACCACTTCCACGCCGACAACGACGAGCGCGCCATTTTCTTCTGCAAGGGCGTGCTGGAAACGGTGAAGAAGCTGGGCTGGTCGCCCAACATCGTGCACTGCTCGGACTGGATGACGGGCCTGATTCCGCTCTACCTGAAAACGACTTACAAGAAAGACCCGGTGTTCAAGGACGCCAAGTCGATCTTCTCGATTTATAACAACGAGTTTCCCGACAAATTTGAGGGCAACATCCTGGAAAAAGCCAAGATGCTCGACATCGACGACCAGATGCTGAACTCGCTGAAAACGGCCGATTTCAGCGGCTTCGTGAAGATGGGCATGGACTACGCCGACATCGTGGTGCGCTCCGACGAGGATTTTTCGGACAACCTCAACGGCATGTTTCAGGAATACGCCTCGCGCAAGACCTTGAGCCAAGTGGCCAGCGACGAAAACCTGCATTCGTCCTACCTTGCGCTCTACAATGAACTGGCCAACTAGCCGCCCTGCCTTGCCCACCCCCGTGCCCGTAGCTACCCGCCGCGGCGGCCCGGCCGTGCGGTTGCGGGCAAGCGGCCTTTAACGCGCTTTTTTAAACGGCGGCCCGCCCCTTTCTGTGGGCGGGCCGCCGACTTTTTTTAATTATTTCCTCAATTCTTACCCTCCTTTACTTATGTGCGGCATCGTTGCGTACCTGGGCTACCGTCAGGCCTGCCCCATTATCCTTAAGGGCCTGCACCGGCTCGAATACCGCGGCTACGACTCGGCCGGCGTGGCCCTGATGAACGACGGCGAGCTGAACGTGTACAAGAAAAAGGGCAAGGTGGCGGAGCTGGAAAACTTCATCGCCGAGAAGGACACCCACGCCCGCGTGGGCATGGGCCACACCCGCTGGGCCACCCACGGCGAGCCCAACGACACCAATGCCCACCCGCACTACTCCACCTCCGAGCGCATCGCCATCATCCACAACGGCATCATCGAGAACTACGCGGCCCTGAAAACGCACTTGCAGCAGCAGGGCCACGAGTTTCATTCCGACACCGACACGGAGGTGTTCGTGAACCTGATCGAGGAGATTCAGCAGCACAACCACTGCAACCTGGAGGAGGCCGTGCGCCTGGCCCTGCACGAAGTGGTGGGGGCCTACGCCATCGTGGTGATGAGCCGCGACGCCCCCAACCAGCTCATCGCCGCCCGCAAGGGCTCGCCGATGGTGATTGGCATCGGCGACGGCGAGTTTTTCATTGCCTCCGACGCCACGCCCATCATCGAGTACACCAACGAGGTGGTGTACGTGAACGACTACGAGATTGCCATCATCCGCGACGGGCGGCTGGAGCTGCGCAGCAAGGAAGACGTGGAGCAGACGCCCTACATCCAGAAGCTGGAACTGGAGCTGGACAGCATCGAGAAGGGCGGCTACGAGCACTTCATGCTGAAGGAGATTTTCGAGCAGCCGCGCTCCATCATGGACTCGATGCGCGGCCGCCTGGAAATGAACGCCGGCCACCTGAACATGGGCGGCTTCCGGGCCTACGAGCAGAAATTCGTGAACGCCCAGCGCATCATCGTCGTGGCCTGCGGCACGAGCTGGCACGCCGGCCTGGTGGCCGAATACCTGCTCGAAGACCTGGCCCGCATCCCGGTGGAGGTGGAGTACGCTTCGGAGTTCCGCTACCGCAACCCCGTGATTACGGAGCGCGACATCGTGATTGCCATCTCGCAGAGCGGCGAAACGGCCGACACGTTGGCCGCCATCGAGCTGGCCAAGAGCAAGGGGGCCACTATTTTCGGCATCTGCAACGTGGTGGGCAGCAGCATTGCCCGCGCCACCGACGCCGGGGCCTACACCCACGCGGGGCCCGAGATTGGGGTGGCCAGCACCAAGGCCTTCACGGCCCAGGTGACGGTGCTGACCCTGCTGGCCATGCTCATGGGCCAGAAGCGCGGCACCCTCACCGACACCAAGCTGCGCGAATTGATGGTGGAGCTGGACACGATTCCGGCCAAGGTGGAAAAGGCGCTGCTGCTGGACGACGAAATCCGCGCCATCGCCGCCACCTTCTGCGACGTGCCCAACTTCCTGTACCTGGGCCGGGGCTACAACTTCCCGGTGGCGCTGGAAGGGGCCCTCAAGCTCAAGGAAATCAGCTACATCCACGCCGAAGGCTACCCGGCCGCCGAGATGAAGCACGGCCCCATCGCCCTCATCGACGAGAACATGCCGGTGGTGGTCATCGCCACCCGCGACAGCTCCTACGAGAAGGTGGTGAGCAACATCCAGGAGGTGAAGGCCCGCAAAGGCCGCATCATCGCCGTGGTAACGGAGGGCGACGACGTGATTCGCGACATGGCCGAGTTCGTCATCGAAGTGCCCTACACCTCGGAGGCCCTGGTGCCGCTCGTGTCGGTCATCCCGTTGCAACTGCTCAGCTACCACATCGCCGTGATGCGCGGCTGCAACGTGGACCAGCCCCGCAACCTGGCCAAATCGGTGACGGTGGAGTAGGTTTTTTTGAGCTGTTAGCTGCTGGCTATTAGCTGTTAGCTTTGTTCAGAAGCTTTGCGCCTCTTGTTCTGTGGGCATTTTGCGTCCGCTTACTTTTAGAACAAAAAGCTAACAGCTAAAAGCCAGCAGCTAACAGCTTAAAATATGCCCCACCAGATCATCCTTACCGACCGGGCCCCCGCGCCCATCGGGCCCTACAGCCAAGCCGTGCGGGCCGGCAACACCGTGTACGTGTCGGGCCAGATTCCGCTGAACGCGGCCGGGCAGCTCGTGCCCGGCGACGTGACCGCCCAAACCCACCAGGTGCTGCGCAACCTGACGGCCGTGCTGGCCGCCGCGGGCCTGCAGCTCGCGGACGTGGTAAAGTGCAGCATCTTCGTGAAAGACCTCGGTGACTTCGCTGCCATCAACCAAGTGTACGGGTCGTATTTTGACGATGCGACCGCACCGGCCCGCGAAACGGTGGAAGTGGCCCGCCTGCCGCGCGATGTGGAAATAGAAATCTCCTGTATCGCGGTGGGTGCATAGCGCCGGCCCGTTATTTCAACCTTCAGCGCCATGAAAGAACTCGGCCTTTTCCTGCTCCTCGTCGGTCTCGTTGCGCTGGCGCTGCCGTTCATCAACCCCAACGTGCAGTACGTTTTTTTGCAGTGGATTAACAACTGGGGCCCCAACGCGGCCTGGGCCATCCGCGGGGGCATTGCGCTGCTCGGGCTGGTGCTGTGGCGCGCGGGCGGCCGGCGCGGCTAGCCGGGGCCCCCGGCCTTACCTTTGGGGCGCGTTCCGGCTTTGGCGGAACGCGCTTTTTTTTAGCGATAAGCAGGCAGGCGAAATTAAATGGACATTGCGCTCTTCGCAACTTATTGTCTATCACAAAAAATTGTCTATCACAAAAAAGCCAACAGCTAGCAGCTAAAAGCTAACAGCTCATTACCTATGACCGAGAGACCCGTTCGGGTGCGCTTTGCGCCCTCGCCCACCGGCCCGCTGCACATCGGCGGCGTGCGCACCGCTTTGTACAACTTCCTGCTGGCCCGCAAGCTGGGCGGCACCATGATCCTGCGCATCGAGGACACCGACCAGAACCGGTTCGTGCCCGGTGCCGAGCAGTACATTCTGGAGGCCCTGGCCTGGTGCGGCATCGTGATTGACGAAGGCCAGGGCGTGGGCGGCCCCCACGCGCCCTACAAGCAGAGCGAGCGCAAGCCCATGTACCGCGCCTACGCCGACCAGCTCATCGCCGACGGCTTTGCCTACTACGCCTTCGATACGCCCGAGGAGCTGGACGCCATGCGCGCCCGCCTGCAGGCCGCCAAGGTGCCCAACCCGCAGTACAACAGCATCACCCGGGCCCAGATGCGCAACTCGCTGACCCTGCCCGAAGACGAAACCCAGGCCCTGCTCGACGCCGGCACGGCCTACGTCATTCGCCTGAAAGTGCCCCGCAAGGAGGAAATCCGCTTCCAGGACATGATTCGCGGCTGGGTGGTGGTGCACTCGAGCGCCGTGGACGACAAGGTGCTGATGAAGTCGGACGGCATGCCGACCTACCATTTGGCCAACATCGTGGACGACCACTTGATGGAGATTTCGCACGTGATTCGGGGCGAGGAGTGGCTGCCCTCCGCGCCGCTGCACGTGCTGCTGTACCGCTACCTGGGCTGGGAAGCCACCATGCCGCAGTTTGCCCACTTGCCGCTGCTGCTCAAGCCCGACGGCACGGGCAAGCTCAGCAAGCGCGACGGCGACCGGCTGGGCTTCCCGGTGTTTCCGCTGGAGTGGCGCGGCGTGGACGCCGAAACCGGCGAATCGACCGTGAGCCGCGGCTACCGCGAGGACGGCTACCTGCCCGAGGCCCTGGTGAACTTCCTGGCCTTCCTGGGCTGGAACCCGGGCACGGCGCAGGAGATTTTTTCGATGGATGAGCTAATCGAGGCCTTCACGATTGAGCGCGTGAGCAAGTCGCCCGCCAAGTTCGACCAGAACAAGGTGAAGTGGTTCAACGAGCACTACTTGCGGGCCCAGCCCAACGCCGCGCTGGCCCCCTACCTGCTGGGGGCCCTGGCCGAGCACGGCCTGGCTTGCGCCGAAGAAAAGGCCGAGCAAATCGTGGGCGTGATGAAGGAGCGCGTGAGCTTCCCGCAGGACTTCTGGCAAGAGGCCAAGTACTTCTTCCAGGCCCCCGACGCCTACGACGAGCAAGTGGTGGCCAAAAGGTGGAACCCGGCCGTGGCCGACGCCCTTACGGCCTACGCCGGGGCCCTGCCCGGGGCCGCCGGGGCTTCGGCCGAAGGCCTCAAAAACCTGTTCAACCAAACCCTGGAGGCCCAGGGCCTGAAGCCCGGCCAGGTGCTGCAAATGCTGCGCGTGGCCATAACCGGCGGGGCCGCCGGGCCCGACTTGTTCGAGACGCTGGCCATCCTGGGCACGGGGGAGGTGGCCCAGCGCCTGCGCACGGCCGTGGCGCGGCTGGGGGCCCCGGCCGCCGCGTAGCCACGCCACATCCGTAGAACCTTTGCCCAAGGCCGCGCCGTATGCACTACGGCGCGGCCTTTCTGCTTGTCAACGGGCCCCGCGCTGCCCATCTCCCGCTCCTCACTTCCGATTCTCATGGCCAAGAAACCCGTCAAGCCCAAAAAAGCGGCCCCCGACCCCGCCAAAAAAGCCCGCGTGCACAAGGAGCTGGAAGGCTTCGAAATTGGGGTGAACCCGCTAGGCGAAATCACGTCCAACTACAGCATCGAGCAAATCAACCAGTTTTTGGGCCGCCACGTGCGCGACAAAAAGCTGGTGGACCGCGCCGGGCAATTCGGCGAGAAAACCGAGGACGACGAGGACCTGGCCCCGGAGCCCGAGGAAACCGACGAGGACTTCATGAAGCGCACCAGCCGCGAGGCCAAGCGCAAGAAAACCGTGGGCGACGACGCGGCCGAAGCCGCCGAAACCCGCGGCGAGCTGCCCAGCGAAGAGTAGCACCGGGGCCCCGGCTACTGCACGGGCCGGGTTTCCACCAGTTGGCCGTCTTTGTAAACTTCGGTGGTCGTGAGGCGGCCGTTGGTGTACACGTCGGTGGCGGTGTGCTGGCCGTCGGTGTAAGTTTCCACGGCCCGCACCTGGCCGGTTTCGGTGTAGCGCGTCCAGGGCCCAAACCAGTAGAAGCGCGCCCCTTTGGCCCCGGTGACCCACTGGGCGTGGCCGCGGCGCTCCACCTGCCCGCCCGGGTACCAGTACGTAACCTCGCAAAACCCTTCGCGGCCGTACCGCTCCGTTTGGGCCAGGGCCCCGGTGGGGCCGTAGTAGCGGAACGTGCCCACGGGCCGGCCGTGGCGGTAGCGCCCCGCCGTGAAGGGCTGGGTGCGGGCCGCCTCGTCGTAGTAGGTACGCCAGCGGCCCTGGCTCCGGCCGTGGCGGTCGGTGCGGTTGAGGCCGGCGCAGGCGCTGGCCAGCCCGCCGAGGAGTAACAGGTTCAGGCACAACAGGCGGCGGGCGGGCATTGACTAATGAATAATGGCGGAGAGACAACAGAACAAGACAACTAATACTTTAGTTGAAACGCTGGCCGGGGCCCCGGTATTGTGCAAAGGACCGCGTTTTGCCGGGTGCGCCGCCGCGCTACCTTTGCCGCCGGCCGCGCACCAGCCGGCCCCGCCGCCATGACCTCGCACGACGTTGACTACCGCATCCTGGGCTCCGACATCCAGGTGCTGGAAATTGAGCTGGACCCCAACGAAACCGTGGTGGCCGAGGCCGGCGCGATGGTGTACATGGAGGAAGCCATTGCCTTCGAAACGAAGATGGGCGACGGCTCGGCCCCCGACCAGGGCCTGATGGGCAAGCTGTTCTCGGCCGGCACGCGCTTGCTCACGGGCGAGTCGCTGTTCCTCACGCACTTCACCCACCGCGGCAGCTCCGGCAAGTGCAAGGTGGCGTTTTCGGCCCCGTACCCGGGCACCATCATTCCCGTCGATTTGGGCGGCATGCCCCAGGGCCTCATCGTGCAGAAAGACGGCTTCCTGGCCGCCGCCAAGGGCACCAAGATGAGCATTCACTTCAACCAGAAGCTGGGCGCGGGCCTGTTCGGCGGCGAGGGCTTCATCCTGCAAAAGCTCACCGGCGACGGCAAAGCCTTCGTGCACGCCGGGGGCACCATCATCGAAAAGCGCCTGAACAACGAGCTGCTGCGCGTGGACACCGGCTGCGTGGTGGCCTTCGAGCCCAGCCTCGACTTCAGCATTGCCCGCGCCGGGGGCCTGAAATCGATGATTTTTGGGGGCGAGGGGCTGATGCTGGCCACGCTGCGCGGCACCGGCCGCGTGTGGCTCCAGTCCATGCCCATCAAAAAGCTGATTCAGGCGCTGGCCCCCGCCGGCGGCAACGCCCAAAAGGAGAGCGGCAGCGTGCTGGGCGGCATCGTCGGCGGGTTGTTCGACGAGTAGCGCAGCGCGGGCGCGGGCCCGGGACTGCTGTTAATTCAGGGGCGCTGCTGGAACGGGGCCGGCTGGTCGGCCAGCCCGTTGCCGCTCGCCGAGCGCACCAGCAGCACGCCCACGATGCCCAGCACCACGGCCACGGTGGCGGCCAGCACCCACAGGAAGCGGCGGTTTTCGAGCCCGTCGGCGGGGCGGTTGCGTTGGGCGGCGTGGCGCCAGCGGCGCGAGTCACGGGGGGGGCGAGCAGGGGAGAGGGTGGGCACGGATAAGAAGAATAAGAAGCGGCCCAGCCGGGCCGCAGCCCAGCCGGAATAACAACTAATAAAACCTTAAAATATCCAGTATCGCCCCTACTGTCTGATAGTTACCTACGGACAAATGTATGACAAGGATTGTTCCGTAACAAGCCCGTAACATGATCGGGGGCGGGTGCTTGCGCCGGCGGCTAAACCTGATGGGGCGGGCCCCGGCCGCGGGTGCCCCCGCCGGCGCGGCGGGCTAGGCCGGGGCCCGGGCGGCCACCGCCAGCACCTGCTCCAGCACCGCCCGCGAGTTGAGCAGCCGGGGCACTTTGTGCTGGCCGCCGAGCTTGCCCTGGCCCGCCAGCCAGCGGGCAAACGTGCCGGGCGGCAGCACCCGCAGCAGGGGCGGGGCCAGGGCCAGGTCGTGGCCGCGCTTGGCGTCGTAGTCGGAGTTGAGGCGGCGCAGGGTGGCGTCGAGCACGGCCGTGAACCGGGCCGCGTCGGGCGCGGGGGCCCCGGGGGCCAGCTCCACGGCCCACTCGTGGCCGCCGCGGGTGGGGGCCCCGCCGGGCCCCAGGCCGAAGTACACGGGCGCGGCCGTGAAGTCGTGCACCCGGCAGCCGGTGGCCTGGCTGGCGGCGGCCACGGCGGCCTCGGCGTTTTCAATCACCACCTCCTCGCCAAAGGCATTCAGGAAGTGCTTGGTGCGCCCGGTGATGCGCAGCCGGTAGGGCCCCCGGCTGGTGAAGCGCACGGTGTCGCCCACCACGTAGCGCCACAGCCCGGCGTTGGTGCTGATGACCAGGGCGTAGGCCTGCCCCAGCACCACCTCGTGCAGCGGCACCGGGCGCGGGTCGGGGGCCTCCCACTGGTCGGCGGGCAGGAACTCGTAGTAAATGCCGTGGTCGAGCAGCAGCAGCAGGTCCTCGCTGCCGGGCTGGTCTTGCAGGGCGAAGTAGCCCTCGGTGGCGTTGTAAATTTCCAGGTAGTGCATCTGCCCGCCGGGGATGAGCTGCCGGAACAGCTCGCGGTAGGGCCCGAAGGCCACCGCCCCGTGCAGGAACAGCGCCAGGCGGGGCCACACCTGGGTGATGTCGTCGGCCCCGGCCAGCTCCACCACGCGGCGCAGCAGCAGCACCATCCAGGTGGGCACGCCGGCCAGCACGCGCACGTCCTGGCGCAGGGCGTGCCGGGCGATGCGCTCCACTTTCTCGGGCCACTCGTCGAGCAGGGCCAGGGCCAGGGGCGGGGTGCGCAGGCTCTCGGCCCAGCCCGGCAGCTGCGCCATGATGAGGGCCGACACGTCGCCCACCCGCGAGGCCGGCTCCCGGGGCCGGAAGGGGTTGGGCGCGTGGGCGCCGCCCAGCGAGAGGGTGCGCCCGGCCAGCAGCCGCTGCGCGGGGTACAGGAAGGTGCTCAGGGCCAGCATGTCGCGCCCGGCGCGGTAGTGGCCCTGGCGCAGGCTCTCGGGCGTCACGGGCACGTACTTGCTGCGGGCGTTGGTGGTGCCGCTGCTCTTGGCAAACCACTGCGGCCGGCCGGGCCAGAGCACGTCGGGGGCCCCGCGCAGCACTTTTTCCAGCTCGGGGTAGAGCTGCTCGTAAGTGCTCACCGGCACGCGCCGGGCGAATTCGGCCGCCGTGGGGCCCTCGCCGTAGCCGTAGCGCCGGCCCCAGGCCGTGCCCCGGGCCGCGTGCAGCAATTCGCGCAGCACCCGCGCCTGCACGGCGTGCGGCTCGGCCCGCACCCGCGCCAGCCGGGGGCGGCTTTCGAGCTGCACGGCGGCGGCAAGGAGCTGGTCGAGCACGATAGGGAAGCTTTATTGAAGGAAGGCTAAAAGAACGTCATGCTCATCTGGTGTCCGCGCAGCCGAAGCATCTCTACCGCTCACTAATTCTAATTACTGCCGCAGTAGAGATGCTTCGGCTGCGCGGACACCAGATGAGCATGACGTTCTTTTAGTTTTTATACCCCTTATATTCAGCACATTCACCAAACCTAAACGTTGCGCTTCAGCTCGAAATTCTTGCCCAGGTACACGCGGCGCACGGTTTCGTCGCCGGCCAGGTCTTCGGCGGTGCCGGCCTTGAGGAGCTTGCCCTCGAAGAGCAGGTAGGCGCGGTCCACGATGCTGAGGGTGGAGTTCACGTCGTGGTCGGTGATGAGCACGCCGATGTTGCGGTGCTTGAGTTTGGAGACGATGCCCTGGATTTCCTCGGTGGCGATGGGGTCCACGCCGGCGAAGGGCTCGTCGAGGAGCACGAACTTGGGGTCCACGGCCAGGGCGCGGGCAATTTCGGTGCGCCGCCGCTCGCCGCCGCTCAGCACCTTGCCCAGGTTTTTGCGCACGTGGGTGAGGCTGAACTCGTTCAGCAGCTCCTCCGTCTTGTCGAGGCGGGCTTTTTTGGGCATGTCGGTCATTTCCAGCACGGCCAGGATGTTTTCCTCCACGCTCAGGTCGCGGAACACGCTGGCCTCCTGGGCCAGGTAGCCCACCCCGAGCCGGGCCCGCTGGTAGATGGGCATGGTGGTTATTTCGGTATTATCCAGGAAAATGCGGCCGCCGTTGGGCTTCACCATGCCCACCATCATGTAGAAGCAGGTGGTTTTGCCGGCCCCGTTGGGGCCCAGCAGGCCCACGATTTCGCCCTGCTCCACGGTCACGCTCATGTCGTTGACGACGGTGCGGGCCTTGTATTTTTTCACCAGGTGGTCGGCGCGAAGAATCATGCCCGCAAAGGTCGGGCAGAAGCAACGAACCGAACCGGCCGGCAATTGCGCTAATTTTGCCGGGGCCCCCGGGCCCGCGTACCTTCCTTTCTTTGCTGATGTCCGATTCTTTCCCGCCGCCGGCGGCCAGTGCCACCCGGCTGCGGGTGGCGCAGGGGCTGGTGCTGCTGTTCCACGCCACGGGGCTGGTGGGGCTGCTGTTCTCGCACGACCCCGGCTTCTACCTCCGCTTCACGCCCCTCACGCTGCTGCTGTCGGCGGCGCTGCTGCTGGCGTTTCAGCCCGGGCGCAGCTGGGAGTTCTGGCAGTTTTGCCTGGCCGTGGGCCTGCTGGGCTTCGTGGCCGAAGTGGTGGGCGTGCACACGGGCAAGGTGTTCGGCAGCTACGCCTACGGCGACACGCTGGGCCCCAAGTGGCTCGACGTGCCCCCGCTCATGGCCCTCAACTGGGTGCTGATAACCTACCTGGCCGGCATCCTGGCCCGCCGCCTGCCCCTGGGCGAGCTGGCCCGCACCCTGCTGGCGGCCGCCCTCATGGTGGGCTTCGACCTGTGCCTGGAGCTGCCCGCCGGCCGCTACGACTTCTGGCACTGGACCGGCGGCGTCATCCCGTTCCGCAACTTCCGCGACTGGTTCATCCTGGCCTGCGTGGCCCAGATGCTGTTCAACCGCGCCCGCTTCGTTAAAACCAACGCGCTGGTGCCCTTTCTCTACGCCGTGCAGCTGCTGTTTTTCTTCGCCCTTGAATGGCTGGGCCCGGGGAAGTGAGTAATCAGCCATTAGCTTTTAGCTGCTAGCTGCTAGCTGCTAGCTATTAGCTTGCTCTCTGATTAATAGGTTTTTGACGAGAAGTAAATGGGCGTTTGCCTTCGGCTAACTCCTTGGTGAGTTTTCTCCGCAGTACGCGGTAGGGGCAGGGGCAAGCCTCATCCCCGCGCTCTTTCCTGCTTGCCCTCCGACGAATATTGCTGCTTGCCAGACGCCAAAAACAGGGCCTTCCCGGGCCCCGCTGCTCGCTGCGGCGGGTTCCGGGAGGGCCCTGTTTTTGGCCGGCCAATGCTTCGGTTCGGGGCCCTATTTTTTAATTTCGCCCACCATGTCCTCGGGCTTTAGCCACTCGTCGAACTGCTCGGCCGTGACGTAGCCGAGCTGCAGGGCGGTTTCCTTCAGGGTCGAGCCGTTTTTGTGGGCCGTCTGGGCAATTTCGGCGGCTTTGTAGTAGCCGATGTGCGGGTTGAGGGCCGTGACGAGCATCAGCGACGAATCGACGTGCTTCTTGATGTTGGGCAGGATGGGGGCGATGCCCACGGCGCAGCGGTCGGTGAACGACACGCAGGCGTCGCCGATGAGGCGGGCCGAGTGCAGGAAGTTGTAGATCATCAACGGCTTGAACACGTTCAGCTCGAAGTGGCCCATGCTGCCGCCCACGGTGATGGCCACGTCGTTGCCCATCACCTGGGCGGCCACCATCGTCAGGGCCTCGCACTGGGTGGGGTTCACCTTGCCGGGCATGATGCTGGAGCCGGGCTCGTTGTCGGGGATGGAGATTTCGCCGATGCCGGCCCGGGGCCCCGAGCTGAGCATGCGCACGTCGTTGGCGATTTTCATCAGGCTGACGGCCACCGTTTTCAGGGCCCCGTGGGCTTCCACGATGGCGTCGTGCGCGGCCAGGGCCTCGAACTTGTTCTCGGCCGTCACGAAGGGCAGGCCGGTCAGTTCGGCAATGTGGCGGGCCACGTTCTCGGCGTAGCCGGGGGGCGTGTTGATGCCCGTGCCCACGGCGGTGCCGCCCAGGGCCAGCTCGCTCAGGTGCGCCAGCGTGTTATGAATGGCCTTGAGGCCGTGGGTGAGCTGCGCCACGTAGCCCGAAAATTCCTGCCCCAGCGTGAGCGGCGTAGCGTCCATGAAGTGGGTGCGGCCGATTTTAACCACGTCCATGAACTCCGTGGACTTGGCTTGCAGCGCATCGCGCAGCTTGGTGATGCCCGGAATCGTGGTTTCGACCAGGATTTTGTAGGCCGCGATGTGCATGGCCGTCGGAAAGGTGTCGTTGCTGCTCTGGCTCTTGTTTACGTCGTCGTTCGGGGCCAGGAACTTCTTCTCGTCGCTGAGCTGGCCGCCGTGCAACACGTGGCCGCGGTAGGCCACCACCTCGTTCACGTTCATGTTGCTCTGCGTGCCCGAGCCCGTTTGCCAGACCACCAGCGGAAACGAATCGGCCAGCTGGCCGGCCAGAATCTCGTCGCAGACGCGGCCAATCAGCGCGGCTTTCTCAGCGTCGAGCACGCCCGCGTCGCGGTTGGTGAGGGCCGCGGCCTTCTTGAGGTAGGCAAACGCGCGGATGATTTCCTTGGGCATCCGGTTGATGTCCTGCGCGATGGGGAAGTTCTCGATGCTGCGCTGGGTTTGGGCGCCCCAGTAAGCGTCGGCGGGTACCTGCACGGTGCCCATGGTATCTTTTTCGGTGCGGAACTGCGTCATGGCCTCGGGGGCGGGAATAAAAAAATATGAGAAAAAGTAACCGGCAACGGCTGTAAAAGTACGCGGGCCGGCCCTGCGGGCAGCCATTGGAGGCCCTGGGCCGTACACCCGGGCAGTTGCCATTTCCTCAACTTTCCCCTGCCATGAGCCAGACCGATCCGACCCCCGACCCGCACACCGAGCCGCCCGTACCCGTGCAGGGCGACGGCGTGCCCGATTACAGCAAAGTCCACATCGAAACCGAAACTGACCTGCCCACGCCCACCAAGCCCGGCGGCAGCGCCACCGAGCCCGAAAGCGGCGGCGGCTACAGCGGATAGGGCCCCTAAAAACTGCGTTGCTGAAAAGCGCCGTGCTGCCCAGCACGGCGCTTTTTGCGTGTAGCGCGGACTTTGTAGTCCGCGGCTCTCGCTTCGTCCTGCCGGTCACCGTGCAGCGACTGGGCAGCGCCGCGAGCTACAAAGTTCGCGCTACAGAATAATGCGTGCCAACGGCTTGATGCTCCGTGCTATCTTGCGCGGCACTGAAGCCAGGCTGTGCAGGACCGCCTGGGCCCCCGGTGCTTTTATTTCTCGAAAAAAGACTGTTCTATGCTGAAACGCTACGCTTTTTTCCTGGCCGCCGGCCTGCTGCTGGGGCCCCGGGCCCGCGCCCAAACCACCCCGCCGCCTGCCGAGGCCAAGCCGCTGCTGGGCTTTGCGCCCGCCGCGGCCGCCGCCGAGTACCAGCTCGAAACTAAGTTCGACGCCCAGCTCAAGGCCGGTAACCTGCGCGACTGGATGAAGCGGCTCTCGGCCCACCCGCACCACGTGGGCTCGCCCTACGACAAGGAGAATGCCGACTACATGGCCGGCCTGTTCAAGAGCTGGGGCTACGACGCGCGGATTGACATCTCCTACGTGCTGTTCCCCACGCCCAAGCTGCGCGTGCTGGAGTTGGTGGGCCCCACCAAATACACCGCCGTGCTGGCCGAAAAACCGGTGCCCGAGGACGCCACCTCGGGCCAGACTGCCGAGCAGCTGCCCACCTACAACTGCTTCTCGAAGGACGGCGACGTGACGGCCGAGCTGGTGTTCGTGAACTACGGCATCCCCAAAGACTACGAGGAGCTGGCCCGCCGCGGCATCGACGTGAAGGGTAAAATCGTGATTGCCAAGTACGGCGGCTCGTGGCGCGGCATCAAGCCCAAGGTGGCCGCCGAGATGGGCGCCATCGGCTGCCTCATCTACTCCGACCCCAAGGACGACGGCTACGGGCAGGGCGACGTGTACCCCAAGGGCCCCTTCAAGCCCGAAACCGGGGCCCAGCGCGGCTCGGTGCTCGACATGCCCACCTACCCCGGCGACCCGCTCACGCCCGGCTACGGCTCGACCAAAAACGCCAAGCGCCTGGACTACCGCAAGGCCCCCACCATCACCCAGATTCCGGTGCTGCCCATTTCCTACGGCGACGCCCAGCCGCTGCTCGCGGCCCTGGCCGGCCCGATGGCGCCGGCCGACTGGCGCGGGGCCCTGCCCATCCCGTACCACCTGGGCCCCGGGCCGGCGCGGGTGCACTTGCAGCTGGCCTTCAACTGGAAAACCGAGCCCGTGTACAACGTCATCGCCACCCTCCAGGGCAGCCAGTACCCGGAGGAGTGGATCATGCGCGGCAACCACCACGACGCCTGGGTGAACGGCGCCAGCGACCCGCTCAGCGGCCTGGTGGCCGAATTGGAGGAAGCCCGGGCCCTGGGCGAGCTGGTGAAGGCCGGCTGGCGCCCCAAGCGCACCGTCATGTTTTGCGCCTGGGACGGCGAGGAGCCCGGCCTGCTGGGCTCCACGGAGTGGGCCGAAACCAACGCCAAGGACATCCAAAAGCACGTGGTGGCCTACCTGAACACCGACAACAGCGACCGGGGCTTCCTGGGCGTGGCCGGCTCGCACACGCTGGAGAAGTTCTTCAACCAGGTGGGGCGCGACGTGCAGGACCCCGAGAAAAACGTGTCCATCATCGAGCGCCGCAAAAGCCTGGACCTGGTGAGCGGCTCGCCCGAGGCCCAGAAGGACGCCCGCGACCGGCCCGACCTGCGCATCGGGGCCCTGGGCGCGGGCTCCGATTACTCGCCCTACCTCCAGCACCTGGGCATTCCGTCTTTGAACGTGGGCTTCGGCGGCGAAGGCGCGGGCGGCGAGTACCACTCCATCTTCGATTCGTTCGACGACTTCACCCGCTTCAAAGACCCCACGTTTGCCTACGGCGTGGCCCTGGCCCAAACCATGGGCCGCTGCACCCTGCGCCTGGCCGACGCCGACGTGCTGCCCTTCGAGTTCCAGAACCTCTCGAACACCGTGGCCAAGTACGGCACCGAGGTGAAAGCCCTGGCCGAAACCATGCGCACCGACACCGAGAAGCAAGCCAAGCTGCTGGCCGACAAGCGCTTCGACCAGGTGGCCAACCCCGACCAGCCCCTGCTGCCGCCCAAGGCTCAGGAGGCCGTGCCCTACCTCAACTTCGCCCCCCTCGACAACGCCCTAGCTAAGCTCGAACAAAGCGCCCAGGCCTACGCCCAAGCCCGCCGGGGCCCCAACAAACTGTCGGACGACCGCAAAAAGGAGCTGGACCAGCTGCTCTACCAAGCTGAGCAACAGCTCCTGAGCACCGAAGGCCTGCCGCGCCGCCCCTGGTACCGGCACCAGCTCTACGCGCCCGGCTACTACACCGGCTACGGCGTGAAAACCCTGCCCGGCATCCGCGAAGCCGTGGAGGAGCGCAAGTGGGCCGAGGCCGACGAGCAAATCCGGCGCACGGGCGCGGCCATCGAGCGCTTCGCGGGCCAGGTGAACCGGGCGGCGGCCGTGGCGGGGCCGGCCCCGGCGCAGTAGCCCGGGGCCCCAGGGGCTTGCTTTAAAACGAACCGTTGGGCATGACCTTCTTTTTCCCGTGCACTTGAAAAACGCCCTTACCTGAATGCCTGACTGCCACTTTGCCGCCCAGTTGCCCTTGCTGCTGCTGCTGTTTGCCGCGCGGCCCGCTGCCGCCCAAACGGCGGAGGCGAAGCTGCAAGCCAAAGCCCACGCCATCCACGCAAAGGCTTTCGTCGTCGATGCGCACGAGGACACGCCCAGCAAGCACCTGGTAAAGCCCGGGTTTGACCTGGCGGACGACCATGCCGCCAAAGAAGACGGCCAGGTGGACCTGCCCAAAATGAAACGCGGCGGCCTCGACGCTGCGTTTTGGGTGGTATACGTGGGGCAGGGGCCCCGCGCGCCGGCCGGCTACGCCGCCATCCGCCAGGAGGTGCAGGCCCAGTTCGATGCCATCCACGCCGCCATTCGCCGCTACCCCACCGAGTTGGCGCTGGCCACCACGCCGGCGGAGGCGCGGCGCATCCGGCGGGCGGGCCAGCGGGCCCTTTTCATCGGCATGGAAAACGGCTACCCCGTGGGCCAGGATTTGGCGATGCTCCAAGCCTACTACAACCAGGGGGCCCGCTACCTCACGCTGTGCCATTCCTCTAACAACGACCTGTGCGATTCGGCCACCGACCCCAAGGGCCCCGAGTGGCAGGGCCTCAGCCCGTTGGGCGAGCGGGCGGTGCGGGAAATGAACCGCCTGGGGATGATGGTGGACGTGTCGCACACCTCGGACTCGACGTTTTACGACGTGCTGCGGGCGTCCCGGGTGCCGGTCATTGCCTCGCACTCGGGCAGCCGGGTGCTGGCCGACATGCCCCGCAACCTCACCGACGCCATGCTGCGGGCCCTGGCCCGCCACGGCGGCGTGGTGCAGCTCAACCTGTTCAGCCCCTACGTGAAGACGGAGGTGAAAACGCCCGCCCGGCAAGCGGCCGAGCAAGCGTTTTACACGAAATGGAGCATCAAAACCTTTCTCAACGTGTACGCCCTGCCCGCCGCCGACCGCACCCAGGCCCTGGCCGAATACGTTGATATTGAGCGCAAATACCCCGTGTCCCTGGCCACCGTTCAGGACGCGGCCAACCAAATCGACCACCTGGTGCAAGTGGCGGGCATCGACCACGTGGGCATCGGCTCCGACTTCGACGGCGGCTCCGTGCTCGACGGCCTGGCCGACGTGGGCGACTTCCCCCACCTGACCCTGGAGCTGCTGCGCCGCGGCTACTCCGCCCGCGCCCTGCGCAAAATCTGGGGCGGCAACCTGTTCCGGGTAATGGACGCCGTGGCCCGCGGCAAGGGCCCGCCCCCGGCTTCGCGCCATTAACCGAATTTTCGCCATAACACCGGCCCTCAGTTTCTTTTTTCCACCATACCGCTTCCCATGAAACACTTTGATATGCTGCGCTTGGCCGCAACCGCACTGCTCGGCGGGGCCCTCGTGGCCGGCTGCAACCCGGCCACTACGCCCGCCGCCACCACCGAAACCGCCCCGGCCGGGGCCCCCAGCGCCTACTTCGCGCCCACCGAAACGGGCGTGCAAACCGGCGGCGTGCAGGTCATTCCCATCACGACGCCCAAGGGCAAATTCAACGTGTGGACGAAACGCTTCGGCAACAACCCGAAAATCAAGGTGTTGCTGCTGAACGGGGGCCCCGGCGCCACGCACGAGTACTTCGAGTGCATGGAAAGCTTCCTGCCCAAGGAAGGCGTGGAGTTCATTTACTACGACCAGCTTGGCTGCGGCAACTCCGACAACCCGCGCGACACCTCGATGTGGAGCCTGCCGCGCTACGTGGAGGAAGTGGAGCAGGTGCGCCGGGCCCTGAAGCTCGACAGCAGCAACTTTTACTTGCTGGGCCACTCCTGGGGCGGCATCCTGGCCGCCGAGTACGCCTTCAAGTACCAGAAAAACCTGAAAGGCCTCATCATCAGCAACATGATGATGAGCTGCCCCGCCTACGGCAAGTACGCCGACGAGGTGCTGGCCAAGCAGATGAAGCCCGCAGTGCTGGCCGAAATCCGCAAAATCGAGGCCGCCAAGGACTTCAGCAACCCGCGCTACATGGGCCTGCTCGAACCCAATTTCTACGCCGAGCACCTGTGCCGCATCGTGCCCAACCCCGAGCCAGTGCGCCGCTCGCTGGGCAAAATCAACCAGTCGCTGTACGTGACCATGCAGGGCCCCAGCGAGTTCGGCATCTCGGGCAAGCTCACGCACTGGGACCGGGTGCCCGACCTGCCCAAGCTAGTGGTGCCGTTCCTGTCCATCGGCGGGAAATACGACACGATGGACCCCGCCCACATGCGCATGATTGCTACCAAAGTGCAAAAAGGTGCGTCGCTCATCTGCCCCCAAGGCAGCCACATGAGCATGTACGACGACCAGGAAACGTACATGAAAGGCCTGCTCACCTTCCTCAAGTCCGTGGACGACAAGTCGTTCAAAGCCGGCATGGCGATGTAGCCCAATTTACCGAGGATACTGCAAGTCCGCGACGCGCCAGGCGCTGGCCGCAGTTTAGCGCGCAGCGCGCAACTGCTGGCCGACAAACGGGGTGAGTCTATGACTCACGGCCGCGCAGCGGCCCAATGGGTTGCGCCATTTGGCCGTTCTGCTTTGCGAGTTACACACTCGCCCCATGCTGTGGCGCGCAGTTAGGCGCTGCGCGCTAAACTGCGGCCAGCGCTGTGCTTTTGCCCTCTTAAAACACCACATTCAGCTCCACCGGCAGGGCAGCGCGGCGGCCCCCGGCTACGCCCGGCACCCAGCCGGGGCCCTCGCACACCAGGCGCAGGGCCTCGGCGTCGTAATCGGGGCGCAGGCCGCGCACCACTTTCAGGTTGCTGATTTTGCCGTCGCTGCCCACCGTGAAGCGGACCCGCACATTGCCTTTTAGGGGCATTTCTTCGGGCACGAACTCGGCGGCCGCGCGGCGCAGTTGCTCGCGCAGGGGGCCCAGGCCGCCCACTGGCGCGGGCGCCAGGGCCGGCCCGGCGGGCATGGCGCCCACCACGGCGCTGTTGGCGGGTGCGGTGAAGGCCAGGCGTTGCGCCACGGCGGTGCTTTCGGTGGGCATGGTGGGCACCACGGCTACGCCCGCCACGCGGCCCATCAAGGCCCTGGACTTAGCAGCCGGGGCCGACGCTGGCTGGGCTTGGCTCACGGCCACTTTGCTTAGCCGCAGCACGGAATCGGCGGCTGCTTTGGGGGCTGCCGCCTCCATTGCTGCGGGCGCCGGGGGCCTAGCTGCGGCATCGTCCGCGACTGCCCGCATGTCCATAATGTCTTCGTGGTCAGCGTTTGATAACACTGATTTCCTGGTGGCCCGGCGCTGGGGGTCGTAGGCTACCACTGCGGCGGGCCGTGGCTTGGCGGGGGCCGCGGCTACCGTGGGTGCCGAAGCGGCCGGAGCCGCCGCAGCAGCTGGCGCGGGCGCGGGGGCCCCGTCCAGTACTGCGGCCGGAGCTTCTGCGGCGGGTGGCGCCGCCACGGTAGCAACCTCGGCGGGCGCGGCGCGGCGCTGCCACTCCCACAGGCCGCCGCCCGCCAGGCCAGCCACTACCGCGGCGGCGGCGGCCAGGCGGGGCCAGTGCCAGGCGCCAGCGGCGGGGCGGGGGGCGGCTTCTTCGGCCACGCGGGCGTGCAGGCGGCGGCGCAGGGTGGCCAGGGCCTGGTCGGTGGCGGCGGCGTCGGTTTGGGCGAGGCCGGCGAGCACGTCGGCGCAGCGGGGGCAGTCGAGGGCGTGGGCTTCTACCAGGTGCTGCTGGGCGGGCGCGAGGGCGCCGGCCGCGTACTGGCGCAGCGTGTCGGCGGCCGGGTGGGGGCCGCGGGGGGCCGCGAGGGCCGCGCGGAGCAGGTCAGCGGCGGGGGGCATGGGCGGGGGCGGCGGCCGGGGCCGGGTCGTCGGTGAGGAGGCGGCGCAGCGTGCGCTTACCGTTTTGCAGGTGGCTTTTCACTTGGCCGAGGTCGAGGCCCAAGGCCCCGGCCACTTCCTGGTACGATTTATTTTCCAGAAAAAATAGCTCCAGGCAGCGGCGCTGGCCATCGGGCAGTTGCGTAAGGGCTTGTTCCAGGGCTTGCAGGGTGGTTTCGGTGGCCGCCGCGGCTTCGTCGGCCGCCGCGGCATCGGGAAGATGCCGGGCGGCGGCCAATTCCACATCGGCCGCGTCGGGCAGGCTGATGAGCAGGGGCCCCGCGCTGGGGCCGGCGCGCTGGCGGGCGCGCAGCTGCATCAGACAGTGGTTGCGGGCGGTGGCGTGCAGCCAGGCGGGGAAGTTGTCGGGCGCGTGCTTGTGCAGGGCCCCCACCAGGTACTCAAACAACTGCATGCTGGCGTCCTGGGCGTCCTCGTCGGGCGGGGCCAGGTAGCGGCGGCAGGTGGCAAACACCATCGGCAGGTGCCGGTCGAACAGCTCCCCCAAGTCGGCCACGTCGCCGCGCAGGCGGTAGCGGGCCAGCAGCTCCTGGTCGGAGGGCGGCGCGGCGGCGGCGGGCGGGGAGCGGCGGAAAAACATCGGCCCCGGCAAGGTAGCCTGGGGCCCCGAAATTTTTTTGCAACGGACAAAAGCGCGGTGGTCCGACGACTTTTTCGTCGTCGGGCCACTCTTATCCTGGAACAGCAGCCCCGGGCAATAATCAAGAGTGGCCCGACGACCGAAAAGTCTTCGGACCACGCTCCCCGGGGCCCCGAAATTTTTTTTGGCGGCGCGTGTGCAATCCGGCCGGGCGCGGCATCTCTCCGGCAGCTTCCACCGCCTAACCCCTTCACCGCCATGAAAAACTTCCTGCTGCTGTTGCTCCCGCTGGCCCTGGGGGCCCCCGCCCGGGCCCAAGAGCCCACCCCGCTGCCGGCCCCCATCATCCGGCCCAGCGGCATCGTGCTGATGGACACCACCACGGCCCGGGCCATTGCCATCAGCGGCACCGTGCGCGACGACCGGGGCCAACTGCTGCCCGGCGTCACGGTGCTCCTCAAAGGCACCCAGCGCGGCGCCAGCACCGATGCCCAGGGCCACTACTTGCTGCTGGTGCCGCGCGGTGGGCGGGCCACGCTGGTGTTCAGTTCTGTGGGCTACGTGGCCCAGGAGCGGCGCGTAGGGAAGGATGTGGTGATAAACGTGGTATTAAAGCCTGACAACAAAGCGCTTGAAGAAGTGGTGGTGACGGGCTACGGGGCTACCCGGGCCCTGCAAGGCCGGGTGGCTGGGGTGGCCATTCGGGGTGCTGCCAGCCCGGGGCGCAGCCGGGCCAGCCGCAAGCAACAGGGGTACAATATGAGCAGCGCCGACTTGATGAGTCTGGCCCCCGCGCCCTACCCCGCCCGGCCCGAAGCCGGCGCCGGCGACACCTACGCCCACATGGCCGAAAACGCCTTCCAGGCCGTGCAGCAAGCGCCGCTCAGCACCTTCGCCCTCGACGTGGACAACGCCAGCTACGCCAACGTGCGCCGCTTCCTCACCGAAGGCCAGCTGCCCCCGGCCGACGCCGTGCGGGTGGAGGAAATGCTGAACTACTTCCACTACGACTACCCCGCGCCGCCCCCCGCCAGCCCCGACCCCGTGCGCATCAGCACCGAGCTGGCCGTGTGCCCCTGGAACCCCGCGCACCAGCTGGCGCGCATCGGCATCCGGGCCCGCAGCGTGGAAACCAGCGCCCTGCCGCCCGCCAACCTGGTGTTTTTGGTCGACGTGTCAGGTTCGATGCAGGGCCCCGACCGCCTCGGCCTGGTGCAGGCCGGCCTGCGCCTGCTCGTGCGCCAGCTGCGGCCCCACGACCGCGTGGCCCTGGTGGCCTACGCCGGGGCCGCCGGCCTGGTGCTGCCCCCCACGCCCGGCAACCAGCCCGAGGCCATATTGGGGGCCATCGACCGGCTGGAAGCGGGCGGCTCCACGGCCGGCGGCGCGGGCCTGCGCCTGGCCTACGCCACGGCCCGGCAGTACTTCGCCAAGGAGGGCAACAACCGGGTGGTGCTGGCCACCGACGGCGACTTCAACGTGGGCGAAAGCTCGGACGCCGCCATGGAGCAACTGATTGTGAGCGAGCGCGAAAGCGGCGTGTTCCTGACCGTGCTGGGCTGCGGGCGCGGCAACCTGCGCGACGCCCGCATGGAAACCCTGGCCGACAAGGGCAACGGCAACTACGCCTACCTCGACAACCTCGCCGAGGCCCAGCGCGTGCTGGTGGCGCAGTTCGGCGGCACGCTCTTCACCGTGGCCCAGGACGTGAAGCTGCAGGTCGAGTTCAACCCCGCCCGCGTGGCCCACTACCGCCTCGTGGGCTACGAAAACCGCCTGCTGGCGGCCGAAGACTTCAACAACGACCGCAAAGACGCCGGCGAGCTGGGCGCGGGCCACACCGTCACGGCCCTCTACGAACTCGTGCCCGTGGGCGCGGCCCAGCCCCTGGTGGATAAGCTAAAATATCAGCCCGCGCCCGCGCCGCCCGTCACCATGCAGCAGTTCATTGCTAACGACGTGCTGACCGTGAAGCTGCGCTACAAGCAGCCCCAGGGCCGCACCAGCCAGCTCCTAACCCAGCCGCTGAACGGCGCGGCCGGGCCCCTGGCGCAGGCCTCGGCCGACTTCCGGTTTGCGGCCGCCGTGGCCCAGTTTGGGCTGCTGCTGCGCCAGAGCCCGCAGGCCGGCACCGCCACCTGGGCCGCCACCGCCGCCCTGGCCGCCGGCAGCCGGGGCCCCGACGCCGACGGCTACCGCGCCGAGCTGGTGCGCCTCGTGCGCCTGGCCCAGGGCCTGAGCGGCCCGGCCGCCGTGGGCGTGCGCTAAGCAGTCCGCAAAATGCTGTAAGTAAGCTTCTTCGCGTCTTCGGCGTGAACAATGTTTGGGCGAGTCATTGATTCTCAAACGAAAGGATGCGTCTCTGCATCACGCGGGGGCTAACTCAATCGTTTTACATGAAGAACCTGTCCGACTAAGCGGAAAGAGCGGTCATGCCCACCTGGGTAGTCCCGAAGCCCCCGCGGGGGCCCGGAAAATAACAAGGCCCCGCTGCCAGCGCAGCGGGGCCTCAAAGGGAGGATAAGTCACCAAATGATAAAAACACGTAAATGGCCGGGCGGTGTGACTCCCGGGGGTAGGACGCAAGGGGGTACATGGCAAAACCGTGCCAAACCGCGCGGGTCGGGCCCACAATCTCGTGCGCCGGGGCCCCGGGTGCTCACACCGGATGAAATCCGTTTACCTTTGAAACGACATTTGCCCCTACTAACCCATTTTCGTTCAGTGTTTTTTACCAAAGCTTCCGGCCCCCTGGCCGCCTGCGCCTTGCTGGTGGGCTTGGGCCTGCCCGCCTGCCAGTCCAGCACCACTGCTACCGAGCAGGCCACCGCTGCCGCCGCGCAGCCGGCCAAGCCGGCCCCCGTCGATACCATCAAAATCAAGCGCCTGGCCATGCAGCGCGACTCGCTGAAGGCCGACAGCATCGCCCGCAAAACCGGGCAGCTGCCGGGGGCCATCCTGCCGGGCCACCGCATCGTGGCGTTCTACGGCAACATCCGCTCGAAGGGCATGGGCATTTTGGGGCGCGAGCCCAAGGACCAGATGTTCCGCAAGTTCGACGGGGTGCTGAAGGAGTGGCAAGCCGCCGAGCCGGGCCTGCCCATCCAGCCGGCCATCCACAGCGTCACCATCACGGCCCAGGGCGCGGCCGGCAAGGACGGCAAGTACCGCCTGATGAACTCTGGCTCGACCATTGAGGAAACCCGCCGCTGGGCCAAGGAGCACAACTGCCTCCTGTTCATGGACGTGCAGGTGGGCCTGAGCAACCTGGCGCACGAGCTGCCCAAGCTGACGGAGTACCTGAAGGACCCGACCATCCACCTGGGCATCGACCCCGAGTTTGCGATGGAAACCAAGGGCGCGCGGCCGGGCAAGAAAATCGGCACCTACGACGCCAAGGACGTGAACTTCGCCATCAACTTCCTGGCCCGCATCGTGAGCGAAAACCACCTGCCGCCCAAAATTCTCGTCGTGCACCGCTTCACGCAGAACATGCTCACGAACTACAAAAATATCAAGCTCGACCCGCGCGTGCAGGTCGTGATGGACATGGACGGCTGGGGCGACCCGACCCTGAAAAAGGACTCGTACAAGGCCTACGTGGAAAAGCAGCCCGTGCAGTACACCGGCTTCAAGCTGTTCTACGAGTACGACATCAAACGCAAGCCCAACCACCTGATGACGCCCTCCGAAGTGCTGGCCGAGCTGAACCCCAAGCCGCTCTACATCCAGTACCAGTAGCCGCCGCGGCCGCAGTAGCTGAGCCAAAAGCCCCGCCCGGATGTTCCGGGCGGGGCTTTTGGCTCAGGCCCGGCGCAGAAATTGGTGCGCGGCGGTGACCCCGGGCCCGGGCCCGGGCCGTACCTTTGCCGCATGGATTTTGGCCGCCTGCCCGACCTGCGCTACGTCAATTTTAGCCTGCCCCCCGACCACCCCGACACGGCCCGCCTGCTGGCCCGCGCCCGCCCGGCGCAGCCCCGGCCGCCGGCCCTGCACGTGGGCTGCCCCATCTGGACGAATAAGGAGTGGCTGGGCTCGTACTTCCCGCTCGGCATCAAGGAGCCCGATTACCTGCACTACTACGCCCGGCAGTTCAACAGCCTGGAGCTGAACACCACCCACTACCGCATCCCCGACGCGCCCACCGTGCGGCGCTGGCGCGGGGCCGTGGGGCCCGGCTTTAAATTTTGCCCCAAATTGCCGCGTAGCATCAGCCACGAGCGCGAGCTGTTCCAGACCGACGATTTGGTGGTGCCCTTCACGCGCTCCATTGAAGAATTGCAGGACAACCTGGGGTGGGCGTTTTTGCAGCTGCCGCCGCACCTGGGCCCCGAGCACCTGCCGCGGCTGGAGCGCTTCCTGCTCGACTGGCCCGCCGCCGTGCCGCTGGCCGTGGAGCTGCGCCACCCCCGCTGGTTTGCCGACCGCGGCCTGGCCGACGCGGTGTTTGCCACCCTGGAGGCGCTGAACAAAACGCTGGTGCTCACCGACGTGGCCGGGCGGCGCGACGTGCTGGCCATGCGCCTGACCACGCCCACGGCCTTCGTGCGCTTCAACGGCCACGGCCTGCACAGCACCGACTACCAACGCGCCGACGCCTGGGCCGAGCGCCTGGCCGCCTGGTACGCCCAGGGCCTGCACGCGGCTTATTTCTTCATCCACCAGCGCGACGTGCGCCACGCCCCGGTGTGGGCCCAGCACTTCCTGGCCCGCATGAGGGAATTGACGGGCATCGCGGTGGCCCCGCCGGCCATTATTCCGCAAGCGGTGCAGGGCAGCTTGTTTTAGCTAGCCCCGCGGCGCGGCGGCAGCCCCTTTGGGGCGCGGGGCCAGGGTTTGGCGGTGTTTCCCTGGCGTGCAGCCGGTACGGCAATTCTGAAACCAGCGCACCCTAAGTATATTAGATTTTTAATGTTTATAATTGCCTAGTTTGTGGGTAGTTGTGGCTGTTATGGCTGGCTGCTCCGGCGTGTTTCTTTCACCCTGGCCCCCGGTCCGTTATGGAGCAGCGCTTGCCTTTGCCCGTTTTTTTACTGTTGGCCGGCCTGGGTGCCGTTGTTGTCAGCGCCACCACCCGCCTGGGCGGCGAGCGGGCCCGGCGAGCGCTGCCCTACGCGCCGGTGATTCCGCGCACCTGGGACAGCACGGCCCTGGCGGCGGCCGAGCTGCCGCTGGCCACGCCCAGCGCCTCGCCCCGGCACGTGTCCGCGGCTTACTACTACCAGCTGCCCGAGCGCGTGGCCTACAAAGACTACCCCGTGTACGCGCCCGGCCGCGAGCCCAAGGGCTACTGGGAGTGGCTGCAAAAGCAGGCGCCGCAGGTGGTATTTGACGCCGCCAAGCTACACACTGAGGCCGACTGGATAAAGGCCGGCGAGCTGCTGTTCGATATGCCCATCGACGTGGACGGGGCCGTACTCTCCGAGGCCGACGTGCGTAACCCAGCCTTATACGCGGCCACCAAAATGCCCCTGACCAAGGACGGCATTATGCCCTACGCCCGCTATGTGGTGACCGAAAAAGGCAAGGTGCTGCTCGGCAATCTCTCGTGCGGCATGTGCCATACTCGCGTGGAGAAAAACGGCGTGGTGCTAAAAGGGGCGCAGGGCAATTTTCCGGGCGACCGCGCCACGGCCTGGGCCATCCGCCACGCGCCCAGTTTTCCGGAGCCAGCCGTGCAGTTTGTAACCGGAATACTCTTCGACGCACCATTTGTAAAAGACGACCCCAACTCCCAGCTCAGCCACCGCTCGAAAGAAGAAATCTGCCAGGCCTTTGAGGCGCTGCCACCGGGCACGCTGGGGCGGCAGGGCACCAGCATCCTGTTTCCACCCACCGTGCCCGACCTGGTTGGGGTGAAGGACCGCACCTACCTCGACCACGGCGGCCTGGCGCGGCACCGCAGCATCGGTGATATGATGCGCTACATCGCCATCAACCAAGCGCTGGATTTCATGGCCAGCTACGACGGCTACATCCCGGCCGGCATCGGGCACAAAACCCTGGCGCTGCCCGGCAAAGCTACTTTTTCGGGCACCTTTGACCGCTACAGCGAAGCCCAGCTGTTTGCCCTGGCCAAGTACGTGTACTCGCTGACGCCGCCCGCCAACCCCAACCAGCCCACGGCCCTGTCCAGGCGCGGCAGCCAGCTGTTCATCAAGGAAGGCTGCGTGAGCTGCCACACGCCGCCGCTCTACACCAACAACATGCTCACGCCCGCCGACGGCTTCGAAGTGCCCGAGGAGCACCGGAAAAAGTACGACATCTTCGAAATCTCCATCGGCACCGACCCCGGCTACGCCCTCAAAACCCGGCGCGGCACCGGCTACTACAAGGTGCCTTCCTTAAAAGGCGTGTGGTACCGGGGGCCCTTCCTGCACGACGGCTCCCTGGCCACCCTGGGCGATGTGCTGGACCCCAAGCGTTTGCGGGCCGACTACGTGCCCACCGGCTTTAAAGGCGCGGGCGTGACGACCAAAGCCGTGCCGGGCCACGAGTTCGGGCTGGAGCTGACCAGCCCCGACCGCGATGCCCTCTTAGCTTTCCTTAAAACGCTGTGATGATGAAGCTATTAGTAGGACTGGGTTGGCTGTGCTGGCTGCTGGCGGGGGCCCCCGCCAGCAGCCGCCAGGTAAAGGAATCGGTCATCAGCTTTCAGATTGTCAACGCCGGCTTCACCGTCGAGGGCACGCTGGCGGGCCTGGAAGCCACGGTGCAGTTCGACCCCGCGCACCTCGACCAGGCCCGCATCCGGGCATCGGTGCCGGTGAGCACCATCCACACGGGCATCGGCCTGCGCGACAAGCATCTGCAGAAGCCCGACTGGTTCGACGCCGAAAAATACCCGACCATTGCCCTGCAATCCACGGCGTTCCGCAAAACGGGCCCCGGGCAGTACGAAGGCACGTTCGCGCTGACCATGAAAGGCATTGCGCACGACGTGAAGCTGCCCTTCACCGTGTCGGCCGCCAACGAATTCCGGGGCACCCTCGCATCAACCGGCTAAATTTCAACCTGGGCAAAAAAAGCCTGATTCTGTCCGACGACGTGCTCGTGACCATCCAGTTGAAAATGGCCAAGGATTCTTAGCGGGCTTGGTTGTTGGCCAAGTGCTGGGTGATAAGATCCCGGTAGCGGATGTAAATATCGTCTTGCGTGCTATCGATAAATTCTTGGGCAACCGGTAATACTAGCCGGTAAAGCGGCTCGAAATCCTGTGGCTGCATACGCTCGTCGAACCAGGAACGTAAAGGACTGATGTCCATTGAGGTAATCATTGCCCAGTGCCGCACTTCGGCCGTCGCACTGCCCAAAGATGCCGCAAGAAGTGCCAGTACCTGCTTGGCGCGTAGGTACAAGTGGTGGTTGCGGCGCAACGCTCCCAGACAAGCGGCTTGATGCACGGGATTTGACGTCTGCTCCACCGTATAAATCAAAGCATCGACGGCAGCTACGCCGATAACACTTAATGCCCATACAACCCGGTCAACGACAGGAAAGGATTCGTGCGTAAGATTGCTTAGCAGCCAAGGAATTAAGGCTTCACCGTCTTGTTGAAGTTGCAAAGGAAAGTTTTTGATCAACACATCCAGTCCCCAAAATACAATGCGGCTGTCATTAGCTTTTATTAGCGTAGCCGTCAACTTCTTATATTGTGTTAGGGTAGCGTCATTGGTGACAAAATTATGCGCCGCCGCCGCCGATTCTTCGGCGTTGCCATAAGCTAAGTGGTGAAGTAGATTATGGATTTCCATCAATGAATAAAGACCGCGCGTAGCGCATTGATACTTCAATTGCCTAATTTTTCGTTTTTACATCGCATTTGCGACTTCTTTAATTCAGTCCAATACCCTACAGCACGCCCTCCAGCACGGCCCACATGTTGTCGGCCAGGATCCGCTGGCCGGCCGCGTTGGGGTGCACGCCGTCGGCCAGGTTCAGGTCGCGGTGGCCGAGGACGCCTTCGAGCAGAAAGGGCACGAAAGCCGCCCCAAACTGCTGGGCCAGGGGCCGGAACAGGGCCTTGAACTCGGCGGCGTAGCGCACGAGGCGGTGGTTGCCCAGCGGGCTGATGTTGAAGGGGAATTCCAGGCCGGCCACCACCAGCTGCGCCGCCGGCAACTGCTGTTGCACGGCCTGCAAAATGGCCCGCAAGTTGGTGCTGGTGTCGGGCACTGGCACGCCCCGGATGCCGTCGTTGGCCCCCAGGGCCAGCACGAATACGTCGGTGGGCTGGCGGGCCAGCACGGCGGGCAGGCGGGCGCGGCCGCCGGCGCTGGTGTCGCCGCTCACGCCGTAATTGAGGGCTTGGTAGGGCCGCTGGGCCGCGTCGAGTTTCTGCTGGATGAGGGCGGGGAAGCTGGCGGCGGCGGGCAGGCCGTAGCCGGCCGTGAGGCTGTCGCCGAAAAAAATAATGTTCTTCATAAGCCCTGCTAACGCGGCGGGGGGGGCGGGCGGTTACACGCCGGCCCCCGCTTTCGCTGCCGCGGCCCGGTGCGGGGCCCGGCGGCCGCTCGGGGGCCCGCGGGCGCGGCGAAACCACCGGCCGCGCCGGCCTGCGCCTAACTACGGGGCCGGCGGCCCCCAGCGTACCGCCCGGTACCGCGCTTTTGAGCATTAACACACTCGAACGGGTCGCGCTGCTGTAGCTGCTTTTGCTGGCCGGGGCCCCGGCCGCCCGGCCCGGGCCCGGCCCGGCGATTCGACCCTGCCCCCGGCCGGCAGTGTTTTTTATCGACATCTTTGCAAGGCTATGGATTTTGCCAAGAACCTTGTGCTGGAAAACAGCCGCGTGCGCCTGCGCCCCCTCGAAACGGCCGATTTTGAGCCCCTCAAAGCCGTGGCTTTCGACCCCGAGCTGTGGCGCTACACCCTCACCCGTGCCGACGACGCGGTGAGCCTGGCCGCCTACCTGGCCCAGGCCGTGCAGGAGCGCCAGGCCGAGCGGCGCTACCCGTTCGCCATCATCGACCGGGCCAGCGGGCAGCTGGCGGGCAGCACCAGCTACTACGGCGTGGTGCCCGACGACCAGCGCCTGAGCATCGGCTACACCTGGGTGGGCACCGCCTTCCAGCGCACGGGCCTGAACCGGGCCGCCAAGCACCTGCTGCTGTGCCACGCCTTCGGGGCCCTCGGCTGCGAGCGGGTGGAGCTGGAGACCGACAGCCGCAACCTGAAGTCGCAGCAGGCCATGCGCCGCATGGGGGCCACCGAGGAAGGCACCCTGCGCCGCCACCGCCTCACGCAGGGCGGCGTGCGGCGCGATACGGTCATTTTCAGCATCATCCGGCCCGAGTGGGACGCGCTGCGGCACTCGGTGTTCGCCGAGTTCGATGCGTAGCCCCTGGCCCCGGGGCCTGCCGGCCAAGGTGCTGCGGCGGCGGGCGGCCAGCTTCGGCCACGCGTTTCGCGGGGTGGGCGCGGCGCTGCGCTCCGAGCTGCACCTGCGCTTCCACGCGCTGGCCACGGCCGCCGCGCTGGGCCTGGGGTGGTATTGCCGGCTGGCGCGGCTCGAGTGGGCCCTGGTGGCCCTGGCCGTGGCCGGCGTGTGGACGGCCGAGCTGGTGAACACCGCCGTGGAGGCCCTCACCGACCTGGCTTCGCCCAGCTACCACCCGCTGGCCGGCCGCGCCAAGGACGTGGCCGCCGGGGCCGTGCTGCTGGCCGCGCTGGGGGCCCTGGTGGTGGGGGGCCTAGTGTTCGGGCCCCACCTTTTGCCGTAGCCAGCGGCGAACGGTTGAGTGCGCCGGGCGGGTAAGGGGGCCCAGCGGAAAGGCAACCGGCGAACCATTGCCAACCCCGGGCGTAAGCAGCAGACCCCCGCCCGCCCGGGCCCCTCGCTTGCTCACCGATAACCGCTCACCACTTAAATGAGAACCCTGCCTACTCTTTGCGCCGCCACGCTGCTTCTGGCCTCCGCCTGCGGGGCCGACCGCGTGACGGTGGGCACGCCCACTACGCAGCCCAACGGCAACAGCATCACCGAAAATGACACGCCGGCCCCCACCTCGGCCAACACCGTGGACCCCGTACCCGCCCGCGTGGCCGTGGAAGACACCACCGCCCGCCCCCAGTGGCTGAAGGCCCGCATCGCCGCAACGCTGGGCCACCGCAAGCAGTACCCCATCATCCGCATCTACCGCTACCGCTACCACGACCAGGTGGTGTACTGGGAAACCGCGCCCTGCTGTGACCAGCCTTCGACGCTGTACGATACCAAAGGCAGCGTGCTGTGCCACCCCGACGGCGGCATTACGGGCAAGGGCGACGGCCAGTGCGCCGATTTTGACAAGCACAAAACCAACGAAAAAATCGTGTGGCAAGACCCACGTTAATAGCTAGTTATGAATTATGAGTTATGGATTATGAGTTTTGGTCTGGCCGCCAGCAATGGGAGCAGGCCTTAGCTTTGGCTCACGGGCAAGCACTGCCAACTCATAATTCATAATTCAAAAAGATGATTAACACCATTGCCAAGCTGGGGGCCTTCAACGTGTGGGCCAACGAAACGCTGCTGCGCCGCCTCGACTCGTCGGTGGCCGCCGGCCACCCGGCCCCCCCGCCCGCGCTGCGCATCTTCAGCCACGTCATCAACGCCCAGGCCATCTGGATTGCCCGCCTCAGCGGCACGGCCAGCCCCCTGAAGGTGTGGCAGGAGCACGACCTCGCCGGCCTGCACCACTGGCACGAGCAGACCTCGCAGCGCTTGGCTGACCTCTGCGCCAGCGCCGACGAAACCGAGCTGCTGCGCCACATCCAGTACAGCAACTCGCAGGGCGACGCCTTCGACTCGCAGGTGAGCGACATCCTGACCCACGCCGTGGTGCACGCCAGCTACCACCGCGGCCAGGTGGCCACCAAAATGCGCGAAGGCGGCCTGGAGCCCGTCAATTCCGACTTCATCACCTACTGCCGCGAGCAAAGCGGCCAGGTAGCCCCGCAGCTGTAAAACGGAGCGGCACTCCGTTTCCGGCCAGGCGTGTTTGGCTGGAAGTAGCGTGGTACTCCGATTCCGGTTGGGGCATTCCGGCGGAAACGGAGTGCCACTCCGTTTTACCAATTTTGCAGGCCGCCCGGCAGGTAGTTGCGGGGCGGCCTGTTCGCGCCGGGGGCCCCTGCGTATAGCCGGGCAGTACGCCCGTTCCCATGAAAATTCTGCTGGTTGAAGACGAGCCGTCGGTGGCCTCGTTCATCAAAAAAGGCTTTGCCCACGAGGGCTACGACCTCACCGTGGCCTACGACGGGCGCACGGGCTGGTCGCTCTACGACCAGCAGCCCTACGACCTGGTGATTCTGGACGTGAACCTGCCCTACGTCGACGGCCTGGAGCTGTGCCGGCGCATTCGGGCCGGTCACCGCCGGGTGCCGGTGCTGCTGCTCACGGCCCTCGACAGCCTCGACGACAAAGAGGCCGGCTTCGCGGCCGGGGCCGACGATTACTTAGTCAAACCGTTTGAGTTCAGGGAATTGCTGATGCGGGCCCGGGCCCTCACCCAGCGCTACGCCGCGGCCAGCGATGAGCGCCGCGAACTGCGCATGGCCGACCTCGTGCTCGACCTCGACGCCAAAACCGTGGCCCGCGCCGGCCGGCGCATCGACCTCACCACCCGCGAGTACTCGCTGCTGGAGCACCTGCTGCGCAACCGCGGCCGCGTGGTGTCGCGCGTGGACATTGCCGAGCGCGTCTGGGACCTGGACTTCGACACCACCACCAACGTCATCGACGTGTACGTAAGCTACTTGCGCAAAAAGCTGGACCGCGATTTTTCGCCCAAGCTCATCCATACCGTAGTGGGCATGGGCTACGTGATGCGCGAGGGGTAGCGTGGACGCTTTGACATAAAAGGCCGTCGTGTCGAGCTTGCCGAGACATCGCGCGTGCTGCGCTAATTCAATCGTTGGATGAAGCGAGCGAGATGTCTCGGCAAGCCCGTCATGACGGCCTTTTTTCGCCTTTTACTTTCGCCCCAACATGCTGATTCGCAATAAGCTGATGCTGCGCTTTACGCTGGTGGTGCTGGCCATTCAGGTCAGTTTTTCGGCGTTCATTTATTACTTCAATGACAGCACGCGGGCGCAGCGCTTCGAGCACCGGCTGGGCACCAGCGCCACGCTGGCGGGGCGGCTGCTCGTCCGGCCCGGCAAGCTCGAAACCGGGCGGCTCGGCAGCCTGCGCCGCCGCGACCTGCTGACGCTGCCCGAGGAGCAAATCAGCATTTACGGGCCCGGCGGCGAGCTGCGCTACAGCAGCGCCGACGACATTGACCAAAGCCCCAACCGGGCGCGGCTGGGGGCCCTGCGGCCGGGCCAGCGCACGGGCTTCGGGGCCGGCGGGCGGCGCGAGGCCGTGGGCCTGGGCTACGACCACGAGGGCACGCAGTACGCCATTTTCGTGTCGGCCGACGACCAGCTGGGCTGGGCACGCCTGTACCAGCTGGGGCTGCTGCTGCTGCTGGGCAACGTGGGGGCCCTGGCGCTCAGCATTTTGGCGGGCTGGCACTTTGCGGGGGCGGCGCTGGCCCCGGTGGCGCGCATCGGGCGGCAGGCGAGCCGTATTTCGGCCACCAACCTGGGCCGGCGACTGTCGGAGGGCAACGGGCGCGACGAGCTGGCCCAGCTGGCGCGGGCCTTCAACACCATGCTGGCCGGGCTGGAGCAGGCCTTTGAGGCGCAGCGGAGCTTTCTGGCCCACGCCTCGCACGAGCTGCGCACGCCCCTCACCACCCTCACCGGCACCCTCGAAACGGCCCTGGCCTACGACGCCACCCTGCCCGACGCCCGCGAGAGCTTGGCCCACTCGCTCGACGCGGCCCGCCACTTGCAGGGCTTGACTGCCAGCCTACTGGCCCTGGCCAAGGCCGACGGCACGCTGCCGCCCTTCGCGCCCGTGCGCCTCGATGAGTGCCTGGGCCAGGCCCTGGATTTTGCCCGCGCCAAGTACCCCAGCCGCGAGCTGCGCTTGGCCTTCGGGGCCCTGCCCCCCACCGCCGAGGGCGACGTATTCATGCTGCCCGGCAACGCCGAGCTGCTCACCACTGCCCTGCTCAACCTGCTCGACAACGCCGCCAAGTACTCGGCCGGCCCGGTGCTGGCCGAGCTGGCCTACGAGGGCCCCCGCACCCTGCGCGTGTGCGTCACCGACGCCGGCCCCGGCCTCAGCCCCGACGAGCTGGGCCGCATCTACGAGCCGCTGTACCGCGCCGCCGGCGCCATGGGCCGCCCCGGCTACGGCCTGGGCCTGCCCCTCACGCAGCGCATCGTGCGCCGCCACGAAGGCCGGCTGGAGCTGACTTCGGCCGTGGGCCAGGGCACCACGGCCACGGTGTGGCTGCCGGCGTCGCCGGTGTAGGGCGGGCAGGGATGTGAATTATTCATCCCGTTTTCATCTTTTCTAATACGGTTCTCATACCGTTTTAATGTCGCGGGGGGTGCTTTGCGGGCAGTTGCCACTGCCTCGCCTGCCCATGTCCAATCCGTTCCGGTCGTTAAATTTCATGGCCCTGCTGCTGGCGGGGGCTTTGGCCTTGTCGCTGGGGCTCAACGGCTTTTTGCTGCACAACCGGGCCCCGGCGGCAGCCGACTACGAAGACGTCCAGGAAACCGAAGCTGACCTGCGCCTGACGCAGCGGCTGCTGGCCCGCTGCCAGGCCGACCACCACCAGCAGGACAGCCTGCTGGCCCTGCGGTCCGCGCCGCCAGTCATTTTGCCCACCGCTACTGCCGCGGCCCAGTAGCCGGCCGGGGCCTTTCGCTTACTCACCTCTTGCCCCATGAATTTTTTGTTTCGCTGTTCCTTCGCCCGCCCATTTGCGCTGGCTGCCGCGGCCGGCCTGCTGGCCGCCGGCCTGGCCGGCTGCTCGGCCAAGGCCGAAAAAGACACCACCGAGGCCCCGCCCGTGGTGCCGGTGGTCACGCTGAAAACCTCCAGCCAGCAGCTGCACCGCGACTACGTGGCCGACATCCAGGCGGTGCGCAACGTGGAGGTGCGGGCCCAGGTGGCGGGCTTTCTGGAGCACATCTACGTGGAGGAGGGCAAGCCCGTAAAGAAGGGCCAGCTGCTGTTTCGCCTGAACGCCAGCGCCTACCAGAACAAGCTGGCCCAGGCCCGCGCCGCCGTGGCCAGCGCCCGGGCCCAGGCCGCCGCCGTGCGCGTGGAGCGCGGCCGGGTGCGCCTGCTGGTAGACAAAAACATCATCGCCAAAACGGAGTCGGACCTCTCAACGAGCAAGGTGAACGACGCCGACGCCCAGATTGCCGCCGCCCGCGCCGGCGAGGCCGCCGCCCGCCTCAGCCTGAGCTACACGCTGGTGCGTGCCCCCTTCGATGGGGTTATCGACCGCATTCCGCTCAAGATGGGCAGCGTGGTGGAAGAAGGCACCCTGCTCACGACAGTGGCGGATTTGAGCACCGTGTTCGCCTACTTCGACGTGGCCGAGGGCAACTACATGGACTACACCAAGGCCCGGCGGCTGCACCCCGAGCAGCACTCCGATTTGGTACACCTCACGCTGGCCAACGGCGAGCAGTACCCGCTGGCCGGCCGCATCGAAGCGGCAGAGAGCGGCTTCAACCCCAACACCGGCTCCATCGCCCTCAAGGCCCGCTTCGCCAACCCCCAGCGGCTGCTGCGCCACGGGGCCTCGGGCAAGGTGCGCCTCACCAACGGCCTGCCCTCGGCCTTGCTGCTGCCGCAAAAGGCGGTGTTCGAGATTCAGGACAAAAACTACGTGTACGTGGTGGACCCGAACGGCACGGTGCACACCCGCAACTTCGCGCCGCAGACGCGCTTAGGCGATTTCTACGTGGTGAAGGACGGCCTGAAATCGGGCGAGCGGGTGGTGTACGAAGGGGCCCCGGAGCTGCACGACGGCCAGAAAATCCAGGCCAAAGCCGTGCTGCTAGACTCGGCGGCGGTGGCCGTGCAGTGAGTTTCTTGGCTACGTATCCATAAGTCAGTCATCGTTCAGCGGGCCGGCCCCAAAGGGGGCCCGTGAGGCGCTCCGCTGAACGGTCAACGAATTGCTATTTAAGCACTAATTTATGTTCGACATCTTCATTCGCCGGCCGATTCTCTCGCTGGTCATCTCCGTGTTCCTGGTGCTGCTGGGCGGGCTGGCGCTGTTCACGCTGCCCATCACGCAGTTCCCGGACATCGTGCCGCCCTCGGTGACCGTCACGGCCAAGTACACCGGGGCCAACGCCGAGGTGTGCGCCAAGGCCGTGGCCACGCCGCTGGAACGCGCCATCAACGGCGTGCCGGGCATGACGTACATGAACTCGGTGAGCTCGAACAACGGCGTGACGCTCATCACGGTGTTTTTCGAGGTGGGCACCGACCCCGACCTGGCGGCCGTGGGCGTGCAGAACCGCGTGACCACCGTGATTGACGAGCTGCCCGAGGAGGTCATCAAGGCCGGCGTGACGACGGAGAAGGAAGTTAACTCCATGCTGCTCTACCTCAACATCACGAGCGACGACAAGGCAACGGGCGAGAAGTTTATCTACAACTTCGCCGATATCAACGTATTGCAGGAGTTGAAGCGCATCAACGGGGTAGGCTTCGCTGAGATTATGGGCTCGCGCGAGTACTCGATGCGGGTCTGGTTGAAGCCCGACCGCATGACCGCCTACAACGTGGGCACCGACGAGATTGTGCAGGCCATCCGGGCCGAAAACGTGGAAGCGGCCCCCGGCAAGTCGGGCGAAAGCTCGGGCGGCAAGGCCCAGCAGCTGCAATACGTGCTGCGCTACACCGGCAAATTGTTCGAGCCCGAGCAGTACCGCAACATCGTGATTCGGGCCAACCCCGACGGCTCGATGCTGCGCCTCAAGGCGGTGGCCGACGTGGAGTTTGGCTCGCTCACTTACGGCATGTCGTCGAAGAACGACGGGCAGCCCTCGGCGGCCATCATGCTCAAGCAGCGCCCCGGCTCCAACGCCAGCGAGGTGATTGCCAACGTGAAAACCCGCATGGCCGAGCTGCAAGCCACCAGCTTCCCGCCCGGCATGAAGTACAGCATTTCCTACGACGTGTCGCGCTTCCTCGACGCCAGCATTCACGAGGTGCTGCGCACGCTGGTGGAGGCCTTTCTGCTGGTGTTCCTCATCGTGTACCTGTTTTTGCAGGACTGGCGCTCCACGCTCATTCCGGCGCTGGCCGTGCCGGTGGCGCTCATCGGCACGCTGGCGTTCATGCAGATGCTGGGCTTCTCGATTAACCTGCTCACGCTCTTTGCGTTGGTGCTGGCCATCGGCATCGTGGTCGATAACGCCATTGTGGTGGTGGAGGCCGTGCACGCCAAGATGCAGGAGAAGCACCTGGACGTCCGCACCGCCACCTACGAGGCCATGCACGAAATCAGCAGCTCGCTGATTGCCATCACGTTGGTGATGTCGGCGGTGTTCATCCCGGTGTCGTTCATGGACGGGCCGGTGGGCGTGTTCTACCGCCAGTTTTCGCTCACGCTGGCCATTGCCATCGTCATTTCGGGCGTGAACGCCGTGACCTTGACACCCGCGCTTTGCGCGCTCATGCTCAAGCACCCCGAGGGTGAGCGCACGGGTTTGGTGGGCAAGTTCTTCAAGGGTTTTAATAACCGGTACGAGGGCCTGGCCGGCGGCTACCAGCGGCTGCTGCACGGCATTGCCGGCCGCCGGGTGGTGACCATCGGGGTGCTGCTGCTGTTTTTTGGGGCCACCTGGGGCATCAGCCGCATTTTGCCGTCGGGCTTCATCCCCACCGAGGACCAGGGCATGGTGTACATCAACGTGACCACGCCCGCCGGGGCCACCGTGGAGCGCACCGAGGCCGTGCTGGCCCAGGTGCAGCGCATCGCCCAGAAGCTCAAGCCGGTAGAATCGGTTTCGACGCTGGCCGGCTACAGCCTGGTGACCGATGCGGCGGGCTCCAGCTACGGCATGGGCATGATTAACCTTAAGGGCTGGGAGGAGCGCAAGCAGTCGGTGCCGGAGTTCATCAAAGAGCTGGAGGAGAAGACGAAAGGCATCAAGGACGCCGACATTCAGTTCCTGCCCCCGCCCACGGTACCGGGCTTCGGCAACAGCAGCGGCTTCGAGCTGCGGCTGATTGACAAGACGGGCCGCGGCGACTTGCAGCAAACGGCCAAGGTGTCGCAAACCTTCCTGACGGCCCTGCAAAAGGAGCCGGCCATCAGCGGCGCGTTCACCGGCTTCGACCCCAACTTCCCGCAGTACCTCATTCACGTGGACCAGGACCTGGCCGCCAAAAAGGGCGTGACCGTGGACCAGGCCATGAGCACGCTGCAAACGCTGCTCGGCAGCTACTACGCCTCCAACTTCATCCGCTTTGGGCAGATGTACAAGGTGATGGTGCAGGCCGGCCCCGAGTACCGCGGCCGCCCCGACGACCTGCTGGCCCTGCACGTAAAAAACAACCGCGGCGAGCTGGTGCCCTTCTCCACGTTCGTGCGGCTGGAGCGCGTGTTTGGCCCCGACCAGCTGACGCGCTACAACATGTACACCTCGGCCATGATCAACGGCGACGCCGCCGCCGGCCACAGCTCGGGCGACGCCATTTCGGCCATCCAGAAAGTGGCCGCCAAGGTGCTGCCCAAGGGCTTCGCCTACGAGTGGAGCGGCATGACGCGCGAGCAGATTCTGAGCGGCGACCAGGCCCTGTACGTGTTTGCGCTCGTGCTGGTGTTCGTGTACCTGCTGCTGGCCGCCCAGTACGAAAGCCTGCTGCTGCCGCTGCCCGTGCTGCTGAGCCTGCCCACCGGCGTATTCGGCGCCTTTCTGAGCCTCAAACTGTTGGGGCTGGAAAACAATATTTACGCCCAGGTGGCGCTGGTGATGCTCATCGGCCTGCTGGGCAAAAACGCCATCCTCGTCATCGAGTTTGCCGAGCAGCGCCGCCGCGCCGGGGCCACCGTGCTGGAGGCCGCCGTGCAGGGCGCCGTATCGCGCCTGCGGCCGATTCTGATGACCTCGTTCGCCTTCATCGCCGGCCTCATCCCGCTGGTCACGGCCAGCGGCGCGGGGGCCCTGGGCAACCGCTCCATCGGCACGGCGGCGGCGGGCGGCATGCTCATCGGCACGGTGTTCGGCATGGTGCTGATACCCGGCCTGTACGTACTGTTTGCCAGCTTCGAGAAGGTGAAGAACCTGGATGCTGCTAAGGAAGCAACCGAGCCAGCGCACGCGCCGGCAGCGGAGCTGGTGGCGCATTGAGCGGCCCCACGGGACGCCTCGCCCCCCGGCCCCCTCTCCGAAAAGGAGAGGGGGAGCCGACCGATTATCGACGATGCGTGAATTTTCGGAATCAATCAATTAGTAAAAAGCAACCGCCAACGCTACCGTGGCTCCCCCTCTCCTTTTCGGAGAGGGAGCCGGGGGGCGAGGCGCCCCGCCAGCACGATAACCCCATGCTCCGTTTCCTCTCTTTTGCGCTCCTCCTCAGCCTGGCCGCCGGCTGCCGCGTGGCCGCCCCCGCCGGCCCCGCCCCCAGCCCCGGGGCCCCTAAATCCTTCACCCAGGTGCCCCTCACCGATACCAGCAGCATCGGGGCCACGCCGTGGCGGCAGTTTTTCCAGGACCCCGCCCTGGCCGGTCTCATCGACACGGCCTTGCGGCAAAATCTCGATTTGCGGGTGGCCGTGCAGCGGGTGGAGGTGTTTCAGGCGCAGTACCTGGCGCGGCGCGGGGCCCTGTTTCCGTCGGTTACGGCCGTGGGCAGCGTTGGGCTCGACCGCTACGGCAAGTACACCATGACGGGCGTGGGCAACTTCGACACCAACCTCTCGCAAAATATCGACGGCAACCAGCGCGTGCCCACCGGCCTCACGCCCGACTACTTCGTGGGCCTGCGCAGCTCGTGGGAAATTGACCTGTGGGGCAAGCTGCGCAGCCGCCGCAAGGCCGCCTACCTGCGCGTGCTGGGCTCGGAGCAGGGCCGCAACCTGGTGGTTACCAACGTGGTGGCCGACGTAGCCCGGGCCTATTATGAGCTCCTAACCCTTGACAACCAGTTGGCTACGCTGCTGCGCAACGCCCGCTTTCAGCAGGAGGGCCTGCGCCTGATTCGCATTCAGAAGCAGGCCGGCCGCGTCACCGAGCTGGCCGTGCAGCAGTTTGCCGCCCAGGCCCTGCGCACCGAAAGCCTGGCCTACGGCACCCGCCAGCGCATCGCCGAAACCGAGGCCAGCCTCAACCAGCTGCTGGGGCGCTACCCGCAGCCCATCGGCCGGGGCCCCGCGCTGCCCAACCAGCAGGGCCTGCCCGCCCGCCTCGGGGCCGGCCTGCCCGCCACGGCCCTGCTGCGCCGCCCCGACGTGCGCCAGGCCGAGCTGGAGCTGCGCGCCACCACCGCCGACGTAGACGCCGCCCGCGCCGCCTTTTTGCCCAGCCTCACCCTCACGCCCTACCTGGGCCTCAACGCCTTCCGGGCCAACCTGCTGCTCGATGCCGGCTCCGTCACCTATGGCCTCATCGGGGGCCTGGCCGGGCCCATTCTCAACCGGGCGCAGTACCGGGCCGATTTCCGCCAGGCGGTGGCCAACAACTACGAGGGCTACTACCGCTACCAGCAGGCCCTGCAAACGGGCTTCCGCGAAGTGGTGGTGGGCCTGCAAGGCCTCGAAAACTACCGCGCCGTCACCGACCTCCGCACCCGCGAAGTGGCCCAGCTGCAAAGCGCCGTGGCCACGTCCAACGAGCTGTTCGTGGCCGGCTATGCCTCTTACCTGGAAGTGATTACCGCCCAGCGCAGCGTGCTCGAGGCCGAGCTCAGCCTCGCCGATGCCCGCCAGGCCCAGCTGCTGCAAAGCGTGAGCCTCTACCGGGCCCTGGGCGGCGGCTGGCAGTAAATGTCTGAACCACGGATTTATCGGATTTAGCGGATTGGTCGGATTTTGGGGACGATTCAGACGTTTACAAGAAAGGCCCGGTAGCCCGGGCCTTTTTCATGCGTCGCAATAATCAAACGGAGCGAGTTGAAAGAAGAATCGTCCCCAAAATCCGACTAATCCGCTGAATCCGCCGAATCCGTGGTTCAGACATTACTTCTTGGCCGTATCAGCCGGGGCGGCCTTCTTACGGCCGCCGAACAGGCTGTTGAGGCCCGCGCCGATGGCTTGCTTGGCCTTTTCCTGCGCTTCCAGCTTCTTCTTCTGCACCTCCAGGTTCAGCTGCTCCTGCGAGGCTTGCTGGGTGGTGGCGGTAGCTTTCTGGGTGCTGTCGGTTTTCGCCCGGTTCTTGGTGGCCAGGCCCAGCAGGGCGTCGGTAAGCTTGGCTTTCACCACGTTGGTCACGATGGCCTTGCCCTGGTCCTTGAGGCTGCCGCCGGTCAGCTTCACCACCGGGCTCGTCATGCTGCCCCCGATGTTCAGGCCCAGCGTCACCCGGTCGGTGCCCTGGATGTTGGATACGCCGGTGAGCTGCGTGAGCTTGCCGCTCAGCGCGTTGCCCAGTTTGCCGGTGGGCGCGTTGATGGCCGTGACGTAGGAGAGCAGGCCGGCCAGGCTGTTCGAGCCGCCCACGGTCATCTTCACGTCGCCAATGGCCAGGTCGAAGGGCTTCACCACGAAGTTGCCGTTCACAATCTGGGCGTTCACAATCTTGTTCAGCACTTGCAGGTTCTTGAGCTCGGGCAGGGTCGTCAGGCTCGAAATCTGGCTCAGCACCGGCGACTGCAACACGCTCGCCTTCACGATGTCAAACAAGCCCGTGCCGCTCAGCGTGGCCAGCTTGGGGAACATGTCCTGGCCCATTTCGCCGCTCACGTTGAAGTTGGTGCCGAACACGCCCTGCACCGCCGAGGCCAGCGGCACCAGCGCCTTCACCGTGTTGAAGGCCTTGAAAGCACTCTGGAAATCCAGGTTCTTGATGTTCAGCCCCAGGTCGAACTTGGGGTGCGCCAGGCTTTGGGTGTTGTAGCTGCCGCTGGTGCCGAAGGTGGCCCCCAGCGTGTTGAAGGTCAGGTTCTTCAGCGTGGCAATCTGGTTGTTCACGGCCACTGTGCCGCTGGCGTTGGTCAGCTTCAGGTTGTCGTAGGTCACGTTGTCCACCTTGCTGTTCAGCACCAGGTCGAAGAACTTCGGAATTTCCAGCACGCCGGTGGCCTTCGCCGGGGCCCCCTGGCCGGTGGCCGTCGACTTATTGCTCACCGGGTCCACCATGAACTCGTTCACGTTGAAGTTGTGCGAGGTCACGTTCATCGTGCCCTTCAGCGCCTGGCCCGGCGTGAAGAGGTAGCCCAGGTAGTTGCTCACCGTGCCGTTGGCCGCGAAGTCGGAGGTGCCAGCCGTGCCGTTCAGGCTCTGAATGGCAATCTGGTTGTTGTTGAACGTGCCCGCGGCGCTGCTGATGTTCACGCCCTGCGGCAGGTCTTTGCTCTTGTAGGTCACGTTCTTGGCCTGCACCGTGCCGCTGGCTTTCACGTTCTGGTAGCGGCCGGCCTCCACGTCGGCCATGTTGCCGGCGGCGGCGATGTTGCCCGATACGCGCCCGGTCACGGTCATGCCCGCCAGCGGGAAAATCCTGGTGATTTTAGTCAGGTCCACCGTACCCTTCACGTTGGCGTCGAACACCGGCTGGTTGATGTTGTGGGCGGTGAGGCGGCCGTCGAGCGGCTCGCCTTCCAGCACCATGTGGAACTGGGGCAGGTTCACGTAGGTATCGTTCACCTGGCCCGTGGTGTTCACCACCGTGCCGCTCAGGTTGATGTCCTCAATCGGGGCCGGGAATTTGTTCGACTTCACGTAGCCGTTGGTCATCTTGATGGCGGCGTTCACCACCGGCATCTGTGTTTTCGAGTACGTGCCCTTGCCCGTGGCGTCCACCGCCAGCTGGCCGCGCATGCTCAGGCCCGGCACGGGGTACACCTTCAGGGCCTCGGCCAGGTTCACGTTGGCCTTCACGCGGCCGTCCACCTTCATCGGCTCCAGGCCGTCGATGGTCACGTTGCCATCCACGGGGTTGGGCCCCAGGTCGAGGTGAAACTGCGACACGTTCACTTTCACGTTGTTGGTGAAGCCCGAGGGGTTGTCCACCACCATCTTCACGTTGATGTTCTTGGCCTCCTGCGGCAAATCCGGGTACTTGAAGCGGCCGTTGGTCACGGCCAGGTTCACGCCGTAGCCGGGCATGCGCAGCGCGTTTTGCACGCCCTTGTAGTAGCCGTCGAAGGCCACCTTCCCACTGGTTTCCACGTTTTTAAACTTGTCGGTATACACGCCCGGCACCAGGCTGAGCAGGGTTTTGAAGTCCGTTTCCAGGGCCTTAAACGTCACGTCGTAGGTAATGTCCGTGGCGTTGGGCAGCCCAATGGCCCCGGCAAAGCTGAACGGGAAGTCGTTGAGCTTGATCTTGTTGTCTTTGAACGTGTACAGGTTTTTGTTCAGGTCCATGTTCATCGTCACGTCGGCGTCGAGCTGCTTGTCCGTCACGTAGGCCACGCCGCCGTAGGTCATGTCGAGGCGGCCGGCCGTGGTTTTCGACGTCATCTCGAACACGTTGCTGGCGAAGTCGCCGCTGCCGGTGTGGTTCACCTGGCGGGCCTCCATGCGAAAGGGCAGCGTCAGGTCCTCGTAGCGCAGGTGGCCGTCGGTCATTTTCCAGCCCTTGATGGCCAGCCGCACCTGGCTGGTGTCCTGGCCCTTGGCGGCGGCAGCCGAGTCGGAAATCATCACGTCCCAGTTGGTCCGCCCGCTCTTCAGCACCCGCAGGCTGAGATCGGGCCGGTCCAGCTCCACGGTGTTAATCTTGATTTCCTGGCCCTTGATGACCGTCATAATATCGAGCCCCACGCGCAAGCCGGGCAGGTAGGCCAGCGTGTCGCGGCTGAAGGAGTCGAGCCCAATCACGCGCAAGTCCTTGATGTCCAAGGTCAGGTCCGGGAAGGAGTGGAGCACGCTCACGTCGATGTTATTCGGGTCGTACTGCACCTTGGCGCGCACGCGCTGGGCAATTTGCTTATCCGCCAGGGCCCTTAGCCGGTCTTTGAACAAGAACGGCGCGGCCACCACGGCCACCACCAGCAGCAGAACGAACACGCCCAAACCAATCAGTATCTTTCGCATAGCAAGCCGTAATGAAACCGTAAAAAGTGAGCAGGGCAAAAATAGCGCCACCGGCGGGGCCCCGGTCTTAAACGGCGGGGGAGGCCGTCGGTGTTCGTTTCCAGGGGCAGGGGCCGTACTTTCGCTGGCCGGCCCGTACCAAAACAGGGGCCCGCGGCGTTTCGTCTGCCCTTATGCTATGCTTTAATTCTCTGCGCGGGGCCGCGGCCCGGCGGCGGCGGCGCGGCGCGGCCCTGCTGCTGGGCGCGGCGCTGGCCGCGCCCGCGGCCCACGCCCAGGACGTGTACTCCTCGCAGCCCTTTGCCACCCGGCTGCACACCAACCCCGCGTTTGCAGGCTTGCTCGACGATTACAGCGTCACGCTGGGCTTCCGCACCCAGCTGCCCACGCTGGCCGGCTCGTTCGACAGCGGCGAGGCGGCGGCCGACTGGCGGCCCGACGTGCCCGGCCGGCACCACGCCTTCGGCGTGCTCATCGACCAGGACCGGGCCGGGGCCGTGGGCTACACCCGCCTCGAAGCCAGCGGCCAGTACGCCTACCACACCCGCCTCACCCGCGAAGTGGCCCTGAGCGGGGGCCTGAGCGCCGGCTACGGCCGCCAGCGTGTGGGCTACGGCAATTTTGTGTTCGGCGACCAGATTTCGGCCGATGGCCAAATCACCGGGCCCTCGGCCGAAAACCCCGACTTCGCGCCCGTCAACTACCTCAGCGTGGGCACCGGCGCGGTGCTCTACACCGAGCAGGCCTGGCTGAGCCTCGCCGGGCAGCACCTCAACCAGCCCAGCCTGGGCTTCCGGCAGCAAAGCCAGCTCCCGCTGCTGCTGAGCGTGAGCGGCGGCTACAAATTTTTCGTTAAAAAACCTGGTGCCGGCACCGCCACCCAGGAGCTGAGTTATACGCCCGTAGCGGCCTACAGCCGGCAAGGCGGCTCGCACCGCCTCGAAACCGGATTGTACTTCACCGCGTCGCCCGTCACGCTGGGGGCCGTGTACCGCAACCTTTCCGGCAGCACCGGCGTTGGGCCGCAGCAGCTGCTGGCCGTGGTGGTGGGCGTGCAGGCCGGGGCCTTGCGCCTGGGCTACAGCTACGACGTGGGCCTGAGCAGCTTAAGCGCAAATTTGGGCGGGGCGCACGAAATAACTTTGGCCATCCGTGCGTTTGACAAGCTCGAAAATGCCTACCAACGGCTGCGCCGCCGAAATTATCCTATTGCGCCTTGCCCAACTTTCTAGATTATTTGTAATATTGCATTTAAATTGCAACCGAATTACTACTGATAACACTTTTTCACCTCTAGTCGAACTAGTCCAGTCATGAAATTATCCAACTATCTATGCCTGGGCGCGGTTGCGCTCGGGGCCCTGGCCAGCTGCACGGGCGGGCAGCGTAGCGCCACCAATCCCGGCAAGGAATCCTCGACCACGGGGGTCGAATACAACACCGAAAAGGGCATGCAGGTGTCCAGCTACAAGGGCATTCCGGCCGGTCCGGGCCTCGTATTCATCGAGGGTGGCCGCACTGTGTTGGGTACCCAGGAGGAGGACGTGACGCTCTCGCACGACAACATGGAGCGCACCGTTACCATTGCCTCGTTCTATATGGACGAAGCCGAAGTAGCGAACATTCACTGGCTGGAGTATTTGCACTTTATCCGCACCGACTCGGCCGAGGAGTTTTATAAGTCGGCCCTGCCCGACACCACCGTGTGGGCCCGCGACCTATCGTTCAACGACCCCTACGTGACGTATTACCTGCGTTACCCTGGTTTCCGGTACTTCCCCGTAGTGGGCGTGAGCTGGCTGCAAGCCAACGACTACTGTACCTGGCGCACCGCCAAGGTGAACGAAGGCCTGGCCATGAAAGAGGGCGACACCGGTAAGAAAAAAGGCGGCGGGTTGTTCTCGCGCAAAAAGAAAGGCACCGCCGCCGAGGGCACCACGGCCGCCGATGCTAAAAACCGCATCTCCATCGAAAACGGCAACACGCTGCCCAACTACCGCCTCCCCACCGAGGCCGAGTGGGAGTACGCTGCCCTCGCCCTCGTGGGCACCCAGGAAGTGGGCAACGAGAACCAGGAGGAGAAGCGCATCTACCCTTGGGACGGCCGCACGACGCGCAACGCCTACGGCAGCAAGCAGGGCCAGTTCTTGGCCAACTTCAAGCGCGGCCGCGGCGACTACGCTGGCATCGCCGGTAGCCTGAACGACGGGGCCATGATTACCGAGCAGGTGTACGCCTACCCGCCCAACGACTACGGCCTCTACAACATGGCCGGTAATGTGAACGAGTGGGTGCAGGACGTGTACCGCCCGCTCTCGTTCCAGGACGTGGAAGACCTGAACCCCTTCCGCCGCAACGGCGTGCTCGACCCCGCCGACAAGTACGACAAGAAAGGCTACCAGTCGCTGATTGACGACAAGGTGCGCGTGTACAAAGGCGGCTCGTGGCGCGACGTGGCCTATTGGCTTGCGCCCGGCACCCGCCGCTTCATGGCCCAGGATTCGGCCACGGCCACCATCGGTTTCCGCTGCGCCATGATCAACGCTGGCTCGAACAAGTAAAGCCCGCAGATTCGCTGAATGGATTAGTCGCTCTAAGGTTTATTCCTTCTGGTCCGCCAAACGAAAGAAGGCCCCTCCACCGAGGGGCCTTCTTTCGTTTGGCGCGAAGGGCCAACTGAGCCGCAAAACTGATAAAGCGGCTTGGCTCTTTTCCGGCCGGTTGCTTTTTGCTGAGCGGACGATATTTGCTGCCGGGAGTGCAGCGCCTGGCGGGGGCGGGGTATTGGCGCGGTAAGCGCGCAAATTTGCCGATGCCTGCAAGGCCTCCGGGCGCTGTGACCGCAAACCTGGGGTGGGCGACCAAGCCGCTTGTTGCGGGTCGCAGCGGCCGCCGGGCGCACTCGGGCAGGGATGGGCAACCCGGGCAGCCTACCGACAAGCAACGGCTCGAAAATACTTCTGCAAAGGCCGGTGGAGCCGCCTTCGAGGGAGCGCTGCGAGTTCCTTACGTAAGGCCGTGGTCGGCTTAAAGTGCCACTTCAGGCATTACAAAATAAAGCCGACTTGTGCAACCCGGCAAACCCGTGGGGCGGGCACACGAGGCCAAAATTTTGTACCCGTCGCAGAATCTTATTTCGCCATGAGGTCTCCAAACCGGGTTGGTTTTTCAAAAAATACCCCACCGGCTCGGTAAGGCAGCTTTTACTTTTTAGTAATTGAATAAATTAAATGCAAGTTTTATTAAAAAAAGACAAGTTTTTGACTAGTTCGCTTGGCAGCGTGGGGCTTTGGGGTTAGCAAGCAAGGAAGGGCCGGCTACTTTTGGCCGGTTCACCATCCTATACATCGATGAAATTATTCCGTAGTCCTGCTTCCGCTTTCGTTCTTCTCCTGTCGTTAACGCTGAGCTTGCCCGGCTCGGCCCGCTCGAAGCGGACGGCCCGGGTGCGGCACTCGGCGCACACGCACATGTGCAAGCACGTACTGGAGCCGCACGCCACCAGCGCCAACATGGTGCTGCGGGGGCGGGCTTCCTGGTACGGCAAGTACTTCCAGGGCATGGAGACGGGCAACGGCGAGCGCTACAACCGGTTTGCTTACACCTGCGCCCACAAAACGCTGCCTTTTAATACCCGCCTGCGGGTCACGAGCGTACTCACCGGCCACTCGGTGGTGGTACGTGTAAACGACCGGGGCCCCTTCCGCAACCGCCGCATCATCGACCTGAGCGAAAAAGCGGGCCAGGAACTAAACCTGAAAGAGCTGGGCGCGGCCACTATCGTGGCCGAAGTGGTAAGCCCCGACACCCCCCTGGGCCCCACCACCGCCCCCGACAACCTGCTGGCCCTGTGCCTGGGCGACCCGCACCCCCATGCCCCGTTCACAACCTACGAAGTGGCCCCCACCCCGGAGGTAGCCCCCGCCGCGCCCGTGGTTGCCGTGCCCGCGCCAACCGTTGCCCCGGCCTCGTTCTTGGTGCAGGTGGGCGAGTTTGCCACCCCCGTTGAAGCCCAGGCCGTGCTGGCTAAAATCCAGGCCCTTGACCCCAGCATGCACGTGGAGCTGGCCAACGACCTGCTCGACGGCCGCCAGCGCAGCCGCGTGCTGGTGGGCACCTTCGGCGAGCGGCCCCAGGCCGAAGCCGTGCGCCGCTGGCTGCTTGTCTGGGGCATTGGCGGACAGGTGCGCGAAGTGGCCCTGCGCTAAGTACGGGCACCCCGACGCGTCTTTTTCGTCGGCCGACAACGCAAGCGGCAACCGGATGCATGTCCGGTTGCCGCTTTTTTTGCGTTCCTGTGCCACATTTGCGGCAACGGGCCCCGGGCGGGGGCCGTACCTGGCTTTGCGCTTTTTCTTTTTACTGCTGCCCCGGCGGCCCCCTTTCGCTCTATGGCTTTCACGTTTCAACCTTACGCGCCCGCGCCCAAGTACAAGCAGGCGGCGGCGTATTTCTCGATGGAGTTTGCGCTCGACCAAGCGCTGAAAATCTACTCCGGCGGCCTGGGCTTCCTGGCCGGCTCGCACATGCGCTCGGCCTTTGAGCTGAAGCAGAACCTGGTGGGCATCGGCATCCTGTGGAGCTACGGCTACTACGACCAGGGCCGCAACCCGGACCGCACCCTGCGCGTGGACTACACCCAGAAGCAGTACTCGTTTTTGCAGGACACCGGGCTGGTGTTTCCCATCACCATCCACGGGGCCGACGTGCACGTGCGGGCCCTGTACCTGGCCCCGGAGACGTTCGGTACGGCCCCGATGTTTTTCCTGACCACCGACATCCCGGAAAACGACTACCTCTCGCGCACCATTTCGCACCACCTCTACGATCCGGACGCGGCGGCCCGCGTGGCGCAGTCGATTCTGCTGGGCGTGGGCGGCGGCAAGCTGCTCGACCTGCTGGGGCGCCCAACCGACGTGTACCACCTCAACGAGGGCCACGGCCTGCCGCTGGCCTTCTACTTATACGAGAAGCACGGCCGCCAACTGGCCGAGGTGCAGCGGCGCCTCGTGTTCACGACGCACACGCCCGAGCTGGCCGGCAACGAGGAGCGCCCGCTGAAGCTGCTGACGGACATGAGCTTTTTTGGCCCGGTGCCGGAAGCGGAAATCCGCCAAGTGGCCCGGCTCGACGGCACCACGCTCAACTACACCCTCACGGCCCTGCGCTTCGCGCACCGCGCCAACGCCGTGAGCAAGGTGCACGGCACGGTGGCCAACGAGATGTGGGGCCACTACGAGGGCATTTGCCCCATCATCCCCATCACCAACAGCCAGAACGGCACCTACTGGCGCGACCCGCAGCTGGCCGCCGCCCTCAAGGGCAAGGACGACGCGGCCCTGCTGGCCCGCAAGCGCGAGCTGAAGCAGGCCCTCTTTAAAGCAGTGGCCGACCAAACGGGCAACATTTTCGACCCCGACGTGCTGACCATCGTGTGGGCCCGGCGCTTCGCGGCCTACAAGCGGGCCGACTTGATTCTGCACCACTTCGAGCGCTTCGTGGCCCTGGCCACCAACGCCAAGCACCCCATTCAGATGATTTGGGCCGGCAAGCCGTACCCGCTCGACTACGGGGCCATCAGCGTGTTCAACAGCCTCATCTCCCGCACCAAAAACCTGCCCAACTGCGCCGTGCTCATGGGCTACGAGCTGGAGCTGTCGGCCGAGCTGAAAAAGGGCTCCGACGTGTGGCTGAACACGCCCCGCTACCCGCGCGAGGCCAGCGGCACCAGCGGCATGACGGCCGCCATGAACGCCTCGGTGAACGTGAGCATCGCCGACGGCTGGATTCCCGAATTTATAAAAGATGGGGAAAACGGCTTCGTGATTGCCCACGCCCCCGTGGAGCAGCCCGACAACGTGAAGGACGACGCCGAGGCCACGGCCCTGCTCGACATCCTCGAAAACCACGTGCTGCCCCTGTACTACGACCAGCCCAAGAACTTCCTCAAAGTGGTGAAAACGGCCATGAAAGACGTGGAGCCGGCCTTCGAAAGCGGCCGTATGGCCCGGGAATACTACGAAAAGCTGTACAAGATTTAAACCACGGATAGAATAGATTTTTTGTAGTTCTTCCGGTTTTCAAGTTCGTCATGCAAGTGTAAAAAGGAAGGCCACTCGATATGAGCGGCCTTCCTTTTTTGCCCCAATCAAACACCCCAATCACCAAGTTATGTCCGGCAGAAAGGTCACAACCACAAAAAATCCGTTAAATCCGTTAAAAATCCGTTAAATCCGTTAAAAATCCGTTAAATCTGTGGTCTTATGTGCGGCCGTTACACCTTCATTACCCCGGCCCCCGCGGCCGAGCAGCGCTTCGGGGCAAAGTTTGACGCGCCCGCACCGGCCACCTATAATGCAGCGCCGTCGCAGCGGCTGCCCGTTGTGACCAACGCCGCGCCGGGCCGCATCCAGCTGGTGGCCTGGGGCCTGGTGCCCAGCTGGAGCCGCGACCCCGCCGCGGGCCCCAAGCCCATCAACGCCCGCGCCGAGACGCTGGCCGAGAAGCCCAGCTTCCGGCAGCTGCTGGCGCGGCGGCGTTGCCTGGTGCTGGCCGACAGCTTCTTCGAGTGGCAGGCGCTGCCCGCGGGCAAGGTGCCGCACCGCATCCTGCTGCGCGACGAGGCCCCGTTTGCCTTCGCCGGGCTGTGGGACGAGTGGCTGGACCGCGCCACCGGCGAGCTGCACCCCACCTTCACCATCGTCACGACGGAGCCCAATGAGTTGATGGCCAAGCTGCACAACCGCATGCCCGTCATCCTGCCGGGCCCCGCCGCCGAGCGCGCCTGGCTCGACGACGGCCTGGGGCCCGCTGCCCACCAGCAGCTGCTGGTGCCCTACGACGCGGCCGCTATGCGCGAATACGAGGTTACGAAGCGCGTGAACTCGCCGGCCCACAACGACGCCGAGGTACTGGAAGCGGCGTAGCTGGGGCCGGGGTGGGGCCCCGCGGGTGCCCTCGCCCAGGCCCTGCTGCTTACCCGTTAGTGCCGCTTGGCTTCGCCCAAGCCCTGCTCGATGGTGCGGAAGGCTGGGTCGTTGGGCTTCAGCACCCGGTGCAGTTGGGTTTTGGCCAGGGCGAAATGCGGGTGGGCCGCGACGAGCTGCCCTTGCTGCATCAGTAAAATGCCCGTGTAGTAGTGCAGGTAGCCCTGGGCAGTGGGCGTGGGCGGGGCCGTGGGCAGCTTGCTGGTGAAGAAAGCCAGCAGAGCCGGGGCTTCGTTCTGCGCCTCGTAGATGTCCATCAGGTCGCGGTACACCTGGGCATTGTTGGGGTCGAGGCGAAACAGCTTGTCGGCCAGCGTCGGGGCCTGGGGCGAGTGGGCGGCAACGGCCGCAGCTACTTCGCCCCGAAGGGCCGCGTAGGGGCCGGCGGGGGCCGTGGCCGGGGGTGGCACTGCTCCGGGGGCCTGCGCCCAAAGCCGGGCGGGGGCCCCGGCCAGCAGCAGGCCAAAGGCAATCAAAACAGAACGCATGAAAACGGGGGCGAGGGAGCTAAACGAATCGGAGAGGCAAATAACCACCGTTTGCCCCAAGCCCCGCCCGGGCCCACCAAAAAGGCCCGCCGCCAAAATTGGCAGCGGGCCCTAAACAGCGCTAACAACTAGCAGCTAAAAGCCAGCAGTTCAAACCAACCTATTGCTGCTTGGCCAGCCACAGCGAGGCGTTGAGGTGCAGCGGGGCGTGGCTGGCAATTTCCGTCCAGCCGGGGTACACGGTGTTGCCGGGGCTGCCGGTGCCGTCGTCGGCCGGCGACGAGTCGGTGATGACGAAGACGCGGCCGGTGCCGAAGGTGCTCGTGGCGCACATGATGTTGGCGTTGCCCTGCGCCGAGCTGCTTTGCCAGATAAGCGGTTGGGCCTGCGAGCCGCTGGTTTTGGTGATGGTGGCCCCGTTGCTGAACTTGAGCTGCGACACGTTGCCCTGCGAGCCGTGCAGCACCACGTTGCTGCTGCTGGCCAGCACGTTGGTGGTAGTTTCGGAGATGTTCGTCAATGCAATGCTGTAGCCGAAGGGGTTGGCCTGCACCGAGTTGTTGGTCATCAGGTCGTTCCAGATGGCGGGCGAGTCGTAGCCGTCGTTGTTGCGGTCCGACACGTCGTGGTCGGAAATCATGAACAGGCCGCCGCCGTTCTTCACGAAGGTGACGATGGCCGTTTTCTCGCTGGCGGTGAAGAGTGTGTTGGGCTCATCGACCACGAACACGCTGTAGTTGCTCAGGTCCTGGGGGTTGGATGCGTTGCCGTAGGTGATGGCCGTGCCCGCGGGCAGGTTCTCCACGGTGTCGCCCAGCTTCACCAGGGCCACGCCCCACGAAGAGAGGGCCGCCGTCCAGTAGCTCTCCGCCGTGCTGCTGGTGATGCCGCTCTGGGCCGGGGTGGGAAAGCGCGGCACCGCGCCGCCGTCCACGTCGAGCACCCAGTCGGCGTTGCCGGCCGTTTCGGCGTGGCTGGCGTCGAACAGGAATTTCTTGCCCGTGGCGGGCGGGGTGGTGCCCCCGCCGCCGGTGCCGGCGTAGGTCTGCACCGTCAGGTTGTCGAAGTTGAGGCGGTTGGTGCCGCCGTCGGTTTTGCGGATTTGCAGGCGCACGGGGCCGGCCAGGTTCACGGTGAAGCTGGCCGTGGCCAGCGCGGTGCCGCTGCTGGTGACGGTGCTGCCCACCTTGCTAAACGACGAGCCGCTGTTGGTAGAAACCCACAGCTCCCAGGTGCCGGCCGCGTCGGTGCCGTAGCGGGCGTGGTCGAGGGTGACGACGCCGGCCCCGGCGGTGAGGTCGAAGTTCATGGTGAGCGTGCCGCTGTTGCGCACCCGGGCCGACTGGCTGCCGGTCTTCGCGTCGGCGCTGGCGGTGCCCAGCAGCGCGTCGTCGAACGTCCAGGTGCCCGAGGCCAGGGCCACGGTGGCGCTGGCGTAGGCCGCTTTGGAGCCCGTCTCGAAGGCCTCAGGGAAGCCTGCGGCCGCGGCGTTTTGGGCGGTGGCCTGGGCCGTGAGCACGGCGGGAGCCGTGTCGAGCTTGGCGCAGCCGCCCAGCAGCGTCAGGGCCGAAAACAGGGCCAGGGGACGAAACAAATGCTTCATTGAGAAGTAATTATGTGAAAATTTTGAGCTTGTACGGGACAAAGCTAGGGCGGTTGCGAAGCGTTGGAAGCAAGGTTAGCGCATGGTAATAAATTGTTAATCCGCGATGAATGAGGTAGACGAATGCCGGGGGCGGCTCCGGCCGGCTCCGGTTGGGCTTGCCCGGGCGCTTGCCCTTGCCTCGGGCAAAGCCCCGGCGTGCGTATTTTGCCGGCTAAGCAGTCAGGCGGCGTTAAACTAACATTGCATTATTGGCAACTCGTTGTTTATCCAAACAAGGACCGCTTAACGGCCCCTGCTAATAGCTAGCAGCTAAAAGCTAACCGCTCATTACCTATGCTGGCTTACCACGTCATGAAACCCATTGTGCAGGTGGCCCTGCGCGTTTTCTTTCGGCGCGCGGAAGTGCGGCACCGCGACCGGCTGGCGCTGCCGGGGCCCCTGCTGCTGGCCGTGAACCACCCCAACACCCTCATGGACCCGCTGCTGGTGGCCGCCCACATGCCCCGCCCGGCGGCCTTCCTGGCCAAGAGCACGTTCTTCAAAAACCCGGTGTCGAAGGCCGTGTTCGAGGCGGTGAACTGCCTGCCCATCTACCGCCGGCAGGACGCCGAGGCCGCCGCCACCGCCGGCGGCCAGGCCCTCAACGCCGCCCAGCTCCACGCCCAGAACGAGGCCGCCTTCGGCAAGTGCTACGACTACCTGGGGCAGGGCCGGGCCATCATGATTTTTCCCGAGGGCATCAGCCTGAACGAGCGCACGCTGCGGCCCCTCAAAACCGGGGCCGCCCGCATCGCGCTGGGGGCCGAGGCCCGGCACGACTTTCAGTTGGGGCTGCACGTGCTGCCCGTGGGCCTCAACTACTTCGACCCCACCCGCTTCCGCTCCGACGTGCTGCTGAACGTGGCCCCGCCCATCCGGGTGGCCGCCTACGCCGCCGCCTACGCCGCCGACCCCGACGCCGCAGCCGCGGCCCTCACCGCCGCCATCCAGGAAGCGCTGGAGTGGCAGCTCGTCGTCAGCCACGACGCGGCCGGCGACGCGCTGGCCCAGCAAATCGAGCACACCTTCGGCGACCACCTCAACCCCGACGACGACCCCGACACGCTCTACGACAACTTTCAGCTCAGCCGCACCCTGCTGCAAGCCGTGGCCTACTTCGCCCGGCACGACCCCGCTCGCCTCGCCGCCGCCCGCCCCCGGCTGGCGCACTACCTGGGGGCCCTGCACCGGCACGGCCTCGACGACGCGGCCCTCGACGCGCAGCGGCGCGGCCGGCTGGCCGGGCTGCTCAACCTGGCGCTGGGCCTGCCCGTGTGGGCCTACGGGCTGGTCAACAACTACTTGCCCTACAAATTGCCCGCGCTGGTGGCCCGCCGCGCCACGCCCACCGAGCCCGAGTTCCGGGCCGCCGTGCTGATGGGCGTGGGACTGGTGGTGTTCCCGCTGTGCTACGCCCTGCAAGCTGCGGCCGTGCAGCACTGGCTCGCGCACCGCTGGTGGCTCACGGCCCTCTACGTGCTCAGCCTGCCCGTCAGCGGCTTCTACGCCCTGGGCTACGGGGCCGAGCTGGCCGCCCGCCTACGGCGGCTGCGGGCCCTGCGGCTGTTCCGGCGGGCCCCGGCCGAGGGGGCCGCCCTGCTGGCCCAGCGGGCCGCCCTGCTCGCCGACCTGGAGGACGCCCGGGCCCAGTACCTGGCGCAGGCGTGAGGCGGAAAAAAACGAAAAAAAGTGCCCGCAAGCTCGTCTGTGCAGGTTTTTTTGGGCAACGCCCGGTCCGGGGGCCCGTTTAAGCGGGTAGTCCGGTGGGCGGTGGGAGTAGGCGGGGGCCGGACGGGTTGGCCAAACGGCGTCCGGTTACCGGCCGCTGCGCGCCCCCCACCGGACCACCCGCCGCTACCCGGCGGGTTCACCCAAAAAAACGATTAGCAAGATGAGCGAAGACAGCAACGTGAGCCGGCGCAAAGCGCTGAGCGGCTTGGGCGTGGGCCTGGCCGCCGCGGCCGCGGCCCCGATTTTGGGCGTGCAAGCGGCCCCCCTGGCCCTCGGCGCGGCCCCGGCCCCGCTCCAGGACCCGACCACCAAGTACCCCCGGCCGCCGTTCAAGGGGCAGTCGCAGCCCTGGCCGGGCCTGGCCAGCCAGATGGACCCCCGGCCCGACCACGGCGAAACCAGCTACAAGGGCTCGGGCCGCCTGGCCGGCCGCAAGGCCCTGATTACCGGCGGCGACTCGGGCATGGGCCGCGCCGCTGCCATCGCCTACGCCCGCGAAGGGGCCGACGTGGCCATCAACTACCTGCCGGCCGAGGAGGCCGACGCCAAAGAGGTCATCGCCCTCATCAAGGCCGCCGGCCGCAAGGGCCTCGCCATCCCGGGCGACCTGCGCGAGGAGGCCTTCTGCCAGCGGCTGGTGGCCGAGGCCGTGCGCGGCCTGGGCGGGCTCGACATCGTGGTGAGCAACGCGGGCCGGCAGCAGGCCCACGAATCCATCCTCGACATCTCGACCGAGCAGTTCGACTGGACGATGAAGACCAACCTCTACGCGCCCTTCTGGATCATCAAGGCGGCCCTGCCGCACATGCCGCCCGGTGCGGCCATCATCGCCACCACCTCCGAGCAGGCCTACGACCCCTCGGCGAACCTCTACGACTACGCCCAGACGAAGGCGGCGACCATGAACTTCGTGAAGTCGCTGGCCAAGCAGCTGGGGCCCAAGGGCATTCGGGTGAACGGGGTGGCCCCGGGCCCCATCTGGACGCCGCTGCAAGTAAGCGGCGGGGCCACGCAGGAAAAAATAAAAAATTTCGGCGGGGACACGCCCCTGGGCCGGGCCGGGCAGCCGGCGGAATTGGCGTCCATCTACGTGCAGCTGGCCGCCAGCGACGCCAGCTACGCCAATGGCCAGGTGTACGGCTCGGCGGGCGGCAAGGGCCAGCCGTAGGGCCCTGGGTATTTTTTGAAACGTAAAAAAATGAAAGCAGCGGAGGATTCCTTCGCTGCTTTCGTGTGTAAGGCCGGCCGGTATTGCCCCACGGCCGTATGCTGCGGAAGTAGGCTGCCCGGCTTCCTTGCTCATCCAACGCGCCGGGTTGTGGGCGAACTTGCGCTCCATTCGCCACTTATTGCCCGCCGATGCCCGACGCTCCCTCCCATTACACGCAAGCCTTGGCTTGGCTCGACCAGCAGGTCATCCGCCCGTTTTACACGGCCCGGGTGCGCCGGCTCATCTTACAAAGCGTGCCGTTCTGGGTGGCTTCGCTGCTGACGGGCCTGATGGCGGTGGGCTACGAAAAAGTATTTGGTTGGGCCGAGCGGGTCAGCTTCACCTGGCTGGGCCGGGCCCCGTGGCTGGCGTTCGGGCTCACCCCGTTGGCCTTCGGGCTGTCGTGGTGGCTGGTGCGGCTGGCCCCGGCCGCGCGGGGCAGCGGCATTCCGCAGGTGATGGCGGGCATCGAGCTGTCGACCCCCGCCCGCCACCGCCACACCGATTACCTGCTGAGCCTGCGCGTGGCCGTCGTGAAGGTGCTGAGCAGCGTGGTGCTGCTGCTGGGCGGCGGCGTAATTGGGCGCGAGGGCCCCACGATCCAGGTGTCGGCCGCCATCTTCCGGGCCATCAACCGGTTGCAGCCGGCGGGCTGGCCGCAGCTCTCGCGCCAGATTGCGCTGGTAACGGGCGGGGCGGCCGGCCTGGCGGCGGCCTTCAACACGCCGCTGGGGGGCATCGTGTTCGTGGTCGAAGAGCTGACCCAAATCCACCTGAGCCAGTTTCGGATGGCCGTGTTCACGGCCGTTATTATCGCCGGGCTCACGGCGCAGGAGTTTTTGGGGCCGTACCTCTACCTGGGCTACCCCAAAATTACTTCGCCCGGGGGCTGGGTGCTGGTGGTGCTGGCGGCGGTGGCCGGGGTGTGTGGCCTGGCCGGGGCCCTGTTCGCCAAAAGCCTGCTGCTGCTCAACGCCTACCGCAAGCGGTTCACCACGCTGGCGGCCCAGGCGGGCTGGGTGCTGGGCTGCGGGCTGGCGCTGGGCACGCTGGCCTATTTCGTGGGGGCCGAGGGCGTGGGCACGGGCAAGCCCATCATCAACCGGCTGCTGTTCCAAAACAACGGCCTGACGCCCTGGTACTTGTTTCCGGTGCGGTTTGCCGGCATGGCCCTCAGCTACAGCAGCGGCGGGGCGGGCGGCGTGTTTGCCACCTCACTCAGCGCGGGGGCCATCCTGGGCGACGGCATAGCCCGGCTGGCCGGCGTGGCCGTGGCCGACCGCAACATCCTGATTCTGGTGAGCATGGTGAGCTTCCTCACCGGCGTGGTGCGCTCGCCGTTCACGGCCGCCATCCTGGTGCTGGAGATGACGGACCGCCACGGGGCCATCTTTCAGCTGCTGCTCAGCGGCTTGCTGGCCCAGGGCGTGGCCGCCCTCGTGGACAAGCACTCGCTCTATGAGCACCTGAAGGCCGGTTTCGTGCGCGAAACGATGGATCAGCGCCGCCCGCCCGCCTCCGCCGAAGCCCCGCCCGCGCCCGCCGAAGCCCCGCCCACCCCGTAGCCCGGGCCCGCGCCCGGCCGCGCTCAGCCCGCCAGGGCCCCCGCTGCCAGGGCCACCCCCACGAGCACCACGGCCGGCACCCGCTCCCAGAGCAGCAGCAGAAACGTGGTGCCCACCAGCAGCGGGTTCAGCGGCACGGCGCCGACGGGGCCTACGTGCCAGTGCCAGGGCAGGGCCAGCAGGCGGTCGGGCAGGGGGTGGTAGAGCAGCAGCGTGGCGGCGCAGACAAGCCCGGCGCTCACCGCGTTGATGCCTTCGAGCGAGGCTTTTACGATGCGGTACTGCCGCAGCCGCTCCCAGAAGCGCAGCACGAAGAATATCAGGAACGTGCCCGGCAAAAAGATGCCCGCCGTGCCCACCAGGGCCCCCAGCACCTGCCCGGCCGGGCCGGCCCCCGCGGGCCGCATGGCCAGGGCCCCGATGTAGGCGGCGATGGAAAAGTTGGGCCCCGGCATGAGCTGCACCACGCCCAGGCCCGACAAAAACTCGGGGGCCGTGAGGTAGTGCTTGAACTCGACGAACTCGGCGAACAGCAGCGGGGCCAGCACCTGCCCGCCCCCGAACACCAGCGAGCCGTTGCGGTAGAAGTTCTCGAACAGGCGCACCGGCAGCCAGTGCGTGTAGTGGCCCAGCAGGGCGGCCCCCAGCAATATGCCCAGCCACAGCCCAAAGTTGGCCCATTCCACCTGCAAGGGTTTTTTATCGGTTTCGATGGCGTGCTTGCGGTAACGCGCCGTGGTCACGGCCCCGCCGGCCAGCAGCAGCACCGGCAGCACCCACGGCAGCTGGAAGAAGTACGCCAGCATGGCCGAGGCCACCACCAGGGCCACCGCGGTCTTGGTTTGAATGACCTTCTCGCCAATCCGGTACGCCGAAAACGCCACGAAGCCCACCGCCACCGGCTGCACGAACTGCACCAGGGCCCCCACCCGCGCGGCGTCCAAGTGGCTGAGGGTGAGGCCGGCCAGCGTCATGAGCAGCGTGGCCGGCGTAATCCAGACCAGCAAGGTGAGGTAGGCCAGGTTGGGCCCGCCCAGCCGGTAGCCAATCACGGTCACGGTTTGGGTGGAGGTGGGCCCCGGCAGCAGGGCGCACAGGGCTTGCAGCTCCAGCAGCTCGGCGGCGCTCAGGTAGCGGCGCTTTTCCACCAGCAGCCGGAACATCATGGCCAGGTGCGCCGAGGGGCCCCCGAAGGCCGTGCAGGCCAGCGCGGCCACGTCTTTCAGGAAAATGAAGTTCCGCGTCCGGCGCAGGCGGCGGCCCGTGCGCCGCAGCGGGGCCAGGGGCACGGGCAGGAGGGGGGCATCGGCAGAGGGCAGCACAAGCGGGTGGGGCAGGGAACGGCCGCCGAAGGTAGGGCCGGGCCGCCGGTTGGCCGGCCGGGTTTCGGGCCCCGGCTAAATCATTTTCATCACCCAGCGCAGCGGCAGCCACTTCATGGCGCGGGCCATCAGGCCCCAGGGCCAGCCGGGCACGAAGGCCTGCACCGGCTCGCGCTCAATGGCCTTCACCAGGGCCCGGCAGCCGGTTGCGGTGTCCACCATGAACGGCGTGCTCTTTACCCGGGCGTTGATTTCGGACCGGATGTAGCCTGGGTACATGATGCTCACCTGGATGGGCGAGCCCAGCAAATCGGCCCGGATGCCCTCGGTGAGGGCCGCCAGGCCGGCCTTGGTGGCGGCGTAGGTAGTCTGGGCCCGGGGCATGCCGCGCATGGCCGTCACCGACGAAATCGTAACCAAGTGCCCCGCGTTCTGGGCCCGAAACACTTCCAGCGCCGCCTCGCACTGGGCCAGCGCGGCCACGAAGTTGGTTTGGGCCGTTTGCACGTTGGCGTAGAAGTAGCCCGTGCCCAGCGAGGCCCCTTTGCCCATGCCGGCGTTCACAATCACGCGGTCCAGCGTGCCCAAATCCGCCTTAAAAGCCCGGAACACCTCGAATACCTGGTCGTGGTTGTTCACGTCCAGGGCCCGCACAAATACCTTGATGTTCGGGTGCGCGGCTTCCAGCTCGGCTTTCAGTCCGTCGAGGCGGTCGGTGCGCCGGGCGCACAGGGCCAGGTTGCGGCCCATGCGGGCGTATTCGCGGGCCATGCCTTCGCCCAGGCCCGAGCTGGCCCCGGTAATGAGAATGTTTTGGCGGGTGGTCATTGGGGTGGGAATTTGTATTGCTGTGATAAGAATTGAACGGTCATGTCCCGGCTGCGCTCGACATGACCGTTCTCTTGATATGACGTTTTCTTGTGGCCGTCAATAGTTCTGTTTCATGGCGCGGCGGCAGCGCCAGTGCAGGTAGTGCACAAAAATCCAAAAGTTCTTGAAGGACGGGTTGCGGGTCTGTTGGTGGTGGTAGCGGTAGTAAATCTGCTGCGCGATGGCCGAGAGGCGGAACAGGCCATACACTTCGTAGAAGGCCCAGTTTTCGGGCCGGAAGCCGGTTTTCTCGCAGTAGTAGGCCACCACTTCTTTGCGCGTGAGCATGCCCGGCAGGTGGGTGGGCTGGCGGCGGGTGGCCTGGGCCAGGAAGTCGTCGTCGGCCTGCACCCAGTAGGCCAGCAGGTTGCCCAGGTCCATGAGCGGGTCGCCGAGGGTGGCCAGCTCCCAGTCCAGGATGCCCAGGATGCGCGTCGGGTCGGCCGCGTCCAGCACCACGTTATCGAACCGAAAATCGTTGTGCGTGATGCAGATGCGCTCCTGGCGGGGCTGGTTCGCTTCAAGCCAGGCCGTAATGGCGCGGCCCCGGGGCACATTCCAGGTGCGGGCCTGGGCGTAGCGCTTGCCCCAGCCCGTGATTTGGCGCTGGGTGTAGCCGCTGCCGCTGCTCAGGCCGGCCAGGCCGGCGGCCTGGTAGTCCACCTGGTGCAGGGCCACGAGGGCGTCGAGCACGTTCAGGCAGAGCTGGCGCACGGTGGCGGGCGGCAGCACCAGGCCCCGGGGCAGGTTCTTGCGCGGGATGATGCCGGCCACGCGCTCCATCACGTAGAAATCAACCCCGATAACAGACGCGTCCTCGCAGTACGCCACCATCGCGGGCACGTAGGGAAACACCGGCTTCAGCGCCTGCTGCACGCGGTACTCGCGGCCCATGTCGTGCGCCGACTTGGCCTTGGTGCCGGCCGGCGGGCGGCGCAAAATCAGGTCAGCGTTGTCGTACTCCAGCCGATAGGTCCAGTTGGAGGCCCCGCCGGCGTACTGGGTCACGCGCGGGGCCCCGCGCAGCCCGGGCCGCTGCTGCTTCAGCCAGGCGTCCACGGCGGCCGCGTCCAGCGCCTCGCCGGGCCGCAGCGGGCCGGCCGTGTCGAGGAAGCGGGGTGCGATTTCGGGGCTCATGGGCGCGGCGCGGCGGGTTTGTACTTCGCTAGCTCCACCCGCGCCACCATCGCGCGGTGCACCTCGTCGGGGCCGTCGGCCAGGCGCAGCACGCGGGCCACGGTGAAGAGGGCCGTAAGCGGCACGTCGAGCGACACGCCGGCCCCGCCGTGAATCTGGATGGCGGCGTCCACCACCCGTTGCAGCACGTTGGGGGCCACCACTTTGATGGCCGAAATCTCGCTCATGGCCGCTTTCACGCCCTGCGCATCAATTTTCCAGGCCGCGTACAGCGTCAGCAGGCGGGCCTGGTCGATGGCCATGCGCAGGTCGGCCACGCGCTCGAGGTTGCCGCCCAGGTGCAGCAGCGGCTGGCCGAAGGCCGTGCGCGCCAGCCCCCGCCGCACCAGCAATTCCAGGGCCCGCTCGGCCGCGCCGAGGCAGCGCATGCAGTGGTGGACGCGCCCGGGCCCCAGGCGGCCCTGGGCAATGGCGAAGCCCTGGCCCAGCCCCACCAGCAAGTTGCTTTTCGGCACCCGCACGTCTTCAAACCACACTTCGCCGTGGCCGTAGGGCGGGTCAAACTCGCTGAAGCTGGGCAACATGCGCTGGATGCGCACGCCCGGCGTGGGCAGCGGCACCAGCACCATGCTGTGCCGGGCGTGGGGCGCCGCCGCGGGGTCCGAAAGGCCCATGAAAATGGCCAGCCGGGCGTCGGGGTGGCCCAGGCCGGTGGCCCACCACTTCTTGCCGTTCAGCACCAGCGCGTCGCCTTCCGCGCGGATGGTGGCCTGCAGGTTGGTGGCGTCGGACGAGGCCACGTCGGGCTCGGTCATGCAGAACACCGAGCGGATGTCGCCGGCCAGCAGGGGCCCCAGCCACTGCTGCTTCTGAGCGTCGCTGCCGAAGTAGTGCAGTACTTCCATGTTGCCGGTGTCGGGCGCGTTGCAGTTGAACACGGCGGGGGCCAGCAGGCTGCGGCCCATTTCCTCGGCAACGGGGGCGTACTCCAACGTGCTCAGGCCCGCGCCGAGCGCAGCATCGGGCAGGAATAGATTCCAGAGGCCGGCAGCCTTGGCCTTGGTTTTCAATTCTTCAATAACCGGCAGTACCCGCCAAGTGTGCCAGTCGCCGCCCGGGTTGGCGGCCAGGTTTTCCTGGTGGTAAGCCGTTTCCACGGGCGCAATGTGCGCGGCCACGAAGGCCCGCACGCGGGCGAGGTAGTCCTGGGTTTTGGGGCTGGGGGTGAAATCCATTGGCGGAGGCGTGGGGCTTTCACGCAGGGTTTCGCAGGGTTAACATCGCAGGGTTTCGCAGCGAAGGTTGCTAGGATAGCACGCCGCTGTCGATAACCAGCTGGGTGCCGTTGGTGTAGCTTGAATCGTCGGAGGCCAGGTAAATGAACGCCTTGGCCACTTCTTCGGCCGTGCCCAGGCGCTTCATCGGGCTGGCGGCAATCATCTGCTGGCGCTGGTCGGGGTTGGCGTCTTTGATGAGCGGCGTGTCGATGTAGTAAGGGCACAGCGCGTTCACGCGCACGTTGCGGCGGGCAAATTCCTGGGCCGCCGTTTTCGTCAGGCCCAATACGCCGTGCTTCGAGGCCACGTAGGCGCTCAGGCCCGGGGCCCCCTTCAGGCCGGCCAGCGACGACATGTTGACAATCACGCCGCCGCCCTGCTTCATAAATTGCGCCAATTCGTGCTTCATGCACACGAATACGCCCGTCAGGTTCACGTCTAAAATGCGCCGAAACGATTCCTCGCTGGTTTCCAGAAAGCTGAAAAAGCCCTCGCCGATGCCGGCGTTGTTCAGGGCCACGTCGAGCCGCCCGTACTTCGCCACGGTAGCGGCCACGGCCTGCTGCACGTTGACCGGGTCGGTCACGTCGAGCGGCACGAAGAAGCCGTCGCGGCCGGCGGCCTTCACCTCGTCCAGCGCGGCCTGGTAGTCGGAGCCGGGCAAGTCGGCGATGACGACCTGGCCGCCTTCCCGGGCGGCGGCCGCGGCGGCGGCGCGGCCCAGGCCCGAGGCCCCGCCGGTGATGAAGACGACCTTGTTTTCGAGTTTTTTCATGGGTGGGAATTTGAATTGTTCAACGGAGCGCCTCACCCCCGGCCCCCTCTCCGAAAAAGAGAGGGGGAGATAGACGATTGCGAACGCACCTTTTTTTAATAAATCAACTCTTGAACGCACCCCCTCTCCTTTTCGGAGAAGGGGCTGGAGGGTGAGGCGCTTCGTTGAACGGCTCCCTAAAACCACGCCTCCTGCATGTCCACCGTCACGGCGTTGGCCGATTGGAGGCGCTTGGCTAGGCCGGGCGCTTTCACCAGCTCGTACTCGTAGAAGTACTGGGCGGCCATGAGTTTGCCGCGGTAGAAATCCTGGTCGGCGGCGTGGGCGGCGGGCAGGGCCTGCTGGGCCACCGTGGCCTGCCGCAGCCACTGCCAGGCCACTACTACCAGGCCGGCCAGCTCCAGGTACAGCGTGGCGTCGGCAAGGAACCGCTCGTGGTCCCGGGCAGCCACGGCCAGCAGGTGGCCGGTCACCTGCTGCCAGGTGCCCACGGCTTTGGCGAGCTGCGCGGCCAGGCCGGCCAGCTCCGGGTGGGCCCCGGCCGCGGCCCCGGCGGCCTGCATCTCGGCCAGCAGCAGGCCCACGGCCCGGCCGCCGTGCTGCGTGATTTTGCGGCCCAGCAGGTCGAGGCCCTGGATGCCGGTGGTGCCCTCGTGGATGGGGTGGATGCGCGACTCGCGGAAAAACTGCTCCACCGGAAAATCGGTGGTGTAGCCCGCCCCGCCGTGCACCTGAATGGCCGCGCTGGTGCTCAGCACGCCCATTTCCGAGGGGTAGGTTTTGGCAATGGGCATCAGCAGGTCGAGCAGCAGCTCGGCATTTTCTTTTTCCGCACCCTCCGCCACTTGGGCCACGTCCATGTAGTAGCTGCACTGGAGCAGCAGGCCCAGGGCCCCTTCCATCGTCGCTTTCTGGAAGAGCAGCATCCGCTTCACGTCGGCGTGCCGGATGATGGGCACCTGGGGCTGGGCCACGTCGCGGCTGGCGATGGGGCGGCCCTGGGGCCGGGCCCGCGCGTACTCCAGGGCGGCGTGGTAAGCGGCCGTGCCGATGGCCGCCGCGCTCACGCCCACCGCCAGCCGGGCCTCGTTCATCATCTGGAACATGTAGCTGAGGCCCTTATTCGGCTCGCCCACGAGGTAGCCGCGGCAGTCGTCGGCCCCGCCAATCATCAGGTGGGCAATGGGGGCCCCCTTGCAGCCCAGCTTGTGGTAGATGCCGGCCGTCACCACGTCGTTGGATACCAAATCGGCGGGCGTTTCGAGGCCGGTGGGCAGGCCCTGGGCCACGCGCTGGCGCGGCACCACAAACAGCGAGATGCCCTTGGCCCCCGCCGGCCCGCCCTTTATTTTGGCCAGCATCAGGTGCACCACGTTGTCGCAGGCGTCGTGGTCGCCGGAGGAGATGTAGATTTTCTGCCCCCGCATCCGGTAGTAGCCGTCCGCCGTGGGTTCGGCCGAAGTTGTAATATCCGAGAGCGAGCTGCCGGCGTCGGGCTCGGTGAGGGCCATGGTGCCCTGCCACTGGCCGGCGTACATCGGCGGGGTAAAGGCGGCCGCCAGGGCGGGCGCGGCGAAGCTGCGCAGCAGGTTGGCGGCCCCCAGCGTGAGGAAGGGCGGCACGCTGGCCGAGTAGTTGGTGGCCTGCATGGCAAACACGGCCGCGCTGTACACCACGTGCGGCATTTGCTGGCCGCCTTCTTCGTAAGGAAACAGGGCCGAAATCCAGCCGTCTTCCCCGAAGCGCTGGATGATGGGCCGCACGCCGGGGTGCAGCCGGATGGTGCCGTCCACGAGCTGCGGCTCCCGGCGGTCCAGCTCCGTGAGCAGGGGCCGCAAGAGGGTTTCCGCGAACTGGCCGGCCGTGTCCAGCACCAAATCAATCGAGCCGCGGTCGTGGTCCTGGAAGTACGGGAAGCGGGCTAGGGCCTCGGCGTGCAGCACCTCGTGGAGCTGAAACGCCAGGTCGCGGCGGGAATAAGCGGGCGTGGCCATGCGGAAAACTAACGGGTGGGAGGGATGGTAAAAGTACCCGCCCGCCGCACCCGCCCCAATGACCTAGGTTAAGAAATGCCCCCGGGTTTTGCCGGCGCTCGCGGGCGCAACGGCCCCCGGTGCGGGGCCGGCCCGCTCAGCTCCCGGCCCGGGCGTGGCACGGCCCCGGGGGCGGGCCAGCCGTCCGCGGCCACCCCGCGGGGTTTCAACCCCTCCCGCCGCTGCGGCCCGGAGCAAACCCGCTCCGCTGCGGTTTTAGGTGCGCGGTGCGCGGGCAAAAAAAGCTTCGGTTCCGCCGCCAGCCCCCGGCCCGGGGCCCGCCCTGCGGCACGGCCCCGGGTGATAAAGACGGAAAAGAGTAATTAAAAAGTATTTTTAGTTTTCATAAATACTTATCTATTTGTTGATTATGTAATCAAGCCGTTAGGCGGGGCCGGAGAGATGCAGGAAAATAATATCGTGCCGCAATCCGGCGGGCCAAGCTCCGGCGTAGGTGGGTCATCAATTCCAAACCCCTACCACTTTCTTTTACTCTGATGAAAAAGACTCTGTTTTCCCTGGCTGCGGCCGCCCTGCTGAGTGCTGGTATTTCAACCGCTGCCTCGGCCCAGGCCACGATGACTCCTGGCACCGTGATGGTGGGTGGCGCACCCATGTACCCCACGAAAAATATCATTGAGAACGCCGTAAACTCGAAGGACCACACCACGCTGGTGGCCGCTGTGAAAGCCGCGGGCCTGGTAGAGACGCTGCAAGGCCCCGGTCCTTTCACCGTGTTTGCTCCCACCAACGAGGCTTTCAACAAGCTGCCCGCCGGTACGGTGGAAACCCTGGTGAAGCCCGAGAACAAGGAAACGCTCACCAAAATCCTGACCTACCACGTGGTAGCCGGCCGTATGACTGCGGCTGACCTCAAGAAAGCCATCAAAGCGGGCAAAGGCAAAGCCACCCTCAAAACCGTGAGCGGCGGCACCCTGACGGCTATGATGAAAGGCCCCAAAACCATCGAGCTGAAAGACGAGAAAGGCGGCACGTCGACCGTGACCATCGCCGACGTCATCCAAAGCAACGGCGTGATTCACGTTGTCGACACCGTGCTGATGCCTAACTAAGCACCGCTTAGCACCGGTTGAAAACCCCGCTGGCCCCTGGCCGGCGGGGTTTTTTTGGGCTCGCACGGGGCCCCGGGCTAGCGGCAGCCCTGCCCGTAGGCCGGGCCGGCGTAGGCGTAGCCCAGGGCCAGCGCCCGCCGAAAAAACTCGCAGGCCGCCGCCGGCTCGCCCAGGTGCTGGGCCAGGCGGCCCAGCAGGAAATGCGTCTGGCCGTCGCGCGGGCGCACCAGCAGCGCGGCTTCGTAGGCGGCGCGGGCGTCGGCGTAGCGGCCCAGGGCGGCCAGGGCCAGGCCGCGCAGCTGCAAGGCCCGCCAGGGCTGGGGCCGGCCCGGGGGGCCCTGCCGCAGGCTGCGGTCGAAGTCGGCGAGGGCGGCGGCGGGGTGGCGCAGGTCCAGCAGGCGGCCCCGGCCCCTGGCCAGCCAGGCCGGGGCCAGGGCCGAGTCGAGGGCCAGGGCCCGCGAGTACTCGGCGTCGGCCCGGGCGGGGCGGTCCAGCTCGGTTTCGCAGCGCCCCAGGTAGTAGCGCAGGCGGGCCGCCACGGCGGGCCGGGCCGGCTGGAGCAGGGCGGCTTGCAGGTCGGCCCGGGCCCCGGCGGGGTCGTGGGCCACCAGCAGCTTCAGCTCGCCGCGGCGGCGCAGGGCCGCGGCGGCCGTGGGCCGGAAATCGAGGGCCTGCTCAAACTCGTTGTAGGCCGTGGCCCAGTCGCCGGCGGCGTAGGCCGCGATGCCGTCGCGGTAGTGGGCGTTGGCCGTCACGCGGTCCATCGTGGCCTTCACCGACAGGCTGAACAAGGTGGTGGCGGCCAGAAAGGCCAGCGTCAGCAGCCAGTCGCGCCGCACGAAGCGGGCCCGCTGGCGCGGAATGGTTTGGTAGTGCCGCTCGCGGCTGCCGGCGGGCGGGCGGGTGCGCAGCGGGGCCGGCGGCGGCATGGGCACCCCGTACACGTGCTGGCCGGCGGGGCGGTACTGCTGCTGGCGGCGCTCTTCGTCGGCGCGGCGCACGGCCTGGGCCAGCTGGAAGTCGTAGGTGGCCCGCCGGCCGGGGTCGCCCAGCACGCCGTAGGCCCGGGCCACGGCCTTGAATTCCTCTTCGTAGCGGGTGTCGCCGCCGTGCTTGTCGGGGTGGTAGCGCACCACCAGCTGCCGGTAGGCACGCTTCACGTCGGCGGCCGACGCGGTGGGGGCAACGCCCAGCACCTGGTAATGGGTTTGGCTCACGAGAAAACTGGAAACGCAACGGGCCCGGGGCCCCCGGCACACGCAACACCAAAGCAAGGCGAGGAGTTGCGTGTGCCCCACCGGGCACAAAAGTCAGCCCTGCCCGGCGGTTTTGCGTAGAAGTGGCGCGGTGCCGTCCCGCTGGCACCGAATTTTCGCTGTTGTACCGCTTTTTTTTGCATCATGGCCCACGACGACCAATCCTCTGCCCCGCGCCCCGACACCCTTATCAGCAACCTCACCGGCTACCTCGATACCCGCATCGACCTGGTGCGGCTGGAATTGCAGCAGCGCGTCAACTCGTTGTTTGTTAACGTGCTGCACGGGGTGTTTCTGGCGTTTTTCGGGCTGATGTTCTTCCTTTTTCTGAACCTGTACGCCGCCCTGGCCCTGAACGACGCGTTCGACAGCCCTTCGCTGGGCTTCGCGGCCGTGGCGGGTTTCTATTTGCTGCTGCTGGTGCTGGTGCTGGTGGGCATCGATAAAAAGGCGTTCCAGGGCCTGGCTGACAAAACGCTGAAAGACGCCATTTACAAAGCCGACAAACGCTAAGTTCGTCCCTCCTTACCCCCTCTCTTTGCCATGAGTGACCCGCACAACCCGCTTTTTGAGAACGAGAAAGAGTTCTTGGAGCAAAAGAAACGCGAATACGAGCGTGCCCTGCGCGGCGACGTTGCCCAAATCAAGGAAAAAACCGTGCAGGTGGGCAAAGTGGCCGCGGCCGGGGCGGGCCTGGCCGGCAGCGTGTGGCTGATTACGCGCCTGCTGGGCGGCAAGAAAAACCGGCCCCGCCGCTACGACAACGACAGCGGCCCCGCGGCCGGGGAGCCGAAGGGCAAAAAAGACAAGAAGGGCCCCAAAGACCCCAACGCCCCCAAGTCGGCGGCCGCTTCGGCCGCCGTGTTTCAGGAGGTCCTGGGTTTCGACGAGCCGGCCGACAAGTGGGCCCCGGTGCGGCCGGCCGGGCCGCCGCCGGCCCCGGCGGCCCACGACCCCGACCCTTTCGAGCCCCAACCCGCGGCCCCGGCCTTACCGAAAGCCCCGGCTGTCAAGCCTTTGACACCGGTGAAACCGAAAGCTGCTGCCCCCAAAAAGGACGCTCCGGCATCGGGCGAGCCCCGCGGTTCGTGGCTTAAGTCGGCGGCGGGGAGTACGTTGGGCACGCTGGTCAAGGCCGCGTGGCAGTCGGACACCGCCCGGGGCCTCATCACGCAGGCCCTGGCGGCGGGCGTGGCGGCCGTGGCCGGGCATTCGGCGGTGAAATCGGCCGTGGAGGATGCGCAAGCGCCCAAAAATCCCGACCTTGCGGCCCGCGCCGATGCGGCCGCCGCCGATGCGGGGGCCGCGGGGCCGTTTCCCCCCGCCCAGCCCAGCTCCCCGGATGCCCCCCGCCAGCACCCTGCTTGATTCATTCGTTGCCCTCCGGCGGCACGGCCGCAAGGCACTGGCCGTGCTGCTCGACCCCGACGACTTCACCGAAGCCGGCGTGCGGGACTTGCTGGCGCGGGTAGCCGCGCAGCCCGTCGATTACTTTTTTGTGGGGGGCAGCTTGGTGCTGAGCGCGCACCAAGCGGCCCTCGTTGCGTTGCTGAAGGCCCATAGCCCCGTGCCGGTGCTGCTGTTTCCGAGCCACAGCCTGCACCTGGACGGCCCCGCCGACGGCTTGCTGCTGCTCTCGCTCATTTCGGGCCGCAACCCCGAATTCCTTATCGGGCAGCACGTGGTGGCCGCCCCGCGCCTGCGGGCCAGCGGCCTGGAGCTGCTGCCCACCGCGTACCTGCTCGTGGACAGCGGCCGGCCCACCACGGCCTCCTACATGAGCGGCACGGCCCCGCTGCCGCACGACAAGCCCGGCATTGCCGCCGCTACGGCCCTGGCCGGCGAGCAGCTCGGCCTGCGCCTCACTTACCTCGACGGCGGCAGCGGGGCCCTGCACCCGGTGTCGGCGGCCATGATAGCCGCCGTACGTGCCACGGTTGACGCCCCCGTCATCGTGGGCGGGGGCCTCAATACGGCCGAAAAAATTGCCGCCGCCCTGGCCGCCGGGGCCGACGTGGTGGTGGTCGGCAACCGCATCACCGAAGAGCCGGCCTTTCTGGCCGAGGCCGTGGCCGCCGTGCGCGGCGCCAAAAAACGGCTGGCGGTGAGCCAGTAAGCCGCGTGGCCATGTGGCGCGGCCCTTGCCGCTATTCCACGCCCCGTGGAAATGCAAAAAGCCCCGCTGGTCAACGCCAGTGGGGCTTTTCAATAGCAATGCCTATCGGTAAGGAGTCGTAAGTAATTTGTTCGGGCCCACTAAATCCGCGGTTAAATGTTCATCGCCGACTCGCGGCGGCGCATCTTGCCGGCGGGGATGCCGAACATCATCTTGAAGCGGCGGCAGAAGTAAGCCGTGTCTTTGTAGCCCACGTCTTTGCCGATTTCGCGGATGCTTTTCTTGGTGGTGCGCAGCAGGAACACGGCCCGCTCCATGCGCTGGTACTCGATGTAGTCCTGCGGGTTGATATTGGTCAGCATCTTGAAGTACTGGCCCACGTAGTCCTCGCTCACGTTGGCCACGCCGCTGAGGACCTTGTTGCTCAGGTCGCCGCCGAGGTGCTCCTTGATGTAGTTGAAGAGGTCAATCAGGCGGGGGTCCTTGAAGTAGGTGCTGTTGGTGGCCAGCTGCTCCACGAACATGTTGTTTTGCAGCACGTAGCGCACCACTTCCACCACGATGTTCTCGGTGTAGATGTTGATGAGCCGCTCGCGGCCGGGCAGGTCCTGGATGCTTTCGGCCACCACCTGCTTGATGAGGGCCCCCAGCTTCTCGTTGCGGTTGATGAGGAACGCCGGCACGTCGAGCGAGGCGAAGAAGTTCACCGAATCGAACACCTTGGCGTCGAAGCTCACGAAGCTGTGGCTCTGCTCGGCGTCGCCAATCAGGTCCAGGTGGTCGTTCGAAGAAAAAAACTTGTCTTTGTTGGTAATCAGGTCGTCGTTGGTGATGACGCGGCCGCCGGGCTCGGGGCCGTAGCCCACCCGCGTGCCGCGGCCGCCGGGAATGAACAGCATCTCGCCTTCTTCGACCAGGTGCGAGTCTTCGCCGAAGGTGATGCGGCCCTTGTGCAGGAGGATAAGCGTGTTGCCGACGTCGTAAGAATTGCGGACGGTAAACGGCTGCTGCAATATCAGATTCTTCGATTTGATATAGCGGACACCTAACGATTCAATGACTTTATTGTAATCTTCCATTTTGTTTGGCGTTGGTTAGCCGGTTAATAGTTGTAGAGTTAGTGCAAATACAAATAAATGTTACAATCCCAGTGCAATACAACAGATAAACAACGAGAAAAACTAAAAACCCAGCCAAAAATTGGCTGGGTTTTGTGCAAATAATCTGAAAATGTGGCAATTCCGCTTATTTGAGGATTTCCCGCGAGATTACAATTTTCTGAATTTCGGAGGTGCCCTCGTAAATCTGGGTGATTTTGGCGTCCCGCATGAAGCGTTCGACGTGGTATTCCTTCACAAAGCCGTACCCGCCGTGAATCTGCACCGCTTCCACGGCCACGTCCATCGCCGTTTTGGAAGCGAAGAGCTTGGCCATGGCCCCGGATTTAGCATAATCGCCGTGGTGGTCCTTGTCGGCGGCGGCTTGCAGGCACAGCAAACGCGCGGCGTCGATGTTGGTGGCCATGTCGGCGAGCTTAAATTGGATTGCTTGGTGCTGGGCAATGGGCACGCCGAAGGCCTTGCGCTCCTTGGCGTACTTCAAACTCAGCTCCAGGGCCCCCGAAGCAATGCCCAGGGCCTGCGCCGCGATGCCGATGCGCCCGCCCGCCAGCACCTGCATGGCGAACTTGAAGCCGAAGCCGTCGGCCCCGATGCGGTTCTCCTTGGGCACCACCACGTCGGTGAACATCAGCGAGCAGGTGTCGGAGCCGCGGATGCCGAGCTTGTTCTCCTTGGGGCCCCGGAGGAAGCCGGGCGTGTCCTTGTCCACAATCAGCACGTTGATGCCGCGCGATTTCAGCTCGGGGTGGGTTTGGGCGATGACCAAGTACACCGAAGCGGTGGTGCCGTTGGTAATCCAGTTCTTGGTGCCGTTCAGCAGGTAGTGGTCGCCGCGGTCTTCGGCGGTGGTGCGCTGGCTGGTGGCGTCGGAGCCGGCTTCGGGCTCGCTCAGGGCAAAGGCCCCGATGATTTCGCCCGAGCACAGGCGGGGCAGGTACTTCTGCTTTTGCTCCTCGGTGCCGTACTGCTCCAGGCCCCAGCACACCAGCGAGTTGTTCACGCTCATGATGACCGAGCACGAGGCATCGACCTTGCTGATTTCCTCCATCGCCAGCACGTAGCTGATGGTGTCGAGGCCGCTGCCGCCGTATTCGGGGCTCACCATCATGCCCATGAAGCCCAGCTCGCCCATTTTCTTGACTTGCTCGGCGGGAAATTTCTGGTGCTCGTCGCGCTCAATCACGCCGGCCCACAGCTCGGACTGGGCAAAGTCGCGGGCGGCGTCGCGCACGGCCAGCTGCTCTTCGCTAAGCTGGTAAATAGAGGAAGTCGTGTCGGTTAGCATATGATGAAAGCGGCCGGGGCCTGGGGTGGGAGTGAGAAAATCAAGCAACACAAAATTAACCTGCGGGTTGCCCTTTAGTACTAACAAGATACAAAGCCGGCGGAAGATAGTCGGCACGCCGAGCAATTTTGGAAATCGATTGCGCGTTTTGCTACTACATTTAAGGCCTGAAATTCACTCCCCCACTCAACGGTTTTCATTATGACGGTAAAAATTTTACTCCTTGCGGGGGGCACCCTGCTGGGCAGCGCCACCGCCGCTTCGGCCAGCGGCTTCCAGGTGAACCTGGGCGGCCAGAAAAACATCGGCATGGGCGGTGTCGGCGTGGGCTTGTCGCTTGACCAGGCCGCCATGTACTACAACCCCGGGGCGCTGGCTTTGGTGCGCGACAACGGCGTGCAGGTGGGCGTGAACGGGGCCCTGGCCCGCGTAAGCTACCGCAGCGGCGACGGCGGCCCCCAGCGCAACCTGCAAAACTCGGTGGTGACGCCGTTCAACTTCTACGCCGGCTTCGGCCCCAAGGACGGCAAGTACAAGTTCGGCGTGGCCGTGTACACGCCCTACGGCAACAAGCTCACTTACGACCCCGCCTGGGAAGGCCGCTACGCCCTCACGTCCATCGACTTGCAGTCCATCTACGTGCAGCCCACCTTCTCCTACGCCCTCACCCCGCAGCTGAGCGTGGGCGCGGGCCTCACGATTCTGGCCTACGGCTCGGTGAACCTGCAGAAAGACTTGCCCCTGCCCACCGGCACCGGCCATATTGAGCTGGACGGCAAAGCCAAAACGCAGTTCGGCGTGAACGCCGGCATCTTTTTCAAGCCCTCCGACAAGCTGAGCTTCGGCCTGAGCTACCGCTCGAAGATGGACGCCAAGGTAGAAAACGGCAGCGTCACCTACTCCGGGCTGGCCACGGGGGCCAGCGCCGCCGCAGTCAACCGCAGCTTCACGGCCACCAACTTCGGGGCCACGCTGCCCCTGCCGGCCGTGGCGGCGGCGGGCATTGGCATCATGCCCACCGACAAGCTCACCATCGGCCTCGACGCCGCGCTCACGTTCTGGAGCGACTACCGCACCCTGGACTTCAACTTCAGCGGCAACAACGGCAACGCCGGCGCCGCCACCGACGCCAACTCCGGCCTGGTGGGCGGCAACAGCGTCAGCAGCTCGAAGCGCTACTACCAGGACGCGCTGGCGTTCCGGCTGGGGGCCCAGTACAAGGCCAGCGACAAGCTGTACCTGCGCCTGGGCACGTCCTACGACTTCACGGCCGTGAAAGACGGCTACGTGGGCCCCGAAACGCCCGACTCCGACCGCCTCACCGGCTCGGCTGGCCTCTCGTACCACGTCACGGACAACTTTGGGGTGGACGCCTCCTTCCTGTTTGAAAAGCTGCTGCAACGGACCCAGACCCAGCAAGACCTCATCAGCGCCGGCACCACCGACCGCGTGGCCGGCACCTTCCGCACCGATGCTTACGTGCCCGGCTTGGGCCTGCACTACAAGTTCTAAGCTTCTTCCCACTCGCCTCCATTCCTAAGTCTTTATGAACTCAGTTTTTAAGCACTCCGTGCCGGCCCTGGGCCTGCTGGGCCTGGCGCTGGGCGGCTGCCAGCCCAACATCGACGCGCCCCAGATTTCGGCCGGCTCGGCCACGTTCACCACGTACCTGGCCGTTGGCAACTCGCTCACGTCGGGCTACGCCGACGGGGGCCTCTACCTCGACGGCCAGCTCAACTCGTACCCCAACATTCTGTCGCAGCAGTTCGCGCAGGTGGGCGGCGGCGCGTTCACGCAGCCGCTGTTCACCCCGGCCCAGTCCAACGGCTCGGGCTACCTCAAGCTGACCGGGTTCACGGCCGCGGGCAAGCCCATCACGGCCAACGTGACCACCAACCTGGCCATCCGGGGCGTTAGCTCCGCCAACGGGCAGTACCTCTACACCAAGTACACCGACCCGGTGAACAACCTGGGGGTGCCCGGCATTCGCCTGGCCGATATCCAAACCGTGGGCTACGGCAGCGTGGCCGGTAACGCATTTTTTGAGCGCATCACGCCCGATGCGTCGGCCGGGCAAACCTACTTGCAGCGGGTGCAGGCCACGGTGGGCGCGCTCAAGCCCACGTTTTTCACCGAGTGGCTGGGCAGCAACGACGTGCTCCTCTACGCCACGGCCGGCGGGGGCTCGCCGTCCCCTACGGCCGCCATTACGTCCACGGCCACGTTCACGGCCAACCTTGGGCTGGTGCTGGACGCGCTGACTACGGGCGGGGCGAAAGGCGTGGTGTCCACCATCCCCGACGTGACGGGCATTCCGTTCTTCACCACCGTGGGGCCCTCGTTCCGGGCCACGCTGGCGGCCGCCAACGTGCCCACGGCGGCCCCGTTTGTGTACACCACCGGCATCCTGGCCCCCGGCCAGCCCAACACCCGCGTGGCGGGTACGCTGGCCGACATTCGCACCGGGGGCGTGGGCACGCTGCTGCTCACGCTGACTTCCTCGGACTACGCCGGCCTCTACGGGCAGCCCACCGGCAAGTACTGGCGCGACTACTATCGGCAGCTGAAGCCGTCGCTGCCGGCCACGGTGCCCAACCTGAGCGTGTTTCTGCTGGCCATGGGCGTTGACACGACCAAGGCCTTCGGCCAGAGCACGGGCAACCCCTTCCCGAGCATTCTGGTGCTCGACGGCACCGAGCAAGCCAACGTGGCCACCGCCACCAATGCCTACAACGGCATAATCTCGTCGGCGGCCGTTACCCGCGGATTGGCGCTGTTCGATGCCAACACCTACTTCCGGGGCGTGGCCACCGGCGGCCAGGCCGCCAATGCCGTGAACAACACGGCGTCGTACGTTTCGGGCAACATCTTCGGCCTCGACGGGGTGCACCCCACGCCCCGCGGCTACGCCTTGGTGGCCAACGAAATCCTGCGGGCCATCAACGCCAAGTACGGCAGCACGTTCCAGGACGTGAACGTCAACAACTATCGCGGCGTGGTTTTCCCGTAGTTTTCCCGCAGGGTTTCGTGCCCCAAAGCAAAGAGGCAGCCCCGTGCAAAGCAGGGCTGCCTCTTTGCTTTACAGCGCGGCGGGTGGTTGGCAGGGGCGCAAAGCGCACAAAAAAGCCGTCCGGCCTGGCGCACAAGCCAAGCCGGACGGCTTTTTTGACGGCAGTCGTTGGCGTGGGTGCCACGCAGCGCCACCACACCGCGACCAGCTTAGAAATCCTCGTCCAGCGAGAACACGTTGTCGTTGCGCTCGCTCATCACGCCGGCTTTCTGGTACTCGGCCACGCGCTTCTCGAAGAAGTTGGTTTTGCCCTGCACCGAAATCATTTCCATGAAATCGAACGGGTTGGTGGTGTTGTATATTTTGCCGCAGCCCAGGGCCACCAGCAGGCGGTCGGCCACGAACTCGATGTACTGCGACATCGTCTTGGCGTTCATGCCGATGAGGCTCACGGGCAGGGCCTCCGTTACGAACTCCTGCTCGATGGCCACCGCGTCGGCGATGATGGCCTGCACGCGCTCCGTGGGCAGCTTGTTTTGCAGGTAACCGTAGAGCAGGCAGGCGAAGTCGCAGTGCAGCCCTTCGTCGCGCGAAATCAGCTCGTTGGAAAACGTGAGGCCGGGCATCAGGCCGCGCTTCTTCAGCCAGAAGATGGAGCAGAACGAACCCGAGAAAAAGATGCCTTCCACGGCGGCGAAGGCGACGAGGCGCTCGGCGAAATTCTCAGAGTTGATCCACTTCAGGGCCCACTCGCCTTTTTTCTGTACGGCGGGTACCGTTTCAAGAGCGTTGAAGAGGTAATCTTTCTCTTTGGGGTCTTTGATGTAGGTGTCAATCAGCAGCGAATACGTCTCGCTGTGAATGTTTTCCATCATAATCTGGAAGCCGTAGAAGCAGCGGGCCTCGGGCAACTGCACTTCCTGCATGAAGTTGACGGCCAGGTTTTCATTCACGATGCCGTCGGAGGCCGCGAAGAAGGCCAGCACGTGCTTGATGAAGTGGCGCTCGTTGTCGTTGAGGTTGTTCCAGTCTTTCTGGTCCTGGCTCAGGTCGATTTCCTCGGCGGTCCAGAACGAGGCTTCGGCCTGCTTGTAGAACTGCCACACGTCGGCGTTCTGGATGGGAAAAAGCACGAAGCGGTTGGGGTTTTCGGCGAGGAGCGGTTCCATGCGGTAGCGGCTAGTGGTGGCGAAGAAGCGGGAAGGTTGACGGGGAGCAACCCGGCCGGGCCGCTGGTTGTTTTGGCCGTCTGGTGGCCCCTCCGACTTCAAAGATAGGCAACTGGAGGACTACCTGAGGCCCCAAAAAATTATAAAAACCCGGGCTTTCGGGTAAAAAATAAGCGCTGCCCTAAACCCTTTTTCCCGGTAGTGTGCCGTTCCTTCCAATTGGGAAACATTCCAGTAATACTACAGAAAAACATCGAAAATTCACCCATTTACAGGTACTTATCCACACGAGGCCTGTGGATAAGTGGTACTTGTCCACAAAAAGCACCTTCCCTCAATCCAATTGGGGTGGGGCTGGTTTGGGCCGGGCTGCCGGGCCAGGGGGCGCTGTTACAAAATTTGGGGCACGAAGCGACGGCTTCCGAACGCCGGGCGAATGAAGATTAACGACTTAGGTTTGGTTTTTCGAAAGCGCCCTCGTACTTTTGCCTTCCGATTTTCAGAAACCCCGCGCAGACCGATGTACGCTATTGTCAATATCGCTGGCCGACAGACCAAAGTTGAAGCCAACAAATTCGTTTACGCCTACAAGCTGGCCGGCAACGTCGGCGACACCGTGCAACTGGGCAACGCCCTGCTGACCGATGACAACGGCTCCATCACCTTAGGGGCCCCCACGTTGGACGTGGCCGTGACCGGTACCATCCTCGCCCACGTGAAGGGCGACAAGGTGCTCGTCTTCAAAAAGAAGCGCCGCAAGGGCTACCAGAAGATGAACGGCCACCGCCAGGATTACACCAAGGTAATGATTAACAGCATCGGCTAGTTATTGAGCGGTTAGCCAACAGCTGTTAGCTGTTGGCTTTCTGTTCTACTGGCAGTTGTCTTATTTTTAACCCGAAGGCCAATAGCTAACCGCTATTAGCTAACCGCTCAAACAAAATGGCTCACAAGAAAGGTGTCGGCTCGTCGAACAACGGCCGCGAATCGCATTCCAAGCGCCTCGGCGTGAAAATTTTCGGTGGGCAGGCGCTCATCGCCGGCAATATCATCGTGCGCCAGCGCGGTACCAGCCATCACCCCGGGGCCAACGTGGGCATGGGCAAGGACCACACGCTGTTCGCGTTGGTCGACGGCACCGTGCAGTTCAACAAGGGCCGCAAGGACCGCTCGTTTGTGACGGTGGTGCCAGCCGTGGCCGAAGCCGCGTAAGCTTAGCGCTGAGAAATTGACCTAAAGGCCAACGCAAGGGCTGCCCCACCGGGGCAGCCCTTTTGTGGTTTCGAGCGGCTCCGGACCGCTAGTGGCCGAAATATACCCGCAGGTTGATTTGAGCGGCCACGGCCCAGGCGCGGCTGGGCAGTTGTTCGGGCCGGTGGTAGTAGTAGGCCGGGGCTTGCAGGCCCAGGCCGGCGCTGGCATCGAACAGCAGCGGGTGGCCGGCCCAACCGCGCTGGGTGCCGGCCAGCAGGTAGAGCCCGGGCGTGAGCTGGGCGGGGGTGACGCGGGTCCGGCCCCGGCCCCGGGCCGCCGCCAAGTCTTGCCACTCGCCGTTGCCTTCGAGGGCCAGGTAATCGCCGAAGCGGGCGGGGTGGGCGAGCGAATCGGCCGCGGGGGCGTGGTGGTAGTAGCAGCGCATGCCCAGGGCCCCGGCCCCGCCCGCCAGCGGCAGGGCCGCGCCCACCCGGCGGCCGCGCGGGGCGCGGCCCGTGGGCAAGTACGCCTCGGCCTGGGCGTAGAAGCTGAACTGAGGGGCCACGCGGTACTCCAGGCCCAGCGCCAGCGGCACCACCAGGCGGCCCCGCACTTCGGGGATGACGACCAGGTGCGCTAGGTTGAAGCCGACTTTCACCCGCAGCCGGGGCGGCGGGCTCTGCTGCGCTAGGGCCCGCCCGGGGCCCATGCCGGCCACCAGCACCACCGCCAGCATTAATTTGAACAGCCGCATGGGAACCAGTAAAATCCCGGGTACAATCAATTCCCTAAGTTAGGCGCAAATCATCCTGGGGGCCCGCGGCGGCGGCCAGCTGGTTCAGAAACCGGCTGATTGGCGCGGCGTGGCTGACCACCAGGAAGTGGCCGGCGTCGGCCACTAGGTAGTCGATGCCGGCGTTGGGCGCGGGCAGCAGCCGGTCGCGCCCGCCGTGCAGCCGGGCGGCGGGCCCGGGGCCCGGCACGCCCGGCCAGCGCAGCAGCTGCCCGATGGCCCACCGGGCAAACGCGGGGTCGGTGTCGGCGATAATCTGCCGGAGCAGCGCGTACTCGCCGCGGGTTTTCACCCCGAAGGCCCACCCGGCCAGGCGGGGCATTTGCTGGAGTAGCGCCGGGGGCACGAGGCGGTACAGGCCGGTGGCGCGGGCGAGGCGCAGCAGCCACCGTAACTCATGGGGCCCCGCCAGGCTGGAAACCAGCACCGCCCGCGCCCGGGGCCGCAGCCGGGCAACTTCCAGCGCCAACAGGCCCCCGAACGACACGCCCACCACCCAGCACGGCTGCCCGGGCGGCACGGCCGCGGCCAAGCGGGCGGCGTAGTGGGGCAGGCCCTCGGCGGCCGACTGCGGCGGCAGCCATTGCAGCACGTGCACCGCGCCCGCCAGCTGCCACCGCTGAAACACCCGCTCGTCGGCCCCCAGGCCGGGAATTAAGTAGAAAACGGGCTCCTCGCTCACGGGTCGAGGCGCACGTACACGCCTTCGAGGTAGAAGATGTTGTGGGGCTGGGGGTCGTCTTCGCCTTCTTCGTCGGCGGGATAGGTCACGGACAGCTTGAGGGCCACGCTGGGCAGGGGCACGGGCGGGGCCTCGTCGGAGTTGAACTCGAGCAGGGCGGGCCACTCGCTGGCGGCCAGCGCGTCGGCCACTTCTTCCTGGAGGGTGGCGGCGCGGTCGGTGGCCAGGCGCAGCAGCGTGTCGAGGGACTGGAACGGCAGGGCGAGGTGAAAGAAGTGCAGCTCGCCGTCGAAGTGGGTGGTGGCCCACACGGTCACGTCGTCGGTGTTGTCGAACACGATGGCCACCACGTGCACTTCTTCCACGAAGAAATTGGCGTCGTCGGCAATGCTGTCGCTCAAAAGTCTCATAAATCACTGATTATGCAGATTTGAGGGAGGTTTCGCAGATTGAAACGGTGCTAAAGGCGGTCAGTGTTTGTCCGACTACGGCAGATAAAAGCTGCGTAGCCACCGGCCGGCCGTCGTAATCTACGATTTGGTTGAAATTGAATCTGCGAAATCAATTTCAAAGCCGCACAATCTGCGATTCGTCGGCGATAAACAGCTCCAGCGTAATCTGGTCGGCCAGTAGCTTGCCCGCATCGGTCAAAGTAAGCACTTCGTTTTGGATGGTGGCCCAGCCCTGGGCCGTGAGCGCGGCCAGGTAGGCCGGGTGCGCGGCGGCCAGGTCGAGGCCCAGGGCGGTGCGCAGGTGGGCCAGGTCGCAGCCGCGGGCCGTGCGCAAGGTGGTGAGCAGGTACTCGTTGGCCCGGTCGCGGGCGGTGAGGACCTCCACCGTGGCGGGCACTTCGCCGCGTTCCAGCACGGCGGCCACGTACTGCGGGTTGTTGGCCACGGTGAACTGGCGGTTGGTGCCGTCGAACGAATGGGCGCTGGGGCCCAGGCCCAGGTAGGGCACGCCGCGCCAGTAGCTGCCGTTGTGGCGCGACTCGCGGCCCGGCCGGCAGAAGTTGCTGATTTCGTACTGGCCGTAGCCGTGGGCCCGCATCTGGGCCAGCAGCCGCTCGAACTGCACGGCCACGAACTCGTCGGGGGGCGCGGCAAACGTGCCCTTGCCCTGGCGGCGGCCCAGCAGCGTGCCGGGCTCGATGGTGAGGGCGTAGGCCGAGATGTGGGGCACGCCGAGCGCGAAGGCGTTGGCCAGGTCGGCTTCCCAGATGTGGTGGCCGGGCGCGGGCACGCCGTAAATCAAGTCGATGGACAGGTTTTCGAAGCCCGCGTCCTGGGCCCGGCGCACGGCCGTGGCCGATTCCTGGGCGGTGTGGGCCCGGTTCATCAGCCGCAGGTGCGGCTCGTAGAAGCTTTGCAGGCCGATGCTGAGGCGGTTGACGGGTGAAGCCGCCAGCGCGGCCAGCTGGGGGGCCGTGAGGTCGTCGGGGTTGGCCTCAAGGGTGATTTCGGCCCCCGGGGCTACGGCAAAATGGCGGTGAATGGCTTCAAATATTAGCCCCAATTCGCTGGCCGTTAGCAAGGAAGGTGTGCCGCCGCCGAAGTAAATGGTATCGAGCGTCGCCTGGGGCCCCAGGTAATTTTTCCGCAGGGAAATTTCCTGCACCAGGGCGTCCACCAAGCGGCCCTTCAGGGCCAGGGAGGTGCTGAAGTGGAAGTCGCAGTACGAGCAGGCTTGCTTGCAGAACGGGACGTGGAGGTAGAGGCCGGGCATGGGCGGCAAAACGGGGGATGCGGCCGTTTTACATTCGGGAAATTAAACGCCGGCTGGCGCGTTATCGTCCCCGAATGTACGTCCGGTTTTTCCTGCGTTTTGGCTGGCTGCTGGGCTGGGTGTGGCTGCTGGGCCGGGGCCCCGCGCTGGCCCAGACGCCCACCCTCGACCCCGCCGCGCCCAACCAGCCGGGGCTGGCCCCGCCGCCGGTGCCGCCGCCCGCCCCACCCGGCCCCACGGTGCCCAAGCGCTTGGTGCGCCCCCGCGTGCTGCGCCTCGACGCCGCCCCCGCCGATGCGGCCCGGCTGCGTCGCTACAAGCCCCGGCCCGCCGTGCCCGACTCGCTGAGTGCGCTGCGCGAAATCCGGGAGCTGGTGCTGGCTTTGCAGGGCGAGTCGTACCTCACGGCCTCGGCCGACGAAATTCGCTGGGGGCCCGACACGGTGCGGGCCCGCATTTTCGTGGGCGAGCCGTTTCGGTGGGCCTACCTGCGCAACGGCAACCTCGGCGACGGCCTGCTGACGCGGGCCGGCTACCGCGAGAAGCTGTATCGCCAAGCCCCGTTCCGGCCCGCCGAGTGGGCCCAGCTACAGGAACGGGTGCTGGCGGAGGCCGAAAACCAGGGCTACCCCTTCGCCACGGTGGGCCTGGACTCGGTGCGGCTCGACGGGCACACCATTGCCGGGCGCGTGGTGCTGAAGCGCGGCCGGGCCATTGTGTTCGACTCCATCCAAATCGTGGGCTCGACCAAAACGCGCAAGCAGTTCCTGACCAAGTACGTGCAAATATTTCCGGGGCAGCCCTACAGCCAGCAGCGGGTGCAGGCCGCCGCCCAGCTCTTGCGCCAGCTGCCCTACCTGAAGGTGCGGGCCGAGCCGGAGGTGCGCTTCGCCCGGGGCCGGGCGCGGGTGTACCTGCTGCTCGACGACCGGCCGTCGAACCAGTTCGACGCCATCGTGGGCGTGCTGCCCAGTACCGGCACGGGCCAGGGCGTGCAGTTCACCGGCGACGTCACCATCAACCTGCGCAACCTGAAGGGCGGCGGCAAGCAGGTGGGCCTGCAGTTCCGCAAGGTCGATGCGCTCTCGCAGCTGCTCGACCTCCAGTACGTGCACCCCAACTTCTTCGGCACGCCGCTGGAGGTGGCCGGCAGCTTCAACCTGTACAAGCAGACCGACGCGTTTCTGACAGTGCGGCCGCGCCTGCAAGTGACCTACCCCACGGCGCGGGCCGGGCGGCTCACCTTTTTTGTAGAGCAGCGCAACTCGCGGCTTTTCACCGACAGCGCCGCCGCCCGGGCCCTCACGGCGCTGCCCGAAAACATTGATTCCCAATACACTTCCTACGGCCTCAGCTACGCCTGGAACACGCTCGATGACTTGTTCTTTCCGCACCGCGGCTACCTGCTGAATGGCCAGGCCGCCGTGGGCACCAAGACTATCACTAAAAACCCCGACCTGAACGACACTCTATACACCCGTCTGCCGCTGCGCTCCACGCAGGTGGCGCTGGCGCTGCGGGTTGAGCGCTACACGGCCGTGGGCCGCGCGGGGGTGCTGATGCTGCGCGTGCGCGGCGAAAGCCTGGCCAACCAGCGCCTGTTCCTGAACGAGATGTTCCGGTTGGGGGGCCTGAACTCGCTGCGGGGCTTCAACGAGAACCAGTTCTACGCCAGCGCCTACGCCGTGGCCACGGCCGAGTACCGGCAGTTCATCGGGCCCGAATCGTACGTGTTTTTGTTTGCCGACCAGGCGTATTTGCAGCAGAAATTCTCGGAGCGCAACCCGGGCAACCTCCACGACCAGCCCACGGGTTTGGGCGCGGGCCTCAGCTTTCGCACGCCGGCGGGGCTGTTTCAGTTCGTGTACTCGGTGGGCCAGTCGAGCAGCGCCAACCAACGCTTCGCACTGGGCAATTCTAAGATTCATTTTGGCATCACCAACCGGTTTTGAGGCGGGGCAGGCTGCCATGGCGCGAGTGGATGGCCAATTACTAGCCAGATTGGCCGAATGGCTGCATTAGCAAAAATAATAGCCAGCCAGATTGGCTGAAATCGGCGGCCGCCCGGGCCCCCGCGGATATGGTACGGGCTTTGATAATACTGGTGCGTGGCCGACCCTGTAACCGGCTCCCCGCTATGAAACTTATCAGCTCGAAAACCATCCGCGATTTCGCCCCCCAGCTCGACCTGCTCAACACCATCGGTGGGGGCGTGGCCCAGCCCCAGGTGCGCCTCGACAAGCGCGAGAAAGGCGTTATCCTGCGCGTGGCCCTGCCCTCGGCCTCGCCCGAAACCTTCCACGTGGCCCTGCACAACCAGCGCCTGACCGTGTACGGCGCCTACCGCCACCAGCCCGACGACGAGCTGTCGGCCCCGCTGTTTGTGCGCGTGCTCGACCTGCCCGCCAACCTCGACGTGGCCCGCATCGACGCCGTGCAGCACGGCTCCGAGCTGCGCGTGCGCATCCCTTACAACCGCCTCAACGACGAGCCCCGCGAGCTGAACATCCGCCACGGCGAGTAATCGTCCTTTTATACCGCCGGGACCGACCGGCACCGCCGTCCGATGATAGGGCCGGGACCGACCGGCCACCTTTCTTCCCTCCGAATGCTTGCCCACCGCCCACCAGCGGTGGTTTTTTCTGAACGGCTACAACCTGAGAGGCCCGGCGGTGGTAGCTTGCTTGTCATTCCGGCCTTCCGGCCCTTTCCCGTTGTAACCATGGAAAATTCTCAAAATTCGCCGGCCCCACTAGGGCCCCGCACCGTTCAGCTTTCGGCCGAAGAAGCGGCCCGTATCCAGTCCCATTTCATGACGCGGGTGTACGGGTGGATGGCCGCCGCCCTGGGCATCACCGGGGGCGTGGCGCTGTTCGCCTCGTCGTCGGCTGCCTTGCAGCAGCTCGTGTTTGGCAACCGCTTGGTGTTCTTGGGACTGCTGCTGCTGGAACTGGTCATCGTGGGTTTCCTGTCGGCGCGGGCCCTGCGCTGGACGCCGGCGCAGGTAACGGCCGCGTTCGTGGGCTATTCCGTGTTGAACGGACTCACCATCAGCTTCGTGTTCATGGTGTACACCACGGCTTCCGTCGCCTCCACCTTCTTCATTGCCGGGGCCACCTTCGGAGTGATGAGCGCCTACGGCCTGCTTACCAACGCCGACCTCTCGAAGTGGGGCAACCTGCTGTTCATGGGCCTGATTGGACTCATCGTGGCTTCGGTGGTCAACATGTTCTGGGCCAACTCCACGCTGTCCATCATCGTGTCGTTCGTGGGCGTATTGCTGTTCGTGGCCCTGACGGCTTATGATACACAGAAAATCAAGCAGTACGCCTTCATCGGCTTGACGGAGGGCGAGGATGCCGACCACGGGGCCGCCACGCTGGGGGCCCTCACCCTGTACCTGGACTTCATCAACCTGTTCCTGTTTTTGCTGCGCATTTTCGGCCGGCGGCGCTAGCGCGGCGCCCCGGCTTTTAAATCCTGGCGGTCCGGTGGGCCGCCAGGAATTTTTTTGCCCGGCCGGGTTCAGAACAACGGCACCAGCAGCACGAAGCTCATCAGCAGGGCAACGTAGAACCAGCCCAGCACCTGCCCCCGGTAGCGGCGCGGCAGGCGGTTGCTGAGCCCCAGCAGGGCCCCGATGGCCAGGGCCAGGTGCAGCACCGCGAAGGCCATGGCCTTCACCCAGTTGCGCACGATGGTGTTGTCGGCCTGGCGCTGGTTGCTTTCGCCCAGGCCCGCCACCAGCCAGCGCAAGCCGTAGTAAGCGACGACTTCAAAAGCCACGAACCCGAGCAGGCCGACCAGCCACGCGGCGGGGGCGGTTTTTTTGGGCACGTCGGCCATACCGGTTTGTTGGGTGAAGAAAAGGTGACGGAAAATTACGGCCGGGGGCGGCCCAGCACGTCGGCCGTGCGGGCCCGGACGTACAGGTCTTCCACTTTGGTGCGGGCCCAGGGCGTGCGGCGCAGAAAAATTAGGCTCGACTTAATGCTGGGATTAATGGCGAAACAGTTGATTTTCAAGCGCTCATCGAGGCCCGGCCAGCCGTAGGCCGCCAGCAAATAGTCGAGGATGGCGGCCAGCGTGACGCCGTGCAGCTCGCGGATGAGGTAGCCCGCTTCGTCGCGGGCGTCGGCAGGAAGGGGCACGGCGGCGGGGTAAGAAAAGTGGGTACGGGGGGACAAAGTTGGCACAAACCGGGTTGCCGAAGTACGCGGCCCGCCCGGGCCGGCGTTATTTTTGGCCAAGCCCGCGTTTCATGCCCCGCCTCCGCCCCACGCCCCCTGCGCCCGTTGCCGCGCCGCGCCCCCCGGGGCGGGGCCCGGCGGCGCGTTGGCTGGCCGGGGCCTTGCTGGTGGGCCTGCTGGGGGCCGGCGTGTTCTACGCCCGCCACACCGGGCAGCTCAACCGCTACGCCCGCCGGGCCTGGGCCACGCTCACGCGCGGGGGCCTCACGGGCCGCGAGCGCACGCCGCTGCTGGCCGGCTTCTCGGTGCACGGCATCGACGTGTCGGCCTACCAGGGCCGCATCGACTGGCCCGAGGTGGCCCGCCACGCGGTGCGCTTCGCCTTCATCAAGGCCAGCGAGGGCGCGAGCCTGCGCGACCCGCGCTTTGCCCACAACTGGCGGGCGGCACGGGCGGCGGGCATTTGCCGGGGGGCTTACCATTACTTCCGGCCCGACCGCAGCGGCGAAGAGCAGGCCCGCTTGTTCATCCAAACCGTGCCGCTGGCCCCCGGCGACCTGCCCCCGGTGCTCGACGTGGAGGCCGCCCAGTTCCACGACGTGGCCGTGATGCGCCGCGAGGTGGCCACCTGGCTGCGCCTGGTGGAGGCCCACTACGGCGTGACGCCCATCCTCTACTCCAACCACGGCTTCTACCGCCGCCACCTGGCCGGGCACTTCGACGGCTACCCCCTGTGGCTGGCCCACTACGAGGTGGACCGCCCCGCTCTGCCGGCCAGCAAGTGGATTATCTGGCAGCATTCCGACGAGGCCTACGTGCCCGGCATCCGCGGCGCAGTCGATTTTAACGTGTTCCAGGGCAGCTACGCCGCGCTGCTAGCCCTGCGGGTGCCCGCGGCCCCGGCGGCCAAGCCCGCCGGACGGTAAGCGGGCCGGTAATAAAAAAGCCGCCCGGCGGCACTGCGAAACGCACTGCTGCCGGGCGGCTTTCCGTGGGGCCCGGGCGGGCCAGGCAACTACATTTTGGGCGCAGCGGCGGGCGTCATGGTGCCGCCGTCCTTCATTTTGTCTTTCTTCATCATCTTGCCGTCTTTTTTGGCCATCGCCTTCTCGCTTTTCTTCGTCATCTTGGCGTCTTTCTTGGCCATTTTGTCGTCGCCTTGGGCCGAAGCGCTGAAGAACGAAGCGGTGAGGGCAAGGGCGGCAACGAGTTTCAGGGTGGTTTTCATGGGAATGTTGAAAAAGGGGTAATAAAAAATTGAAATGTCCCGAAAGGTGGGCGGCAGACCTGAACAGAAGATGAAGAATATTTTAAACAGCCAAATTTTGTACGGCGCAAAATGGTCCCGTCGGGCGGCCCTGGCCGGCGTTTTGTTGGCGGCGGGGCTGCTGGCCGGGGGCTGCGGCAGCAGCCGGGTGGGCTTCACGCAGACGGGCCAGGGCTCGTACTACGCCGACAAATTCAACGGGCGGCCCACGGCCAGCGGGGCCATTTACCGGCCGGGCAAGATGACGGCCGCCCACAACACCCTGCCCTTCGGCACCCGCATCCGGGTGACGAACGTGCGCAACGGCCGCTCGGTGAAGGTGACCGTGAACGACCGGGGCCCCCACGTGGCCGGGCGCATCGTGGACGTGTCGGGCAAGGCCGCCAACCAGCTCGATTTGAAGCGGGCCGGCGTGGTGCCGGTGCGCCTCGAAGTCATCGGGGCGGCCCCCCGGGCCGCCCGCCGCTAGCTATGTTTGCCCCATGAACATCCGCAAGAAAGTAACCTGGACCTGCCCGCCCGGCCTGGGCCGCTTCGCCGCCCTCGACCACTGGGTGCGGGCCGCCGAGGCCCAGGACTGGTCGGAAGAAGAAGTCCAGACCGTGCTCGACGAGGTGGTGGAGGCCGACGACGACGCGGTCGGCCTCGCGGTGCTGGCCTGGTACTCGGCCCGGGCCTAATCGGCCCGTCAAGCCACGGGGCCGCCCGGTGCGTACCGAACGGCCCCGTGGGCACCCGCGCCAGGGTGAGGGGATTAACCCTTCTTTTGCTTGTCGAGCTTGGCCTTGGCTTTTTCAGCTTCTGCGTCTTTCTTGGCCTGCTCTTTTTCTTTCTCTTTGCGCTCTTTCTCCAGCTTTTCGCGCTTGCCCGGGTACTTCAGGTCGTACTGCTGCACTTTCAGCAGGCTGTCTTGCGCGGCCAGCGTGCGCTTGGCCGTGACGCGGCCCGTGAGCGAGGCCACGTCGCCGTCGGCCATCTGGGTGGTGGTGCCGGTGGGCGACGTCACGAGGCCCGTGGGGCTGACGGTATAGCCGCTGAGCAGCTTTTTGTCGGCCGTGAGGGGGTTGGCCAGGCCTTGCTCGGTGAGCACGACGCGGCCGTTCGTCATGGCCAGGCCGTCCTTCACGCCCGCGGCGGGGGTGGCGGCGGTGCCCGCAGCGGCGGCGGCGCGGGCCCGCAGCGGCAGCACCGTGCGGCGCGGGGCCAGCTTGGTTTGGGCCTGGGCCCCGGCGGCCCCGAGCAGCAGGGCCCCTAAAATTACAAAACGAAGCGAGCGGACCATAATGGTAGAATTGGAAATTAATTGTACTTAAAAAAGTTTTATTTACGTAACCTGAACGCGGACTGGGCGAAGATATTACGTTCTTTTCAAACCCTTCCGCCTTCTTTGCAAAACCGGGGCCAACTGCCCGGGCCGGGGCGCGGAAACGCGGGCCGGCCTGCTTACGTTTAACCATTGCCGAGCTTCCCGACGGCTCCGTGCTTGCTTCCTTTCTACCATGGCCGCTAAAATATCCGACGACGAACTCTACCGCGCCTTCCGGCAACAAGTCAACATGACGGCGGCGGTGCTGGAAAAGTGGCTGCAAACCGACGAGTCGAAAAGCGTGGGCCAGGCCAGCGGCGACGGCGAGAGCATCGGCCACCACTCGGGCGCCCGCATCGTCGAGATTTTGCATAAAAAGCAGGCCGCCCTCACGGCCGACGACGTAGCCCACCTGCACAAAGTGCATTCCTACATCAGCCGCCACGCGGCCCAGCGCCCGGCCGGCGACGTGGCCCACACCCCCTGGCGCTACTCGCTGATGAACTGGGGCCACGACCCACTCAAAAAGTGAGTGGGCGAACGAGTGAATGAGTGCTGCCCTATTCCATCTCCTCATTCAATCATTCAACCCTCACGCATTCGCTCACCGATAATGGAATACAAGGACTATTACAAAACGCTGGGCGTGGAGAAAACCGCCACCACCGAGCAAATAAAAAAGGCGTACCGCAAGCTGGCCCGGCAGTACCACCCCGACGTGAACCCCAACGACGCGGGGGCCGAACAGAAATTCAAGGAAGCCAACGAAGCCAACGAGGTGCTGAGCGACGCCGAAAAGCGCCAGAAATACGACCAGCTGGGGGCCGACTGGCAGCGCTACGAGCAGCAAGGGGCCGGGCGGGGCGCAGCCGGCGGGCGCGGCGGCTTCGGCGGGGCGGCGGGCGCGGGCGGCGGGTTCGACTGGAGCCAGTACGCCCAGGGCGGCGGGGGTGGCAGCCCGTTTGGCAATGAAGGCGGCGATTTCTCGGATTTCTTCGGTTCCATATTTGGCAATACCGGCGGCGGCGCGGGGCGCGGCACCCGCCCCGGCGCGGGCCAGGACTACCAGGCCGAGCTGGAGCTGAGCCTCGAAGACGCCTACGCCGGGGGCCCCCGCACCATCACGGTGAACGGCAAAAACCTGCGCCTGACCGTGAAGCCGGGCGTGGCCGACGGCCAAACCATTCGCCTGCGCGGCCAGGGCGGGCCCGGCCGCAACGGCGGGCCCGACGGGGCGCTGCTCCTCACATTTCGCCTCGCGCCCGACCCGCGCTACGCCCGCACCGGCAACGACCTCACCCAGGACGTGCCCGTGGACCTGTACACCGCCCTGCTCGGCGGCGAGCAGACCGTGGCCACGCTGGGCAGCCCGGTGAAAATCAAAATCAAGCCCGAAACCCAAACCGGCACCCGCCTGCGGCTGCGCGGCAAGGGCTTCCCCGTGTACGACCAGCCCGGCCAGTTCGGTGACCTTTACCTGCGCCTCACCGTGGCCTTGCCCCAGCACCTCACCGACGAGGAAAAAGGGCTTATCCAGCAGCTGGCGGCCCTCCGGGCCCCCCAGGCGTAGCGTTTCTTTCCTTTCGACTTCGGTTTTTTCCCTCCCGCTTATGTTCGTCCTCACCTTCCAGGAATGCTCCGTTCGCTACGGCCTGAACGCCGAGGAGCTGCGCAGCTTTGTGTCGTTCGGGCTGTTGCGCCCCGCCCCCGCGCCCGACGCGGTAGAAATCGACGACGAGCCCGACGAGCTGCTGCCCCGCCTGGCCCGCCTGCACCACGGCCTGGGCGTGCCCACCGAAGCCCTCGACCTGGTGCTGGCCATGCGCCAGCGCCTGCTGGGCCTGCAGGCCGCCCTGGCCCACGAAACCGCCCGGGCCCGCCAGCTCGAGCAGTTCCTGCACGGCCGGGGCCCCCTGCTGGACGGATGAATTTCAATTGGCAATGAGCAATGAGGAATTAGCAACCGAGTCGATGACCACTTATTGCTCACTGTTTATTGCTTATTCCTCATTGCTAATTCCTCATTGAATTCAGGCAATGGCCAGCGCCAATGTGGCCCCCACGGCCGTGGCCCCCAGCTTGGCCCAGTTGAGGCGGTGCCCGGGGCTGTTTTCGAAGAGGATGGTGGTGGAAACGTGCAGGAAATTGCCGGCCACCAGGCCCAGCAGGGCGGCGTAGGCCCCCGCCCCGAGGCGTTCGTGCAGCACCAGGTAGTTGCTGCTCAGGATGCCGGCCGGGCCGGCCAGCGCGAACAGTAGTAGCCCGGGCCACGCCGCCCGCGCGGGGCCCGGGCGCTGGTGCAGCAGCGTGGCCAGCGCAAACGCCGCCGGAATGTGGTGCAGCGCCACCCCGGCCACCACGGCGTAGTACGCCGACCCTATCGCCCCACCCGCCGCCGGCACCAAGATGCTACCCTCCAAAAACGAGTGCACAGCCAGCGCCGCCAGCAGCAGCAGCGGCACCCGGCCGGCGCGGGCCCCGGCCGGGTGCACGTGGCCGTGCTCCACGCCCTGCGAGAAGACCTCCAGCAGCACCTGCCCAAAAAAGCCCGCCAGCACCCAGTACCCCACCCGGGGCCCCTGGCCCGGCACCAGCTGCCAGGCTTCGGGCAGCAAGTGGGTGACGGTGAGCGTGAACAAGTAGGCCCCGCTGAAGGCCAGCAGCGGCACGAGCGCCGCCTGGCCCAGCGCGGCGGGCACCCGGCCGGCGGCCCAGCCCGCCGCCAGCACCGTGCCCAGCAATACAAAAATGGCAATCCACATCCGCGAGGGCGCAAAATAAAAGCGGCCGCCTGCCCCGCGCCATCCGGCGGGGCAGGCGGCCGCGGCAAAAAGGACCGGGCGGCGCGGCTTAGCGCTTCGGCTTGCCGCCGGCCGAGCGGTCGTCGGCCGCTTCTTTGGCCTGGCTGGCGTCGTTCATCTTTTCTTCGCCCTTCAGGCTCGCGGCGTCGGCCGACGTGGTTTCGTTCGCGTCGGGCATGGCCCGCTCGTCCAGCTTTTCCGACGAGTTGATGGGCCGCGGGATGGCCGCGCTTTTGGCCGCGTTGGGCATGTCGGCCGAGTCGGTGCGGAACACTTCGTCGGACCGGGTGCCGGGGGCCACCATGTCCACCGATACTTTTTCGTCGGGGCGCCAGTCGGAGGGCTCGCTGCTGCAAGCGTTCAGGGCCAGGGCGGCGGCCGCCAGGGCCAGCAGGCGGGGGGTGCAGAATTTCATGGGTCGGTGGTTAAGCAATAGCAATTGAGAAGCGGTACGTAAGGCCGGGCGGTTGGGTGGCGCTAGCGGTACTTTTTGGCCCGGCCGGGCCAGTCTAGGCCAGCAGGCTTTTGCGGCGCAGCAGGGCCTCGAACAGCTTGCGGTCGTTGTCGGAGTTGAACACGCGCAGGGGCAGGTGCAAAAACACGGGCACGTCGAACGTCTTGGCAATCCACAAGCGCCAGCCGGCCGTGTCGGCGGGCGGGGCCCCGGGCTTGAGGTAGAGCAGGTAGGCGTCGTCGTCGCGGCGCACCTTGCCAATCATGTCCCAGGTCAGCTGCATGGCTTTTTCCTTGCTCACGCGCAGCAGCAGCTGCTTCTGGTCCATCTCAAAGTTCATGCGCTCGAACAAGGGCTTGCTCTGCTCCAACTGCGTGACGCCCGTGACCTGGGCCGAGCGCAGCAGCACGAACAGCAGCGTGAGCACGAAGCTCAGCGCCAGCCACCACCACGAGTGCCAAACGATGGCCGGCAGCAGGCCGAGGGCGAACGGCACGAGGGCGTACACCCAGTCTTTGCGCCACACCTCGGCCATCGCCAGCTTGGTATAAGCGTTGGTGTCGAACTGCGTTTTTTTGGTGACGATGGCCAGCGGCGACGCCTGCTGCTGCTGGCGGAAGCCGCCGCCCCCGCCCCGTTGGTTGGGTTGGTTCATAATTGAATTGTTGAATTGCTGGGGGTTAAATTGTTGAGTCGTTCAATGGTTAATTCGTTGAATAAAAAAGCAGTCTGACGCGAACAACAATTTAGCCTTCAACAATTTAATAATGAGACCATCAGCAATTAATCTTAAAACGCTTTCAAGCTTAGGTCCAGGATGCCGGCCGAGTGGGTGAGGGCCCCCACCGAGATGTAGTCGACGCCGGTAGCTCCTACTTCGGCCAGGGTTTGCTCGGTGATGCTGCCGCTGGCCTCGGTTTCGAAGCGGCCGGCCACCAGGGCCACGGCCTCGCGCATCAGGGCGGGGGCCATGTTGTCGAGCATCAGGCGCTGGAAGCCGCCGGCTTCTACCGCCTGCTGCACTTCGGCCAGGTTGCGGGTTTCGATGACGATGGGCAGCTGGCGGCCGGTGCTAGCCAGGTAGGCCTGTGTGGCGGCCAGGGCCGGGGCCACGCCGCCGGCGTAGTCCACGTGGTTGTCCTTCAGCATCACCATGTCGAAGAGGCCGAAACGGTGGTTCACGCCGCCGCCAATCAGCACGGCCCACTTCTCGCAGAGGCGGAAGTTGGGCGTGGTCTTGCGGGTGTCGAGCAGGCGGGCGCGGGTGCCGGCCAGCAGGCCGGTGAGGTGCGCCGTGTAGGTGGCGATGCCGCTCATGCGCTGCATGCAGTTGAGCACCAGCCGCTCGGCGGTGAGGATGCTGCGGGCGGGGCCCTCCACCACGAAAGCCACGTCGCCGGGCCGCACGCGGGTGCCGTCGGGCAGGGCGTCGCGCACGTGCAGGCCCGCGTCGACGGCGGCGAAGATGCGCGGGGCCAGCGCCGCGCCGGCCAGCACGCCGGGGCTTTTCACCAGCAGTCGGGCGCGGTTGTGCGCGTCGGCCGGCACGGCGGCCAGCGCCGAGTGGTCGCCGTCGCCCACGTCTTCGGCTAGCGCCGCGCGGATGAACACGGCCAGGGCCTCGTCGGTCAAATAAGGGGGAAGCGGTTGCACCCGGCAAAGGTACGCCGGGGGCCCGGGCCGCGAAAGCGCCACGGGCGGCCACGGCAACGCCCCGCCAAAGTGGAAGCCGGGTTAAAAGTTAAAAGTGAGGAGTTGAAACCCGACCATCGGGTTTCAACTCCTCACTTTTAACCGCAAAGCCTTGCTACTCCTTGGTAAAATCAAGGTTGTCAATTACCGGGGCCCCGCGCGAGGGCTTTAGCTTGACGTACACGCGGTAGGTGCCGGTGCGGCTCGCGTAGCGGCCCACGGCGTATTGAATGCCCTCGCCGCTGGCCCCCTGGTGAATGAAGTCGAAGCCGGTAGGCGCGTTTTTGGCGAAGAAGTCTTTCAGCACCAGCTCGGCCTGGGTGGCGCTGAAGTTTTGCTTGTCGCCGTCGAAGCTCAGCTCCACGGCCGGGGCCAGGTACTGGGCCAGGTCGTGCGACGAGCCGCCGCGAAGGGCGCTTCGCACGGGGCCCAAATCGGCCTGGGCCTGCGCCGTAAAGCCCACCAACACCAGCAGCCACGCGGCGGCCAGCATCCGCAGTAAAAAGGGTTTCATAAGAAAGGGTATAGAACGGGTTATCGGGTCGGCGGAGGCAGTAGCGAAAACCGGGCCAGTCGGCCCCGAACGGGGCGGACTTACGTGCGCCGGCCCGCGGGGGTTGGGCCCGGGCGCGGCAGTATTTGGGCCGAAAACCGGGGGAGCGGGCCCCGGCCAGCCAACCCTTGCCCCGGGCCCCCGTATCTTTGGGGCATGAACAAACAGGTATTATTGGTCATTCTGGACGGGTGGGGCCTGACCCAGAACACGACCGATTCGGCCGTGGACCAGGCCCGGACGCCCTTCTACGACGAAGTGCTGGCGCGTTACCCCCACAGCACCCTCCAGGCGTCGGGCGAAGCCGTGGGCCTGCCCGAGGGCCAGATGGGCAACTCCGAAGTGGGCCACATGAACATCGGGGCCGGCCGCGTCATCGACCAGGAGCTGGTGCGCATCGGCCGGGCCGTGCGCGAGCGCAAGCTGGGCCAGATGCCTGCCCTGGTGAAAGCCTTCGAGTACGCCCGCACCAACAACAAGCCCCTGCACCTCATCGGGCTGTTGTCCGACGGCGGGGTGCACTCGCACATCGACCACGTGAAGGCCCTCTGCACCATTGCCCACGAGGCGGGCGTGCCCAGGGTGTTCGTGCACGCCTTCACCGACGGGCGCGACACCGACCCCAAGAGCAGCGTGCGCTACATCAACGACCTGGAGGAGCACGTGGAGCGCACCGGGGCCCGGATTGCCTCCGTAGTGGGCCGCTACTACGCCATGGACCGCGACCAGCGCTGGGAGCGGGTGAAGGTGGCCTACGACCTGCTGGTGAACGGCGTGGGCACGCCCTCGCACAACCTGATTCAAACCATTCAGGAACAATACAAAGAAGGCATCACCGACGAGTTTTTGAAGCCCATTGTGAAGACGGGGGCCGACGACCAGCCGCTGGCCGTGATTCAGGAGGGCGACGTGGTGCTGTGCTTCAACTTCCGCACCGACCGGGGCCGCGAGATTACGGAAGCCCTGACGCAGCAGGACTTCCACGCCTTCCAGATGCAGCGCCTGAACCTGCACTACCTCACGATGACGAACTACGACGAGAGCTTCGTGGGCGTGACGCCGGTGTTCGAGAAAGACAACCTGGACCACACCTTGGGCGAGGTGCTGGCCGCCCACGGCAAAACGCAAATCCGCATCGCCGAAACCGAGAAGTACCCGCACGTCACGTTCTTCTTTTCGGGGGGCCGCGAGGCGGAGTTTGCCGGCGAGAAGCGCATCATGTGCCCCTCGCCCAAGGTGGCCACCTACGACCTGCAGCCCGAGATGAGCGCCGCCGACCTGCGCGATGCCCTGGTGCCGGAGCTGCAAGCCCAGGCCGCCGACTTCGTGGTCCTCAACTTCGCCAACCCCGACATGGTGGGCCACACCGGCGTGTTCGGGGCCGTGGTGAAGGCCGTGGAAACGGCCGACGCCTGCGCCCGCGCCGTGGTGGAGGCCGCCCGCGCCGCCGGCTACGCCAGCCTCATCATCGCCGACCACGGCAACGCCGAGTTCATGCGCAATGCCGACGGCTCGCCCAACACGGCCCACACCATCAACCTGGTGCCCTGCATTCTGGTGGACGACGACTACCGCGGCACCCTCGCCGACGGCAAGCTGGCCGACCTGGCCCCCACCATCCTGGCGCTGATGGGCCTGCCCCAGCCCGCCGAGATGACCGGCCTGAACCTGCTGCGCCCCGCCGGTGCGTAGCGCCCGGTGGGCGGCCGGCGCGGCGCTGCTGCTGGCCGGCTGCGGGGGCCCCGAAGCGGCCGCGCCCCGCGCCGCCGGGCCCCTGTACTTCGACGTGAAGGGCCTGCTCGACCAGCAGATTAAGCAGCTCGACCAGGCCCACGCCGCGGCCCTCAAGTACGTGCGCCTGCGCGGCGGCCCCCCCGAAACCGTGCGCGTGCCCGCCGTGCGCTGGGCCGACGAGCTACAGCTGTTTTTCCAGGCCGACATCAACAAAGCCGCCTTGCGCGGGGCCTACGCCGTGGATTCGGCCCGGCTGCCCGACGGGCGGCTGCGCCGCACCTACACCCGCCTGCCGGACCACGACATCGCCCCGGTAACCCGCCTGAACGTGCTCAGCGCCGGGGCCGCCCCCGAGGAAATCACGGCCGACGTGGAGCAGCAAAACGCGCTGTTCACGGCCCACAAGCACCTGCGCCTCGACCTGCGCCAGGGCCGCTTGGCCGGCTACGCCGTGCAGGGCACCCAGAAGCTAGTGCTATTCGACACGCTGCGCTACGCGGCGGCCGGGCAGGTGCAGTAGGCCAGGCCGGGCAGCGGCCGCGCGTTGCCGGCCGGTTTTCAGTGGGTCATATACTTCTTCAGCGATTAGCGGGCAGCCGGCGAAAAAGCCGGCAGCCCACGCCCGGGGCGCTACTTGTGCTCGTAGGCGCCTACCGTATAAGCCGCTCGGGGCAGGTTGCGCAGGTCGCGGGGGGGCTTGCTGCCGAACGTGGGCCCTAGTTTGAGGGCCGGCGAGGTGGCTTGCAGTGAGTAGTCGTATTTGCCGCCTGCGTTGGTCGGCGAGCGCAGAAACAGCGGGTCGGCGAGGGAGTTGCCCAGCGCGGGGTCTAGCAGGCCGGGATTGCCGGGCGTGGCCAGCACGGTACCGGCGTAGTAGGTGGTGCGTAGCACCGAGTTGCGCACCGTGAGCGAGCCGCGGTAGGCGTCGTTGTCGTCAAAGAACAGTTCGTCGGCAATCGAGCCCCACATGATGCTGTTGCGGAGGGTGATTTGCGGAGACGACGGGGTTTTGTCGTCGGCGTCGGTGGATTTATCGGTGAACGTCAGCGAATTCGTCTTGCGCAGGAAAGCCGGCGTGTAGTTGGCGATGGTGCAAAAATTGACGTCGTACACCCCGCCGTACCCCAGGATGGCGTATTCGCCGCAGTTGGTGAGCAGGCAGTTGGTGGCCGCCACGTTGCCCCCGAGGCTGATGATGCCGCCCCCGGTATCGAGCGAAACGGCCGACTGGGCGGTGCTGGCAAACGAGACGTTGGCCCCGGAAATGTTCTTGATAACCGTGTTGTCAACGGCTACGCCGGGGCGCGGCAGCGTCCTTTTCGGGTTGAGCAGCAGCAGCCCGTAGGTGGCGTTTTTAATTTCCGCGTAGCGGATGCGGTTGTCGTGGCTGGTGGGCGTGAAGAAAATGCCGCCCCACTGCCCCGGCACATCGGCGTAGAACGGTTCGAGCCGGTCGCCGGCGAAGCGCACAATGTTGGCGTTGGTATCCTTCACGGTGTCGGTGGGCGCGAAGGCGTTGGGCTCGGTCAAGTCGTTCACCAGCAGCTGCCCATCGACTTGCAGCGTGGCCCCGGCGTGCGAATACACGCGGGCCCCCCGGGGAATGCGCAGCGTGACGCCCTGCGCCACTACCACCCCGCCGATGTACGTCTGGCCCCCGCTCACAAAGCTGCTGTTCACGATGACGTGGGGCTTGTCGGTCTTCCAGGTCGTATTCTGGCCGATTACCTCGCCGTAGTGGAAGTAGGCATTCTGGCCGTAGGCCACCAGCTTCACGTTCTGGGCGTTGCCGTTGGTGAGGAAGTTGAGCTGGTCCGTTACCAGAAACTGCTTGGCGGCGGTGGCCGTGCCGTTGTCGCCCACCGTGGCCCGCACCAGCACCAGCAGGCTGTCGTTGCCCCGCACGGTCACGCCGCTGGCCCCGGGCCCCGCGTCGCCGTTGATAACCAGCGCGTACGGGCTCGTGCCCAGCCCGCCCAGGCTGATGTCGGTTTTCAGGGCCCCGCGGTTGCGGTTGTACACCCACAGCCGCTTCGTCACCGTGCGCACCGTGGTGAACACGGTGTCGAACAGTACGGTGTCCTGCACAAAGCTCAGGCTGCCCGAGGTTTGCACCAGGTCTTCCTTGGGCTCGCAGCCCGGCAGCAGCGCCGACAAGCAGCCGAGGAGAATGAAGGCGAGGAAAAAATGGCGCATGAAGGGGGTTGGTGCGTGGGGGCCCTGGCCCGGGGGAACCTCACCCCCGGCCCCTCTCCTGCGGAGAGGGGTGCCAGTACCTGAACGGGCAAATTCAACAAGCAAATTGAACGCACCCCTCTCCGCAGGAGAGGGGCCCGCCCCGTAGGGGTTTCGTGAGGTTCCCCCGGGGCCCCGTTATTTCCTCTACGACACGCCCACCTTCAGGCGCTCGGCGCTTTCGGCGATGCGCAGGTTTTCCACGAAGTCGTCCACGTTGCCGTCCATCACGCTGGGCAGGTTGTGCACGGTGTAGCCGATGCGGTGGTCCGTCACGCGGCCCTGGGGGTAGTTGTAGGTGCGCACCTTGTCGCTGCGGTCGCCGCTGCCAATCATGCTCTTGCGGATGGCCCCTTCGGCCTCGTTCTTCTTGGCCAGCTCAATCTCGAAAATGCGCGAGCGCAGCACTTGCAGCGCCTTGTCGAAGTTCTTGAGCTGCGACTTCTGGTCCTGGCACTGGGCCACGAGGCCGGTGGGCAGGTGGGTGAGGCGCACGGCCGAGTAGGTCGTGTTCACCGACTGGCCGCCGGGGCCGCTCGACATGAACAGGTCCTTGCGGATGTCGTTCATGTCCAGCTCGATGTCGAACTCTTCGGCTTCGGGCATCACCACCACCGAGGCCACGCTGGTGTGGATGCGGCCCTGGGTTTCGGTGGCCGGCACGCGCTGCACGCGGTGCACGCCGCTCTCAAACTTGAGCTTGCCGTACACGTCCTCGCCCTTCACGGCCAGGATAATTTCCTTGTAGCCGCCGGCGGTGCCCTCCATGGCGTCCACCAGCTCCATTTTCCAGCCCTGCTTTTCGGCGAAGCGCAGGTACATGCGCTGCAAGTCGCCGGCGAAGAGCGCGGCCTCGTCGCCGCCGGCTCCGGCCCGGATTTCCATGATGACGTCCTTCGAGTCGTTGGGGTCTTTGGGGATGAGCAGGTCCTTGATGGCCGACTCCAGGCGGTCCTGCTCGGGCATCAGCTCGTCCAGCTCGGCCTTGGCCATCTCGCGGAAGTCCTCGTCTTTTTCGGTGGAGATAACCTGGCGGGCGTTTTCAATGTTGCTGAGCACCTGCTGGTAATTGCGGTACTCGACCACAATTTTGCCCAAGTCCTTGTACTCTTTGTTCAACGACTTGTAGCGCTTGAGGTCCGACATGACCTCGGGCTGCATCAGCTCGTGGTTCACGTCTTCGTACCGCAGGCGGATGGCTTCTAATTTGTCCAGCATTGGGGTGGTCGAAAAAAATAGTCTGTAGGTTTGCAAAGATACTGGATTCAAACAGCGCCGTTTGGGTCGGGCGTTCCTTCTTGCCGCGGTGCGGCAAAAGCACGCAGCCGGCCGGCGCTGTCGGGCCCGGTGTCGGCCGCCCTGCTCTTTGCCGGCCCATCCACCCGGCCCCATCCCCAACCGCCACCTTAAATGCAAGTGCTTAAATTCGGAGGCACGTCCGTTGCCTCCGCGGAAAACATCGAAAAATCGTGCGCCATTGCGCTCCATGCCCTGGCCGGGGGCCCCGTGGTGATGGTGGTATCGGCCCTGGGCGGCACCACCGACGCCCTCATCGGGGCGGGCCGCGCGGCGGCCAGCGGCGATTCCCGCTACCGCGAGGCCCTGGCCCAGCTGCAACAGCGGCACCTGGCCGCCGCCCAGGCCCTGCTGCCCCCGGCCGGCCAGCCCGACGTCACTGCCACGCTTACCCAGGGCTTTTCGGAGTTGACGCAGCTCTGCGACGGCGTATTTGCCCTGGGCGAGCTGTCGGCCCGCACCCTGGACCGGCTGATGAGCTACGGCGAGCTGCTTTCTTCACAGCTGGTGTGCGCAGTCATTGGCGGTAAAACCCCAGCCGCGTGGGCCGACGCCCGCCAGCTCATCCGCACCAATTCGTGCTTCGGGAAGGCCGAAGTGGACCCGGCCGCCACCCGGCAGCTGGTGCAAGCCTTCGGGCAGAAACACGCTCATGCACTGTGGGTGGTGCCGGGCTTCATCGGGGCCGATGCCGAGGGCACGACGACGACCCTGGGCCGGGGCGGCTCCGACTACACCGCCGCCCTGCTGGCCGCCGCGCTCGACGCCGACAAGCTCGAAATCTGGACCGACGTGAGCGGCATGATGACCGCCGACCCGCGCCTCGTGGCGCGGGCCCGGCCCATCGCCGGCATCTCGTACCAGGAGGCGATGGAGCTGTCGTACTTCGGGGCCAAGGTGCTCTACCCGCCTACCATTCAGCCCGTTATGGAGCGCGGTATTCCGCTCTGGATTAAAAATACCTTCGCCCCGGCCGACTACGGCACGCTGGTGGAAGTGGACCCGCCGCACAGCCCCGACGTGGTGCGCGGCCTCTCCAGCATCGGCCAGCTGGCGCTGCTCAACCTGGAAGGCAGCGGCATGGTGGGCATCCCCGGCTTCTCGAAGCGGCTGTTCGAGGCCCTGGCCCGCAAGCGCATCAACGTGGTGCTCATCACCCAAAGCTCGTCGGAGTACTCGATTTGCGTGGGCGTGGCCGCCGCCGACGTGCCCGCCGCCCGCGCCGTAGTCGATGCCGAGTTTGCCCCCGAAATCGGGGCCGGGCGCATCGCGCCGCTGCGGCCCGAGCTGGGCCTGGCCATCGTGGCGCTGGTGGGCGAAAACATGAAGAACCACCCCGGCATCAGCGGCCGCCTGTTCGGGGCCCTGGGGCAGAACGGGGTCAACATCCGGGCCATTGCCCAGGGCTCGTCGGAGCGCAACATCTCCACCGTCATCCGGTCGGAAGACGTGCCCAAGGCCATCAACGTGCTGCACGAGGCCTTCTTCGAGCCGGCTTATAAACAGGTGAACCTGTACGTGTTGGGCCCCGGCAACGTGGGCGGCAAACTGCTGGCGCAGCTGGCGCAGCAGCAGGCGCACTTGCAGCAGCAGCTGGGCCTGCAGGTGCGCGTGGTGGCCATCGCCAACCGCCGCCACTGCGTGGTGGACGAAAACGGCCTGGACCTGGCCACCTGGCCCGCCGCCCTGGCCGCCGCCGGGCCCTGCACCCTGGACGAGTTTACCCAACTCATCTTAAGCCGCAACCTGCGCAACTCCATTCTGGTGGACGTGACGGCCAACCCCGCCGCGGCCGACCACTACGCCGCCCTGCTCGAAAAGAGCGTGGCCGTGGTGGCCTGCAATAAAGTAGCCGCCTCCTCGGCCTACGCCAACTACGCCCGCCTCAAGGGCCTGGCGCAGGATTTTAACACCCGGTTCCTGTTCGAAACCAACGTGGGCGCGGGCCTGCCCATCATCGGCACGCTCGGCGACCTCACGCGCAGCGGCGACGTGGTGCGCCGCCTGGAAGCCGTGCTCTCGGGCACCCTCAACTTCGTGTTCAACAACTACGACGGCAGCCGGCCCTTCGCCGAGGTGGTGCGCCAGGCCCAGGCCGAGGGCTACACCGAGCCCGACCCGCGCCTGGACCTAAGCGGTACCGACGTGGCCCGCAAAATCCTGATTCTGGCCCGCGAAGCCGGCCACCCGCTGGAAATGAGCGACGTGCAAATCGAGTCGTTCCTGCCCGCCTCCTGCCTGGAGGGCGACGTAGAAGCTTTTTATGAGCAACTGGCTGTGCACGAAGCCCACTTCCGAGCCCTGTACGACGCGGCTACCGCCGCCGGCAAGCGCCTCAAGTTCGTGGCCCGCTACGCCGACGGCACCGCCGCCGTGGGCCTGCAAGCCGTGCTGCCCAGCCACGACGTGTACGAGCTGCGCGGCAAAGACAACATCGTGCTCTTCTACACCGACCGCTACAGCGAGCAGCCGCTGGTGATAAAGGGCGCGGGGGCCGGCGCGGAGGTCACGGCGGCCGGCGTATTTGCGGATATTATTCGCGCCGCCCGGCTTTAATTTTTACTCAACACTGATGTCTCCTTACTTAGTGCAGCTCCGCAACAAGGTCGGCCATGACCTTCTGCTATTGCCATCTGTGACCGTTTTAGCCTTTAACACAGAAGGGCAGGTTCTACTCGTGCGACACGCCAATAACAATGTATGGGTAGCCCCGGGCGGCATGATAGAAGTAGATGAGACACCGGAGCAGGCTGCTCGAAGAGAAATGCGGGAAGAAACCGGCTGCGAGGTAGAGCTGCTAGGAATACTTGGGGTGTACGGCGGGCCTGCCTTTCGAGTACGGTACCAGAATGGAGACGAAGTGGCCTACGTGATGACTGTTTTTGAGGCACGAATTACCGGCGGAGAGCTGAAACCAGACGGTCAGGAAACGTTAGAAACCCGTTTCTCTTCTTATTCTGACAGCCAAAATCTCACAACAGGCGACTGGTTGCCAGAGGTATTGCAAGACGTATTTGCCAGAAAAATGCCCCGAAGCAGCTAGGTAAGCTTTAACAACAACTGGCGAACATTTCTTATGCCCCTCCCCGATTCCGTTCTCGTTCACTCGCCTGCTACGCTCTCCAACCTAGGCTGCGGCTTTGACGTGTTTGGCTTGGCGCTGGCCGCGCCTTACGACACCATCCGCCTGCGCCGCACCGAGGCCCCGGGCGTGCGCATCCGGCACCTCGACGGCTACGGCCTGCCCACCGACCCGGCCCGCAACGTGGCCGGCGTGGCGCTGCTGGCGCTGCTGGCCGCCGTGCCCGAGGCCGTGGGCTTCGACATGGAAATCACCAAGGGCATTATGCCCGGCAGCGGGGTGGGCAGCAGCGCGGCCAGCGCGGCGGGGGCCGTGGTGGCGGCCAACGCCTTGCTGGGCAACCGGTTCAGCCAGCTGGAGCTGGTGGAGTTTGCGATGGCGGGCGAAGCCGTGGCCTCCGGGGCCCGCCACGCCGATAACATCGCGCCGGCCATTTTCGGGGGCTTCACGGTGGTGCGGGCCCTGGAGCCGGCCACCGACATCGTGGCCCTGCCCGCGCCGGCGCTGTGGGTGGCCGTGGTGCACCCCCAAATTGAGATTAAAACCAAGGACGCCCGCCAAGTGCTGCCCGTCGCCGTGCCGCTGGGCCTGGCCGTGCGCCAGTGGGCCAACGTGGCCGGCCTGGTGGCCGGCTTCCTCACCGCCGACTACGCCCTGGTTGGCCGCTCGCTCGGCGACTACATCGTGGAGCCGGCCCGGGCCCCGCTCATCCCCGGGCTGGCCGAGGCGCGGCGGCGGGCCCTGGCGGCGGGGGCCCTGGGCGGCGGCATCTCGGGCTCGGGGCCCTCGCTGTTCATGCTGAACCGCGACGAGGCCACTGCCCACGCCGTGGCCGAGGCCCTGGGCAGCGTGTTTGCCGAACTGGGCCTTGCGTTCAACCTGTACGTGGGGCCGGTGGCCGCGAAAGGGGCCCACGTGGTGGCCGAGTAGCCCGGTCATCCCGTTAATTAACAGTTTGTTAATTAACGGGATGACCGGTGTTTCGGCTGTACATTCGCCGGTTGACAAATCCCTGAACGCAGGATTTTAACTGTTTTTCTATCGCGCCACTTCTCCCCCTGATGCAGTACTACAGCCTCCGCCGCCAGGCCCCCCCGGTTGACTTTCGTACGGCGGCCATCACCGGCCAGGCCCCCGACGGCGGGTTGTATTTTCCGGAAACCATCCCGCGGTTTGGGGCCGACTTTCTGCGCGAGCTGCCCGGGCTGGACCGCGCCGACCTGGCCCTGGCCGTGATGCGGCTCTACGTGGGCGGCACCATCCCCGACGCGGACCTGCGCGCGATTTGCGCCGCGGCCGTGGACTTCCCGTTTCCGCTGGTGCCGGTGAGCCCCGGCATCGCGGCACTGGAGCTGTTTCACGGGCCCACGCTGGCGTTCAAGGACGTGGGGGCCCGCTTCATGAGCCGCTGCCTGGGCTACTTCGCCCAGCGCGGCGACGCCCCGCCCATGACGGTGCTGGTGGCCACCTCCGGCGACACCGGCGGGGCCGTGGCCAGCGGCTTTTTGGGCGTGCCGGGCGTGGAGGTCGTCATCCTCTACCCCCGGGGCAAGGTGAGCCCGGTGCAGGAGCTGCAGCTCACCACGCTGGGCCAAAACATTACCGCCCTGGAGGTTAGCGGCACTTTCGACGACTGCCAGGCCCTGGTGAAGCAGGCGTTTCTGGATGCTGAGCTGGCGGCCCATCGCGTCCTCACCTCGGCCAACTCCATCAACGTAGCGCGGTGGCTGCCCCAGCAGCTGTACTACTGCTTCGCGGCCCAGCAGTGGCCGGCCGGGGCCGCGCCGCCCGTGGTGAGCGTGCCGAGCGGCAACTTCGGCAACCTCTGCGCCGGGCTGCTGGCGCGGGCCTCGGGCCTGCCGCTGGGCCATTTCATCGCCGCCTGCAACGCCAACGACCCCGTGCCGCGCTACCTGCGCTCGGGCACCTACGCGCCGCTGCCGGCCGTGGCCACCCACTCCAACGCCATGGACGTGGGCGACCCCAGCAACTTTGTGCGCGTCCTGGAGTTGTTCGGCCACGACCACGGGGCCCTGCAAGCGGCCCTGAGCGCCGAAACGGTGAGCGACGCCGACACGGTGGCCACCATCTTGCGAGTGTGGTTTGAAAACGGCTACCTGCTCGATCCCCACGCCGCCGTGGCCTACGCCGCTTTGCTTCGCCACCAGGCCCAGCACCCCGAAGGAGCCGGCTTCCTGCTGGCCACGGCCCACCCCGTCAAATTTCCCGACGTGGTGGAGCCCATCATCGGCCAGCCAATCGAGTTGCCCGAAGCCGTGCGCCACTTACAGGGCCGCCCGAAGCAGAGCGTACCGATAGGGGTGGATTTTGGGGCCCTGAAAGCGTTTTTGCTGCGGTAGGCACCGCAAAAAACCGGCCCTTTCGGGGGCGAAACCTGCGGGTGCAATCACTCCGGATTTCGCCCCCGAAAGGGCCGGTTTTATTTACACCGGGGCTTACTTCGCGGCCAGGATGTCAATCATCTCAATGGCTGGAGCCACCGAAAACAACTCCTCCGCGTGGGCCATGAGGGCAGCGGCTACTTTGCCCCCGAGGTGGGCTTTGCGGCCGGCATCTTCGGCAAACGTGTCGAAAATGCCAAACGTGGACGGGCCCATCTGAATGCCGTACCAGGTCACGGTGTCGGGCTCTTCCATCACGAGGGCCAGGCCGCCGCGCAGGAAATCGGCCACGGCCTGCTCTTTTCCGGGCTTGGCTTCGAGCCGTACCAATAATCCTACTTTTACCATGATGCGGGGGTTTGGGGGGTGAGGAGTGACTGTGCAGCTACGCAGTTTTAAGGGTCGTAGTTTGGGGGCCGGCCAGGAAAAGACCGAGAATTCACGCGGTACCCGCCGGCCTCGTTGCAGGTGACCAACTGCGAAACTTAATTTTTAACCTGGCAAAACTCCGCGCTAATGGCTCGCGCACAAGGTTTCGCCAAGTGAAAATCAAGTTTCGCAAAGCTGTTTCTACTACGGCGCAACGGCCCGCACCAGGCGCGGCCGCCCGAACATGTCCGCCACCCCGCGCACCTCCGCGTAGCCCTGAGAAACCAACAGCGCCTCGGTTTCGGCGGAAAGTGCCTCGTTGATTTCCAGGTAGAGGCCGCCGCCGGGGCGCAGCAGCACGCGGCCCAGGGCCCCCAGGCGGCGGTAGAACAGCAGCGGGTCGGCGTCGGGCACGAACAGGGCCCCGGCGGGCTCCCAGTCCAGCACGTTTTCGCGCATCTGGGCCCGCTCGCTTTCGCGCACGTAGGGCGGGTTGCTCACCAGCGCGTCCAGGGCCCCGGGGGCCAGGCCGGCGGGGCCGGCTTGCAGGATATCGACTTGCTCGAACACTACCTGCGGCGCGTAGCGGGCCCCGTTGCGGCGGGCCACGGCCAGCGCGGCTTCCGAGCTATCGACGGCCAGCACCCGCGCCCGGGGCAGGGCGCGGGCCAGCGCCAGGGCCAGGCAGCCCGAGCCGGTGCCCACGTCGAGCACCGCGCGGGCCCCGGGCTGCGCGGCCACCACCAGCCGCGCCAGTTCCTCGGTTTCGGGGCGCGGGATAAGGGTGGCGGGCGTCACTTCCAGGTCCAGGCCGGCGAAGTGGGCCGTGCCCAGCACGTACTGTACGGGCTCGTGGGCCAGCAGGCGGGCTTGCAGGGCCGGCAGTTGCTGCTCAACCCCTGGCGGCACCGCCTCCTGGGCCCGCATCCGGCGCTGGAGCGCGTCGAGGCCCAGCAGGTGCTCGGCCACCAGCGCGGCGATGGCGGCGGCCTCCGGGGCGGGGTAGGCGGCGGCCAGGGCGGCGGCGAGGCGGTCGGTGAGGGCGCGGGTGGTCATCGGGCAAAAGTAGGCCGGGGCGGCGGCGCGGTTACTTTTGCGGCATGGCCGACGACCTTCCCGACGACTCCTTGTTCATGCGCCGCGCCCTGGATTTGGCGCTGCTCGGCACCGGCTACGCCCGGCCCAACCCGCTGGTGGGCTGCGTGGTCACGCACCGGGGCCGCATCATCGGCGAGGGCTGGCACCGGCAGCACGGGGGGCCCCACGCCGAAGTAAACGCCCTGGCCAGCGTGGCCGACCAGTCGTTGCTAAAGGAAAGCCGCGTGTACGTGACGCTGGAGCCCTGCGCCCACCACGGCAAAACCCCGCCCTGCGCCGACTTGCTCATCGCCCACGGCGTGCCCGAGGTGGTGGTGTGCAACGACGACCCGTTTCCGCTGGTGGCCGGGCGCGGCAACGCCAAGCTGCGGGCCGCCGGGGCCCGAGTCGAAACCGGCCTGCTGGCCCCCGAAGGCCGCTGGCTCAACCGGCGCTTTTTTACTTTCCACGAAAAAAAGCGGCCCTACCTGGTGCTGAAATGGGCCGAAACGGCCGACGGCTTTTTGGCCGGCCGCTACTTTCAACCGGTGGCCATTAGCGGGCCCCAGGCGCGGCTGCTCACCCACCAGTGGCGGGCCGAGGAGCAGGCCATTCTGGTGGGCACGCGCACGGCCCTGCACGACAACCCCCACCTGAACGTGCGCGACTGGCCCGGCCCCAACCCGCTGCGCGTGGTGCTCGACAAAAACCTGTGCCTGCCGCCCGCCCACCACGTGCTCGACGGCCACCAACCCACCCTCTTCTACACCTACCGCCAGCGCCCCGACGCCCCCAACCGCGCCTACGCCACCCTCTCCGAAGCCGACGACCTGCTGCCCCAAATCCTGGCCGACCTCTGGCAGCGCCAGGTGCAGTCGGTGCTGGTAGAAGGGGGCCCCACGGTGCTCAACGCCCTGCTGAACGCGGGGCTGTGGGACGAAATCCGGGTGTTCCGCAGCCCCCAGAAGCTGGGGGCCGGCGTGGCCGCCCCGCGCCTGGGCCTCAGCGGCTTGCGTAGCGTGGAAAACGTTGGCGACGACGAGCTGTTTCGCTACGTGAATTGGTAGCGTGCGAACTTTGCGGCTCGCGGCTCCGCGCCACCCATTAGCCGCCAATTACTTGCCCTAACTAACGTACCCTAACGCTTCTAACGCAAACGGCAACGTTCGCGCTGCTTAAATATGGCCGAAACCCTCGCCCTCACCGCCGCCACCAAGGCCGCCCGCTACGCCGAGCTGCTGCCCCAAATCGACGCCCTCACCGCCGGCGAGTCCGACCTGACCGCCAACCTGGCCAACACGGCCGCCGCGCTGCGGCAGGCGTTCGGGTTTTTCTGGGTGGGCTTCTATTTGGTGAAAGGCGACGAGCTGGTGCTCGGGCCGTTCCAGGGGCCCATTGCCTGCACCCGCATCCGCAAGGGGCGGGGGGTGTGCGGCGGCAGCTGGGCCCAGGCCCGCACCCTGCTCGTGCCCGACGTGGAGCAGTTTCCCGGCCACATCGCCTGCAGTTCCGATTCGAAGTCAGAAATTGTGGTGCCCGTCCTCAAAAACGGCGAAGTAGTGGCCGTGCTCGACGTGGACAGCGACCAGCTCAACGATTTCGACGCCGACGACCAGGCCGCCCTGGAGCAACTAATGCAGCGGGCGGCGCAGTGGTTTTGAGGCGGCTACTCAAGCGGTAGCCCGGCCCGTTGGACAGCGCTCGCGCGGAGGGGCACCCGGTACCCGTTGAGTTGCGGCCCGGGCTCAAGGGGCCTAAACTGGCGGCCTCAGAACGACCAAGCGGGCCGGTACGTTTTGGCCATTCATACCATAACCGCTTCCCTAATAACCTCAGCAGTAGCTTTTAGGAATAAACAAAAGTGCCGCGCCGGGCTTTTGGTCTCGTACTTCCACACAACCCCCCGTTTCCTCATGCGCAAGCAAACGTTGTTCACCGCCTTTCTGGGATTGTTGCTGCTGCTGGGCACCCAGCTGACGGCCGCTGCCCAGGCCACCAACAAAGACTTGGCCGGCAGCGCCGCCGTCTCGCCCGACCACACCACCCTGCTGAAGGCGCTGCAAGCCGCCGGCCTGGCCGATAAAGCCAAGGACAAGGGCCCTTACACCGTGTTTGCGCCCACCAACGCAGCCTTCGATAAGCTGCCCGCCGGCACGGTGGACAACCTGCTACTGCCCGCGAACAAGAAAATGCTCAGCGGCATTCTCACGTACCACGTGGTGCCGGGCATCCACAAAGCCGCTTCCCTCAAGGACGGGCAGAAGCTCAAAACCGTGGAAGGCGAGATGCTGACGGTGAAGAAACAAGGCGAAAGCGTGATGATCGTGGACGTCAAAGGCGGCTCGGCCACTGTGGAAAAAGCCGACATCATCGCCACCAACGGCGTCGTGCATTCCATTGATGCTGTGCTGATGCCCAGCAAGTAACTGGAACTCACAAGCAAGTAAAAGGCCCGGCTGCTCGATGAGCGGCCGGGCCTTTTTGATTTAAAACCAATGCTTAATCTTTCTCGAACACCTTCACCACGAACACGAAATCCTGGAGCTTTTTGATTTGCTGGGGGCGCGGGGTACCGGCCAGGTGGTTGTAGCGGGGCAGGCGGTAGGGCTCGATGGGCTGCTTCTTGGCCAGCGAATCGACGAGGCGCAGCAGCAGCGACGATTTGGTGGCGAAGGCCGCGCTCTGGGCGTCGCTCTGGCGGCCGCTCACCACACCGATCAGGTTGCCGCGCTCGTCGAGCAGCGGCCCCCCGGAGTTGCCCGGGTTCACCGGAATGCTGACCTGGTAAAAGGCCGTGTCGCCGCCGAAGCCCGAGCGGGCGCTCAGGGCCCCCTCGCCGTACACCACGTCGTCGCGCGGGTAGCCGAGCGTGAACACCCGCTCGCCCAGCTCGGCCTGCCCGGCCTTAAAGGTGTAGGGCAGGCGGCCGAAGCCGTCGAAGCCTTTGTCTTTGATGCGCAGGATGGCCAGGTCGTGGGCCCGGTCGGCGTACACGGTTTCGGCGTGGTAGCGCTGCTGGTCGTGGCCTTCAATCAGCAGCGAGTCAGCTCCTTGAATTACGTGGTAGCTCGTCACCAGGTAGCCGTCGGCGGTGAGGGCGAAGCCCGTGCCGCTGAACTTGCCGCTGTTGGTGGGCGTTGCGGTGGCCCCGTTCTTACCGTCGACGCTGCGCAGCTGCCGGGTCAAGTCCCGCTGGGTGCTTTGCAATTGATTTATTTTCAGGCGTAGCACCTCGTAGCCATAAAGCGACGGCTTGGTGTTGGCGTTGCGCCACAAATCCAGGCCCAGTAGCGAGGCGAACACGGCCAGCACGGCCACCGAGGCCGCCACGCCCACCGTGGCCCGGTGCCCGCTCCAAAACTCGCGCAGCACCCGCTCGGTGCGCGAAATGCGCAGCAGCGGGTTCACGGTGGCCCGCAACGCAGGTGCTTTGGCAACCGATTGCTTCTCTGCGGTTTCGGCCACCATTGCGGCGTGCAGGCCGTGGAGCTGCCGGCGCAGGGCCTGGCGCTGGCCGGTGGCCCGCAGCGTGGCCGTCATCTCGCCGAAGTCGGCGTAGCGCAGGGCCAGGGCGGGGTCGGCGGCCAGGCGGGCTTCGAGGCCGGCCCGGGCGGGCGCGGCCAGCTCGCCGCGGTCGTAGGCGTCAAATAAGGCGTAGTAATCGGCTTCGGTTTGCATAACAGGGGCTCATTTAACGATTATCAATCATTATTTAACAATTCCGGTGTTTAGCGCGTGGAAACGGGCAACGGCCACCTGTTAAATGTTGATTGATAACTGTTAAATGACTAGAGAGGGGCTTCCTTGTAGTGGGCAAAAAAGAGTTTTTTGAGGCGCACGAGGCATTTATATTTTTGGTTCTTGGCGTTGTCGGCGTTGGTGTAACCGAACTCCGCCGTCAGGTCCTGCATGGACCGCTCCCGCAGGTAATAGCCTTCGAGCAGCGCCCGGCAGGGCTCGCCGAGGTGGTCGAGGGCCTCGCTCATGGTGTCGAAGCGGCGGTCCTGTTCCTCGGCGGCGAGCAGGTCGTCCTCGGCCCCGGTGTGGTGCAGGGGGCCCAGGTCGTCGTCTTCCTGCAAGCGCACGCCGAAGCGGCTTTTGCTGGTGAGGCGCTTGAGCCAGAGCCGGCGGCACACGGCGTAGAGGTAAGTTTTGATTTGGCAGCTCAGCTCCAGGGAGCCGTCGCGCACCTTCTCGTAAAATACCAGCACGCCTTCCTGGTACACGTCCTGGGCGTCGTCGTCCGAGCCGCTGTTTTGCAGCACGAAGTGCGACACCATGGGCCAGTGCAGCCGGTAGAGCTGCGCCAGCGCCCGCTCGTCGCCGCCGCGGATGGCGGCAATTAAAACTTCGTCGGACGCGGGCACCAAGGGAGTCGAAAAAGAAAAAGAAGAGTCGCCTCTGCTCATTCGCTTTGGGGGTTAATACACGGATGGGGGAGAAGTAACCCGCCGAAAAAAAAGTTTTGCCGGGCGGGTTACCTTTTACGGAAAGGCGGATAAAGGGCAGTTACCCGTTAAACTTTTCAAAAATACCCCAACATGAACAAGCTCGTTAAATTTGCTGCCCTGGGCCTCGCCCTCACCGCTGGTCTGTCGTCGTGCGAGTCGAAGACCGCCGAAACCACCACCACCACCCCGGCCACCACCGAAACCAGCACCACGGCTACCACCGACACCACCGCCATGGCCGCTCCTGCTGCTGGCGCTCCTGCCGCTGACGGCGCCATGGCCCCGGCCGCGGCTCCCGCCGACGGTGCCAAAATGGACGGCGCTATGGCTCCGGCCGCTGGCACCACCACCACCACCGAAGTGAAAAAGTAATTAGCGGGCGGGCCGCACCGCCCGCCGCTTAATTACCCATCCGGGCCGCCCGGTTTTCCGCAAGGAGAGCCGGGCGGTTTTTTGTGCGCCCGCCTCAGGCCACCAGGGCCAGCAGGTCGGCGGCGATGCCGGGCCAGGGCTGGTGCAGGTCGAGGGTGGCCACGCGCACGGGGTGGCCGCCGAGGGTGTAGCGGGCGTCGAGCGCGGGCGCGGGGGCCGGCGCGGCGGGGTACAGCAGGATGCCCTCCAGGGCCTGGCCGGGGGCGGGGCGCTGGTTTTGGAGGTAGGCGTAGAGCTGGTAGAGGTGGGGGGCCACGAGGCGCTGGCGGTCGTAGCGCGGGCGCAGCGCAGCGGCGTAGTACTTGGTGTCGAGGATGATTTTGCGGGTTGGGCTTTCGAGCGTCGTGTCGGTGAGCATGGTGGGCAGCAGTTCCAGGGCGGCGGGGGCGGCGTCGGCCACCTGCCAGGCAATGGTTTCGGCAAATACCCGGTACTGGCGCTGCTCGCGCCGGTAGAAGTTGCGCACGAACTGCTCGAAGAGCCGCGCCATCAGGGCCTCGTCACGCCGAAAATCCAGCACCCGCCCTGCCCCAGGGGCCCCGGGCGCGGGCAGCGCGTGCCGCCAAATCAGCTCGCACAGGTGCAGGGCAAACGCCGCCTCGCCCCCCGGCCGCTGCCGGTGCAGGGCCCCGAATACCGCCGCCGTGGGGGCCGCCGCTGCCCCCGCTACGTCGCCGGGTAAGCGCCGCCGCAGGTGCTGCACTTCGCGCCGCAGCGCCACGGGCAGGCTGGGGCGGGCGGCCAGCGCGGCCAGCGTGGCGGCCAGCAAGCGGGCCAACGGCGCGTCGGGCCCCAGCTCGGCGAAGCGGCACAGGGCCCGGCCCTGCGGCAGCAGCCCCCGGGCCAGCGAGGGCCCCAGCTCGACGCGCCCGCGCAAAGTGCCCAGCACTTCTTGGCGCTCCTCAAAGGCCAGCGGCAGGCCCGTGCGCAGCAGCCGGCGCGTGGCTTGCAGCAGCAGTTGCGTAAGTAGCTCCAGCGGCCGGTGGAAGGGCGCGGCCCCGCCCGGAGCCCAGTCGGCGGGCGCGGGCAGGCGGTTCCAGGCGTAGCACAGCAGGTAGTAGAGCGTGGCGAGCGGAACGGTGGGGGCCATGTGGGGGAGGCGGCTGGGTTACGAAAGGGTGCGTGGTCTGCCTAGCGTATTTGAAATTTAATTTTTCCATTTGCTTCTCAGATAAAGCACTCACCATAACATACGTTCTTGGACACTTCGCGGAATCAAGGACGGGGTTTGGCTTCTGTCCGGGGCGCGGCCGGCGTGGTATTTTGGTGGAGACCAAGCTCCATTTTGGGCGTTTACGAAACTCACCCCATCAGGCATTTAGTGAACTTTGAATCGTAGACGAGTTTCTTAAACTCGTACCGACTCGTAGTGAGCACCTAAACATTTGGTATCGGTTGATTCCTGCCGTTTAAAGAAAAGAGCGTTAAAGAATGGTCCGGGGGGGCCTTTATGGCAGGCTGTCCGGGACTGGAATCAGTGCGAACCAATAGCAGACCAAAAAAAGGGCCGTGGTCATTCGCAATCGAAAGCCTCCCGTAATTCGCCCAGAAGCGCGGCATTGTGCTCGTACGCCTCGCGCAGGAAGTCGTAGAGTTGCCGGTGTTCTTCCGTCGGCAACAGCCGTTGCAAGGCCTCTAAAGCCGCGATAGATTCGCCTTCGGGGGCCGCGTACCGCACGTAGCCGATGAGTTCCGCTTCGAGCAATCGGGCCAGCGGCGCCTCCCATCGCTGGATGACGTTGTAGATGAGATTAATAATCCAGATGCCATCGTTAGGGTCGGTCGCGAACACCCGGCGCAGGGCCGGGACTATCGGTGCACCCATGGCCACCAACACGTCCGCAACATAGGGCGCAGCAGGCCAATTCAGGTCCTGCAAGTGCACCAGCAATGGTGCCGCGTACGGCACCAACCGGCTCACAGGCAAGTGCCGCATTACCAGGCCCGCCTGCCAGCTTTTAACGTACTGGGTGGAGGTCAATTCCTCGATTTGAGCCTCGGATAGAGCATCAAAAAGCTGCAGAGCCTTCCTCTCCTGTTCCGCCGTGAACGAGTGTTCTATGGACTCGAGTAGATGCGTGAGGGTTCTCATAGCTCAAATTAAAACGGTGGTTAGAATAGGCTGATAACTCCTTTTACATACTGTGAACGGTCATTTATTAAGTACGTAAAAGGTTGATTTCGGCAACTGCTTTCCGGCCCTAAAGCGAATCATATTCTAGAAAGCTTTCATAACGCTATCCCCGCGCTCAGCAATGCGGCCCATCCCCCCCTTCCCGCTACTCCAATACCCCCCGCAGCTTGCGCAGCTGGGCGGCAGCCGTGGCGGGCTCGTCGCGCCAGTAGTCGGCCAGCAGGGGGGCTATTTCCTGGTCGATGACGAGGCGTAGCCACTCTGCTGCGTTGGGTAGGGGGCCGGGCGGGGGCACGAAGTAGCTGTGGCCCAAGGCAAACTCGGGGCCCAGGCCGGGGTCGTCGCTTATCGTTTGGTTGAGGGCCGTGAGGCGGGCGGTGAGGCGCCCGGCCAGGGCGGTGGGCACGCCGTGGGCGGCCAGCAGGGCCCCCAGCCGGGGCCCGAACTGCGGGCGCAGCTCCACCACGGCGAAGCGGCGGCGCAGGGCGTAGTCGAGCGGACTGAGGGAGCGGTCGGCCAGGTTGAGGGTGGCGACGACGAACAGGTTGTCGGGCACGAAGAAGCGGGGCGCGTCGGGCGGGGCGTAGGGCAGGCGCAGGGCGTGGGCGGGGCCGCGCTTGTCGGCCTCCAGCAGGCCCAGCAGCTCGCCGAAGATGCGGGCCACCTGCCCCCGGTTCAGCTCGTCAATCACCAGTACGTAGGGCCGGGCGGGGTCGGCGGCGGCGCGCTGGCAGAGCAGCGGCAGCACGCCCGGTACCAGCCGGAATTGCCCCTGCGCATCGGGCCGGAAGCCGAGCACGAAGTCCTCGTAGCCGTAGCTGGGGTGGAACTGCACCAGCTCCAGCCGGCTCTCGTCGCGGGCCCCGAGCAGTAGCCAGGCCAGGCGGCGGGCCAGAAAAGTTTTGCCGGTGCCGGGCGGGCCTTGCAGCAGCAGGTTGCGGCGGCGGGCCAGGCCGGCCAGGGCCGCGTCCAGCTCTTCCTCCGAAATCAGCAGCTCGGCCAACGCCTCTGCTTTGGCGTAGGGCGCGGGCGGGGGCCCGGCCGGCGCGTACTTCGCCTTCGGCTCGGCGGCAACTGGCATGGGCTCGGGGCCCCCGAGGTAGAGGCCGTCGGCCGATTCGGCGGCGTCGGCGGCGTGGCCGGGGGCCAACACGGGGCGCTTGGTGCTGATGGTGAAGTCGAGGGCTTCAAGGGCGGTGTTGGTGGGCGTACCGGCGGGGTGGGGCCAGCGGGCGGCGGCGTCGCCGGTGGCCAGGCGGTGGGCCCACTCGGCCACGGCCCGGGGCGGGTAGCGCCGGCCGCGGTACACCAGCTCGTACACGGTGCTGGGCGGCAGCGCCGCCCCGGCCCGGTCAATCTGCCGCAGGGCCCGCAGCACCAGCTCGCGGGTGAGCGGCGCGGTGGGCGCGGCCGGTTCGGCAGGTTTGGGGCGGGGAGGGGCCATGCGGCAAAGTAAGAAGCTGTTGGGGTTCGCGGCCGCGAGGGGCAACGACGCCCCAGGCGCCTGAAGCCTGCACGGCTTGCCCGGGCACTATTCAAGTATGATGTCCACCCCCGAAATGCCAGGATGCGTTTCTACGCCGTTCTGAGAATCGAAAATGCAACCCGAATAGCTTTTAGCGCTTGGCAGGGCAGCGGCGGCTGGGAGGCGGGACATTTGGCCGTCAGACAAAAGAGTCCCGCAGCCAAACGGCCACGGGACTCTTTTGTCTGACGATTGACCGTAAATGCCGTGGGCCTACCGGGCCACCGTGAAGGTGCGCGTCACGGAGTTGTAAGGCCCCGGGATGAGGGCTCCGCTGTTATCGACCAGCTCCAGCTTCACGGTGTTTTCGCCGGCGGGCAGGCCTTCCATCTGGAAGGGGGCCCACTTGTCGAGCATAAATTCGGTGCCGTTGATGGTGGCCCGCACCTTGTTGCCGGCCGGGTCGAGGGTGGTGTTCACCAGGTAAAAATCGAGCATGATTTTTTTGGCGTCGGCCCCCGTATACGTGTCTTTAGGCCGGCTGTAGAACAGGTTGGGCTTGGTCACGTCGAGGATGGGCGTGGCGGGTGCAGGGCCGTTGCCCACGTTGATGACGCGCAAGTCGTAGGCCCCGCGCTGCTTCAGGCTCTCGTGGTACGAGCGCGAGAGGAAGGAAAGCACCACGTGCTGGCCGTCGGGAATGGGCTTGGCGAACGTGGTTTCGTAGTGGGCGGTGTAGGGCTGGTTGTCCACGATGTTGTGGATGTGCTGGCCCTTGGCCGAGTTGGCCATCTGGGCCATTTCGGGCCCCCCGCTCATCTTAGTGAGCAGGAAGTTGCTGACCTGGTAAACGAAGCGCACGTCGCCGCTGGGCACCGTGGCCCCCGCCACCGGCGAGGTGAGGCGCATCTGGGCCTCGGGGAACTTGGGCGAGTCGTTGAAGGGCGTAAGGCGGATGCCGTTTTTCTCCATCCCGTCGGCCGCCAGGGAGTTGCGCTGCGAGTCGGTGGGGGTGGTGATGGGCACGGAGCTACCCGTGGAGGCAGCGGCGTCGGCCGTCGATTTGCTGGTGTCGCAGGCGGTGGCGGCGAGCAAGGCCAGGGCCAGCGGTAGGCCCGTGGGCAACCAAGTAGCGAAGCGGTGTTTCATAAGGAGAAGAGGCGAAAGAAGTAAGCGCGACGGGAGAACGAATGCGTAAAGAACGCAATACTTTGGCATTGGTTGGCGCGGGCCGCCGGAAACCAACCGGCCCCGCCGGCGGTTTCTTAACTTGCGGCCCGGCGGCGTGCCCGCACGCCGGCCGGTTACCTACTCGTTTCATCCTCTGCTTTTTGGCCATGCAAGACCAACTCCTGGACCAGATTCCGTCTCTCGACCTCGCCGATTTCCGCTCCGGCGACCCGCAGCGCAAAGCCCACTTCGTGCAGCAGCTCGGCGAAGCTTACCAAAGCATCGGCTTCGTCGCCCTCAAAAACCACGGCCTGAGCGATGCCCAAACCAAGGAGCTATACGCCAACGTGCAGGCCTTTTTCCAGCTGCCCGACGCGGCCAAGCAGGCCTACGAAAAGCCGGAGCTGGCCGGCCAGCGCGGCTACATCAGCAAGGGCAAGGAGCACGCCAAGGGCCGCAACACCGGCGACCTCAAGGAGTTTTACCACGTGGGCCAGGAGGTGGAAGACGCCACCGACCCCGTGAAAGGCGAGTACCCCGACAACATCTGGCCCCAGGAGGTGCCCGGTTTCCACGACAGCACCTTCACCGCCTACCGCACCCTGGAGGCCGCCGGCCAGGACGTGCTCCGCGCCATTGCCCTGTACCTGGAGCTGCCCGAAAACTACTTCGACGACAAGGTGCGCCACGGCAACTCCATCCTGCGCCCCATCCACTACTTCCCCATCGAAGACCCCGACGCGGTGCCGGCCGACGCCGTGCGGGCCGCCGAGCACGGCGACATCAACCTGATAACCCTGCTGATGGGGGCCAGCGCCGACGGCCTGCAAGTGCTGCGCCGCGACGGCCACTGGATTCCCATCACCGCCCTGCCCGACCAGATTGTGGTGAACGTGGGCGACATGCTCCAGCGCCTCACCAACGGCGTGCTGCGCAGCACCATCCACCGGGTGGTGAACCCGCCCCGCGAGAAAATGAACACCTCGCGCTACAGCATCCCGTTCTTCATGCACCCGCGCTCCGAAATGAGCCTGGCCGCCCTGCCGCACTTGGTGACGGCCGACAACCCCAAGAAAGAAGCCGACATCACGGCCGGCGAATTCCTGAACGAACGCCTAATTGAGCTGGGTTTGAAAAAAAAGTAAGTCTTTGGGGCGGCATAAAATAAAAGCGGCTTGCTCCACCTGGAGCAAGCCGCTTTTATTTTATGCCGCCCCGGGCGCGGGCACGGCAAACGTGTTGAGCAGTGCGCTGACGGTCATGTAGTTGCCGGCCAGGTAAACCATGTCCACCACGCCCTTGGCCCCGAACGTCTCCACGGCCCGCTGGTAAAGCGGCTGGTCCACGCGGTGCGCGGCCACCAGCTGGTGGGTGAAATCGTAGGCGACGCCTTCCGCGGCCGACAGGCCGGTGGGGCGCTGGCCGGCCGCCAGCGCCTGCACCGTGGCCTCGTCGAAACCGGCTTTTTGGCCCACGGCGAGGCGGGCGTACAGCTCGTAGTCGGCCTTCCACACCGCGCCCACGCAGAGAATGACCACTTGGCGCACTTTCTCGCTGAGGGCGGTGTGGGCGGTTTCGGCCTCGGTGAGGTCGAGGGTGGCCTGGCTGATGAGCGGGCTGAAAAGCATCGGGTTGAAGGGCCCGATGAGGCGGCCGTCGGCGGTGTCGGCCCGGAAACCGGACTTATTGGCCCAGCCCACCATTTTATCGACCAGCGCGTGGTAGAGCTTTTTTTGGTCGGCGTCGAGGTCGGCGGACCAGAGCAGCGGCAGCCGCCCGCCCAGGGAATGGTCGGGAGTAGGCATCATCAGTTACAAAGAAGTGGTGGGTGCCGTAACGCAACTGCCGCGAACGGGTTAGGAAAGGTGCAGCTGGTTGCTTGGCGTCGTGCCGCGCGGCCGCAACGCCATTCTCAGCGTTTCTTCGCGGGGCCATTGCGCCGGCGCGGCATAGCCGCCGGGGCTGGGCCCCCCACCGATGCGCACGTATTTACAGCACCACGCCCACCTCACCGATGCCGAGCTGGCCCTTACGCTGGCCGTGGTGCGGCCGTGCACGTTTCGCAAGGGCGCCGAGCTGTTCCGCCCGGGGCCCCCGCCCGACCGATTGTACTTCATCGAAAGCGGGCTGGCGCGGGCCTACCGGCTGGTGCGGGGCGAGGACATCACGTCGGCGTTTTACGGGGCCGAGTCGTTTTGCTTCGACACGCTGAGCCTGGTGGCCCAGGTGCCCACCGAGCTGTACTTCGAGTGCCTGACCGACGTGGTGGCCCACGAAATCCTGGTGCCCGACCTCAACCGCCTGTTCCGGCGCGTGCCGCCCATCGAGCGGCTGGGCCGCCGCATCAACGAAGACCTGGTGTGCGGCCTGACGGAGCGGCTGCGGGCGTTCCAGATGGACGACCTGAAAACCCGCTACCTGGCCCTGCTTTGCCAAAACCCCGAGCTGATTCGGCGGGTGCCGCAGCGCCACATCGCCACGTATTTGGGCGTGAAGCCGGAAAGCCTGAGCCGGGTGCGGGCCCAGTTGTAGGCCGGGCCGCCGAAACCGGCGTTTCCCGGTGGCGCAGCTACCAACCCCGTCCGGGGCCCCTACCCCAAACGCAGGCCAGCCGCTCCCGGGGCCCCAGCGGCCGGCGAAGCTGGAGACACAAAAAAACCCGCCCTGGTGCGCTTGCGTCCAAGGAAGCAGAGGCGTGGCGGGTGTTGTTTAACGTAACGGCTGCTTTTAATTTAAGAAGCCTGCTTGTACTGCGCGTCGGCGGGCAGCTTGCCTATTTTCTTTAGGTACGCAAATAGCTCCCGCTTCGAGAGCGGCCCACTGATACGGCCAGCTTCCCATTCCTCGACGGTTTTGCCGTTCATGGAAAGATTACTCGGATTCGGCGGCAAGTCGGCGGAGAATAACGTCCTGGATGGTTTCATAACGGGGAAGGTTTACATCATCGACCACGAGCTGCTGCCCGCTGATAGTAAAAATAACGGAAATAAACTTGCGTCGGTTCGTGTAGCCGACCAGCTCAATTTGCCCGTTGGCCTGCAAGTACGTTTGCGCCCGCTCGGCCACTTCTATCAGGTCGATTATCTCATCCAACTCAATACTGACGCTGTGCAGCCAGTTGAGATTAAGCTTGCCAAAGTCAATTTCGTAGCCTTCAAACATGCGGCAAAGCTACTTCCCGGCTCGGGTCAATGGTAATGCGCGGGTGGGCCGCCGAAACAGCAGTTTCCAGGTGGCGCAGCTACCAACCCCGCCCGGGGCCCCTACCCCCAACCGCAAACCGGCCGCTACCGGGGCCCCAGCGGCTGGACGATGCTATAATTACAACACTGCTAAGCCGCTTGCCGCACCGCATGGGCAGATGGGGCAGCCACTTCGGCGGCTGGCAAAGTCAATACCGCTTGGGTAGAACCATCAGGGCGCACAAATTCTACTTCGTAGGCTTCGCCTTGCCGGTACACCAGCACGACGGTACCGGGGGCCCCCGCCGGCAAGCCGCATTCGGGGTGCGCCTGCCGCAATTGCACAATCTCTAATTCAGCAAAGGGTGGTTTCATCAGCGGTCGAGTAAGTGGGCAGTGATTAACAAAACGAACGTGCCGGGCGATTGTTCCATCCACACGGTGCGCAGCGGATACTCCCGGCCGTTGGGGGCCAGCAGTGGGCCATCTACCACGAATTTAACGCCGTAGGGCGAATCTTTCTCCTCGGTCACGGGGCGCGTGTGGCCGTGCTCAATCAAATCGGCAATCAGCTGCTCGTAGTGCTCCCGCGAATAACCGATGCCGAGGAAAAACCGGGCTTTGGCCCCACCAATAGGATGGTCAGGGTTGAGTAGGTAGTCCTGCACCTTGTTGGGTGCCACAAACAGCGGCTTGTCGTGAAGCGTCATCCAGCAAAACTACTGCGCGGGTGGGCCGCCGAAACCGGCGTTTCCCGGTGGCGCAGCGACCAACCCCGCCCGGGGACCCTACCCTAAACGCAAACCAGCCGCGCCCGGGGCTGGGGCGGCTGGGCGATACTACAACTTGACCCTCATTACCTTTAGAAATGGAAACGCTCACAACTGACAAGTATGGTGCCATCACAGGTATACAGGTAATAACCCAACTTTTATGTGATGACAGCGGACAATACGTTGCTTATTGCCCAGCGCTGGAATTATCCTCCTATGGTGACACCGAAGCAGAAGCCCATTATGCATTTGAGGAAACTCTGGCCTTTTTCAAACAGGATGTTACCCAACGCGGAACACTAAACCAGCTTCTCTTGGCCTTGGGCTGGCAGCAGCATTCGGCCTTAACGACCATAACATATAATTGGAGTTGAACTTCCAACTACACCCAAACGCAAACCAGCCGCTACCGGGGCCCCAGCGGTTGGCGAAGCCTGCTGTTACTACCGGTGAGTTACTAGTAGCGTTCGAGATAATTCTACGTAGGCGTGGTGCGTCAATACCTGCGTCAACTGCGGCAGAAACTTCCGAAATAGCTCCAGCAAATCGACCGTGCTGATGTTGCCGGTGGAAACCAGTAATAGCTTATGCGGCTGGCCGTGCAGCAAAAAGCTGTTTACAAAATCCGCGTCTTTGGTGATGACCACCCGCTGCTCTTCCATCGACAAGCGAGTGATGCTGCCGTCCTGCGTGCGATTGGCCGCCGGCAAGTCGAGCGTGTGCAAGCTATCATAGCCCGCGTGAAAGGCCAGCTACCGCGCCAATTGCCGCGGTAGCTGGGCATCAACAATTACCCGCAACGGCTCCGGACGACTCACGAAGCCAGCCGGTAAATGGAGCGCACCTGCATAATATCAGCCGCGTAGGCTTGGCAGGCGCGCAGGTCTTCCACTTCCAAGTCCTCGTAATCGGCCAGGATTTCGGCCTCGGTCATGCCCGATGCCAAGTATTCAAGCACGTTTTGCACCGGGTAGCGCAGGCCGCGCACCGTGGGCTGCCCGTGGCAAATGGTGGGGTCAATGGTAATGCGCGGGTGGGCCGCCGAAATAGGAGTTTCCATGTGGCGAAGATACAAACCCCGCCCGGGGCCCCTACCCCAAACGCAAACCAGCCGCTACTGGGGCAAGAGCGTCCAAGAAGACTTAGCAGTTTCACTTCACTTTATCAATCACTTTCTCCACAGCTTTTTCAAGTATTCCCGTTCCTTTTTCTGCGAAAGCGTTTATTGCAGCCGCCATCTTAGTATCAGGCAGGTCAAAGGGCGATGAATATATCTTATCGATAGCACTTATAATAAATGCTGCTGCCTCTTCATTTTCAATATGCTGTTTAATCAATTCATTATAGTGCACTAAAGATATTGATACCAAAGACTTAAAAGTGTATTTTTCCATAAGCTCTCTTCTAATATTATATTGCCGTACCATAAACCAATCAAGTAATAAAATTGGGATTGTTAGAAAAATTTTCACAAAAGCAACAGCAGTTAGTGACTTTAAATCAATCGCTGGAATATTGATTACGGTTGAGCCAAAAATCATCAAACATGAGAAGCAAAGTAATAGTATATTAATAATAATTACTCCAGCAAGCCAAAAGCGTAGTTCATTACTTATTTTAGTGCTTTCTGTTTTAAACTCTGCATTTAATCGACCAGCTGTAGCACCTTGCAGCAGAACTGCTACTTGTTCTTTGAGGCTTTCGTTGTCTGCAATAATACCGTCAGTCTTCTTTATAGCTTTGTCAATATTGGCATGTGATTTTTCAAAAAAATCTTGGAGATTCTTTTTTGTATTGCTAACACTTTTTATATTTTCCTCTTTCAGCTTTTCAACCGCCTCTTCCATATCTTCTATATTTTTATGAAAAGACTCAATTCTCCCTCTTCTATCTTCCATATCCTGCACATATTCTTTTGCATTATCTAAAAATCCATCTATTTTAATTTCATTTTTTTCACCTGTAGATTTTAGAATTTCCAATTCCTCCGACGCTTTTTCTGCTAATTCTAACTTCTCATTTAATAGCTCAAGTCTACTATAAGAACTTTCATATAACTCTTCTGTTCCCGATATTTTGGATAATATTTCTTGATACTGATTCTCTGTAATAGATAACTTTTCTAAAGAACTATAATAATTACCAAAACTTTTTGACATTTCAAATAGCTTCGCATCATCAACAGCATCTTTTAATCCATAAACGCCTTGAATGTATTGAGATTGATACTGCTTAGACTGGTAGTTAGATTCGTATTTATGTTGGTTGAGCATATCTAATGCCTGATTAATGATAGTCATTTGCGCACCAATAGCAACTCTTCTGCTCTGACTAACTCTTTCTAAATACCCTTTTTCAATTGATGCCTTTAGTTGGTCGAGCAATAGTTTTAATGTAGAATAGGCTTCCTTAATAGTGAGTTCAGCATGTTCGTATTCACCCAGCTTATCTCTAGCATCCTTTGCCATTTCAAGCAAATTGCCATCTAAAAAGGAAGCTATTGTATCGATTGATGCTTTCATACTCATAATCAAGATGTAGTATTGCTGTTACATAAAAGAGGAAACCCTTGGGTTTCCTCTTTTATGTAACAGCAGAATTAATTGAATCAATCTACGACCCGCAGGCCTCGCAGTCCTCCGGATTATCCAGCGAGCAGCTCATGTCGCTTTGGTTCTGGGCGGCGACGAGCATCGGCTCCAGGGTTTCGGCGGCTTGCTTTTCCACCGTGAACTTGATGGCGTCGGCGGCGGCTTTGGTGCGCAGGTAGTACATGCCGGTTTTCAGGCCGCGCTTCCAGCTGTGGAAGTGCATGCTGGTGAGCTTGCCGAAGTTCACGTTCAGCACGTGCAGGTTCAGGCTCTGGCTCTGGCAGATGTAGGCCCCGCGGTCGGCCGACATGTCGATGATGCGGCGCTGCGAAATCTCCCACACCGTCTTGTACAGGTCCTTGATGTGTTGCGGCACCCGGGCAATGCCCTGCACCGAGCCGTTGGCGGCGATGATTTCCTGCTTCATCGCGTCGTTCCACAGGCCCAGGGCCACCAGGTCCTTCAGCAAGTGCTTGTTCACCACCATGAACTCGCCGCTCAGCACGCGCCGCACGTAAATGTTGCTCGTGTAGGGCTCAAACGACTCGTTGTTGCCCAGAATCTGGGCGGTGCTGGCCGTGGGCATGGGCGCCACCAGCAGCGAGTTGCGCACGCCGTGCGCTACAACTTCGGCGCGCAGCGTGTCCCAGTCCCAGCGGCCCGACTTGGGCGTCACGCCCCACAGGTCGAACTGGAACTGGCCCTTGCTCAGGGGCGAGCCCGGGAAGGTTTCGTAGGCCCCGTCTTTCACGGCCAGGTCCTTCGAGGCCGTCATGGCGGCGAAGTAGATGGTTTCGAAGATGTCCTCGTTCAGGCCCGAGGCCTCGTCGCTCTCGAAGGGCATGCGCAGCGCGATGAACGTATCGGCCAGGCCCTGCACGCCCAGCCCGATGGGCCGGTGGCGGAAGTTGCTGCGCTGCGTTTCGGGCACCGGGTAGTAGTTCACGTCAATCACCTTGTTCAGGTTCAGCGTGGCCTGGTAGGTCACCTCGTACAGCTTGGCGTGGTCGAAGGTGGTGTTGCCCTTGGCGTCCGTCACCAGGTAGCGGGGCAGCGCCAGCGAGGCCAGGTTGCACACGGCAATCTCGTCCTTGTCGGTGTACTCCAGAATCTCGGTGCACAGGTTGCTGCTCTTGATGGTGCCCAGGTTTTGCTGGTTGCTCTTGCGGTTGGCCGCGTCCTTGAACAGCATGTAGGGCGTGCCCGTCTCCGTCTGGCTTTCCAGGATGGCGAACCACAGCTCCTGCGCCTTGATGGTGCGGCGGCCGCGGCCGTCGCGCTCATACTTCAGGTACAGCTTCTCGAACTCGGGGCCCCAGGAATTCTCCAGGCCCGGGCATTCGTGGGGGCACATCAGCGTCCAGTCGCCGTTGTCCTCCACCCGCTTCATGAACAAATCCGGGGTCCACATGGCGTAAAACAGGTCGCGGGCCCGCATCTCCTCCTTGCCGTGGTTCTTCTTCAGGTCGAGGAACTCGAACACATCGGCGTGCCAGGGCTCCAGGTAAATGGCGAAGGCACCCTTGCGCTTCCCGCCGCCCTGGTCCACATAGCGGGCCGTGTCGTTGAACACCTTCAGCATCGGCACCAGGCCGTTGGAGTTGCCGTTGGTACCCTTGATGTAGGAGCCCGTGGCCCGCACGTTGCTGATGGACAGCCCAATGCCGCCGGCGCTCTGCGAAATCAGCGCGCAGTTTTTCAGCGTGTCGTAGATGCCGTCAATCGAGTCGTCCTTCATCGTCAGCAGGAAGCACGACGACATCTGCGGCTTCGGCGTGCCGGCGTTGAAGAGCGTGGGCGTGGCATGGGTAAACCACCGCTCGCTCAGCAGGTTGTAGGTTTTGATGGCCGAATCAATGTCCTCCTTGTGGATGCCCACCGACACGCGCATCAGCATGTGCTGGGGCCGCTCCACCACTTTGCCCTCCAAGCGCAGCAAGTAGCTGCGCTCCAGCGTCTTAAAGCCGAAAAAGTCGTAGTTGTAGTCCCGGTCGTAGATGATGGCCGAGTCCAGCGTGGCGGCGTGCTTGTGAATCACTTCCCACACGTCCTTGGCCAGCAGCGAGGCGTTTTCGCCGTTCTTGGGGTCCTCGTAGGTGTACAGCCGCTTCATGGTGCTGCTGAACGACTTCGAGGTCACCTTGTGCAGGTTGCTCACCGCGATGCGGGCCGCCAGGATGGCGTAGTCGGGGTGGCGGGTGGTGAGCGAAGCGGCGGTTTCGGCGGCGAGGTTGTCCAGCTCCACGGTCGTCACGCCGTCGTAGATGCCGTCAATCACCTTCTTGGCCACCTCAATCGGCGACACGAAATCCATGTGCAAGCCGTAGCACAGCTTCTCAATCCGGGCCGTGACTTTATCAAATTTCACGGACTCGCGGCGGCCGTCGCGTTTAATTACCAGCATAGTTTAGGGCTTTGGGTGAGCAAAGGGAAAGGCTATCGAAGTCAATTTCCACCGGAAATTGGGATGTTTCAAGACCGGAAATTACTCCGAAGGTTAGGCGAGGCCAAAGGAAAAGTTTAGAAGTTTTCCACATACCACGAAAATGAAGCCGCCCGGCCGCTTTTTAAAAAGCGAGCCGGGCGGCGAATGTTACCGTTGGGTGAAGAATGACTATAGGTCAGCTAATTATTGGCATTGTGCAAACCGCAATCCGCACTACTTTTTGCCAAGAATCCACCATAGCCCGCTCACTATCAGCCCCGCGCCCAGCGCCAGCGCCCCAATCGTGACCGGGGGGCCCAAGGCTTTGCACGCGCAGGAGGTAAAAACCGGCCGGCCGCCAATGAGCAGCCGGCGGCGGCAAAAGGCGCAGGGCGAAAGCGCGGGGTCGACCCGGCCGGGCAGCGGCCATTGTTCGAGCGGGGAGGTCATAAGCCAACGGGATAAAAGGTGAAAGTCCTAGCTTGCGCCTGGCGGTGAATACCGCGTTTCGCAAAAGGTCACCTCCCGTGCCGTTCGCGTTTGCTGCCGCCCCCGGCTAATCTGCTCAAAGGCTTCGGCTGGCGAGCCCGCGCTTTCAACGCCCTTCCCCTCTCGCGGCTTATTTATTCGTTTGCAAGCGAAGAGCTGTTAAACCTCACATCCATGACAACAACCGTTACCTTACGAAGCAAAGCATTATTTATCAACTTATTACTTGGACTTGGCAGTACGTTGCCGTTGGTGGCGCAGTCGCTTTCGGCCCTGCGTATTGCGGCCGGCTACAGCCACAGCATCGCCCTTGTGCGGAGCGGGGCCATCGCCGCGCACGGCGAAAACCGCGGCGGCGAAATCGGCGACGGCACCACCACGGCGCGCCTTTGCCCCGTGTACTTGCCGCCCCCGGCCGGCCAGCAATGGGCGCAGGTAACAACCGGCGACTTCCGTTCAACGGCCCTGACCACGGCCGGCGAAATGTACTCCTGGGGCAGCAACGGCTACGGGCAGCTCGGCGACGGCACCCGCAACGACCACGGCGTACCGTTCCGCATCGCGGCCCCGGCCGGCACTTCCTGGGCGGGGGTGGCCGCGGGCTTCGGCCACACCCTGGCCCTGTGCGCCGACGGCACCCTCTACGCCTGGGGCGACAATTCCTACGGGCAACTCGGCATCGGCAGCACCGCCGGCACCCTGGCGCACCAACTGCTGCGCTCGCCTTCGGGGCGGAGCTGGGTGCAGGTGGCCGCCGGCTACAACTTTTCGCTGGCCCTGTGCGACGACGGTTCTCTGTACACGTGGGGCAACAACGACAGCGGCCAACTCGGCGACGGCACCCGCACGGCGCGCCCCACGCCGGTGCGCGTGGCCGCCCCCTCGGGCCAATCGTGGACGCAGGCGGCCGGGGGGTTCTGGTCCACCGCGGCGCTGTGCTCCGACGGCTCTCTGTACACGTGGGGCCGCAACAACGGTGGCCAGCTGGGCAACGGCAACACCACCGACCAGCCGGCACCGGTGCGCCTGGCCCCGCCGGTGGGCCAGCGGTGGCAGCAAGTAACGGTCGGCGATGCCCACATGCTGGCCATTGGCTCCGATGGGTCGCTTTACGGCTGGGGCGACAATTACTACGGTGAATTGGGCGACGGAACTACTACCTCCCGGCCGACGCCCGTGCGCATCGCCCCGGCTCAGCAGTGGCTTCAGGCAGCGGCGGGCGCTTACCACTCCCTGGCCCTGGCCGCGGATGGCCAAGTGTACGGCACGGGCCATAACTACAGCGGCCAGTTGGGCAACGGCAACATGCAGGATACTAACCATTTTGGCCCCACCTGCAACAATGCCCTGGCAACTACGCCAGCCACACCCGCGGCGCCGGCAACGGCTGCCCCTAACCCTTTCGAAGATGTTGTTCGGGTCGGGCTACCCGCCAGCGCTTCCGGGCCGATAGCCCTGGCCCTCTACACTACGCTGGGCCAGTGCGTCAAGAGCGAAACGTACGGGCTGCCCGTCACCAAAGAAGTAGTACTGCACGACTTAATTGCGCTGCCCGCCGGCCTGTACTTGCTACAAATCAGCACTGCCCAAGGCAAACGGACAGTCAAGCTGACGCACTAAGCCGGTGCAGCGGTGAATGGACGCGAAATCGCGAAGCCCACCCGCAGCTTGAGCGTAAAATTACCTGGCCGAATGCTCGTCGTCTTTCATGGGACCAAGTCTGGTAGCAACGAAGCAATAAAAAAGGCAAAATGCGCCACCAGGCGCAGGAAAAGCATTTTCAATAAATAATTCCTTCCCGCCCGCATGTCCGACGCCCCCCGTCCGCCCCTGCCCCCGTTCACCTTCGCCACGGCCACCCAGAAAGCCCGCCTCGCCGAAGACGCCTGGAACTGCTGCGACCCCGCCCGCGTGGCCCTGGCCTACACCGAGGCCAGCCAGTGGCGCAACCGCGGCGAGTTTTTCGCCGGCCGCGCCGCCATCCAGGCCTTCCTCGCCCGCAAGTGGGCCCAGGAGCACGAGTACCGCCTCATCAAGGAGCTGTGGGGCTTCCACGAGCACCGCATCGCCGTGCGCTTCCAGTACGAGTACCGCGACGCCCAGGGCCAGTGGTTCCGCGCCTACGGCAACGAGCAGTGGGAGTTCGACGCCCGGGGCCTCATGCAGCGCCGCGAAGCCAGCATCAACGACGTGGCCATCAGCGAGGCCGACCGGAAATTCCACTGGCCCCAGGGGGGCCCGCGCCCAGCCGACTACCCGGGACTGACGGAGCTGGGCCTGTAGGGCGCTTGCCCGGCGGTGGCGGCTACGCAACCAGCCAAGCGCAGGGCGGTTGCCATTGCTGAACCCCGCCGTTCGGGCGTTTTTTGTATAATGCACCCATGATTCCGCTGATTACCCACACGCCCCGCCTGCTGCTGCTGGCCGCCAGCCGGGCCCTGCTCACGGCCGAGCTGCACAAGCCCCGGTACTTTCCCGTGCTGCTGGGCGCGGCCCTGCCCACCGACTGGCCCCCCGCCGGGTACGACCGGGCGGCGATGGAGTTCTTCCTGGAGCGGCTCACGGCCGGGGGCCGCACGGCCGCCGGCTGGTACAACTGGTACGCGCTGCGCAAGCCCGCCGGCGACGCGCCTCGCACGCTCGTGGGCTCGGGCGGCTTCATGGGGCCCCCGGACGCGGCGGGCACGGCCGAAATCGGCTACTCCGTTGCCGCCGAGTGGCGCGGGCAGGGCCTGGCCACCGAGCTGGTGGGCGGGCTGGTGCAGCAGGCCGCCGCTACCGGCCTGGTGCGCCGCCTGGTGGCCCACGCCCGCGCCGACAACCCCGCCTCGCAGCAGGTGCTGCGCCGCAACGGCTTCGACGTGACGGGCCCCGGGGCCGACGGCCACCTGCGCTTCGAGCGGGCCGTGGAGCCGGCCGCCGACGCGGCCCCGGGCGCGGCGTAGCGGCAGGTGGGTACTTTCCCGTGATTTTCTTTAAAGTCCGGCCCGGGCCCGCCTACATTTGCCGCTCGCCCTCGCCCCGCTTCGCGCATGAAATTATACCGATTCCTCCTGGGGCTGCCCGTGGCCGCGCTGCTGCTCGGTGCCGGTCGGCCGCCCGCTAAGCCGGCGGTGTACGACCTGGTCATCAGCCACGTAAATGTGGTGGACGTGGAGCGCGGACAGGTGCGGGCCGACCAGCTGGTGGCCGTGGTGGCGGGCAAAATCGTGCGGGTGGGCCCCGCCGGCCCGGCCCGCTACACCGCCCGCCGCACCCTCGACGGGCGGGGCCGCTACCTGCTGCCGGGCCTGTGGGACATGCACGTGCACTTCCGGGGCGGCGACAGCCTGGCGGCGGCCAATAAAAAGAGCCTGGCGCTGTTCCTGGCCCACGGCATCACGACGGTGCGCGACTGCGGCGGCGACCTCACGCCCAGCGTGCTGGCCTGGCGGCGGGCCGAGGACACGGGCACCCTGGCGGGGCCCCGCATCTTCACCTCGGGGCCCAAGATTGACGGGCCCGGGGCCTACTGGCCGGGCTCGCTGGAAGTGGAGACGCCCGCCCAAATCGGCCGGGCGCTGGATTCGCTGCAACGGCTGGGGGTGGACTTCGTGAAGATTTACGACAGCAAGATTTCCGGCGAGGCTTACCTAAATACTATTTCGCAAGCCGAGCAGCGGGGCCTGAAAACCACCGGCCACATGCCCTACTCCGTGACGCTGGGCGACGCCGTGGCCCGCGGCCTCGACGCCACCGAGCACCTGTATTACGTGTTTAAGGCCTGCTCGGGCAAGGAAGACAGCCTCACGGCGCTGGTGCGGGCCAGCCTGGCCACGCCCAAGCCGCTGGGCCTGTTTGCCCTGCTGCCGGCCGTGTACGACACCTACCGCCCGGCCGCCGCCGACCGCATCTTCCGGCTGATGGCCGCCCACCACACGGCGGCGGTGCCCACGCTCTACGTCGGCAAAACCCTGGCCGAGCTGCCCGACCACGACCACGCCCGCGACACCCTGCGGGCCTACATCGACCCGAAAATTCAGGCCACCTACGCCCGGCGGCTGGCCAGCGCCCGCCAGCAGCCGCCCGCCGCCCGGGCCTTCACCCAAAAGCTGGAAGCCAAGTTCATGACGCTGGTGCCGCAAATGCAGGCCGCCGGCGTCACCCTGCTGGCGGGCTCCGACTGCGGGGCGTACAACTCGTTTGTTTACCCCGGGGCCTCGCTGCAAGCCGAGCTGGGGCTGCTGGTGCAAGCCGGCCTCACGCCCGCGCAGGCCCTGCGGGCGGCCACCGTCAACGGGGCCCGGTTCATGGGCGTGGCGGGCCGCACCGGCACCGTGGCGGTGGGCAAGGACGCGGACCTGCTGCTGCTGGCCGCCAACCCGCTGGCCGACATCGCCAACGTGAAGCGGATTGCGGCCGTGGTGCTCCGCGGCCGCGCCTACCCGGCCCCGGCGCTGGCGGCGATGCTGCGGGCCATCAAAAACCCGTAGCGGCCGGGCCCCGGCGCGGCAATGTGGCCGCCGGCCGCCGGGGGCCGTAAAAGGCGGGCGAAACCCTTGGTTTCCCCACCTCATTCCGCCGCGCCATGTACCGTTTCGTTGTTGCTTGCCTGCTGCTGCTGGCCGGGCTGCGGGCCCCCGCCGGGGCCGCCCCCGCCAACGGCCTGCCCCCCCGCCCCAAGCCGTTCAGGTTCGTGAACGACCAGGCCGGCCTGCTGGCCCCGGCCGACGCCAAAAAGCTCGAAGGCGGCCTGCGCCGCTACGCCGACAACACCGGCACCCAGGTGGTGGTGGTGACCATGCCCGACCTGGGCGGGCGCGACGTGGCCGAGTACAGCCGGGCCCTGGGCAACGCCTGGGGCGTGGGCCAGCGCGGCAAAAACAACGGCATCGTGGTGCTCATCGGGGCCAAGGAGCGCATCGTGGCCATCCAGCCCGGCTCGGGGCTGCGCGGCATCGTCACGCCCGCCGTCACCAGCCGCATCCTCAGCGAGCAGATGCGGCCCAACTTCAAGCAGGGCAACTACTTCGCCGGCCTGCGCCTGGGCCTCGACAAGCTGATGGCCACCGCCAACCCTGGCTCGGCCCAGGGCAAGCCGGCCCTGGGGGCCGCTGCCGCACCGGCGGGGGCCGGGGCGGGGGCCGGCAGCCTGGCCAATGCCAGCCCGAACGACAACGCCACGCCCCTTGACAACGCTACCACCACGCCGCCGCCGCTCACCGGCATGCGGCCCCTGAGCGACGTGCCCCCGGAAGAGCCGTCTTCGCCGGGCATCGGCACGGGCGTGCTGCTCGTCGGCGCGCTGGTGATGGGCGGCCTGTTGTATTTAATAATTCGCGTGTTCCGGCGTAAAGCCGCGGACAACGCCGCAGCCGGGCCCCAGGCGTCCAACAACCCTGCCTTTTACCCCAACCAGCCAGGCGGCCCGCCCAACTTCCTGCCTAACTCGCCCCAAGCTGGCAACTACGGCCCCGGCCCGGCCAACTACGGCGGCCAGGCCCCCAACCAGGGTGGCGGTATGGGCATGGGCGGCATTTTGGCCACCGGGGCCGCCGCCGCCGCTGGGGCGTATATCGGCAACCGCATGGCCTCGGGCCACGAAACCGGCGACGCCCGCAACCTGGACACGAACAATGCGGGGCTCGGGACGGGCGCCGCTGCCGGGGCCGCCGGCACGGGCGCGGCCAGCGACTATTTCGCCTCACGCAGCGCCGGGAGCGACCAGACCACCCCCGACTACTTCTCCGATAACGACGCGGCGGGTGGCGACACGTCGGGCGACTATTTCTCATCGGACGACAATTCGTCTTACGACGATACCTCCTCGGACGACACCGGCGGGGGCGGTTTCGACAGCACCGACGACAACAGCGCTTCGTGGTGAGGCCTGGCCCCGGGCCGAGCAAACGCAAAAACCGCCGCCCAGTGATGGGCGGCGGTTTTTTATGTGCCCTGGCGGCAGTGGGCCGGGCAGGGAGTTATTGCGCCGGCATGGTGCCGTTCAAGTCGCCCACTTTGATGACGCCGCGGTGGCGCTTGGGCTTCGGCTTGTGCGTTTTGTGGCGGAAGGCACTGAACAGGCCCCGGCGTTGGTTGCGCTTGCGCGACTGGCCCCGGTACTTGTAGGACTTGTAGCGCGGGTGGTGGTCGGCGGCGGGGAAGCCGGCCGCCACCGTGGCCGGGCAGTCGGCCAGGCCCAGCAAGATGCACAGCAACACGAGGAATACCTTTTTCATACAGAGATAATAGAAAGGGGATAAGGGTAATTCAGGACCGTAAAGTAACGGCCTGGGCGCAATCCCCGGGCCGGGCCGGAGCCAGCCGCGTGCAGACTTGGGCCCGGGCCACGCTTTTTTTAAGGGTTTTAAAAACAAAGCGCAAAATTTTATTGGGCGCGGGATGCGGTTCGCAAAAGGCTTGCCCTGTAACGATTAGCGGCTTCTACGGTTAGGCGCAATCGTTTGGGCAGGCGTGTGGCTACGGGCCGGGTTTGGTAGAGGGAAAGAACTTTACTGGAAAGCGGCTGACGTAAAGCGGGTTGACGCCGTATGTAGGGCGCTTGCCGGCCCGGGGCAGCGCCGGCCGGCCATTTCATGCATTAGCCACGTTCTTGGTGAATAACGAGATTACCATTGTAAAAGACGAGGCCGGCATGGCTAAGCCCGTGATGAAGCGGTTCGCCCTCAACGTGGCGTCGCTGTTCAGCGTGCAGATTGCCAACTTCCTGCTGCCGCTGCTCACCGTGCCCTACGTGGTGCGCATCATCGGGCCGGCCAAGCTGGGCCTGCTCAACTTCTCGCAGGCCTACGTGCTGTACTTCAGCCTGCTCATCAACTACGGCTTCGACATGGCGGCCGTGCGCTCCATTGCCGCCCGCCGCGAAGACAAAGAGAACACCAACCGCATCTTCAGCCAGGTCATGGTCGGCAAAACCCTGCTCTGGGGGCTGTCCACGGCCATTTTCCTAACCATCTCGCTCGCCAACCCCGAGTTTCGGGCGCACCTCGTGCTGCACCTGTGCACCTACCTGGTGTGCATCGGCACGGTGCTCTCGCCGTTCTGGCTTTATCAGGCCATGGAAGACCTCGGGCGGGTGGCCATGTTCAACCTGGCCGTGAAGCTCGTCTTTTCGCTGTCGGTGCTGCTGCTCATCCGCAAGGCCGACGACTACGTGTACCAAAACCTGGCCATCAGCGTGTCGCAGATTTTGGTGAGCGTGGCGGCGTTGTACGTGGCCCTGCGCCGCTTCAAGGTCGCCTTCGCCTGGCCCACGGGGGCCGAGCTGCGCAACCGCTTCAGGGAAGACCGCACGCTGTTTTTCTCGTCGGTGATGATTACGATTTACGCCAGCTCGAACGTGTTCATCCTGGGCCTGCTCAGTGTGCCCTACAACGTGGGCATTTACGCGGCCGGCACGCGGCTCGAGGGCATGGCCGAGTCGTTCGTCGGCCTGGCGCTCAACCAGGCGTTCTTTCCCATTGTGGCCCAGGCCTTTGGGCAGGGGCGCGAGCAGGGGCTACGCATGGTGCGCACCACCTTTTTCCCGCTGTTTCTGGTAATGGCCTGCGTCTCGGCGGGGCTGTGGCTGGTGGGGCCCTTCGTCATCACGCTGCTCTACGGGGCCAAGTTCGCGGGGGCCGTCACCATTTTGCGGGTGGTGGCGGTGCTGCCGCTCATCATCGGCATGAGCAACCTGCTGGGCCTGCACACCATGCTCAACCTGCGCATGGACCGCGCCTTTTTCACGGTTACGGCCGTGGGCTCGGTGCTGGGCCTGGCCCTGAACCTGCTCCTGATTCGGCGCTTTGCGCACGTAGGAGCCGCCTACGCGCTGGTCATCACCGAGTTGTACATCACGGTGGCTATGTACGTGTACCTGCGCTGGAAAGGCATCGAGGTCATCAAGGTTTCGCACCTGCGCGAGGCCATTGCGTTCACCAAGTCGCGGGTGCTGGCGCTTAGGAACCCCGGAACCAGGTAAGCCGCGGCTGGTAATTAAGCGGCTGTTTGCCTGCTGGTTATTCCAATCTACTGTTTTCCGTATTAACTGCCCAACGCTGATTGCCGTAAAACCCGGACTACTGGCTGCTCAATACCGACTATCAAAAAAATTATGGAAACCGTTGCTGCATTGGTCGTTACCTACAACCGCTTGGCCGACCTAAAAAAATGCCTTGACACGTTGCGCCAGCAGACCCGGCCGCTCGACGCTATTTTTGTGGTGAACAACGGCAGCACCGATGGCACGGCTGAGTGGCTGGCCACCCAACCCGGCCTGGCCGTGACCACCCAGGCCAACCTGGGCGGGGCGGGCGGCTTTGCCACGGGCATCGACACGGCGTACCGTGCCGGCCACACCTGGGTGTGGTGCATGGACGACGACTGCCTGGCCGCCCCCGACGCTTTGGCCGCGCTGCTGGCTTCGCCGAACCTGGGGCCCTGCATCAAAAACTCGATGTCGGTGAGCGTGAACAGCCGCGAAGAGCTGGCGTTTTTTGTGGACCGCCCCCACCGCGCCTACCGCAAGGTGAGCGACATGACCGGCGTGGACCTGGTGTACGACGTGGCGTCGTTTTTCAACGGCACATTGGTGCACGCCGATGTGATAAAAACCATCGGCATCCCCGACAAAAACCTATTCATTTGGGGCGACGAGGTGGAGTACATGACCCGGGCCCAGAAAAACGGCTTTCCCATCGTGACCGTGCCCAGCAGCGTGTTTTACCACCCCGCCTCGTTCGACCGCGACGGCATTCCGTGGCCGGCCGCCTGGAAGCAGTACTACGCCGTGCGCAACCAGCGCCGGGTGCTGCAAAACCAGTACGGCAACACCGTCGGCCGCCTGCTGTTTGCCAGCTGGGCCGCCAAGGCCACCATTAAGCAGGCCACCGCCACGCGGGCCAACCGCCTCTATAACTTCCTGCTCTACGGCGAGGCCACGCTCGACAGCCTGACCAATAATTTTCGCAAGCGGCCCGATACCATCCGCACGCTGCAATTTTATAACTGGCGGCACAAATAGGGCCACGGGTAGCCGGGCGAAAGTAAGTGGGTTGTTCATTGTCAGTTGTTAGCCAACAAATTACGATTAGGCTGACAATTGATTGACAACTTAGGCCCCACAAAAAAAGCGCTCCAAAAGGGCGCTTTTTTTGTGGGGCCTAAGCCCTCGCAATGGCTGTTAAGTAGTCACGCAAAAGTAACCGTATAATTTTTTCCGATTCGGATTAGGACGTGTTCGATGCGTTGAAGCAAGGTGTGGTCGGATTGGTAGTCC
>NZ_JABSNP010000005.1 GCF_013294115.1 Hymenobacter caeli | reverse complement strand
CGCGGCGCAGGCGCGGAATCCAGCGCCGCAACTGCTGGGTGGCAGGGCCGAGCCAGGCCCTTACTTTTTTTGGGCCGCCGGGGGCAGTTTGGGGGGCCGGCCGGCCCGTTGGCCTTCGAGCAGGCCCGCTAGGCCCTGGCTGCGCCACGCGCTGAGCCACCCGTGGACGGTGGCGTAGCGGACGGCAAAGAAGGCCGCCAATTGGTTCAGGGTCTGGCCCCGGTGGTGGCCCAGCACGGCTTGGGCGCGGCGGCGCTGGCGGGGATGACGGGCGTGGTGGCTACACGCGTCGAGGGTGGTGACTTCGTCGGGGGTTAAGGCAAGGGGGGCACGCATGCACCAAATTTAACGCCTCCGTTTTTATGCGATTACTTTTGCGCGACTACTTAACGGCCTACTTCTTCACCACTTGCAGGCTCACGCGCCGGTTGAGGGAGCGCCCTTCTTCGGTGTCGTTGCTGGCCAAGCCGTCCTGGGCCCCGTAGCCGACGGCCTGGAGGCGGACGGCGGGCACGCCCATGCTCACGAGGGTGGTCATGGCGGCCTTGGCCCGCTCCTGGCTCAGCTTCAGGTTGAGGTAAGGGTTGCCCGAACTGTCGGTGTAGCCGCCCAGCTTGACCTTGGCGTCCGGAAACCGCTTGAGGATGCTGGCCACGTTGGACAGCTGCCACAGCGACTCGTTGGTGAGGATGGCCTTGTTGCTCTCGAAGTAGATCCGGTCGAACCCAATCCAGTTTTTGGTGGGGTCCGTGGGGTCCACTTCCTTCGACGGGTCAATCAGGAACTGGTACAGCTTGCTCTCGGTCGAGTTGGCCCCGATAATTTGCCGCACGCCGTTCTTAAGTTTGAGCACCACCGGCACCGCTGCCTTGGCCGAACCGGCCGATAAGTTGGCCACCGGCACGGCGGCGTACTGGCCGCTGCGCTCCGGGGCCCCGGGGCCGGCCACCGGGCTGGCCGCCGTTCCCGCGGAGGGCGTGGCGGCTACTTCGCCCGCACTCGTGTCGGACCGGTTGCCGATGATGTAGCCAAACTCGCCCACGGCGATGACGCCCAACGCCAGCAGCAGCGCCTTGGCATTGGCCGCCACCCAACCGATGGAGCCGCCGTCGGCCGCCATGCGCGCCACCGCGGGCTCGGTGGCGAGGCCGGCCAAGGGCACCGCCACTGCGGCGGCCGCCCCCGCCCCCGGGTGGGGCCGGAGCCATTGCCCCAGCTCTTGGGCCGTCCAGTGGCCTTCGGCTGCCAAGCCGCCCATAATTTCCAGGGCCGCCGTGGTCACCACGTCAATCAGCCGGCCCACGGTGGCCGTTTGCACACCCGCGGCCGTGGCCACGCCGTTCACTGTGCCGTGGTAGCGGTCGTCGAGCACCGATTTGATCAGGCCCGCGCCGTGGGGGCCGGGGTGGGTGGTGGCTTCGCGGGCGGTGTTCCACAGTACTTCGCGGCCGCTGGGCTGCTCGGCCAGCTCGCCGAAGCTGTTCATTACCAATTCGGTAACGCGGGTCAGGGCCAGCTGCACGCCCACTTGGTGTTCGTTGGGGAAAGCCTCGGACCGCGCCAGGCCGCGTTCCTGGACGAAGTTTTTTATTTCTTCCGGCAGATTCTGTAGCGTTACCATAAAAAAGGGCGTGACAAAAGTGAAAGCTTGGGATGCAAGTTTATATTGCTTCGGTACCAGTCAATTACGAAAAAAAGCCAGCTGCAGATTGATAAATACCAATTATGCAAAATCGCTAATTGAACAGCCGCGTCAACGGCCCCGGAGCGGTCAATTTCGTGCGGCCCCGCCGGTTATAGTATCATTTGCGGCGCGGCCTACAATTGCTCGACCTGGCCGCCGGGCCGCACCACAAACGTGGCGCTGTCGAGTCCGGTTGCCCCGGCCTTGTTGGTGGCGCGGTAGGTGTGCGTGAGCTGGGTGCCGATGCGGGCGGAGTCTTTGACGCCGATGTAGCGGTTGGCGATGAGCAGCAGCGAGTCGTTGTGCTTGTTGGCCTTGCCGTAGATGCCCATGATGGCCGCGGTGCGGGCGGGCGCGTCGTGGCGGGCCAGCGAGGCCTTGTAGTTGGCCAGGGCCTGGTTGCGCGGCACCAGGGCGTCGTCGAAGGCCTGCATGGCCACCACGCCCTTGATGGCGGCTTCGCTCATCTTGGTATAGGGCGTGGGCCGGCCCCAGCGCACCGCCTCGTAGCCGGGAAATGCCGCCGCGTTGGCCTTGATGTAGGCCGCTACGGCTTGGTGCAGCGAATCGGTGGCGGCATCGGCCGGGGGCGGAACGGCTGCGCCAGCGCCGGCGGGCGCGGATTTGGGGGTAGTGGGGCTGTTGCAGCCGGCCGCAGCGAGCAGCGCAAGGAAAGGAAAAAGGTTTTTCATAAATTTGGTTTGCACTACGCCAAGCTTGGGTTTGCGGCGAACCTGCCCCGCGGGCGGCGTACTTCGGGGGGAGGGTAAAAGATTAGTGGTTGGGCAGGCCGGGGCCTTTACGAGGCGATGCGGAAGGAGTTGGCGGGCCGGCAGGCCCTGGCCCGCAAATTGCCTGGCCGGAAACTTGGCCCGCAACGAAATGCAACAACGGCAACCGTAACGGCGTCTAATTGCGTATTCTCAGGTGGACTCCGAAATTTTGCCTGATTTAATAAAAAAATGTGACTATTTGGTTTAATGGGATGAACAATTCCATTTTTCGAGCAAAAAAGTGCGCAGGACCCAAAAATAACCTTTTATTTACTTTCTTTAATATCACCTCTGATGACCCCATTTTTTCGATTTCGCCTGGCGGCGGTAGTACTGGGATATTTGGCAATGGGACTGGGAGGTTGCGTGACGCAGAGCAAATTGCCTTACTTGCAAGGTGCGGGCTACTCAACCAAGAGCCCGGTGCAGGTGGTTAATGTACGCCCGGCCTACGCGCTGCAAGCCGGCGATGTGCTCAGCATCCGGGTGCAAAGCGTGCAGCCCGCTCTGAGCGACATTTTCAACGTGACGGGCCCCCAGACGTTTACTTCCGGCGACCCCAGCACGCTTTACCTCACCGGCTACCCCGTGGACGACAGCGGGTCCATTACCCTGCCCACCGTGGGCAAAGTTAAGGTGCAGGGCTTGAGCCTGGAGCAGGTGCAGACCCTGGTGCAGCAGAAAGTGGGGGCTTACGTGCGCGACGCCAATGTGCTGGTGAAACTGTTGAGCTTCAAGATAACCGTGCTGGGCGAGGTGCGCGCACCAGGGCGCTATTTCATTTACAACCCGCAGGCCACCGTGCTGGAGGCCCTGGGCCTGGCCGGCGACCTGACAGAGTTCGGCAACCGCGAGAACGTGAAGTTGGTGCGGCAAACCGCCAAGGGGTCGGAAGTCGTATTATTGGACCTGACCGACCCCAAACTGCTGCAATCGCCCTACTACTACCTGTTGCCCAACGACGCCCTGTACGTGGAACCGCTGAAGGCGCGCACGGCCCGGGCCAACGCCAACAACCTGGGGCTCGTGTTTGCGGGCATTTCCGCCATCGTGCTGCTGGTCAGCTACCTTACTACGAATCACAACTAAACTAAACGGGGGCCCCGGCGTGCCGTTGCCCGGGCCCTGCTTACCCTTTTTGTTATGGAAGTGCGTCCCGCGGCTCCTGCCGCCGAATTAGATTTACACGAGCTTTACTTTAAGCTGCGCCGCCGCTGGCCCCTGTTCGTGGCCTCGCTGCTGCTGTTCGGCGCTTTGGCCTGGGTGTACCTCCAGGTGAAGTCGCCGGTGTACGATTTTCAGTCCACGCTGCTCATCGGCGACCAATCGACGGGCTCGAAACAGGCCCAGGAGCTGTTGCAGCTGCTGGACAGCAAGCCCAAGGGCCTCAAGCTCGAAGACGAGGTGGGCCTGCTTACCTCTGCGGGCATGTTGCAGCGCACCTTGGCCCAGCTGCCGTTTTCGGTGAGCTACTACGCCGAGCCCAACTCGTGGCTGAACTGGGTGCGGCCGCTGCAAGTGCGCGAGCGGGCCGCCGGCGACGTGCCCTTTTGGGTGGTGGCCGTGCCCGGCCGGCCCCAGGTTACGGGCGTGCCCATTTACGTGGAGCCGCTGGCCGACGGCAAGTTTCGGGTGCACGCCGATGCCAAGCGCGGCGACCTGCGCAAGCTGACCACCGGCGAACTGGTGCGCCAAGTAGACGACGTGGAGTTTGACCAGACGGTGGCGGCCGGCGACACGCTGCGCAACGCGCTGCTCACGGCCGTGTTTCGCCCCGAGCCTGGGCAACTTGTCGGCAGCCGCCGCACCAAGTACTTCTTCAAGTTCAACGACGTGGCCACCCTGGCCGGCGAGTACCAGGCCCGCCTAAAGGTGCGCCCCACCGACCACGAGTCGCGCATTTTGGAGCTGAGCACTTCGGGCACGGTGCCGGCCAAGGAAACCCAGTTTTTGAACACGCTGATGGCCACCTACGTGCAGGACGACCTGAACCAAAAGAACCAGGTGGGCACCAAAACCATTGCCTTCCTCGACAACGAAATCAACAAGCAATCGGAGTCGAAGTCGAAGGCCGCGCAAAGCCTTAGTTCCTTCCGCTCGGCCAACAGCGTGGTAGACGCCGGGGCCCAGTCGGGGGTGGGCCTCCAGCAGCAAAACGAACTGTCGACTAATCGCAACCGCCTGGCCACCAGCCGCCGCAACTACGAAAACATGCTGGCCTACGTGCGGGCCCGTCGGGGCAGCAACCAACAGGTGTCGCTCAGCAGCGCCGGCATCGAAGACCCCGCCACCACGGGCCTTATCCAGCAGTTGTCGGAGCTGAACAGCCAGCGGGCGGGCCTGATTGTGAACGCCAGCGAAATAAACCCGATAGTGGTGGCGCTGGACGAGAAAATCAGCAGCACCAAGGAGCAACTCATCCAAACCCTGACCGGGCTGGTGAACTCGTCGGGCAACGCCCTGCGCGACGCCGAGCAGCAGCTGGGCGAGGTGCGCGGCCAACTGAACCGCATGCCCGAAAACGAGCGGCAGCTCGGCAGCCTCAAAACCAACAGCGACTACAACGACAAGAACTACAACAATCTGGTAGAGAAGCGTAACGAGGCGGCCATTGCCCTGGCCACCAACATGACGGACAAGAAAATAGTGGACCCCGCCAAGCAGAGCGGCCTGGGCCCCTCGGCCCCCAAGCCGCTGCTCGTGGCCCTGCTGGCCCTGCTGGCCGGCCTGATGCTGCCCGCTGCCCTGGTGCTGATGCAGGACAAAACCAACCGCCGCGTGCAGAGCAAGGAAGACCTGGCCCGCCTAACGAAGATTCCGCTGCTGGGCGTGATCCCGCACGGCACCCCGGAGGATAAGCAAACCATGCTGCACGACCCGCGCAGCGCCATCGCCGAGGCCTTCCGGGCCGTGCGGGTGAATATGCAGTACCTGGCCGCCGGCCTCGACAAGCGCGTGATTGGCGTCACGTCGTCGGTGCCGGGCGAAGGCAAGAGCTTTTGCACCGTGAACCTGGCCGCTGAGCTGGCCCAGAGCGGCCGCCGCGTGGCCGTGCTGGAGTGCGACATGCGCCGCCCCACGCTGGCCGGCTACTTCGGCATCGACCGCAACGCCCCCCACGGCCTGAGCACCTACTTGACCGGCGAAAGCACCCTCGACGAGGCCCGCAGCAGCACCAGCATTGCCGGCCTGGACGTGTTGTGCTGCGGCCCCTTGCCCCAGAACCCCACCCGCCTGGTAGAAAGCCCCCTGCTGGCCGACCTGGTGAAGCAGTTGCGCGACGAGTACGATTACCTGCTGGTGGACATTCCGCCCCTGGGTTACGTGTCGGAGTTCTTGGTGCTGCTTCAGTACCTGGACGCCAAAATTTACGTGGTGCGCCAGAACTACACCGACCGGGCCCTGGTGGGCCAAATCAACGAGATGCACCGCGACTACAAAGTGAAGCAGCTGTACATGGTCATCAACGACGTGCATTTTGCCAACACCTACGAGTACCGCTACAAAACCAACGCCTACAAGTACGGCGTATAGCTTTTAATTGAGCTGTTAGCTTTTAGCTGTTGGCTTCTCATGATTGCTGGCAAGTCTTTTTATTTCAAAAAGCTAATAGCTGGCGGCTAACAGCTCAAAATAGCAGCTAACAGCTCAAAAAAAATGGCCGTCACCACCCAGAATCTGACTTCGGCTGCCGTGCGCGGCGTGCAGTGGACGACGGCGGCCACGGTGCTCACGGCGGTGATGCAAATCGGCTACACCGCCGTGATGGCCCGCCTGCTCGACCCCACCGCCTTCGGGCTGGTGGCCATGACGGGCGTGGTGCTGCGCTTCGGCAGCTACTTTGCCGAGATGGGCCTGGGCCACGCCCTGGTGCAGCGGGCCGAGATTGACGGACACGACGTGCGGGCGGCCTTCACGGCGTCGCTGGGCCTGGGGCTGGCGGTGGCGGGCCTGGCCTGGCTGGGGGCCCCGCTGGCCGTGCTGTTCCTGAAAGAGCCGGCCGTGGTGCCGCTGGTGCGGGTGCAGGCCCTGGGGTTTGTGCTCGTGGGCCTGGGGGCCACCGCCACCAGCCTGCTGCGCCGCGAAATGCGCTTCGAAGCCCTGGCCAAGGTGGAGGTATCGGCCTACGTGCTGGGCTACGGGGGCGTGGGCATCACGCTGGCCGTGCTGCACGCGGGCGTCTGGAGCCTGATCGGCGCCAGCCTGGCCCAGCAGTTCTTCGTCGCCTTCTTTAACTACCTGGTGGTGCGGCACTCGGTGCGCTTCACGTTTTTGCGGGCCCCCTACGGCCGCCTGCTGGGCTACGGTGGCCGGGTGTCGGTGGTGGGCTTTTTGGAGTTCGTCAACGGCAACCTCGACACGCTGCTGATTGGGCGGCTGCTGGGTTCGGTGCTGCTGGGTATCTACAACCGGGCCTACATGCTGCTGTACCTGCCCATGTACTTCCTCACCAACAGCCTGGCGCGGGTGGCCTTTCCGGCCTTCAGCAAAATCCAGGACGATTTGCCCCGCACCCGGGCCCTGTACCTGGCCAGCAGCACGGTGGTGGCCACGCTGGTGCTGCCGCTGTGCGCGGGCGTGGCCGTGGCCGCCCCCGAGCTGGTGCAGGTGCTGCTGGGGCCCCGCTGGGCCGCGTCGGTGCCGGTGCTGCGCGTGCTGTGCCTGTCCATCCCCCTGAGCATGACCACCTTGTTTGCCGGCGTGGTGGCCGACGCCCGGGCCAACCTGCGCCAGAAAATCATCCTCAACCTGGAGTTCATGGCCCTGCTGACGGCGCTGTTCTGGCTGCTGAAGGGCTACGGCCTGGCCGGCATTGCCGGGGCCATCGGCACGGGCGAGGTGGTGCGCACCTTCCTCTACATGCGCGTCACGCACCGCGACATCGGCATCTCGTACCCGCGCCTGCTGGCCATCTACCGGCCCGGCCTGCTGAACGCCGCCGCCGTGGGCCTGGCCCTGCTGGCCGTGGCCCTGCTGGTGCGCCCGCTGCACGCGCCCGCCCTGCTGGCCCTGCTGGCCCAGATGGCCGCCGGGGCCGCGGTGCTGGGGGCCGTGCTGCTGCGCTGGCCCACGGCCGAGCTGCGGCCGGTGCTGCGGCAGGCCCTAGCCCGGCTGCGCGGCCGGGCCGCGCTGCCGGCCGGGGCCCAGGTGCGGCTGGCCCGCTACGCCGCTTTTCTGGAGCGGGCTGCGGGCGGGTCGGCGGTGCTGGAAGCTTTCGATAACCCCCTGACCCCATGAATATTCTGCTAACCTCGCTGCAAGTGCCGGGCGCGGCCTCGGGCGTGCGGGTGCACTACGAGCGGCTGAGCGCCCTGCTGCGGGCCCAGGGCCACCAGGTCACGGTCGTCACCCTGAACGACCTGCCCGCCTGGGGGCAGCGCCTGGTGGGGGCCCTGCGCCACGGGCTGGCCCTGCTGCCGGGCCCCCTGGGCAAGCGCCTGGGCCTGGAGCTGACCGACGTCATCAAAATCTACTTCGCCATCGACCGCCGGCAGGCCTACGACGTGGTGAACGCCCAGGACGTGAGCAGCGGCTGGGCCGCCCGCCTGGCCCTGCGCGACCGGGTGCCGGTGGTGGTGACCGGCCACTACAACGACCACCCCGGCGAGGAGATAATCAAGCAGGTGGGCCTGAAACCCAACGGCTGGACGGCCCGCTTCGAGCTGGCTTGGTTCAATTTCCTGCTGCGCCGCACCAAGTTTTTTTTGGGCATCTCGGAGTACGCGCTGCGCCTCACGCGGCCCCTGCTGCCGCCCGACGCCCGCACCGCCATTGCCCACAACGGGGTGGACATGGCCGCCTTTGCCCGGCCGGCTCCCGGCACTCCGCCCGCCCCCGGCCCCGACCTGCGGGCCCTGTTTTCGGGCCGGCCCATCGTGCTGAACATCGGCCAGTGGGAGGCCCGCAAAAACCAGCAGTACCTGGTGCAGGCGGCCATCGAGCTGCGCCGCCTGCGCCCCGGCTGCGTGACGGTGCTGGTGGGCAAGGGCGAAGACGAAGCCCTGCTCCGGGCCCTCATCGCCCGGCACGGCCTCGAAAACGACGTGGTGCTGCTGGGCTACCACCCCCAGGTGGCCCCGCTGCTGCACGCCGCCGACGTGTACGTGCACACCGCCACCCGCGAAAACTGTCCCTACGTGGTCATCGAGGCCCTGGCGGCCGGGTGCCCGGTGCTGGCCCTGGCCGCCGGCGGCAGCCCCGAGCTGCTGGCCGGCACGCCCGAAGCCTCGGTACCCAAGCCCACCCCGCCCGCGGCCCTGGCCGCGCAAGTGGCCGCGCTGCTCGCCGACCCCGCCGCGCTGCATGGCCTCCAGCAGCGCCAGTACGCCTACGCCCGGCCGCGCTTCGACGTGGCGGAGATGGTGCGCAACACCCTGGCGTTTTACCAGCAGGCCGCCGGCCAGGCGCCGCCCCGGCCCCGGCCGGTGGCCCCCGCGGCGGCCCCGCAGCTCGCCTAGCCCGGCCCGGCCGCGGCTTCACCTTACGCGATAATTATGAAAATCAAGCTGCATTTCCTCCTCATCCTGCCCCTGCTGGCCGTGCTGGCCACCAACGCGGCGTTTTGGGAGTTTATCTACGGGTTCCAGGTGGACCAGGAGCCCAACGGCGTTAAGCTGTATACCTACGGGCTGTTCGCGGCCGCCTTCGCCGCCATGGTGTTTTACGGGCGCTACATGGAGCGCCTCATCCGGTGGTGGATGTGGGTGGTGCTGGCCGCCATCGGCGGGCTGATGCTGGAATCGTACGCCAACCAGGGCTCGTGGATGGCCTACCCGCACGTGTTCAGCAAGCTGTTTGTGCTGCTGATTATGTTCGGCATCTACTGCTTCCACCGGCGCTTCGGGCTGCCGTCGCTGGGCCAGCTGCTGGGCGTGCTCGCGCTGGTGCTGGTGGCGAACCTGCTCATCTTTCACCGCGACTCGCTCAGCTTCACCGCCTTCGCCGAGAACGAACGGGGGTTTGGCTCGTCGGCGGCCTACTTGTTCGTGCCGGTGGCCCTGTACTGCCTCAACCGCTACCTCACCCACGGCCGGCTGCTGCTGCTGGGCGGGTTTTTCCTGTGCCTGCCGCTCATCATCTTCCTTCAGCACCGCTCGGTGTGGATTGCCACGGCCGTGGCCATTCCGCTCGATTTGCTGCTGCTGCGCCGTACGCCGGGCGTGCGCTTTTCCTTCACCAAAGCCTTTATGCTGGTGGTGGTGCCCGGCATCCTGGGTTCGCTGGGGGCCACGGCCCTGGTGCTGAACAACCCCGAAGTGGTGACCCGTTTGGCCACCAGCATGGATGACATGGCCAACGCCGACAAGCAGGGCACCGGCAGCTGGCGCCTCAAGCAGCTGGAGTCGTACATGCCCCTGGTGCAGGAACGCCCCATTGCCGGCTGGCGGCTGGAGGGCTTCGAGGTGCCCATGCAGTTCTACGACCCCAGCAACGACCAGCCCATGTGGGCCGACCGCACCGGCCACCACTTCCACAACTTCTACCTCGACCGGGCCTTTTACTTCGGCATCCTCGGCATCCTGCTGGTGGTGCTCGTGCCCATCGTCCGCATCGGGCAGCGCCTGTTCCAACCAGGGCCCATGCGCCCCGACACCGCGCTGCTGATTGCCTACTTCGGCTGCCTGCTGGTGTTCTCGGCGTCCTACGATTGGTCCACGTACCACTTCGGCCTCCTGGGCCTGCTGCTGGCGGCCCTGGCCGAGCCCGAGCCCCGGCCCCTGGCCCTCCCCGCCAACGAAGAGCCCGAAGAAGACCAGAAAATATTGAGAGAATCGTATATAAGTGTTTGATTCTAACGCTTAATCGACACATCTTTGTTTAAGGCTGCCCGCACTTACGTCGGCCTAACCTTGACATGGCATTAAAAGTCCTTTGGCTAGCACCTTTCCCGCACCCGCTCGAAACCGGTGGCCACCCGGTGCCGTGGGTGGGCACGCTGGCCAGCCTATTAAAAAAACAACCGGAGGTGGAATTGACGGTGCTGAATTGGACGCACCGCATCGCGCAGCCGGTGGACACGTTTGACGCCGACGGCCTCCGCTTCATCTACCTGAAAACGCCCGCCGTGCGGGCCGACATCCTCGGACTCTACCGGCGGCGCATCCGTGTCGTGCGTGCCTACCTGCGGGCCCATGCCGGGGCCTACGATTTGCTGCACCTGCACGGCTCGGAGCTGCAGCTGCCCGCCATGACGGCCGGCCTGCCCGTGCCAATGCTGCTCTCGGTGCAGGGCATCGTGTCGGAATACGCGAAAGTGGTGCCCAATCCGTTTTCCATCCTGAAGGTGCTCTGGACCATGGCGGGCCTCTACGAGCGGCGCTACCTGCCCGCCGTGCACCATTTCTCCTGCCGCACCCACTGGGACAAGGCCGTCACGGCCCGCCTCAGCCCGGGCTGCACCATCCACCACAACTGGGAGGCCCTGCGGCCGGAGTTTTTTGCCGCGGCCGACCAGCCCGCGCCCGCCCCGCCGGCGCGGCCGCAGGCCCTGTTCGTGGGCGGCAACCAAGCCATTAAAGGCTTCAAAGAGATGCTGCTGGCCTACGACCAGATTCGCCAACAGGCCGATTTGAAGCTGGTGATTGTGGGCCGCCTCGCGCCGGCCGACGTAGCGGCCGTGGCCCAGCGCTACGGCCTGGCCCACCTGGGGCCCGACAACGTGGAAATCCGCCCGTTTCAGGACGCGGCCGGGCTGGCGGTGCTGCTGCGCGAGTCGTTTTGCCTGCTCCACCCCTCGTACATCGACAACAGCCCCAACAGCGTGTGCGAGGCCCAGCTGGTGGGGCTGCCCGTGGTGGCGTCGGACGTAGGCGGCGTCGGCTCGCTCATCACCGAGGGCGAGACCGGCCTGCTTTGCACCCTGGAGCCCGCTTCGCTGGCCCGGCAGGTGCTGCGCCTCTGCCACGACCCGGCCCTGCGCGGCCGCATCGCGCGGCAGGCGCAGGCCGTGGCCCGCGAGCGGCACGATCCGAACACCATCATTCAACGTACACTGGCCATCTACCACGCCGTGGCCCAGCCCGCGGGGCCGGCCAGCCACGCCAATGTTCCGGCGGCGTTGGCGGTTTGTTAACTGGTTTCCGTATATGCCGTTCGCACCCCGACGGCACCCTTATGCCCTATTCTATTCCTGACGCTACCCCGCCCGATGGTCCCCTGGCCACCCCGGTCTTGCTATTGCTGTTCAACCGGCCCGATACTACCCGGCGCGTGTTCGACACCATCCGGCGGGCCCGCCCCGCCCGGCTGTACGTGGCCGCCGACGGCCCCCGCCCCGGCCACCCCACCGATGCCCCGCGCTGCGCCGAAACCCGCGCCGTGGTGCAGGCCGTGGACTGGCCCTGCGAAGTATTTACCCTGTTTCAGGAGAAAAACCTGAACTGCGGCCTGGCCCCGGTCACGGCCATGAACTGGTTTTTTAAGCACGAGGCCGAGGGCATCATCCTCGAAGACGACTGCGTGCCGGCCCCCAGCTTCTTCCCGTTTTGCCAGGAGCTGCTGGCCCGCTACCGCGACGACGCGCGGGTAATGCACATCGGCGGCAACAACTTTGGCTCGGAGGCCCAGGGGGGACCGGGCCCCGGCGAGCCCTCGTACCACTTCTCGACGCAGCGCAACAGCTGGGGCTGGGCCACCTGGCGGCGGGCCTGGCAGCTCTACGACTACCACCTCACCGATTTCCGGCGGGTGGTGGCCGCCGGCGAGCTGGACGGCACCTTCAGCGGGCCCCTGGAAAAACGGTACCGCCTGGGCAAGATGGCCGGCGTGCTGGCCCTGCCCCAGCCGCCCGACGTGTGGGACTACCAGTGGGAGTACACCATTGCCCGCCACCGGGGCCTCTACATCGTGCCCGCCGTGAACCTGGTGGGCAACATCGGCTTCGGCAACGGCTCGACCCACACCCACGATGGCGGCGACGCGATGGGGGCCGTGCCGGCCCGCGACCTGGCCTTTCCGCTGCGCCACCCCGCCGCGGTGGCCCAGGACCGCCGCCGCGACAACCGGCGCTTCAACGAGTTTTTGCGGGGCCGCCTGGGGGCCGTGGTGCGGCGCGTGTTCGCGGGCCAGAAGCCGGTGGCCGCCGGCTTGCAAAGCCCCAAGCAAGCCGCCAAGCCCACCGCTCCGCGCCCCACCAACGCCCTGCCCCGATGAGGCTGCTGCTCTCGGCCTACGCCTGCGACCCCAGCCGCGGCAGCGAAGAAGGCTCCGGCTTCAGCTGGCTGTGGCAGTCGGCGGCGCTGGGCCACGAGGTGTGGTGCCTCACCACCCCGCGCGGCCGCGCCAGCCTGGAGAAGCTGCTGGCCGACCGCGCCGCTGACCCCACCGTGGGCCGCATCCACCTGGAGTTCGTGGCCGTGCCCCGGGCCGTGGAATTTCTTTACCGCTGGCAGTTTGGCGTGTACCTGCACTACATCGTGTGGCAGTACCGGGCCTGGCGCGTGGCGCGGCGGCTCGACGCGCAAGTGAATTTCGGGGCCGTCCACCACGTCACCTACAACAGCCTGCAAATGGCCTCGTGGCTGTGGCGGCTGAAAAAACCCCTGCTGCTGGGGCCCCTCGGCGGCGGCATGACGGCCCCCGCGGCGCTGCGCCAGTACCTGCCCGACTGGTTCAAAACCGAAACCCTGCGCAACGCCATCAGCCGCCTGCTCACCACCTTCGACCCCAACGTGCGGCAGTCGCTGCGGCACGCCGCGCTGGTGCTGGCCGCCAACAGCGACACCGCCGCGCTGGCCCGCCGGCTGGGGGCCCCCCGGGTGGCGCTGGCCATGAGCGCCGCGCTGCCGGCCAGCTACTTCCCCGCCGCCTACGCGCCCCGCCCGCCCCTGGCCGGCCGCGAGCTGCGCATCCTGTGGCTGGCCCGGCTGTTTCCCCGCAAGGGCCTGCCCCTGGTGCTGGACGCCCTGGGCAAGGTGGATGCGCGGGTGAAGTTTCACCTCGACATCATGGGCGACGGGCCCGTGGGGCCCCAAGTGCCCGGCTGGATTGCCGCCAACGGCCTGCAAGACCGCGTGACCTGGCACGGCAGCGTGCCCTACGAGGCCACCCGCGCCGCCTACCTCGGCCACGACGTGTTCATGCTGTGCAGCCTGCGCGACACCTACGCCAACCAGTACCTGGAAGCCATGGCCCTGGGCCTGCCCATCCTCACCCTCGACCACCACGGGGCCGCCGACTTCATCCCCACCGAAGCTGGCATCAAGGTGCCCGTGCAGTCGGCCGCCGCCACCACGGCCGCGCTGGCCCGGGCTGTGGAGCACCTCTACGACCACCCGGCTGAGCTGGAGCAGATGGGCCGGGCAGGCTTTGCCTACGCCGCGCAGTTTGCGCTGCCCAAGCTGGTGGCCAGCCTCTACCAGCAGGCCGCCGATGCCGCGCCCGAGCTGGTTTCAATGAGTGAAGGATTGAATGAGCAAATGAGCGAAGGCGTGGGGCAAAAAACCAGCTGAACCAGCCGACCACCGCACCCATTCACTCGCTAAGCATCACTCATTTACTCATTTGCCCATTTATTCATTACCCAAAGAAGTGCTCTACGTCGTCATCCCCGTTTTCAACCGCTGGCGCTACACCCGGGAGTGCCTGGAGTCGTTGCGCCAGCAAACCAGCCAGGCGTTTCGCACGGTAGTGGTGGACGACGGCTCGACCGATGAAACCGCCGCGGCCCTGGCCCGCGACTATCCCGCGGTGGAGGTGGTAACCGGCGACGGCAACCTGTTCTGGACCGCCGGCGTGAACCTGGGCATCCGCCGGGCCCTGGATTTGGGGGCCACCCGCGTGCTGACGCTGAACAACGACGTAGTGGCCGCGCCCAACTTCGTGGCCGAGATGCTGGCCGCTTCTGACGAGCACCCCGCCGCCGTGCTGGGGGCCCTGGAGTTCGACGCCGCCACCGGCGAGGCTATTTATGGAGGCGAACGGCTTGACTTCAAGACTAATACGCGCACCGACCTGCTCCAGGAGCTGCCCGCCGGCCAGCGCACCGGACTGCACCCGGTCACGTACCTGCCGGGGCGCGGGCTGCTCATTCCGAAGGCGGTGATTGAGAAAATCGGGCTGTTCGACGAGAAGCGCCTGCCGCATTACCTGGCTGATTTTGACTACACCAGCGTGGCCCGCCGCGCCGGCTTCCCGGTGCTCTGCAACTACGCCGCCCAGCTCAGCACCTACCCCGAGGAGAGCGGCCAGACCCTCACGCGCCAGCAGCGCAGCGTGAAGGGCTACTACCAGCACCTGTTCGGCATCCGGGGCGGGGGCAACATGGTCAACTTCACGCACTTTGCCCTGAAGAACTGCCCCAGGCCCTACCTGCCGTACTTCCTGCTCAACGGCTACGCCCGCCGCATCGTGGGCTACTTCCTGCACTGATGGGCGCGGCCAAAAGCCTGGTGGGCTGGCTGTGGCTGGCCGGGCTGGACTGGGGCGGACTGAAAACCTGCGTGCGCCACGCCGCCGCCCCGGGCGATGCCGTGCTCGTCATCACGAAGGGCGGCACCTACGCGGGCACCTACCGCAGCCGCGCCTCCGGGGTGGCGTGCGTGCGCGTGGCCACGGCCGAGCCCGTGGTGCTGGACGGCTGCGTGCTGACCGGCCCCGGCCCCCTGATCGTGGCCGGGGAGGGGGCCGACCTGACCGTGCGCAACTGCCGGGGCCAGGGCCTGCCGCCCACGGTGGACAAGGAGCCCACCGGCCGGTTCGTGGACGCCTACCGGCCCCGCCGGCTGGTGGTCGAGCACAACGAGTTCGCCCAAACCACCGGCATCGGCGTGAACCGCTGGGCCGGCCCCGGGGCCCCGGGCCAAACCCTGACCATGCGCTACAACCGGGCCCGCAACATCGACGGGCGCTGGCGCAACGCCACCGGCGGCACCCACAGCAGCTTCCTGCTGCTGAACACGGTGCAGCACCTGGCCGGCGTCGAAATTGCCTACAACGAAGTGCTGAACGCGCCGGATAAGAGCCTGGTGGAAGACAACATCAACCTGTTCAACTCGTCGGGCACGGCGGGCAGCCCGCTGCGTGTGCACGACAACTTCGTGCGCGGGGCCTACCCGTTTCCGGCCACGGCCGACCACTTCACCGGCACGGGCCTGACCACCGACGGCGACGCGCAAACCCTGACCGACGCGGCCGGCTTCGTTGAGGCCGACCACAACCAGTTCGTGGCCACGGGCAACGCGGCCATGAACATTGCCGCCGGCCACGACATTTACTACCACGACAACCGGGCCGTGACCAGCGGCCAGCTGCCCGACGGGCGGCGCTTCGCCGCGGGCTTCTGCGGGCTGGGGGTGTTCAACTTCTACAAACAGCCGCCGACGGTTTTTTTTAACAACCGGGTGGTGAACAACACGGTGGGCTTCGTGCGCTGGGGCGGGCACGCGCCCTTCGCCGACCGCCAGGACGAAGCCCCCGACGCCTGCGCCCCGTGCGCGGGCACCCAGCACCTGCCCGCCCCCGTCACGGCCGCCACCGAGCAGGCCGAGTGGGCCCGGTGGCAGGCCAAGCTGGCCCAGAACCGCGTGGCCATTGGCCCCGTTACAGCCCCAAAGCCGACCAAATAGGCTTTCGTTTTCCTTCCCGCATGTACATCGGAGTGCTGGCCCCCATTGCCACCAACGACCTGTTGCCCCCGGCCGAGCGGAGTGCCCGCCCGTACCCCAAAGGGCGCGAAGGGGCCCCGCTCATCAGCAACCTCATCCGCGAATACGTGGCCCGGGGCCACCGGGTGCTGGCCGTGACCCTCGACGACCAGCTGGCCGACGATGCCCCGCCCTTCGTGCACGAGGGCCCCGGCCTGACCTACGTGGTGGTGCCCGCCCGCCGCCGCACCTTCCGCCCCAACGGCCGCCGGCTGGGCCGCACCGCCGATTTTTTCTGGTTCGAGCGCCAGGGGCTGCTGGCCGTGCTGCGGCGCTTCCGCCCCGCGGTGGTGCACGCCCACTGGACCTACGAGTTTGCATTGGCTGGCCTCGCTTACGACCCGCAAACGCTGGTGACGGTGCACGACAACGCCCAGATTATCTTCCGGTACGTGCGCACGCTCAACCGGCTGTTTCACCTGCTCATGGCCCGCTACGTGTTCCGCAAGGGCCACTGGTTCACGGCGGTATCGCCGTACATGGCCGCCACGGTGCAGCCCTGGACCACCGCCCCGGTGGCCGTGGTGGCCAACCCGGTGGTCATTCCGGCCCAGCCCAGCACCACGAAGGCCCCGCCGGAGCGGCCCGTTATCAGCATGATTGTGAACGGCTGGGACGACCGCAAAAACAGCACCACGGCCCTGCTGGCCTTCCGGGCCGTGCGGCAGCAGCACCCGGCGGCGGTGCTCTGGGGCATGGGCACGGCCTTCGTGCCGGGCGAGGAAGCGGCGGCGTTCTGCCGCCAGCACGGCATCGAGGGCGTCGTGTTCATGGGCCCCACGCCCCACGAGCAGGTGCTGAAACATATTGCGGCCAGCACCTTTGTGCTGCACGCTTCGCTCGAAGAATCGTTCGGCATGGTGCTGGCCGAGGCCATGGCCTACGGGGTGCCCGTAGTGGCCGGCCAGGCCAGCGGGGCCGTGCCCTGGGTGGTGGCCGATGGCGGCCTGCTGGTGGACGTGGCCAGCGCCGCGGCCATTGCCGAAGCTGTGAACCGCCTGCTCGCCGACCATGCCCTGTACGAGCGGCTGTCGGCGCGGGCCGTGGCCGTCATCGCCGAGCGGTTTCCGCTGGCCAAAATCGCGGACGAGTACCTGGCCCTGTACGCCAAAATGGACAGCCAGCAACCGGTGGCCTGACCTAAGCCGCCGGCTGGGCCTTCAGATAGTCGGCCAACAGCAGGGCGTGGGCCACGATGGTGAGCGTGGGGTTGGCGTGGCCCCCGGTGGGGAACACCGAAGAGCCGGCCACGTACAAGTTGCTCACCCCGTGCACTTTGGCGTTTTCATCCACGACGCCGGTGCGCGGGTCTTCCGACATGCGGGTGGTGCCGATGTGGTGTGAGGCGGAGTTGTAGGCCGCAATCCGCTTGTGCAGGTAGCGCCGCAGCTCGTCTTCGTCGTAGGTAATGTCGCCCAGGTTTTGCGCCCGGAAGCGGTCCACGAACAGCGTGTGCGCCGTGACGATGGACTCCAGGTCGGCTTCCAGAAACGCCAGCTTTACTTCGGCACGGGGCACACCGAAGGCGTCCTTCTCCGTGGCCGACAGCACCACCCGGCTTTCGCGGTTGGGGGCCTGCTCGGCCTGGAAGTACAGGCCCCAGTAGGCATTTTGCTTCGAGGGCATGAGGAACGGCAAGCGGCGCTTGGCCATCCGCTTCAGGCCCAGCCGCACCAGGTCGGGCACTTCCCACAGCCCGTTTTTGACGATGTTGGCCGCGTGCTCGCGCAGGCCCGGCAGCAGCAGCCGGGCCTGGTGCGCCGTTTGGGCCACCGAGCGCTGGCTGAGGATGGAGAGCACCGACTTGGCCACGAACCGCGACGAGAACAGCACGTCGCGGTGGCCGTTGTCGGTGTTGGCGTGGTAGAGAAAGAAGACGTGGTTTAGCATCCGGTGCGCCGCCTGGGTGGGCTCGGGGAACCACCAGCGCCGGCGGCAGTACACGCCCCCGGGGTCGCGCTCGAAGTCGGCCCGCAGCTGGGTTTTGTCGCGCAGCTTCACGTCGGCGTACGTGCCGCTGAAGTGGACCATGTAGTAGCGCCCCACGTTGTCGTGCTGGTTGCCCAGCCCGGCCGGAAACTGGTCGTTGGCGGAGGCCAGCAGCAGCCGGGCGTTTTCGATGCCGCCGGTGGCCAGCACGAAGCGCCCGGCCGCCACCGTCAGCGCCTGGCCGTGCAGCGATACCTCCGCGTGGCTCACCGTAGCGCTGCCGGCCGGGGCGTGCAGCGCCAGCACGTGGGCGTCGAGCAGTACCTGGATGTTGGCGCTTTTTTCGAGGGCCCCCCGGTAGGCCTTGCCAAAGTGCACCGGGGGGCTCCACCGTTCCAGCGGGTACGAAACCAGCTCCTCCGAGTCGAGGCCCGCCAGAATTTCCGGGTGGCTGCCGGGAAAGGCTTTTTGGGCATCGAACTCAAAATCACCAATTTGACACAGCTCGGCCGCCTGGTGGTAGTAGGGCAGCAGGTCGCTGTAGGCGAAGGGCCAGCCGCTGCCGGGCACCCAGGCCCGGGCCTTGAAATCAAGCGGCTCGAAGGGAATGCACCGCCCGCCCCAGGCCGCCGACGTGCCGCCAAACTGGCGGCGGCGGTTTTCCTCCAGGGGCTCGTGCGAGCCGGCGGGCCAGACGCTGCCCCGGTACAAGTCCTGGCTGGCCACGGTTTCGGCCCAGCCGCCGCCCGCCAGCATCACCACGCGCAGCGGGGTGCCGTCCAGGCGCAAGGCCAGGGAAATGGCCGCCGGCCCGCTGCCGACGATGCACACGTCGGCAGCCAGGGTGTGGCCGGGTTGAAAAGTGTTTTCGGTAACAATCATGCAGTTATGGTCAGGAAAGCAGCTGGGTGATGGCCGGCAGGGCCGGGGGCAGGCTGGCCACGTAGCGCAGCGCCGCCATGTTGTGGGCCAGGTGGGCCGGGTTGCTGGTGCCGAACAGCACGGCGTCGGCCTTGTGCTCGGCCAGCGCGGCGGCAATCAGCAGCTGGGGCAGCGAGATGCCCGCCAGCCCGTCCATCCCTTGAATAGCCGCCGCGTGCTGCGCAAACGCCTGCTGCAAAGCCGGGTAAGGTTGCAGTACCTGGTTGGCAATCAGGGGAATGCCGTGGGCGCGGCAGAGTTCGGCGATGGCGCGGCCGCCGGGGCCCCAGCCCACGGGCGTTTGCACCAGCTGCACCTGCCCGCGGGCAATGCCGGCCTCCACCACCCGGTAGTCGTCGGTCGAAACGCCGGTGTAGCGGGCCAGGCCCTGCTGCCGAATCCGGGCCAGGCCGTCCCAGGCGTCGGTGCCGGCCAGGGCCTCCCAGGTGGGCTCGTGCAGCAGCAGGGCGTCGGCGGCCTCCACGCCCAGGCGCTGGTTGCTGCGCTGCACGCTGCCCACGAGGTAGGCGGCCGAGTAGTTGTTGCGGGCCCCGGCGCGCTGCTTGATTTTTTTGGCGAGTTGGTTGAGGGGCGACAACCAGCCGGGGGCGTGCACGCGGGGCAGCCCGGCCTTCGTGACGACGAAAAACGGGTAACCCGTGGTGCGCAGGCCCCGGCCGATGAGCCGTTCCGCATCGCCCGAGCCGTAAAAATCCGAGGTGTCAATCAGGTTGACGCCCTGCTCCGTGGCCAGCTTGAGGAAGGCGTTGAAAGCCGCCGGGGCCATGCGGCTGCCCAGCGAGGCGGCCCGGCTGGTGCCCAGCCCCACCCGCGACAATTGGTTTATAGAAATCATGCAATCAGCAGCGTGCGCGGCGTTTGTAAGGAAGGAGCGGCCGCATCCAAGCCGGCACGCCCCCGCCTAGATACGTGCAGCGGCCGGACTAAGATGGGTCGGCCGGCCAAACCGGCCGGTTTTCGGGCCCGGGGTCCTGGCCTCGCCCACTAGCGCGCCCCGGCCAGGGCCGCCGGGGCGGGGGGCGCGGGCACGCCGTAAAAATCCTGCCACACGGCCCGGTAGGCGGCCAGGGTGCGGGCCACGATCACGGCGGGGTCGTGGCGCTGGCGGGCCACTGCGGCGGCCCGGTGGGCCAGGCGCTGCCGCAGGGCCGCGTCGCCGAGCAGGCGCAGGGCCTGCCCGGCGATGCTGGCCGGGGCCAGGGTGCAAAATAAGCCCGTGGCCTCGTCTTCCACGAGCGAGTGCACGCCGCCCACGTCGGCCACCACCACCGGCAGGCCGGCCACCTGGGCCTCGCACACGCTGTTGGGGCTGTTGTCTACGTAGGAAGGGTGCAGCAGGCAGCAGGACTCGTGGAAGAGCTGCACCAGCTCGGCGCCCGCCAGCAGGCCGCGGCACACCACGTCGTCGGGCCCCACGTGGCGCAGTCCGGCCCGCCGCACCGCCGCCCGTACCTCATCGGCGGTGGCCTGGCCGGCCACGACGAGCCGTACGTCGGCCTGCCGCCGCACGAGGTCGAGCGCGGCCAGCACTTCCCGGAAGCCTTTCATTACCTGCACGCCTCCCAGAAATACTAGCTGGGGCCGCCCCAGCGCGGCGGGGCCGGCCGCCGGTTGAAAAAACTCCGGCCGGATGACCTCCCAGTTGTGGTACACGGTGCAGCCCGGGCTGAGCTGCCGCACCAAAGCCTTGTCCCAGTGGGTGCGGCAGGAGAAATGGTGCACGGCGGGCAGGTAGCGCCGCTCGTAGAGGCCCGCCAGCGTCCAGAGCACCTTCAGGATGGAAAACGGATTGGGCACGAAAGGTGGGTATTGCGACACTAATCCCTGCACCGTCAGCAACTGGGGCACGGGCAGGCCGGCGGTCATGGCGGGCAGCTGCAGCTCCGAGCCGTGCAGGTGCAGCAAGTCGTAGGCCCCGGCATGGGCCCGCAGGTAGGCCCGCACGACACGGATGCGCCGCCGGTAGAGCGTAAGAATGTCGCGCCGGACGGTGGGCGTTTTGAGGTAGATGAAACGGAGGCCGTCGGCGGTGAACTCGTCCACGGGCGATGCGAGGCGGTGCGACCAGTTCAGCACCGTCAGCTCAATCTCGGGTTGCTTTTTTAATAAGTTGGCCAGCGTACCTACCCACGGCACCGGGTGCGCGTCCACGTCTAGTGGGTGGGGCCAGGGCGCGAGCCAGAGGATTTTCATGGGGCGGGGGAAGGCCGGGCGGGCCCGAACGCTAGCGCTGCCGGCGCAGCAGTTGCTTGAGGTGGAAGTCGGTGCGGAAAAGGGCGCACTGCCGCGCTACGTCCCGGTCGCCCCACAGCAGAAAGCGGTTGAGCAGCCGCGCATCGACGCCGTGGCGGGCGAAGGGCAGGTAATTCTTGCCCGCCCGCACGGTGGCCCCCAGGGCCAGCCCCGCGCCCGCCGCGGCGGCTACCACGGCCGGCGAGGTGTCGCCGTTGGGGTAGGCCACCGCGCAGGGCACCTGCCCGGTGAGGTGCGCCAGGTCGTGCTGGCAAGCCGTTAGTTCGGCCGCCGCCGCCACGGGGCTGTAATTGGTGAGCACCGCGTGGTGGGCGGTGTGGTTGCCCAAAAATACCCCGGGGGCCCGGGCGAAATCCTGCAGCTCGGCGGGTGTAAACGGCCGGTCCAGGTCGCCCACCGGCCGCAGCGCGTCCGGCCCGAACTGGTCCAGCAGGTACTGCGCAATTTCGGGGTGGCGCAGCTGCTTCAGCCGTGCGTATTCGGCTTGCTGGGCCGCCGGGGCCAGCGGCTGCCGCCGCCGGGCCCGGTACACCACGTCCCACCAAAAGGCCTGGTTGGCCAGCACGTGGTGCGTCGAGATGAAAAACGTAGCCGGCACGCCGTACTGGCGCAAAATGGGCAGTGCCCGGCGGTTGTTGTAGTACCCATCGTCGAAAGTGATGAGGGCGTATTTCCGCGCCGGCTCGAGGCCGCCCAGCACGTCGGCCGGGGTCACGAACGCGTAGCCGTGGGCCAGGAAGTAAGCCACGAACTGCGCAAAAACCTCAGTGGTGATGCGCTGTTGCGGGTCTACCTCGTGCCGTTCCATCTCGTCCACGTCCTCGAAGAGCACGTGAAACATGAACACCAGCAACGCGGGCCGCTCGGGCACGGCTGCTAAGTGGACCAGGGACACTCTTTCGTCGAGCCCGTTGAGCACCCGTTTCCAAACACGATCCATAGCAGCAACTGGGGCGAAAGTGACTTAAACAAATAATAATTAGCAACTAAAGTAGCGAATTTGTTCCGCTTAACAAGCGCTAACTAATAGTGGCCCAGCGCAATCGTTGCCAGTTCAGCTGGGAACGTTGCCGGTATTTGGTTACAGTCACAGAACACACAAAAATTGCATTTTACTATTATTAATATTATTGTCTTGTAAAGCAAACGGTTCGGTGTTTTTTTTCATACAAGTGCGTAATTCAATAGTTTACGTTTGCTGATGGCGCCTTATATTTGCCATAGCAGAACTTATGGATTATGAAGATTTTTAGTAACCAGCAACCTTAACCAGTATGTTTATGGTAAAAAAATATGACTTTTTCGGCAAACTGATGCGGGCTTGCCCCGCCGTTGCCGGCGCTGTACTGGCCGTTGGAGCGGGGGGGCTGGCACCCGGGGCCGCCCAAGCACAAACCATCAGCTACGCAGGCCCTTTGGTCATCACCCAGGGCGGTACCTACACCGGCAACTACCAAAGCCTCACCTCGGGCGTGCCGTGCATACTGGTCAATACCACCGCGCCCGTGGTGCTCCAGGGCTGCAACCTGTCCGGGGCGGGCAACCTGATTCAGTCGGGGTCGGGGGGAAACCTGGTGGTGCGCAATTGCACCGGCACCGGCTTGGCCCCTACGGTGAACAACCAAGCCCCGGGCCACTTCGTGGACGCGTACCAGTCGCAAAGCCTGGTAATTGAGCACAACCTCTTCTCGGGCACAAGCGGCATCGTGGTCAACCGCTGGAGTGGGGCCGGCGCGGGGCCCACGCTGACCGTGCGCTATAACCAAGCCCGCAACATCGACGGGCGCTGGCGCAACGGGGGTGACTCGCGGTCGAGTTTCTTGATTTTGAACACGGTGCAGCACTTGCCCGGGGTCGAAATTGCTTACAACGAGGTGCTCAACACGCCGGACCAGAGCTTGGTGGAGGACAACATCAACTTCTATAATTCGTCGGGGACGGCCGGCAGCCCGGTGCACGTGCACGACAACTTCGTGCGCGGGGCGTACCCGTTTCCGGCCACGTCGGCCAAGTTCACGGGCACGGGCATCACCACCGACGGCGACGCGCAAACGGCCGACGAGGCGACGGCTTTCGTAGAAGCCGACCACAACCAGTTCGTGAGCATCGGCAACTCGGCCATGAACATCGCCAGCGGCCACGACATCTACTACCACGACAACCGGGCCGTAACCAGCGGCTACCTGCCCAGCGGGCAGCGCTTCAACGCGGGCTTCTGCGGGCTGGGGGTGTTCAACTACTACCAGCAGCCGGGCGGCGTGTTTTACAACAACCGGGTGGCCGCTAACACCGTGGGCGTGGTGCGCTGGGGCGGCAACAGCCCCTTCCCTGACCGCCAGGACGAGGCCCCCGACGCCTGCGCTCCCTGCCAGGGCACTATTCACCTGCCGGCCCCCATCGCCGCGGTAACGGAAGCGGCCGAGTGGACCCTCTGGCAATCCAAACTGTTGCAGAACGGCGTCGTGCCCGGGCTCCTCGGGGCCGTCCTCGCGCCGGCTAAGCCGGCTCCGGCCGCACCGGCCGCGCCGGTCGCCGGCCAAGTAGCCAACCCCGGCTTTGAAGCCGACGGGGCGGCCGTGGGTTCGCCCACCGGCTGGCAAACTTGGACGGGTGGACTCACGAGCGCCAGCGTCGACTACACCGAGGCTTACGGCGGGGCCCACTCGGGTACCTACCACGGCACGCACTACAGCATTTTGCCTTACGAGGTCTACACTTACCAGGTCGTCAACAGCTTGCCCAACGGTACTTACGCCTTTAAAGCGTGGGTGCGCAGCGGCGGCGGCCAAACCCAGGCCCAACTGCAAGCCAAGGGCTACGGCGGGCCCGTGGCCACGGCCGACGTGCCCGCTACCCCCAATGGGCAGTGGGTGCAGGTGACGTTGCCCAACCTGGTGGTGACGAGCGGGCAGTGCGAAATCGGCTTCTACTCCAAAGCCGGGGCCGGCCAATTCGTGTACTTCGACGATGTAGAGCTGGTGGCGCAGCAACAATCGCAAAACGCCCCGCCCACGGTGGCCCTGACCGCCACCAGCAACATCGTGCTGGGCCAAGCCATCGCCCTGACTGCCACGGCGGCCGACGCCAATGGCACGGTGGCCAAAGTCGAATTCTTTAACGGCTCTGCGAAGCTGGGCGAGGCCACCGCGGCCCCGTACCAGCTGAGCTGGACGCCGCCGGCCGCCGGCAGCTACGCGCTGACCGCCCGCGCCACCGACGACACGGGCGCGGCCACGACTTCGGCTGCGGTGACCGTGTCGGTGGCGGCGGCGGTGCCGACCCCCGTACTGGTGGCCGCCGGGGCCAACCTAGTGCTGAACCCCGGCTTTGAAGCCGACGGGGCAGCCGTGGGCTCGCCCACGGGCTGGCAAACCTGGACGGGCCAGGACACCGACGCCGGCGCCGACTACACCGAAACGTACGGCGGGGCGCACGCGGGCACTTACCACGCCACGCACTACCGCACCAGCGCCTACGAAATCTACACCTACCAAATGGTGCAAAACGTGCCGGCCGGCAGCTACGCGGTGCGGGCCTGGGTGAAGGGCGGGGGCGGCCACCAAACCCAGCTGCGCATCAAAAGCTACGGCGGGCCCGACATTGTAGTGGACGCGCCCGCCACGCCCAACGGGCAGTGGGTGCAGGTAGCGGTGCCCAACCTAGTGGTGACGAGTGGACAGTGCGAAATTGGCTTCTACTCCAAAGCCGGGGCCGGCCAGTGGCTCTACTTTGACGACGTAGAGCTGGTGGCGCAGAGCGGCCTTAGCACGGGCCAGGTGTCCTCCGCCGCGCTGCTCAACCCCGGCTTTGAAGCCGACGGGGCGGCCGTAGATTCGCCCACGGGCTGGCAAACCGTGACGGGCCTGAACACCGACGCCGGTGCCGACTACACCGAAACGTACGGCAGGGCCCATTCGGGCACTTACCACGCCACGCACTACCGCACCAGCGCCTACGAAATCTACACCTACCAAGTGGTGAAGAACTTGCCGGCCGGTACTTACGCGGTGCGGGCCTGGGTGCAAGGCAGCGGCCAGTCGCAGCTACAGGTGCAGAACTACGGCGGCCTGGCCGCTACCCTCGCGCTGCCGGCCGCCGCCGATTGGGTACAGGTAACGCTGCCCAACGTGACCGTGTCGGCCGGGCAGTGCGAAATTGGTTTTTACACCAAAGCCGCCGCGAACCAGTGGCTTTACTTCGACGACGTCGAACTGGTGCTGCAAAGCGGCCCTAGCGCCGGCCAGACGGCTTCCGCCGCCGCGCTGGCCCCTGCCCCCACGCTCTACCCTAACCCCGCCGACGACCAGGTGGCCGTGGCGGTCAATTTCCCCCAGCCCACTGCCGTAGTGCTGGTGGTGACCGACATGCAGGGCACTCCCGTGGCTCGCTCTGAACAGCAGGCCCGTGCCGGCGACAACCAGTTCATCCTGCGCACGGCTGACCTGCCCAGCGGCGTGTACGTGCTGCAAATCCAAAGCAGCCTGCCCACCTCCGTGCAGCGGTTAGAGGTAAAGCACTAACCATTGACCGGTAGTCAATAAAACCGAAAGGGCCCGCCTGGTATACCAGGCGGGCCCTTTCGGTTTTATTGACTAGCCCGCTGCTAACTTGCGGGCCGCTGGCTTGCGGGTTAACAGCTTGCGAGCCATAAGGTAAAGAAAGCGGGTGTTGGTGACGAGGTAGCGCCGCCACAGGCGGCGGGGCTCCAGCCACAGGCGGTAGGCCCACTCTAGCCACAAGCGGCGGGCCCACACGGGCAGGCGCTGCTCCATGCCCGCGTACACCAGAAAGGCCTGGCCCACGCCCAGCATGCACGCCCGGATTTGGCCGCGGTGCGCGGCCATCCAGCGCTCTTGCCGGGGGCAGCCCAAGGCCACGAACAGCAGGTCAGGGTCGGCGGCGTTGATGGCGGCCACGTGCGCCGCTTCCTCGGCTGGGGTGAGGGCCCGGAAAGGTGGGGCGCAGGTGCCCACCAAGCGCAGGGTGGGCAACTCGCGCCGGGCCCGCGCCACGATGGCCGCCAGCACGTCGTCGGTGGTGCCGTAGAAGTACACTGATTGGCCCCGACGGGCCGCCTCGGTGAGCAGGGCGGGCACCAAATCCATGCCGGCCACGCGGCCCTGGGCGTGGCCGCCCACCCAGCCGGCAATGCTGGCCACGGGGCCCCCGTCGGGCGTTACGAGGTCGGCCTCGTCCAGCACCCGGCGGAAGCTGGCGTCGCGGTGGGCTTCTACCACCATGTGCACGTTGGCGCAGCACACATAAGCCGAGGAACGGGCCGCTCCCAACTGCAAAATGTTTTCCACGAACTCGTCGAACGAGCCCGTGGAGATGCGGGAATCAAGAACCAGTTGCTTCGTTAGCATGGACAAGAATACGAAATAAACAGCACCGTAGCTAATAGGTTGAGGCCATTAGTAGGCGTTCTTCTCGCCGGCAATCATGTTCCACACCGTTTTGCCGATGATTTTCACATCCAGCAGCAACGACCAGTTCTCCACGTACTTGAGGTCGTATTCCACGCGCTTCTCCATCGAACCCTCGGCGCGGGTTTCGCCGCGGTAGCCGTTCACTTGGGCGTAGCCCGTAATGCCGGGCGTCACGGTGTGGCGCTGGGCGTAGGTATGGATGTGCTTGGAGTATTCTTCGAGCTGCGATACCATGTTGGGCCGGGGCCCCACCACCGACATGTGGCCGAGCCACACGTTGAAGAACTGCGGAATCTCGTCGAGGCTGGAAGCCCGCAGGAAACGCCCGATGCGCGTCACCCGGGCGTCGCCCTTGGTGGCTTGCAGCTCGGTGCCGCCCATGTCGGTGCGCATGGTGCGCAGCTTGTAGCACGGAAAAAGCTTGTTGCGCTTGCCCGGCCGCAGCTGCTTGAAAAACACGGGGCCCGGCGAGTCCAGCTTAATCAGCAGCGCCAGCACGGGCAGCACGAACGGAAAGATGCCGACGATGACCAAGCCCGAAAATACGAGGTCGAACGCCCGCTTGGCAATCTGGTTGGCCCGGAAGCCCAGCGGGTGCCGGCGCACCGTGAGGATGGGGCCCCGGCCGTGGTAGTGCACGCTCACGCCCTTGTGCAGGGTGCCCTCGAAGTCGGGCACGATGCGGAAAGCCATGAAGTGGTCGTCGGCAAAGCTCGACAGCTCCTGAATAAAATCGGTCTGGTTGAGGGGCAGGGCGAAGTAGATTTCGTCCACCTGCTCGCGCAAACAGAAGTCTTGCACGTCGGCCAAGCGGCCACGCAACAGGGGCTGCACGCTGTCCGGCGCGGGCTCGTCAGCGAAAAAACCCAGGAACTGGTTGGCCACCGGGTCGTGCAGCGTCAGGAACTCGTGCAACTCACGCCCGCTGCGGCTGGCCCCCACGATGATGAACCGGCTGTGGGGCCGGGCCCAGCGAAAGCGGTAAAGCCGGTACAAACGGGCCAGCACCAGGCGGGTGCTGATCACGGCCATCCCCGCCGACCCGTACAGCAACACCAAGTAGCGGATGGGCAACAGCCGCACCCGCAGAATCAAAATGCCCGCCACGAGCACCACGGCGTGCAGCAGAAAGGCCCGCACCAAAGACCAGAACTTTTCCGGGTACGTTGTCAGGCGGTCCAGGGGGGCGGGGCTGGCCACTTGGCCGGCCACAATCCACCAGAGTAGCCCAAAGATGGCAAAAAACAGCGGGTAGTCGCCCCCGAACTGCCAGTCGCCCCGGTGGTAGAGTTCGATGAAGCGAAAGGCTCCGAAAATTATCATAACATCAATGGTCAGCAGAATGAGCTGATTGATGTGGGTGCGGCGTGCGTAGAGTATCATAGCTGATATAAAAGGTAGGGTTATATCAAAACACCCGCGCTCGTCGGAGCGATTGTGCGAGCAACATACGGCGCAAGCCAGGGCAAGGCTTTGAGAATTGGTGTTATAAAGCTATTTAGTTGTAAATTTTATAAAAACAACCGATTTCCACCAGAACTTAATTCGAATAATCATAGATTTAGGGCTGCTGCATTACCCTGAGTAAGCTGCGCTGTAAGATTTTAGGCTCTACAGTCGAACTTATCTAACTTACCAAAAGCTAATATATATATAATACCAACGAAAATAAAATAAATTATTATTAAATATTTAATATATTAGTATACTCATTGGGCCATTCGTCCGGCGTGGTCGTTTGCCTCGTCAGTGTTGCAACTCTACGTTGGGGTAAGGCGCGGCCACTTCCACCGGGGCGGCGGCCAGCGGGAAGGCCAGGAAGTGCGTCACCCGCGGCGGCTCGGGGCCCTGGTGAAACCGCCGCACCTGCTCTTCAATGGCTTGGTCGTCGCGGGTAAAGCGGCGGTGCTGGCGCAGGTGCTCGCCCCAGGTGGCCACGTAAAAAAACTCGGTGATGCGGGTGGGGTCGGCCAAGTCGGCGAACACGCCCGAGCGCAGGGCCCCGTCGCGCAGGCGCAGGCGGGTAAGGCGGTCGGCCACGGCCCGGAAGGCGGGCCAGTCGGCGGGGGCCACGCGGTACTCAATCATCACCACCACGGGGCCATCGTCAGGGTCGGCGGGGCCGTCGGCCAGGGGCGGGTCCAGCCAGGGGTCGGCGGGGTCCAGGTCGAGGTCCTCGGGCGCGTTCAGCGGGTAGGGAAAAGCGAGCAGGGCGCTGGCCAGCATCCAAGCGGCGGCACCGTAGAGGGCCATTTGCAGGCCCACGTGGTCGGCCAGCTCGCCCCAGGCCAGGCTGCCGAGCGACATTCCCGCCTGAAACACCAGCATGTAGATGCTCACCACCCGCGCCTGCACCCACTTGGGTACGTTCAGCTGCACGGTGGTGCTGAAGCTGGTCATGGCCATGAGCCAGGCCGTGCCCGACACGAACATGACGGGCCCCAGGATATACGTCGACTCAATGAGGGCCAGGCTCAGGTTCGTGGCCACGAACACGAGCCCGCCCAGCAGCACCCGCTGGTTGAGGCTGAGGCGCCCGCCCGCCCGTCCCATGAGGAAAGCCCCCGCCACGGCCCCCGCGCCCAGCCACGAGAGCATGACGCCGTAGTGGCCGGCGCTCAGGTGCAGCTTGCGGGCCACCACCACCGAGAGCAGCGCCCACATGGCGCTGGCCCCGAACCCGAACGCAAACACCCGCACCAGCACCGCGTGCAGGGCCGGCGCGTAGTGCACGTAGCGCATGCCCGCTCGCACCGCCCCCAGGAAGTGCTCGGCCGGGCCGTTGCTCTCCTCGGCGTCGCGCCGCCAGAAGTAGATGACGGCGAACGTGCCCAGGAACGACACCCCGTTGAGCAAGAACACCCAGCCCGGCGAGTAGTAGGCGATGACGATGCCCCCCAGCGCCGGCCCGATGGCCCGGGCAATGTTGTTGCTCACCCCGTTGAGGGTGATGGCGAAGGGCAGCACCGGGCGCGGCACCAGCTCGGTGGTCACGGTTTGCCACACCGGGCCGTTCAGGGCCGAGCCCATGCCCAGCAGAAACGTGAAGCCCAGCACCCCGAAGGCCGACACCTGCCCGCCCAGCGTGAGGGCCCCCAAGATGGTGGCTACCACCGCCATGAAGCCCTGCGTGCCCAGCAGCAGCTTGCGGCGGTCCACCAGGTCGGCCAGGGCCCCGCCGGGCATGCTCAGCAAAAAGGCGGGCAGGCTGGTGGCGGTTTGCATCAGGGCCACGAGCAGGGCCGAGGTGGTGAGGGTCGTCACGAGCCACACGCCGGCCACGTTCTGCATCCAGGTGCCCACGTTGGAGGCGAGCGAGGCAATCCACACGGCCCGGAACACGTGGTAGGCCAGGGGGCTCCACAACGTGGCTCTGGCGGCCGGGGCAGGGGGCAGGGTTGGGGTCATTCCAAACGATAACAGTGCGGCAATACTTACGGTTGTCTGCCCAACCCGGATAGGACGCATACAAGACGGAACAGCGGTATTTCCAGGGCTGCCCGCGTTCGTTGAAAATAGTAGACCTACAGAAAACCGATTAGGCGAAACCAGGTTCGTGTAATAACTTAACGCGCAGCGGGTTGGCGGTCCGGGCCCCGGAGGCCCACCGCCCCGCTCGGCGGTCCTCCCGGGGCCGGCCGCCAGGGAACTACTGGGCGGGTAGTACGTGTCTGAAAATCAAATAACTAACCATAAAATGACGGTTGACCACAACGCGGCTTCGGCGGGCCTCTACCGCCCGGAGTTTGAGCACGACGCCTGCGGCACGGGCTTCATCACGTCCATCACGGGGCGCAAGTCGCACCAGATGGTGGTGGACGCGCTGACCATGTTGGAAAACATGGAGCACCGCGGGGCCTGCGGCTGCGACCACGACTCGGGCGACGGCGCAGGCCTGCTGCTGCAAATCCCGCACTGGTTCCTATTAGAGGAGTGCCTGGCCCTCGACATTCAATTGCCCGAGCCCGGGGCCTACGGCGTGGGCCAGGCCTACCTGCCCAAGGACGCCGCCGCCCGCGCCACCGCCCGGGGCCTCATCGACGCGGCGGCTAAGCAGCTGGGCCTGCGCATCCTGGGCTACCGGCCCGTGCCCGTGAACCCGGCCGGCATCGGCGTCACGGCCCTCAGCGGCGAGCCCGTGATGGAGCAGGTGTTCGTGGCCCGGCCCGTGGACGTGGCCACTACGGAGGACTTCGAGCGCAAGCTCTACGTGCTGCGCCGCCTCATCGTGCGTAACGTGAAGGACGTGCTGCCCGGGGGCCTCGACGACCTGTACTTCGCCTCGTTCTCGTGCCAGACCATCGTATATAAAGGCCAGCTCACCACCTACCAGGTGCGCGGCTACTACCCCGACCTCACCGACGAGCGGGTGACGACGGCCTTCGGCCTGATTCACTCGCGCTTCTCGACCAATACGTTTCCGAGCTGGCGGCTGGCGCAGCCCTTCCGCTACCTGGCCCACAACGGCGAGATTAATACCCTGCGCGGCAACCTGAACTGGTTCTACGCCGGCCTGCAAACCTACGCCTCGCCCTACTTCACGGCCGAGGAAATGGCGATGCTGCTGCCCGTGATTGACGCCGGGCAGTCGGACTCGGCTTGCCTCGACAACATTGTGGAGCTGCTGCTGCACTGCGGCCGCACCCTGCCCCACGTGCTGATGATGCTGGTGCCCGAGGCCTGGGACGGCAACGAGCAGATGGACCCGCTGAAAAAGGCGTTCTACGAGTTCCACGCCACCTTCATGGCCCCCTGGGACGGCCCCGCGGCCCTCAACTTCACCGACGGCCGCCTCGTGGGGGCCATGCTCGACCGCAACGGCCTGCGCCCGCTGCGCTACGTCGTCACCAGCGACGGGCGGGTGCTGGTGGCGTCCGAGGCGGGCGTGCTGCCCATCCCGGAGGAAATTATTCTGGAGAAAGGGCGCTTGCAGCCGGGCAAGATGTTCGTGGTGGACACCGTGGCCGGCGAAATCATCACCGACGCCGAAATCAAGCACCAGGCCGCCAGCCGCCAGCCCTACGGCGACTGGCTGCGCAACTACCAGATTCGGCTGGACGAGCTGGAGGAGCCCCGCCAGGTGTTTTCGGACCTCGGCGCGGCGGCCGTGCTCAAGTACCACCAGGCCTTCGGCTACACCCGCGAGGACATCGAAACCGTCATCCTGCCGATGGCCCTGGAGGGCAAGGAGGCCATCGGCTCGATGGGCGTGGACGTGCCCCTGGCCGTGCTCTCCGACCAGCCCCAGCACCTGAGCAGCTACTTCAAGCAGTTCTTTGCGCAGGTCACGAACCCGCCCATCGACCCCATCCGGGAGCGGCTGGTGATGAGCCTGGCCACCTTCATCGGCAACAACGGCAACATCCTCGACGAGGACAAGATGCACGGGCACTGCGTGGCCCTGCGCCACCCCATTTTGCCCAACCATCAGCTCGAAAAGCTGCGCAGCATCGACACCGGCTCGTTCCACGCCAAAACGCTCCAGACCTACTTCAAGGCCGACGGGCTGCCCGGTTCGCTGGAGGCCGGCCTGGCCCGGCTGTGCCGCTATGCGGAGGACGCGGTGAACGACGGGTTTGAGGTGCTGATTCTGTCGGATAGGGCCCTGGACTCGGAGCACGCGCCCATCCCGTCGCTGCTGGCCGTGTCAGCGGTGCACCACCACCTCATTCGGCTCAGCCGGCGCAGCGCCGTGGGCCTCGTGGTGGAGGCCGGCGACGTGTGGGAAGTGCACCACTTCGCCTGCCTGCTGGCCTTCGGGGCCACCGCCATCAACCCGTACCTGGCGCTGGCCACCATCCAAACCACGCACCTGGATGGCCGCCTCGAAACCCGCCTAGAGGGGCCCCAGCTGATCAAAAACTACGTGAAAGCCGTGAACGACGGCCTGCTGAAGATTTTCTCCAAGATGGGGATTTCGACCCTGCTCTCGTACCACGGGGCCCAGGTGTTCGAGATTCTGGGCATCAACCAGGAAGTGGTGGACCGCTACTTCACCGGGGCCGTGACGCGCATTGGGGGCCTGGGCCTGGACGAAATTGCCCGCGAAACGCTCTACAAGCACTTCCAGGGCTTCCGCAGCAACACCCCGCCCGAGGCCGAGGTGCTCGGCGACGGCGGCTTCTACCAGTGGCGGCGGCGCGGCGAGGCGCACATGTTCAACCCCGAAACGGTGCACCTGCTGCAACTGGCTACGCGGACGAATAATTACACCACCTACCAGCGCTACGCCAAGCTGCTGAACGAGCACCCCAGCCAGGCGTTCAGCATCCGCGGCCTGCTCGACTTTGCCCAGCACCGCGAGGCCATTGCCCTGGAAGAAGTGGAGCCGGTGGAGCTGATTCTGAAGCGCTTCGCCACCGGCGCCATGTCGTTTGGCTCCATCTCGCACGAGGCCCACAGCACCCTCGCCATTGCCATGAACCGCATCGGCGGCAAGAGCAACACCGGCGAGGGCGGCGAAGACCCCATGCGCTTCGAGGTGATGGAAAACGGCGACTCCATGCGCTCGGCCATCAAACAAATTGCCTCCGCCCGCTTCGGCGTCACGGCCCACTACCTCACCAACGCCGACGAGCTGCAAATCAAGATGGCCCAGGGGGCCAAGCCCGGCGAGGGCGGTCAACTACCTGGCCACAAGGTGGATGAGTGGATTGCCAAGGTGCGCCACGCCACCCCCGGCGTGGGCCTGATTTCGCCGCCCCCCCACCACGACATCTACTCCATCGAGGACCTGGCCCAGCTGATTTTCGACCTGAAAAACGCCAACCGCGCCGCCCGCATCAACGTGAAGCTGGTGAGCAAGGCCGGCGTGGGCACCATCGCGGCCGGGGTAGCCAAGGCCCACGCCGACGTAATTCTCATCTCCGGCTACGACGGCGGCACCGGGGCCTCGCCGCTCAGCAGCATCCGCCACGCGGGCCTGCCCTGGGAGCTGGGCCTGGCCGAAGCCCACCAGACGCTGGTGCGCAACCAGCTGCGCAGCCGCGTGGTGCTGCAAGCCGATGGCCAGCTCAAAACCGGCCGCGACCTGGCCGTGGCCGCCCTGCTGGGGGCCGAGGAGTGGGGCGTGGCCACCGCCGCCCTCATCGCCGGGGGCTGCGTGATGATGCGCAAGTGCCACCTCAACACCTGCCCCGTGGGCGTGGCCACCCAAGACCCCGAGCTGCGCAAGCTCTTCACCGGCCAGCCCGAGCACATCGTCAACCTCTTCCGCTTCCTGGCCGAAGAGCTGCGCGAAATCATGGCCTCGCTGGGCTTTCGCACCGTGAACGAGATGGTGGGCCGCTCGCAGTTCCTCAAGCGCAAGGCCGGCATCGGCCACTGGAAAGCCAAGCAGGTGGACCTAAGCGGGGTGCTCTACCCGGCCCCCAACCCCACCGGCGCTACCTTATATAAGAGCGAAGACCAGGACCACGGCATGGCCGACATCCTCGACTGGGAGCTGCTGGCCCACGCCCAGCCCGCGCTGGAGCATCAGACGCCCGTGAAGGGCGCGTTCGACGTGCGCAACACCGACCGCACGCTGGGCACGCTGCTCTCCAACGAAATCACGAAGCGCTACCACGCCGCCGGCCTGCCCGACGGCACCATCCAGTTCAGCTTCAAGGGCTCGGCGGGCCAGAGCTTCGGCGCGTTTGCGGCCAAAGGCCTGGCGTTCAGCCTCGCCGGCGAGGCCAACGACTACGTGGGCAAGGGCCTCTCGGGGGCCCAGCTGGCCATTTTCCCGGCCCCGGAAAGCACGCTGGTCCCGGAGAATAACATCATCATCGGCAACGTGGCGCTGTACGGCGCCACCTCCGGGGCCCTGTTTGCCCGCGGGCAGGCCGGCGAGCGGTTTGCGGTGCGCAACTCGGGCGCCACGGCGGTGGTCGAAGGCGTGGGCGACCACGGCTGCGAGTACATGACCGGCGGCCGGGCCCTCATCCTGGGCCAGACCGGGCGCAACTTCGCCGCCGGCATGAGCGGCGGCATCGCCTGGATTTACGACCCCAACGGCACGTTCCCCGAAAACTGCAACCTGGAAATGGTGGAGCTCGAAGGCCTCACCGCCGACGACGAAGACCAGATCCAGGCCCTGCTCCGCCGCCACCACGAGCTGACCGGCAGCGACAAAGCCGCCTTCCTCCTCGCCAACTGGCCCGAAGAAACCGGCCGCTTCGTGAAGGTCTTCCCCTCGGAATACAAGAAGGTGCTGCAACGGGCGCAGCTGCAAGCGGCGGGGTAGGGGCCCCGGGGGGGGGGAGCCCTTGGGGGAACCTCACCCCCTAGCCCCCTCTCCAAAAGAGAGGGGGAACTAGCTCTAGCATAGTTTTTTAGAGTCTAGAACTAGAAGCTAGTCCCCCCTCTCTTTTGGAGAGGGGGCTAGGGGGTGAGGTTCCCCCAAGACGATTTAAAAATAGATTTCCAAAACCACACAATGGGCAACATCACCGGTTTTAAGCAATTCGAGCGCGCGCTGCCCGCCAAGGAGGCCCCGCAGGTGCGCACCACCAACTACCAGGAGTTCATTGGCCTGTACCCGCCCGAGGCGCTGCACCAGCAGGCGGCCCGGTGCATGAACTGCGGCATCCCGTTCTGCCACTCGGGCTGCCCGCTGGGCAACATCATCCCCGAGTTCAACGAGGCCGTGTACCGGCAGGACTGGGAGGACGCCTACCAAATCCTCACCACCACCAATAACTTCCCCGAGTTCACGGGCCGCATCTGCCCCGCCCCCTGCGAGTCGGCCTGCGTGCTGAGCATCCACAGCACGCCGGTGGCCATCGAGGAAATCGAGAAGCACATCATCGAAATTGCCTTCGAGAAAGGTTACGTGCACCCCACCGCGCCGGTGCTGAAAACCGGCAAAACGGTGGCCGTGGTGGGCTCGGGGCCCGCCGGGCTGGCGGTGGCCGCGCAGCTGGCCAAGGCCGGCCACACCGTCACGGTGTTCGAGCGCGACGAGCAGCCCGGGGGCCTGCTGCGCTACGGCGTGCCCGATTTCAAGCTGGAGAAATGGGTGATTGACCGCCGCATCGAGCTGATGGAGAAGGACGGCATCACGTTCCGCTGCAACGTGGAAGTGGGCCGCGACCTGCCCGCCGCCGAGCTCCAGCGCACCTTCGACGCCGTGGTGCTGGCCGGCGGCGCCATCGCCCCGCGCGACCTGCCGCTGCCCGGCCGCGAGCTGGCCGGCATCCACTACGCCATGGACTACCTGGGCCAGCAAAACCGCCGCGTGAGCAATATTCCGGTGAAAGACGCCGACATCCTGGCCACGGACAAGCACGTGGTGGTGATTGGCAGCGGCGACACGGGCTCCGACTGCGTGGGCACCGCCAACCGCCAGCAGGCCACCGCCGTGGCCCAGTTTGCCCTCATGAACCAGCCCTCCAACGAGCGGCCGGCCCACACGCCCTGGCCGCACTACCCCACGGTGTTCCGCACCAGCAGCTCGCACGAAGAGGGCTGCCAGCGCCACTGGGGCATCAGCACCAAGGCGTTTCTGGGCGACGAAAACGGCCACGTTAGGGCCCTGCAAGTGAGCGATGTAACCTGGGAAACCGATGCCATGGGCCGCCGCCTCACCTCGGAAGAAGTGCCGAACTCGACCCGCGAAATTCCCTGCGAGCTGGTGCTGCTGGCCATGGGCTTCCACGCCAATCCCTACGAGGGCGTGCTGGCCCAGCTGGGCGTAACCGTGGAAAAGAACGGCCTCGTGCAAGCCCCCGAAACCACCTACCAAACCAACGTGCCCGGCGTGTTCGTGGCCGGCGACATGCGCCGCGGCCAGTCGCTGGTCGTCTGGGCCATCTCCGAAGGCCGCGAAGCCGCCCGCCAAATCGACCTGTTCCTGATGGGGCAAACGGCGCTGCCGAGCAAGAACGCGGTGGGGATGTTTGCGTGAGGCTGGGTAGAAATTCCTTGAAAGGGAGGGGCCCTGGGAGCAGTTGCTTTCGGGGCCCCTTTCTATTTTATGACGACAAGTTTCTTTCGGTTAATAATTCATCAAGTTCTCCATTGCCTACCCAGCCCTGGCTTTCTCGCATGGTAATTAAAAGATAATCCTCTGCTTGGGCTAATTAAGCGGCTTCTCCGATTACTGACCTCCTCCCAGTAAACTAGGCCAAGCTAAAGTAGAGAAAATCGGGCACTTGTCGTACTTTAAAACCTTAGACAATGCCATGAAAAAGACCAAATTTACCGAGGCGCAAATCGTGTTTGCCCTGCGCCAAGCGGACACGGGCGTGACCGTCGCGGAGGCATGCCGGAAGATGGGTATAAGCGAGGCTACCTGCTACAACTGGAAGAAAAAATACGGCGGCTTGGGCGTACCTGAACTGCGGCGGCTCAAGCAGTTGGAGGAAGAAAATCAGCCCCTCAAACAGCTCGTGGCTGACCTGAGCTGGGACAAGCAGATGTTGCAGGACGTGCTCAAAAAAAAGTTCTGAAGCCCGTGCAGCGTCGGCACGCGGCTCAACACCTCGTCGACGCCTACCGCGTCTCGGCTCGCCGGGCCTGCCGAGTCCTGCGCTTACAAAGCGCCAGCTTCGCTCATCAGGTACGCCGTCGAGATGATACAGTCCTGCGGCAGCGCCTGCGCGAACTAGCGCAAGTGCGGGTGCGCTACGGCAGTCAGCGCCTCTATATCCTGCTACGCCGCGAGGGCTGGCCAGATAATCATAAGCGCGTGCATCGCCTTTACTGCCTGGAAGGCTTGAACTTACGCAGTAAGCGTCCCCGACGTACTCGCGCCGCTGCTCACCGGCTAGAACGTCTGCCGCTGGGTCGGCTGCACCAGAGCTGGAGCATGGATTTTGTCGCCGCTAACCTCTTCGATGGCCGTAAAATCCGCGCCTTAACCATAGTCGATAATTTTAGTCGCCAGTGCCTGGCCATTCACGTGGGCCAGTCGCTTAAAGGCGAAGACGTAGCGGCCGTCATGCAACGCTTACACGAGCAGTTAGGCGTGGTGCCTGAGCGCATCCAGGTCGATAATGGCAGTGAGTTTGTCAGCAAGGCACTCGACCGCTGGGCCTACGATCGGCATGTCACGTTGGACTTCTCTCGGCCCGGCAAACCGACCGATAATCCGTGCATTGAATCGTTTAACGGCAGCTTCCGCGACGCGTGCTTGAACGTGCACTGGTTTCTATCGCTGCTTGATGCGCAGGAGAAAATCGAGCACTGGCGCCAAGAATATAATGGCTTTCGGCCGCACAGCTCGTTACAGAATTTAACGCCCGATGAGGTAGTGGCTGCCGCCACTACGGTCGAGCTTCAGAACGCCTGATGCTCTACTTTCAACCGGCTCAGTAAATGGGAGGAGGTCAAGGTCAATAGTTCTATAGTATATCATATAGTCTGACCACTTTACCGCAGTTATTTCGAAAAAGAGTATTAATATTATGTTCTACATACAACTAACCATTTCTAATCAAAGCGGCATTTCTATTTGATTTATGGCAAAAATATTTGTACTCTCAGTTGCGGAGGCTCCCCGTTTTGACGATTGGGCACGTGGCCCCGCGACCGTATTGAAGGATGGTGCTAGAATAGACCGGATGGGCCAACACCAATTAGTCTTCACCCCAGCTGAAGCGGACTTGATCCTTTTTGCTGAAATAAACGAGGCAGCGACGCATCCGTACATGCAAAATGTTCTTCGCCATCCATTGTATAAGCTTTATCCGCAAAAAAGCTTCTTGTACTGGCCCGGAGACCATCCTATTGCATTATTGCCAGGTATATATTGTTCGATCGAGCGCCGGTGGTATGATCCATCTCGTGCTCGTAGTGGTCCATACCTTACGGTAATGCCCAATCCGTTTATCGATTTCCGCCCCTTGAATGAGGATGCTCCATATTTGTTTTCATTTAAAGGAGCAATTCAAAATCACCCGGTTCGCCAATCCTTATCAACTGTTCTCGGTGAAGACCCACGCGGCCTTTTTATTGATGTGTCAAAGGATAGTACGCGTATATCGTCATCGGGGACTCAGCAGGAACGTGAAAATTTCTGGCATGAATACGCAGACATTATGGAACAAACCAAGTTTGTATTGTGTCCGCGCGGAGTTGGTGCAAGCAGCATTCGCTTGTTTGAGAGTATGCGAATGGGGCGTGTTCCCGTAATCTGTTCAGATGATTGGGTAGCGCCAAATGGCCCTGATTGGGATACTTTTTCGCTGCGGCTAGCTGAAAAGGACATTCCCAATATTATTTCTCTTTTAAAAGAGAATGAGGGGCGAGCTAAACAAATGGGAGAACGGGCACGTCAACAATGGGAGTTGTTCTTCGGGCCGGAAGTAATATTTCATTACATAGCAGATCAATGTATGCGCATGAAAGCGGAACAAAAGACCTCGCCCTATTTTTCACGTTGGCTTCATGAATTTGAACGTTTGCGCCCAATTCAAATGCGCCAGCAATGGTCGCATATTAAAGCCAAATTACGGCAATGGCCTTTGGTGAAGGCATTACAAAAATCGCACTTATTGGTGGATTAAAGTATGGTGGATAAGTGTAAGGCGGTATAGTAATAAGTCTTATATTCTACCGCATATGACAGAGAAAACTCCGGTGGCTTCACACCACTCGTTATAAATACACACATGCTTTTAAAGCTGAGTGCGAGTGTCAGGGGAACCGCTGGCTTGATAAATCGAGATAGCCCGCGCTCAAGGCGTTGGAATAAGTGATGCTTAGCAGTGCAGGGCGCGCCGGAATCAAACGGTTACGCACCGAACCCGCGAACCCAAGCGCGTGGACATGATAAGCGACAATTTTCAAAGACTGCAATCGTCTTCTGCTAGTAGTCTCATTTGTAAGTAGTTGCTGGCCTACTTGCGCCTACGCTGAACTGTAGCCAATGCATGTGCACTACCACTGGTCGGCCGTCAATTTAGCCTGCTAGCTATAATCACAAGGTTCAGTGCTAAGCACTGAACCTTGTGATCCCACTCTAATTCAAATAAATAACTTAACCTTCACTAGCCAATGGCTTACTGAACAAAGAAATGGACAACTCCAGTCCGGTTTGCCATTACCTTAGTAAGATGAACTCCAAATCTATTTTGTCAGCCCCGATCACCTCAATGCTATAAAGATACATTGACTCTGTTGATGAGAATATTTCAAATGAATGGCTGTAAAACGAAAAGACGTATTTTTGAGAATGAAACTTATTATGGGTTAAAAATATAAATACGCTATTATATAATTATAAACAAGTATATCAAGACTTTAGGAATATAATGCGGGGATAGATACTGGATTTAGACTTGAGTAAAAAAAAATTGCCTAATCCCAAATAATTTGTCAATATATTTATATAATTGCTTTCTTTGAGAGTATGGTGGTATCCCTAAGAATTATAAATGCTCTAAATTTTTGGTTATGCGTCAATCTCAATTCCTAGTAATAGATGCGTATGAACGCACATCTGTCACTAGGAATTGAGATTGACGCATAGTTATATTACTAGCTTGGGCATTCTATTAACGAAAATTGTTGCTTCAACCTAAATTACTTGTGGTGATTCTGCACTATCCATAAATCCTGCACAATCCGTAAAAATAATTAAGTCTAATAAACCACTAAATTTGAAATTCATGTTATCAGTAATTGTGCCTACCTGCAATCGAAACGAATTATTAAGTATTTGTCTGGAACATCTTGCTCCATCGTTTCAAACTTTACACCATTCTCTTTATGAGGTGATTATTAGTGATGATGGTATAAATAGTACAGCAGAAGAATTAATTATTTCCCATTTTCCTTGGGCTAGATGGATAGCGGGGCCTAAAGTCGGACCTTCAGCTAATCGGAATAACGGAGCTAGCCAAGCGAAGGGCGATTGGCTAGTGTTTATTGATGATGATTGTATTCCTGTTGAAATTCTACTAAAAGTATATTATGATTCAATTATTAAAAACCCTGGTATTTCTGTTTTTGAAGGCCGCACAAATGCTGATAGACCTCAACAGAGATTTAATGAAGAATCACCCATTAATGATAAAGGAGGATACTTATGGTCTTGTAATTTTATGATTGAGAGAAAATTATTCATAAATACATTGTGCGGATTTGATGAACGTTTTCCAAACCCGGCAGTAGAGGATGTAGAATTGCATTATCGGTTGCAAAAAATGAATATCAGTATTGTTTTCATTAGAGATGCATTGGTTATCCACCCTTGGAGAATACAGAAACATATGCGTTCAATTACTTGGAAAAGATTCAAATCAATATTGTATTTTTTGGAAAAACACCCAGAAAAATATAACTCTATAAACAGTTTGTATTATTTGAAAATATTCATTCATAGTTCTATAAAAAACACTTTATTAAATTCATTTAGATATAAATTCAGAGGTTTTGCGTCTAAAATAGTGTTTGACTTCATGCATTTGTATTTTTCGGTATATCTTCTCTTTAAAAAGAAGGAATCAGCAACATCTTATCAAAAAAAATTGACCATTATAAACTCATTTATCAAAAAATAAGTGCTGATATTTATCCGCGCAAAAATTCATTGATATGAAAAAGTTGATCGTACATATTTCAGAAGTCGATATAAATTTAGAGGGGGGTATGGCACGAGTTGAGTATCATTGGCAAAACGCCTTTATAAAAGCTGGATTTGTTTTCTTGCATATTGGGCCCAAACAGGTTGGGAAATTATACCATAAATTTTTATTTCCTTACAAGGCATACCGGTATTTCAAAAGTCTCAATATTAATCCTGATGCCTTTCTTGTGCATGAATCGGCTTCTGGATGTTTCACTAATAGGGGCATACCATGTTTTGTAGAGAGCCATGGAGTAGAACGAAGATTCTGGGAATCCACAGATAAAAGCAGTATGTCTCTTAAAACAAGGCTATTATATCCCATATGGAGACTATATAACTGCGACAAAGGATTGAATAATGCCGATAAACTACTGTTGATAAATAGTGAAGATAAAGATTACGTGAATTCAAAGTATGGTCGAAATAACAAAGATATTTTTCTATTTAAGAATGGAATTAATAATATACAAAAAATCTATTCAAATACTAATAAAATCCCTTTTACAATTTTATTTAATGGTAGTTGGACGGAAAGAAAAGGAATTAGAACACTCGTTAAAGCCGCTGAAATATTATATAAAAATAATTTAAATGTTACTTATTTGCTAATAGGAACTGGTAAAGATGAAAAAACAGTAATATTAGACTGGCCCGAATATTTAAGATCAGTTGTTACCGTTATACCTCGATTTAGTCAAGAGAATGAAAATTATTTTTTACAATCTTCTTCGTTATTCGTGCTGCCAAGCTTTTATGAAGGCCAGCCTTTAAGTCTCTTACAAGCTATGGCTAATGGCAAATGCTGTTTAACAACTAACTGTTGCGGGCAAAAAGATATTATAATTGATGGCGTAAATGGATTACTTTTTAATCCAGGCGATTATTTAGAGCTGTCATTTTTAATTACCAAGTGCTATAATAATTTAATTAATACAGATGAAATTGGAAAAAATGCAATGCAGTATACTAATAATCTTTCTTGGGATAAAGTATCACATGAGGTCGTTCAATATTTAACAGAAAATATAGTATCATAGTAAATGTATATTATATATATCAAGTATTACAACTTCTAATAACTACGGATCAGCTAGTTTTAGTAATTGGTTAGCCCGATAAAAATAGTTATTGCTTTAATTAACAAGAGAGACGATAATGTCTTTTCAGTTTGTCAAAAAAGATAGCTAGACAAATAGGTATCCATTGTATTTTGGAATATTAAGATACATCTTGTAAAGCCCAAATTCTGGTTTAGTTATGATGTTGACTAATTATTGTGGCGTTTACTCCAAGTGTGCATTAATAAAAGTCATAGTTTGTTAAGATAGTACCCTCTTAAAGCTTTTATTAAATCCCATCTTTTTATTAATCTTCGTTATGCGCTTGAGTGTTGTAATACCAACTTATAAACGACCTGATGATTTATCTCGTTTATTAGATTCATTATTCGAGCAAACGGAATTGCCTTATGAAGTTTTAATAATTGTTGGGCCTGGTGACGATGAAGGCTTATGTATTGCTAAAGAATGGAAAGCAAATTGGCCAATTATTCAAGTTCATTTAGCGCTTAAACCTAGTGTAATTCACTCTCTAAATCTTTCTTTTACAAAAGTAAAAGGAGATGTAATCTGCTTGTTAGATGACGACGTTTGGTTGCCTTCCGGATGGTCTAGTAGAATAAAAATAGCTTATGAAAAAAATCCTTCAATAGGAGTATATGGTGGGCGAGATCATCTGCAACATGATAATCCAGCCCTATCGCATCCTCCATTATCTCATTTGATAGGAACATATCAATGGAATTTAGGTCTAGTTGGCAATCACCACTGTGGACTTTATAAATCACCTGCTCTAATAGATGTAGCTAAAGGATGTAATTTATCATTTCGACGTACCGCCTTCGTCGAAATGCAAATAGATACAATCTTAGAAAGTGCCGGCGCAGAAACATGTTGGGAAATTGATATTTGTCAACGCGTTCGATTAGCCGGTTTTGATGTGGTGTACGATAACAATAATTATGTACTACATTATGCTTCACCCCGTATGGCATTTGATAATCGGAATGATTCCTTTACTTACGCTAATTCGCGCCGTGTATTCAATGAAGCTTTCGTTACAGCAAAATTTAGACCTATTTTAGAAGTCATTACATTTTGCTTGCGTTCTTTCTTAATTGGTTCACGGCTTCACCCAGGAATATTATGGTCTTTTTTATTGTTGTCTAAACTTCATTTTAGTGTATTAAAACTACCTTGGCATTACATGGGATGTATTAAAGATGGGATAAGCCATGGGTTTCAACAACGCAGTGCTGTTCCTTCCCTGAAGTGGTCGAGTAAAAATGGTCGGTGAGTAAAATTGATAAGCTGGTGATTGGCAGAGAGACTAAACTGTTCATTTAAATTCGAGAGGAATCATAAACTTAAATTCAAGGTTTAGTACAGCCGTTGCGTATCATAGTTATGAATTCATTTTTACACGGGTTGTCGCACGCGCACCAGCGAGCGAAACAAATGGGCATCGATTAGTTCGCAACGTAACGAGCCACTGAAGCGCTTGATTTAGAGTTTATTAAAATTTACGGATAAGGAGTCGAATGCTGGACAGGAAGATGGTTGCTTCGGCGGCTGTCTCGCATTCGTAGTCGCGGCTCAAGCGCCGATCCCATTGCAACCAGCTGATGGAGCGCTCCACGACCTGGCGGCCGGGCACGGGGGTAAAGCTGCCGTCCGTTAGCCCAGGGGCTGTTTCCCGTCGCCAGCCGTAGTGTTCGCGGGTCCACTGGGCCAGTTGGCCGACGTAGCCGGCATCGGCCAGGACGAGGTGAGGCCGCTCAAGACCCCACTGGGCCAGCTTTTGCAGGGCCGCCTTGCCGCCAACCCGGTCGTTTTCGTGGGCCGGCCCGACATCAGCGGCCCGGAGCAGGCCGCTGATGTCGACGACGAGTTGGCGCTTGCGGCCCTAGATCTTTTGTGACCGTCAAAGCCCTTGTCCAAGACGCCCCGCTCGCTGTATTTGATAGATTGGGCGTCGAGCACGGCCACGCTTGGGCTGGGCTGCCGCGAGGGGGCCGCGTGCCGGCGGTAGCAGCGCACCAGGGCTTGGTTGAGTTGGGCCCAGCGCCCGCCAGCGCCGTAAATAGTAGTAAACAAAGGGGAAGGCCGAAAAATCGCGTGGCGAAAGCCGCCACTGACAGCCGCTCTTAGTCCAGTAAAGCAATGCATTGATAATCAGGCGCAGCGAATGCTTGCGGCGGCGCGTATCGGGCACTATTTCTTAAATAACTTGCCACTGGGAATCAGTCAGGTCTGTCTTATACATCTTTGGTCGAATAAAAAAACGTGGTAGCATGGCTAGTTTCTTTTTGTCTAACAGCTACTTGTGAGTTTTAACAGATTCTAAACACTGCGGTGCAGCGATAGCAAGTGTATTTGGAACTATGGCGTTGACATAGGATAGCCCGTCTCAAATGAGCAATTTTTGGGAAGTGCTATAATTAGCTGAGAAATGGGACTGAGAGTTGCCAGGTAGTATTGGCGCAAGTCATTTGCAAAAACGATTCGTGATTTGCTGCCATTTTTTTTTAGTAAGGGAACAGGCGACGAAAGAAATGAAACCGGGCATGGATGCGTTCGACGACCCAGCGGCGGGCGCGATAGTTAGGGTTGCGGCACCGCTCGGTTTCCTCGCCCTGGCACAGGATGCACCCGGTAGCTGCCAGCAGCCGGTGGATGGCCACGGTACCATGGCCCTTGTTGACTATAAAGCCGGGTGCAAAATCGTATTCGGTGGGCAGGGCAGCACAGACAAGGAGCCTAGAGCATGAGGGCAATCATCTTCGGTTAGAACTAGTGTAGGAGGATGCGTCGACATGAAGTAACAGACCGTCGATGGGCCGTGGTCGCGCCGCTCTTATCCGGTAAGGCCACGGATTGCGGCGTCACAGCAAAAGATAACCGCTTGTTTTTCAATGCTATCGTCTGGCTCATGCGCACCGGCGTGCCGTGGGCCGATTTGCCGGCCCGCTTCGGCAAGTCTAATTCGGTGTGCCGGCGCTTCCGGCGACTGGCCCAAAAAGGGGTGTGGGAAAAATTGTTTGAGGCCTTAAAAGCCCCGGACCTGGAGAGGGTCATGCTCGATTCGACCATCCTGCGCGCCCACCAACACGCGGCGGGCCAAAAAAAAGCGACCCCTTCACCGAATGCCTGGGTCGTAGTCGCGGCGGAGTAAGCACCAAAATCCACGCCTGCACCGATGCCCTGGGCAATGCCGTGCGCCTACTGGCCACCGGCGGCCAAGCCGGAGGCAGCCCACAGGCCCTACCCTTGCTACTGGACTTGACGCCTGGCAAAGTACTGGCTGACACGGCCTACGACAGTGACGAAACCCGTGCTTATTGTGCCCGGCATCGTATCGAGGCTGTTATTCCTAATCGCCCCAACCGGCCGGAACCAGCTGAATTAGACGAGGAGACCCACCGCGACCGTAACAAAATCGAACGCTTTTTTGGCCGTTTGAAGCAGTACCGGCGACTGGCCACACGCTACGAAAAAATCGTCGTTTCTTTCTTGGCCCTGTGGCACATCGCCGCCGCTCTTGATTGGCTGCGCTGATTGTCCTTACACCTTAGTGTAGCCTGTGTTTAGCTAATTTTTTTGATATTAATGCCGATGGCGCCTGCGACGATGGGTAGGTCCTAGGCCTCGGTGAACTTATAGCGCTTGACGCCTCCCTTACTCCAGTTGGTGGGTCGGAAACGACCGCCTCGCCGCCAAACGGGACCTTGGTCCGGCAGGCGTCGGAGCACTATTATTCCCAAGTCTAGTAGTCCCAGTCTAGCGGCCTGCGACTTGTGGCTGCACCAAGTTAATCGTCCAGATTTTAAATACGTTGGCCCTGATCCGCTGCTGAAACCGGTCATAGACTGCGAAAGCCGTCTTCAAATATTGCGGCAGGGATTTACATTGCATTCCAACTCACAAAGTATAGTGCACGGCGTAAAATGTTTGGTAGTTGTAAGCCGGAGGCTGCCCCGTTTGCCGGGGCCACTGGTAGGCCATAGCAGCTACTCCACGACTACTCACAGGGTGGCAAAGCATGAATTATAGCTTCGTGTACAGTTATAGGTGGGCGCAAAGAGAAGTTTGCAAGGCGTGGTGAACCCAAAATTCTCGCGTCCGGCTACAACTTTATTATTTTCCGCATGGGCTCTCACTGTTCAGAATGATCAAATCAGTCTGGCGCGATTTGAGCAGCTTGCAAATCACCCCACCCCCAACACCTCGCGCAGGTCGCTAATCTCGTGCTGGGGCCCCAGTGCCCGGCACGTGGCCGCGTCGCCGAAGCCATAGGCGGCCCAGCAGCTGGGCAGGCCGGCGTTGCGGGCGAAGAGCAGGTCGGAGGGCGTGTCGCCAACCATGAGCATGTGGGCGGCGGGGGTGGGGGCGAAGTGGGGCTGCACCGCTTCCAGAAAAAACGCGGGGCTGGGCTTCAGTGGAAGGCTGCTGCCGGGCAGGCTGCCCTCGCCCACCACCAGCGACACGTAGCGGGCCAAGTCGAGGCGGGCGAGGGACTTGTGCAGCGTGTGGAGGCTCTTGTTGCTGACCACGGCCAGGCCGTGGCCCCGGGCCTGCAGCTCGGCCAGCACTTCGGGGGCTCCGGGGAAGGGTTGGGCCAGCGGCTCGCCCTCGGCGTCGTAGATGGCGCGGTACTCGGCCACCCAATGGGCTACGTCGGCGGCGGGGCCCGCGGGGTGCAGGGCGTGCAGGGTGTCGAGCATGGGCAGGCCCAGGGTCACGATGGCGTCGAGCGCGGCCGCGGTGGGCACGGGCGCGTGGTGGAGGCGGAACACCTGCCGCAGGCTGTGGTAAATGGCTTGGCGGGTGTCGCAGAGGGTGCCGTCGTAGTCGAACAGCAGGACGGAATAGGGCATTGGGGCGAAATAGAAGCGGGCCGGCTTTTTCGCGGTGGGCCCAGCAGTTGGAAAGCAGCGGCCGTACAAACCCCCGGCCGCCCCCGGCGGTTACACCAGACCTTTTTAAACCAGGTAAACTATGGAATCCATCAAAGGAAAAATCGCGCTGGTCACCGGCGCGGGCAAAGGTATTGGCCGCGCTGTGGCCGTGGCCTTGGCCCACGAAGGCGTGCACGTGGGCCTGCTGGCCCGTACCGAAAGCCAGCTGCAAGAAGTAGCCAAGGAGCTGCAAGCCCTGGGCGTAAAAACCGCCGTGGCCGCCGCCGACGTGGCCGACCGCACCGCCGTGGAAGCCGCCGTGGCCCAGATTCAGCAGGCCCTGGGGCCCATCGACATCCTCATCAACAACGCCGGCATCGGCACCTTCGCCAAGTTCCTCGACATGGAGCCGGCCGACTGGGAGCACATCATCCAGGTGAACCTGATGGGCGTGTACTACGTGACGCGCGCCGTGCTGCCTAACATGGTGGAGCGGCAAACGGGCGACATCATCAACGTGGCCTCCACGGCGGGGCAGCGCGGGGCGGCGGGCACCAGCGCCTACAGCGCCAGCAAGTTTGCCCTGCTGGGCCTCACCGAGTCGCTGATGCAGGAAGTGCGCAAGCAGAACATTCGCGTGTCGGCCCTCACGCCGAGCACCGTGGCCACGGAGCTGGCCATCGGCAGCGGCCTCACCGACGGCAACCCCGACAAAGTGATGCAGCCCGAAGACCTGGCCGAGTTCATGGTGGCCCAACTCAGGCTAAACCGCCGCATGTTCATCAAGGAAGCCGGGATGTGGAGCACCAACCCGTAAGTCGGGTCGGGTATGGCACGGCCCCCATTGGCCGGCTGCCAAAGCAAAGGCCGGGCAAACCCACGAGGGGCTGCCCGGCCTTTGCTTTGGCGGCCGCCGCGAAGCCGACTTACCGGATAACCTGCACCCAGCCCTTGTAGGTGCGGGTGGTGCTGGCGGCGTCGGCGAATTGCACCTCGGCCAGGTAGTAATACAGGCCTTCGGACACTTTGCCGCTGGTGCCGGCCTCGCCCGGGGCCCCGCCGCCGTCCCAGCGGATGAAGATGCTGGCGGTGGTGGTGTTCTCGAAAACCTTCACGCCCCAGCGGTTGAAGGCCTGGAAGTGCACGCTGCGCAGCGGGCTGGCCGTTTTGGGCTGGAACAGGTCGTTCACACCGTCGCCATTGGGGGTGAAGATGTTGGGGAGCAGGAAGAACACGCACTCGGTCTGGCAGGCCACGTTGCTCAGGGCCGAGCGCACGCCGCCCGCACCCACGGCCTGCACGGCGTAGCAGCCGTTGGGGGCCAGCAGGTTGCGGTGCACGTAGGCCAGGGTGGTGGTCGAGTCGAGCAGCGTGAAGGCTCCGTCGGTACCGGGCCGGTAGAAGATGCGGTAGTAGCTGGCGGCGGCGTTGCAGCCGGCGGGCAGGCTGCCCACCGTCCAGCGCAGGCTATTGCTGTAGCGCTGGTTGTTGGCCGGGAAGAAAGGCAGCGCGGCCAGGCTGTCGCAGTTGGCCGGGGCCAGCGTGAGCACCGGTACGCAGGGCTGGTCCACCAGCGTGGCGCAGGTAATTTGGCTTTTGTTCAGCAGCCCGCTCAAGTAGGGCGGCAGCGGCGCGGGGTATCGGCCGTTGGTTTGCACGTAGTAGCAGTAGCTCTGGCCCTTCACCAGGGCGGGGTCGCTGTCGGTGAAGGTGCCGCCGGTGGCCGCGGTGGCCGGGGCCCCCACCTGTGCAAAGGGCCCGGCGGGCCCGGTGGCGCTGCGGAATACCAGGGCCGGCTGGAGTGAGTTGTCCCAGGGCGTTTGGTAGGTCCAGCTCACGGCCACCGTTTTGGTCAGGCCGTTGGCGATGGCCGCGGCCCGCACGCTGCTGGCCGTGCCCTGCGACTCGGCTACTTCGGTGCCCGCCGCGTTGGCGTACACCAAGTCGAGCCGGTAGGTGTACTGGTTGGCGGTGGTGTTCAGGCCCGCGTCCACGAACACCGAATCGGTGAGGGCGAACCGGTCGGCCCGCACCAGCGCGAAGGCGGTGGCGGCCGGGTTCAGGCCCACGGCCCGCGAGAGGCGGTAGCCCGAGGGCGTGGCCAGCAGCTGCGTAATGGCGAGCTTGGCCGGCGACCAGCGCACGGTAATCTGGCCGGCCACATCAGTGCGGTCCACGTCCACGTTCTTGAGGCGGGCCACCGGCCCGACCAGGGTCACGCAGGCTTCGGCCGAGGGCAGGCTGGCCCCCAGGCCCGGCAGCGGGAAATCGGCGTAGATGCGGTAGCTGTAGGTTTTGCCCCGGGCCAGGCCCGCGCCATTGTTGTCGTCCTTAAAAGCCGACAAGTTGGCCGCCACCGAACCAATCAGCACGTAGCCCGTCGAAGCGGGCAGGCCCGTGTCGCAGGGCCCCGGCGTGTAGGCCAGGCAGCCCTCGCGGCGGTAGATGCGGATGAAGCTGGCGTTGGTGCAGGTGTAGCGGTCCCAGGTCAGCGACACCTGGTTGGCGGTGGGCGTGGCCACCAGGTTCTGGGGCGGGGGCCCCACCACGGTGATGCGCCACACCTGCTCGTCCACCAGCGGCACGTCGGCGGGCGAGGCCGGCGTATCCTGGGCCTTGAACACCACCGAGTACGGCTCCTTGGCCACGTTGCTGCAATCCGTAGCCCAGGTAAACGTGCCGCTGGCCGTGGGCGGCCCCTTGGTGGTTTGGATGAAGCGGGCCGGCGGAATTACGCCCGAATAGGCCGTCAGCGTAACGGGCGTTTGGGCCGCCGCGCCGGGGGCCGTACCGTCGGTGGCCGTCACGGCCCCGGTCACGGTGGTGCCCGCCACCACGCACGTGTCGCGGGGAATCTTGAGCACCGGCCGCAGGTTAGTGGTCGCCACCACGGTAATCTGCATGTCGCGGCGGACAAAGCCAATCCGCTTCTTGCCAAACTCGCCCCGTCTCCATTCATCTACATAAAAGGCAATGTTATACAAGCCCGTTTGTAGTGGGGTATTCCACGTAATCTGACCTGTGCGCGGGTCTTGCGTGAAGATGGCTGGCGTGGCCCCCGCCGTACCGGCCGGTACGCCGCTATAAGCGGCTTGCTTGGCCGCCGCGTTGCCCGGGGTTTGGTTGGGGTACACGTAACCGGGAATATTGCCTGGGACGGGTGTATTATCGGTACCCACCGGAGCGGCTTGCTGGCAGGGTACCAACCTGAAACTTAACGAATCGCCGTCGGCGTCGTAGGCCCCGGGGTTGTGCACATACACTTGGTTTTGGCCGGCTTGGTCGATGGGCGGCGTGCGCAGCACCGGACTGTGGTTGACGCCCAAGGCCGGGTCAATCGTGACGGCAGCGTCGATGTAGAAAGATTGGGAGCCGGAAAGCGGGAAGTTTAAAATGCCCGCGTTGCGCAACTCGCCGTTAAAACTCACGGGGTACGTTTTGGCCCCGGGGTACGTGTGGTCGAAATAAAAAATATCGATGCCGGTTGCCGGATTGCCGGGAATGGGAATAACCTGCTTGGGACCAATGCCGGAAATACGGTCCGACGTCTGCGAAGTGCCGTCGCCAAAGTATAAAGTGGCCTGCGGCTGGTCTGCGCTGGTCCCTATCAGGTTCTGATAGATGGTGAGCTTGAAGAATATCCGGTTCGGGTTGTGGGCGGCCGTGGTGTCCACTTTCGCCTCAATTTGGCCGGCGCGGATGTGCGAGGCCCGCGCCGCGCCCGGCAGTAGTAGCCCCAGCGCCAGTAAAATGCCGAGCGGAGCCGACCGCCAGTTATGCCAAAGCGTGAAAAGTGCCGTCATTGCCTTCTGCCGTGAGTAGCCCCCGCGGGGCCTTTAAGTAAACCCGTCTGCTAAGCTAACGGCTTTTGTGACTGCTTATGTTGCGGGCGGCACTTACCAATTAAAAGTGCGCCCCCAACCCCGCAAAAACACGGGTTCCGCGGCTTGTGTTCCCGGGCAAGCCGCGCCCCGGGCCACAAAGTTGGGGCGCTTGCCGTTGCGCCCGCTGAATTCACCGTTGCTGCCCGCCCGGCCGTTTTGCTCGCCGCGCGAAAGGCCGGCCGCCGCGAGCAAAACGGCCCGCAGCGGATACGAAAAAGGCCGTTCCCTGGAAGGAAACGGCCTTTTTTTAGGTAGCGGGGATAGGACTCGAACCTATGACCTTTGGGTTATGAGCCCAACGAGCTACCAACTGCTCCACCCCGCACTGTTTGGTAATGCAAAAGTACGAAAAAATTTGGGAAATGCCACCAAACGACTGAAACTAGCGCCGCCGCCGGGGCGAAACGGTGATTATCAGGCCCAAAAAATGCGCGGGGGCCCGGGCGCGGCTAATTTTACGGGCTTTTCCCTTCTTATGTCCCAATCCCGGCCGGCCGCGCTCAGTTTCATTTTCATCACCGTGCTCATCGACGTGATTGGGCTGGGCATCATCATTCCGGTGCTGCCCAAGCTGCTCGGGCAGCTCACGGGGCAGGGCCTCAGCCGGGTGTCGGAGTACGCGGGGTGGCTGTCGTTTGCCTACGCGGGGGCCCAGTTTCTGTGCGCGCCGGTGGTGGGCGGCCTCAGCGACCGGCTGGGGCGGCGGCCGGTGCTGCTGGCCTCGCTGCTGGGCTTGGGGCTCGACTACGTGTTCCTGAGCTTCGCGCCCACGCTGGCCTGGCTGTTCGTGGGGCGGGTGGTGGCGGGCATCACGGGGGCCAGCTTCACCACGGCCACGGCCTACATCGCCGACGTGAGCCCGCCCGAGAAGCGCAGCCAAAACTTCGGGCTGGTGGGGGCCGCCTTCGGGGTCGGGTTCATCATCGGGCCGGCGCTGGGCGGTTTGCTGGCCACCTGGGGGCCCCGGGTGCCGTTCATGGCGGCGGCGGCGCTGAGCCTGTGCAACTTCCTCTACGGCTTTTCCATCCTGCCCGAGTCGCTGCCCGTGGCGCGGCGGCGGCCCTTCGCCTGGGCCCGCGCCAACCCCGTGGCCTCGCTGCTGCGGCTGGGGCGCTACCCGGTCATCCTGGGGTTGGTGGCCTCGCTGGTGCTCATTTACCTGGCCGGCTCGGCCACGCAGTCCATCTGGACATTCTACACCATCTACAAATTCGGTTGGGGCACCCAGCTGGTGGGCTACTCGCTGGGGGCCGTGGGCTTGCTCACGGCCCTGGTGCAGGGCGGGCTGGTGCGGGTGGCCATCCCGAAGCTGGGGGCCCCGCGGGCCATCGTGGCGGGGCTGCTGAGCTACGCGGTGGGCTTCGTGCTGTTCGCCTTCGCGGCGCGGGGCTGGCTGATGTTTGCCTTCCTGGTGCCCTACTGCCTGGGCGGCATCGCGGGGCCGGCCCTGCAAGGCACCATCTCGGGGCAGGTGCCGCCCACCGAACAAGGCGAGCTGCAAGGGGCCCTCACCAGCCTCATCAGCCTCACCGGCGTGGTGGGGCCGCTGTTCATGACGCACCTGTTCGCCTTTTTCACCGGGCCCGGGGCCCCGCTTGAGTTTCCCGGGGCCCCGTTTGCGCTGGGCGCGGTGCTCACGCTGGCCAGCGCCGCGCTGGCCGTGCGCACCCTGCGCCGCACGCCGGCCGGGGCGGCCCCGGCGGGGGCCCCCGCCCTGCACTAACTTTGGAAAAGACCCGGTTTTGTTATCTTATTTTATCCGTTTTTATGCCTATACCTGATGCGCTGCCCCTGCTCGACGTTGTGCACCGCGCCGACCTCGGCATTCTGGTGGGCCGCTGGGGCTACCAGCCCGACCCGGCGGCCCTGCCCGCCGCCTACGAAAGCCTGACGGCCCACGCCCACGCCACCAACTGCCGCTACTGGCTGCAAGACATCCGCCGCCGCGCCGCCAACGACCCGGCCACCACCGCGTGGCTGCTCGGCGAGTACTTCCCCGCCATGGCCGTGCGGCTCGGGCCCCGGCTGTGCGTGGCCTACCTCGCCAGCCCGGCCCTGCACCAGGCCATCCGGGAGTCGCCCGGGTTTGCCGACGTGGACACCTACGAAGGCCGGCCGTTCGCGTTGGCCTTCTTCGGCGACGAGGGCGCGGCCGTTGCCTGGCTGCACGCGCAGCAACAAAGCCAGGACGCGGCCGGCGGGCCCGTAACCTGACAAAGGAACCGTTGGAGCGCTAATGCGTACAGGTAAAGACTGGGGCCGGGGCCAATCTGAAAAATAACGCGGGCGGGCCTTTCCATAAAATAGCCTTTCCGTACCTGCAAACGCCCTTTTTAGCCAACGGTAAATAATATTCCGGGCGCGGAAGAACACTTATTACGATTATTTCGTAGATTTACGAAATAATCGTAATAAGCATTTATGGACCGCCTCACCCAACCCGAAGAAGACGCCCTGCGGGCCCTGTGGCCGCTGCCCGGCGGGGCCTTCGTGAAAGAATTGCTCGACGGCCTGCCCGCCCCGCGCCCGCCCTACACCACGCTGGCCAGCACCCTGCGCAACCTGGAGCGCAAGGGCTACGTGCACGCCGAAAAGCTCGGCAACTCCTTTCGTTTCAGCCCCTTGGTATCGGCCGACGATTACCAGCGCAGCTCGCTGGGGGCCCTGGTAAAGGAGCACTTCCGCGATTCGTACAAGGAATTGGTGTCGTTTTTTGCGAAGGAGGAAAAGATCAGCGCCGCCGATTTGCAGGACATTCTCCGCCTCATCGAGGGCGGCGATAAAAAGGCCGAGTAGCCATGCCGTCCGCGCCGTTGCTCTACCTGCTCAAGGCCCACGCGGTGCTGCTGCTGTTTGCGGCGGCCTACTGCGGGCTGCTGCGCCCGCTCACCTTCTTCACTTTAAACCGGGCGTACCTGGCCTTCGCGCTGCTGTTTGCCGCCGCCTACCCGGCCCTGCCCATGCCCGCGCTGTGGCCGGCCGCCGCCCCCACGCCCGCCGTGGCCTGGGTGCTGGCCGAGCTGCCCGCCGGGGCCCCCGCGGCGGCGCTGCCCGCCCCGGGGCCCGACTGGCCTGTCTGGCTGCTGGCGGCCTACGCGGCCGGCGCGGCGCTGCTGCTGGGCCGCCTGCTGGTGCAGCTGCTGTCGCTGGCGCGGCTGCGGCGCACCACCCGGGCCGCGATGGGCCCGGGCGGCGTGGCCTACCGGGCGTTGCCCGGCGTGGGCGGCCCGTTCTCCTTCGGCCGCACCATCTACCTCAACCCGGCACAGCACCCGGCCCCCGCCGAGCTGGCCGCGGTGCTGGCCCACGAGCAGGCCCACGTGCGCCAGGCCCACACCCTCGACGTGCTGCTGGCCCACGTGGCCACGGCCGTGTTCTGGCTGAACCCGGCGGCGTGGCTGCTGCGCCGCGCCCTGCTCGACAACCTCGAATACCTGGCCGACGCGGCCACCCTGCGCACCGGCCTCGACCGCCGCGCCTACCAGTACAGCCTGCTCCGGCTGGGGCCCGCCGGGGGCAGCCCGGCCCTGGTCTCGCCCTTTTCCCTTTCCACCCTCAAAAACCGCATCCTGATGATGAACCAACCCGTTTCCAATCGTTTGCAGCTGCTGCGCTACGCCCTGGCGGGGCCCCTGGTGGTGGCCGCCGCGCTGGCCTACTCGGCCGCCCACGCGCAACCTGTGGCCAACCCGGCCACACCGGCCGATGAGTTGTTTGCCATCACCAACAAGGCCGGCCACACGGTAATGAAGCTGGCCGGGCCCGCCGCGTACTATGTTGACGGCCAGCCCAGCAGCTACGCCAACCTGGCCAAGGTGAACCCGGCGGCCGTGGCCAGCGTGCGCGTGGTGAAACCTGAGCAGGCCCGCCCGCTGCTGGGCACCGACCAAACCGCTTACGTTATTACTACGGAAGCCAAAAAGGTTGAGCCCGCGGTGGTAGCCTTCAATGAGAAAGTGCGGCGCGTGGCCCTGTACCGCATGGGTATTGACAAGCAGGGCGAGGCCACGCTGACGCACGACGGAGGTCCCGCGGTGACTCCTGCCGCACCATTGCAAGCAAAGCCCGCGGGCCCTAAAAAACCTATTTACTATGTTGATGGTAAGTTGGTTGGCAGTGAACCGAACAACGCTGTGAAGCCAACGGACATTGCCAGTATCGACGTGCTGAAGGGGGCGCAGGCTAACGATTTCCTCGGTAGTAGTTCTGGGGCTGATGGCGTGATCCTCATTACCACCAAAACCGGCGAGCATTCACCGGAGGTAATGGCGTTCAATGCCAAAGTGCAGCGCCAAGTGCCGCTGACGGGTATGGTTCAGGCCGCGCCTGCCAAAACGATGGCTCCCGCCGACAGCACCGAAAAAGCCGTTAGCCCCATGTACTTGGGCTCGGCTGGGCTGGCGTACATCACTAAACATTACCCGGACGCTCGCCTTGTCGGCGTTGATCAAATCCGGCCCGCTAGCGGGGGTGCCCCGCGCTACCGTGCCACCATCGTTATCGGCCGCCGGCCGGGTTACATAACGTTTGGCGAGCGTGGAGAATTTATTTCAGAGTCGTACAACAAGTAGCCACTGCGGGCCGGTCCTGGCGCACAGCTAGTTTGTGCTGCGCCCATTTCCATTAGCGAATTTTCCCTCCCACATTTTCCAACCCCTTCACTTCCATGCAAAACCAACCCACTTCCGTTCGTTTATTGGGCCTGCGCCGCGCTCTGCTGGGGCCCTTGGCCGTGGCGCTGGCCTTGGGTGCCGCCGGGGCCCAAGCCCAAACCGTGACGCCCAAGGTGGTAGCCACCGAAGCCCCTAAGGCGCTGCCCACCGACGTGGTGTACTACGTGGACGGCCAATTAGCCGCCCCCGACGTCCTCAGCGCCATGAACCCGAGCGACATTGGTAACATCAACGTGCTGAAGGGCAAGCAGGCCGAGGCGCTGACCGGCAAGGCCACGGGCAGCGGCGTGATTTTGGTGACTACCAAGGGCAAAGAAAACTCGCCGGAAGTGCTGGCCTTCAACAAACAGCACAACGTGGTGCTTTCCTCCCCCTCGCCGATGCAAACCGCCGCGATGGCCGCCGCCCGGGCCTACATCGAGAAAACCTACCCCAGCGCCAAGCTGAAGTCGGTGTACGAAGACAAGAACAAAGCCGGCCGCTACGTGGCCCGGTTCACCGAAGGCGGCCAGACCAAGGAGCTGCGCTTCGACGGCCAGGGCCAGCCGGTGGCCGAGTAGGGCCCCTAGCCGGCCAAAATGCGGGCCGTGACGAGCAGCTGGCCCACGTGGCGCTGGGTGTGCTCGGCGGCGTGCACCAGCAGGCCGATGACGGTGGAGGGCAGCGCGGCCCGGCCCACCGGACGGTAATCGGTTAACGCAGCTTCGGGGGTGCGGTGCAGCTGGGCCAGGGCCTGCTGCACCGCACCCCCGAAGGCTTTTTGCAGCGCTTCTACTTGCGCTGCCGGGGCCCCGGCGCTGGGTGCGGGGTAGCCTTCGGCGGCGAGGTAGGCGAGCTGGGCGGGGCTGAGGGGCTGGTTTTGGGCGTAGGTGAGCATGCGGTCTAGCACGCCGGCCAGGTGCTGAAGGTGGAAGCCCACCGAGGCCACACCGGCCGGGCGCTCCCACAGCTGGGCGGCGGGAAAGCGGGCGAGGGCCACGGCCACGTCGGCCTGGGCTTGCAGCAGGGCGTGGGCCACGGGCTGGAGCAGGGGCGGCACCTGGGGCAGGGGCCCCCGGAGCCATACTTCGGGTTGGTTGGGCATGGGTAAAAATAGCGCCCCTACGCAACCCGCCAGCCGCCAAAACTTCCCGTCGGGGCCCGGGCGGGCCGTACTTTTACGGCCTATGTCCGCTACCATCCCCGCCGAGGCCCTGCTGGCCGCTGCCGAGCAGTTTGGCACCCCGCTCTACGTGTACCAGGCCGAAACCATCGCCCGGCAGTACCACCAGCTCGAAACGGCCTTCACCGGCCACCCCACGCGGTTTTTCTATGCCTGCAAGTCGCTCACCAACCAGGCCGTGCTGCGCTACATCCTGGGCCTGGGCGCGGGCCTCGACTGCGTGAGCATCAACGAAGTACGGCTGGGCCTGCACGCCGGGTTTGCGCCCGAAAACATCCTCTTCACGCCCAACAGCGTCACGTTTGAGGAAATCGTGGCCGCCAAAGACCTGGGCGTGCACCTCAACATCGACAACATTTCGATGCTGGAGCGCTTCGGCACCACCTTCGGCGGCAGCTACCCGGTGTGCATTCGGCTGAACCCGCACATCGAGGCGGGCGGCAACTACAAGATTTCCACCGGCCACATCGACAGCAAGTTCGGCATCAGCATCCACCAGATGCGCCACCTGGAGCGTGTGGTGAAAGGCACGGGACTGAACGTGAAGGGCTTGCACATGCACACGGGTTCCGAAATCAAGGACGTGGACGTGTTCCTGCGGGCCCTGGAAGTGCTGTTCGAGGCCGCCCGCCGCTTCCCCGATTTGGAATTCTTAGACTTGGGCTCGGGCTTCAAAGTGCCCTACAAACCCGGCGACGTGGCCACCGACATGCCCGAGCTGGGCCGCCGCGTGACGGCTGCCTTCGCCGAGTTTGAGGCCGAATACGGCCGGCCGCTGCAAGCCTGGTTCGAGCCCGGCAAGTACCTCGTCAGCGAGGCCGGCTTCCTGCTGGTGCGCGTGGCCGTGGTGAAGCAAACCCCAGCCACGGTGTTCGCCGGCGTCGATTCGGGCTTTAACCACCTCATCCGGCCCATGTTCTACGACAGCTACCACACCATCAGCAACCTGAGCCACCCCGAGGGCCCCGAGCGGGTGTACACCGTGGTGGGCAACATCTGCGAAACCGACACCTTCGCCTGGGACCGCCGCCTGCCCGAAGTGCGCGAAGGCGACCTGCTGGCCTTCCACAACGCCGGGGCCTACGGCTTCGAGATGAGCAGCAGCTTCAACTCGCGCCCGCGCCCGGCCGAAGTGCTGCTCGAAAACGGGGCGCTGCGCCAGATTCGCCGCCGCCAAACATTCGAGGACCTGCTGGCCGGCCAGGAGTAGCCGCGGCGCACGGGTCGCCTGTGGTTCCGCCGCGTGTGTTGGCTGCATGTGTTGTCGAAGCAAGACGGGGAGGGAGGGCCCCGACCAAGAGTTTATCCCAATAGGTGCAAAAGGAAACGGTCATGCCGAGCGCAGCCGAGGCATGACCGTTTCCTTTTGCACCTATTGGGATATACGCTGGCTGAAACCAAAAAGGGGCGCTCCAGCTGGAGCGCCCCTTTTGTGTCTGACTACTCAGAAAGCAACTGGCTAATTGGCCGCGCTGGCGGCCGGCTGGGCCTTGCCGTTGGCGCTGCCGTCGAGTTGGGAGCCGCCGTTGTTGGCGGCACTGGCTGCCTGGGCGTTGGCCACCTGGGCGCTGGTGTGCTGCGTGTCAGCGGCTTGCTGGCCGATGCGCTCCGGTGCGGGCCCCTGGGCGGGCTGGCTGCCCTTCACCTGAATCTGGTGGCGCATGGTTTTCTGCTCGTCCTTGGGCACCGTTACGTGCAAGATGCCGTCCTCGAAGCTGGCTTCGATCTGACCCGGGTTCACGGTGTCGGGCAGCTGAAACGAGCGCCGGAACGAGCCGTAGGCGTTTTCCACCACGTGGTAGCGGCGGTCGCTGCGGTCGCTGCGGAAGCTGCGCTCGCCCGAAATGGTGAGGCGGCCCTGGTGGAAATCCACTTTGATGTTGTCTTGCTTGAGGCCGGGCAGCGCCACCTCCAGCTGGTAGCCCTTTTCGGTCTCGTAGGCATCGACCTGCGGCGAGAACGCCGCCACCCGGCCCCGTCCTGCCACCGAATCATTAAAGAAGCGGTCGAGCATGGTGGAGAATGTCTGCGGCACGAGGTCCCCGAAGGAATCCTGATACGTTTGAATGGCCATGACGTGAAAAAATTGAGGGTTAGAAAAAAGGTTGAGAAGAATGAAAGTCGTTGCCGACTTGAGGATTTTTACGAACCTGTTTTTTTCTGGGTTTCAAAAAAAAGTACCCTCATAAGGCTACGAGGGTACTTTTTTCAACTTTTTTCCTCGCTGGCCGCGGTGCTGGGCGGCAACCCAGCTGCCGTCCGAAACCGCGGCACTGGCCTAGCCCTTCATTACCTTTTCCTGGCGCAGCACCGATTCCAGGTGCACGGCCTCCATGTAGCGCTCCACGAAGTCTTCGGTGAGGCCTACCTGGGCCCCCTGGCGCTTGCTGCGGGCCAGGATTTCGTTGAGGCGGGCGGTTTGGAGGATGGTGATGTCGTTGTCCTTCTTGTATTGGCCAATTTTCTCGGCCACGGCCATGCGGCGGCCCAGCAGCTGCATCACCTCGGCGTCGAGGTTGTTGATTTGCTCGCGCAGGCCGGCCAGGGCCGTCAGGAATTCCTCTTTGTCGGTGGTTTCGTGCCGCCACACCAGGTCGGTGATGAGCTGGCCCAGCACCTCGGGCGTGATTTGCTGCTTGGCGTCGCTCCAGGCTTTGTCGGGGTCGATGTGGCTCTCGATCATCGTTCCGTCGAAGTCCAAATCCAGGGCCTGCTGGGCCACGGCAAACAGCGTGTCGCGCCGGCCGCAGATGTGGCTGGGGTCGTTGAGGATGGGCAGCTCGGGCAGGCGGCGCTTCATCTCGATGGGCAGGTGCCACATCGGCGCGTTGCGGAAGTCGGTGTTGCCGTAGCTCGAAAAGCCGCGGTGAATCATGCCTACCTGCTTCAAGCCGGCTTTTTGCAGGCGCTCGATGGCCCCCACCCACAGCTCCAGCTCGGGATGAATGGGGTTTTTTACCAGCACCGGAATGTCCACGCCGCGCAGCGCGTTGGCAATTTCCTGCACCGAAAACGGGTTGCCGGTGGTGCGCGCGCCCACCCAGACCAGGTCCACGCCGAAGGCCAGGCAGTCTTCGACGTGCTTGGCGGTGGCCACTTCCACGGCCACGGGCAGGCCGGTCAGCTCACTGGCTTTTTTCAGCCAGGGCAGGCCCTTGGCCCCCACGCCCTCGAAGCCGCCGGGCTTGGTGCGCGGCTTCCAGATGCCGGCGCGCAGGGCCTGCACTTTGCCGGTGGCGGCCAAACGCTGGCAGGTTTCTAGTACCTGGATTTCGGTTTCGGCCGAGCAGGGCCCTGAGATGAGGAACGGCTTGTCGTTGGGTTGGCGGTTGAAAAGTTTGTCGAACATGGGGTTGGGGAAATTATTGTTTGCGGAGAGAATAGCAAGCCATAGTTTGTGCTGGCTTGTACTTTTTATTACTGAATCCTTAGGGAATGGTCTTGCGGATGTGGTTGGCTTGGTGGATTTGGTCGGTCAGCCCGGCGTAGTCTTCCTGCGCCAGTAAGTCGCGCAGGTGCTGGAGCTGGTGCAGGTGCTCGTCGAGCACGTCGAGCACGTTGGGCCGGTTCTGGCGGAAGATGGGCACCCACATGGCCGCCGAGCTTTTGGCCAGCCGCACGGTGGAAGCAAAGCCGCCGCCGGCCAGATCAAAAATGCGCTGTTCCTCTTTCTCCTTCTCCAACACGGTGAGGGCCAGGGCAAACGAGGTGATGTGCGAGATGTGCGACACGTAGGCCGTGTGCAGGTCGTGGGCCTGCGCATCGAGGTAGAGCAGCCGCATGGGCAGGGCCCGGAACAGCTTCTCGACCAGCTGCAAGGCGTCGGCGTCGCTGTGGCCGGTGTCGCAGAGCACCACCGTTTTGCCTTCGTAAAGGCCCAGCACGGCGGCCTCGGGGCCCGAATATTCGGTGCCAGCCATGGGGTGCGTGGCCACGAAGCGGCCGCGGCGCGGGTGCCCGGCCACGGCCGCTAGCAGCGTCACCTTGGTCGAGCCCACGTCAATCACCGTCTGCTGGGGCCCCGTGGCGTCGAGCACCTGGGGCAGCACGGTCAGCATGGCATCCATGGGCACGGCCACCACCACGAGGTCGGCGCGGCGCACGGCGGCGGACAAGTCGGTTTCTACCTCGTCCACTAAACCCAGCTCCAGGGCCCGGCGGGCGTGCTCGGCGCTCTGCTCCACCCCGATGAGGTGCGCCGCCAGCCCGTGCTGCCGCAGACTAAGCGCCAGCGAGCCGCCGATGAGTCCCAAGCCGATGATGGTAACGGTCATGATTTAGGGCAGGAGGGTGTGAGGGTAGGCGGGTAGACGGTTTGCATCTACCTAGAAAATTTGAAAATTTAAAATAGAACGTCATGTCGAGCGCAGCCGAGACATCTCGCCCGCTCACTAATGCTGGATTACTGCCGCACGCAAGATGTCCCGGCTGCGCTCGATATGACGTTTTGACGATTTCCTAAACAGCTTGTATCTAATTATTTGGCACGGCAACTAATTAATTAACCAGTGGAAGAACGACTTCGCTGCGCTGGCCTTTTTGCATTGCCACAACCCGGGCCAGGGCCTCGCGCAGCAAGGCTTCTGGCTGGCACAGGCTGGCCCGGATGTAGCCCAGCCCGTTGCTGCCAAAAATGCCGCCGGGCGTCAAAAATACCCGGGCTTCGGCCAGCACGGCATCGCTCAGGGCGTAGCCGTCGGCGTAAGACGGCGGCACGGGGGCCCAGATGAAGAGGCCTACCTGGCCCGGGGCCGGTGCGCAGCCCAACGCTTGCAGCAACTCAACGACCAGCGTGCGGCGGGCGCGGTAAGTGGCATTTAGCTCCTGAAACCAGTCGTCGCCCAGCGCCAGGGCCGCCACGGCGGCCTGTTGCACGGGCAGGAACATGCCCGAATCCATGTTGCTTTTGAAGCGGAGCACGGCGGCCAGCCAATCGGCGCGGCCCACCAGGGCCCCCACGCGCCAGCCGGCCAGGTTGTGCGACTTACTCAGCGAGTTCAGCTCCAGGGCCACGTCCTTGGCGCCGGGCACGGACAACAAGCTGGTGGGTGGCGTCTCGTTCAAGACGAAGCCATAAGGGTTGTCGTGCACCAGCAGGATGTCGTGGGCGCGAGCAAATTCCACCAGCTCGGTGAGGAATGGCCGGCCGGCCGGCGTGCCGGTGGGCATGTGCGGGTAGTTCACCAGCATCATTTTCACTCGCGACAAGTCGGTGGCCGCCAAGGCCCCCAGGTCGGGCAACCAGCCGGTAGCGGCGGTCAAGTCGTACGCGCGCACCTCGGCCCCGCAGATTTCGGCCACGGCGCGGTAGGTCGGGTAGCCGGGGTTGGGGATGAGCACCGCGTCGCCGGCTTCCAAAAACGTCATCCCAATGTGCATCAGGCCTTCTTTCGAGCCCAGCAGCGGCAGGATTTCGGTGGCCGGGTCGAGGGCCACGCCGTAGTGGCGCTGGTAGAACTCGGCCAGGGCCCCGCGCAGGGCGGGCGTGCCCTGGTAGCTCTGGTAGCCGTGGGCGTTGGGCAGCGCCGCCGTGGCCGCCAGCGCCGCCGTCACGCTCGGGTGGGGCGGCAAATCGGGACTGCCGATGCCCAGGCTGATGATGTTGGCCCCCGCCGCGTTGAGGGCCGCCAGCTCGCGCAGCTTGCGCGAGAAATAGTATTCGCCGGTGTGGCTGAGGCGGCTGGCTACGGAGACGTTCATAAATTCAGTTGACAGTCAATAATTATCAGTTGGCAGTTATCAATTGGGCTTTGTAATTAATTAGAACGTCATGCAGAGCGCAGCGAAGCACTTTTTCTGCTTAACTAATTAATTAATTAGGTTGTCATGCTGAGCGCAGTCGAAGTATTTCTCCCGCAGCAGTAATTAATCATTTATTCAGCGGGAGAGATGCTTCGACTGCGCTCAGCATGACGGCTTTATGATAGTCTTATCTATTACCCGCCAGCGCCTTGCTGTCCGTCACTAATTCCCCAAATTCCATGCTGCCGCGCTGGTACACGCCCAGCACGCGCAGCTCCTCCGTCACGCGGGGCAGCTCTTGCAGCAGTGTGGATAATTGGGCGGGGCTGTCGAATTCTACGTCGGCGTGGAAGCCGTAGTGCCAGGGCTGGCGGGGGCGGGGGCACGACTGCAACTTGCTCAGGTTGAGGCCGTGGGCGGCCACCAGCGTGAGCACCTGGGCCAGGCAGCCCGGCGCGTGCGAGGTGTAGAAATACAGCGAAGCCTTGTCGGGCGCGGCTACGGGCTGGGCTTCCGGGGCCCGCTCCAGCACCAGGAACCGGGTGTAATTGTGCGGGTCGTCGTGAATGGCGGGGGCCAGCAATTGCAAGCCGAACGCCGCGGCCGCCTGGGCCCCCGCCACCACGGCCACGCCTGGGGTTTGGCGCTCGGCCAGCAGCTGGGCGCTGAGGCCGGTGTCTTCGGTTTCAACGAGCTGCCAGTGGGGGTACTGGGCCAGGAAATCGCCGCACTGGCGCAGGGCCATGGGGTGCGAGTGCACCGCTAGTACGTCGGCCAGCGTAGTGCCGGGCAGCGCCAGCAAGTGCTGGTGAATGGGCAGGTACACCTCGCCGGTGATGGTGAGGTCGGCCCGCTCCAACAGTAAATAATTAGGTAGAATGCTGCCGGCCAGTGAGTTTTCCATGGCCATGAGGGCGGCATCGGCGCGGCCGTCGGCTGCCTGGGCCACCACTTCGCCGAAGGTGGCGCAGAAACTCAACGCCGCGGCCGTCCCGAAGTACTGGCCGGCGGCTACTTGGTGGAAACTTCCCTGGAAACCCTGGATGGCAACGCGCATGGCAGTGGGGAGTAAAAAACGACAATAAAAAAGGCCGCCGGAAGTCCGGGGGCCTTGCTGGGTTGAGGAAGTGTGCTGATTAATTAGCACCCGCAACGGCAGGCCCGGTTCTTCTTAAAAAAGAAGAAGCTGCGGTAGCCGAAATAATAAAAAGCGGGGGCAGTAAGCATCGGCGTAAAGAAAAGCAGGCATTAAAAAAGCGCCTCCCGAAGAACGAGCGGCGCTAGCGGTGGGCTACACGGTGGCTCGTTCTACGCGGCGGCGTAGAAGTAATAAAAGCCAAAAAAGTAGCTGGTGCGGGGCATGCGGGGGAGTGTTTGCGGCGGCAAGTTGCGGGCGGATACTGGAATATCCTAGCAAGTGAAGAAAAAGATTGCCCCCAGGGTCCATAACTAACTGGCGTTAGTACAGTTTTTTCCGTCAAAGATTCTACTTTCGCAGCATGATAAAAGCACCTCTTTGCGCTGGCTTGGTAGCCACGGCGCTGGCCCTGGCTGGCTGCGCCGGCAGCGCCCCGGCCACCACGGCGGTGGCCCCGCCGGCCGCTAGCCCCGCCGCTCCACCTGCCGCGCCCGCCCCGAAAGGCGTGGGCCTCGACGTGGCCGACCTTGACCGCACGGTGGACGCGTGCGATAACTTCTACCAGTTTTCGGGCGGCAATTGGCTCAAGAACAACCCGCTGCCCGACTACGCCTCGCGCTGGGGCCCCCGCAACCTGCTCGGCGAACGCACCCAAAAACTGCTGCGCCAGATATTGGAGGACGCCGCGGCCAACCGTAGCGCCGCCCCCGGCTCGAACGCCCAGAAAGTGGGCGACTTCTACGCCGCGGCCATGGACACGGCGGCCATCGAGCGGGCCGGCCTGGGGCCCCTGCGGCCCGAGCTGGCCCGCATTGCTGGGCTGCGCGACCGGATGCAATTGCCCGCCCTCATCGCCCACGAGCACGAGCTGCAGACGGGCGTATTCTTCCGCGGCGGGGTGCAGGTCGACGAGAAGAATACGACCCGCTACGTGGTGCAAATGGACCAGGGCGGCCTCACGCTGCCCGACCGGGATTACTACTTTAAAGACGACGCGCGCACGGCCAAGGTGAAGGCGGCGTACCGTGCGTACATGGCGCAGGTATTTGGCCTGCTGGGTGATACGCCCGCCGAAGCGGCCCGCAACGCCGCGGCCGTGGAGCGCATCGAAACGCGCCTGGCCAAGGACTCGCGCACCCGTGTGGAGCTGCGCGACCCGCAGGCCAACTACAACCAAATGGCCCTGGCCGCCGCCCAAAAGCGCTACCCGGCCCTCGACCCCGCGCGCCTGCTGGCGGCCCAGCAGCTGGGCAAAGCGCAAGAGGTGATTGTGGGCCAGCCGGCGTTTTTCGACGCGCTGAACACCGTGCTGAAAACCGAGCCGCTGGCCGACCTCAAGACTTACCTGCGCTGGCACTTGGTGCGCTCGGTGGCCCCGGCGCTGCCGGCGGCCTACGCCGACGCGGCCTTCGCCTACAGCCAGGCCCTGACCGGGGCCAAGCAGCAGCCCGCCCGCTGGAAGCGCGTGCAAACCGCCACCGACCAGAACCTGGGCGAGGCCTTCGGGCAGCTGTACGTGGACCAGGCCTTTAGCCCGGCGGCCAAGCAGAAGGCCCTGGAAATGGTGAACAACGTGAAGGCCAGCCTAGCCGAGCACATCCAGACCAACACCTGGATGAGCGCGCCCACCAAGGCCGAAGCCCTGAAAAAGCTGGGGGCCCTGCACGTGAAAATCGGCTACCCCGACGTGTGGAAGGACTATTCCCAACTCACCATCAGCCGCGCTTCCTACGTGCAGAACCTGCTGGCCGCCCGCGCCTGGGACAGCCGCCAGGAGCTGGCCAAGTTCGGGGGCCCCATCGACCGCAACGAGTGGGGCATGACGCCCTCCACCATCAACGCCTACTACAACCCGCCGCTGAACGAAATCGTGTTCCCGGCCGGCTACTTGCAGCCGCCGTTCTTCGACCCCCAGGCCGACGACGCGGTGAACTACGGGGCCATCGGCGGGGTGATGGGCCACGAAATGACCCACGGCTTCGACGACCAGGGCCGCCAGTACGACGCCCAGGGCAACTTGCGCGACTGGTGGACGCCCGCCGACGCGGCCGAGTTCACGAAGCGCGCCGCCCTGGTGGGGCGCCAGTACGACGCGTTTTCGCCCCTCGACTCGGTGCACGTGAACGGCAAGCTGACGATGGGCGAGAACCTGGCCGACTTCGCCGGCCTCACCGTGGTGTACGGGGCCCTGGAGAAGCAATTGCAGCAGCGCTACGGCGCGGGGCCCCGGCCCAACTTCGACGGCTTCACGCCCGAGCAGCGCTTTTTTCTGAGCTGGGCCCAGCTGCGGCGCTCCAACATCCGGCCCGAAGCCCTGCGCCAGCAAATCCTCACCGACCCGCACTCGCCCGACCAGTACCGCACCATCGGCCCCATCATGAACATGCCGCAGTTCCAGGCCGCGTTTGGCTGCCAGGAGGGCAGCAAAATGACGCGGGCCACAGCCGACCGGGCCGTGATTTGGTAGTGGGTCGTGGTTGCTAGTTATAATGGTAGTGCCGTCATGCTTCGATAAGCTCAGCATGACGGCCTTATGTGTTACAGCTACTTATTGACCACACTAATTGATTACCTGCGCCAAAACTCACCCGTTCCAGGAGCCAAACTTGCCTACCTGGTAATCGGCGTAGGCCTCGCGAATCTCGGCTTCGGTGTTCATTACGAAGGGGCCGCGCGTCACCATCGGCTCTTTGAGCGGTAGAGCGTGGCCTAATAGCAACACGCTATTGGCCAGGGCCTCGATGGTTAATTTGTCGCCGTCGTGGTTGAATTCGACCAGCTGCCGGGCTCCGGTTTCGGTGCCGTTGACCCGCAGCCGGCCGGCCACGGTGTAGAAGAAAATGGTGCGGGCGGCCGCGATGGACAGCGTGACCCGGGCCCCGGCCGCAAATTCCAGCCAGGCCAGGTGCACGTCCACCAGCGGCTGCACCGCCCCCGCGGTACCGGCCCAGCTGCCCGACACGGCGTGGATGGTGACGCCCGCCGTCGGCGTGGCCAGCGGGATTTCGTGGGCCTGCCGCCCCAGGTAGCGCGGCTCGGTCATCTTGTAGCGGGCCGGCAGGTTCAGCCACAGCTGCAAAATCTCCAGGTCGCCGCCGGTGGCCTTGAACTCGTCCGACGATACCTTGGTGTGAATCAGGCCCCGGCCGGCCGTCATCCACTGCACGCCGCCGGCCCCCACCACGTCCTGGTGGCCGCCGCTGTCTTTGTGCAAAATGTCGCCCTTGAGCACAAACGTCACCGTTTCGAAGCCCCGGTGGGGGTGGGGGCCGAAGGGCAGACCGCGGTTGCCAGGCGGGTACACCTGGGGCCCGTGGTGGTTGAGGAACAAAAACGGGTCGATGTACCGAACCGATTCGGTGGGCAGGGCCCGGTAGGTAACCAGGTCGGCGATGGGCACGCTGGCCGCTTGGTGCTGTTGCTTAACGGTGCGCATGGCCAGGGCGGTGGTAGAGCCCGGACGGTGGGTGGTGGCCCCCGGGCAAAAAGAAGAATCTCAGCAAGTTATAACAATTTATAGTAATATTTAATTTACTATAAGTTATTCGTCTTACCGAGGTCTTACCCAGGGCCGTGGGGCCCCGGCCCTACGCCATTTCCTCGGTGGGCGGGGTGCCGCGGAAGGCGTCCAACTTGCTTACGGCGGGCAGCTTCACGGGCCGGTTTTCCTTGGCCGACTGGTAGATGGCTTCCATGATGCGCTGGTCCTGGAGGCCTTCCTCGCCGGGCGTGTAGGGCGTCTTGTTGCCCCGCACGCACTCGGCCATGTGGTCCATTTCGAGGGCAAACTGCTGCTTGTGGGGGTTGCTGGGCTGCTCGACGACCTGCTTGCCGCCCGGGGCGTGCACCAGCTCCTGCTTGAGGCCTTGGTAGGTGAAGGCCGGGTCCATTTTGATGGTGCCGGTTTCGGCGTGCACGGCGTAGCTCTTGCCATTGAACGAGCCGTAGCCGCACATGCACTGCGAGATGACGCCGCTCGGGAAGCGCAGCGTAAAGCTCACGTTCTCCTCGATTTCCCGGAACCGGTCGTCGCCCGGCGTGCTGTAAAGCTGGGCCGAAACCTCGGTGGGCTCCTCGCCCAGCAGAAAGCGGGTGGTGTTGAGGCAGTACAGGCCCACGTCGGGCAGCGAGCCGCCGCCGGCCAGGGCTTTTTTGTGGCGCCACTGCTGGTCGTGGGCCTCGTTCTGGCAGTTCATCATCTGGATGAGCTTGGGGGTGCCGTAGGCTTTGTCGCGCACCAGTTTCATGGCGGCGCGGTTCAGGGGCTCGTACTGGATGCGGTAGGCAATCATCAGCTTTTTGCCGGCCTTGTTGCAGGCGGCAATCATCTCCTCGCACTGTTTGGCGGAGTCGGCCATCGGTTTTTCGCACAGGATGTGCTTGCCCGCCTGGGCCCCCCGGATGGTGAACTCGTGGTGCATTGAGTTGGGCAGCACGATGTAAATCACCTGCACCTCGGGGTTATTCTTGAGTTGGTCGTAGGTCTGGTACGAGTAGCAGCTGCTGGCCTTGATGCCGTACTGCTGGGCCGCTTTGGCCATTTTGTCGGCGTCGCCGCTCACCAGGGCCACCGGCTTGGCGTGCTTGCACTGCCCAAAGGCGGGCAGGATTTCGCCCAGCGTGAGGTGGCCCAGGCCCACAAGGGCGAAGCCCACGCGCTGGTCGGGCGCGTCGGGGTTGGGGAAGGGACTGGCCTTGGGGTCCGTCGACGCTTCGAGCGGCGGCAGCTTGATGTCGAGGGGCCCCGTGGGCGGCGTGAAGGTGGCATCAGCCGCGGCATCGGCGGCGTGGGCGGCCAGGGGCAGGGCCCCGGCCACGGCGGTGGCCAGCAGGCCGCGCCCGGCGCTGTGCAGGAACTGGCGGCGCGAGGCATCGGCGGCCCCCAGGGCGGCCTGGTCGAGCCCGGCGCTGAGACCGGGGGTAGGAGTGACTTGAAACATAGCGGGAAAAAATTGGCGGAAAGCTGCGGCTAGGCTGTACGAGTCGGGCAGGCCTTTGCGTTACTACGGCCGCGCTTGAGGGCCAAAAAAACCCGGGGCCCGGTTGGGCCGTTGCGGGTAGTAGATTCCTCACTCCGAATACCTCCTTATGCCCTCCCTCTTTGATTCCTTCGCTCTGCGCGGCGTTACCCTCAAAAATCGCCTCGTCGTGTCGCCCATGTGCGAGTACAGCAGCATCGACGGCTTCGCCAACGACTGGCACCTGGTGCACCTGGGCAGCCGGGCCGTGGGCGGCGCGGGCCTCGTCATCACCGAGGCGGCCGCCGTGTCGCCCGAGGGCCGCATCACCCCCGACGACCTCGGCCTCTGGAAAGACGAGCACATCGGCTTCCTCAAGCGCATCACCGACTTCATCGGCGCCCAGGGCAGCGTGCCCGGCATCCAGCTGGCCCACGCCGGCCGCAAGGGCAGCACCTACACCAGTTGGAAAGGCAGCGGGGCCGTGTCCGTGCTCGACGGCGGCTGGCAGCCGGTGGGCCCCGGCGACGCGCCTTTCGCCGACGACTACCCCCGGCCGGCGGCCCTCGACGCGGCCGGCATCCAGAAAGTACTGGCCGATTTTCGCGCCGCCACGGTGCGGGCCCTGGCGGCGGGCTTCCAGGTCATCGAGATTCACGCCGCCCACGGCTACCTGCTGCACGAGTTCTGCTCGCCCCTCAGCAACCAGCGCACCGACGAATACGGCGGCTCGTTCGAGAACCGCATCCGCCTGGCCGTGGAAGTGGTGCGGGCCGTGGGGGCCCTGCTGCCCAACCACTTGCCGCTGCTCGTGCGCATCTCGGCCACCGACTGGACCGCAGGCGGCTGGACCATTGAGGACTCGGTGGCGCTGGCCAAGGTGCTGAAAGCCGAAGGCGCCGACCTCATCGACACGTCCACGGGCGGCAACGTGCCCCACGCCACCATCCCGGCCACGCCCGGCTACCAGGTCGAGTTTGCCGAGCGCATCCGCCGCGAGGCCGGCGTGGCCACCGGGGCCGTGGGCCTCATCACCACCGCGGCCCAGGCCGAGGAAATCATCGCCCGGGGCCACGCTGACCTCGTGCTGTTGGCCCGCGAAGAGCTGCGTGACCCCTACTTTCCGCTGCACGCCGCCCACGCCCTGGGGGCCGACGTGGCCTGGCCGGTGCAGTACGAGCGGGCCAGGCCGCGGCATCAGGTGTAAGGCTTTTTTCCCACCAAAAGGGGCTCCGGCATTGTTTGGGGCTTCTTTTTGGTGAGAAGGAGCGGCTCCGCGCTACGGACGCGCCACCCCAGCGGCCAGCAGCCACTCGGCGGCTTCGGCTTCGGTGCTGAAGGTCTTGTAGGTGTTGCCCAGTTCGCGGGCAGCCAGGGCGAGGCGCGTCATGCTCACGCGGGCAAACACGTCTTCGGCCAGCACCACGGCCCCGTAGCGGTAGTTGGCCTCGCGCACGGCGCGGGGCAGCCATTCGCCCACCAGCCAGGCCCGCTCGGCGTCGGAGTACGGGGCCATCTTGCGCTGGTCAATCAGCAGCTTGCCCCGACCCCGGCGCGTGAGGGCCCGCAGCGCGTGGGTGAGCAGGGCCCGGAAGACTATTTCCTCGCGCGGGCCCGGGGCGTATTCCAGCCGCAGGTAGTCTAAGGGTTCCTCCCAAATGCGGCCGGCGGCGTTTTCAAAATAAAGCGAGCGTGAAGCCATGGCAGCGGTGAGCACGGCCCGGGATGGGCCAGCGGGCGTTTAACTGCAAGGACAGGGCGCGGGTTCGCGGCCGCCGCGGCCGCCGGGCTACTTTTGGGCTTCGCCCCTTCGCCCGCCCGCCATGAAACCCCCGCGCCCCCCCGTGGCCCCGCGCCCGCCCGCCCGCTTCCCTGCCGACCAGATTGTGGAGCGCTGGACCGCCGCCCAGCTCCTGGCCCAGGGCCCCGAGCTGGAGCAGTACCACTTCGTGGGCGGCGACTTCGGGGGCGCAAACTTCAGCCGCCTGCGCTTCACCGACTGCCGTTTTGAGCGCTGCAACCTGGCGTCGGTGCAGCTCACCCAAACCGCCCTGCAAAACGTGGCCTTCGACGGCTGCAAGCTGCTGGGCGCCCCGTTCGGGGCCTGCCGCGACATGCTCTTCGCGGTGCACTTCGACCACTGCCAGCTGCGCTACGCCACCTTCGGGGGCCGCAAAATGCCCGCCACCCGCTTCGCCCACTGCACCCTCGACGAGGCCGATTTCACCAACGCCGACCTCACCGGGGCCCAGTTCGCCGATTGCACCCTGGCCGGCACCGTGTTCCACGGCACCCAGCTCGCCGGGGCCGACTTCCGCACCGCCACCGGCCTCGCCCTCGACCCCGAAGCCAACGGCCTCGCGGGGGCCCGCTTCACCCTGGCCAGCCTGCCGGGGTTATTGGGGAAGTATGGGCTGGTGGTGGAGTGAGGGGTGGGCGAGGGAGTGCGGGAGATTTACGTGCTATGGATGACCATTTACAAAACGTAAAAGGAGATTTACTTTGTTTAAACCACCGTTTCCTCATACTCTTGATGATTCGTCTACGCTGCTGTGTTCTGCTATTTGTTGCTGGGAGCTGCTCCCATAAACCGGTTGCCCAGCTGGTTGAGGAAGGCGAGGAAGCCACCGGAAAGAAAGCTATTCGGCTGTACACCCAAGCGCTTGCCAATGAGCCCACCAACGTGCGGGCCTTGTGGCGACGGGGCGACGAATACGCCAAAACGGACCAGCCGGAAAAGGCGCTTGCGGATTTTACCCAAGCCATTGCCTTGGAGCCAACCTACAACGCCGGATATCTTTTTGGGGACCGGGGCGAAGTATTAGAGGCGACAAACCACCTGCCCGAAGCCATCCGGGACTACACCACTGCCTTGGCGGTTTGCCGCCGAACCCTCTCCCCAAGTTTACCCTCTACACCCATGGAGAACTTTTACTTCTATCGGGGACGGGCGCGGTTGAAGGCTGGGGACACGACCGCAGCGCGGGTGGACACAGATAGCGCGATTTACTACTATCCCAAGTTCCCAAGAGCCCATTTCCAACGTGCCCGTTTGGCGGTAATCCGCAGGGAATACGACCAAGCACTGGCGGATTATGAAGTTGGAAATCTAGGGCCGAATAGTATGGAGTTCCCAGACTACGCAGACGACTTTTTTTACTTGGGCTTATTGAAATTTAACCGACAGGATACAAGCTATTGTACTTGTTGGGCTGCTGCTGCACGCTATAATCAGCAACAAGCGAAGGCCTACCTCGCGAAGTATTGTAATGCAGGCGGCAGAAAGGGACAAAAAAGATAACGCTCCTTTTCCTGAACGACTAACAGCTAAGCACCGGGTGCCAGGTGCCTGCTGCAGGGCCAGCAGAGTTTAAGAAATCCGTCTACGATTCAAAGTTTACGAAATAGTCCGCAGGAATGAGTTTCGTAAACGCCCAAATCTGGAACTTGGCCCCCAGTAAAGTGCTACGCCGGTCGCTTCGAGAAAGCGAACTCAAACCCGTACTTATTCCAAGAATGGGTTTACAAGCAATATTATGCGAAGTACTTAATATACTACGTAAAAGCACTGCTGAATAGTAACTCAACCAAGCTGCCGCACCAACCGACGCCTCCGCGGCGTACTTTCCGGCCATGAAAACACTTTTCCTTGGATTACTGCTAACCGCCGGCCTGCTGGGGGCCCCGACGGCCCGGGCCCAAAAAGTCCAGCACGAGCTGCAAATCACGCCCGCCACGGCCGCCTGGGGGTACTACGACGCGGCCGCGCCGCCGGTGCTGCGCATCAAGTCGGGCGATGTGGTGCGGGTGCACACGCTCATCACCTCCAACCCGGCGCGGCTGGAGGGGGCGGGCGTGGCCCCGGCGCAGGTCGAGCAATCCTTGCGCGACATCACCACGCAGGTGACCAACAAGGGGCCGGGGGGGCACATCCTCACGGGGCCCATTTTTGTGGAAGGGGCCGAGCCGGGCGACGTGCTGGAGGTGCGCATCCAGCGCATCAAGCTGGCCATTCCCTACGCCTACAACGCGTTTGGGCCCAAGAGCGGCTTCATCCCGGAGGACTTTCCCTACGCGAAGATGCGGATTATTCCGCTCGACGAGAAGCAGGGCGTGGCCCACTTCGCGCCGGGCATCGACGTGCCGCTGCGGCCGTTTTTTGGGAGCATGGGCGTGGCCCCGCCGGTGGCGGCGGGCCGCATCAACAGCGCCCCGCCCGGCATCCACGGCGGCAACCTCGACAACAAGGAGCTGGTGGTGGGCACCACGCTGTACCTGCCGGTGCACGTGCCCGGGGCCCTGTTTTTCGTGGGCGACGGCCACGCCGGGCAAGGCAACGGCGAGGTGGACATCACGGCCCTGGAAACGTCGCTCGTCGGCGACCTCCAGTTCATCGTGCGCAAGGACCTGCACCTCAAGCTGCCCCGCGCCGAAACGCCCACCGCCTACATCAGCATGGGCCTGAACGAGGACCTGACCCTGGCCGCCAAAGACGCGGTGCGCGAGATGATTGACTTCCTGGTGGCCACCCGGGGCCTGAGCCGCGACGACGCCTACATGCTGGTGAGCGTGGCCGGCGACCTCGACGTGACCCAGGTGGTGGACGGCACCCGCGGGGCCCACGTCATGCTGCCCAAAAGCATTTTCGGGAAAGAAAAGGCCGCGAAGTAGCCGCCGGGAAACCCCGGGCCCGGCCCGGCGGTTCTACCCGGCTGCTTTCCTTTGTCGCGCCATGCCCACCGCCCCGCTCACCCCCGCCGAAACCGACCGCTACAGCCGCCACCTGCTGCTGCCCGAAATCGGGACGGCCGGCCAGCTCAAGCTCAAGGCCGCCAAGGTGTTGGTCATCGGGTGCGGGGGCCTGGGCTGCCCGGTGCTGCTGTACCTGGCCGCCGCCGGCGTGGGCACGCTGGGCCTGCTCGACTTCGACACCGTGGCCGAGAGCAACCTCCAGCGCCAGGTGCTGTACGCCACCGCCGACGTGGGCCGACCCAAGGCCCTGGCCGCCGCCGCCCGCCTGGGGGCCCAAAACCCGTTCATCACCCTCGTGCCGCACCAAACGGCCCTCACGACCGCCAATGCCCTGGGCCTGCTGGCCGGCTACGACGTGGTGGTGGACTGCTCCGACAATTTCGCCACCCGCTACCTCGTCAACGACGCCTGCGTGGTGCTGGGCAAGCCGCTGGTGTACGGGGCCATCTTCAAGTTCGACGGGCAGGTGGCGGTGTTCAATTATCAAAATGGCCCCACCTACCGCTGCCTCTACCCCGAGCCCCCGGCCCCCGGCGAGGCCCCCAGCTGCGCCGAAATCGGGGTGCTGGGCGTGCTGCCCGGCCTGGTGGGCACGCTGCAAGCCGCGGAAGTGCTCAAAATCCTGGCCGGCATCGGGGAGGTGCTCAGCGGCCGGCTGCTGGTGATTGACGCGCTGGGGATGCGCTTCCAGACGCTGCGCTTCCGGGCCGTGCCGGCCCAGCAGCAGCGCACCGCGCTGGAGGCCGACTACGCCGCCTTCTGCGGCGAAGCGCCGCCCGCCGCGCCGCCCGCCCCCGAAATCAGCGCCGCCGACCTGCGGGCCTGGCAGGCCAGCGGGCGGCCCGTGCAGCTGCTCGACGTGCGCGAGCCCCACGAGCACGCCCGGCGCCACCTCGGCGGCCGGCTGGTGCCGCTGGGCCAGCTGGCCGGGGCCCTGGCCGACTTGCCCGCCGACGTGCCCACCGTGGTGCACTGCGCCAGCGGCGCGCGCAGCCAGCGGGCCGCCCAGCTGCTGCTGGCCCACGGCTTCCGCGAGGTGTACTCGCTGCGCGGTGGGCTGGCGGGGTTTGAGTTATGAGTTATGAGCATCCTTTGAATGCCTTCGCATGGATAAGCACAGACTCCTAACCCGTAACTCATAACCCATAACTCATAACCTAAACTGGGCCCCCAGGCGAATGCCGAAATTGCGGGGCCGGGGCTCGTTGGCCCCCGTGCTCATGGCGTCGCGGTAGGTGAGGCGGTGAATGAAATCGACCCGCACGAACTTGAAGATGTTCTCGATGCCGTAGCCCACTTCCATGTAGGGCAGCTTGCCGAGGGTGGGTAGCGGCGGCTGCGGGCGGCCTTCGGCATCGAGCGGCTGGCGCTGGTTCTGGTCGCTGAGGCCGCCGTATAAAGCGTTGGCCGTGGCCACCAAGCGCCAGTTCAACGACCGGATGCCCGGGATGGCGTTCAAAATGATGCCCTCGAAGTGGTGGTCGAGCCGCAGCGACACCGAGCGGTCGGTGATGAACTCGTAGTAGTTCATCAGGTTGAAGGCGTTGGCGTTGTAAAACGGCGTTTGGTTGCCCAAGGGGATTTTGAGGAACAGCGCCGGCAGACGGTTCGGGGCATAGCTGCCTTCGGCCCGGTAGCCGAGGCGGCCCAGGTGGCCCACCGACACACTGTGGCTCACGAGCAGGTTGAACTTCTGGTACGAGCTGCTGGCTTCGGTGAACAAGTCGCGGGCCCCCATCGTGTAGCGAAACGTGAACACGGGCCATTTCTTCAGGCCGATGGCGCGGCGGCGATTTTCCGACTGCACCAGGTTTTCGTCGGGCGCGTAGCGCGACTCAAACACCACTTCCGAGAGCGTGACGTCGGGCACTACCCGGTTTTCGCGCCGCAGTACGAAATCGTTCAGCACCTGAATGTTCTGCTCGCGCACCGTCACCGTTTCGGTGAAGCCGTGGAACAAGTCGCGCTGCACCGAGCCGGCTATCAGGTCGCGCAAAATAGGCTTGCCCTCGCTGAATTTTCCCCAACGCGAAGCCGCCACGAACAGGTTGTTGTCGGGCAGGAAGTCGTTGTCGAGCAGGGCCGCTTGCTCCACGTCGTGCCGAAATTCGCCGGTGAACACCGTCCAGTGGCGGCGCTCGGCGATGTAAGCCGACTTCAGGCCGTACTTCACCCGCCCGTCGCGGGTGCCGTAGGCCACGTAAGCCTGCGTCACAGTGTTGCGGCTAACGGCGGGCGTGGTGCGGAAGCCCACCCGGAAGCGGCTGCCCTCGTAGTCGTTGTGCGAGTACGCGTTGATGATGGGGCCCAGCTCGAAGTTGCCCACGTGCTTGTAGCCGTTCACCACCAGGTCAATCAGGTCCAGGGTGCTGCGCACCGACGGCAGCTCGCGGGCCGAGTCGAGCACGGCAAAGGTTTGCCGCTCGCTCAGGCTCAGCGTGTCGGGCCGGTGCTGGTCGAAGTAGCCGTCGCCGGCCTTGGCCTGCCCGCTGATGAGGCCCAGGCTGCCGCGCCCGTTCTCGGCCGGCTCCATGATGGTGGACACGATGGGCTGGTCGTAGAAGCTGCCCTCGTGCGGCTGGTTGCGCACCACGTTGCTGGTCACGGTGGTGAAGCGCACCCGCATGGCGGCCTGCTTGTCGTAGGGCCGCAGGCCCACCACCAACTTGGTGCGCACGGGCAGCCCGGGCCCGGCGGCGGGCGGCGTCAGCTCCTGGAAGATGCGCAGGTCGCTCACGAAGTTGATGTTGGCGTTGGGGTTGGCCGCCAGGTCCACGCGGCGCAGGGCGTAGCCTTGCTGCGTCACCCAGATGGTGCCCTGGAAGGCCAGGTCGTGGCTGCGCTTGGGGGCCACCGTCAGCTTGTAGCAAAAGTCCTGGCCCACGAGCACTGAATCGACCAGCTCGTAGTTATAGGTGAGGCGGCCGCCTTCGGCGATGGGCGAGATGAAGTCTTTGCCCAGAATGTTTTGCCAGTTGGGGTAGAAGTCGAAGTTCTGGAAGTTCGCGCCCAGCATCTGCGAGAGAATGGAGCCCTCGCGGGGCCCCGCGCCGCGCATCTGCTTGTGCTGGATGTCTTCGCGGCGGCGCAGGGGCCCGTAGCGCTGGTACACCCGCGAGCCCACCTCGGAGGCAAACAGCGGCAGGGGCGCGTCGGGGTCGGCGGCGGCGGCGGCCCCCTGGCGCACGGCCAGCGCCCGGATGTCGCGCACCACCTTGCGCTTGGCCAGGGCGGGCGGCAAGTCCGTCAGGCTCACCTCGATGCGGTTGTAGGCGTCGTACTCGGCGGCGCTCAGGGCCCCGCGCTCGTTCTGGGGCTTGTGCTTCTGCACCTCGCGCAGGATGCGGAAGGCCGGGTTTTCGCCGGGCCGCACCAGCACTTCGGCCAGGGCCACGCCGCCGCCCTTTTTCAGGCGCAGCAGCACGGTTTGCTCGGAAGCACTGCTCAGCTTGTACCGGGCCGTGAGGAAGCCCAGCGCCGAGGCGGCCACCGAATCGGGGGCCCCGCTCAGCGCCAGCTTGAACTTGCCCTCGACGTCGGCCGTGGCCCCGGTGCTGGTGTGCGGCACAAACACGGACGCAAACGGCACCGGCTCGCCGGTGGCGGCTTCCACCACCTGCCCGCGCAACACAATTCGCTGGGCTACGGCCGGCAGTGCCAAAAGGCACGTCAGCAGCAGCGAAGCTAATAATTTCATATGAAGTTGGATAGCGCCAAGCTACAAGGCATGCCGATGGTCACGCAAGTTACGCACGGCGGCAGCCGTCCCAAACAGTTCCGGGCGCGGAGGAGTGTTTTTTATCAGCGCCTTGGGTTGCGCTGGCCCCGGGGGGCCGCCGGCCGGAGCCCCCGCCCGGCTGCGCGGCGCTGGACGCCCGAAACAAGCCGGTTACCGGCCCGCTGCTATCCGCCGGCTCATTTGGCCGCGCAGATGGGTGGGCCGCCGCCCGTTTGGAGCTGGCCTGCGAAGTCCCGCATCACGCCGTCGATGGAAAGGTGCTCTTCGGCGTAGCGGCGGGCGTTGCGGGCGGTGGCGGCGTGGTCGTGGCCGAAGGCCTCGGCCAGGCCCGCGTTGAGAGCGGCCTGGTTCTCGGCTTCCACCAAAATGCCCATCCGGTGCTGCTGCACCAGCGCGTGCATGCCCGAGCCGGGGTTGGACGTGATGAGCGCCACGCCCCCCACGGCCAGCACGGTGGTGAGCTTGGAGGGCATCACCAGGTCGCCGGCGTTGGCCTTCTGGATGACCAGGTGTACGTCGGCCAGGTTGAGGAAATCGTTGAATTTCTCGAACGGCTGCAAGGGCAGGAATACCACGTTGGGCACGTCCAGGGCGCGGGCCAGGGCCACGAGCTTCTCCTTGTAGGGCCCCGAGCCGCAGATGACAAACTTCACGGCGGGCCGGTCGCGAAACGCGGCCGCGGCGTGCAAAATGGCCTCCAGGCCCTGTTTTTCGCCGATGGCCCCCGAGTACAGGGCGATCCAGTCGGTGGGCCGGAAGCCAAACTCCTCCTTCAGCCGGGCCCGGTCGGCCACGGGGTAAAACTTCGTCACGTCGGTCCAGTTCGGAAATAGCGCCACGGGGCGCGTCGTTTTTTCCTGAATTTTGGCCACCATGCCCTCGCCCACGCTGGTCACCACGTCGCTGCGGTCGAAAATGTACCGCTCCAGGCCAAACAGCAGCCCGATGGCTTTTTTCGACTTGATCATGCCCAGGTCGCGGGCGGCCTCAATTTGCAGGTCCTGGATGTGGTAGGCCAGGCGGCCCCCGCGCAGCTTTTTGTAGAGCACGCCCAGCAGCCCGAACTGGAACGACGGGGCCACCGCCACCACGTAGTCGAAGCGGGGCCCCGGCAGCAGCGCCAGTACTTTGAAAAATGCCGAGAGCGAAAACGAAAAGTCGAGCAGCATGCGCTTAAGGCCCGTGGGCTGGGCCGGCACGTACATGGGGCAGCGGTGCACCGTCACCGTCGCGCCGGGCGCGAGCTGCTCGGTTTCCTTCTGGTACCAGAAGCGGCGCTTGCGGTAGGGCTCCTGCACCGCCCAGTGCGGGTAGTAGGGGTAGGTGGTGATGACGGTGCAGTCGTAGCCGTTGCGGGCCAGCCAGGCCATCATCTCGCCGCTGTACTTGCCGATGCCGGTGGGCTCCGGGGCATAGTTGTAGCCAATCAGCAGGACGCGTTTTTTTGTCATGAAACGTTTCGCTCAAATGAGAAGGTGTTTGCTAAGCGACCCGCATTTTGCGGGCCCGCACGAAGGCGGCCGGGTTGCCAGTGTAGATGCCCCAGGCGTCGAGCGACTTGGTAGCCACCGAACCCACCGTGAGGATGGCGTGCGAGCCGCATGCCACGCCCGGACACACAACGGCTTGGGCACCTACCCACACGCCGTCAGCGAGGCGGATGGGCCCCAGGCGGTAGGGAAAATTCGGTACTGTGTAATCGTGGTTGCCGGTGAGCAGCAGGGCCCCCTGCGAAATGTTGACGTGGCTGCCAATGGCCACGTCGGCCAAGTTGTCGATCCAGGCCGACTCGCCGATCCAGCAGTGGTCGCCGATGGTTAGCCGCCAGGGATTTTTGATGCGCACCCTAGGCTTGATGACCAATCCTATGCCTACCCGCGCCCCGAACAGGCGCAACAGCCGAGTTTTAAAGCCGTAAGGCCACGGAAAAGCGCTGTTGAACACGTAATAATTCACGAAGTACCAAATTAGCACTTTCATTCGGGGGCCGGCGCGGTAGTCGCCTGGGTCAAATTGCGAAAGGTTGGTGAGCATCAAAGTGAAAGGTCGATAGCAAGAAGTAGTGCAGCAGTGGAATAAATAATGGGGTCAGGCGGGGCGTGCGCCGAGGACTTGGTAAGCCACGCGCCGGTGAAGTTTGCGGAACACCAATTCCCACAGTACCACGCCCAATAATACACCCATGCTGTTGAAAATGACGTCGTCGACGTCGGGCACGCCCAAGTGCCACACGTATTGAATGGTTTCGATGAGCACGCTCACCGCCATCCCAATGGCAAACAGCCATCGTCGGCTGCGCAAGCCCGTGGTGCTTGCCACCAGTGTGGGCAGCGGCATAAGTAAGGCCACATTGCCGAAGATGTTGCTCCAGTAGTTCCACCACCCAATGCCCTCAATATAATCGTGGTCGCGGATGGTATGAATGAGCGGCACCAAGTTCACCAGCCCCGGGTTCCAAACCAGTGCCTGGCGGCGGCGGGCCAGGAAAACGACGTACACCACCACTGCCGCGTACAGCAGCAAGGCCAGCCACAGGGCGGCTTTCACAAGGGGCTGGGTTCTGCGGGGGGTGACGCGCAGCGAGTCGCGCCAGGTGCGGGCCGCGGCGGGGGGCGGGGGCTGATCCAATCAGGTAGCGATAAGGGCGGCCAACAGGCGGTCGGTGGCGGGGCCGGTGGCAAAGTAGTGCTCGAACGCCGCGCGGGCGCGTTGGCCCATGGCGTGCTGCTCGGCGGGCGTCAGGGCGCTCCAGCGCGTCAGCAAGCCGTGGGTGCCGGCGGGGGTGGCGTCGGCCACCAGGCCCGCGCCCGCGGCCTCAATTTCGCGCCAGATGTTTATCTGGTTGGAGATAAGCACGGGCTTGCCGCACGCCAGCGCCTCCACCACAGCGATGCCAAAGTTTTCTTGGTGGCTGGGCAGTACAAACGCGGCGGCCCCGTAGAACGCGCCCCACTTGCTGGCACCGGCTACCATGCCCGGAAACGCCACAGTACCTGCGGGGGCCCCCGCAGCCAACGCCCGCACCCGCTGGCCGTAAGGCGTGTCGAGGCCCGGGCCGGCCACCACCAAGTGCGGCGCGGGTGCCCCTGCTGCGCCACCGGCGTAGGCCTGCACGAGCATATCGGCGCCTTTTTTTTCGTGTAGGCGGCTGAGGAACAGTAAATACGGTTGCGCTTGGGCATTTGGCATTCTCTCGGCAAAGGCGGCGCGCATGGCGGGCACAAAAACCGGGGGTTCTTCTACGCCCAAGCCCACCACCAACTCGCGCTTGGGGCGGTAAGGACGGAACGGCTCGCGGGCCAGCCGCCGCTCCTCCTCGCACGTAAAGAGTACCCCCGCGGCATCGTTCACCACGGCGCCTTCCATTAGCTTCCAGTAAACCCAGTTACGAACGGCCTTGAGCCGCCGCCCTGGCGCCCGCTGGAAGTAGGGGTCGAGCATGCCGTGGGGCATCACGAACAGGGGCGGGGCCCCCGCTCCCTGGCGCTGCCGGGCCCGCCGGGCGGCGTAGCTGGGGTACAGCCACAGGCCGTGCACGATAACGGCATCGAAGCGTGCCAAGTGGGCGTCGAGCCACGGGCCGAGGCGGGCGCTGTACGCCCAGCCCCGCCGGCCGGGCCCCAGCGCGTGCAGCGGGAAGGCTTCGGCGGCCACGTAGGGCGCGGTGGGGTCGTCGAGGCTGGCCACCTCGCTGGCCACGCCCCGAGCGGTTAGGCCCGCTATCATGGTGCGCACGGCCTGACACACGCCGCCCCCCCGCGGGTCCATGTCGGCGGTGATGTGTAAGATGTTCATGCGACGGTAGAACGATGGCCGGCTAAGAAGTGAGTGAACCGCTTTCCGGGCGCTAAATGCAGCGCCCCGGCCCGTTTCCGAAGCAAGTTATTCAGGAAAAAACGCTTGCCGTACGCCGGACCGCGGCGCGGCGCCGGGTCTTTGCGGGGCCGGGGGCTGCCGGGGACCGCGAGCAGGGCTGGTGCGTCACTTGCGCACCACCTTCACGGATTGCCCCCGGCCGGCCTGCTGCACGTGCAGCACATACAGCCCTTTGGGCCATTGCGCCGATTCGGCCAGCACGAAAGTAGTACTGCCCTGGCCCAATGCTACTTGCTGCTGGCTGAGGGTGCGCCCCACGGCGTCGGTTACCAATAAGCTGGCAGCCCCTCCCGCCGTCGTGCTGATGCGCAGGCTCAGCGGCTCGCCCGATGCCAGCGGGTTGGGCCAGGCCGCCACCTCGAAGTCAACCGGCTGGGTGGCCTGCACGGGCCGCACCTGGGAGAGCGTTTCGGTGCCGTCGGTATCGACCTGGCGCAGCCGGTAATACACCACGTTGGCTTTGTAGCGGGCCAGGGCCAGGTCGGTGAACTGGTAGTGCTGGGCCTGGCTGGTGGTGCCGTAGCCGGCCACCTTGCCCAGGCTGTCGAAGGTGGTGCCATCGGTGCTGCTTTCCACCTCGAAGTAGGCATTGGCTTGCTCCGACGCCGTGGCCCACGTCAGCAGCGCGTCGGGCCCCCGGCGCTCGGCCCCGAAAGCGGCGAGCGTAACGGGCAGCGGCGCGGCCGCCGCCAGCACCTCGATGGCCGCCACGGTGGGCTGGTCCACCCCGCCGCTGCTGGCCAATGCGCTAAAATTCACGTTCAAAGTGCCGTCGGCTACGGCCACGTCCAGGGTTTCGGTGGTGGCCGCAGCGGCCCCCACCTTCTTGTAGATGTCGTAGCCGGCCAGCATTTTATGGTCCTCCAGCGCCACGTCGAAGACGCGCTTGCCGGCGGCGGCCCACGTATTTTCGGCAAAATGGAGGATGACGGTATACTTGCCGTTGGGTACGGGTAGGCTGTAGTTCAGCACGCCGTTGGTGCCCTGCCGCTGGCTCTGGTATAACTCGCCGCTGCCAGTGTTGGCAATGGGGGTGGCCACGAGGGCGGCGATGCCCGGAGCCGGCCAAAAGCTGGTATCCGCCGCGAACACCCCTAAAGCGGTGATGAGCCTACTCCCGCCGGCGTTGATGCGGTAAACTGCTTTGGCCACGGCTTGGTCGATAATGGCAAACGGGGCCGTGAGGGCGGTGCCCGCCGGGCCGCTGCCGTTGCCGGCGGCAAACGGCGTGGCCTTGAGCGCGTAGGAGCCCGTCGCGGGCGTCCAGGCGTTGTACCTGCCGTTGGCCGTACCGAATAGGGCGTAGGGGGCAGTGTTGGCAATCAGGGCTTTGGTTTGCTTGCCGCTCAGCTCCAGGGCTACGCTCCCCACTGCCGCGGGGCTAGTGTTTGCGCGGATGTTGAGGTTGCGGGTGGGCAAAATGGCCAAATTAAGGGTTTCGCCCGCGTGGAGGGTTTTGATCTCCTGGCCCTTATCGGCGTTCACGAGGGTGAAGCCGGCCAACTGTCCGACCGGGGCCACGGATACAGCCAGGGGGTCACCGTCCAGAAAAATGGCCTGGAGCGTACCCGCGCTGCCACCTTGGCTGTCAACCGTTAGCGTAACCGGTCCTTTAAAGCGGAACTGAAAGATGTGGCTGCGCCCGTAGCTTTCGCTAACGGCGTAGCGCACCGCCGCGCCAGGCTGGCCCTGGGGAGCCAGCGTCACCACAAAACGGCGGGCGTCGGCGAATCGGGACGGGCAGCACGCCGTCAGGTAGTGCCATTTGTCGTCGGCGACGCCGATGTTGATTTGGCCGGTAGGGTTGCTGTATAAGCCAAAGTTGTTGCCGGCCAGGGCGTCTACGTTGAATTGAAAGCTCAGGAAATCGTCGTTTCGCCAGCCGGAGCCCTTGGTCACGGTGAACGGCGGGCGCACGTTGGCGTTGTCAATGTTTGGCCCGCCCCAGTTGTAGAGCACGTAGCCTTGGCTGCCCACCTGGGATAGTGCCGAGGTACCGTCTTCGTAATGCAAAACGGGCTGGAGCTGCACGGCCGGCTGGTTGCTGCCAGGGGCCGTGGAATTGACGGTGAACACGTTGGAATTAGTAGATTGATTGCCGGCTAGTTGTACAAGCGATGAAAGTGCGTATGGCACTGCCGTTGCTTCGGCTGAGGCCGGTCCCGTGCCGCTGACCAGCTGGGGCACCACCGATAAGTAATAGCGGGTGTCGTTGGCCAGCTTGGGCACTGTATAAGTGGTGGCTGTGTCGTGGGTGGCGGTAGTTATATAGGGCCCGCCCGGGGCCGAGGCATAGCGAATGGTGTAGCCCGTTGCGCCCGCGGCGGCCTGCCACGTAAGTTGGATTTGCTGGTTACCGGGCGTGGCCATCACCCGTTGTGGAAACGCTGCCGCCGGAGCTACCAAGGTAATGGTAGCGCCCAAGGCCCCAGTACCGGTGGCTTCTTGCACCGTGCCTGCCCCCACCAGGTGCCAACGCTGGGGCCCGTGGCCGCCCTCGTCGTTCACCCACAGGTACATTTCGCCGTTGACCGTGGTCAGGCACGGCGACAGGCCGTTGCCGGCCGAGCCCGCCACGGCCCCCTCGGCGGCCAAGTGGCCCAGGTTACTTTCCCCAAACTGTCCTATAAACAGGCCGTCGTCGTAAAAATGCATGTGCTGGCAAGCCTCGGCGTAGTTCCAGCCCTCGCCGTGGTAACCGTACAGTACGTGGCGGCCCGAGGCCATTACTGCGTTGCCCGGGTATTGCACGCTGTTCCCAATATCGAAGCTGCCTTTGCCGTCTAGGGCCCCGGTGGGGCTGGCTTTCCACAGCCACTTCGTACTCCCAACCCGTATGCCGCCTAAGTGCCAGCCAGAACTCTTCGAGTTATCGAAAGAGACCATGACGCCGGAAGACGTAACAGGGGCTCTGGTGGCATCAATTCCGCCGATGGGGTGCGGAACCGGGTCCTGGGGGCCCGCTTGCACGCTGGCCAAGGTTTTGGGAAGTGCCCACTGCGGGTTGCCGCTCCCATCAAAGCCGGTTAGAGCCCGCACGTGCCATGCCACCGCGGTATTGGTTCCTACGGAATGGGGGGCCAAGTACACCGTGCCGTCGGGCATCAGGGTAGGCTCTTCCTCAACAGTAGCCAGCCTAATACCAGTGGGCCGCAGATAGTTGCCGCCAAGTTCGGCCGTCTCTGTGTAGAAGTCGCTGAAATTGCGGAGCAGGGCATAAGTTCGCCCGTTGGCCAGGGTGGCTACCTGGTGCAGCCCTTGAGTAAATCCGATGTAACGGGCGTCCAGGCCCGCTCGCCAGTTGCGGACCAGGGTCCACGAATCGCCGATGGGCTTAGTATAATCGACCTTGAACTCCAGGAAATCGCTGAAAACACGGGTCGGATCGTTTGCGTCGACCGAGGTGGTGTAGGAAAAGGGTTGGTACATGACCTGCTCCAAATAGGCCCGGGTGGCTGAGAAGTGCAGGCAACGGTTGTTGCCGATGTCGCTCACCCAAAAGGAATGATCAGGCAAAACGGTAATGAATGCGGTTTCGCTCGTGACGGAGTTCTCGAACCAAAGCTTATCGTTGCGCACCGCGCTGCCGTTGGCCACGTAGCCCCCCGCCTGGCCATACGTCCACAGGGGTACCCCAATGCGCGAGTAGGCTTTCACCTGCTGGCTGGGGCCACCGTCGGCCACCAGCACCAAGTCTTCGTTGGCGGGGTCAGTGCCCACGGCCAAGGGGTGGGCGAGGCCGGGAAGTACGGCGGCCACCAGGGGCAGGGTGCTCAGGTTGGTATAGCGCACCACGCCGTTGGCCACCACGGCCCACAGGTCGCCGGCGGGCGTCATGCTCAGCGAGCCGGGGCTGGCGGCCGGCAGGTTCGCTAGCAGTTGCCCGGTGGTTTTGTCAAAGAGGCGGATGACGTTTTGCCCTCGGTGAGCCACGGCCAGGATGCGGCCGGTGCGCTGCACGGCCAGGCCGGTGGCCCCGTTCTGGAGGAGGCCCGGGGAAGGGGGGCTGGTCTGGTCGAGGTCGATGACGCTCGGGTAGTACTGGCCGGGCCAGCTGCCATTAAGCCGCACCTCCTGGCCCGCCGTGAAGGTGAGTTCGGTGTCGTCTTTGAGGCGCCGGGCGTAGACAAACGAGGTTTTGTTGCCCGCGCCCACCCCGCCTTCGTTGTCGGCCAGGTACAGGTTGGTGCCGTCGCTGGCTATCAGGCTCACCGACGTGAAGGCATCGACACGGCCAAGGTTCGTTTTGCTGCGGGGGTTGGTATGCCTGAAGCGGTGCAGGTAGGGTTGCCCTTCGTTATAGCCCTGTGTATAGAAAATAGCCGTGTCGTTGGCCACCATGCCACGAATGGGTAAAAATCCCTGGAAAACACTGGTGCCCGACTGCGCCGCTGAAGTGTTGCCGATAGCCCCATCCCAAACATAGTTGATGTTGTGCGACAGCACCCGCACTTCGTAAGGCCCCGCCGGCAGGGCCTGGCCCTGGTCGTCTTTGCCATCCCAGGTGGCAGTGTGTGGCCCTTCTGAGTAAGAAACTCCGCGCCAAAGCGTACGCACCAGCGTTCCATCGGACGTGTACGCTCCCGCGCTAGTCGTCGCCTCCTGTTTGAGAATGAATTGTATTTTAGTTTGACCAAATATTGGTAATACTGTAAATAATGCCATTACTAGGAATAAGCTGCTGGACAAATAATATAATTTTGACATACAGTATGTTCTGTTTAGGTAATTCAAATTATTTCCCCCTCGTATTTGCAAATATATTACTTGACAGTGACTTATCCCCCTTTGTTCGTATACATTCAGAATTAAAAAATATGATTTATTCAATAAAATGATAATATTAACTTTTGTAAATTTGTAATTTTATCGTATTCATCCACTAAATTTTTTTGTTTTATCAAAAATTAAATACAAATGACAAAATGTGATAAATATAATTATTTTATTCAATCACATAAAAAAATAAAATTATTGAGCGGTTATTATTCAATAATTGAGGGTTATAATTCCAGCGGGCATAAAATTTATTGAGGGGGTGTATGGAATGGCAGTTAATCCAAAAGAAAACAAGCCCACAGGTGATGGGCGGAGTTCCTAGGCCCCCACTCGCCTTATGCCTTATGCCTTATGGTTGAAAGACATCAGCCCCTAACTGACCCGCAGTGGCAAATTGTTGCCCTGGGCTTCGTGCCCGCGGCCACGCGCTGGGCCGTGGAGTGCATCGTTGAGGTGGTCTAGCTACGCCGGACAGAACTGGGACGTGGTTTGGAGTTGCGTTTCGAAGTAATTGGGCGAGCGGTAGCCAATGGCTGAATGGCAGCATTCGGCGTTGTAATAGGCGATGTGATGGCTTATTTCAAGCTTGGCCTCTTCCAGTTCTGAAAAGCTGCCGCCGTCGAGCAGTTCGGCCTTGAGGCGGCTCCAAAACGATTCGGCGTGGGCGTTGTCGTAGCAGTTGCCGCGCCGGCTCATACTTTGTTGTGCCCCGTGCCGCGCGATTAGTTCTTTAGAGCGGGTGGCCATGTACTGGCTGCCCTGGTCGGAATGCACGACGAGCCCGGCCGCTGGCCGGCGCACGGCCAAGGCGTAGCGCAACGCTTCGCCGACCAAGTGTCTCGCACACGTCCCAGCCCACGGCCTTGCGCGAACAGCGGTCGAGCCAGCCAGCCAGGTAGAGCCCGTCGCCCTGGCACGGCAGGTAGGTGCTGTTGCCCACCCACACACACCCGGTTCGGGGCGGTGGAAGCCGGCTGGCCGAGCAAGCGGTTGGGGGCGGCGCGCACGGCCGGGTCGGAGTCGGCGGTGCGCGGCACGAACGAACGGGGCTGCTGGGCACGCAGGCAGTGGGCGTGGGGCACGCGGCGGAGGCGTCAGCGGCCCACCGCGTGGCCCTGGGGGTACTTCGATGCGCCACTGGCGCGTGCCGTGCTGGCCGTGATGGGCAAACGCTTCACGCACGGTTACTTGCTAGGCCGGCACGCCCAGCGGCACCTGCTGGCGGCGGCGCGAGGAGCAGTAGGCCGCCGGGGCCACACACACAGCACCTGGCAGAGCTGGCACACGGGCGGCCCGCTGGGCGATATGCTGGTAGGTGCTCACCGGGTCGGCTGGCCGGAGGCGGCTTAGATGTATAGTCCCAGGGAGTGATGGTGTATTTTCCGGGCTGGAATTTCGCACTACTCTATGGGACAAGTACTCCACGGCAGCGCCCGCACAACTCAGGCGATACGGCGCGCTATCCAACACAGCCAGGAAAGCCTACAAAGCTTAGCCACGCGCTACAGCATCAACCCGAAAACGGTGGCCAAGTGGCGCAAGCGCCCCGGCGTGCGGGATGCGCGCATGGGCCCAGAGCCAGTTTCAACGATGCTCACGGCCGAGCAGGAAGCCATCGCCGTGGCCTTTCGCCGGCACACCCTGCTGGCGCTAGACGATTGCCTCTACGCGCTGCAAGCCACGATTCCGCACCTGTCACGCTCGGCGCTGCACCGCTGTTTTCAACGCCACGGCATCAGCCGCCTGCCCCTGAACGAAGACGGGCAGAGCCCGCCGAAAAAGAAATTCAAGGACTACCCCATCGGCTACTTGCACGTCGACTTCGCCGAAGTGCGCACCGAAGAAGGCCGCCAGTACCTTTTTGTCGCCATTGACCGCACCAGCAAAGTGGCTTTTGCCGAGTTGCACCCGCGGGCCACGCGCATGGTCGCGGCGGACTTTCTGCGGCGGGTGCTGGAAAAGCTGCCTTACAAAGCCCACACCGTGCTGACGGACAACGGGGTGCAATTCACGCTGCAACCCCACCAGTGGTTTCCGGGCGGGCACAGCTTTGCCCGCATCTGCCGGGCCTTTGGCGTGGAACACCGGCGGACCAAACCGGCGCACCCGTGGACCAACGGCCAGGTCGAGCGCATGAACCGCACCATCAAAGAGGCTACCGTCCAGCGCTACCACTACCAGACCACCGACGAGCTCAACGAGCACCTGCAAGCCTTTTTGCTGGCCTACAACCCTGCCAAGCGCTTGAAGACCCTGCGCGGGCTGACCCCACACGAATTCGTATGCGCCCAGTGGCAAAGCAACCCCGCCATTTTTACCCGAGACCCGACCCACCTCATGCTGGGACTATACAGCTAAGTATCGGGGAAGCAATGGCGCGGTTCCGAGGCAGGAGCCCGAGCAGGACGGGCTGCGGCCGGTAAAACATTGGTAAAGCAGCGCATTACCAGGGCCTGCTCCGCCGTGGGCAGCGTAGCTGGGAGGAGTTGAATACTCTATATTTACTCTGTTGCGTGCGGGACAGATCTTTTTTGCCCCTACCCACCCCCGCGACTTGTATTCAGTGGGCGAAACAAGTTTTTCCTCGTACTTCGCGCCGGTGCTGCGACGTGCGGCTAAGGCAAGGTTTGGTGCCCCATATCAGTGCACGTAAAACAGTGTCAGCAGGCGCTACAACGCAGCCCGTTCATCTACATAGAAAGGAATATGGCGGACCTAGCACCCGTTAAAATACGAAATAGCTTCGACGTCTTCGACACGTGCCTTACGCGTTTGTGGGCTAACCCTAGCGATTCTTTCCTGCTACTAGGGCAGCAATTGCAAGCGCTTGCGCTCATTGGACCGCAAATAGCTGACTTCACCACGCGCCGGCAAGCAGCGGAAGTTGTCGCTTGGCAACAAGGACAGTACAAAAAGCAGCCGTCCATGCAGAAGATCTATGCGCACTTAGCTCTGGATCTGGGGTGGACGGATGAGCAGAGTGGCCGGGCGCTGGAAACCGAGCAAGAACTTGAGGTGGAGACGTTAAAGTCAGTACCCCAAATGTTGGCTCTTGTGACGCGTATCCACGACGCCGGAGAATCGGTTGTGTTCATATCGGATATGTACTTACCGAACGAAGTAATCCTGCGGATGCTGCGCCAGAATGGGTTTTGGCGACCGGGGGACCAGTTGTTCGTATCAGCGGAGGCGGGCTGCGGAAAACACAACGGCCGTTTGTTTCGGCACGTGCGGCGAGCCTTGGCTCGGCCGCCATTTGCCATCAAGCACACCGGGGACAACTACCGGTCAGACTATGTCATGGCTTGGCTAAGCGGCTTTCGCGGACGGCATTTCCGCCCGGGACTGCTCCACGAGCGGGAAAGAGCAACGTTGCAGCCGCTTGGAAACGTACCGCTGGGCAGCCGCCTAGCGGCCCTCTCCCGTCTGACGAGAGTTAGCTTCACCGGCCCTGATAGCCAGCGCGGCCTTTGGGATGCAGTTGTCACTGGGTTTGCGCCACTCATGTTCTCCTTCGCGTTCCACTGCCTGCTTCAGGCCAGGGAGCAAGGGCTCGCGGACCTGTTTTTTTGCTCTCGCGACGGCAGTTTGCCCATGCAGGTGGCACGTATCATTAACCAAGCCTACGGATTCGGCCTCAACATCCACTACTTCCGGTGCTCCAGGTCGGCCTGGTGCAAAACCAATTTGACAGGTCCCAATCCCCAAGGCCTCGCCGCTGCCCTAGAAAATAGCAAGAACCTTACCGTCAGAGCAATCAGGGAACGATTGGACCTGGCCGAGGCAGACCAAGCCGTGCTACAGGCCTTTGTGGGCGGAAATATGGGCACAGACACTCCGCTTTCGAAGAGGCAGAAGGAGGCGTTGCTGCAAGGATTTGCCGCAGGGTTGCTACACGAGCAATTAGCTGCGGTGGAAGAAAAAACCCGTTGGACCTGTCGGCAGTATTTTGCACAATGTGGAATGAATTCCGGCCGAGGCTTTCTGTTAGTTGACGGCTTCTCGCGGGGCACGATAGAATTTCTGTACGATGGCATCGTGGCGCCCGCAGTTAATCGGGCAGTCTGGGTATACCTGAAATTTCTCAACCCCGAAAGGCAGAACCCAACAAATTCATACTTACCGCCCGACCAAGGAAAATTTCCTTTCTCTAAAATTGCGTTGGCCGAAGCCCTCTTGGCTACAAACGAGCCCTCTTTGATAGCATACCGCTGCGCAGGGACTGACGTTTCGTTGGAATTTGGGCCAGCCGAGGTTTCGCTGGAAAAAAGACAACGGTGCGACTTGGTTCACCAAGCCTGCACCACGTTCGCGCAACTCACTGCCGAGCATTTACTACTGGGGGAAACCGATAAGACCATACTGGACCTATACGCTACCACGGCCTTTAATTCTTTGGCCAGCAATCCTACCCGCGCCGAGGCAAACGAACTGCGAAAACTGCCTTTTGAGTACTGGAGCGGCAAAACCGAGCTGGCCCGGCGACCCGGCCTGCGCGACTTGGCCAAGAGCGCCCGATATCGTTTTCAGCCCAATGCCGGTCAACTCATCCTGGACGGCCCCTGGATGGCGGGTAGCCTCGCGCTGGCCGATCCAGTGAGTCGGAGCCTGCTCCGACTGCTTATGCGCGGATAGGGCGTGTGAGGAGTTAGTTTAGCAGCTGTTTGCGTTAGTTTGTAAGCTGTTGGAACGGGGGTAGAGACGCATTTTTGCGTCTCCGGTTAGGCCGAAACCGTTCAATCCGAAAACGAAGATGCGCCGCTACACCGTGTGGGGGCCCTCCAAATTTAACTCAAACAGCTTCTAAGGCTTTTTAAATGTCCAACTCCTACTCGGCTCGCTTTAGGCGGGCCAGCAGGGTACGCACTCCCGGATCGTGGGTCACATTTTCGCGGGCCACTTCGGCCACGAGTTGGGCCTGCCGCCAGCGGTAGAGCAGCTTGGGGCTGACGCCCAACTGCCGCGCCGCAGCTTGGGCGCTGCGGCTCTCGCTAGCTAAGCGCAGGGACTCTGCCTTGAAGGTCTTGTCGTATTTACGCTATTTGCCGGGCGACGTCCCGCTGGATTTGGTTACCATAACAGAAGAAATGTGCGTCCTTCTTCTGTCCGTCATTCCCAGGCCACTGCAATAAAGTGCGGTCTGCATTCACGAATTTAAATATAACCTAATTAACTGAGCACACCCCTTAGTACACGAAACCGTCAGAGCGGCTGAAATACTTGGCGGTGCGCGAAATTTCGCGCACCGGCTTGGCGGGTACGCCCCCGTAGAGCATCCACTCAGCGGTGTAAGGCTTATTGAGCAAGGACTTGGCCCCGAGCACCGAATATGCTGGCAGCACTGCCCCGCCGAGTACCACCACGTTCGTCCCAACAAACGTATAGTCTCCGATATGGATGGGCGCGCTGTCCTGACGGCCTTCCATCACGTCGATGGAATGAGTAAGAAACTGTGACTGGTAACCCGCCACCGTCGAAAAATTACCAATCGTCAGTTGGTTCGTGCAGTCCAAGTGATGGTTTTTGGTGACTGCTGCCGCTTCGCCTAGCACCAGTACGGCCCGCCGCTCGGGCTGGTGCCCGAAATGCCGGGCTGAGCCGGTGCCATCGGTCGGAAAACCGGTTATCCAGTTACCGCGACCGATGGTGGCCCTGGCCCCCATGCGAATGGCGTCCAAGTGGATGGCCACAGTGAAGTGGTCAATACGGGCCCCGGCGGCCATGCTGAGTTTGTTGGGGAACACCCAGGCCCAGCCGATGCGGGCCGTGGGGTGCAACTCGAAGCCGAACCACTTCCCCAGCGCCTGGCGGCGTAGCGGCCAGGGCAGTAGGCAAGAAATAATCTTGAGCAACAACTTCATAAGGCTATGCTGGCACCAAGCCGTAAAGATTGAGATAGGCTCGGACCATGTAGGTAGTCTCGAAGCGGCGGCAATTGGCGAACCCCTGCTGTACCAGTGCGTCGCGGGCCCCGGGCTGCTGCAAAGCCAATAGGGCCGCCGCAAAGGCCGACGCGTCAGTGGGGTCGGCGTGCAAGGCCGCGCCGCCGCTTACTTCGGGCATGGGCTCTATGTTACTGGCAATTACTGGGGCCCCACAGGCCTGCGCCTCAATGATAGGCCAGCCAAAACCCTCGCTAAGCGAAGGAAACACGAAAGCCTCGCAGGCACTGTAAAGAGCCACGAGCGTGGTATGGTCAGGCTTCACTACCGACGCTACCCGCCCACGCAGGCCCAGGGCTCCGGCATGGGCAAGCAACGCCTCGTCTAAGGGTTCTCCGGCAAAGCATATGGTACCCACCCAGCGGTTGCCCAGTGCGTGCACCATATCGAGCAGTAAGCTCCGGTTTTTGCGGGGCAGGCCCGAGCCCACATGAAGTAAAAAAGGCGCGGGAAATGAAAGGCCTGCCCGGTGCAGCACCGCTTCGCGGGCGACGGGCGACAGGGGCTCAAAATCGGCGTTGAACGCGTTGTGGATGACCCGCCACCCGGCAAGTGGGCCGGCACCCGTCAGTTCTACCAACTGCCGTAGGGTGAACTGAGAAACGGATGCCAAGCGCCTGGCTTGGCTCAAATGGCGAAAAATCCATTTTTGAAGCGTTTGTCCCAGGCGCGAGGCGACCACATGGGCGTCGGCGTAGCCCAGGCCCCCGCGGATGGCTAGCACGTCGTGGCAAGTAATGCTAGCACGCTGTGGATCCAGATGGGCCAAGTAGGGCGCATTGGAATGGTCGCAGACGTGAAATCGCACGTTGGACTCTTGCAGCGCCGGCCGGCGCTGCCGCCAACGCAGAACGAGGGGAAAAATCATCCACTTGTCGAGGTAGCCCAGCCACTTCCGGTAGCCCGCATTCGTTGCGCCCACCCTCGCCCCAAACACCGGGACCGGCCGCCAAATTTCGGTGGCGGCCCCGGCGTTGCGAAGGCCAGCGTCCAGCATTTGCGCGAATCGCTCCATACTTTCCTGGCCGTCTGGAGGATAGTTGCCGATCAGAATAATTCGCATACAACTAAGCTGATTGCAAACGAGGAGCTGCGATGGGCTCAGGCCGGGGCTGGCGCAAGGCGGCCAGCATTAATCCGCTCACCATTATGCTAAAGCCCAGTGCCGTGGGCTGCGCCCACTGCCCCTGCGTCAGCGCAAATATGCCAAAGCTGACCAACATCCAGGGCAGGAACTGGCCCCGGGCCAGCTGGCGGTAGCTGGCCCAAGCAATCTTCAGTCCAAGTCCCAGGCGAATGAAGATGGCTGTGAGTCCCAGCACCATGCCCATCTCGCCGATGAGACGGCCCCATTCATCCTCGGCAATTAAGAATTCGCTGCGGCCGGAAAGCAGGTTGCTACCCACGTTGGTGCCCATGCCGATACCATAGCCAAAAAATGGCTCCCGGGTAGAACCCGTCCCGGTAAGGGCCCTTACCATGCCGCCAAGGTAACGGTCACCGAAAGTGCCTTTCACCACCCCGCCTTCATAGTCGCTGGCCAATTCGATGCGGGTGGTAAACGCCTCGAGCGGTGTTTTCAATAAGCTGGTCTGGCTAAAGGGAACCAGTAGAAAGGCCCCTGCTACTAGGGCCGGTACAATGCGGGCCAGGTATTTGGGCTGGCGGGATGCCGCTAGTAATGCGAATAGCAGCGAAATAATGGTCTGGAACAGCAAGGACCGCGCAATGGAAAATGGAATGGCCGCCAGCAGTCCAACGGTAGCCGCCGCCAGCACCAGTCGGTTTGCGCGGCCGCCTTGCAGCCAGAAATAGAACACGAAGCACGCCAGCAGGCTGTAAAACTCGGTGTTGCCGGTGGCGAACGAAAACGTGCCAGGCGGCCGAAAAAAACCTAGTGCACCGCTGAAACCGGCCCCCTCCATATCGCCGCCCACGCCGCGGTTCACCCAGGCCGACTGCGGGCTGTAAAACTGTAGGCCGATGAGCACGGTCATGGGAATGGCAATCCAGAGCATGGCCCGGCCGATGCGTTCCACGTCAGAGCGGTCGAACACGCGCCCAATGACGAAGATGAGTGGAAAGTGCAGTAGCAGAATGCGAGCCCCGTACACGGCCACTGGGATGCTGCCGTGGCCGAACAGCAAGGCGGTGAAAAAGGCGATAATCCCCACTGCAGTCATGCTCCCCAGGTAACCGTTGGCAGGTAGCAAACCCTGTCGCCAAGCGGCCAATACGAGCCACAGGGCCAGCGGGTCGCGAATGATGAGCAGTGGTGTGGACAGGCCGGGCAGCACCCATTTACGCAGTGCGCCTTCGAACAGCAGTAATAAAAAGTACGCCCAAATGCCTTGCTTTAGTCGCTGTATGGGGTCGGCTGCGGCGCGGCGCGGCGCAATGGGCGCGGCCGGCGCGGCGGTAAAACGGGTGAGGGAAGGGAGCATAGCGATATGTATTTGGGCCTACTGAGCCAGGGCCACGGCCAATTCGTGGCCGTAGACTGCCCACGGCCGGCGGCGGGCGGACTCCTGAGCGGCCCGGCCGGCCCGGGCTACGGCTTCGGGCCGGTGCAGCAGTTCGGCCAACGCGGCCTGAAGGGCTTCGGTCGAGCCGGCCTCCACGAGCCAGCCGTTGTGACCGTGCTCGATGAGGTCGGGGCCCGCCGTGCGGTCGGTGGTTATTACAGGCGTGCCCTGCGACATAGCTTCGGTAATGACGAGTCCAAAGCCTTCGAACAGCGACGGGAAGGCAAGCACGTCATGCGCCCGCATCAAGTGCAAGATGTCGGCGTGGGGCAAGCTGGGAATCCAGCGGTGCCGGGCCAGTGCCGCGTCGAGGGCCGGGCAAGCATCGCTTGACTTATGGCCCACTACCGTCAGCTCGATGTGCGGAGCCAGTGCCGCGACGGCCGCAAACAGATTGGCGACGCCCTTGCGTTGCGAGAGGCCGCCTACGAAGAGCAGTTTTAGTACCCGGCCCGGGTGTGCCGTGTAAATACGCGTTTCGCCTACGGGCGGAAAACCGTAGGGAATGATTTCGACCGGTGCCAGCGGGCCGGGGTAATCGCGCAGGGTGTCGGCGGTGAAGCGACTAGCTACGAAAATACGGTCGGCCAAGCGTAGCTCTTCGTCTTTTCGGCCCAACTTGGCGGCCGAATCGCCGAAGCCCACAAGCGTGGGGGCCCACGCGGGCCATCGTTCGCGCTCGGGCGCCAACAAGCGCTGCGCGGCCCGCCAATACCCAATGGGCAAGTCATAGTAGCATTTCAGGCCCAAGTTTTTGGCCGCTCGGAAAGCACCGGCAGCCCCGTCTTCGTAGGCGTACACGCCCGTGGCCCCCGCCTTGGCGGCCTGGCCCAGTCCGGTAGCCACCCGTCGGTCGAGGCTTTGGTACACGGCATCAACCGAGAATGCTCCGGTTTCGGGGCGCACTAACGCTTCCCAACCCGTACGCCCGGCCAGCAAACGGCCGGCCTCGCGCCATGGCCAAGTGTGCGTAAAGGGTGCCAGCGCCGGCTCGAAGCTCCGGCGGCGCAGTTCGGCCAGCGGGCCCACCGCGCCCAGGCGATCGAGCCAGCTACCCGGGAAGGCAGCAATGGCAGTATGGAACGCGGCCAACTGACCGCTTTGGGCAAGCCCGTTAGCAGCAGCGCGCACGTTGGCGTTGCCCGTGGGATGCGAAAAAACGAATTTACCGGTCATATCTCATCGGTTCTTGTCCGAATAATCACATCGCTACACAACTATTTCGCGGGTAGCAGCGGCTGTGCTTATCCCTTCCGCCAATTTCGAGGCCCACTGCGCCTGCTGTATTTTGATAATGCTGTAAGTAATCGGTATGGTGGACTAGCTGGAAACCACAAAAATAGTTAGGTCGGTAATCTCCTTGAGCGTGAAAACGTCAAGCATCGCTACCCAAAATAATGAGAAAGATGTCGGCCGGAATAAAAAGTAACGTGTCGATGCTCAGTCACGAAAAGTGTACAGGGCACAAAAGACGATTGGTAGGAGGCTCGGGGTGCCGGTACCCATGTTTCAGCCAAGCATGGTGCTGGCCAGCGCATTTAGGTCGTAGTCCTTAGTAATAAGCAGCCGGATGACGAGAATGCAGCCAGCAAAGCTGAAGGCTTGTAACGTTAGTTGGACCGACTCTGTAATTCTAGCTAGCGTCAGCCATATCAATACCGGGGCCAGTACAGGGTGGGTGATAATATGCTGAAAAATGCTCCTTGCTGGATAAGTTTTACAGCTTTCCGGAATGAACATAGGGACAAAGTAAGGGCTGGGGGCGCAAACCCAACGCCCAATAAGAAGGGCCCCAAAGTCCTACGTATTTATGCCTTAACTTTTGACATGTTGCTTTGATTGCTAACAATATCGGCCGATTTGTCGTCGTACCCATACCCGTAGCCGTATGTGTTTTTGCCATTTACATCGTTCAGCACAATCATGCAGTGGCTTAGTGTACTGCTGCGATATAGGTTCTCGACGATGGCCACTTGCTTTTTGTAAGTGTAGTTGCGGCGAATCAAGTAAATAGACGAATCTACCAACGGACTTAGACTCAAAGCGTCGGCAACCAGGCCCACGGGAGCCGTATCAATAATAATGTAGTCGAAGCTCTGCCGCAACTCAGAAAGTAAGTGGGCCACTTTAGGCGACATCATTAGCTCGGCCGGATTGGGCGGGGTGGGCCCCGAACTGATTACCATCAAGCCGGGCACCTTATTCGAGGCCTTGATAAGGTCATGAATTAGCATGTCGTTCGAAACTAAGTAATCGGTCAAGCCCGGTCCAGCAGTTAAATCCAGTTCCTGCGACAGCGCTGGTTTGCGAAGGTCTAGTTCTAGCAATAGCACCCGCTTGCCCGCTAACACCAAACTAGCCCCCAGGTTGATACTGAAAAAAGTTTTTCCTTCGCCGCTCATGCCCGACGTTATCAGCAGCACCTTGTTTTCCCGGCCTCCCGCCGCAAACGTTAGGTTGGCCCGGATGAAGCGAAACGTTTCCGCCGCAGGGCTACGATTATTTTTGGTCACGATGACGGTGCCATCCGTGTTGTGAGCCAGCTCGCCGAGGATAGGGGTGTGCGTAAGCTGTTCCACGTCTTGGCGGGTTTGCACCTTATCGTCGATCATATCCCTCAGGAAAATGCCAGCAAAGGGTACGCCCAAGCCCAACAGCACGGCTACTAAATACAACAGTCGTTTGTTGGGACTCACCGGATAAGGGTCGGCGGCCGCCGCGTCGATAACGCGCGACTTGGAGGTAGTGGCCGCCAGCACCAGCGAGGCTTCTTCCCGCTTTTGCAGTAAGTATTCGTAAAGGGTTTGTTTAATGGCTTGCTGGCGGCCAATTTCGAGCAACTCGCGCTGAATAACTGGCACATTTCGGATACGGGAAGAAAACTGGCGCGAATTGGCCCTTAGGTTGTTGCTCGTCAGAACCAGACCGCCCTTGATGTTACGCAGGTTTTCCAGAATGTTAGAACGCAGATTGGTTATTTGCTCGTTCATGGTCTGCACAAGCTGATTACCCGGTTCAGCGGTGCGGAGCATGCGTTCACGCTCTAGTTGCAAGTCGTTGAACTTGCTGATCAAGCCCGTTAACGTTTGGTCTTGGATGCCTAGCGTGCTCGGCACTAGTTGGGCTTGACCAGGCCCCACGCCCTGCCGCAAGTAATCCTCAATCGATTCAAGAACGGTTATCTGTGCAGCCCAATCGTTTAATTTGCGGCTATTTTCGCCGGCTTGCGCCACGTAGCTTGATGCCTGGGTGCCCACATCGGCTACTTCATTCTGGCGCTTGTACTGCTCCACATTTTTTTCCACGCCAGTTAATTCGGCGGTGAGGCTGTTCAAGCGGTTGTCCAGAAAAGCAATGGTACTGGTAGCGGCCATGTTTTTGTCTTCCAGCGCTTCCTTGTTGTAATCTAAAAGTAGTGCGTTAACCACGGCGCGGCCGCGCTCCGGCAACGCATCCACTAGACTCACTCGCAAAAGGTTGCTTTCTTTTTTCAACGGCGCTACCGTAATGTTGCTACTAAACTCGTCAACTAAATCGTGTGGTGAACGAAATCGGATAATGATTGGCTTATTGTTTGCGCCCTGTTGCTTGGAAAAATCGGGTGTTGAAACAATCGTAAACGTGCCGTAAGGCCGAGTAATTTGTTGTCCAAATTCGTAAGATTGGCTCTTGCCCGTGTGCTCGTTCAGTGAAAACGAATTACTCGATGTGGGTTGAACAATAATAGTTTTATTGTAAGCAGTTGAATCTAATTTATTAATGATTAATTTGATAGACATGTCCTTTTCATACACTTCCACATCCTTGAACCGGCCCTGTACATAGTAGCTGGTATTTAACGATAATTCATTTACTACCCGTAATAATAGATTTTTCGATTGTAGCACTTCAACTTCGTCTTCGCTGCTTTTGCTTGGCGACGTTGCCTCAGCGGTGAATTTACCTGTTCCCGATAAATCAGGGGTTGACTTATCATCCTTGATTAGCAACGTGCTTGTGACCAGATATTTAGGTATTGCCAGGTAACGTAAGTATGCGTATGTACAGCCCAACGTTAGCAATATACCAAGTAGAAACCAGTACCAATAACGCACGTAACCAGCGATAATGGCGCTCAAGCTTTTTGTATTGGGTTGCTCAGTGCTCAGCGGAAACATTTCCATAATAATTAGCGATGTAATTTGGTGTTGGGACTAATTAAATTAACGGTAAAGGACAGTTGTTAAAAAGAAAAGCAGAACAGAAGCCACGGACAAATAAATGGGTAAGTTGACAGACCTAGTACTGACTTGCAATGCCTTGGCATGGTCGGGTTCCACGTAAACTATATCGTTTTGCTGCAGATAAAAAAACGGCGAATTTAAAACGCTTTTGTTATTTAAGTTGATGCGGGTCGTGGTCCGCACATTATTTTTTTCCCGAATGATGAGCACATCGTCGCGGCGGCCGTAGCCGGTCATATCGCCAGCTAGTCCCAGGGCTTCCAAAACGTTTATCTTTTCACTGGGCACCGTAAACGTAGCGGGCCTGTTCACCTCGCCAATCACCGTGACCCGGAAATTTAAAAAGCGTACGGTTACAATAGGGGATTTTGCCGATTTTCCAACAATTGTTGTGATTTTATCCGCGGCCTCTTCCTTGGTAAGGCCGGTCATTTTTATTTTGCCAATGGTTGGTAAATTGATTTCACCGTTGGAGTCAACCAAATACCCTTCGTTAATCCGGTTAGTGGCGGCTGTTCCTGCGCCGCCACCAGTGGCTGCCGGAAGTAAAATGCCGCTGTTAAACATCAGGTTGGTCTCGGCATTCAGGCTGCTCACGATGATGCTCAACAAGTCACCGGACTCAATCTTCGTTTCGATTCTGTTTTGAATGGGGGTTTGGTCCGTGCTTGTGCCAGTCAAATCGCTAAAGTAAACCAGGTTGCGCCCCGCCGAGCAAGAAGTGAACAACGCTATGGCAATGCAAAGGAGGGCGTATAGGTACTTGGTAAAAGGCATGAATAGGGTTTTTGTAGTCTTTGGGAGCATGCTCGGCTGGTTTAGAGTCGGTAAATAGGATTATAGGATTAGAAACTCGCACCGGATTATTAATCTATGCAGTTGCCCAGTCCTAAAGATATCAAAAAATTCTAATACTGGTAGGTTGGTCCAGATAGTACCAGCCCAGCACCGTACATAACAGCGCAATGGCAGGCAAAGGCGCCATGCCGAGGAGAGCAATAGGCTGGTTTTACCAAGCGCAATGCAGGGACCCACTATTTTAGGCTACGCGCTTACGAGCGCTAGCATGGGCAACGAACCCAACGGCTTAGGACCCGGCGTGTTGGAAAAGTGGGTGCCCGCCAGCCGCATGGCCAGTGCCGCTACGGCTCGGCCTTGCGGCTGGCGGGCACCGGCCCGGGGGAAGCTGACCACTTATGGCCCGAATTCCATCGCTTTGAAACTTGAGCAGGACGGAACGGCGTTGCACTAGCGCCCCGCAACAATCGACCCTTGGAGTTGTAGTAGCGTGTTGCCCGATTGCAATGAATTAAAAAGCGTTATCGTGGCCTTTAATGGCTTGAATGACGGTCATCACGACGATTTTCAAATCGAGCAAAAACGACCAGTTCTTGATATACCAGATGTCGATTTTCACCCGCTTCGCCATTGCGATGGTTTCCTTCGTTTCGCCGCGGAAGCCGCGTACCTGGGCCAGGCCCGTGATGCCGGGCGTAACCGTGTGGCGCTCCATGAAACCGTTCACAACTTGGGAGTATTCCTCGGTGTGTTTGAGCATGTGAGGGCGCGGGCCCACAATAGACATCTCGCCCCGGAGGACATTGATGAATTGGGGGAGTTCGTCGATGTTGGTTTTGCGTATGAATGACCCAACACGGGTGATGCGGGCGTCCCCTTTGCTCGCCTGCCGATGGTTAGCTTCGGCATTCACACGCATGCTGCGAAACTTGAAGCAATAGAACGGTTGGTTGTCTTTGCCGGTGCGCAGCTGCTTAAAGAAGGCCGGGCCCTTGGATTCGAGCTTGATAAGTAAAGCCACCAAGGGGATGAGCCAGCTCAGCAAGAATACTACAACCAACAGAGCGAAAACGATATCGAATACCCGCTTGGCAGAGACGGCCTGTGCCTCGCTGCTTTGGTTACGGTATTCCCCGCTGGCGCTGATCGAGCCCCTAGGGTTGGGTAGCGTTAGGTTATATTCCATAATAAAGATTTGTGAAAGAGAGGGTGTTTATAAGAGGAGGTAAGGACAGACTGTGGGTGATAGAGAGCAGCTTCGGAATCTTTGCCGTTCAAACCGGCTGAAGTGGTGGTTGGGTGAATAAGTAGTCTGGCTCGCGGCCGTTATATATCAGGTTTTTTGTGTTAAACCTTACTGCTTAGGCTAGCAGAGGGGGAGAACGCGGATTAATGCAACTTTCCGATTTTTGTTCAATTGTGTACAGAACCGGTTGATTATCTAGCAAATATATGGGCCAATTGGCTTATGCCAAGTAATATATTTGCTTTCTGGTTTTTTTGATAAAAAAAACCACCAAAAAGTACTTGAAAAAATTGTATTTCGCAAAGGCAGACTTTGACCCGTTGTGAAAGCATTGGTGGAAGCCTGCTCCTGTTCGTTGTCGCTTCAAAAAACAACCTGATAATCTTATATCATTGGTTTTGAGTAATTTAAATAATATAAATATTTTAATAATTATATGTATTTAATGATTTGATAAGCTAGAGCGTTCCAAAGCCAATCAGCTGTGCAATCAGATACTACCGGCTAAGAAAACACGCAGTCCTTATCTAAATCCGTGATTTTACTATTTTATATATTCTTAAAAGTCCTTGTTAAACTGCCAACCCCCAAAAGACCGATTTACGGCATACCCATTTAGTCTAGGCACTGATTGTCGGCGATTGGCTCGATCCACAAGGCCTTGTGGTAAGCATTTAGGCGCCGAGTAAAGGCATTTAGTGCTATTCCCGTTAGGTTAAAGCCCCTAAGACTCGTTAAACGCAGCTAACCGCCCCACGCAACGGGCGGGTAGCCGTCTGCATCAAGCGGCGGCACGCCCTGCGCGTAGCGGTGCTAGTAAGGCCATTTTGTCTGGACGATGCTGCAACCGGCTGCCCCGCTCAGCGGGTCACCGGTTGCAGGCCGTTCGCTGCGCCATGGCCCACGGCCTTGGGCACGCGGTACCTACCCAACGGGGGCCTAACGGCCCGTTAGCGGTGGGAAATGGGAAGCCCGGATTGCGCGGCGGGTGCTATACTTCCACCTTCAGCGTGGCGGGCCGGTCGGTTACTTCAAACAGCTCGCCGTGGGGCACGATGGTAATCTGGCCGTATTCCTGGAGCAGCATCTTGTAGGCGTCGGCCACGGGGCGGGGCTTGCGGTCGAGGTCGTAGAGGCCACACGGGTTCACGGTCCCGGTTTTGGTGGCCAGGCCCTTGTCCCAGTCAATCTGGTCGATGAGCGAGTACCACGTGAAGCCCAGCACGGGCACGCCTTCTTTGCGCATGCGCAAAATGTTTACCCACTGCTTCCAGAGCCAGGTAGGGCCCTCGGCAACCTCCAGCACGTTGGTTTCGGTGTGCATCACCGGCTTTTGGTAGCGCTGGTAGTAGTCGTGGGTGATGTTGTACCAGCCCAGCACGTCCATGCTGACAACGGTTTCGCCGTTGGGCAGCATGATTTTTTCGTTGCGGCCGTAGTAGTCGTTGCCCATCACCTGGTACCCAGGAGGCTCACCGGCCATGAACCAGTCGTACTCACGCCGGGTCAGGCCGTTGTCGTACAAGTAGTTGAGTACCTCGCCTTCGGGGTGGTGGGCGTATAGCAAATCCAGCGAGGTGAAGCGCAGCAGGTTTTCCAGCTGCACGGCCGACGTGTGCGCGGCCCGCAGCTCGTGCGTGAACTCGGCCGACTCGCTCTGCACAATCACGCAGTCGGGGCGCTGCTTGGCAATTTGCTGGGTGCCCATGATGCTGGCCGCCACGCAGTGCTTCAGGGCCGTCACGAAGGCCTTGTCCGACTTCAACTGCTCGTTCCAGATGCCGTCTTTGGCGCTCATCTTGGCCGTCACGTAAATCTCGTTCACGGGCGTGTAGTAGCGCACCCACGGGTAGCGCTTGGCCACTTGCTCGCAGTAGTCGGCGAAGTGCACCACCAACTCAGGGTTCTGAAAATTACCCAACCAATCGGGCACCCCAAAGTGCATCAGGTCCAGGATGGGCGTGATGCCGAGGCGCTGCATCTCGGCCATTGCCAGGTCGGCAAATTCCCAATCGTACTTGCCGGGGCCCTGCTGAATCTTGTAGTATGGCAGCCCGTAGCGCAACACCTTCAGGCCCATTTCTTTCACCAAGCCCAGGTCTTCCTTGTAGCGGTTGTAGTGGTCGCACTCGGCCAGCAGGTCGCGGCGGGTCTTGCCGTTGTCGATGGTCGGGTAGCTGCACTCGATGCCGGTGGCGAACATAAAGTTGTTGGGCAGGCCCGTGGGCAAGCCGTTGCCGTTGTGCCCGTTAGCTCCGCCAAACTGGTCGCCCTCATAGTTGCCGTCCCCAAAACGGTCTTTTATTTCGGTGAGAAAGGATTTCATTTATAATCAATTAACAATGAGCATTTAACAATTAACAATAGCACAGACAATTGCTCATTGCCCATTGCTAATTGTTCATTGGCTTACGCATCGCGGCGCCGCTCGCGCTCCAGGAATTTATCGGCCGTGCGCAGGCTCAGGGCCATGATGGTCAGGGCCGGGTTCACGCTCAGAGCGCTGGGAAACGTGGAGTTGTCGGAGATGTAGAGGTTGGGCACATCGAAGGCACGGCCGTCGCGGTCCACTACGGCGTCGTCGCCGCTCAGGCCCATGCGGGCCGTGCCGATGACGTGGGCGTAGCGATTAAAGGCCCAGATGTCGGTGGCCCCGGCTGCTTCCCAGATGTCGCGCATGATGCGCTCGGCGTGGGCGTTCATGCGGTGCTCGTTTTCCTGGGCCGTGAAGTGCAGGCGCGGCTTGGGCAGCTGGCGGGCGTCCAGCTCATCGCTCAGCTCCAGGTAGTTGCTGCTGTGGGGCAGGCAGTCGCCGAGGATGTTGATGCCGGCGATGTGGTTGAAGCTGCGCATGTAGTCGCGCAGGGGCTGGCCCCACAGCTTGCGGCCCCGGGCCACCTGGCCGGAGAACGTCACGGGCATCACCCCGATGCTTTGCAGCAGGTAGCCGCCGGCAAAGTCGGCGCCCTTGGGCCGGTGGGTATCCTGCGAGATGAGGCCCCCGGGAATGCCTTTGTTGGGGCGCACCTCGTCGGCAAACGTGCCCCAGACCTGCACGCCGGGGTGGGCCATCAGGTTGCGGCCCACCTGGCCGCTGCTGAGGGCCAGCTCGTTCATCAGCAGCAGGCGCGGGGTTTCCACCGAGCCGCCGCAGAGGAACAGGTGGCGGCAGGCCTGGCGGTGCTGCTGGCCGTTCTGGGTGTACACCACGGCCGTGACGAGGCCCTGGGCGTTGCGCTCAATCTCGGTCACGAAGCTGTTGGGGCGGATGTCGGCCCCGTACTTCACCGCCAGCGGAATGAACGTCACGTCCATGCTGGCCTTGGCGCCGTTCGAGCAGCCGGCCTGGCAGAAGCCGCGGTTGGTGCAGGCCTCGCGCCAGCCCACGCCCTCCTGGTAATAGCGGGCCGACAGCGCCGCGTTGGCCGCGGGGGCCGTGCGGATGCCGATTTTTTCGGCCCCGCGCATCATCAATTGGGCGGCGCTGTTGAGCGGCAGCGGGGCCAGGGCGTAGCCCTTGGGCCGTCTGGGGCCCCAGGGGTAGGGCGTGGGGCCCGAAACGCCCAAAAACTGCTCCACCTCTTCGTAGTACGGGGCGAGGTCGTCGTAAGTCAGGGGCCAGTCTTCGCCCTTGTCAAAGTCGCGCTTGATGTGCAAATCGTCGGGCAGCGGGCGGGGGGTGTAGGCCGTGTAGTGCAGCGTGGAGCCGCCCACGCCGGTGCCCGAGTTGTTTTTGCCCATGGCCAGCGGGTCGCCGCCGGCCGAGAGGCGCTCATCGTTCCAAAACAGGAAGTCCTGCGCCCGCTCGTCGGTGGCGAAGTCCTTCTCGGGGTTGTGCCAGGGGCCGGCTTCCAGGGCCACCACCTTCAGGCCGGCCTGGGCGAGGCGGGCCAGCAAGGGGGCCCCCCCGGCCCCGAGGCCGATGACCACGCAGTCCACTTCTTCGAGGGGCGCGGTGGTGGGCTGGCCTTTTTCCTGCGGGATGTCCAGAGTCGGTGCGGTAGCGGGCGCATCGGCCATCAGCTCGCGCAGCAGCGGGTCCTGAATTACGGGTTCTACTGGGGTCAGCAGGCCTTCTTCTAGTACTTCTTCGTCGGGCATCTTTGCAGTGGGTGAGTGAGTGAATGAGCGAATGGGAGAATAAGGCTGTCGGGGAGCGTGTGCTGACATTGAAGTCATTCACTCATTCCTTCATTCGCTCATTCACCCATTGTCACTTCCCGGTCGTCCTTCTCGTTGAGGCCGATTTTGGTCCAGGCGGGCAGGTCGGCCATGCCTACGTAGCCGATTTCTTCCTGGGCCAGCGGGTGGGCGTAGTAAATCTCGGTCAGCTCGGCCAGCATTTCCTCGAAGAAGCGGGCGGCGTCCAGCGTTTGCCAAATGGCACCGGGCGGGGTGCCGCCGGCCACGGCCTCCATCACGTGGTGGCGCTGCTGGGTGTCGAGGGTTGGGAAATCGTTGAGGAACAGGGCCTGGGCGGTTTCCTGGATGCCGCCCAGGCCCAGGCGGTAAGCCTCGCGGTCGGGGGGCAGGGCGTCGTAGCGCCAGCCGTCGGCCCGGCCTTCCAGCAGGCGTTGGTCCACCGACGGGGCCAGCGGGATGGGCCGCTCGGGGCGGTCGGGCTGCGGAAACAGGCAGGCGGCCACGGCTTCGAGCAGGGCAAAGGTTTCGGGGGCCAGGAACTGCGGGGCGTAGTCGGCGGGCGCGTCGAGGCGCTGCTGCAAGGCCGTGCGGGTGGCCCCGGACACGTGCGCGGTGGGCAGCAGGGCGCGCACCGTGCCGGCCGGGTAGTGGGGAGCAGACATCAAGAAAGGGGGAAGCGGGCGGTGAAACGGCAAGGGCCAATAAACTCAACGGTGGATACCCGCCGCTGGTTGCCGAAAGCCTTTGGCAATCTTAAACCACCCGGGGCCCAATCGGTTGGCGCTGGGGCCCAAAAAAAGCAGCCGGCGCGGGCCGGCTGCTTTGGGCAACGAAGAAAAATGGGCGCCGGGCTTATTTGAACAAAGCCAGGGCCTTGAGGAAGGTTTGCGAAACGCCCCAGGCGAGGGGCAGGCCCACGAAGAGCCAGGCAATGACGGCGGAACCGCCCGACGAAGTGTCGGCGGCGTTGGAATTAGGGGCTTGCGGATTCATAATAAGGGGGCTGAAAGGTGAAACGGCCGCGGCTCAGTGGCCGCCGGCTTCGACGGTGACGGGGCCCTTTTCGTAGTACTGCTCCTTCACGGCGGTAATGGCCAGGTCGGCCAACAGGCCCACTACCAGTAAGCCCGCCATGGTGTAGAACACGTTCTGGTAGGCCGCTGCGCCGGTCAGGCCCTGTTCCTTGGCGTGGTCGTGCAGCTGGTGCACGATGAGGGGCCCCAGCACGCCGGCCGTGCTCCAGGCCGTGAGCAGACGGCCGTGAATGGCCCCCACCTGATACTTGCCGAACAGGTCGGACAGGAACGCCGGGGCCGTGGCAAAGCCGCCGCCGTACATGCTCACAATTACGCAGGCCGCAATCACATAAAACGCTAGTTGCAGGTTGTGCCCCAGCGTCGGCACCAGCGTATAGAGTAAAATGCCGAGGCCGAAGTAGATGGCGTAGGTGGTTTTGCGGCCCAGCTTGTCGGAAGCCGACGACCAGAAGAAGCGGCCCAGCAGGTTGAACAGGCTGAGTAGCCCCACGAAGCCCGCGGCGGCGGCGGCCGTCACGCCCAGGCCGGCCCCCATTGCCTTGTCCGAAAACGTGTCCTGGATGAGCGGCGAGGCCGTTTCGAGCAGGCCGATGCCGGCCGTTACGTTAGTCAGCAGCACCACCCACAGCAGCCAGAATTGCGGGGTTTTGATGGCGTTATCGGCCGATACGTTGCCCGCCGTTACGAGCGCGCTGTGCTCGGCGTTAGGCACATAGCCGGCCGGGGCCCAGTCGCTGGCGGGCACCCGGATGGTCCACACCCCGAACTGCATAAAGATGAAGTAGATGATGCCCAGCGTGATAAAGGTGGGCGCGACGCCCTGCGGGGCCGAGGCCTTGAAGTGCGTCATCAGCGCTACCGAGAGCGGCGAGGCAATCATGGCGCCGCCGCCGAAGCCCATGATGGCCATGCCCGTGGCCACGCCCTTGCGGTCGGGGAACCACTTGATGAGCGTGCTCACCGGCGAAATGTAGCCGATGCCCAGCCCGATGCCGCCCACGAAACCGTAGCCGAAGTAGAGCAGGAAAATGTTGTGCAGGCTCACGCCGAGCGAGCCGATGAGGAAGCCGCCGCCGAAGCACAGCGCCGACGCCAGCATGGCCTTGCGGGGCCCCACGCGCTCCAGCCACTTGCCAAACAGGGCGGCCGACAAGCCCAGCAGCACGATGGCGATGGAAAACGTGATGCCGATTTGGGTGGGCGTCCAGTCCAGGGCGTCGGGCTTGGCCGGGTCGCCGCTGATGAGCGAGCCCAGCGGCTTGTTGAACACGCTGAAGGCGTAGGCCTGCCCAATGGCCAGGTGAATGGCCAGGGCCGCGGGGGGCACCAGCCAGCGGTTGTAGCCGGGGCCCGCAATGGTGCGGCTCCGGTCGAGAATTGAAGTCGAAGTATCGGCCATGAAAGAAGGGGAGAGAGGGTGGGGAAAAAGAATAGCCTGGCAAATTGGGCTTTGGGAGGCCAACAATTTAAAGGAAGAAAGGTAGGCGCGTTTGCAGCCGTTCGGCCCTTTCGCCGCCAGAAACTTTGCTAATTAACTATAGGCAGGTTTCAAAGTGAATGAGTGAGTGGGCGAATGAGTGACTGAGCGAAGGTTAGACTTGCAACGCTCTCATTCACTCGTTCGCCCACTCACTCATTGAAGAAGCTACTCGTCGCTGCTGAGCTTGCCGCCGGTCACGTGCACGAGGCTGCCGGTCATAAACGAGCCGTCGTCGGAGGCGAGCAGCACGTAGGCCGGGGCCAGCTCGTCGGGCTGGCCGGGGCGCTTGAGGGCGACTTCGTGGCCGAACTTCGCAATCTCGTCCAGCGGCATGGTGCCGGGGATGTTGGGCGTCCAGACCGGGCCGGGCACCACGGCGTTCACCCGGATGCCGCGCTCGCCCAGGTACAGGGCCAGCGACTTGGTGAGGGCGTGGATGCCGGCCTTCGAGCAGGCGTAATCGACCAGCAGCGGGATGCCCGTGATGCCCACGATGCTGCCCGTGTTCACGATGGCGTCGCCCGATTGAAGGTGCGGAATGGCGGCCTGCGCCATCCACACGTAGCCCAGGATGTTGGTGTCGAACGTGCGGCGGATTTGCTCTTCCGGGATGTCCTCGAACTTCTCCTGGGCCATCTGGTAGGCGGCGTTGTTCACCAGCACGTTCAGCCGGCCGAACTCCTGCACGGTGCGGCGCACGGCCTGCTTGCACTGCTCGGGGTCGCGCACGTCGAGCTGGAGCACCAGGCAGCGGCGCTTTTCGGCTTCCACCATGGCCTGGGTTTGCTGGGCGTCGGCCAGGTTTTCGTTGAACACGACGGCCACGTGGGCCCCTTCCTTGGCAAAGGCCACGGCCACGGCCCGCCCAATGCCCGAGTCGGCCCCGGTGATGAGGGCAATTTTGTCCTGGAGCTTGCCGGCGGCGCGGTAGGCCCGCAGGTCCGACTGCGGCTGCATTTTCATGTCGGCTTGCTTGCCGGGGTAGGGCAGCTTCTGGGCCCCGGCCTTCATGTCTTTGGCCGTGGGGCGCACGGGGGCTTTGGAAGGGGCGGGTTTTTTGGGCTTGGGAGCGTCGGTGGGGCCCTTGGGGGCCGCGGCGGTGGGTTTTTTGGGGGGCATGGCGCAAATGAAGAGTGGGCCCTGGCTGTACGGCAGAATGGCCCCAATGGCTACGCCGGGGCCCTACGCTGCGGGGTCGGGGTACAGGGGCGGGCGCTCGGGCAGGGCGTGGCGGGTGCGGTAGCGCCCGTACCACACGGCGGCGGCCCACATGGCCAGCAGGGGCCCCACGAAGTAAATCCACAGCCCAGGGCCCAGCTGCGCGGCCACCGCCGTGCCCGTGGAGCGGGCCGGGTTCAGGCTCATGCCCGAAATGGGCGACTCGAACACGATGAAGAAACCGATGAGGCCGCCCGCAAACACGCTCGAAAACTTCTTGAGCCGCGGCGAGTGCAGCGCCGCCAGGATGGTCAGCAGAAAGCTCGCCGCAATCACCATTTCGGCCCCCAGCGCCAGGGCCCAGCCGTAGTCGCCGTCGATGGGCCGGGTGAGGTTGTGGTGCACTGATGGGTAGCCAAACCACGGCTTCAGCAGGTTGAACATGGCGAAGCCCGCCGCCAGGGCCCCCGTGAACTGGGCCAGCACGTACCACACCGCATCGGCGGTGCGGATGTGGCCCAGCTGCCAGAAGCCCAGCGTCACGGCCGGGTTGAAGTGGGCCCCCGAGCGCTTGCCCCAGGGCGACGCGCCGCAGGCCATCACCGTGGCGGCAACTACCAGGGCCAGCCCCGCGCGCTGCAACATCTCGTTGGGCCCCAAGGCCTGCACCACCCGCGAGCTGGGGTGGTGAAACACCACGGACGTGAGGCTCGACACCGTGAGGAAGATGGCGGGCCCGGCTACTTCGACCAGATAGTAGCGCCAGTGGCGGCGCAAAGCCGGAAGCAATTCGGAGGCAAAACCCATGGAACAAAGAGCGCTGGTAAACGCTCTACAACGCGGAAATGCCCGCGTGGTTGAAAATCAGTGGCGGGCGGCGGCCGCGGGGCCGCGGGTGGCGGCGTGCAGCTCGGCGGCGGTGTGGCCGGCTTGCAGGGCCACGAATTCGGCCTGCCAGGCCCGCACGCGCAGCTCGTCGCGGGCGGGCAGGTCGAGGCGCACGCGGGCCAGGGCGATGTTCACGTCGGCGTACACGGCGCGGGCGTAGTCCCAGTCGCGGTCGGTCCAGGCCTGGCGGCGGGCGCGGGTTTGCTGGAGCAGCTGCTGGTAGGGCCCCCCGATGGTGGCCGGCATCATGGCGTCGAGGTGCCCGGCGTAGGGCCCCAGCAGGTTGGCGGTGAAGATTTTTTTGCGGGCGGGGCTGAGCGGTTCGGCGCGGCGGGCGCGGTTGGCGGCGTCGTACTGGGCCGTTTGGCGGCCCAGGCGGGCCAGGGTGTGGGCCCCCTGCCGGGCCAGCGTGTCGAGCTTGCGCGACTGCTCGCGCACCACGGCCTGGCGCTCGCGCGGGGTCGAGTCGCAGGCCGTCAGCAGGCCAGCCAGGGCCCCCAGCGCCAGCGCGTGGGTCGAGAGCGAAAAGAACGTTTTCATGGCGGAAATGTACTTTAGAAAGCGCCGCCGCCGTCCTCCAGCTGCTCGCGCAGGGCCAGTTGCTGCTCGCGCAGGCCGGGCAAATTGGGGCACAGGGCCTCCAGCTGCTTGAGGGTGCGCAGGGCCCGGCGCGGGTCGGCCAGCTGCCGCAAAATGGCTGCCTGGCCCCACAGGGCCCCGAAGTGCCGGGGCTCGCGGCGCAGGGTTTCGGCAATGTCGGCGAGCGAGGCGCGGTAGTCGCCGCGCTGGTAGTAGGCGGTGGCGCGCTTGTTCCAGCCCTCGGCCAGGTGCGGGGCGGCGGCAATCAGCTCATCAAACACGCCGATGGCGCGGGTGAAATCGGCGGCTTGCAAGGCCCGCATGCCGGCCTCCAGCTGCTTGTCGAGGGCGGCGTCGCCGGTCGTGAGCCACACCTGCCAGATGCCGTTTTGCAGGGCCTCAATCTCGGCCGGCGCCGTGGCGGTGCGGAGCTGGGCAAACAGGTCATTTAACATTTAGCAATTAACATTTAACAAGCTGACGGCTGGGCCGATGTGGGCATAATGTGCCGAAAATAGCTGAGCAAGTGACTGCAACGAACAGCGGGTTCGCCCAAAGCAGTACGGGTGTTAAATGTTAATTGCTAACTGTTAAATGACTAAAACAACTCCTTGGCCACTTTTCGGATGCTCTCGGCCTTGCCCATCGAGTAGTAGTGCAGGCAGGGCACGCCGTGGGCCATCAGCTCGCGGCTTTGGTTGAGGCACCACTCGATGCCCACGACGCGGGCGGCCTCGTTGTCGCGGCACTGGCTCACGGCTTCCACCAGGGCCTCGGGCAGGTTGAGGAAGAAGGTGCGCGGCAGCATGGTGAGCTGCGCTTTCGTCGTCAAGGGCTTGAGGCCGGGGATGATGGGCACGGTGATGCCGGCCTCGCGGCAGCGGCGCTCGTAGTCGAAAAACTGCTCGTTGTCGAAAAACATCTGGGTCACGATGTAGTCGGCCCCGCGGTCCACCTTGTGCTTGAGGTAGCGGATGTCGGCCCCGGAGTTGGGGGCCTCGAAGTGCTTCTCGGGGTAGCCGGCCGTGCCGATGCAGAAGTCGGTGGCCCAGGTATCGTCCTGGGCCTCATCCAAATACTCGCCCTTGTTGAGGTCGGCCAGCTGGCCGATGAGGTCGCAGGCGTAGGCGTGGCCGTCGGGCTCGGCCTTGAACACGCCGTCCGACTTTATCGGGTCGCCGCGCAGGGCCAGCACCGAGTCGATGCCCAGGAAGTGCAAGTCAATCAGCGCGTTCTCGGTTTCTTCCTTCGTGAAGCCCCCGCAAATCAGGTGCGGCACGGTGTCCACATCGAAGCGGTTCTTGATGGCCGCGCAGATGCCCACCGTGCCCGGCCGGCGGCGCACGGTTTTCTTTTCGAGCAGGCCGTTGGGGTGCTGGCGGTACACGTATTCCTCGCGGTGGTAGGTCACGTCGATGAACGGCGGCTTGAATTCCATCAGCGGCTCGATGTTGGAGAACAGCGTGCGGATGTTCTCACCCTTTTTGGGCGGCAAAACCTCGAAGGAAAACAACGTTTTGCCGTCGGCTTTGGCGAGGTGGTCGGTAACTTTCATTGTTGAGCTTTTAGCTATTAGCTGCTAGCTGTTAGCTTTCAAAAAAATATCAATGGCCAAGAGCTAATAGCTAGCAGCTAAAAACCAACGGCTTCTACGAGGGCTCGTAGTTCAGATTCGGCATCAGCCAGCGTTCCAGCTCGGGCAGGGCCATGCCCTTGCGCTGGGCCATGTCCACCACCTGGTCGCGGCCGATGCGGCCCAGGCCGAAATAGCGCGCGTCGGGGTGGGCGTAGTACATGCCGCTGACGGCCGCCGTGGGGTACATGGCCAGGTTTTCGGTGAGGGTGATGCCCGTCTGGCGCTCGGCGTCCAGGAGTTGGAAAAGGGTGATTTTCTCGGTGTGGTCGGGGCAGCCGGGGTAGCCGGGGGCCGGGCGCACGCCCTGGTACTTCTCCTGGATGAGGTCGTCGCCGGTCAGCTTTTCGTCGGCCGCGTAGCCCCAGAACTCCTCGCGCACGCGCTGGTGCAGGCGCTCGGCGAAGGCCTCGGCCAGGCGGTCGGCCAGGGCCTTCACCATGATGCTGGAGTAGTCGTCGTGGTCCTTCTCGAAGGCCTCCACCAGCTTCTCGATGCCGATGCCGGTCGTCACGGCAAAGCCGCCCATGTAATCGGCGCGGCCGCTGTCCTTGGGCGCCAGAAAGTCGGAAAAGGCGATGTTGGGGATGCCGGGGCCCTTTTCGCCCTGCTGGCGCAGCGTGAAAAACTCGGCCGCCACGGCCTGGCGCGAGTCGTCGGCGTACAGCTCAATGGTGTCGTGGCCCACCGTGTTGGCCGGCCAGAAGCCCACCACGGCGCGGGCCGTGAGCAGCTTCTCCTCAATAATTTTCTTCAGCATCACTTGCGCATCCTCAAAGAGGCGACTGGCCGCCTCGCCCAGGTTTTCGTCGGTGAGGATGCGCGGGTAGCGCCCCTTCAACTCCCAGGTGTGAAAAAACGGCGTCCAGTCGATGTACTGGGCCAATTCAGCCAGGTCGTAGTTGTCGAACGTTTTGGTGCCCAAGAAGCTGGGCTTGGTGATGGGGGCCCCGGCCCAGTCGATTTTTACGCCGTTGGCGCGGGCATCGGCAATGGTCTGGTAGTTTTTGTCGCGCTGGCGGCCGGCGTAGTCGGTGCGCAGGGCGGCGTAGTCGGCGGCCACGGTTTGGGCGTAGGCGGCCTCGCCCGAGCCGAGCAGGCCGGCGGCCACGCCCACGCTGCGCGAGGCGTCGTTCACGTGGACCACGGCCCCGTCGTAGGCCGGCGCGATTTTGACGGCCGTGTGCAGGCGCGAGGTCGTGGCCCCGCCGATGAGCAGGGGCACTTTCAGGCCGCGCTTTTTCATGGCCTGCGCCACGTACACCATCTCGTCGAGGCTGGGCGTAATGAGGCCGGAGAGGCCGATGATGTCGGCCCCCTGCGCCACGGCCTCGTCCAGAATCCGCTCCAGCGGTACCATCACGCCCAGGTCCACGATGTCGAAGTTGTTGCAGGCCAGCACCACGCCCACGATGTTCTTGCCGATGTCGTGCACGTCGCCTTTCACCGTGGCCAGCAGGATTTTACCCGCCGTTTGGCGGTCGCCGCTCTGCTTGTCGGCCAGCAAATACGGCTCCAAATAGGCCACCGCCTTTTTCATCACGCGGGCCGATTTCACCACCTGGGGCAGGAACATCTTGCCGGCCCCGAACAGGTCGCCCACCACGTTCATGCCGCTCATCAGGGGCCCCTCAATCACGTCGAGCGGCCGGCCTACTTGCTGGCGTACCTCCTCGGTGTCCTGGTCGATGAACTCGGTGATGCCTTTAATCAAAGCGTGTTGCAGGCGCTCCTGCACCGGCAGGGCGCGCCAGGCGTCGGCTACTACCTCGGTTTTGTCCTTCTTCTTAACGGTTTCGGCGAAGTCCACCAGGCGCTCGGTGGCGTCGGCGCGGCGGTTCAGCAGCACGTCCTCCACCAGCTCCATCAGGTCCTTGGGCACGTCGTCGTACACGGCCAGCTGGCTGGGGTTCACGATGCCCATGTCGAGCCCGGCGCGGATGGCGTGCAGCAGGAACGACGAGTGAATGGCCTCGCGCACCACGTCGTTGCCCCGGAACGAGAACGAGATGTTGCTCACGCCGCCGCTCGTCAGGGCCCCCGGCAGGGTGGCCTTGATCCAGCGCACGGCCTCGATGAAGTCGAGCGCGTAGGTGCGGTGCTCCTCCATGCCCGTGCCCACGATGAGGATGTTGGCGTCGAAGATGATGTCCTCGGCCGGGAAGCCGATGCCCAGCAGCAGGTCGTAGCTGCGCTGGCAAATTTCCTTGCGGCGCGCCAGGGTGTCGGCCTGGCCGTCCTCGTCGAAGGCCATCACCACCATGGCCGCGCCGTACTGGCGCACGGTGCGGGCCCGCTGCAAAAACACCTCTTCGCCCTCTTTCAGCGAAATCGAGTTCACGATGCTCTTGCCCTGCACGCACTTCAGGCCGGCCTCCAGCACGCTCCACTTCGAGGAGTCAATCATCAGCGGCACCCGCGAAATGTCGGGCTCCGAGGCAATCAGGTTCAGGAAAGTCGTCATGGCCTGCTCCGAGTCGAGCATGCCCTCGTCCATGTTGATGTCGAGCACCTGGGCCCCGCCCTCCACCTGGGCGCGGGCCACGGCCAGGGCCTCCTCGTAGGCCCCCGTGCGAATGAGCCGCGCGAAGGCCCGCGAGCCCGTCACGTTGCACCGCTCGCCCACGTTCACAAACAGCGTTTCCCGGGTGATGCCGAAGGGCTCCAAGCCGCTCAGGCGCGTAGCCGGTACAATTTCGGGCAGCGGGCGCGGCCGGTACTGCCGGGCCAGGCGGCTCAGCTCGGCGATGTGCTGGGGCGTGGTGCCGCAGCAGCCGCCCACCACCGTCACGATGCCGTCCTTCAGGTAATCCTCCACCAGGGCCGCAAACTCCTGGGCCGACTCGTCGTAGCCGCCGAAGGCGTTGGGCAGGCCGGCGTTGGGGTAGGCCGAAATATGCACGTCGGAAATGCGGCTCAGCTCCTCCACGTACTGCTTGAGCTGGTTGGCCCCCAGGGCGCAGTTCAGGCCCACGCTCAGCAGCGGCAGGTGGCGGATGGAGTTCCAGAACGCCCCCACCGTTTGGCCCGAGAGCGTGCGGCCCGAGGCGTCGGTGATGGTGCCCGAAATCATGATGGGCACCTGGCGTCCGCCGTCGTCAAAGAATTTCTGCACCGCGTACAGTGCGGCCTTGGCGTTGAGCGTGTCGAAGATGGTTTCGATGAGCAGCGTGTCCACGCCGCCGTCCACGAGCCCGCGCACCTGCTCCAGGTAGGCGGCGGCCAGCTCGTCAAACGTCACGGCGCGGTAGCCGGGCCGGTTCACGTCGGGCGAGAGCGAGGCGGTGCGGTTGGTGGGCCCCACGGCCCCGGCCACGAAGCGCGGCTGCTCGGGCGTCAGCGCCGAATACTCGTCGGCCGCGTCGCGGGCCAGCCGCGCCGACTCGTAGTTCAACTCATACACCACGTGCTCCAGGCCGTAGTCGGCCTGGGCGATGGTGGTGCCCGAGAACGTATTGGTTTCCACCATGTCGGCCCCGGCGGCAAAATACTCGGCGTGGATGCCGCGAATAATATCGGGCCGCGTCAGGCTCAGCAGGTCGTTGTTGCCGCGCAGGGGCTTGGGGTGGTCGGCGAAGCGGGCCCCGCGGAAGTCCTCCTCCGTGAGCGGGTGGCGCTGAATCATGGTGCCCATGGCGCCGTCGAGCACCAGCAGGCGCTGGCGCAAAATGGCGGGCAACGGGCTACAACCCGTGGCGTCGGCCACGGTCGTTTCGGGAGCGGTAAGGGCGGTAGCAGACATTCTAACCAGATAAAAAACGACGGAAACCCGTGCCTATCCAGAAAGAAACCCGGGCCCCAGGGGCGCGGTTCCGGCTGTCATCTTCTTCGGCCAAACGCGTTGGCAGAACGGGAGTTGGCACCTACTCAAAGCAGGTTGCCAAGACGTCACAGGGCCCAGTCCCTCGGTCTTTCTGGATAGCAGCTACGGCGAAGATACGCACGAAAAAGAAGTGCTGGCCTTGGGGGCCGCGCTACAACGGCCAAGCCGGCCACGCGGTGCCGGGGGCAAAGTCCGTCAGCTCGGCCGGCAATTCCAGAAACGCATCGGCCCCGAGCAGGCCGGCCAAATCGCCGGAGCCGCCCACAACCACCGGCGTGGCGCGGCGCACGCCCAGCGCGTCCACGGCAATGGCCACCGGCAGCAGGTGCGCCAGCGCGGGCCGGAACTGCACGGCCGCCGTGAGCACGGCCGGCGTGGGGCCCGGGGGCCCGGCCGCCGGCTGCTGGCGGGCCAGCAGCCAGGGCCGCACGTAGCGGGCGGCGGTGAGCAGCGTCGAGACCGGGTTGCCGGGCAGGCCGAACACCACGGGGCCCCCGCCGGCCCGGGCCCCAAACCACATGGGCTTGCCGGGGCGCTGGTTCACTTCGTGGAAAATTTCTTCCACGCCCAACTCGCGCAGCAGCGTGGGCAGGTGGTCGGCGCGGCCCTTGCTCACGGCCCCGCTCAGCACCACGGCATCGAAGCCGGCGGCGAGGATGTTCGTCAGGCCCTGGCGCAGCGTGGGCAGGTCGTCGGGCAAATGAAACAGGTGCACGTCGGCCCCGGCGGGGGCCAGCAGGGCCTGCACGGCGTAGGCGTTGGAGCGCCGGATTTGGTGGGGCAGGGGCGTGGCGGCCACCTCCACCAGCTCGTCGCCGGTGCTCACCACCGCCACCCGGGCGAGGCGCGCCACGCGCACTTCGGCGGCCCCCACGGTGGCGGCCACGGCCAGGGCGGCGGGCGTGAGGCGGGTGCCGGCGGGCAGCAGCAGGTCGCCGCGGCGGCGGTCGGTGGCCCGGGCGTGGATGTTCACGCCGGCCCGGGCGGCTGGCTGTATGTTAATGGTCGCCTGGTGGTTATCGATGGTAACGTCCTCGTAGCGCACCACCGCGTCGGCCCCGGGGGGCAGCACGGCGCCGGTCATCACCTCCACGGCCACGCCCGGGCCGGGCAGCGGCCGGGCGGGGGCCCCGGCAAACTGCGCGTGCGCCACCGGAAACACCGTTTGGCCGCCGGCCCAGGCGGCGTGGGCCACGGCGATGCCGTCCATCGCCACCCGGTCGAAGGGCGGGAAGTCGCGGTCGGCGGCCAGGTCTTCGGCCAGGACACGGCCGGCGGCTTCGGGCAGGGGCAGGGTTTCGGGCGGCAGCGGGCGGGCGGTGGCCAGCACGCGGGCGTAGGCTTCGGCGACGGAAATCATTTTATTTAACATTTATCAGTTAACATTTAGCACCAGTACGGCTTTTTTGGAGCACCAGGAGCCACTTGCTGGGGCCCCTGGTCGCGGCATTCTGGGGGATATTAACTGATGTTACGCAGCGCTCCGTAGCGCGAACTACAAAGTTCGCGCTACTCCCCTGGGCCCCCTTGGCTGAAGAACTGCGTAACATCAGATAATTAAGTACGGGATGCTACTGGCGTTACCCCCGCCGCAAAGAACCTGACTGCGGGCAATCCGTTCTTCGCGTTGCAAGAACAACCCGCTGCGGATTGTTAAATGTTAATTGATAATTGCTAAATGACCAGAATGGACTTCACCCACGTCAACGCCGCCAACCAGCCCACGATGGTCGACGTCGGCCAGAAAGCGCCCACCCGCCGCCTGGCCCGCGCCCACTGCCGCGTGGTGCTGGGCGCCGAGCTGCTGGGCCGCGTGCGGGCCGGCGAGCTGCCCAGCCACAAGGGCCCCGTCATGCATACGGCCATCCTGGCGGGCATCATGGGGGCCAAAAAAACGGCCGACCTCATCCCGCTCTGTCACCCGCTGGGCCTGGATGATTGCCAAATCACCATCGAGCCCGACGGCCCCGACGCCCTGCGCGTGGTGTGCACGGCCGTCGTCACGGGCCGCACCGGCGTCGAAATGGAGGCCCTGACCGGCGCCAGCGTGGCCGCCCTCACCATCTACGACATGTGCAAGGCCTTCTCGCACGACATCACCATCACGGGCGTGCAGCTGATTGAAAAAACCGGCGGCAAGCGCGACTTTCTGCGGTCCACCAATTCGTAATCCCCATGGAAACCCAACCCGACAACGCCCCGAAGCGCCCCAAGCACGCCGCCCTGGCCCGCCCCGACGTGGGTGAATTCAGCCGGCACGAGCTGGCCATCCTGGGGGCCCCCTGCGCCGACATTCAAGCCCTGGTGGCGCGGCTGCTGCCCCACCTGGCCCCGGCCCTGCGCGTGGCCTACGTGGACGCCGACCACGCCGCCGGCGACGCGGCCCTGGCCGCCGGGGCCCCGGCGGGGCTGGTGCCGGCGGGGCTGGTGCCGGCGCGGGGCGAGAACGGCCTGTTCAGCGTGTTGACGGATAAAATAACGTATACCCAGCTGAACACCAGCCGGGCCCTGGACAAGTTTTCGCAGCCCGAGCTGCTGGCCCACAACAGCCTGGTGCTGGTGAACGGCAACCATTTCCGCGCCCGCCAGCAAATCGTCGTCGTCGACCCGCGCAAGCCGCTGGACAAGAAGCTCGACCGCCTCACCGACGTGCGCCTCGTGCTGCTGGCCGACGGCCAAACCGAGTTGCCACCGGTGCTGCTGGCGCACCTGGCCGGGGCCCCGCTGCCGCTTGTGCTGCCGCTGGCCGATGCGGCCGGCATCACCGCTTTCGTGCAAAAATGGTACGCCGCGGCGCGGCCCGTGCTGCGCGGCCTGGTGCTGGCCGGCGGCCGCAGCGAGCGGATGCGCACCGACAAAGGGGCCCTGCGCTACCACGGCGCGGCCGACCAGCGCCAGCACACCGCCGCGCTGCTGCACGAGTTTTGCGCCGGCGTGCGCGTGTCCGTCCGCCCCGACCAGGCCGATGAATTGCCCGCCGGGCTGGTGCCGCTGCCCGACACTTTTCTGGGCCTGGGGCCCCTGGGCGGGCTGCTCTCGGCGTTCCGGGCCGACCCCGACGCCGCGTGGCTGGTATTGGCCTGCGACCTGCCGCTGCTCACCCGTACCACGCTGGAGTTTCTGGTAGCAAACCGCCAGCCCGGCCGCTTCGCCACCGCCCTGCAAAGCCCCTGGAACGACTTCCCCGAGCCGCTCGTCACCATCTGGGAGCCCAGGGCCTACGGCGAGCTGCTGCGCTTCCTCAGCCTCGGCTACTCGTGCCCGCGCAAGGCCCTCATCAACTCCGACACCGCCGTGCTGGCCCCGCCGGTGCCCGAGGAGTTGCGCAACGTGAACACGCCCCAGGAGCGGGCCGAGGCCGAGGCCGCCCTCAAAGCGTAGCCGCGCGGCTGCGGGTGGCGTGGGGCGGTGGGGTGAAAAGCAAGCCAAAGCTGGGCCGCAACAGGCCGGAAGTTTTACCTTGCGCGGCGGGTTGGCTTTCCGGAAAGGGCTCCTGCCCGCGTCCCCATCCGGGGCCCTCGCTGCTTCTTCTCCCACCCGCCCCATGCTCAACTCCTTTGCCGCGTGTGCCCTGCTGGCCCTGGCCGCCGGCTCCGCGGTGGCGCAAGCCCCCGCCGCTACCGCCGCCGACCTCGACCCCGTGCAGTGGGTGAACCCGCTCATGGGCACCGATTCCAAGCCCAGCCTGTCGAACGGCAACACCTACCCGGCCATTTGCCGGCCCTGGGGCATGAACTGCTGGCTGCCGCAAACCGGTAAGATGGGCGACGGCTGGGCCTACCAGTACGGGGCCGACAAAATCCGGGGCTTCAAGCAGACGCACCAGCCTTCGCCGTGGATGAACGACTACGGCCAGTTTGCCCTGATGCCCACCACCGGCCGGCGCGTGTTCGCGGAAGACGACCGCGCCAGCTGGTACTCGCACAAGGCCGAAGTGGCCACGCCCTACTACTACCGCGTGTACCTGGCCGACTACGACGTGACGACGGAAATTGCGCCCACCGAGCGGGCGGCCCGCTTCCGCTTCACGTTCCCGAAAACCGACAGCGCCTACGTGGTGCTCGACGCCCTGGACAAGGGCTCCTGCGCCCGGGTGCTGCCCCGGGAGCGCAAAATCGTGGGCTACACCACCCGCAACAGCGGCGGCGTGCCGAAGAACTTCCGCAACTACTTCGTGGTCGAGTTCGACCACGACTTCGCCAGCACGGCCATCTACCAAAACAACACCCTGGTCGCCGGGGCCCTGGAGGCCACGGCCGACCACGCCGGGGCCGTGGTGGGCTTCCGCACCCGCAAGGGCGAGCAGGTGAACGCGCGGGTGGCCTCGTCGTTCATCAGCCCCGAGCAGGCCGAACTGAACCTGAAGGAAATCGGCGGGAGCGACTTTGAGGCCGTGCAGCAGCAGGGCCGCGCCGCCTGGAACCGGGCCCTGGGCCGCGTGGAGGTGGCGGGCGGCACCGCCGACCAGCGCCGCACGTTCTACTCCTGCCTGTACCGGACGCTGCTGTTCCCGCGCAAGCTCTACGAGCTGGACGCCGCCGGTAAGGTCGTGCACTACAGCCCGTTCAACGGGCAGACGCTGCCGGGCTTTATGTACACCGACACCGGGTTTTGGGACACCTTCCGGGCCTTGTTTCCGTTCCTGAACCTGCTCTACCCCGACGTGAACGCCGAGATGCAGCAGGGCTTGGTGAACGACTATAAAGAAAGTGGCTGGCTGCCCGAGTGGGCCAGCCCGGGCTTGCGCAACGTGATGGTGGGCAACAACTCGGCCGCGGTGGTGGCCGACGCCTACCTCAAGGGCGTGCGCGGCCAGGACATGCAGGTGCTCTACGAAGCCCTGTTGCACGGGGCCAACAACGCGGGGCCCCTCGACGCGGTGGGCCGCACCGGGGTGCAGTACTACAACCGGCTGGGCTACGTGCCCTACGACGTGAAAATCAACGAAAACGCGGCCCGCACGCTGGAGTACGCCTACGACGACTTTGCCATCTACCAGCTGGCCAAGGCCCTGAAGCGGCCGAAGCAGGAAATTGCCCTGTACGCCCGGCGCAGCCAGAATTACCGCAAGCTGTTCGATAAGGAAACCGGCCTAATGCGGGGCCGCAACCAGGACGGCACGTTTCAGCGGCCCTTCAATCCCTTCAAGTGGGGCGATGCCTTCACCGAAGGCAACGGCTGGCACTACACCTGGTCGGTGTTCCACGACGTGCAGGGGCTGGTGGATTTGATGGGCGGCCGGCAAAAATTCGTGGCCGCGCTCGACACGGTGTTCACGCTGCCGCCGGTGTTCGACGCGTCGTACTACGGCTCGGTCATCCACGAAATCCGGGAGATGCAGCTTGCCCACATGGGCCAGTACGCCCACGGCAACCAGCCCGTCCAGCACATGATTTACCTGTACAACTACGCCGGCCAGCCCTGGAAAGCGCAGTACTGGGTGCGCGAAGTGCTGGACCGCCTCTACCTGCCCACGCCCGACGGCTACTGCGGCGACGAAGACAACGGCCAAACCTCGGCCTGGTACGTGTTTTCGGCCCTGGGCTTCTACCCCGTGTGCCCCGCCACCGACCAGTACGTGCTCGGGGCCCCGCTCTTCCCCAAGGCCACCCTGCACCTGCCCTCGGGCAAAGACATCGTGCTGAACGCGCCCCAAAACTCGGCCGCCAACCGCTACGTGCACGGCTTAACCCTCAACGGCCAGGCCTACGACAAGAACTGGCTCAGCCACGAGGAACTGCTGAAAGGTGCCGTGCTCGATTTTGACATGAGTGCCATACCTAACAAACAGCGCGGCACGGCGGCGGATGCCGCGCCGTACTCGTTTTCCAAAGCCAAATAGCGCAACCCCTACCCTGGCCCCTACGGGTGGGCGGCCACCCATTCGGTGCCGTCCTCGTACTCCTCGCGCTTCCAAATGGTGACGACCTGCTTGAGCGTGTCGATGATGAACTGGCAGGCGGCGAAGCTCTCGGCGCGGTGGGGCGTGGCCACGGCCACCACCACGGCCACGTCGCCGAGGGCCAGGGTGCCCTTGCGGTGCACCACGGCCACCTTTTCCAGCATCGGCCATTTGGCGTAGGCCTGCGCCACCACGTGGCCCAGCTGCGTGAGGGCCATGCTGTCGTACGATTCGTAGTGCAGCCGGCGCACCCGCCGGCCCCCGCTCTGGTTGCGCACCGTGCCAATGAACGAGTTGACGGCCCCGGCGGCCTCGGTTTGCACCGCGGCCAGGGCGGCGGCCACGTCAATGGGCTGGTCGGTGATGGAAAGGTGGGGCGTCATTCTTCGGTTAGCAGTTAGCAGTGGGCAGTTAATATTCATTGAAGCTGTTTAGAAAGGATAAGTGAACGTCATGCTGAGCGCAGCCGAAGCAGCTCTACTGCTTCGTTGAATCGCCCAAACGGCGCGGTAGAGCTGCTTCGGCTGCGCTCAGCATGACGTTCTACTTAATTTCGACGACTTCCCAAACAGCTCCAATAAATATTAATTGCTTACTGATAACTGTTCACCGAGACGTTACCCGCCGGCTACGGGCGGAATCAGGGCAATTTCGTCGTTGGGGCCCAGGGCCTGGTCGGCGGGGGCGTATTCGTTGTTCACGGCCACGGCGCAGCTGCGCAACTGGCCCAGGGCCGGGTAGTTGGCCCGCAGGTGGTCGAGCAGGGCCCCCACGGTGGCGGGGGCGGGCGCGGGCAGCTCCAGCGTGGGCTGGCCCACGATGTCGCGCGTGATGCCAAAGAGTGCGATTTTCAAAGCCATAATTTTCGGTAAATTTACCCCAGCGGAAGCGCCCGCCGGGGCCGCCCTTACGGCCGCCCTGGAACACCCGCCGCCGATTGGAGGTTTAGCGAAACCCGGCCGGCTTACGTACCCACGGGCAAATCTAGGGATTGAATATGCTAACTTCCGCGCTTTTGCCGGCCCCCGCCGCGCCCGCCGCCACCCTCCTCGACCAGCACGGCCGGCCGTTGGAGTACGTGCGCCTGGCCGTGACGGACCGCTGCAACCTGCGCTGCTTCTACTGCATGCCCGAGCAAGGCATCCAGTACATGCCCAAGCACGAGCTGCTCAGCTACGAAGAAATGCTGCGCCTGGTGGGCGTGCTGGCCGGCCTGGGCGTGCGCAAGGTGCGCCTCACCGGCGGCGAGCCCTTCGTGCGGCGTGACTTGGTGCCCTTTATGGAGCGCCTGGCCCAGCTGCCCGGCATCGACGACATTAGCCTGACCACCAACGGCGTGCTCACCGCGCCCCACGTGCCGGCCCTGGCCCGGATGGGCGTCAAGGCCGTCAACCTAAGCCTGGACACGCTGGACCGGGAGCGGTTTTTCGCCATCACCCGGCGCGACGAGCTGCCGCGGGTGATGGAAACGTTTTACGCCCTGCTCGACGCCGGCATTCAGGTGAAAATCAACGCCGTGGTGATGGACGGCCGCAACATCGACGACCTGGTGCCGCTGGCCGACCTCAGCCGCGAGCTGCCCGTGGACGTGCGCTTCATCGAGGAGATGCCCTTTAACGGCGGCAGCCACGTGGCCACGCCGGCCTCGCTGCCCTGGCACCACGGCCGCATCCGCCAGCACCTGGAGGCCCACTTCGGGGCCCTCGCGCCGGTGGCCACGGCGGCCGGGGCCACGGCCTCGGAGTACCGCGTGGCCGGGCACCGGGGCACGGTGGGCATCATCGCGGCGTATTCGCGCACCTTCTGCGGCACCTGCAACCGCCTGCGCCTCACGGCCGAAGGCGGCATCAAAACCTGCCTCTACGACCAGGGCGTGCTCGACGTGCGGGCCCTGCTGCGCGGCGGAGCCACCGACGCCGACGTGGCAGCCGCCCTGGCCCACGCCTTCCGCCACCGCGCCGCCAACGGCTTCGAGGCCGAAAGCCAGCGCCCGCTGCACCAGCTCAGCTTCGAGAGCATGGCCACCATTGGGGGGTAATTTTTTGAATGAGGAATTGTCAATGAGGAATGAGGAATTTCAGTTTTGAGCCAATTCTTCATTCCTCATTGATAATTCCTCATTATCCTCATTCCTCATTCCTCATTCCTCATTAATTAAGCTCGTCTTCGTGCAGCGCCACCAAGTTGGCCAGCAACTGCTCCAGTAGCAGCCGGCCTTTCCAGACGGACTTGAGCCGGGCCCGAATCTGGGCGGCGGTTTGCACGAATTCCTGCTCCTCGGCCGTCTCGTGGCCTTCGAACCGCAGGAGCTGCTCCACCATTTCGCGGGTCATTTCGGGGTGGAATTGCAGGCCGATGAGGCCGTCGCCCCACACGAAGCCCTGCGCCGCGCACCCCGCCGACATGCCCACCCGCAGGGCCCCCGGCGGCACCGTGAACGTGTCGTGGTGCCAGTGCAGCACGGCGGCCTTCGCGGGCCAGCCGCGCAGCAGCGGGTGCGCAAGGGCCTTGGCCGAAAAGCGCACCGTCCAGAACCCGATTTCCGGGGCGGGGTTGGGGCGCACCTCGCCGCCCAGGGCCAGGGCCAGCAGCTGGGCCCCCAGGCAAATGGCCAGCGTGAGCTTGCCTGCCCGTATCGCCTCGCGCAGAAAGGCCTTCTCGTCGCGCAGCCACGGAAACACGGCCTCGTCGTGCACGCCCATGGCCCCGCCCAAAATCAGCAAGCCGTCGAACTCTTCCAGCGCGGGCAGCGCGGGGTCGGGATCAAAGAAGCGCGTGTAGCGCAGCGCGTGGCCGTGCGCGGCCAGCCAGTCGGCCGCGTGGCCGGGCCCCTCGTCGGGCAAGTGTTGGAGGCAGTGCCAGCGCATGGGCTAGAATTTGGGCAGAACAAGGTGGTGGTAAAAGTATGGTTGCCGGTGCAGGCAGTAAGTAACAGCCACCAAATGGCAGCGGGTATTTGAAGTCAATCTACGGAGTCTTCTGTACCAAAAAACGTGCACCAAGTTTATTATTTGTAAAGTTTATTTTACATTGAAGCTGTTTAAGAAGTCGTCAGAACGTCATGCTGAGCGCAGCCGAAGCATCTCTACCGCAGCAGTAATCTTGATTAGTTGAGCAGTAGAGATGCTTCGGCTGCGCTCAGCATGACGGACAATTTTGAATTTTCAGAATTCTTAAACAGCTTCATTAAGTAAAATTTACTGTGCATTTGCTTTTGTTCTCTCACCAACTTTTTCACCGTGATGACCTACGCTATGTTTGCGCCGCTGCTGCTGTTCATGCTACGGTTTCACCTGGCGCTGCGGAGCGGAGCCAAAACCGCGGCCCATGCGGAATAACTTGCGGGTGGAACGGGCCGTGCTCCGCCTCACGCAGGACGAGCTGGCCCGCCGCATCGGCGTGAGCCGCCAGACCATCAACGCGATGGAAGCCGGCAAATACGTGCCCTCCACCGCGTTGGCGCTCAAGCTGGCCCAGGTGTTTGGCAAACCAGTAGAGCAGCTATTTGCGCTGGAAGAAGGCGACTAAGCCGCGCCCCTTTAGTTCGGGCCGGGTGCGCCGGAGCAGGGCCCCGGGCGGCCCCGGGGAGGGGTTGGGGGCGGGGGCCGCTTCGGCTGCCGCGGGTGGCCGATGGCCGGCCGGTAAGGGGCTTGCCCGCAGTCGATAATAGCTGGGCAGAATCCTCTATTACGCGAAGGTTTTATTCTAATATATTATCAGATAAACCATGTTTAATTTATATTTAACTGCAAGAATCTAAGGGGGTTAGGTCGACGTATTATTGTGTAGTTATTTGTACAAAATTGGCTACCCGATTTTACTATTTTATGTTTATTTCCTCCAAAAATTTGGCTTCGCCGGTGCCGTCCACCCTTCAGCCAGACAACCCGGAAACTGGCGTAAAAAGCGAGGACCGCGTGCCCGCCGCCAAACAGATTGCCGAATTGCAGCGGGCCCTGGCCACGGCCCAGACAGAGATGCAGGCGTTGCGTGCCGGGTTTGCGGCGCTGGTCGACGGGCTGCCGGGGGGCGCAGTGCTCGCCACCTCCGAAGGCCAGCCGCTGACCCGCCAAGGCTACCGCGACCTGTTCGGGCTGGGCCCGGGGGCCACCGACGCTCCGCCGCCGGGCGCGGCGGCCGTCCAGCACCGGTTCCGGGACCCCGCCGCCCTGCTGGCCGACCAGAAGGATTTTTACGAAACCGTGCTCCACGAGCTGCGGGAGGAAGTGGTGGTGTTCGACGCCGACCACCGCTACCGGTTCGTCAACGCGCTGTGCTTCCGCGACCCCGTGGTGCGGGCGTGGGTCATCGGCAAAGACGATTTCGAGTACTGCGCCCACCGGCAGCGGCCCCGGGAGCTGGCCGTGGAGCGCCGGCGGCTGTTCGAGCAGGCGGTGCAGACGCGCGCCGAATCCTCGTGGGAGGAAACCCTGGCGGGGGCCGACGGGCCGCGGTACGTGCTGCGGCGCTTCCTGCCCGTGTTCGCGGCCGACGGCTCGCTGCGCTTCGTGGTGGGCACGGGCACCGACATCACCGAGCGCCGGCGGGCGGAAGAAAAGCTGGCCGAGCAGCGCGCCTTTTACGAGTTCACGCTCAACCAGATGCCCTGCGACGTGGCCGTGTTCGACGCCCAGCACCGCTACCTGTTCGTGAACGAGAGCGGCATCAAGGACCCGGCCGTGCGGGCCTGGGTCATCGGCAAAGACAACTTCGACTACTGCGAACGCTACCACCACCCGCGGGCCCTGGCCGAGGAGCGCCAGGCCCGCCTGGAGCAGGCCGTGCGCGAGCGCCGCCTGGTGACGTTCGAGGAAGCGTTTGTGCGGCCCGAAGGCACCCGCCACCAGTTCCGGTGCTTTCAGCCCGTGTTCCACCCCGACGGCCGCCCGTACCTCGTCGTGGCCTACAGCCTCGACATCACCGAGCGGGTGGTAATGGAGCAGGACCTGCGCCACGCCAAGCTGGCGGCCGAGTCGGCGGTGCACGCCCGCGAGCTGTTTCTGGCCAACATGAGCCACGAAATCCGCACGCCCATGAACGCCATCCTGGGCATGAGCCAGCTGCTGGCCAAAACGGCGCTCGACGCCGAGCAGGGCAACTACCGGCAGGCCATTACGGCCTCGGCCGAGCACCTGCTCGTCATCATCAACGACATCCTCGACCTCTCGAAGCTCGAAGCCGGCAAGATGAGCCTGGAGCACGTGGGCTTCGAGCCCGCGCAGCTGCTGGCCGAAGTGGAGCAAACCCTGCACTACAAGGCCGTGGAGAAAGGCCTGAGCCTGGCCACGCGGGTGGCCCCGGGCGTGCCGGCCGTGCTGCTCGGCGACCCCTACCGCATCCGGCAGGTGCTGCTGAACCTGGCCGGCAACGCCATCAAGTTCACCGAAACCGGGGGCGTCACCGTCGTGTGCGACCTGGGCGGCGCGGCGGGCACCGGCCAGGTGGTGTTCCGCGTGGTGGACACCGGCGTGGGCATCGAGCCCGAATTTCTGCACAAGATTTTCACCGAGTTCAGCCAGGAAGACTCGTCGGTCACGCGCAAGTTTGGGGGCACGGGTCTCGGGCTGAGCATCTGCCGCAACCTGCTGCAGCTGATGGGCAGCGAGGTGCAGCTGACGAGCGAAAAGAACCGGGGCACCGCCATGTACTTCGGGCTCGACCTGCCGGTGGGCGGGCCCCGCGACCTGGTGCCGACGGCCGTGCTGCCGCCCGACAGCCCCCTGCGCGAGGACCTGCGCAACAAGCACGTGCTGCTGGTGGAAGACAACCGCTTCAACCGGCAGATTGCCCAAACCTTCCTTGTCCACGCCCACGTGCGGGTAACCGAGGCCGAAAACGGGGCCGTGGCCGTGGCGCTGGCCCGCCACCAGCGCTTCGACCTGATTCTGATGGACATCCAGATGCCCGTGATGGACGGCTACGCCGCCACGGCCCTGCTGCGCCAGCAGGTGGGCCTGGACACCCCCATTGTGGCCCTCACCGCCAACGCCATCAACGGCGAGCGGGAGAAGTGCCTGGCGGCGGGCATGAACGGCTACCTGGCCAAGCCCTTCCGGGAAGAAGAGCTGCTGAAAATAGTGAGCCAGTGGGTATTGCCGCCCCAGGCGGCGGGGCCGGCCGCGCCCGAACCGGCCCCGGTGCGGGCCCCAATGCCGGTAACGGGGCCTGCGCCCGGGGCCCCGCTCTACCGGGTCGATGAGCTGCTGAAGGTGGGGCAAGGCGACCCCGCCTTCGTGGCGTTCATGCTGGAAACTTTCGTGGAAAGCTGCGGGGAAGCCGTGCAGGCCCTGGCCGACGGCATGCGGGCGGGCGACGCCGCGCTGCTGAAAACGGCGGCGCACACCCTGCGGCCCGGCCTGGTGCACCTGGGGGCCCTGCACGCGCTGCCCCCGGTCGAAGCGCTCGACCAATGGGAAGGCGGTTTCCAGCCGGAAGCGCTGGGTCCGCTGGTAGCGGCCATCACCGAGCGGCTGCGGGCCGTCAGCGCCCAAATTGCAATGGATGCGCAGGCATAGCGCCCGAGCGCCCGGCCGGCGCGGCCTCCCGGGTGGGGCCCCGCGGTGCAACAGGATAGGCCCCGGTTCGGGGGTTGCGCTTGTGGCGCGCCGGGAAAGCAGGCAGAAACCAAGTAGCGTGCCGCGCAGCGTTCCGGAGCATTTCATTACGCCCTTTGGAACACTTGCCCTGTGGAACGGCACGGGGCCCTGTTTCAGCGGGGCCCGCTACGAAGCGAAAAAGGAAAAGCGGCTGGCAAAGAGCGGCGGCGCGGCCCCGTTTCCGCCGCATGCCTCGTGGCGCGTGCCAGCGCCCGAACGGCGGGCCGCGCCGCGCGGCCGCAGCCTGGGCGGGCGGCTCCGCGGCCCCAGAGCCGCCGGTAAAACCGTAGGGCCCCGGCGGGGCACAACCCCCGGGCCCAAACGGGCGTTTGGGTTTTGAAGGCCAGCGGCCGGGCCGAGCGCAGCTTGCTGGGCCCCTCGCGGCTCCCGTGTATGATGCCACTAGCCGTTTCGCCCGATTTTGTTTCCCGCAAAAAGCACCGGGCGGCAGTAGGGGCCCTGTTTTTTCTGCTGGGACTGTGCTTTGCCAGTTGGGCCTCGCGCATCCCCAGCATCCAGCAGCGCATGGGCGTGAGCGATGCCCAGCTGGGCGGGGTGCTGTTTTCCATCCCGGCGGGGCAGCTGCTGTCGCTGCCGCTGGCGGGGTGGCTGGTGGCCAAGCAGGGCAGCCGCCGGGTGGTGCTGGCGGGCGTGCTGCTCTACGCCGGGGCCCTGGTGGCGCTGGGCTGGGCCGCCAACCTCTACCAACTGGTGCCGCTGCTGATGGTGTTCGGCATCGGGGCCAACTTCACCAACATCGCCGTCAACACCCAGGCCGTCAACGTGGAGCGCCTCTACGCCAACCCCATCATGGCCTCGTTCCACGGGCTCTGGAGCCTGGCGGGGTTTGCCGGGGCGGCCGTCGGCACGGTGATGATCGGGGCGCGGGTGCCGCCGGGGCTGCACTTTTTGCTCATCGCGCTGCTCATCACCGTGGGCTTGGTTGTGAGCGCCGGCCACGTGGTGCGCCACGACAGCGGCGTGGACCCCGGCCAGCCAGCCTTCGTGCGGCCCGACCGCCACTTGCTGGGCCTGGGGGCCATTGCCTTCTGCGCCCTCATCTGCGAAGGGGCCATGTTCGACTGGAGCGGGGTGTACTTCAAAAAGGTGCTGCAAGTCGATAAAAACTGGGTGGGCGCGGGCTACACGGCCTTCATGAGCACCATGGCCCTGGGCCGCTTCGGGGCCGACGCCCTGGCCGCCCGCTTCGGGCCGAAGCGCGTCATCCAGGGCAGCGGGCTGCTCACGGCCACGGGGCTGGCCATCGCGGTGGCGTTCCCGGTTCTGCCGGCGGCGCTGCTGGGCTTTTTGCTGGTGGGCTTCGGCACCTCGTCGGTGGTGCCGTTGGTGTACAGCGCGGCGGGGCGCTCCAAAACCATGTCGGCGGGCATGGCGCTGGCGGCGGTGTCCACCATTGGGTTTGTGGGCTTTTTGCTGGGCCCCCCGGTCATCGGCCTCGTCGCCGGGGCCAGCAGCCTGCGCGTGTCGCTGGCCCTGATTGCCGTGATGGGCGTGTGCGTATCGGCCGTGGCCACGGCGGTGATGAAGGGCGGGAGGATGGAGGTGGAAATGTGATGGAATGTGAGGATGTGGGAAGTGTAAGAATGTGGGGATGATTGAGAAAGCCTCTACCCATTTCCACATTCGCACATCTCCGCATCCTTTACTTACTTGTGCCCCCTGAGCCACGCCGTGGCTTCTTTGTACGACGGGGCCGCGTGGTCGCCGCCGGCCACCACCATCTGGAAGTAGCGCCTGGTGCCGCCGAGGTCGGCATCGGCTTCGGCCAACTTGGCCAGGTTGAAGGCCGCGCCCTGGTAGTAGCCGCCGCTGGTGTTGGCCACCGTTTCCGAAAACACGATGCAGCGCTGGTAGTAGTCGCGGGCGTCGGTCATGCGGTGGTAGCGGTACTGCATCAGGAAGCCCAGGAAGTAGGTGGCGTAGCGCCCCGAGTAGCCCTCGTAGCCGGGCATGCCCTCGTTGAGCTTGCGCAGGATGGAGCGGCTGGCCTTCTCGCACCCCGCCCAGTCGCCCTCGCGGAAGCAGAGCATGGCGTAGTTGCGCTCGAAGTAGCTGTTGTCGGGGAAGTCGGTGATGAGCTGGGTGGCCACGGCGAGGGCCGCCGTTTCCTCGTGTTCCCGCTCGCTGCCCAAGATGCGCATCAGAAAAAACCGGGCCTCCGTGGCCGTGTAGAAGCCGGTCTGGCCCACTTGGCGCAGCTGCGCGATGCCGGTGTCGCGGTTGCCCTTCGGGAAGAAAAACAGCACCGGGCGCAGCCACGGGTACTCGTCGGCAATCCACACGGCGTAATAGTTGAACAGGCCCTGGCCGAATAGAAATTCCGGGCTCAGGCCGTTGGCTTCTTTGCTTTTGTCGAGGTAGTCGAGGGCCCGCTTGCTGCTCACCGTGGCCTTGCGCCAGTCGTGGCGCTCGGCGTGCAGGCGGGCGTCGAAGGCGTAGGCGGCCGAGAGAAAAAAGCAGGCTTCGTAGTTGTGCTTGTCAGCGTCGTACATCGCCTTGGCCTTGGTGGTGGCCGTGTCCATGTAGGCAAAAAAGGTGCGGTCGTACTGGGTGGCGCTCATGTTGGTGGGCAGGATTTTCCACCACGTGCTCAGGCCCATCAGGAAGTAGGCCATGGGGTGCTGCGGGTAGCGCCGGCGCAGGGAGCGGAACTGCCGGTCGGCGCGGTCGAACTTGAAGTTGTAGAGGTTGTGCACGGCCCCGTTCAACTCCTGCTGCACGTCCTGGTCGAGCAGCAGCCAGCCCTTGGTGTCGACGGCCTGCGGGGCCACCTCCACGTCGGTCAGCTCCACCTCTTTGATGCCGCCCAAGTGCCGGGCCGTGTCGGCGACCTGGGCGGCCGCCGAAAAAAACGTCACCAAGAGCGCCAACGTTAGAAACAACCGCCGGCTGCTTGCTAAGAATTGGACAATATTCATAAAATAAGTGTATAAAGAATTATTTAAGCTATTCTGGCTTGTTATGGCCTTAAAAGTAAGATTTTAGGTTGATTTCCAACGCGTGTCGGCCCAGTTTTTACGGCCGTTCTTCTTAGAAATATTCTAAAGCCTTGCTTGCCTGCCCCGCGCGGCGGCCGGGGCCGGCGCGGCAACCGTTGGGGCGGCTGGCCAGTACATAGGCGCTTACCGGCTTTTTATTCTTCCCTTGTTTTGACCGACGCCCTCACCCACCGCCAGAAAATGCTCACGTTCGGCGGCATCCTGCTCGCCATGTTCCTGGGGTCGCTCGACCAAACCATTGTTTCCACGGCCCTGCCGCGCATCGTAGCCGACCTGCACGGCCTGGACCGCTTCACCTGGGTGGCCACGGCCTACCTGGTGGCCAGCACGGCGCTGGTGCCCATCTACGGCAAGCTCGCCGACATGTACTCGCGCCGCACCATCGAGGTGGTGGCCGTCAGCGTGTTCCTGCTGGGCTCGGGGCTGTGCGGGCTGGCCGGCGAGTTCGGGCCCCTGCCCGTGCTCGGCGACGGCATGAACCAGCTCGTGGTGTTCCGGGCGGTGCAGGGGCTGGGCGGCGCGGGGCTGTTTGCCATGGCCTTCATCATCATCGCCGACCTGTTTCCGCCCGCCGAGCGGGGGCGCTACCAGGGCTTCACGGGGGCCGTGTTCGGCGTATCGTCGGTGCTGGGGCCCCTGCTGGGCGGGTTCTTGACGGACCGGGGCAGCAACTTCCTGCCGGGCGTGGCGGGCTGGCGGCTGGTGTTCTACGTGAACCTGCCGCTGGGCCTGGTGGCCCTCTGGTTCATCCTCAGCCAGATGCCGCCGCTGCGCCCGCGCACCGCGCCCAAGCCGTTCGATTTTGTGTCGGCTCTGCTGCTGATGGTTGGCCTGGGGCCCGTGGTGGTGGCCTTGCAGCTCAACAAAGCCGTGTACGGCTGGTCCTCGCCGCTCACGCTGGGCCTGCTGGGCGGGGGGCTGGCGGCCCTGGCGCTGTTCGTGGCCCGCAGCCTGCGCCACGAAAACCCGATTCTCAACTTCGGCTTGTTCCAAAACAAGGTGTTTCGTACGGCCAACGCGGCGCTGTTTCTGATGGGCGGGGCCTTCTTGGGCGTCATCATCTTCGAGCCCCTGTTCATGGTGAACGTGCTGGGCGAGTCGGCCACGCGGGCCGGGGCCAGCCTCATCCCGCTCTCGCTGGGCGTGGTCACGGGCTCGCTGCTGGCCGGCCAGATGGTGTCGCGCTTCGGCCACTACAAGCGCTGGATGCTCGGGGGCCTGGCCCTGCTGCTCGGCGGGCTGTCGCTGCTGGCCACCATGCCGCCCACCGTGCCCTACTACCGGGTGCTGCTGTACCTGGGCACCTGCGGCCTGGGCCTGGGGCCCACCATGCCCCTGTACACCCTGGCCGTGCAGAATGCCACCGCGCCGCAGCTCATGGGCCAGGCCACCTCGGCCAGCCAGTTTTTCCGGCAAATCGGCGGGGCCATCGCGGCCTCGGTGCTGGGCGCGGTGCTCACCCTCACGCTGGCGCAAAACATGCCCGCCGCGGCCGCCCCCGTCGCCCACCAAGCCACGCTGGCCGAAGGCCCGGCGCTCGCCGCGGCCTCCACTCGGCCCACACCCGCCGTGCGCGCGGCGTTTTCCAAGGCCATCTCGCGGGTCTATCTATTCAATATTTTTCTAGTCGTGGGCGGCCTGGTGATGACGCTCTTCATTCCTGAGTTGCCGCTGCGCAAAAGCAACGACGGACCGCCGGTAAAAATAGCTGAGTAACATTGCCTGCTGCGCAACCCATTGATATTTAAGGGGGGCAGGGCGGTAGTGGTTGGGGTCGCACGGCGAATTATCTGCGGGTGGGTACTGCCGCTTCCAACACTTCTAGGTAGCGCTGGGCAATCAGGTCGGGGTGGTGAGCGGCTAAATGACCGGGCGTTTTATCGCGCAAAGCCTGCTCCAGTTCGGGATTCTTCAGCACGTGCCGAATACACTTAACCAGTGCATCGACGTCGTTGCGTTGGAAAAGCAGTCCCGCGGGGCCAATTGCATCGGCAAGCCCGCCGCCGTCCGACGCTATGGGTAGGCAGCCGCAAGCCATGCCTTCCAAAGCCACGTTGCCAAAAGGTTCTTCCCAAGCCGACGGCACGAGCAAAAATCGGTGCTGATTGAGGCATTCTGCTAACGCTTCACCGCGTAGTGCGCCTGTAAAATGAACCTGCTCTTCTAACCCTAGCTCTACCACACATTGCGCAAGGGCCCCGGCCTCGGGGCCAGTACCGATGATGGTGAGCGAGGGCTTTCGCAGTGCGAACAATTCCTCGTCCTGGCTACGCGTCAATTGGTAAAGGGCCTTTATCGCTTGGTCTGCTCCTTTGTCGGAAACAAGGCGCCCTAAAAATACGAAGTCTTTGGTTCGCTCAACGCTAGAAATCAGTCGAAACTGTCCTATTTGGTAAGGGTTTTCTATTACGGTAGCCGCCGGCCAGCTCCTGTTGCGAAGGGCCCTGCTGACGGCAATAACCCTGCGGGCTCGCTTCAGCCACCAAAGCTTTAATCGGTCTTGGTACGCGATGCTGCCGTCGAGGCGGGTAACCCATGTATTGAGTGCGATAACGGAAGGCCGGCCGATAAAAAAATTTGGCCAAGACATTCTAAGGCAAGGATTATTTTCGAATACAACATCTGCCCACAAGCAATTACTTACGAGCTGCTGAGTCGTTGGATTGCGAATAATTACATACGGTCGGTCCTCATCAACAACGTTTTTTGTCCAAGTCAGCAAGTGTACGACGTGGCCCGCTTTAGTAAAAGCCAGGGCTAGAACTTCAGAATTGCTTTCTATCCCGCCAATGTCTGGATAAAACTTATGCGACAGAAAAGATATTTTTAAAGCCATTTCAAAAAGGTGTAGTGTCTGGAGAAGAATAAATTCGAAACTAAATTTTGTGTTTAGAAATAGATGATACAATTTTTTTATAATTCGAATTATTTTCGCAAAAAGGCATGCATAAGATTGCTCTTAATAGCTGTCTGGTGCTTTTTATTGTCGCGTACGACAAGTATGGGTAGTACTATGCTGTATGTGTGCTTTTCGACAACTCAAAAATTCTAATGTATTTCTCAGCAGCCCGGCTCACGCTATAGTTATCGGAAAAGGTGTTTTCCTGGTTGATATATTGGCTCAGGTTGCCTACCTTATAGATTTCTTCAACCCAATCAATCTTTCGACCATTGGCAACGAATGAATCCCGCAGTAAGAGCACGGGCAAGCCATTGTTTAACATGGCGGCGATGCTGCCACTCTTTTCGAATAGTGCCTTGGGATAGGTGCTCAGGCCCACGTCTGAACGGCAAAAAAAGTCAGCAATATCTTGGTCATTGCATTCGCCGAATATGTGCGTTTCTAAATTAAGTAGCTCACTTAATTTAGAAAAAAAGTCGTTCACGCCAGTGGCTCTCCCCACGTGCGTAACAAAGAGAGTTTTATTTGTGCTGCAGGATAAAAACTTCAGGTTTGCGATATTTAAGTTAGAATTTTGGTCGCTAAAGGTGCCAAAAAATACTGCAAGTAAGTATTGGCTTCTATTTTGGCGCACTTTCTCGGGTAATTGGTCGTACAAATACGTCTGGAGTCCATTACCAGCCGGTAAATTGCTGAAGATATTTATTTGTCCCGCGTCAACGCCGATTTCTGCTAAACAAGTTTGGTAGAACGAATTGCTAGTTGAAATAGCGTCGAATGATAATTTATTCAATAGTAAACGAATGGATACCTTCTGGAGCCAACCTAATACGTGTTCTTTTGAGAAAAAATTGGTATCTTCGCCGGCCCACAATTCATGAGCCATGACGTGCAGTTTCCTTCCCCTACTGATAAGATTTAGGTATTTATGTAAATTAAAAATCAACCCTTTGGGGTGAAATGAAAAGCAAACAAATTGAAAGCTAATCCACTCAGGATCGAACCGGTCAATCCATTCCTTGGCAATTTTGCTTCGCTTTTGCAGGGGCCAGGCGTAAGGTAGCCGGAGAACGGCGATGCTGTTGCCCTCTAGGTGTTGCGTTTCGGCCAACTGTTGCCCCGTGTAGCCGTCGGCAAAGGCCACGGCAGCTACCTGGTGCCCCCGGTCAAGTAATTTCCCAATGAGCCGCCTAGTGTAATCGCCTACGCCGTCGCGGCCCGGCTCCATTTCACCACAAAGAAAAATGATTCTCATAAGCTAACGAAACCGGCAAAGCTGTGCAAATTGGCAATGCCGGCATGGTCTCAGGCAAAAGGTGTTTTGTAGAATCGGTAAATATACCATTTGTCAAGACAGGTAATTTTTGTCAAGACAGGTAATTTGCTTGCGAGATGCTTGCAGGATGGGCTCTCGGCCACCCATCGAATCGGAGCGAAGATAATTAACAGTGCGAAGGTTAGATACATCTTTTCGATGGACTGCCCATTTTTATCGCTCAGAGTGCATAAATTTTTGCAAAAGTAAGATTATCAAAAAGTTAACGGCCTGCCCGATGAGTCGTTTCGACTCATCGGGCAGGCCGTTAACTTTTTTAGCGCACGAACAGGGTTGCTGGTGGCTAAGGGTGAGGCTAAAGAACTGCCTTCACCTGGCAGTAGCCAAAACACAAAAAATTGTTAACCAGCAGTTTGTGCTGGTAGCAGTTGTCAGCGGTAGGCGCGGCTTTTTACGCGGGTACTCGCACCAGGCGCAGGCGCAGCACTTGGCGCACCCAGCGGGCGGGTCGCTTTTCCTGGGGTACGATGATTTGGCAGGGGCCGGCTTCCGCGGGCAAGGGCTGGCCGTCGCGGCCGGTGGCGAGAACGACGGTTTGGGTGGCGAAGGCCGCGTCCAGCTCGGGCAAGGCGAACACGACGCGGTAGCCGTCGGCGGCCTCGGCCACCAGGACCTGGGCCAGCACCGGCCCGTGGATGGCCTTGCCCTGGGGGCCCCCCACGAGGGCGAGCAAATCGGTGAGGGCCACGCCCTGGTAGGTGTGGGCGTGGCCGTCGTGGCCAGTGGCCCGCACCTCCCGGCGGGGCAGGGCGGCGAGGTCGGCGGCGGTGAGGGTACGGGCCTGCCCGTCGAGGCCGTCGAGGCGAAGGACGGTGGAGGGCGCCGCGGTTGGGGCGGGGCGGGCCCCAGGGGCCTGCGCCCGGGCCGGGGCCGCCAAGGCCAGCCAGCCGCCGAGCAGCGGCAAAACCAACCGGCCGTGAACGAGGGAGGCAGCGAAAGACATGAAAAAAAGTGATGTATTTGAACAAATATAACGGTTCGGACGCCGGAGATTGGCGGCCCGCTGGGTCCGGGGGCCAGCGGTGCCCGGCCCAGCAGGCCTGGCGGCAAGCCGGCAGGTGTTTTACCGGAAATAATGAGAGATTGTATCTTTTTAAGGGGTTGCCGTGGCGTTTCTCCGGCTTATTCGCTAAAAATGGTACCTTGCCAGGGCAAGGTTGTGCGTTTTGGATGGTTCGGGCGATGGCGCAGAAACCCAGAAAAGCAGGTGCTTTAAAAAAATTGCTAATAAAAAGCGTTTATGACAACCAGCTTCACCTCGTTTGAGCACGACGGCGCGGTGGATTACCTCGGGCAAGAGCTGCAGGTGCTGCAACAGTCGGGCGGCACGGTCCTGGATTTCATTTGGGAGTCGGCGCTGGACGGGGTTTGGTACTGGGACCTGGACGAGGCGGCGCATAAGTGGGGAAACGATAATTTCTGGCGCACGCTGGGTTACGACCCGGCGGCCCTGCCCAACCAAACCGAGGCCTGGCCCGCCGTGATAAGCCCGGACGAGGTGGCCGCGGTTCAGCGGGGCATCGCGGCGGGCGTGGCCGACGGCTCCCATACCTACCACCAGCTGGTGCAGTGCGCCCACCGGAATGGCTCGGTGGTGTGCCTGCACTGCCGGGGGCTGGTGGTGTGCGACGGGGCCGGCCGGCCCCGCCGGGCGCTCGGAGTGCTGGTGGACATCACCCAGCGGCGCAACGCGGAAGTGTACGCCCGGGAAGTGGCCGGCCACTACAGTGCCATTCTCAGCAACCAGTCGGTGTACATCGTCAAGACCGATGCCCAGGGCCTGTACACCTACGTGAACGACTTTTTTTTCGAGCGGTTCGGTGCGGATAGCAAAATCATTGGTACGCCGTCGCTGCTCACCATCGTGGAAGAAGACCGGCCGAAGTGCCTGGCGGTGGTGGGCCAGTGCTTTTTGGAGCCCGAAGTGCCCCACCAGGTGGTACTGCGCAAGCCCTGTAAAGACCACCAGGTGCGGTCCAACCACTGGGAGTTCAAGGGCTTGCTGGGGGCCGACGGGCAAGTGGCCGAAATCCTGTGCGTGGGCTACGACGTCACCCTGCTCATCGACCAGCTGGAGCAATCCAAGCGCCTGCTGACCACCACCACCCAGCAGAACGCCCGGCTCCAGAACTTCGCCTACATCATCTCCCACAACATCCGCTCGCACTCGGCCAACCTGACGGCCCTGGTGACGCTGATGCAGGCCGCTCCCGACGCGGAAAACGCCGCGCTATTTTTGCAAATGCTGAAAACCAGCACCGACAAGCTGGCCGAAACCATTGTGAACCTCAACGAAATAGTAACGGCCGACGGCCCGGTCCAGCACCTGCGGGAACCGCGCGAGTTGCGCCGGGAAGTGGACAGAACCCTCGAAGCGCTGAACGTGTTCATTTACCAGAGCGGGGTGGCCGTGGCCGTGGACATTCCGGCCGGCCTTACGGTGCCCGTCGTGCCCGCTTACCTGGACAGCATCCTGCTCAACCTGCTCAGCAACGCCATCAAGTACCGCGCCGCCGACGCGCCGCGGGTGGCCCTGGGCGGCTACCGCGAAGGCGGCTACGTGGTGCTCACCGTCGGCGACAACGGCCTGGGCATCGACCTGGCGCGGCACCGCGACAAGGTGTTCGGGATGTACAAGACGTTCCACGCCAACGCGGATGCCCGCGGGCTGGGGCTGTTCATCGCCAAAAGCCAGGTGGAGGCGATGGGGGGAAGAATTGAGCTGGAAAGCGCGGTGGGCGTCGGCTCTACTTTTAAAGTATATTTCAATGAAAGCGTTTGAGTTGGTTTACGTTGTGGAAGACGACTGGATTGCGTCCGTCGTCACGGAAATGCTGCTCGAACAGAACGAGGCTTTTGGCACGGTGCGGAAGTTTACGAACGGGCAATCCGCCCTCAACGCCCTCCGGCAGGCCACGGAAATCCCCGACTTGATTCTGCTGGACCTCAACATGCCGGTGATGGACGGCTGGGAATTTTTGGAAGGTTTTTCGGCGCTGCTGCTGCCCAAGCGGGTGCCCGTGTGCGTGCTCACGTCGTCCATCCACCCCAACGACATCGCCAAGTCGAAGTCGTACAAAGAGGTGGCTGCTTACTTTTCCAAGCCCCTCGACGACGACACGCTGGTGCAAATCGTGCGGCTGCTCGGGTAGGGGCCCCGAACCGCCGGGGCGCTTCGGCGGTTTCACGCCCACCTCCCCCTCTCGCCCATGGAACCCGCCATCCTGTTGCCCGCCGCCAGCTACGAGTACGCCACCGTACAAAAGGTGCGCGGCGAGGGCCCCGCCGAGGTGGCCTCCGACCAGCTGGCCGCCGAGGAGCCGCTGGAAATCCGGTTGGGCTACGAAGTGGAAGGCAAACGGACGCACCGCACGCTGTCCGTCACGATGCGCACGCCGGGGCAGGACGAGGAGCTGGCCGCCGGCTTTTTGCTGACGGAGGGCATCATCCAGGGCAAAGCCGACCTGCTGGGCGTGCGCCCCTGCCCCGACGTGCAGAAGCCCGAGGAAGCCGGCAACGTGGTGCGCGCCGAGCTGGCCGCCCACGTGCCCGTTGATTTCCAGGGCCTGGAGCGGCACTTTTATACCAGCTCGAGCTGCGGGGTGTGCGGCAAAACCAGCATCGACGCCATCCAAACCACCTCCTGCCCGGTGCTGCCCGCCCAGGGCCCCCACCTGGCCTACGCCACCGTGCACCAGCTGCCCGCGCGCCTGCGCGCCGCCCAGGCCGGCTTCGAGCAAACCGGCGGGCAGCACGCGGCGGCCCTGTTCTCGCCGGCCGGCGAGCTGCTGCTGCTGCGCGAAGACGTGGGCCGCCACAACGCGCTCGACAAGCTCATCGGCGCCGCGCTGCTGCAAGATTGGCTGCCGCTGCACCAGCACGTGCTGCTGGTGAGCGGCCGCGCCAGCTTCGAGCTGGTGCAGAAAGCGGCCGCCGCGGGCCTCGGCATTCTGGCCGCCGTGGGGGCCCCCAGCAGCTTGGCGGTGCAGGCCGCCGAGCGGTTTGGGATGACGGTGCTGGGCTTCGTGCGCAACGACCGGTTCAACGTCTACTCGCACCCGTGGCGGGTGGGGCCCGCGGGCGAATAGCTGGGGCCCCCGGAGCCGCCTTACAAAGCCGGTTTCACCTCGAAGGTGAAGCCGGCGCTGCCGGCCTGCCCGTTGGCGGCCACGCCCTGCACCACCACCCGGTAGCGCCCCACTTGGTCGGAGGTGTAAAACGTGGGCGCGGGGCCCGCGCCGGGGCTGATTTCCGGGTTCCAGTAGAGCAGGTTGCGGAAATCCGGCAGCCGGCTTTGACGCTGCTGGGGCGTTTCGTAGCGGGGGGCGTAAAACTCCCGCTCGCCTTGCAAGCCCTCGTATTCCTGCAACAGCGCGTGCGCGTCGAGGGGAAAGCCGGCCAGGTCGCCCTTGTAAGTGGTGTAGCTCACGATGCCGTTGAACACCTGGGGCCCCAGGACGTAGCGCTTGGTGATGACGTCCAGCTGTTGGATTTTCAGCGGGTCGAAGGCCATGATGCGGTTGGTGTTGAAAATGGGCAGGCCGTCCAGCAGCACCAGCGGGTCGTCCAGCACGCCCCGGCCGTCGTCGTTGGCCACCAAGAAATGGAAGCCGTCCTTGCGAATGCGCACCAGCACGCCCGGTACGTATTCGCGCATCACCTCCTCCAGCACCTTGAAGCGGGTGTAGTCGTCGAGGCGGTAGTGCTCGTCGGGCTTGCCGTAAAACGCCAGGCTGTCGAGGCGGGGGAGGCGGTACGCCGCGGGCGGGCCCCGGAAAAACTGGCGCTGCACTTCGGCCTGCACGTGCCGCCGCAGCAGGGCGGGGGCCAGGGCCTCGGGCAGCCCGGGGGGGCCGGGCCGCGGGGCCGCGTACTGCTGCGAAAACGGACTAAAAATTTCCACCTGGTAGAGGCTGTCGCGCCGGGTACCGGCCTGCGCCACCAGCTGCTGGGGGCCGTGCAAGTCGCCCGCTTCAAACTGCACGCTGCCATCGGCCTTGCTGATGGAATTGTAGAGCTGGATGCGGCGGCTGGGGGCGCTGAGGTAGGCCGCGACGCCCGCCGCCGGGGCCCCCGTGGCGCGGCTCACCACCCGGCCCCGCACCAGCTGGCCGCGCAGTTCGGGCAGGTAGGCCAGCGAGTCGGGCCCGTCGGCCAGCACGGCGGGCCACCGGAACCGGCTCCAGCCCTGGGTCAGCATCAGGTCGTCGGCCGCGGCGGCGGCTTCGGGGCCGGCGGCCAAGTAGTAGTCCGGGCGTTCCACGGGGCCCCGTAGGTCGGCGGTGAGCCACAGGTAGCTGGCCACGTCGGGCCCGCCGGCGGCCGACAGCGAATCGAGCTGTTCGACGGCCACCGACAGGCTGGCGGGTAGCGGGGCCCCCGCCGGCCCGGCGGCCAGCTGCAAGGTCACCTTCTGGCGGGGGCCGTACTGGGGCTGGTCGGCGCGGGCCGTCAGGGCCAGCGGGGCGGCCGGCGGCCGGAAGTACAGCCGCTCGCACACCGGCTGCCGGTGGCCGTCGAACAGCGTAAAATGCGAAACGCCGTCGGCCAGCCGTTGCTTGTCCACCACGAAGCTGGCCTGGCCGTCGCGCAGCCGGGCCCCGGCCGCCACGCCGATGTGCTGCCCGGTGTGGCCCAGCAAAAAGAGGTCCTCGTCGGCCAGGGCCGCGCCGCTGGCCTGCACCACCACGCGCAGCTGCGCGGGGCTGGCCTCCTCCAGGCGCAGCACGTAGCCCTGCTCGCGGGCCGGCGGCAGCGGGCAGGTAAGGGTTTGCCCGTTGGCGGTGATGACGGCCGTGTAGGCCGCGCCGGCCCGCGCCGGCGTGAAGGCGAAGCTGCCCAGGCCAAAGCGCCGCGTTTGGAAGCGCGCCACCACGGCCCCCGCCGCGTCCTGCACGGTGCCTTCAGCGGCCACGCCCCGGCCGGTGCCGTCCGTAATTTTGAACCCCACCCGGCTGCTGAGGCCCCGCACCAGGTAGCCGCCTTCGGGGAAAAACTGCGGGTCATAGGCCACGGCCGGGCGGGCCGGTGGGGCCCCCGCTGGCACGTTGGTGTTCACGACGGCAATGCTGGTTTGGAAGTACAGCCCGGGGTCAAAGTTGCGCATCCAGCTGGTGTAGGCCCGCACCGTGTAGCGGCCCGATGCCAGGGCCGCGGGCAGCACCAGCGCGCCGTGCCCGGTGGCGTGCCGCAGGCCAATGGCCGCTTGCAGCACGGGCTGCTGCGCGCCGTCCAGCACCTCCACGTAGGCCACCTGGCTGGCCGGAAGGGGCCGGTGGTCGGTGCCCTCCACGGCGTAAATCTTAAACCACAGCGTTTCGCCGCTCACGTAGCAGGGGCGGTCCAGGTGCAGGAACAGCTTTTCGGTGGGCGTGCGCCGGGCGTAGCGGGCCAGGCGCTGGGCGGGGCTCCGGAGCGAGTCGGCCTGCCCGAACGCCGGGCCAGCGCCCAGCAGCCCGGCCAGCCCCAGCGCAGGCAGGGTGGCCCGCCGCAGCCAGCGGCCCAGCGAAGCGGCAATCAGCAAACGACGAATGAGCATGGGGAACGCGGAGTAAAGTGCACGGTTGGAAAACAGGGCCCCCGGCCGGCTAAGGCCAAAAGCTGGGCTTTACGTTGGTGCCCCGTAAGCGGCAATCCGTGCAGCCTGCCGAGCCCCCGGCGTATCCTATCACGGCCCCGCTGCCGGGATCGTACAGCGCGTAGAGGGGCAGCGACGTGGGGTTGGTGAAGTAAGACCGAACATCGCTTAGGAGCACTTTGTCGGGCGGGGCGCACGTTTCGTAGCCGGTTTGGAACCGAATGGAGCTGGGCAGCGAATGGTTGTCGATGAACAAGCGCCGCTCCGTGACGGCGCCCGCCCCCACGTAGCCCAGCACCGGCTCGGCGGCGTCCTGGAGGCAGTGCACGTTGCCGGTGAGCTGCGTGGGCAGCGGGTCGAACAGGGTGCCAATTTCCTCGGTGTTCTTTTTCAGCTTTTCCCAGTAGGCGTATTCTTCCGGGGTCTGGGCGTACTGCTGCACCAGCACGCTGTACCCGATGCTCAGCTTTACAGAGTTTTCCGGCAACGAAATCACGGGGAAATTGGCCACTACGTCCTGGCTCAGCGCCGTGGTTTTACTCAGCGGAATGGCTGTGGAGTTGGCCGAGACCCAGCAAAGATTGATATTTTCCGTCCGCGGCTCCATGACCCCGGTGGTCCGGTTGTATACGTAAGCCGAGGGATAGGCCGACCGGAACTCCCAGGTTTCGGCGTAGGTCCAGCGGTAGTAGCGCGTGGCATTGGTGGCGTCGTGGGCGCTCACGTACACGTGCACGCCGGCATAGTCCCGGTCCCAGGTCAGGTTATCGATGGGCGGGGCTGGCTTGGCCGCCACCGGGTCCGAGTCGTAGTCGCGGCCGGCGGCGGTGTGCAGGTGCAGCTGGTACTGGCGGGCGGGGCTCAGGGTCAGAAAAGCCGAAGCGTAGGTGCCGCCCCCCACCTCGTAGAGCGGGTAGCGGGCCCCGGCGTCGTCCTGGATGTAGCCGGTAGCCCGCGTCTCGGCCGGCGGCGGCACGGGTTCGTTCAGGTTTTTGGTGCGCGAGAGCCGGATGGTGCTGACGCCCTGGAGGTTGATGTAGCCATCGACCACCAGGTAGCGGTTGGGCGCGCTGATGACGTCGGGCGCGTAGGGCTCGACGCACCCCGCCAGCCCCGCCCCCAGCGCCACGGCCAGGGCCCCCGAAAAATACTTGGTGAAACGCAGCATGGCGGCAGTTAAAACTTGAAGTTGTAGGTGACCGACGGAATGGGCTGGCCGAAGAGCGAGAGCTGGTAGCCCGAAATCTTGCCGTCCACCGATTTGAAATACACGGAGTACGGGTTCTTGCGGCCGGTCAGGTTGTACACCGAAACCGTCCAGGAGCTGCGGGCCAGCCGCTTCACCTTGTGGCCGCCTTCGATGTTGAGCCCCAAATCGACCCGGTAGAAATCGGGTACCCGGTAAGCGTTGCGGTCGGAGTAGTACACCCGCTCGGCCCCGCCGATGACGTAGGTGGCCAGCGGCAGCGTAATGGGCCGCCCCGTGGAGTAGTTGAAGTTGAGCGACGTGCTGAAGCGCTTGCTGAAGCGGTAGTTGCCCACCAGCGTCACGTCGTGCGGCTTGTCGAAGTTGCTCGGGTAGTATTCGCCCCCGTTGATGCGGTCGGCCGGCGTGCCGGGGTTCACCCGCACCAGCGAGCGGGCGTAGGTGTAGCTCAGCCAGCCGTTGATTTTGCCCGTTATCTTTTTGATGGACAGCTCCACCCCGTAGGCCTTGCCCTCGGCGTTCACCAGGTCGGTTTCGAGGTGGTGGTTGAGCAGCAGCGAGGCCCCGCTTTTGTAGTCCACGAAGTCGTGCACGGCCTTGTAGTAGGTCTCAACCGACGTCTCAATGGTGTTGTGTTTGAAGTTGTGGTAGTAGCCCAGCGCCACCTGGTCGCCCACCTGGGGCCGGATGTAGGCGTCGCTCAGCTTCCAGATGTCGGTGGGCGACACCGTGGCCGTGTTCGACAACTGGCTGATGTACTGGCGCGTGCGGTTGTAGCTGGCCTTCACCGAGGCGTTGTCGGCCAGTGCGTACCGCACCGACACCCGGTACTCGGGGCCGTGGTAGGTGGCCACGGCGGCCCCCGCGCCGTAGTGCAGCGTGTCGCGGGCCCCGCCGGGCGAGGGCGGCTCGCCGGGGGCGTACTGGGCCACGTCGCGGGGGCCCAGCGCCTGGTAGAGCGAGTAGCGCAGGCCCAGGTACACGGCCAGCCGGGGCGTCAAATTGATTTGGTCCGAGGCGTAAAGCGCGCTTTCCTGGGCCTGCTCGCGGGGCAGCGCGTCGGGCACCACCAGCGAGGCGCTGCCCAGCGGGGCCAGCGTGCCGGGCGCGGTGCGGTAGCGCAGGGTGCTGCCCCCAAACTCGACGGTGTGCGTGGCGTTGTGGAAGTAGCTGAAATCGGCCTGGAGGCCCACCTGCCCGATGCCAAAGGTCAGGGCCGAGGCGTTTACCGGGTTCTTGTCGTTGGTGATGCGGTACTGGTACTCGCTGCCGGTACCGGTGAGCACGCCGTACAGCTTGTTGCCAAAAATGTGCTTCCACTTCAGGCTGGCGGCCCGGTTGTCGTAGGCATACGCCGTGTCGGTGGCCAGCTTAAACCGGTCGTGGCTGAGGTAGCCGGTGGCGTACACGGTGTTGTGCTCGTTGAACTCGTGCGTGATGTGGGCGCTCAGGTCGTAAAACGAAGCCGCGCTCTGGCGCAGCGCCTGGCTCGGCAGCGTGTGCAGCAGCCAGTCGGAGTACGAGGTGCGGCCCCCGACGAGGAACGAGCTTTTGCCTTTGGCCAGGGGCCCCTCCAAGGTGAGGTGGCTGGTGAGCAGCCCGATGCCGCCCGTGCCGGCAAACTGCTTGTTGTTGCCGTCGCGGGTGGCAATGTCGAGCACCGACGAGATGCGCCCGCCGTAGCGGGCCGGAATGGCACTTTTGTACAGCTCCACCGATTTGAGCAGGTCGGAGTTGAAGGCCGAGAAGAAGCCAAACAAGTGCGAGGGGTTGTAAATCGTCGCGTCGTTGAAGAGAATCAGGTTCTGGTCGGTGGCCCCGCCGCGCACGCTAATGCCGGTGCTGCCCTCGCCGATGGTTTTCACGCCGGGCAGCAGCATCACCACCCGCAGCACGTCGGTTTCGCCGAAGGCCGTGGGCACCTGGCGCAGGGTTTTGAGGTCGAGCCGCTCCAGGCCCATCTGCATACCGGCCACGTTCTTGTCTTTTTCCGCCTCAATCAGCACTTCCTTCAGGGCGGTGATGTCCTCGGCCACCTCCACGTCCAGTTGGCCGTCGGCATGCAGCACAATCCGGCGCTGGGTATTTTTGATGCCAATGCCCCGGATGTTGAGCACGTGGGGCCCCACGGGCAGCGTAAGGGCGTAGTACCCAAACTGGTCGGTAGAAGCCCCGATGGCCGGCGACTCGATGTACACCGCCGCGCCCAGCACCGGTTCGCCCGATTTGGCCTCCCGGACGTGGCCCGCCAGGGTGGCCCGGCCGGTGCCCGCCGCGCCCGCCGCCCCAATTTCGTAGAGCCGCGCCGGGCTGTCGGTTCCGCGGGCCGCGGCCGGGGCAGCGGGGCCCACCGGCCCAGCGGCGGGGGCGTTGCCGGCCGCGGCGGCCCCCGGGGCCCCGCGGAAGTAGCTCTCCAGCAGGGCGGTGGACACGGCCGTGCCGGCCGTGATGAACACGTTGTGCTCCTCGTCGATGGCGAACCGCAGCGCCGTGGGTGCCAGGGCCTGCTGCAACACGCTGGCCAGCGGCTGGCCCTGCGCCTGCACCGTCAGCAGCACGCCCCGCACGGCCACCGAATCGAAGAAAAAGCGGTACGGGGTCTGGGCTTCGAGCCGCCGCGCAAACGCTTCTACGCTCAGGCCCTGGAAGTTACCGCTGACCAAGGGCTCCGGGGCCTGGCCGTAGCTACGGAAGCTGCTGGCCCCCAACAGGACCAGCAGGATAAGCGCATAGAAGTGTTTCATGCAAGCAAACCGGGTAGAGGATGCTGGGGGGCGGTGGGCGAATTAGGGGGTGTTGGCCGCGGGGGGCGGGGCCAGGGTGGCGTAGTAGCGCACCACAGCCGCGATGGAAGGCTCGCGGCTGGCGGCTTTAAATGTGAGCTTCTGCGCTCTAATATAGGCCCGCAGGGCCCCCTTGCTCTCCGGAAACAAGCGCAGCAATTCCTTGGCATTGCCGACGAGGTAGTATTGGCGGTCCTTGTAAATAAAGACCTCGTTTATCTGCGATATTTCGCCCTGCATGCCCTCGAAGGTGGCGCGCGTCTGCACGTTTTTGCGGCGGGCGGCCAACACCCGCACGGGGCCCTCCACCAGCAGGTCGTAGAAGCCCGTCGGCACGGACGCGCCGGCGGAGTCGGTTACCAGGCGAATGAATGTGTGGCCCGCCAGGGTAAAACGCGCCACCTTTTCGTTCAGCAGGTGCATTTCCGTGAAGCCCGGCGGTACCTGTAGCACCAGCTGGCCCAGTACCAGGTCGTAGTGCAGGGGCACGCCGGTGTACGTGTGGCCGTCGTAGTCCACGGTGGCCGGCTGCGCCGCACTGGACTCAAAAAACGGCTGCCCTTTCACAAAAGGCTCGATGTGGCCCGCGTAGGCGGGGCCGTTGTACAGGCGCGACTCGGCCCCCCGGGCCGCCGCATAGCGCTGGCCCAGGGCCGCCAGGGCGCTGGAATCGGGGCCCACGGCTTGGCCCAAGGCCTTGTTGCTCAGCAGCAATGCGAAACACAGGCAGCAAAGCAGCGGGGTTTTCATGCGAAATAGCTGGGCCGGGCCCGTGGGTTGAAATGTGGGCGCAAGCCCTCAAAACTATATCAATGCCGGAATATACAGGATGCCCACGGTGCAGCTATGGTTGCACGGGCCCGGGCCGTTGGTAAAATGGTAAAATTCAAATGCCGGGAATCTTCAAACCTCCGCTACCGCTTGGGGCTTATTGCCTTGCCCAGGCGAACGAGGGCTGGAAAGCCGGCGGAAATTTGTGCGGGCCACCAAGGCGTCGTATGGGCCCCGGGGGCAAATATTTTTGTCCCGCGGGTTATTTTCTGTGCGTGCCCGCTGTTCGTTCTGTTCCGAAGCCCGTAGAATCAAGTCATTATCTTTAAACCACCCCATGAAGCTCCGCATCGAAGACGACACCCTCCGCCTGCGCTTGTCCGATGCCGAAGTGCGGGAATTCGCCGATACGGGCCGGGTGGGGGGGGCGGTGCATTTCGGGGCCAGCATTGGGCAGCAGCTCACCTACAGCCTCGAGCGCCTGGCCACCGACGAGGCGGCCCCGGCCGTGCGGGTGCGCTACGCCCCGGGGGCCCTCACGGTGCTGGTGCCCGGGGCCCTGGCCGACGCCTGGACCGGGACCGACCAGAACGGATTTTCGGAGCATGTGGCCTTGGCTGATGCCCGGCAGCTGCGTATCTTGGTCGAGAAAGATTTGGATTGCCGCCACTAGAAAAATAGGCTTGGCACCCGGGAAAGCCGGCCTCGCCTTTGGGCCCCGGCCGGTAAAAAATTCGGGTCGCTGCCCGTTTTTCCCCAGCGCTTGCTTCGAAACCCGCATATTTTTATACCATAACTCATTCGCAATTCCCACCACCGCATGGAAGATTCCCCCGTAGCCGACGACAGCAAAGCCGGCAAGCTCCACCAGCAGAAAGCCGCCCAGGCCCCCGTGAGCGGCACCCGGCCCGACCAGGGCGAGGCCCCGGTGGCCGATTATGAGATTCCGGCCGCCGCCCACCCCACCAAGGCCGGCCACGAGGCCAACGCCGGGGCCCCGCCCGCCCACGCGCACATTCCGGCCCCGCCCACGGCCGAGGCCAAGTACCTGCACCCGGTGCTGGCCCAGCCGCCCGAAGCCCTCACCGGCCTCCGGCTGGAGGCCCGCGCCAAGGTTGCGGCCGGCGTCACGGCCGTCATCAAGTCCATGCAGTTCAGCTGGGGCGAGGACGGCGTGGGCCGCGGCACCAAGGCCCTGCTGGGCCTCAACCAGAAGGACGGCTTCGACTGCTCGAGCTGCGCCTGGCCCGACCCCGACGAGCACCGCTCGGTGGCCGAGTTCTGCGAGAACGGGGCCAAGGCCACGGCCTCCGATGCCGACGACAAGGCCGCTGGCCCCGAGTTCTTCGCCCAGCACAGCCTGGCCGAGCTGTCGCGCATGACCGACCGCGACCAGAACAACGCCGGCCGCCTCACGCACCCGCTGGTGAAGCGCCCCGGCGGCACCCACTACGAGCCCATTTCCTGGCCCGACGCCTTCCAGGTGGTGGCCGACGAGCTGAACGCGCTGGCCTCGCCCGACGAGGCCGTGTTCTACACCTCGGGCAAGGTGCCCAATGAGCCGGCCTTTTTGTTCCAGCTCTTCGTGCGCCAGTTCGGTACCAACAACCTGCCCGACTGCTCCAACATGTGCCACGAGAGCAGCGGCTCGGCGTTGAGTCCTACTTTGGGTTTGGGCAAGGGCTCGGTCACGCTCAACGACTTTTACGAGGCCGAGGTCATCCTCATCATCGGCCAGAACCCGGGCACCAACCACCCGCGGATGCTCTCGGCCCTGCAAAAGGCCAAGCGCAACGGGGCCAAAATCATCAGCGTGAACCCGCTGCTGGAGGCCGGCCTCAACCACTTCAAGAACCCGCAGGACTTCATGAACCCGCTGCGGGCCCTGGGGGCCCTGCTCGGCGACGGCACCCCGATTACCGACGTGTTCCTGCAAGTGCGCGTGGACGGCGACATGGCCGTGCTGCGCGGCATCATGAAGCACTTGCTGGAGGCCGAAAAGCTGAACCCCGGCCAGGTGCTCGACCAGGCGTTCATCGGCGAATTCACCACCGGCTACGACGCCGTGGTGGAAACGCTGCACAACACGAGCTGGGAGGACATCGAGGAAATCAGCGGCCTCAGCCGCGCCCAGCTGCTGGAGGCCGCCAACCTCCTCGCCCACAAGCAGAAAATCATCACCTGCTGGGCCATGGGCGTTACGCAGCAGCGCCAGGGCGTGCAGACGATTCAGGAAATCGTGAACCTGCACCTGCTGAAGGGGGCCATCGGCAAGCCCGGCGCGGGCACCTGCCCGGTGCGCGGCCACTCCAACGTGCAGGGCGACCGCACGATGGGCATCTGGGAGCGGATGCACGCGCCCTTCCTCGACGCGCTGGACAAGGAATTCGCCTTCAAGTCGCCCCGCAAGGACGGCTTCGACGTGGTGGAGAGCCTGAAGATGATGAACGCCGGCAAAACCAAGGTGTACTTCAGCCTGGGCGGCAATCTGCTGGCCGCCGGCCCCGACACTGAGTTCATCGCCGAGGGCATGCGCAAGCAGAAGCTCACCGTGTTCGTGGGCACCAAGCTGAACCGCGGCCACCTCGTGACCGGCGAAACCAGCCTGCTGCTGCCCTGCTTCGCGCACGTGGACATCGACCGGCAAAAATCGGGGCACCAGATGACCAGCTGCGAGAACTCGATGGGCGTGGTGAGCCAGAACAAGGGCATCCTGGTGCCGCTGGCGGGCGAAATGCTGAGCGAGGTGGCCATCATCAGCGGCGTGGCCATTGCCACGCTGGGCCCCGACCGCACCAACGTGGCCGACTGGGTGGCCATGACGGAGAACTACGACGTCATCCGCGACCACATTGCGCGGGTGATTCCGGGGTTCGAGAAGTTCAACGAGGGGCTGCGGCAGCCCGGCGGCTTCTACCTGCCCAACGGGCCCCGCGAGCGCAAGTTCACGACCGCCAACGGCAAAGCCAACTTCACCGCTACCACCCTGGAGAAGTACCCGCTGGAGCCGGGCCAGCTCGTGATGATGACCGTGCGCAGCCACGACCAGTTCAACACGACCATCTACGAGTACAACGACCGGTACCGCGGCATCCACAACGAGCGCCGGGTGCTGTTCATGCACCCGGCCGACATGGCCGAGCGCGGCCTCAAGGCCAAGGACCTGCTCGACATCACGAGCCACTACGAGGGCGAGCAGCGCACGGTGGAGAAGTTCGTGGCCGTGCCCTACGAGATTCCGAAGGGCAACGTGGCCGCCTACTTCCCCGAGGCCAACCCGCTGGTGCCCATCACGAGCGTGGCCAAGGTGAGCAACACGCCCACCTCGAAGTACGTGGTGGTGACGGTGGTGCCCGCCAAGGTGGGTGCCGCGCCGCAGGCGCAAAAGCAGCGCGCAGAAGCCGTACCCGCGTAACTTTTTGAGCCCTTAGCTGCTGGCTGTTAGCCGTTAGCTTTTAGCTTCTGACTAGACGCAAAAGGGGCCTGCTACACCGGTAGCAGGCCCCTTTTGCGTTACGAACGACTGTAATTGAACGTGGGCTAACAGCTAATGGCCAGCAGCTAACAGCTCAAAACGGGTAGCCGATGGCCAGGTTCAGGCGGCCGGTGCGGCTGGGGTTGCCGGCGTCGTCGGTGGGGGTGCCGTAGCCGGCGCGGAGGGGCACGGCGTAGTCGAAGCGGATGACGAAGAACTGCACGTCGATGCGGATGCCGGCCCCGGCCCCTACGGCCAGCTGGTTGAGGAAGGAGCCGGCCTTGAACTGCCCGCCGGGCCGGGCGGGGTCGTCGTTCACGAGCCAGATGTTGCCCGCGTCCATGAACAGGGCCCCCTTCACGTAGGGAAACAGGTCCTGGCGGTACTCCACGTTGCCCTCCAGGCGGATGTCGCCCACCTGGTCGTAGAAGCTGTTGGCGACGTCGGCCCCGGTGGGCTTGTACGTGCCCGGGCCGATGCCCCGGGCGGCGAAGGCCCGGACGGAGTTGGGGCCCCCAATGCCGTACTGCTTGATGTAGGGCAGCACGTCGGAGTTGCCGTAGGGGCGGCCCACGCCGGCCAGTAGGCGGCCCACGAGGCGGTTGCCCTTGGCGGGGTCGTCGGAGAGGCGGTAGTACTCGCGAATTTCCAGGTCGAGCTTGGCGTACTGGCTGAACACCTGGTTGCCGATGGTGTACTTGCCGTCGTCGTTCTTGGTGCCCACCTTGCTGGAAACCAGCGCGGCCAGGTTGCCGCTGGTTTCGAGGCCGCCCTGGAAATAGATTTGCTGGCGGCGCTGCTCCAGCACCTGCTGGTTGTAGGTGTAGCGGTAGCTGCTGGCCAGGATGAACTGCTCGCGGAAGGAGTTCTGCAGAAACGTCTTCTGAGCCAGCAGCGCGGTAAACGCGTCGCTGACGTTCGAAAGCCGCACGTAGGACACGTCGATGGGCGTAATCTGCTGCTCGTTGGTAATCTTGGTTTTGAAGCTGTAGCCGTAGTTCGCGTTGAAGAGCTGCTCGCTGAAAAAGCCCGCCCGCGTCACCAGCTTGGCCCCCGCCCCGAAGGTGGTGCGGGGCTGGAAATCGGAGTTCACCAGGCGCGGGTTGAAGAACGGCAGGTTGGGCACGATGAGGCGCGGCACCAGTAGCTGGGCGTCCAGGCCCAGCTCGTAGCTGGTCAGGCCCAGGGCCCCCTCGCCGCCGGACTGGCTCTGCGTTTCGGTCGAGGCCACGGCGTTCAGCAGCAGCTGCTCGGCCCCGTGGAAGGCCGAGTGGTTGCGGTACGTCACCTTCAGGCCGGGGCCCACGAAGCCGTTGCTCTTGCTCACCAAGCCCAGCTCGGCCCGCAGGCTTTTCTTTTTGAGCTGGGTCATGAGCACGTCGGCGTCGAGGCGGCCCAGGCCCGGGGGCCCGCTCAGGGCCGGGAAGGGCAGGGTAGTGCCCAGGGCGGTGGAGTCGGCCCGCAGGCTGGCCGGGGCGTTGGCGCGGTAGCGGGCCGTGGGGCCCGCCGAGTCGCCGGCGGCCACGGGCCGGAAGCGAATCTCGACGAACTTGAACGTGCCCAGGCTCATGAGGCGGCTCAGGGTCTGGTCGCGCCGCTTGCGCCGGTACAGGCTGTCGGGGAACAGGAACGTGGCCCGGGTAATGGCCTTGGCCCGGAACATGGTTTCGTCGGGGAAGTACCGGAAGCCGTCGGCCATGATGGGGGGCCGGCTGGTGGTGTCGGTGAGCACGTAGTTGGTGTTCAGCGTCACCTGGCGCAGCTTGTAGGGCTGGCGCGAGCGGGCCGGGGTGCTGCCCTTCACCGTTACGAACACGTTCAGCTCCTTGTGGTAGGTGCTGTCCACCTGAAACAGCAGGGCGTCGGCCGAGAAGTAGTAGTAGCCCTGGTTCTTGAGGGCCTCGTCGATGCGCAGCCGCTCGTTGGTGAGCACGTTGAGGTCGTAGGGGTCGCCCACCTTCAGCAGCGTGCCCGGCTGGGTGGCCCGGATGGCGGCGTTGAGCAGCGTGTCGCCGGGCGGAAACGTGAGGCTGCGGATGGTGTAGGCCCGGCTCACGGTGGCGGTGTAGTTCACCTGGGCCGTCTTTTCCTGCTCCTTCACCTCGTGGGCCACCTTGCCTTCAAAAAAGCCGTGGTTGTAGAGGCGGTTGAGCATCAGGTTTTCGGTGGCCGGAATCTTCACCTGCGAGAGCAGCACCGGGGCCTCGCCCAGCTTGCCGGCCAAAAAGTGGCCGAACCCCTTGGTTTTGCCCACCCCCAGGTGCCAGAAAAACAGCTTGGGCCGCAGCCCCAGAAACGAGAAGTTGGGCTTGGGCCGCACCACCGACTCCAGCTCGGTTTGCAGGGCCGATTCGTTCTTGGGCTTTTGCTGAGCCTCAATTTTCACCGTCGAGCCGGTGTAAAGCTTCTCTTTGGCTGGCACGTACTTCAGCCCCGAGCAGGCCGACAGCAGCAGGAGCAGCGCCAGGGCACTGGCGTGTGGCAGGGAAAGAAAAGGGGTGTGGTAGGCTTTCAAGCGGAGGACTTTCGCAGTGGTGGAGGAAACGGGGGGCAAACTGCCCGGGGGCAACCTCACGAGACCCCCACGGGGCGGCCCCTCTCCTGCGGAGGGGGCCGCCCCGTGGGGGTCTCGTGAGGTTGCCCATTGACGCGGCATGTTATTCAAAGCGGCCCTCATTTCACACGGGCGCTGTCGGCCCGCGGGGCCGTGGTTTTCACCGAGTCGCGGGCGGCTTTCTTGTCGGCTTTCTGCTGCTGGCGGCTGTTTTTGCGCTGCTGCTTCACGCTCTCGCTCACCTTGGCAAACAGGTCGGCGAGGTTGTTATAGTCGCGCTGGAACACCAGGGCGGCCCCCGTGCGGATGATGGCCCCGTCGATGTCTTCGTAGCCGTTCTGGCGGTAGGCCCGCAGGCGCAGGCGGCCGTCGGCCAGCAGCGAGTACTCCAGGCTCACGTCGCCCACCAGGTTGCTGGGGGCGTTGGAGCCGGTGGTGGACTGCGTGCCGTTGCCGCCCGAAAGGGCAATGTCGGTGCCCACGCGCACGGTGAGGCGGTTGTTGAGCAGCTGGCGGCGCACGGCCACGTTCAGGTCGGTGCGGCTGCCCTGGCTGCCGTCGGTGCCGTAGGTGGCCTGGTTGGTCACGCCCAGGTCGAGGCCCAGGCCGGAGAGGTACTTGCCGGTCAGGCTCTGGAGCTGGTCGGTGAGCACGGCGCTGGCCGAGCCGCGCAGCTGCCCGGCCACGAAGCCTTCGCCGCTGCTGCTCTGGAAGGGGTTCTGGGCCACGAAGCGCCCCAGAATGAGCAGCGAAAACACCTGCTTGCTCAGCTCCGAAGTTTGGTTGGGCTGGCGCAGGGCCGCCAGGCGGGCCTCCACCTGCCCGCCCAGGGCCCCGCGCTGGTCCTCGGGCAGCGTGATGTCGAAGCCGATGGTGGGCTTGCTGAGCTGGTCGGTCACGTTCAGCAGCACGCTAAAGGGCAGCGGGTTGCGGGCAATGCTGTTGTTGGCCGGGTCGTCGGTTCCCTGGCCGGCAATCAGCTCCGAGGGCGGGGCCTTCACCTTGTACACGGCCGTGATGTTGAGGTCGGCGTTGTAGGGGTCGCCGGTCCAGTTGATGGTCGAGCCCCGGCGGATGAGGAAGTCGCGGGTGGCCAGGTCGTAGAGCGAGAGGTGGTACTTGCCCCGGGCCACGGCCAGCCGCCCGCTCAGGGTAATGGTGCCGGCCGGGTCAATCTCGGTGTCGAGGGTGCCGGCGGCCCGCACCTGCAGGTTGTCGCCGCTCACCGGGTCGATGACGATGGTGAACGGGGTGCGGTCGGTGATGGTGACCTGGGCCTTGATGTCATAGCCCGAGGTAGTGGTTTGCACGGTGTCGAGCCGCACCTTGCGGGCCAGGGCCGGGTCGAGCCGGGCCCGCTTGTCCACGAACTGCACGATGCCGTCGCGGGCCACCGCGGCCGGGTCGTCGGACGGCGACTCCACCGTGAGGCGCGAGCCGTCGGCCACGGTCACCTTCGTGTTCACGGCAATCAGCGACAGGGGCCCCGTGATGCGGGTGTCCGAATCCAGAATCAGCTTGCCGTAGAACAGCTGGCTGTCCTTGCGGGTGTTGTTCACGGCCACGAAGTCGTTGGTGGTGGCCCGCAGGTCGAAGGTGTAGTCGGTGAAGTTCTTGGTGCGCAGGTAGCCGTTGGCCACCGCCTTGTTGGAGGCCGAGTCCAGCACCGTGAAGTTGTCGAACTTGATGCCCTGGTCGTCAAACGTCAGCGCCTGGCCGGGCAGGCGGTAGGGGGCCCCCAGGATGGGCACCACGAAGCTGGCGTCGTCGGTGGTCGTCAGCCGGCCGCGCACCACCGGCGCGGCGGGCGTGCCCGCCACCGTGAGCTGCCCGGTGAGGGCCCCGGTGGCTTTGCGCACCTGCCCGACCGAGAACGGCTCCACTAGCTTCAGGTTGAGGCGCTGGGCATCGAGCGTAAAGTTGAGCGGGCTGGTGCTGCCCGTGGTGGTGAGGTAGTAGCCGCTCAGGCGCACGTCGTTGGGCGCGGCCCCGGGCGTGCCGCCGGTCAGGCGGGCGTCCACGTCGTAGCGGTCGGCGCTGGGGTTGGTGGCCCGCACGGTCAGGTCGCCCAAGTTAGCTTTCTGGAACACGAGGCCCTTCACGTTGGCGTCGGCCACGAAGGCCAGGCGCGGGGTGCCCAGCCCGCGCAGCTCGGCGGTGCCGTTGAGGGTGCCGGCCACCAGCGAGTCCTGCTGCTGCACGGCCTTGGCCAGCTCGGCCAGGTCGAAGTTGGTGAAGGTGACGTCGAGCGGCGAGGCGGGCTGGGCGGGGTCGCGGCTCTGCACGGCCAGGGCGCTGCGGCCGTTGGTGAGGTTGAGCTTGTCGGCCACCACGGCCCCGCTGGGGTAGTAGCGCACGAAGTTGCCCGCGCCCGCCGTCCAGTTTTCGTAGTTGAGGATCTGGGCCGGCGCGGCTTCGAACTGGTAAACGACGGCCCCCGGGGCCTGCCCGCGGCGGGCCGGGGCGTCCAGCGTTTGCAGGACGCCGGCCAGGGCCAGCCGCTCGCGGTTGGCCGAGTCGCCAAGAATAGAGGCGCGGGCGTGCACCTTGTTGTCGTTGATGAAGCCCGCGATGGTGGGCCGGCGCAGGCGCAGCGTCGAGTCCTGCCGGGCCTGGGCCAGCTTCAGCGAGTAGTCCAGCCCGCGCGGGTCCGAGCCCACGAGCAGGTTCAGCGAATCGAGCCGGTAGTTCTGGTAGCGGATGACGGGGATGCTGGTGGTGGCCGTCAGCTTGGCCTGCGGGCGGCTGTACTCGCCGGCCAGCGTGAAGGGCGAAATCTCCTTTAGGCCCGGCACCAGCTTGGTGGCCAGCTTGGGGTCTTTCAGCACCAGCGAGTAGGTGAAGTGGCGGTCGGCCCCGGTGGCCACGTAGCGCACCCCGGGCAGCTTGAGGTAGCGGGCCAGGTGCTGCTGCAACTCGGGGGCCAGGTTGCCGAGGTGAACATTGCCATCGAGCTGCACCCCCACCAAGTCCGAATCAAACGTTACCGCCGTGCGCGCCGCCGTCTGCACGATGCGGCCCTGCAAGGTTTTGAAGGCAAACGGCTGGTTGTCGCGCACCACCACCACGTTGTCGCCCCCAAACGTGCCCTGAATCGTGTTCAGGCTGTTACCGCTCAGGTCGGCTTTCAGGTCGCCCTGGAGGCGCAGGTCGCCGGCGTACAGCTTCAGGGCTTTCAGGTTCACGCTTTTTAAGTTGACGTCGAAGGCGTAGGCCGGCACGTTGGCGTTGCGCAGGTTCACCACGCCGTTCAGGCCAAAGGCCAGGTTGGGGTCCTGCCGGCTGTCGGCCCGGATGGTGTACTTATTGCGGTCGATGTCCACCGTCGCGGCGATGCCGTGGTAGCGGTAGCCGCCGTAGTCGGCGCGCTGCACGGTGGCGTTCACGCGGCCCACCAGCGTGGCGGGGTCTTGCAAATTGCCGCGGGCATTGATGCGGCCCGTGGCCGTGAGCAGGCCCAGGGAAGGGTTTTTCAGCAGCTTGCGCAGGTTCAGGTCCGAGGCGGCGAAGGTGCCCACCAGCGGCTGCCGGCCCTGGGCCACCGCCGGCCCCAGGTCGCCGCTGAAGGCCACGTCGCCGTAGGTCGAGCGCAGCTTCAGGTTGGTGGCGAACTGCAAGGTCGTGGGCCGCCCCCGGAAGGTGCCGCTCAGCGCCAGGCTCGGCGGCAGGCCGATGCTGGCCGGCAAAGTGCCCTTGGGCAGGATGCTGTTTAAGTCGGCGGCGGTGGTGCTGAACTGCTGCAGGTCCACGTCGGTGTACAGCCGCCCGTCCACGTTGGGCAGGCCGGTGATGCGGGCCCGCCGCGCCTTGAGCACGGTGCCGCGCAGGGCCACCGCGTCGAGGTCGCGAATGGTCAGGTCGTCCACCCGCCCGTTCACCCGCCCGCTAATCAGCAGCGACTGGGTGGGCCCCGTGTTGAAGGGCGGCGTGCCGGCCAGGCTCGGCACCAGGTACAGGATGTCGCGGAAGCCCAGGCGCACGTTGCGCAAGTCGCCTTCCACGCGCATCTTGGCCAGCTGCTTGGGGTCGCTCAGCCCGCCCAGGCTCTGGAAGCCGATGGCCAGCGTGCGCCGGATGCGGGTGTAGGGCGTGATGAGGTCGAGGCTGTCGAGGCGCACCTGCACCGAGTCGTAGACGACGTTGGCCCGCCACGAGTCGATGCGGAAGCCGCTCTGCTCCCGGCCGGCCAGGTTGTCGACCTGGGCCGTGGTGCGGTTGGCGGAGTACGCCAGGTTGTGCGTGTTCAGCACCAGGTCCGTGAAGTGCAGGTGGTTGTAGTCCAGGGCCGGCAGCCGGGTCTTCTGCTTGGCCTCGTTGAAGTTGTCGAAGGCCACGTCCAGGCCGCTGATGTCGGACTCGCCCAGGCTCACGCGCCAGCTCAGCGGGGCGCTGGCGGGGGCCTGGGCCAGCTGGTTTTTGGCGGCGGCCTCGTTGATTTTGCGCACCGCCTCGGCCGGGTTCACCACGCGGTCTGCCACGGGCGTTTGGGCGTTCTGGGCGTAGGCGAAGTGCGTGTTTTTCAGCGTCAGCTTGGTCAGGTCCACGCGCTCCTTTTGCAGGTCGATGTTGCGGGCCGTTACGTCGGCCAGCCCGATGCGGGTGTCGATAAACTGCGCCGAGGGCCCGTTCTTGTACACGAAGCTCACGCTGTCGAGCAAAGCGTGTTTCAGGCCGAATTGCAGCGTGAGCGGTTTGGTGGGGGCGGGGTTGTCCACCTCGGGGGCCGTCTTGGTTTGGTTAATGGAAATCGACGCCCGCCGCAGCGTGGCCTCGTCCACCTTATAAATAGAGTGGTCCACGTCCACCTCGTCCATGTTCACGGCCACCTCGCCCAGCCGGGCCCGCAGGTCGGAGCCCGTAATCTGGTCGTCCTGGGTGAAGTAGATGTTGGTGAGCCGCGCCTTGCCGATGTTGTACTTCAGGCCCGACGCGGTGGTGTCCACCGGGGCCGTGGGGTCGGTGAAGGCCTTAATGATGAAGTCGTAGTTGTTCGCCGAGTCGGGCGCGGTGCGCGTCAGGCGCACGCGGCCGTCGTTCAGCTCCACGGCGCTGATGTTAATCTGCTTCTTGGCCAGCGCAAAAATATCGATGCTCACGCCCAGGTGGCCCACCGCCACCAGCGTGTCGTTTTTTTGGTCGGCCAGGTACACGTCGTCCAGGTTGAGGGCGTGCCGGAAATCGGTGCGAAACTTCCCGATGCGCACGGTAGTGTGCAGCTTGCCTTGCAGGTAGCCTTCGGCCCGCCGGGCCACAAAGTCCTGGGTGGCCGGGAATTGCAGGGCCACCACCACCACGAGCAGGAGCAGCAGGACGAGGCCAATCAGCCCCAGCAGGGCGTAAAGGGCACGGCGCAGGTAGGTAGAAACGGGGCTGATGGCGCGAACAAAAAGGGGTGAAGGTCTTCCAAACGCAAATTTACGGGCCCGGGTTGGGCCGGCCGGCGCGGAAAGGGGGCCCGCCCGCGCCGGCCCGGCCCGGCCCGCGAATTATCTTTCGCGGCCAATTCCTATGCTTTTGCTATGACGATACACTTTTCCGTGCCCTACCGCACCGCCTGGGGCCAGCGCCTGGCCGTGTGCGGGGCCGGCCCCGCGCTGGGCAACTGGCACGCCGCCGCCGCCTTCGCCCTCGACTACGACGATGTAGCCGGCTGCTGGTCCGGCGACCTGGCCGCCCCCGCCCCCGCCGGCGAGCTGGCCTACAAGTACGTGCTGCTCGACGGCGACGCCCCCACCTGGGAGGCGGGCCCCAACCGCACCCAGGCCTACGACGCCGCCCGGGCCCCCCGCCTGCACCTGGCCGACTACTGGCGCACCCCCGCCCGCCCCGAAAACGAGCTGCTCACCGCTGCCTTCACCCAGGCCCTGTTCCGCCGCCCGGCCGGGGCCCCGGGGGCCCCCAAGGCCAAGGCCCAAGCCGCCGCGCCCGCCGCCGGCGACACCGAGTTCCGGCTGCTGGCCCCGCGCGTGGCCCCGCACCTGGGCCTGTGCGTGCTGGGCTCCGACCCCGCCCTGGGGGCCTGGGACAACCGCACGTGCCTGGTGCTGTCCGACGCCGACTACCCCACCTGGGCCGGCCGCGTGCAGCTGCAAAACCCCGGCGAAGACTGCCTCTATAAATACGCCGTGTGGGACGCCGCCGCCGGGCATGCGCTGGACATGGAAGGCGGCGAGAACCGCGTGGTGCCCGCCAGCGCCGACGCCGACGCCGCCCGCGTGTTCAGCGACGAGGACTACCGCTACGCCAGCGCTTGGCGCGGGGCCGGGGTGGCCCTGCCCGTGTTTGCCCTGCGCAGCGAAAGCGGCCTGGGCGTGGGCGAGTTCGCCGACCTGAAGCTGCTCACCGACTGGGCTGTGGCCACCGGCCTGCAGCTGGTGCAGGTGCTGCCCATCAACGACACGGTGGCCACCCACACCTGGGTCGATTCGTACCCCTACGCTGCCATTTCGGTGTACGCGCTGCACCCGCAGTTCGTGCACCTTGAGGGCATCGCGAAGCTGAAGGACAAGAAAGCCGCCGCCGAGCTGGCCCGCCTCAAGCAGGAGCTGAACGCCCGCGACTTCGTGGACTACGAGCCGGTGATGGCCGCCAAGTGGAAGTTCCTGCGCCTGCTGTACAAGCAGGAGAAAAAAGCCTTCCTGGCCGACGCCGGCTACCGGCAGTTCCTGACCGAGCAGAGCAGCTGGCTGATACCCTACGCCGTGTTTTCGGCCCTGCGCGACCGGTTCGGCACCGCCGACTTTACCCAGTGGCCGGCCGACTTCCGGGCCCCGCACGCCCTGGCGGCCCTCACCGCCGAAACCGCCGCCGACTACGACGACTACGGCCTGTTTTTCTTCCTGCAATTTCACCTCGATAAGCAGCTGCGCGCGGCCGTGGCCTACGCCCGCAGCAAAGGCGTGGTGCTGAAAGGCGACCTGCCCATCGGCATCTACCGCCACTCAGTGGAGGCCTGGACGCAGCCCGAGCTGTTCCACCTGGACCAGCAGGCCGGGGCCCCGCCCGACGATTTCTCGACCACCGGCCAGAACTGGCGCTTCCCCACCTACAACTGGCCCCGCATGGCCGAGGACGGCTACGCCTGGTGGCAGCAGCGCCTGGGCCACCTGGCCCGCTACTTCGACGCCCTGCGCGTCGACCACATCCTGGGCTTCTTCCGCATCTGGGAGATGCCCGCGCACTCGGTGGAGGGCCTACTCGGGCACTTTTCGCCCGCCCTGCCCCTGCACCGCCACGAGATTGAGCAGCGCCTGGGCTGGTTCGACCACGGCCGCCTCTGCGAGCCCTACATCCGCTGGCACGTGCTGGAGGCCATTTTTGGGAAGGAAGCCCAGGGCGTGTTCGAGGAGTACCTCGACGACGCCGGCCACGGCACCTACCGCTTCAAGGCCGGCCTGGGCACCCAGCGGGAGTTGGAGGCCCACGTGGTCGAAAAGTTAAAAGTTAAAAGTGAAGAGTTAAGAGCCGGAGCCGACCCGTTAACTCTTGACGCTTCACTTGCGGAACTCACCGACTACTTCGCCTGGCTGCTGCCGGGCCTCTACCAGCTGGTGAGCGAGGTGCTGCTGGTGCCCGCCGCCACGGCCGATTTCTACCACCCGCGCATCACGCTCAACAAAACCTGGTCGTTCCGCGAGCTGGACGGCGACGAGGCCCGCCGCCGGCTCTACGACGGCATCTACGTGGACTTCTTCTTCCACCGCCACGAGGAGTTCTGGCGGCAGCAGGGCCTCACCAAGCTACCGGCCGTGCGCTACGCCACCAACCTGCTCATTTGCGGCGAAGACCTGGGCATGGTGCCCGCCGCGGTGCCCGGCGTGCTGCGGCAGCTCGGCATCCTGGGCCTGCACATCCAGCGCATGCCCGCCACGCCGGGCCTCGAATTCAGCCACCCCAACGACGCGCCCTACCTGAGCGTGGTCACGACCAGCAGCCACGACATGAGCACGCTGCGCGGCTGGTGGCAGGAAAACCGGGTGGCCACCCAGCGCTACTTCGAAACGCTGCTGGGCCACTGGCGCGAGGTGGCCCCGTACTACTGCGAGCCCTGGGTGGTGCGCGAAATCGTGGCGCAGCACCTGCATTCGCCGGCCATGTGGGCTATTTTCCCGCTACAAGACCTGCTGGGCATCGACGGCCACCTGCGCCGCCCCAACCCCGCCGACGAGCAAATCAACGTGCCCGGCAACCCCCACCACTTCTGGAAGTACCGCCTGCACCTGCCCCTCGAAGAGCTGGTGGACGCCGTGGGCTTCAACGAGCCGCTGCGGGCCCTGGTGGAAGGCAGCGGCCGCGGCTGAACTGATAAGTAAGCGCTGGCGCGATCGAAACGGGGCCCGGCCACCGGCACCGCGCCCGACCTGCGGCACCGCGCCCGACCTGCGCCTGCTACCCGCCAGCGCGTACACCAGCACGTACACCGCGAGCCTGCCTGACGTGACCGGCCAGACGGTGCTGACCAGCAAAAGCTACCCGGTGCGGGGGCGCGGCACGGCTCCCAACGGCACGGCCGTCAGCCTTACTCAGCGGTTGGCGAAAGAATAAATCTTCCGGCCCCGGCCGCCGTCGCGGCCAGCCCAAAGGCCCTTCCCCGCCCGGGGAAGGGCCTTTGGGCGTTCGGGGCCCCCGCGTGCCGGTGCGGGGGCGGCGCAGCTCGCACGCGCCAGCCCCGGCAAGGCGCCTTTCCCGCGTCTTGCCGGGGCTGGAAGGCGCTCGTTTGCTGCCTGCCCTGCCCGTTGGGCGTCAATAAATGGTATTAGGCAAAGCGAATAACAATAAATTCATAATTAGAAAATAATTTTTTTAATAATTTTGTCAACTTTGAATTGAATTATTTTTATTATTTGCATGGGGGGATTTTATAATTATTCGGGTTGTATAATGTTTCATCCAGCTTAAAAAAGCCTGTTTTAAGCGCTTTGAAAGGTTTTAGTCGTGTCTATAGCCTCTTTTATGGGGTAAATCCGGTCGTCAGTCGCGAGCGTAGGTACCCGGGTCTGGGTAATAGGAATTTGTATTAAATATTGAATTTGAAAACTATATTTGTTCATAGTTTTCCCAAAAGGACTGGAATAGTCACATTTTTTCCTGCAAAAATATTCTCCGAACCTTTTCAGCTCAACACCCTATTTTATGAGACCAATCCTACGATTATTCCTGCTCCTGCTGGCGTGGGGGGCCCTGGGCAGGGCCAGTGCCTGGGCGCAGGCCTGTACTACAGCCACCAGTACGCTTGACTACTCCGCAGCTACCAACGGCGACCGAAAGGCCACCACCGAAACGGTGGGGGGAGCCACTACCGCTACTACCAGTGCCTACAGCACCACGGTAACCGGGGGCAGGACCAATACTTTCGCGGTAGGCACCAACGGCAACATCTACCAGAAGTCGCTGGTCTGGCAGCTGAACACCCAAAGCAACGGGTCGACGGCGGGTGCAAGTTCGGGGACGGCCACTGTGACGTACACTTTCAGCCGGCCCGTTTCCAACCTGGTCATTATCGTGAACGATATCGACCAGAGCACTACGGGCGGGAGCAATTTCACCGACCGGATGACTTTCGACGGATACGTGAACGCCGCAGATGCCACCCCGATTACCCTGACTACTGCAAACGTAACGGCGGGTAGTACCAACGTTTTTGTGGGCAGTGGCTCAACCGGACTGGGGACCGTTGCGGGCAAAAACAACGCTTTCACGGGCACCACTTCCGGTAACAACACACAGAATACCAACGTCACGGTCAGGTTTCCGCAGCCTGTTACCAAGCTGGTGCTGAGCTACGAGAACATTTTGCCCTTTGTGACTGGCGTAGACCGGACGCAAACCGTTGGCATCATCAGCATGAGCCTGTGCCGGGCGGCCCCCGTGGCCGATACCAAAACCAACACCGCCACCATTCCCACCAACGCCGGGCAGGTCAATATCGATGACCTGACCAGCACCGTGGACGGCACGGTGCAACGCTACACTGTAACCGCCATTCCGCCCGCCGCGCAGGGCGTGCTTTACTATAACTCGACGGGCAGCACCTACGCGGCCGTGACCAACGGCCAAACCCTGACGCCGGCCCAGGCCACCAGCCTGCGCTTCGACCCCGCGGCCGGCGCTACCGGCACCAGCACCGCGTTCAGCTACACCGTCACCGACGACGCCAACTTAGTATCGAGCGCGGCCATTTTCACCATTCCCCTCCAGGTGGTAACCCCCTGCGTGGCCACGGCCGCGCTCGACTTTAGCACCCGCCCTGCCAACGAAGACTGGAAGGCCCATGCGGCCATCGGCGTGCCGACCGGCTCCACATTGACCACCATTGGCACCAACGGCTACGTCTCAACGGGCAACCCCAGCGTGTCGACCCTGCAGGTAAAGACGCAGAACGGTGTGCAAACGCTGGCCTGGGACAACACCTATCCAGCTGCCGGGGCTAACGACAAAGCGACGGTTACCTTCAACTTCAGCCGCCCTTTGTCCAACTTCACGATACAGGTGCAGGACATCGACTACGGCAACGACTTTACGGACCAGGTGACCTTTGTGGGCAACAACGGCGGCACGACGGTAACGCCCGTGCTAAGCCCGGTGGTCCCCAACGCCGCGTACATCTCCATCAATGGGAACGTCGCCACCGGGACAGCGGCAGGGGGTAGCAACACCAGTGCTACCGATGCCACTGTAAATGCTTATTTCGGGTCGCCCATTACGAGCCTGACAATAACGTACGCCAACGTCACTACCAGTACTGCCAGACCCACCAACAATCAGACCGTCGGCATCAACCTGATGAACTTCTGCCGGTTGGCTCCGGTGGCCAACCCCATCACCAACAACAGCGTGCCCGACGCGGCCGGCCAGACCCCGGTCAACGGCTTAAGCTCTTCCGTGGACGGCACGGTGCAGTCGTACACGCTCACCACGCTGCCCGCGGCTTCGCAGGGCGTGCTGTACGTGAACGGCACGGCCGCCACTGCTGGCCAGACCCTGACGGCCCTGCAAGCCTCGCAGCTCACGTTTGACCCGGCCGTTGGGGGCACTTCGGCGAACTTCACCTACACTGTCACGGACGACGCCGGGCAGCAGAGCGCCACGACGACCTACAACGTGCCCATAACGGCGACCGGCGGGGCCGGCACGGTGGCCGCCTGCGCCAACCCCGGCCGCGACGGCTCGCCCACGGGCCTGACCACCAACCCCAACACCTACTACCCCAGCACGGCCACCCAAACGGTGCCGGCCGGGGCTACCTCCATTGCGGTGGGCGCGGCCACGGGCACGGGCAACATTGCCGCCGGCGACCTGCTGCTGGTCATCCAGATGCAGGGGGCCGACATCGACGCCACCAACACCGATAGCTACGGCGACGGGGTGGCGGGCGGCGGAGCCAACGGCAACCTGAGCAACGCCAACTTCACGGCCGGCACCTACGAGTACGTGGTGGCCAACAGCGCCATTACGGCCACGGCCGGCGGCACCATCACGCTGGCCACCGCCCTGAAAAACGGCTACGTGAACGCGGCGGCCACTGCAACGGCCGGCCAGCGCCGCTTCCAGGTGGTGCGGGTGCCGCAGTTCGGCAACCTGACCCTGGGCGGCAACATCACCCCCACGGCCTGGAACGGCAGCGTGGGCGGCATCATCGCCATCGACGTGGCCAAGCAAACCAACCTCGCCGGCTTCACTATTGATGCCAGCGGCGCGGGCTTCCGCGGCGGCGGGGGCCGGCTGCTGTCCGGCAACAACACGGCCACCGGCACCGACTACCGTTTTTTCTCCGGTGCGGACAACCAGACGACGAGCGCCCACGGCTCAAAAGGCGAAGGCACGGCCGGCACCCCGAAGTACGTCAACATCCTGAACAGCGCCGGCACCGACGACCTTAACACGGGCTCGGACTACCCCAACGGCAGCAACGGCCGCGGGGCCCCCGGCAACGCCGGCGGCGGCGGCACCGATAACCTGGCCAGCAGCAACAACTCGCAGAACTCGGGCGGGGCCGGCGGGGCCAACGGCGGCAACGGCGGCCGCGGCGGCAACACCTGGAGCACCAACCTGGCCATCGGCGGCGAGCCGGGCGCGGCCTTCGCGGTAGCCAGCAGCAGCCGGCTGGTGCTGGGCGGCGGCGGCGGCGCGGGCTCGACCAATAACGGTTCGGGCACCCCCAACAACGGCTTTGCCAGCAGCGGCGCCACCGGCGGCGGCCTGGTGCTGCTGCGCACGGGCACCGTGAGCGGCACGGGCACCATCCTGGCCAACGGGGCGAATGCCAACAACACGGTGGCCAACGACGGCAGCGGCGGCGGCGGGGCCGGGGGCTCCATCCTGGTGACGGCCGCCACCCCGGCCGGCCTGGCCAACCTGACCCTGACCGCTAACGGCGGCACGGGCGGCACCAACACCGGCGGCGGCGTGCCCCACGGCCCCGGCGGCGGCGGCGGCGGCGGCATTATTCTAACGAATGGCTCAACGGCAACCGCTTCGGCGGCGGGCGCGGCCGCTGGTACTACCAACGGCGGTACTTCGTTCGGCGCGAACCCCGGCCTGACGGGCGACGCTAACAACCAAATCAGCAACAGCGTGGCCAACAGCGTGAGCGGGGCCAGCTGCCCGGCCGACGTGACGACCACCGTCACCGGCCCGACTACGCTGAGTGTGGGGCAGCCTGGCGGCTCTTATCCGAACTATACGGCCACGTTCACCAACAACGGCTCGGGCACGGCTTCTAACGTAACGCAAACCGTGACGCTGCCCGCCGGGGCCACCGTGACAGCTGCCAACCTGCCAAACGGCGCGACCTTCTCCACGACGGGCACTGGCGCTACGGCCGTAACGACCGTCAACTTCGGCACGGCCACGACGCTGGCCAACGGCGCAACCAACACGTTCTCGTTCAGCTTCACGGCCCCGACCACGGCTGGCTCTTACCCGCTGACCACCAACGTGGGCACGGATGCCAACCAAGGCACTACCGCGGCCCCGGACATGGCCACGCTCACCATCCAGGTGAATAATGCGCCCCCCGGTTGCGGTGTCTCCTACTACGACAATACCAATTCCTACAGCGGCTTGTCGGCATTCTACTACCAGGGAGATTATAACAACACCCCGGCTTTCTTCAGTGGTAAAACCCCCACGGATAAGGGCATCGCCTCGACCGTTAACTACCTCCGCACGGTTGCGAATACGGGTGGAACATTCCCGGTCACCACGGCTACGGTTAACGGGACCAACAACGTGTTCAGCGCCCAATACAAAGGCAACGTTTACATTACCACGGCCGGCTCTTATACATTCTCAATCAGCAACCCGGCCGTAGGCGTCGTGGATGACCGGGCTCAGCTATACCTGGACGGCAAGGCCGTGCCGGCCTCGGGTACGCCGGCAGTTGCGGACGCGAGTATCAGCGTTATCAGCTTCGGCAATGGTGCCCCCACCGTGACACTGAACTTGTCGAAGGGTACTCATAACATTTTGCTGCAATACAGCGCTACTGGTCAGCCCGATCGGATTAGCCTGAGCTACTCGGGCCCCGACAGCCCCACGCTGACGGTTATCCCAAACTCGGTGCTCTGCGCTGGCCTGGGTAACGTGCCGCCCATCGCCACCATCAACCTGAGTAACTCGCCCTCCCTGGCCAGCAACGGTGGTGCGAAGACCATTACTTCTCTAGCCGGCACCGACCAGGACGGCACAGTGACCAACTACGTCATCACCACGCTGCCCTTGGCATCGCAGGGCGTGCTGAGCCTGGGTGGAAGCCCGGTGACGGCCGGCCAGGTGATTACCGCCGCCCAGGCGGCCCAGCTCCAGTTCAACCCGGTGGCCACGTTCAGCGGCAACGCCACGTTCACCTTCCAGGCCGTCGACAACACCGGCCAGTACTCGAACGACGCGGCCACCTACACCATTCCGGTGACCCTGGCAACGAGCATTGCCGGTACCGTGTTTGAAGACGCCAACTACGGCGGCGGCAACGGCCGCAACCTGGGCACCACCGGCACGGTGGGCCGCCCCGGGGCCACGGTGGAGCTGTACGACGCGAGCGGCAACTTCGTCTCCTCGACCACCACGGCCGCCAACGGCACTTACTCCCTGGTTGGGGCTACCGCTGCTGGCAACTACACCGTGCGGGTAGTGAACTCGACGGTGACCAGCGCCCGCACGGGTGCTGTAGCCGGCCTGTTACCGGTGCAAACCTTCGTGCGCAACGGCACCGCCGACAACGTGAACCGCGTGGGCGGCGAAGCTCCTGAAAAGCAGGACGCCGCCGCCAACACCGGCAGCCAGACCCTGGCGGCCCTCACGGCCGGCACCCTCACGCCCGAGTCCATCACGACGGTGAGCGTGGCCAACACCAGCACCCCGGTTTCGACCGTGGACTTCGGCTACAACTTCGACGTGGTGACCAACACCAACGACGCGGGTCAGGGCTCGCTGCGCCAGTTCATCACGAACAGCAACGCGTTGGGTGGCGAGGGTAGCTTGGCGCAGAGCGGCTCCCGCGTGAACGGGGCCGGGGCCACGGTGGCCTTGCCCGCGGGCCAGGAAACGAGCATCTTCATGATTCCGTCGGGCGCGGCGGTGGCCGGCCAGCGGGCGGGCTTAGTGAGCGGCCTCACCAACGGCGTGGCCGTGATTACGACCACTTCGACCCTGCCGGCCCTGACGGGCGCCAATGGCACCAACACCATCATCGACGGCTCGACCCAGACGGCCAATGTGGGCAACACCGCCACGGGTACCGTGACGGGCACCAGCACCGGTACGGTGGGCACGGATGGCTTGGCCATAGCCGCGCTGAACGTGCCGGAAGTGGAAATCAGTGGCAGCAACGTAAACAACGTGCTGGACGTGGAAGCGGCTAACACCACGATACGCGGGCTGGCCATTCACGGCGGCACCAACCAAACGATATCCATCGGCAACACGGCCTCGGCTACCGGGTACGTGATTGAGAACACGCTGGTGGGCGTGGTGGCGGCCGGCACCCGGCCCACAGTAGCGAACACCATCAGCAGTGGCTACGGCGTGCTTGCCTCCACTAACGCCGGTGCGGGCACGGTGCAGAACTCGTTCGTAGCCTACACGGGCATTTCGGGCCTCAGCATCAACAACGGTAAGACGACGACGGGCATTACCCAAATTCTGGGCAATCAGTTCCTGCAAAACGGCTACACCAACATCGGGGGCGACGCCATCACCTTCGGGGATACGCCCCAGGGTAGCGGCCCGGCCTTGGTGCAGGGCAACCTCATCACCAATCCCAACGCTACCGGCGTGCAATTCGAGACGGGCTCGACCAGCGCCACCCAGGTGCTGAACAACACCATCACCGGGGCCGGCACCGGCGGGGCCAGCGGCTCGATGGGCACCATCGAGGGCGCGGGCATTGGCTACTTGCAGCGCGACGGCACCAAGCGGGGCTCACAGCTCGACGTACTTAGCAAAAACGTCATCACCGGCTCGCAAGCGGCCGGGGTGGTCATCGCCTACGGGCAGCAGAACGTGGCCATCAGCCAGAACAGCATCTCGAACAACGGCGGCCTCGCTATTGACCTGATCAGCAACGCCAACTACTACGTGGGCGGCCCTGGCGGCGGCGCTGCTGACTACGGCAACGGCGACGGCGTGACGGTGGACGACGGCAACAACCCCGCCACCGCCGCCAATACCCTGCCCAACCGCGGCGTGGACTTCCCGGTCATCACTTCCTCCACCATTGTGGGCACGAACCTGGTGGTGCAGGGCTACTCGCGGCCGGGTGCGGCTATCGAGTTCTATAGCCCCGGTGCCACGGGCGACCCCACGGGCTTCGGCGAAGGCCAGACCTATCTGGGCACGTACACCGAGGGCAGCGCGGCCGACACCAACACCGGCACCGGCTCGTTTGCGCCCAACGTGAACGGCCTCAACCAGGGTACGGATCCCGCCGCCAGCCGCTTCACCTTCACAATCCCGCTCACCGGCAAATTTGCCGGGGTGGCGGCGGGCTCGCTGCTGAGCAGCACGGCTACGCTGAACAACTCCACCTCGGAGTTCTCGGGCAACGTGGCCGTGAACTCGGCCCCCCTGCCCCAGGACGTGACCAACGTGGCCGTGCCCAGCAACAGCGGCCCGGTGGTGCTGAACCCCAACCTGAAAGCGACGGCCAGCGGCACCGCCAACGGCGTGGCCAACACCATCGTGAGCTACACGGTGAGCCCGGCCAGCACGGGCACCCTGTACTACAACAACGTGGCCGTAACAGTCGCCACGGTAATACCAGCTGCCAACCTGGGCTTGCTGACGTACCAGCCGGTACTGGGCTCGACCACGACCGCGACCTTCACCTACACGGCCACGGACGCCAACGGCACCGCCAGCGTAGCGCACCTCGACGCCGCCGGCACGACTACGACGACGGGCCCCGCCACCTACACCATCCCGGTGACGGCGGCGGCCGACGTGACGACGACCATCGCGGGCCCGACCGTGCTGAACCCCGGCCAGCCCTCGGGCACTTACACGGCCACGTTCACCAACAACGGCCCGAACCAGGGCGCGAACGTGACCCAGCGGGTGACCCTGCCCGCCGGTGTGACCAGCGTCGTGTTCCCGACCGGGGCGACGTATAACGCCGCGACGCGCGTTATCGACTTCGGTAATGCCGCGGTGCTGAACAGCGGCGCGACCAACACGTTCACTTTCAGCTTCACGGCTCCCACCACGCCGGGCAGCGTGGCCCTGACCAGCAACGTAACCACGGCCACCGGCCAGGGCGCCGACACCGCCCCGAATTCGGCCACGCTGAACGCCACGGTGAACAGCCCCGCCGATGTGGTGGCTACCATCACCGCCGGGACTAACCCGGTGATAGCCGGCCAGTCGGCCACGTTCAACGTGAACTTCAGCAATGCGGGGCCGGCGACGGCCGCCGGGGTAGTGGCTTCGGTGCAGCTGCCCGCCGGCCTGGTGGGCGTATCGGCCACGAACGGGGGCACGTACAACAGCACGACGGGCGTGGTAACCTACGCGGGCATCACCTCGTTCGCCAGCGGCGGCAGCACGGCTTCGGTCATCACCTTCACCGCGCCGGCTTCCGGCCCGGTCACGGCCACGGCCAGCATCAGCACGACCACCAACGAAGCCGGCCAGACGGCCAACAACACGCAGAGCATCTCCCTCGCCGTCACCCCGGCCTACGACGTGGCCACCACCATCACTGGCCCGACGACGACGGCCGTGGGCGGGCAGACGACGTTCAGCGTGATGACCATCAACAACGGGCCTTCGACGGCCCCGAGCGTGGTGCAAACGGTGCAGCTGCCCACGGGCCTGACGAACGTGTACGTCTCGAACGGCGGCACTTACGACCCGACCACGGGCGTGGTGACCTTCCCGGCCCTGGCCGCGCTGGCCAACGGGGCGAAGGTGGACAACACCATCAGCTTCACGCCGGTGGCAACCACCGGCTTCACGGCTTCGGCCACGGCCACGGCCGGCGCCAACAACGCGGGCGACTCGAACACGGCCAACAACTCGGCTTTGGCCGCGGCCACGACCGTGAACGCCGCCCCGGCCGCCGCGACCAACGCGAACATCTACACGACCATCACCTCGCCGAGCGCCAACGTGGCCCCGGGCGCGACGACGACCTTCACGGTGACCTCGGGCAACCGCGGGCCCGCGACGGCCGCCGCCGTGGCCCAGCAAACGACGCTGCCCGCCGGCCTGAGCAACGTGGTGGTGAAGGACGCCAACGGCACCGTGGTGCCCAACACCACCACCACCGGCTACAACGCCGCCACTGGCGTGGTCATCGTGCCGGCCGTGGGCAGCGTGGTAAGCGGGGCCACTACCTCGTACACCATCTCGCTGACGGCCCCGGCCGCGGGCGTGGTGGCGGCCGTGGCCACCATCTCCTCGAACAACGCCGACCCGATGCCGAGCGACAACATTGCCACGGCCGACGTGACGGTGAGCCCGGCCACGGACGTAGCCATTGCCTTGACGGGCCCGACCGCGGCCCTGGCCGGCCAGAGCCTGACCTACACCGCCACCACCACCAACTACGGCCCGGTAACGGCCACCAACGTGGTGCAGACGGTCGCCATTCCGGCGGGCCTGACGGGCGTGGTGGTGAGGGACGGCAACGGCAACGTGGTGGCCAACACCGCCACTACGGGCTACAACAGCGCCACCGGCGTGGTGACCTTCCCGACCATCGCCAGCCAGGCCGTGGGCAACTCGGTGTCGAACACCATTACGTACACCGCCCCCGCCAGCGGAACCCTGCTGAACGTGGCCTCGGTGGCCTCGGCTACCCTGGAAACGAATGCGGCCAACAACGGCTCGACGGTGACGACGGCCGTGCAGCGCAGCTCCGACGTGGTGGTGTACCTGAACGGCCCGGCTACCCAGGTGGCCGGCAACACCGCCACCTACACCGTGACGACGACCAACAACGGGCCCTCGCCGGCCGCCAGCGAAACCACGACGGTGCAACTGGTCCCCGGCCTGGCGAACGTAGTGGTGCGCGACGCCAGCGGCAACGCCATTGCCAACGCCTACAACGCTACCACCGGCGTGGTAACGCTGGCCACCCTGACCGACCAATTGCCCGGCGCGGCCGGCACGGTGTCGAACACCATCACGTACACCGTGCCCGCGGGCACGGCGGAGCTGACGGCTTCGGCCAACGCCGCCGTCTCGGGGGCTACCAACGACTCCAACCTGGCCAACAACTCGGCCGTGGCCGTGGCCATGGTGAGCCCGGCCACGACGAGCACGACCGACGAGCAGACGACGGTGACGTCGAACGTGGCCACGCAGGCGGCCGGCTCGCCGGTGGTCTTCACGGTGAGCAGCATCAACAGCGGCCCCAACGCGGCGGCCAACGTGGTGCAGACCCTGACGCTGCCCGCCGGCCTGACCGGCGTGACGGTGAGCAACAGCGGTACCTACGATGCCAACACTGGCCTCGTGACCTTCCCGACGGTAGCCAGCCAGGCCAGCGGCAACACCACGCCTTATACGGTGACGGTGAACGCCCCCGGCGCGGGCCCCCTGACGGCGGTGGCCAGCGTATCGTCGGCCACCAGCGACCCCACCCCGGCCAACAATTTGAATAGCGTGAGCGTGGCCGTGACGACCCGGACGGACGTGGCCGTGACGCTCGCCGGCCCCACCACGGTGGTGGGCGGCCAGTCGGCCACCTACGCGGTGTCGGTCATCAACAACGGCCCCTCGCTGGCGACGAGCACCACCACGGTGCAGTTCCCGGCCGGCCTGACGGTGGTGAGCGTATCGAACGGCGGCACGTATAATTCCGGCACCGGCGTGGTGACCTTCCCGGCCATTACCAACCAGCCGAGCGGAGCCGCCGGCGAAGTCACGTACTCCATCACGGCGCAAGCCCCGGCGACTATTCCAAATGGCGCCAGCTTCAACCTGGTGGCAACGACGACGCCCACTGCCGGCACCAATGACCAGGTGACCGCCAACAACTCGGCCAGCCTATTGGTGAGCAAAGGCAACCTGGCCCCGGTGGCCAACGCCGTGACCAACGTGCTGACAGGGCCGCAGGGCAACACGGCCAACCCGCTGACCATCTCGCCGCTGAGCGGGACGGATGCCGATGGCAACCTTGCTTCGTATACCATCACCGGCATCCCCGACGCCACCAGCCAAGGGGTACTGGCCCTGAACGGCGTTGCCGTAAAGGTTGGGGATTCCCTCACGCCCGCCCAGGCGGCGCAGCTCACCTTCGATCCGGTGGCCACCTTCGTGGGCAACGCCTTCTTCACCTACACGGCCACGGATGCCGCGGGTGCTGTTTCGACCCCGGCCATCTACACCATCCCGGTGGGCCAGGACCTGGACGCGGTGTACACGCTGACGGCCCCCAAAGGCGGGGTGAACCCCTACCAGAACGGTGACGTCATCGCCAACGTGTTCGACGCCAACAGCGGGGTGTACAACAACGCCGCGCCGCAGGCCGTGACCGACACCGGGGTGCGCACCGCCACCCTGGTGAGCGGCCCGCTGCCCGCCGGCACCAGCCTCAACCCCGTGACGGGCGTCATCACGGTGACCGACCGCACGAAGCTGGTGAGCGGCAGCTACCCCGTAACCATCACGACGGTGGACGCCAACGGCGGGGTGACCACGAAAACCTTCACCATCACCATCGGGGCCCTCCCGCTGCCGGTGGAGCTGGTGGCCTTCACGGCCAAAGCCGTAGCCAACCGCGACGCCCTGCTGAACTGGGCCACGGCCTCGGAGAAAAACAGCGCCTACTTCGACGTGGAGCGCAGCTTCGACGGCACGGCCGGCAGCTTTGCGAAGATTGGGCAAGTGGCCGGCCAAGGCAGCAAGACCAGCCGCACGGACTACGCCCTGACCGACGCCAACGTGGCCCCGAAAGCGACGGGCCCGGTGTACTACCGCCTCAAGCAGGTGGACGCCGACGGCACGACGAGCTACTCGCCCGTGCAGAGTGTGGCCTTCACCAAGGTGACGGTGGCGGCCGAGGCCACGCTGTACCCCAACCCGGCCACCACGGCCAGCGGCACCACGCTCGACCTGAGCATGCTGCCCGCCGGTACCTACCAGGTGAACCTGGTGGACGCTACGGGCCGCTCCGTGGCCACCTACCAGCTGGCCGGGGGCCAGGCGCACAAGCTCGATTTGCAGTACTTCGCTTCGGGCACCTACGTGGTGCTGGTGCACGGCACCAACCTGCACCAGAACCTGCGCTTGGTGAAAGAATAGCGCAACCCGCTCCTTCCTGAAAAAGCCCCGCCGGAATCCGGCGGGGCTTTTTTTATGCCCGGGGCGCGGGCCCGGCGCGGGCGTGGCCGCCCCCCGGCAAGCCGGGCAGAAGCATGGCCGGCCCCGCGCGAAGCGTAGCCGGGGTCGCTTGCCCGGCCCAGAGCTGCCCGGTGCCTTGCTGCTTCCAGGAGCATACCCGAATGGGCGCAAAAAAGAACGGTCATGCTCATCTGGCGTCTGCGTAGCCGAATCATCTCTCCCGCGTAGCTGATCCAATCGGCTGGGTTACCGGCGCGGGAGAAATGCTCCCACCACGCAAACGCTAGATGAGTACGACCGCCCGTTCAAATAGGCGCTAAGGGGAAAGTTAAGCCGAAATTTTTATTAATCTTGTTATAATACAAATAAAGGATTTATAAAAATACTTGCTTAGGTGCTAAAATGATTCCCAAATTGGGAATGGTAATTGGACAAAACATCTTTGGCTACCCGTGTATAATTAATGAAAAAACGTTGCAAGCCGGTGAAATAATGACAAATGGACATAATTTAAGCGGTATTATCTGATTGCTGTCGGAATTCCCAAACCGAGACGAAATTTCCCAATTTGATTTTTTTACGTCGTGCCATTTTCATTTGTTCACCGGGCAATAAGGGAGTTTTACCGAGAAAGTACTAATTGATTTCAGGATGCAGATTAGGTTTGGGGTACCGTTCGGCTGAATTAGGACGGATTGCCTTTCCACTATCTGCTCTATTCCATGAAACCATTATTACGATTATTTATCCTGGGGTGGCTGCTGCTCGGGGCCCTCGGGGCCCGGGCCCAAACGCGGTTGTCGTACAACTGCGACGGCACCTTCTATCAGACCCGGCAGGTGGGCACCACTTCCCACCTGTACCGCGTGAACCGCAACACGACGCCTTATACCACCACGGATTTGAGGGATTTGGGCGTGCTGGTGAACTCGCTGGCCTATAACCCGCTTGACGCTTACCTGTACGCGTTGTCGTACGTGCCGGACGCGGGCCCCGGGGCTCCCGTCCATATGTACAAGATTGGCCAGGATGGCTTTCTGGACCTGGGGGTGACCAACCTGCCCCAGGTTCAGTTCGCCGGGGGCGCCATCGACCGGCTGGGCCACTACTACGTGACGGTGCAGGGTACCAACAACGGCAACATCGCCAACAGCACGAGCTACAACAACAACCTCTACCGGTTCGACCTGGCCAAAACGGGGGCGGCCCAGCTCAATGCCCTGACGCTGACTTACCAAAACCGGCCCACCGCCAACGGGCAGGGCCTGTTTTTCGATATTGCCATCAACCCGGTTGACCAAGCAATCTACGGCGTGGAGGTACCGGGCCTGCTCTACAAAATAGTGCCGGACGCCGCGGTTGCCCCCGCTACCGACCCGGCCACGGCCACCGTGACGACGCTCACCAGCGGCACCGTGCAGGCTTCAGAAGTTTTGGGTACGGCGTTTTTTGACTTCACGGGCAACTTGTTTGCCTATTCCAACGGGGCCACCAACACGGCCGGCTCGGGTAAATTTTACCAGCTGAACGCGGCTACCGGGGCTTACTTGCCAATAGGCACCGTGGACCCGGCCCCCATCAGCGACGGGGCCAGCTGCGTGGACCCCGACCAGCGCATCGACATCCTGAAAACGGTGGGAACAGTGGCCTCGGTGACGACGGGCAACACCACGGTGGCGTTCGACGTGCCCTACACTATTCAGATTCGTAACACGGGCACCATCCTGGACCCCCGCGTGCAAATCAGCGAGTTCCTGACCGGCAGCACCACGGGCAACGACGCCAACGATACTGGCACTTCCTTCCCAACGGCTCAGTCGATTACGATACGCAACCCGGCACTGACCAACAACGGCGGCGCGGCGCTGGTCCTGAACGGCGGCTTCACGGGCGTGAACACCGGCACGGGCACCGCCACCAATCTGCTCAGCGGCTTGGTGGACCTGGTCGCGGGCCAAGGGGCCACCATTACTTTCACCGCCCGGGTGGTGTACGCCAACGCGGGAGCCGTGCCCAGCACCATCCAAAACAACACGGCCTACGCCACCGGCGTGAGCACCCCGATGGCCGGCGTGGCCAACCCGGGCTACTTGCTGGTAAGCGGTACCCTGGTACCCCCCGGCGACATGGTGGCCGAAGACCGGTCGAACAACAGCTCAGATTTTCCCCCCATCGCGGAGAGCGACGCGGCGGTGCCCACGCCCGTCCAGCTGCAACCGGCCATCCAGGGCACGGTGTACGAAGACGTGAACTACGGCGGCGGCACGGGCCGCAGCTTCGGCACGGCCAACGGCGTAGGGCGCGGCGGGGCCCGGGTCGAGCTGTACAACTCGACCACCGGCATGTATGTAAGCGCCACCACCACGGCTACAGACGGCACGTATTCGTTTACGGGCCTCAACAGCGCCACTACCTACGCCGTGCGCGTAGTGAACAACTCGGTGACCAGCAGCCGCAGCGGCTACGTGAGCACCCTGGTGCCCGTGCAGACCTACGTGAACGGCAACGGCAGCCGCGTGGGTGGCCAAAATCCGAAGCTGCCGGACGCGGGCCCCAACACCGCCAGCGCTTTGCTGACCGTGCTTCAGGCGAGCACCACCAGTACGCCGCAGTCCATCGCGACGGTGGCCCTGAACGGCGCGGGCGATGCCGGCGTAGACTTCGGCTACAACTTCGACACCGTGGTGAATACTAACGATAGCGGCCAGGGCTCGCTCCGGCAGTTTGTGCTCAACGCCAATGCCCTGGGCGACGAGGCGACCCTGGCCCAGGCCGGCTTCAACCGCTCGACGGTGGGCACCACCAACACGGCCCTGCCCGCCGGGCAGGAAACGTCCATCTTTATGATTGCCGACGGCCAGGCTCACCCCGGCCTTACGGCCAGCGCCAACGGCGGCCCCGCCAGCCAGCTCACCGCCCAGGGCGGCCAGAGCATTGCCGCCATCAACCTGGCCTCGACCCTCACGCTGTCGGGCCCGAAAACGAGCATCGACGCCACCACCCAGACGGTGAACATCGGCGACACCAACGCCCCGCAGCTGGGCACCGGCGGCACGGTGGGCACGGCCAGCACCCTCGACAAAGTGAACGGCCCGGAAGTGCAGCTCAAGGGCACCAGCGCCGTGGCGATAGGCATTAAAGTGAACGACGTAGCCACCAACAACGTCCTCCGCGGCCTGGCCATTTACGGCTTCGGCAACGCCGCGAACGACGACAACAACGCCGACATCCTGGTGGCCAGCCCGAACACCGAAATCAGCCAGAACGTCGTCGGCACGACGGCCACCAGCTTTACCGACCCCAGCGCTACCACGAACCGCTCCAACGCCGACCACATCCGCATCACCGCCAACACGGCCTCGGTGAGCACGGGCTCGCTCATCGCCAACAACCTCATCGGCTTCGGCAACGGCAACGGCATCTCGGTAGGTAACCAGGTTAACAAGCTCACCATCAGCGACAACGAAATTGCCGGCAACGCCCTCAGCACCAATGGGAGCTACGACGGCATCGCCATCAAGGGCAACACCGTGGCCGTGACCGGCAACCTGGTGGCCAACAACACCGGCAACGGCATCGACGGCTTTGCCGGCACGGGCGGCAACGCCCTCAGCGGCAACACCATCCGCGGCAACGGCACCAGTAACGTGGAAACTTCCGGGGTGCGCCTCAGCGGGGCCGGCAACACGGTGGGTATGAACGTCATCAGCGGCAACTACGGGGCCGGCATCCTGGCCACTTCGGGTACCACCAACTCGGTGTTCAGCCAGAACTCCATCTTCGGCAACGGCGCGGTGCCCACCAGCACCGGCGGCGCGGCCAGCGGCGAAGTCGGCATCGACCTGCAAGCCAGCGGCGAGAGCCAGACCACGGGCACCGGCCCGTTCGTGACGCTGAACGACAGCGGCGACGGCGACAACGGGGCCAACGGCCTGACCAACATGCCCGTGCTTCAGGGCGCGACCGTGCGCAACGGCAACCTGCTGCTCACGGGCTTCGCCAAGGCCGGGGCCCTGCTGGAATTCTTCATCGCCGCGCCCAACCCGGCCAGCCCGAACGCCACGGGGGCCAACTTCGGCCAGGGCCAGACCTACCTGTTCAACCGCACCGAAGGCAGCAGCACCAGCGGCAGCGCCGACCTCGACGGCACCACTGGCACGTACAGCACCAACGTCAACGGCTTCAACCAGGGCACGGAAACGGGCCAGAACCGCTTCTCGTTCTCCATTCCGCTCGCGTCGCTGACGGCGGCCCAGCTCGCGGCCATCAACGCCACCGGCGCTAAGCTGACGGCCACGGCCACCCTGGCCACGGCCTCGGGCAACAACCAGGGCACGTCCGAATTCTCGGGCAACGCCCCGGTACTGGCCGCGCCGGTGGCTGTGAACGACCTCACCACGACCGCCCCCGGCACGGCCGTTACGCAAACCGTAACCACGAACGACACGCCCCTGAGCACGCTCGACCTGGGCTCCGTCAGCCTGAACGGGCTGGCCCCGGGCAGCACCACGGCCGTGGCCGTGACGGGCGGCAGCTTCGCCTTCACCAGCAACGGGATGGTGGTATTTACCCCCACGGCGGGCTTCGTGGGCATCGCCACGGTGCCGTACACGGTGAGCAACACCTCGGGCACGACGTCCAACACGGCCTTCATCTCGGTGGAAGTCAAGGGCACGACCTTTGACCTGGCCACGGCCATCAGCTCGCCCGCCAACGGCTCGACCGTGCTGGCCGGCGACCCGGTAACCTACGCCCTGACGGCTTCCAACCCCGGCGTGGTGGCCGCCACCAACGTGGTGGAAACGCTCCAGCTCCCCGCCGGCCTCACCAACAACGGCGGCACGGTCACCCTCACGATGGGCGGCGCGGCCAGCCCCACGTCCAGTTACAACAACGCCACCGGCCTGGTGACCTTCGCCAGCACGTCGCTGGCAGCGGGCGCTTCGCAGGCCTACGGCGTGGCCATCAGCAAAACGCCCGGCACGGGGCCCCTGACGGCCACGGCCGTGGTGAGCGGCAGCGGCGGCACCGAAACGGTGACCGCCAACAACGTGGCCGTGAACACCGTGAACCTGACGCCCCGCTACGACGTGGCCACCACCCTCACGGGCCCCATCACGGGCTCCACTGCTACCGTGACCCGGGGCAACGAGGTGACCTACACCGTGACGACCGCCAACCTGAGCACGACCGCCAACTCGGTGTCGCCGGCCCTCAACGTGGTGCAAACCGTGTCGCTGTCCGGCAACCTGACCGGCCTGTTTGTGACGAACGGCGGCACCTACGCCTACAATTCCAGCACCGGTAAGACGGTGGTGACCTTCCCGGCCCTGCCGGCCCTGCCCGTGGGGCAGTCGGTGACGAACACCATCAGCTTCGTGGCCCCGGGCGCCGACTACACCGCCCCCGTGGCGACCGTAACGGCCGGCACCGCCAGCGACAACGCCGGCGACCTGAACTCGCCCACCGCGGGCACCAACAACAACACGGCCCAGCTAAACGGCGGGGCTGCTAACACTACGGTAACCACCGCTGCCGGCATTGGCACGGCTGCCGCCGGCACCGCCACCAACGTGTACACCACCATCACCACTACCAGTGGCGCGACGGTGGCACCGGGCGGCAGTATCACGCTCACCATCACGGCCGCCAACGCGGGCCCGGTGGCAGCCGCCGGGGTGCAGGAAACCGTGGCCCTGCCCACGGGCCTGACGTTTAGCAACCAGGGCGGCGGCAGCTACAATGCCACCACGGGCGTGCTCACCTTCCCGGCCCTCAGCGGCACCCTGGCTTCGGGCGCTAGCCAGCCCTACACGATTACGTTCACGGCCCCGCAGCAAGGCTTCGTGCCGGCCACGGCTACGGTCACGACGACGACCACCGACCTGGTGCCCGCCGACAACATCGCCCAACTGAAAGTGGACGTGGGCCCCCTCACCGACGTGGCCACCACGCTGGCCGGCCCGGCCGTCGTGCTGCCCGGCGAAACTGCTACTTATACTGTGACCACGGTCGCCAACGGCCCGGCCCCCGCCGCCGGCGTGGTGCAGAAAGTGAGCCTGCCGGCCGGCCTGACGGGCGTGACGGTGAGCAACGGCGGCACCTACGACGCCACCACCGGCGTCGTGACCTTCGCCTTCGCCGGGACGCTGGCCCAGGGCTTCAGCCAGACCAGCACCATCAGCTTCGCGGCCCCGGCCGGCGCCGGCAGCTTCAGCCCGGTGGCCAGCGTGAGCACCGCCACCAACGAGACGAGCACGGCCAACAACACCGCCGCGCTGACGACCACCGTGACGCCCGCCGCCGACCTGGTGGTGCGCGCCACGGGCCCCGCCACGGCCGCCGTCGGCAACCCGGTGCTGTACGTGGTGAGTACGACCAACAACGGCCCCGCGGCCGCCAGCGGCGTGGTGCCCACCTTGCAACTGCCGGCCGGCCTCACGGTGGGCTTCCCCGGCGGCAGCGGCGCGTACAACAGCACTTCCGGCCTGGTGACCTTCGCCACCGTGGCCACCCTGGCCAGCGGGGCTAGTGTGGCCAACGAAGTAGTCGTCGCCATGCCCGACGCGGCCCGACTGACGGCCCTGGCCCAGGTGACGAGCACCGGCTACGAAACCAACTTCGACAACAACACCGCCAACGTGGTGACCATGCCCGACCAGGCGACTACCGCTTTGGCCGACCTGCAAACGACCCTGACGCCCGCCACCAGCACCGTGAACGCCGGCGCGGCCGTGGTCCTGACCGCCACCTTCACCAACGCCGGCCCGGCCGCGGCCACCAACGTGGTGCCCCAGCTGGTGTTGCAGCCCGGCCTGACGGGCGTGGTGGTGAGCGATGGCGGCACGACCAGCAACGCCGATTACGACGCCACCACCGGCGTTGTCACCTTCAAAGCCACGACGGCGGCCCTGGCCTCGCTGGCCAGCGGCGCGTCGCTGCCCGGTACCTACTCGGTGACCTTCAACGCGCCGGCTACCGGCCCGGTGGTGGGCGTGGCCAGCATCAGCTCGGCTGTTTCCGACCCGGCGCTGGCCAACAACACCGCCAAGGCCACCGTGACCGTGACGGCCCAGGCCGACGTGACCACCAGCCTCAGCGGGCCCGCCGTGGCCGCGCCCGGCGCGAAAGTGACCTACGCGGTGACGACGCTGAACAGCGCCGCCTCGGCCTCGCCGGCCACCAGCGTGGGGCAGACCCTGACCCTCCCCGGCTCGCCAGCCAACCTGAGCGTGCCCGCCGGCAGCACCACGGCCACGGTGGGCGGCAACACGGTCGTCACCTTCCCCCCCATCGCCAGCATGGCCCCGGGTGCGGCCGGTGAAGTGACCAACTACGTGTCGTTCACGGCCCCCGGCTCGGGTGCGTCCCTGGTGCTGACCGCCAGCGTGACGGCCGCCGCCGAAACCAACGCGGGCAACAACAGCGCTACCATTACCACGGTGCTCGACAACGCCCCCGTGGCCTACGACGCGGTGAACAGCCTGCAAGCCCCCACGGGCAACAGCGCCGGCCCGATGCCCATCTCGCCGCTAATCGCCACCGACGCCGACGCCGGCCAGACCCTGACCTACACCATTGACGGAACTTCGCTGCCCACGCCCGCGCAGGGCACGCTCTACGTGTACAACGGCACCGCCAACGTGGCCCTGACCACCGCCAGCTTCCCCGGCCTGGTGCTGACGGCCGCCCAGGCCCAGAACCTGCGCTTCGACCCCGCCGCGGGCTTCGTGGGCAACGCCTTCTTCCGCTACACGGCCACCGACAACGCCGCCACGCCGCTGACTTCGGTGCCGGCCCTGTACACGCTGCCCGTGGGGGCCGACAACAACTCGGCTTACAAGCAGGTGGCCCACGTCGCCGGCTATTCCTACCAAAACACCAACGTCGTGGCCAACGTCTTCGACTTGAACGGCGGCACCTACGACGCCAACGGCGCGGTGGTTAAGAACGGCCTGCCCACGACCGGCACCAACGCCGTGGTCAGCACGGCCGATGCCACCACCCTGGCCGCTAATGGCCTGTTGCTGGACGCCGCCACCGGTCAGCTTACCGTCGGCGACCGCACGAAGCTCAAGAGCGGCACCATCAGCATCAGCGTGGTGACCACCGATCTGAACGGCGGCACCAACTCCGTGCCGGTCAGCATCGTGCTGCTGAACCCGCTGCCAGTGGAGCTGGTGGCCTTCACGGCCAAGGCGGTGGCCAACCGCGACGCGGCGCTGGCCTGGGCCACGGCTTCGGAGAAAAACAGCGCCTACTTCGCCGTGGAGCGCAGCTTCGACGGGGCGGCCGGCAGCTTCGCGCAGATCGGGCAGGTGAAAGGGCAGGGCACCACGAGCAGCCGCACGGCCTACGCCCTGACCGACGCCAACGTGGCGGCCCAGGCGACGGGCCCGGTGTACTACCGCCTCCGGCAGGTGGACGCCGACGGCACCGTGGCCTACTCGCCCGTGCAGGCCGTCACGTTTGCCAAAGCGGCGACGGCCCCCGCCATTGCCCTGTACCCGAACCCGGCCGCCGGTAGCACCCGGCTCGACTTGAGCCAGCTGCCGGCCGGTACCTACCAGGTGGCGGTGCTGGACATGACGGGCCGCGCGGTGCTGACGCAAACCCTGGCGGCGGGCCTGGCCCACGGCCTGGACCTCACCGGGCTGGCCAGCGGCGGCTACCTGGTGCAGGTGCGCGGCACGGCAACTGACGGCACGGCCGTCGGCCTGACCAAGCGCCTGGTGAAGGAATAAGCGCCCGCGGGCCTTCCCCAACGGGGGCTCCGGTTAAAAAGCCCTTTCTCCCGCCGGGAGGAAGGGCTTTTTTGCAGGCGGGCGAAGTAAATCCGGGGGCGGGCCATCCCTGGGAGGCCGTCTGCCGTATGCCGGGCCATGCCTACTACCGCTGTTTCTGCCGTTCTGGCCCTGCACTACTGGGCCGGGGCCGGCCACGAGTTCGACGCCGTGCGCCCGCTGCTGCCCGCCGGCACCCAGCTTTTCGCGCCCGACTTGCCCGGCTTCGGCGGGCAACGGGCCCCGGCGGGGTTCGACTACTCGGTGGGGGCCTACGCCGACTGGGTGGCGGGCTTCATCGCCGACAACCAGCTGACCGACTACGTGCTCGTGGGCCACAGCCTGGGCGGCAAAGTGGCGCTGGCGCTGGCCGCCACCCGCCCGGCGGGCCTGCGCCGCCTGGTGCTGCTCGCGCCTTCGCCGCCCAGCCCCGAGCCCATTGCCGACGACGACCGCGCCGCCGCGCTGGCCGCCTACGGCCGGCCCGCCGAGGCCGAAGAGACGTTCCACAAAATCACCCGGGCCCCCTTGGCCGACGCCGTGCGCCAGCAGGTGGTGGCCGACAACCTCCGCAGCGACCAAGTGGCCTGGGACGCCTGGCTGCTGGGCGGCTCCCTGGAAGACCTGACGGCCCTGATGGGCGAAATCGCCGTGCCCTGCCACCTGCTGGCGGGCACCGCCGACGCGGCCATCCCGCTGGCCGCCCAGCGGGCCCAAACCCTGCCGCTGCTGCCCCCCGGCACGCCCCTCACCGAGGTGCCCGGGGCCGGCCACCTGCTGCCCTACGAGGCCCCCGCGGCCGTGGCCGCGGCCATCAGGGGGTAGGCCCAGGGGCGTATCAGAACGGTACGCCCGGCGGCCGGGCCGTAGCGCGAGCGTTGTGGTTCGCGTCGCTCGCTTTGTCCTGCCGATTGTTCGTTGGGCCACCCTGTAGCGACTCAAGCAACGGGGTTCGCGCTGTGCATCGACTTGCGAACCGCCTGTAGTACGCACTAAAAAAGGCCCCGCCGAACGCCGGCGGGGCCTTTTTTAGCGGCAACAGCGGGCCGGCTATTCCAACGCCCGGCCGCGGAAGAGCAGGTAGCCCAGGTGAGCGTACACGCCGAAGTGCTCGGCGGGGTCGTCGTAGTAGCGGGCGTGCAGGGCCAGGGGCCCTACGGGCGTCATGATAACGAAGCCCGTGCTGGCCGTCAGGCGGGGGCGGTCGAAGCCGTTGGTGCGGATGGCCGTTTGGTCAGCGGCTTGCTCAAAGGGCTGGAAGTTGAGGTGCACGTACACCTCCGAGCGCCACAGCAGGCTGCCCACCACCGGCTGGCTGTAGCGCAGGCCCCCGGCCACGTAGCGCCCCGAGCGGTACTTATCGAGGAACAAGGTGCGCGCATCGGGCAGCGGCACAAACACCGGCGCGATGGCCTGCGAGGCGCGGAAGTTGCTGAACGTGCCCTGCCCCGTGGCCATCAGCTCGCCGAAGTAGCCCCAGGCGCGGCGGTCGCCCCTTAGGGCGTGGTACTGCTCCAGGGTGGCCCGGAACTGCAGCCACTGGTGGTGGCGGTCGTCGGCCGCCACCAACGACGTGGAGCCCGGCGTGTATTCCGACGAGCCCGTGACGCCGCGCAGCGTAAAAGAATAGTGGTGGCCGCCGGTAGGGTACTGCTTCTCGTTCAGGGTGTTGCGGTTGAGGCGCAGGGCCACCGTGCCGCCGTGGAAAACGGTTTTGTCGAGTACGTCGCTGCTGTTGATGTCGGTGCCGTTCGTGTAGTCGTCGCGCAGCGTGAACAGGCCCGCGTCGAGCAGCAAGCGGCTGCGGTAGTTCGGCGTCACGCCCACCTGGAAGCCGATTTTGGTGTCCTGCTGCCGGATCTGGGTGCTCAGCACGTTGCGCCCCAGCAGGCCGCCCGTGTTCTGGTAGTCCCACTGGTTGTAGGTAACGCCCGGCTCCACGTAAAACGGCACGCGGCCCGGCACGCTGACGCGAAACGAGCCGTGGGCCCCGTTGTAGAAGCGCCCCAGGCTCACGTCGGCCGACGTGGTGTAGAGCAGCCGCCGCAGCCGCCGGTATTCTACGCCCAGGTAAAAGTTGTCGACGGGCCGGCTGCTGAGCACGAAGCCCACCTCGGCCGTCACGTTGTTGTTGCGCTGCGCGTCGAGGCTGAAAATGTAGCCCTTGCGGGCCGCGTCGTAGCGGATGCGCGGGTAGATGTTCTTGAAGTAGTCGTCCGACGCCAGCCGGTAGTAGCCCTCCTCGATGTCGTCGAGGCTGTACTCGCGGCCCTTGCGCTGGAAAAACTTGGCCGCGTACTCGTTCTGGTCGGCGCGCAGGCCGTGCACCTCCACCTCCAGGAAGCGCGGCGCGGGGGCCCCTTCCTGAAACGCCCGCCGCCGCGCCAGCAGGGCCGTCGAATCCTGGCGGCGCGCGATGCGCTGCTTAATAAGGGGCATTTTGAGCAGGGTGGCCGTGTCGCCCTCGGCCACCAGGTCCTTCACCCGGGCAAAGTCGCCGGCCCCGAGCGTGCCCAGCCGCGGCTGGATGAAGACGCCGTTGCGGCCCACGCTGTTGGTGTCGGCCACGCTGGTGCCCAGCGAAAGCACCGTGCCCGCCAGCAGCGCGTCGTCCTTCTTAAACGGGTAGCTTTTATACGCCACGTCGCCCACGTTCACCCCGATGATGATGTCGGGTGCGAACTCCGTTTTCATGGCCGTCGTGGGGAAGTTGTCGAACACCGCCCCGTCGTAGTAGTACTTGCCGTCGGGGTTGCGGATGGGCCGGAACGCCAGCGGGAACGTCATCGAGTTGCGCACCGCGTCGCTCAGGTTGCCCTTGCGCTGCACCACTTCCTTGCGCGTGAACACCTCCGACGTCATGCACCGAAACGGCACGAACAGCCGGTCGAAGTCGTAGCCCGCCTCGGCCCCCGCCGGGGCCATGAGCTTGGCCAGGGCCAGGTTCAGGTTCAGGTCGTTCACCAGGTTCGAGCTCACCTGCGCGTGCAGCGTCGAGTCCAGGGCCACGCCCAGGCGCAGGGCCGAGGGCGAAGGCTCGCTCGTGACGTAGTTGAACGTTTTGCTTTCCAGGGTTTTGCCCGAGGTCCAGTTTTGAAATTCCGGGCTCAGCACGATTTGCTCGATCTCGGCCGGCGAGTAGCCCGCGGCGTACATGCCCCCAATCACGGCCCCCATGCTGGTGCCCACGATGTAGTCGATGGGGATGTGGTTCTTTTCCAGCTCCTTGAGCACGCCCACGTGGGCGAGGCCCTTGGCCCCGCCGCCGCTCAGCACCAGGCCCACCCGCTGGGCGTGCGCGGCGGCAGCGGGCAGCACCAGGCCGGCCAGCAGCGCGCCCCGGCACAGTAAGTTTTTAATCATCGAATAGTATAAAATAGGTGCTGGGTAGCCCGGCGGATAACAACGGTACGCAAGGTACGGTCCAATGCGAATTGTAACCGCCCGGCCCCCGGCGCACGCCGGCGGGGCCCAAAAAAACGGTTAGGGCCGGAAGCTTCGCCCCCGGCCCTAACCGCTAAAAGTACCAGAACCGGGCCGCTACGGGGCCAGCCAGGCCCCTGCGGGCCCGGGCAGGTTGCGCAGCACCGCGAAGGCCAGCGTAAGGCCCACCGTGCCCCAGCCCAGCCAGGGCCGGTACAGCAGGGCCAGCCGCCGCGGCCGCCCCGTGAGCCAGGCCACGGCCCCGTCGGCCCCGCCCGCGGCCAGCACCGGCGCGTAGGCCACGGCCAGCAGGTTCAGGCCGGCGGCCCGGCCCACGTGCCCGTGCAGCAGCGCATGAAACGCCCGCTGCGAGCCGCACCCCGGGCAGTACAGCCCCGTGAGCCACTGCCACGGGCAGCGCGGAAACGGGTGCCGGGCCGGGTCGAAAGCGAAGTACACCGCGGCCAGGCCCAGGCCCAGCCCCAGGGCCCCCAGCAACCGCCCCGCCCCGCCGGGGCTATTGGGCACCGCGCATCCCGTTCATCATACCGGCTCCTACGCCCAGTATCATCATCAGGATGTAGAAGGCCACGACTACGCCGCCCGCGATGAGGCCGTACTTCACCCACTTGCCGGCTTCCTTGGAAGCGGCCTGGGCCCCGGCGTAGTCGCCCACGGCCAAGGAGGAATTTACTTTGGAGGCGTTGATGATGCCCACGATGCCCAGCGGCAAGCAGCAGAAAAGCGTGACTAAAATCGATTCGACCAACCAGTTTTTGGGGGGCGGGCCCATTGGGGCCGGGCCGCCGTAGGGCGGCCCGGGGGTGTACGACTGTTCTATGCGGTGGGGAGAAAATAAGGAAAGGAAAATAGAGAAAAATTGCGGTGCTAAGATTACGCCAAGCAGCGCCTCGTCCCAAATTATATTTTCCTATGCAGGTGAGACCGTGCGGGTCGGGCAGCGTGGCCACCGCCCTTGCCCGGCGGCTGCAAAGCCCGGACCCGTGCCCTAGCCCTGGAAGCAGCCGGGCCAGGCAGTAGCCCTTCCTGGTCGCCCAGGGGCTTATTTGGTGCTCGCCACTGCCTGGGGCCGCGTGCACGGCAGCCGCAACCAGGCCCCGGCGAGTATTTTTCGCCTTTCCTTCCCTCAACCCTCCCCGCATGGCTTCGCTCGACCCCGGCATTGGCGAAAAATTCTCGCAGCGCACCCAGCGGGCCATCAACCACGACGGCACGTTCAACGTGCGGCGGCGCGGCGGCCCGCCCACCCACGACCCCTACCAGCGGCTGATTCTGATGCCGTGGGGCCGGTTTTTCGGCGAAGTCAGCGTGCTGTTCCTGCTGCTGAACGGGGCGTTTGCGCTGGCCTACATGGCCCTGGGCCTGGAGAACCTGCCCGGTGTGGCGGCCCCCCACGGCTGGTGGCAGGATTTTTTGAGCGCCCTGTTTTTTTCGGTGCAGACCTTCACCAGCGTGGGCTACGGGCACGTGTACCCGGGCAGCAACGGCGCGGGGGCCCTCTCCAGCCTGGAGGCCCTGGTGGGCGTGCTCACCTTCGCCCTGGCCACGGGCTTGCTCTACGGGCGGTTTTCGCGGCCCACGGCCCGCATTTTGTTCAGCCGCGTGGCCGTTGTCAGCCGGCGGCCCGACGGCACGCCGAGCCTGCAGTTCCGGGTGGCCAACCGCCGGGCCAACATCCTGATTGAGCTGTCGGCGCAAGTCCTCGTCAAGTTCACCGACGCCGCCACCAAAAACGTGTCCTACGCCGCCCTGCCCCTCGAGCGCGAGTCCGTCAGCTTCCTGCCCCTGACCTGGACGCTGGTGCACGACCTGGGGCCCGGCAGCCCCTTGCACGGCCTGAGCGCCGCCGACTACGCCGCCCGCGACACGGAAATCATCGTCACGCTAAAAGGCTACGACGACACCTTTGCCCAGAACGTGTACTCGCGCAACTCCTACGTAGCCAGCGAAATCGCCTGGTACCACCGCTTCCGGCAAGCCTACAACGTGGGCGAGGACGGCATTGCCGAGGTGGACCTCGACGCCCTCGACGCCACGGAACCGCTGTAGCGCGGCCGGCCGCCCGCTAGTCGTTGCCAAAAAACAGGCCCCCTGGGATGGCCGTTCAGCGCTTGCCGTTTTACGATTACCGGGCCGCCGGCGAAAAGCCGGGCGCCCGGGCCGGGCCGCGGCGCTATTCCTCGTGCCCCGGCACGCTGCCCACCGCCGGGGCCGCGGCGGCATCGGCGGCTTCGCGGGCCAGGCGCAGTTCATCCACGGCCGAAGTGGTGCGGGGCAGCTTGTCCAGGTCGGGGGCCCCGGCATCGACCCAGCACGTGTACCAAAAGGCGCCGATGAGGCGGCTGGCGTAGCGCAGCTGCCGCTCCACCTGCCCGCCCAGCCGGGCGTGGTAGGCCCGGCTGAAGTCGCGCGAGTACACCCGCACCGTGGTGGCGCCGCGGGCCTCGTAGCCGTACTTGCGGTCGGCGGGGAACCTGGCCGTCAGCTCTTTCTCGAACCGCAGCACCGAATCGACGGCGGCGTGGGAGCGGGCCAGGGCCCCCCAGGCGGCGTCGCCGGGGTGCTCCAGGTACGGCGCGGGGCCCGTGAAGAGGTCGTAGTCAGCGGCCAGTAGTTCGGGCAGGCGGCTCTCCCACAGCCCGTGGATGCCGCGCTGGCCCGTCAGCTGGCCGTTGTAGTTCTGGGTGGCGTGCAGTGGCACGCAGGCGTCGGCCACGTAGTGCCCCAGGTCGGCCGAGAGGCGCAGGATGGCGTCGGCGTCCTGGCGCTGGAAGGCGGCGGTGAGCCGGTTTTTCATCTGGGCGATGTTCCAGGGCACGGTGCCGTGGCGCAGCAGCGAGTCCTCGCCGTAGCGGGCCACGGCGTCTTCGTAGCGGCGGGGCAGGCCCCGGCCGTGGGTGGTGAGGCAGCTGTCGCCGTAGCGGTCCACGTCCATGAAGTGCTTGGCCGCCTCGCCGGGCACCACCGTGCGGCGCGCGTCGGGCCGGGTGGCGTTGGCCGTCAGGTAGTCGATGTGGGCTTTATAAAAGCCCACCATCTTCGGCGGCAGCGTGTACACGGCCAGCCGGTTCAGCAGCCGGTGCCCAAAAAAGCCCCAGGCCCGCGCCGGCCGGGGGCCCAGCGCTAGCAGGAGCAGGAATAGGAATAGCGCGTAGCGTTTGGGCATGGCGAAAAAAATAGCAACCGTGGACCAAACGGTGCTTAGCCGCGGCTAAGCACTTCCACCAATTGCCTGTTGCTGTACAAATGGTATTTGCCCAACACGCTGGCCTTCACCAATCCCAACTCAACCAATTGGTTTAAATACTTGGTAGCGGTGGTGTAATGCACGCCCAGTGCCCGGGCTGCTTGGCTGGGCGTGATGATGGGCTGAGTGAATATTGCTTCAATTATTTCCTGCGGAATCTTGCGCCCGCTTTGCCGCACGGTTTCCCGAAATTGTTGTAGCAACGCCATGCTCTCGACCAAGGTGTTCTTGGTTTCGCGGGCCTGCTGGTAAAAGCCTTCCAGCATAAACAAAATAAAGGGCTCCCATTCGCCCGCGGCCGATACCTGGGCCAGCAGGTGGTAGTAGGCCGGCCGGTTGCGGTTGCTGTAGCCGCTGAGGTAGAGCGCAGGCAAATTCAGCAACTCGTGGTGCACCAGGTACAACACCATTAGTATACGCCCGGTGCGCCCGTTGCCATCGCCAAAGGGGTGGATGGCCTCGAACTGGTAGTGCATGATGGCGCAAGCCACGAGCGGATCGATGCGCTCGTCCGGGTAATGCACAAAGTTTTCCCAATTGCCCAGCAGGCGGGAGACGTCGTGCGCGGCGGGTGGCGTGTACACGGCTTGGCCAGTGGCCGAATTTACAATCTTGTTGGGGGTTTGGCGGTAGCCAGCGTAGCCCCCGGGCAGCAGCCGTTGCTGAATGCCCACGATGAGGCGCGATGATAACGACAAGGTGGGCAGTTGTTCGAAGCCCCAACGCATGGCCTGTCCGTAACGCAACACTTCTTTGTCGGCGGGCCGCTGCTCGGCTTCTGGAAATAGCTGCTGTTGGAGGGCCTGCTCCACCGTGGTGTTCACGTTTTCAATATCCGAACTGGCAATGGATTCGCGCAGGATGGCCGGTGAAAGCAATAGCAGTGGGTTGGGAAGCGCCGCAGAATAGCCTTTTAATTCGCCCAGTTCGGTGCGCGCCTTGGCTACTAACTTGCTGAATCGCACATCATCGAAATTGAGCTTGGGCGGCAGTTCGGGAAGCGCAAAAGGGTGGGCAGCAGCGAAAGGCATTGTAACAGAAAAAATTGATATGTCAAAAAAAACGAAAGAAACTGACATATCCTAGTGGATATATCAGTTTCGCCGTCATATCAATTTGAAGAACTCCGGGCTCCTACCGCCGCCCGGCGCCCGCGAACTTCATCCGGTACTCGTGGGCCACGTCGCCCTTGCCGATGCGGGCCAGCTTGCCCTTGAGCAACTGCTTTTTAAAAGACGAAAGCTTGTCGGTGAACAGGATGCCTTCCAGGTGGTCGTACTCGTGCTGGATGATGCGGGCCGCCATGCCCGAGAAGCCTTCCTCGCGCGGCTGGCGGTTTTCGTCCTCGTAGCGCAGCACGATGTCGGGGCAGCGCTGCACCAGCTCGCGCACCCCGGGAATGCTCAGGCAGCCCTCTTCGAAGCCCCACAGCTCGCCGGTTTCGCGCACCAGCACGGGGTTGAGGAAGGCCCGCTTCACGGCCGGCTCGGCCGCCACGCCCTCGGCAATGTCTTCCTCGTCCAGCTCCACCATGGGGCCCGAGTCCATCACAAACAGGCGCACGCTCTTGCCAATTTGCGGGGCGGCTAGGCCCACGCCGTGGGCGAAGTACATGGTTTCGTACATGTCGGCCACGAGCTGGGCCAGGTCGGCGGCGGGCAGGTCGGGGGGCAGGTTTTTGGCGCGGGCCTTCAGCACGGGGTCGCCGATGGCAACGATGGGGTGTATCATCTGGGGTAAAACGTTGATAAAGAAGTAAGGCAAACAGGGGCGGGGCCCCCAGGGGTTCCGGCTAGGCCACGGCCCGCCCCGCCGGCGACTCCAGAAACGACTGGAGGATGATGGCCGCGCTCACCCGGTCCACGGTGGCCTTGTCGCGGCGGGCCTTCTGGCCCAGGCCCCCGGCCAGCATGGCCGCGTGGGCCATGCGCGAGGTGAAGCGCTCGTCGATTTCGTGGACGGGCACCTCGGGCAGCTCCTTGCGCAGGCGGCGCAGCAGGCCCACCACGGCGCTCGTCACGTCGGTGGGCTCGTTGAGCAGCGTGCGGGGCATGCCCACCACGACGGCCGCCAGCGGCTCGCGCCGGTGGTAGGCCAGCACGTAGGCCAGCAGGTCCTGGCTGTGCACGGTGTCGAGCGGCGAGGCGATGAGGCGGCCGGGGTCCGTCACGGCCAGCCCCACGCGCTTGTTGCCGTAATCGATGGCGAGGATGCGGCCCACGGGAAACAATTTAAAACGAAAGCGAAAAAAGCAGCCCCCGCGCCGGGCCCGCCGCAAAGATACGGCCGGTAGCAGGGGCCGCGCCCGCGCCGTTGGGCGGGGCCCCGGCGGGCGGCTCCGCTCGCGGAACGGACGCGGCAGCGCGGAATATTGCCGACTATAATTTATTGTAAAAATTACATCCGCTTACCATCACTATTTTAGTTATTTCAATAAAAATATTCCTAAAAATATCATTTAAATCAGCTTTAAATAGGCGAAATAAGGGATTTTAGCTCGTTTGCTGGTTAAGTAGGATTGTTCGGATAATCCATTGAAACGCAGGTATTTTTCGCGGAAAAATTTAATTAGTTTTGAAAAAGTAATACGTTTCGACTGCTGATTAAATCACCATAATCTTCGCCGCCATGGCTTTCCCGTCGCTCTTCCGTGCTTCTTCGCGCCCCGCCGGGGGCCGCCGCGCCGGGCTGCGCGGGGTGGTGCTGGCCGCCCTGGCCTTCGGCAGCGGCCTGCTGGTTTCCAACAACCCGTTCCGGCCCTCCAGCACCAACCCCGACGCCACGGCCCGCGGCTACCTGCGCTTCAAGGAAGTGCTCAGCTACGTGGACCGCGACTACGTGGACTCGGTGAACACGGAGGGCCTGGCCGACTACGCCACGACCCAGATGCTGGAGCGCCTCGACCCGCACTCGGTGTACATTCCGGCCCTGGAGCGCGAGCAGAACGACGCCTTTTTGCAGGGCGACTTCGACGGCGTGGGTATTGAGTTCAACCTCTTTCGCGACACCATGACGGTGGTGGCCCCGCTCGGCGGCGGCGCGGCGGCCCAGGCCGGCCTGCTGCCCGGCGACCAGGTGCTGCGCGTGGGCGGCGCGCCCGTGTCGGGGGCCGGCCTGGCCACCGCCCGCATCACGCAGCTGCTGCGCGGGCCCCGGGGCAGCACCGTGGCCCTCGAAGTGCGCCGGCCCCAACCCACCAAAACCTTCACGCTGAACCTGGTGCGGGCCCGGGTGGCCAACTCGTCCATCGACGCCGCGTACCTGGTGGACGAGCAGACGGGCTACATCAAGCTGAGCCGTTTCGCGGCCAACACCGCCGACGAGTTCCGGGCGGCGCTGGCCGACCTGCGCCGCCAGGGCATGGCCCGCCTCGTGCTGGACCTGCGCGGCAACCCCGGCGGCTACCTCGACCGCGCCACCCGCGTGGCCGACGAGTTCGTGGCCGGCTCCCGCAAAATCGTGTCCGTGGACGGCAAGGGCGATACCTACGACGCGCAGACATACGCCAAAGTGCCCGGCGAGTTCGAGGAAGGCCCCCTGGTGGTGCTCATCGACGAGGGCAGCGCCTCGGCGGCCGAAGTGGTGGCCGGGGCCCTGCAAGACCACGACCGGGCCCTGCTGGTGGGCCGCCGCACCTTCGGCAAGGGCCTGGTGCAGCAGCCCATTGCCCTGAGCGACGGCGGCGAGCTGCGCCTCACCATTGCCCGCTACTACACGCCCAGCGGCCGCTCCATTCAGAAGCCCTACGGCGGCAGCCGCGCCGCCTACCGCCGCGAGCTAAGCGAGCGGGCCGCCCGCGGCGAGCTGGCCTCGGCCGACAGCAACCACGTGGCGGCGGGCCCGCGCTTCCGCACCGACAGCGGCCGGCCCGTGTACGGCGGCGGCGGCATCATGCCCGACGTGTTCGTGGCCCGCGACACGCTGGCTTGTTCGGCGTACTTCACCCGCTTGCAGGCCCACCACGTGCCCCGCGCCCTGGCCCTGGCGTTCTACCAGGCCCACAAAACCGAGCTGGAAGGCCTGCGCTTCGCGCAGTTTAACGCCACGTTCCGCGTGAGCGACGCGCAGCTAACGGCCCTGGCCGCCGCCGCCGCCCGCGACGGCGTGGCCCCCGACGCGGCCGCCCTGCGCCGCTGCGCCCCGCTGCTGCGCAACCAGCTCAAGGCCTACATCGCCCAGAGCGCCTACGGCACCGTGCCCTACTACACGGTGCTGCGCGAGCAGGACGCCGAGCTGCAGCGGGCCCTGCACTCCCTCGGCGACGGCAACACCCAACTCGCGCTGGCCGGCAATAAGTAACCGCCGGGGCGCGTTGGGGCCCGCGGGGCCGGCCCCGACAACCACTCAAAAAAACCGAGCACACTTGGTAATGTGCAATTATTGCTTAAATTCGCCGCCTGAATTCACCAAGCGGCTACCCCCGGGATACCGCGTATTCTCTTTCTTAATTATTTACTTACGCGCTTGTTATGCAAAAAAATATTAAACTTTTGTTCTTGCTACCGGTCCTGGCGGGTGCCTTGCTGCTGGCCGGGGGGTGCAAAAAAATCCTGGGCCTCATCCACTTCACAGTCAGCGACACCCAGAGCTTTACAGTGCCGTCGGCCTACCCGTTCGGCACGGCCCCCGGGGCGGTTCCCACCACGCTGCCGGCCGTAACGGTCAATTCGACCGCGACCACCACCTACGCCAACAACAACACCAAGGCCCAGTACGTGCAGGACGTGACCTTGCAGCAGCTCACGCTGACGGCCACCAGCCCCGCCGGCCAGACCTTTGACATCGTACAAAGTGTGCAACTGTTTATCAGCAGCGACGCCGCCGGCACCAACAAAGTGCTGCTGGCCTCGCAGGACCAGGTGCCCGCCGGGGCCACCTCCATCCAGCTCAACCCCGCCCCGGACACCAAGCTCGATATGTACCTGCAAGGCAGCAGCTACGCCCTCACCAGCGTCGTGAAGCTCAAGCAGCAGCCCAGCCAGGACGTGGTGATTCGCGTGGACAGCAAGTTCAACGTGGCCGCCAGCCTGCCGTAGCTTTCTGTTAGCTGTTAGCTGTTAGCTGTTAGCTTTCAGCTTCTGTAAGCCCTGTTCAACGAAGAAGGTCGTCTATTGGGGCGACCTTCTTCGTTGAACAGGGCTTCTTGCCATAATATAGATTGAATACCAACGAAAAAAGCTAGCAGCTAGCAGCTAACGGCTGAAAGCTAACAGCTAAAAGAAAGCTATCGGTTGCGGCCGTACTGCTCGTGGCTGCTCACCCAGTCAGAGCTGCTGATGGCGGCGGCCAGGCTCAGCTCGCCGGCCAGCACCACGCCGGCCACGATTTCGGCGAGCTTGTACACCGTGCCGGGGCCCACGCAGCCCAGCATCCGCAGGCACTCATTTTGGGTGGCCAGGCCGGTGCCGCCGCCGTGGGTGGCCACAATCAGGCTCGGGATGGTGATGTTGAGGTACAGGTCGCCCGCCGGCGTCACCTCCGAGTACAGCACCCCGGCGCTCGACTCGCTCACGTTGGCCACGTCCTGCCCGGTGGCGATGAACAGCGCCGTGATGCCGTTGGCCGAGTGGGCCCCGTTGTTGTTGGCCCCCGACAGGAAGGCCCCCACGTTGCTCACCTGCCCGTGGTAGGCCAGCTGCTCGGGCGTCACGCGCATGCGCTGCTGCAACACGTCGCGCTTCACCACGGCCTCCGCCGTTACGCGCTTGCCCCGGGTGCGCATCACGTTGATTTGCGAGGCCTTTTTGTCGGTGGCGAAGTTCGATTCGAGGTAGAAGCGTTCAATCTTGGGCCCGTCGTAGTTCGCCAAAATCCAGGAGCAGGCGGCGAAGGTGGCGCGGCCCACCATGTTCTGGCCCGCCGCGTCGCCGGTCGAGAAATTGAAGCGCAGGTAGGCGAACTTATTGGCCAGGTACGTGTCGATGTACTGGAGCTTGGCGATGCGCGAGGTGCTTTCGGCCTCCGGCCGGATGCGCTCCAGGTTGGCGGCCACCCACTGGCCAAAGTCGCGGGCCCCGCGCGCGTCGCTGAACACGAACACCGGGGCCCGCTGCATGGCGTCGCCAATCACGGTGCACTTCACGCCGCCGCACAGGTTCAGCACCTGCATGCCGCGGTTGTAGCTGGCCACGAGCGTGCCCTCGGTGGTGGCCATCGGGATGAGGAAGTCGCCCTGGGCGTGCTCGCCGTTCACGGTTAGGGGCCCCGCCAGGCCCACCGGCACCTGCGCCACGCCCACAAAATGCTCGCAGTTGCCCCGCAAGTCGTGCGCGTCGAACGAATACGCCTTCAGGTGCTTGAAGTGCTGCTGGGTGAACTCCTCGGCAAACCGCTGCCGGGCCTGGATGGCGGCCGCCGAGTAATCGTCGTCGTCGGCGCGCGGGATGCGGGCCCGGCCGGCGGCCGCGCCCGCAATGGCGTCTTCCACTTCCACGTGCAGGTCGCCGAGCGCATCGGTCGAAAACCACACCTGCACCGCGTACATGCCCTCGGGCAGCGGCGGCGTGGCCAGCGCAAACGTGAGGGCCCGGCCCACGGGCAGCGCCAGGGCCTGGCCCTCGGCGGGCCCCAGGCCGGCGGCGGGGCGGGTTTCGCCGTTGCCCAAATCGAGGGTGACCTGCGCGGCCGGCACCACCACGTCGCCCACCTGCACCTGCCGCAAGCCCGTGATGTTCACGGTGTCCAGCCGGTTCTTGATGCTGAAGGCCACGCCCTGGCCGTCGGGCAGGTTGTGCAGGCTGCCACGGGTGTAGAGCAGCTTCAGCAGCATCGGGCTGGGAGTAAAAACCATCGGGAATCGGGGTTAATAAAAGTAAGGTGCCGCTTGTACTCCAATCAGGGCCCCGGCGAAGGTGCAGGATTATGGGGTGGAAGGCTTGGGTTTTTGAAAGTAATCGGCAAGGTGTACGGTATGGCAACTGGCCGACCGCGGCTCATTCCGGGCGTAAATCCATCCATTGCCTTTATTACCCGAAGAACTTCGGCATCGGCGGCTGGCGACAAACCTTTGACTACAATAGGTTGCTGCACAAGGCCAGCCGTGTCGACGGTAAAAGTGACGAAGACTTTTCCGTCGGGGAAATTTGGTTGGTACTGAATGTTGCGCTGGATGTAATCTACTATGCCAGAACTGCCACTGTTGAACCCTTGCTTTTTGAATGTAGGCATTTGTTCTATGTAGTGCCTAGGGTAGTTCCTGGGCACTGGTTCGGTAATCTCGCCCATGGTATAAACCTGTCCATCCGCAGCGTATTGTTTCGGCTGCAGTTCTTCTAAATCTGTTGAAGATGGTTCACTGGGCTGTTTTCTATTGGGTAACTCTTTAGCATCGCCCAATAACTCCGCTGACTTCACCGCCTTCCCCCGCGCCCCCTGCCGCACCTGCGCCAGCGCCTCCTGCGCGCTCAACCCCTGGGCCACCACCAGCACCAACGCCACCACAAACCAGCGCAGCCGCCGCGTGAGGGGCGGGGGGGGCTGCACCTGGGCCCCGGCGAAGTGGCCGCACACGCGCCCGTCGGGTGCCGCGGCGCGGGCGGCGGCCAGGTCGGCGGTGGGGTTCGTGGACTGGCTGAAATCGTGCACCACGCGCTGGCAGCGGGCGCAGTGGCGGCCCTGGGCCTGGGGCGTCAGGGCGTCCCAGCTTTCGGAGCACGGCAGCAGGCGGGCGTGGAAGGCGGGCAGGAGCAACATGTTGGGCGGCGCGGTGGGGCTCGAAAAGGTACTGATTTTCCGGCCGGGGGCCGCGCAGGCAATTGATTATTGTGCGTGCCGCATAAACCGCGCTTATGGCCCGGGGCCGCCGGGCCCCGGCGCGTGCGGCCCGTCCGGCGCGGCTTGCCCCGCCCCCCCAACGGGGCGGCCCGCCGGGGCATGAGCCTATAAACGGCTGATTGGCAGCGGCCTGGTCGTTGGCCCGCGCGGCCGCGCGCCGGCGCTGCCCGGCGGCCGGTAAGCGGCCACAGGTCTTCATCTGTTTGGTTACGCCTTGCGTAAATAGCCGGCCCGCGCCGATACCAGCGGCCGGTGTTGCGCCACAGGTGCGCACCGACCCCGGCCGGCCCTGTGTTACCTTTGTGTGCTGTTGGGCTGGGGCTGCCAGTCTACCGCTTCGTCTTCATTATGTCTTCATCGTCCGAATACCCCCGCTTCACCCTTGGTGCCACCCTCACCACGGAGCAGCGGGCTTTCTTCTCCAAACACGGCTTTCTGCACTTCCGGCCGTTTGCCACGGCGGCCCAGGTGCAGGACATCCTGCACGCTACCCAGGAAGTGCAGCGCCATTGGCTGGCCGAGGGCGTGGAGAAAGTGAACGGCGTGCCCATCAAGTACGGGCAGGACGTGGACGGCTCCCGCATCGTGCAGCGCTTTGCCTTCACCTCGCAGCACCACCCGTTGCTGCACGAGTTGCTGCAAGACCCGCGCTTCAAGGCGCTGTTTCCGTTGCTCGAAGCCGAAGGCGGCCGCGTGGGCGAAAACGAGAAGGATGGCCTCGTGATGAACCACTACGTGAACATTCCCGGCTCGGAGTTCAGCCAGATGGGCTGGCACACCGACTCGCTGCGCGACGTGTTCTACGGCAAGCGCATCGGGCCCATGCTGAACGTGGGCCTGCACCTCGACCACAACCCCGCCACCAACGGCGGCCTGCGCCTGCTGCCCGGCACCCACCGCCAGGGCCTGGGCAAGATGCTGTTCCGCAAAAAATACTACAAGGACGTGTTCGACGACCCCGACGAGGTGGCCGTGGAAACCGAAGCCGGCGACCTCACCGTGCACGACGGCCGCATGTGGCACCGCGTGGCCCAGTCGCCGCTGGTGGGCGAAGCGTCGCGCCGCCGCGTGATGTACGTGCCCATCATCTCGGGCAAGTACCAGCCCAAGAGCGAAGACAGCCCCACGCCGTTCTACCTGCGCTTTTTGCACTTGGTAAAATAGATTGTTTAATGGCTTAATTGTTAAATGGTTGGCTAGGTAAGTTGCCCGGCAGCTTGCCGCGGGCCGCCACGAGGAATATTAGCAGTCCTGTTCCGCCGAAAAGCCCGGGGCCCCGAAAGCAGCTTTTGCTCTCGGGGCCCCGGGCTTTTCGGCAGAACGAATTAGTCCCGCGCCGGCGGCCATACCCGGCCCGCCAGCCAGTAGGCCAGCCAGGCGAAGAGCGGGGCCCCCAGCACGTCGTAGATATAATGCACGTGCTGCACCAGCACCAGCACGCCGACGGCCGCGGCCACCAGGCCGAGCACCAGCCGCCCCCAGCGGCCGCGCACGGCCAGCGCCAGCAGCACCACGGTGGCCGTGTGGCCCGAAAAAAACAGGTCCTTGGTGATGGGAATGGCGGTGGACACGTGGAACAGGTGCTCCGTGAACGGGTCGGGGAAGGGCAGGATGCCCGCGGGCGGCTCCAGCGGCAGTACCCAGATGGTGGCCATGCGCAGCAGCTGCAAAAACAGGTAGGCCCACACGCCGCGCACCAGCAGCTGGGGCCGCGCCAGCAGCCAGCCCACGGCCGCGATGCAGCTGCCGTACATCAGCAGGAAGATGGGGCTGGCCACGTCGTGGGCCGGCACGCGGGCCAGCAGCGGGTCGGGCAGGGGGTGGCCCGCCCGGTGCTGGATGAACTGGTAGAACGGGGCGCAGGCCGGCACCAGGGCCCCAAAAATGAGCAGCAGCGCCAGCAGCAGCCGCCCGCGGTAGCCCGGCTGGGCCCAGGCCCCGGGCCAGGTGTAGGCCGGGGCTTCGGCGGAAGTGGAGACGGCGGCGGGCAACGAAACACGCATGGTAAACGGCCGGAATAACGGAGTGTTGAGCTTGACGGAATAACAAAAATACGGCGCAAACGTGCCCCCCACCTTACATTGCCGTAACATTGGCCCCGCGCCGTAACCTCTTCGTCACAAGCTGCCATGACCTTTTTGCTACTCCACCGCCCCGCCTTGCGCGGGGCCGCTCTCGGGTTGGGGGCCCTGTTGGGGCCCCTGGCCGCCACGGCCCAAAACGCCGCCCTCGACGCCCGCATCGCCCAGCTGGCCAAGGCCGAAGAAGCCAAGGTCATTGCCTGGCGGCGCGACATCCACGAGCACCCCGAGCTGGGCAACGAGGAAACCCGCACCGCCGCCCTGGTGGCCGCGCACCTCAAAAAGCTGGGCCTGGAGGTGACCACCGGCGTGGCCCGCACCGGCGTGGTGGGCATTTTGCGCGGCGGCAAGCCGGGGCCCGTGGTGGCCCTGCGGGCCGACATGGACGGCCTGCCCCTGGTGGAAACCAGCGGCCTGGCCTTTGCCTCCACCGCGAAAACCACCTACCTGGGCCAGCCCGTGGGCGTGATGCACGCCTGCGGCCACGACACCCACGTGGCCATGCTCATGGGCACGGCCGAGGTGCTGGCCCAGGTGAAAAAAGACCTGCCCGGCACCGTCAAGTTCATCTTCCAGCCCGCCGAGGAAGGCTCGGTGCCCGGCACCGAGGGCGGGGCCAAGCTGATGGTGAAGGAAGGCGTGATGGAAAACCCCAAGGTGGACGCCGTGTTCGGCGTGCACATCAACGCCCAGACCGAGGTGGGCAAGCTGACGTACCGCCCGGGCGGCGAAATGGCCAGCTCCGACCGCTTCACCATCAAGGTGCACGGCAAGGGGGCGCACGGGGCCGCCCCCTGGAACAGCGTGGACCCGGTGGTGACGGCCGCCCAAATCATCCTGGGCCTGCAAACCATCGTGAGCCGCCAGGTGAAGCTGATCGACGACGCGGCCGTGGTGACGGTGGGCACCGTCAACGGCGGCGTGCGCTACAACGTCATCCCGCCCGACGTGGAGCTGAGCGGCACCATCCGGGCCCTGAGCCCGGCGGTGCAGCAGCAAATCTGGGCCTCGGTGCGCCGCATCGCCACCAACATCGCCGAAAGCGCCGGGGCCACGGCCGACGTCACCATCGAGCCCTACGTGCCCATCACCGTCAACAGCCCCGCCCTGACGGCCCAGATGCTGCCCACGCTGCAAGCCGTGGCGGGCGCGGCCAACGTGCGCGAAATCAAGGCCGTGACCGGGGCCGAGGACTTTTCCTTCTACGAGGAGAAGGTGCCCGGCCTGTTCCTGTTCGTGGGCGGCATGACGCCCGGCACCGACCCGGCCACCACCGCCGACCACCACACCGCCGGCTTCAAAATTGACGAGAGCGGCCTGGAATTGGGCGTAAAAACCCTGTCCACGCTGGCCGCGGATTACCTCAGCCGCAAAGTGAAATAGTTGCCTTGTAATCAAGGACTTGAATAAAGCTATAATTTTTCTGGATTCTGTATCATAATATGATATGAGCAGATTAAGATAAAATTGTATTCATGGTAACAATATTTTGTCATTGCTAAGTTTTTTACTGTCAAGGTGAAGTTAAAATTAGGAAATGGCATAAGTTGCGGATTCTTACGGCTTAACGGCCGCCTTCCCACAACCCCTTTTTCCAAACTAACCCTGCCTTACATGAGGAAAAACTACGCTGCCAAAGCAATGCTTTTGCTTGGCTCCTTCGCGGCCGCTACCGCCGCGCAGGCCCAGGACGCCCCGCGCGTCCAAAACAAAGTGGTGGGCCCCCACGGTCAGCCCGAACTGGTGCAGTTTAGCGCCGCTGGCAAGGCGGCCTACCGCGGCACCGCCGACGGCGAGCAGGTGCTGCGCCAGCAGCTGGCCCTGGGCGTGGACGACAAGATGCTGCCCACCCGCGTGGAAACCGACGCGCTGGGCTTCACCCACCAGAAGTACGCGCAGTACTACAAGGGCATTCGGGTGGAGCACGCCGCCTACACGGTGCACGCCCGGGGCGGCGCGGTGGAAAGCATCAGCGGCGACTACGAGCAGCTGGCCGGGCTGAACACCACGCCCGTGCTGGGCGTGGCCGCGGCCCTCGACAACGCCCTGGCCCGCGTGGGGGCCGCCAAGTACATGTGGCAGGACGCCGCCGCCGAGGCCGGCCTGCAAGCCGCGCAGGGCGACCCCCGCGCCACCTACCGCCCCCAGGGCGAGCTGGTAATTGTGCGCGACCTGCAAACCGACCAGCCGGTGCTGGCCTACAAGTTCAACATCTACGCCCAGCAGCCGGTGAGCCGCGCCTACGTGTACGTGGACGCCCGCAGCGGCAAAGTGGTGCTGCAAGACGCCATCATCAAGCACGCCACCGGGGCCACGGCCACCTTTGCCACCGCCTACAGCGGCACCCGCGCGCTGCCCGACGAAACGGCCACCGGCGGCTACCACCTGCGCGAGTACACCCGCGGCAACGGCATCGAAACCTACAACTGCAAGAAGAGCAACAGCTACACGTCGGCCACCGATTTCATCGACGCCGACAACAGCTGGACCGCCACGGAGTACAACAACGCCAACTACGACAACGTGGCCGGCGACGCCCACTTCGGGGCCCAGAGCACCTACGACTACTGGAAGGCCGTGCACGCCCGCAACAGCTACGACAACGCGGGCGCCAAAATCAAGAGCTACGTGCACTTCGACGACACGCCCGGCGACGGCAAGGGCTACGAAAACGCCTACTGGGACGGCACGGAGATGACCTACGGCGACGGCTACACCACCTTCAAGCCGCTGGCGGCCCTCGACGTGTGCGGCCACGAAATCGGCCACGCCGTGTGCGAAAACACCGCTAACCTCACCTACGCCAACGAGTCGGGGGCCATGAACGAGGGCCTGTCCGACATCTGGGGGGCCAGCATCGAGAAGTACACCTGCGACAAGCTGGGCCTCACCAAATCGACCTGGGACATCGGCGAGGACATCATGAAGCAGGGCGGGGCCCTGCGCTCGATGAGCAACCCCAACCTGTACGGCCAGCCGGCGCTCTACAAGGGCAAGTACTGGGTGGCCAGCACCACGTCGCCGTCCAACGCCAACGACCAGGGCGGCGTGCACACCAACTCGGGCGTGCTCAACTACTGGTACTACCTGGTGGCCGTGGGCAAGTCGGGCACCAACGAGGCCGGCACGGCCTACAGCGTGACGGGCATTGGCCTGGACGCCACGGCCAAAATCACCTTCCGCATGGAAGACGTGTACATGACGGCTTCCTCGACCTACGCCCAGGCCCGCACCTACTCCATCCAGGCGGCCACCGATTTGTACGGGGCCACGTCTGCCCAAACCACGGCCGTAACCAACGCCTGGACGGCCGTGGGCGTGGGCACCACCACCGCCCCGCCGCCCACCGGCACTTACTGCACCATCAAGGGCAGCAGCCAGGCCTACGAGTGGGTGGATTTGGTGAAGCTCGGCACGATTAACCGCACCTCGGGGGCCGACGGCGGCTACTACAACGGCACGGCCACCAGCACCACCGTGGCGGCCGGTTCCAGCCAGACCATCAGCTTCTCGGCCGGCTTCAAAAGCTCGGCCTACACCGAGTACTGGAAAATCTACATCGACTACAACCAGGACGGCGACTTTGCCGACACCGGCGAGCTGGTGGTGAGCGGCAGCAGCAGCAGCGCCGGCACCCTCACCAGCACGTTCACGGTGCCCGCCACGGCCAAAACCGGCAGCACCCGCCTGCGCGTCATCATGAGCGACGCCAGTGCCACCACCAGCTGCGGCAGCTACAGCTACGGCGAAACCGAGGACTACACCCTGAAAATCAGCGGCGGCGCGGCCATCGCCGCCGAGCCGGCCACCCTCACCGGCACCCCCCTCGGCAACGAAGTGGCCCAGACGCTCCAGGTGTACCCCAACCCGGCCACCGACGCCCTGCGCCTGGTGCTGCCCGGCCGCGCCGTGGCCGTCTCCGTGCAGGTCACCGACGTGCGCGGGGCCCGGCAGGCCGTGCCCTACGCCGACGGCGTACTGAACGTGGCGGGCCTGGCCAACGGCCTTTACACCCTCACCGTGAGCGACGGCCAGAAGGTGTTCCACGAGCGGTTCGTGAAACGCTAAGCCCGCTTGGCCCATTGGCCGGAACAACAAAGGGGCCCCCAGCACTGCTGGGGGCCCCTTTGTTGTTCCGGCCGTTGCCGGACTCAGTGCCCGAGGGCGTAGTCCAGCTTCAGCATGAGCGTGCCGAAACCGTCTTTCTGGTTGGGGTTGCCGCGTTGGCTGATGTCGTCGAGGTAGTCGGTGGAGGTGAGGTAATAATTGCCCTCCAGGGTGAGGTTGAGCTGGTCGGTGAGGGGCACCACCACGCCCGCCCCGATGGGCAGCACCGCCGCCAGGCCCGGGTAGTCGTTGCGCTCGGTGGGCAGGTACTGGGTGTTCGAGTCGGGCGACTGGGTGCCCTGGTAGGCCCGCGGGTCGTAGAGCAGCGCCCCCAGCCCGGCCTGCACAAAGGGCTGCACCCGCCGGGTAGTGCCGGGCGTGGCGTACACCGATGGGTCGCCGAGCAGGTCGTAGCGGAAAAATACCGTGCCCAGGCCGTTGTTGCTGTGGAAGGCCAGGCCCCGGCTCGGCAGGTAGTCGCGGGCCCCCATGCTGAAGTAGCCCAGCTCGCCGCCCACCCGCCAGTGGGGCCCCAGGCCGTAGAGCACGCCCAGGTTCAGGGCCGGGCCCAGGAAATCGTCGCCCAGGCTGTTGCCCAGGTCGCCGTTGTAGAAGGCCGTGCCCACCCCGGCGCTCACGCGCAGCGGCCCCAGGTAGTAGGCCCGGCCGTAGTGGTCGTGGTGCCGGCGGCGGGCCACGGCGTGCGACCGGGACGCGTCCTGGGCGTCGGCCGCCGGGCTACCGGCCAGCAAAGTCAAACCAAACAGGCCAGCGGCCAGGCAATTGCGCAAAACGGGAAGCATGAAACGGACGAATGGTGACGAAGAAACCGGCTGGTTGCCGGCGGTTAGCGGCCATGTACGGCATTGGCGGCCGCTGCGGGCGGGCGGCGGAACAGCGCCGCCGCCTTAAACGCCGGGCCGGGCCTTGTAGCCGCTGCGTAGCTTGGCGTAAATCAGCTATTTGCTGCGCCCCGTTCTGTTAGTTCAGGGCCTTTTGATGCGCTCGGAGCGGCTGCTTTTTTGTGGTTGTGGCCCCGCTGCCGGTGGCCCGGGGCCCGTTACTTGAACGTGCCTTGCGGGTCGGGCTGCTTGGCGAGCAGGTCGCTCACGAGGCTGAAATCGAGGCTGCTGGTGCTCAGGGCCTGGCCTTTGTGCACGGCTTCCCAGGCCTGGGGGTATTTTTCCTGGTAGTAGTAGCCGCGGGCCAGCTGCTGCCAGGCCACGGCGTTGGTGGCGTCGGCGGCCACGGCCCGCTGGAGCGTTTCCGTGCCCACAGCCAGGTCTTTCTTTTTCTTGCCGGTGCCGTAGCGGATGAGGTAGCTCGTGCCCAGGTCGCTCAGCACCAGGGCGTTGGTGGGGGCCAGGGCCAGGGCTTGCAGCAGCAGGGCAATGGAGGCGTCGGGGGTGGGCTGGCTGCTGGCCACCACGCCCAGGCCCCGGTAGGCGTCGGCGTTGCGGGGGTTGAGGAGCCAGGCCAGGTTGAAGCGGTACGCCGCCGTATCGGGCTGGTTTTCGGAGAGGTACTCGTAGCCTTTGGTGGCGAAAAATGCGCTGGCTTCCTCCTTCGAGGCGAAGCTTTTGGCAATGGCCGCCACCTTGTCGGCCCCGTAGGCCGCCGTGGCCTGGGCCGGCGTGAGGCCCCCGAACAGCGGCTGCAGGCGGGCGGGGCGGGCGGCCGCGGCGGGCTGCCCGCCGTCGGTGGGCTGGCGCACTTTCTGGGCGTGGGCGGCGCGGGGCGGGCCGGCCAGCAGGGCCAGCACGCAGGCGGCCGTCGTAAGCAAACGGGTTGTTGTCATAACCAATCCAATAAAAAATGCGGCCGGGGCCCGGAAGCGCAAAGGTAGCCGCCGCCCGGGGCAAACTGCGCACCCCCGGCCGGCGTAGGTAGGCGCGGCCGGCGGGCCCCGCCCGCCGCCCCGTACTTTGCTTCCCACATGAAAATTAGCCGTTTATTGCTGGTGCCCGCGGGGGCCCTGCTGGTGCTGGCCGCCGTGCTTTGCGCCACCGAATACGCCGTGGCCTACCCCAGCCGCCGCACCGCCGACGTGCCCTACGTGCCCGCCACCACGCCCGGCTTCGATGCCAAGTACAACCTGCTGGACGTGTACGCGCCCAAAAAAGCGGGCCCCGCCGCCGGCTACCCGGTGGTGCTGTTCATCCACGGCGGCAGCTGGAACAGCGGCGACAAAGACTTCTACTCCTTCGTGGGGCGGCGGCTGGCCAAGCAGGGCGTGGTGGGCGTCGTCATTAGCTACCGCCTCTCGCCGAAAGTGCACGTGCCCGAGCAGGCCGCCGACTGCGCCCGGGCCCTGGCCTGGACGGTGGCCAACATCCACGGCTACGGCGGCGACCCGGCCCGGGTGTTCGTGATGGGCCACTCGGCCGGCGGCGGCCTGGCCGCCCTGCTCGCCACCGACGACGCACTGCTGGCCCGCAACGGCCTGCCCACCAACCCCGTGCGCGGCGCCATCCTCGACGACCCCGCCGGGCTGGACATGTACGACTACCTGAAAAAGATGCAGTACCCCGGCGACGACCAGTACCTCATCCCCTTCACGAAAGACCCGGCCGTGTGGCGCGAAAACTCCGCCATCTACAAAATCCGCCCCGGCCTGCCGCCGTTCCTGTTCTTCATCGGCGGCGAAACCTACCCCAGCATCAGCAGCAGCTCGGCCCGTTTCCGCGCCAAGCTCACGGCCCTGGGGGCCCCGCCCCGCTACACCATCGAGCCCGGCAAGCACCACGTGCCCATGGTGTTGCAGCTCTACTGGCAGCACAACATCATCTACCAGGAGCTGCTGAAGCTGGTGGGCGCGTAAGCTACGGCTTCCCAAGCACTGCTTTAACGACTCACAATTCGGGTAATATGGTCTGAGTGCTCGGTGGATACGCCCCCATTTCTAGAAAGTAGCAATAGCGGCGCAAGTCCATTTCCGCTTCTCCATTTAGGTAATCAACGTAGTATTTGGTCTGCCCATCATTCATATCAATCACTTCTTTTCTGGTTAAGTCCCGAAGTAATTCGGCGCGATTCCGCCACCATTGTTTGCAAGAATCATAAGTCCAATAATCGTTTCCGTTCGATGAATAACTATCAAATACCTCTACGGCCGCCGCATTAATTACACACAGTAACTCGTAGTAGCTGGTCGGTTGCTTGAAGATGTATTCGCAGCAATAAGCATCGTTCGCCACATTAGCCGGCGCTTGTGCGATTCCCGTACCGCACGTATCAGATTCGCCGGTGTATAAGGGTCCAGGAAAGTTGAATAGGTGCTTTTTGGACCAATGGTTATGGTCTAAGAAGTTCTTGTTTTCTGTGTCTGGCTCCCAGAAAAGCAAGACTTGCTTGCGCAAAAAGAGGTCAAAATCAAGCCGGTGGAAGAAACCAGGGAATTCTCCGTATTGCTGCTCAAACTGCTGACTCGCTACTTCAGCCTGCTTGAAATCTTCCGCTAAGCGTGCATTAAAAGGTGCCATGTACGCATCGATATCAAAAGCAGACGCTTGCGCAGCAGGGATAGGGGTGGGGCTTGCTGGGCTACCGCCTCGAAAAAAGGCTTTAAGCGTTGTGAGAATACCCATTAAATTTTTGCTTTCGCACTAAAAATCACCCAAACAGCCCGCCCTGCGCCGGCTGCTCAAACGCCAGCAGCCAGCGCTTGCGCACCAGGCCGCCCGCGTAGCCGGTGAGGCTGCCGTTGGCCCCGATGACGCGGTGGCAAGGGCAGACGATGGCGATGGGGTTTTGGCCGTTGGCGGCGCCCACGGCGCGCACGGCCCCGGGGTTGCCCAGCAGCTTGGCTACTTCGAGGTACGAGGCGGTGCGGCCGTGGCCGATGCCGGCCAGGGCCCCCCACACCTGCCGCTGGAAGGCGGTGCCGGTGAGGGGCGCACACACGAGGTCGAAGTCGCGCAGCTCGCCCGCGAAGTAGGCGGCGAGCTGCGCGTGGGCCGGGCGCAGGCATGCGGCCACGTCGGCCGGGGCGGTGGGCGCGGCCGCGTCGGGGCCCTCCAGGAAGCGCACGGCGTGCAGGCCCGCATCGGAGCCGGTGAGGGCCAGCAGGCCGATGGGCGAATACAGGTGGGCGGTGGCGGGCGCGGCGGGCATGGGCAAGGTGCAGATTCGACACAAGAAACGAATTTTTACAACGTTTCTCAAGCCAGCCCATAAAGCGAGTTAAAAGTTGAGAGTTAAAAGTTAAAATCCATAGTAGACAGGATTTTAACTCTCAACTTTTAACTCGACATATGCTCGACATATGGCCTGGGCCCCGCCGGGCCACTACACCAGCGCCGGGGCCCGGCGGGGCCGTGCGGCGTTCACCACGGCCTGGGCGTCGAGCAGGGCGTCGGCGCTGGGCTGGTGCAGCACGCGGGCGGGGCCGGGGCGGCCCAGGTCGGCGTCCCACAGGCCCGAGCGGTGCCACTGGTCGAGGTGGTCCCAGTCGGGGCGGTCCACCACGGGGTAGAGGCAGGCGCCCCACAGCGGCAGGCCCTCGGCGAGCACGGCGGCGCACTCCTGGCCAATCATGCGGAGCCAGATGGGGCGGTCTTCGGCCGGGTGGCTGGTTTCGGTGATGGCGAAGGGGCGCTCGTAGCGGCGGTAGGCCTCGCGCAGCAGCTGGCGCAGGGGCCGCAGGCGCGGGTCGGGCGCGGCGTCGTTCCAGCCCATAATCCAGTGCGGGTTCAGCTGCCACTGGTTGTCGTAGTAGTAGTTAAAGCCCACAATGTCGAGCAGCGCGGGGTGGCCGCCCAACTCGGGGCACATTCGGCCGCAGAGGATGTCGGTGGCCTGAAACTGGTTGTTGTGGGCGTCGCGGGCCTCGCGGATTTCGCGGGCCGAGGCCCCAAACCGCGGCGCAATGGCAATTAGCGGCTCGGTGGTGAGGAGGCGGATGCTGGGGTCGGCCTCGCGCAGGGCGTTGGCCCCCTCGATGTAGGCGCGCATCAGCTCGTACTTCACCTGCCAGCCGTTGCCGTGGCAGTAGGGCGAGGTGCCGCGGGCGTCGCCGCCAAGCCACGAAATGAAGCTCACCTCGTTGATGGGCGTGACGATGAGGGTGCCCGTGGGCCGCTGGCTGCGGTAAAAATCCACAAACGCCCGGCACAGGGCCGCAAACCGCCGCGCAAACATGGGGTGCAGCGGCGTCAGGTCGTCGGGGTAGCCGAAGTGGCACAGGTCCCACACCTGCTGGATGCCGTGGCGCTGCCCGGCATCGAGCATGGCCTGCACGGTACTGAAATCGTACTGGTAGGGCGTTTTCTCGATGTGGGCCCAGCGGATGCCCTCGCGCACGGTGCCGATGTTGAACGGCGCCAGGGCCGCGTAGTCCTCGTCAATTAGGGGCAGGTGGCCGGTGAGGGGCAGGAAATCGACGCGGTTGCCGAAGGCGTTCAGCTGGTCGGTGCATTCGAAGCCGCCCCACCAAAAAGACTGAAACGGGCTGGCATTAAGCGTAGTAAAATCCATCGCGAAAGGGGATAGGTGCAACAAAACGGCCGCCCCCGGCCGCCGCGAGCGGGGCCGGGGCGGCCTCCTTGTACCCGGAAACTGCCGTTGAGGTTCGAAATGGGGCCCCGATGCGTTGGCTATAGTGCTGCCAAACAAGGCACTAGATTGGTTTGGGGCCCCTTGAGCGGACACCTCACCCCCGGCCCCTCTCCTGCGGAAAGGGGTGTCAGTACCTGATCGTTGTAAACTGAACGGGTATATTGAACGCACCCTTCTCCGCAGGAGAGGGGCCGGGGGTGAGGTTCCAGGGGTGAGGTTCCGGCAACCCAGCCTACGCCCCCGCCTTTAGCGACGTGGCCTCCACGAAAATACGCTTCATTTCGGGGTGCTCGGCCCGGATTTCCTCCTGGAGCTTGTCGATGGATTGCTCCACTTCGTCGGCCGTCAGCGTGTCGGCAAAGTCCACGTCGAAGGCCAGCACCACGTCGGTGGGGCCCAGGTACATGGTCAGGGGCGAGCGGATGGTTTCGACGTGGGGCTGGCGGCGGGCAATGGCTTCGAGGCTGGCCAGCGTCTCGGCGTCCACGCCCTGGCCCACGAGCAGGCCCTTGGTGCGGTACACCATGAACACGGCCACGCCCATCAGCAGCAGCCCGATGGCCACCGATGCGGCCCCGTCGAGGTAAGGGTTGTTCAGCCAATGCCCAAAAAATACGCCCAGCCCGGCAAACACCAGGCCCACCAGCGCGGCCGTATTCTCCAGCACCTGGGCAAAGGCCGAGGGGTCTTTGCTGGTGCGCAGGGCGTGGAACAGGCCGTCGGTATGGGTTTCCATGAAGGCCTTGATGGACAGGTACGCCGCGATGCCCTCGAACACCACCGAGAAGCCCAGCACGATGTAGTTCCACTTCGCGTCCTCCATCGGCTCGGGGTGGAGCATGTGCTTGATGCCCTCGTAGAACGACATGCCGCCGCCGATGGAAAACACCAGCATGGCCACAATCAACGACCAGAAGTACAGCTCTTTGCTGCGGCCAAATGGGTACTCGGGGCTGGGCGGCAGCTGGCTCTGGGCCGTGCCGTAGAGCAGCAGCCCGCCGTTGCCGGTGTCCACCAGCGAGTGGATGCCCTCGGAAAGCATGGCCGACGAGCCGGTGAAATACGCCGCCACGAACTTGCTCAGCGCGATGGCCACGTTGGTGGCGATGCCCCCGTAGAGGGAAATTTTGGAAGAATTGGAAGCCGACATGCCAGGAAAAAGTAGCTGGGGCCCCGCGCCTTCGCTCGCGAACAACTCCCGAACAACCGCCGGCCCCGCCCCAAAGAACGTGAAATGCGGGTGAACCGTTGGAGCCTGGCCAGCGGCCAGCCGAGGCCCCAGGAGCCCGCAGCGCACCCGCCAAGGGCCGGGGCCCTACTTTCGCGGCCTATGTCCCAACCCACCCTTCAGCGCCGCCTGGGCCTTGTGCAGGCCACCGCCCTCAACATGATTGACATGGTGGGCATCGGGCCCTTCGTGACGCTGCCGCTGGTGATGGGTTTCATGGGGCCCAACTTCCTGCTGGCCTGGCTGGTGGGCGCCGCCCTGGCCGCCGTGGATGGCCTGATTTGGAGCGAGCTGGGCGCGGCCTATCCCGAAGCCGGCGGCAGCTACCGCTTCCTCAAGCTGGCCTACGGCGAGCAGAAGTGGGGCCGCTACATGTCGTTCCTCTACGTGTGGCAGACGCTCATTCAGTCGCCGCTGGTGCTGGCCTCGGGGGCCATCGGCTTCGCCCAGTACTTCGGCTACCTCGTGCCGATGACCGAGTGGTGGCAGCCCAAGCTGGTGGCCGGCACGGTGGTGCTGCTGCTCATCGCGCTGCTCTACCGCCGCATCGAAGACATTGGCAAGCTGGGCGTGGCCCTGTGGGTGGGCGTGCTGAGCTTGATGGCCTGGCTGATATTTGGGGGCCTCACCCACGCCAACCACCCGGTGGCCATCCTGCCCGCGGGCGGCGTGGGGGCCCTGCCGGGCCTCCTTATTTCGGCGGCCATGGGCCAGGCGGCCGTCAAAACCATCTACTCCTACCTCGGCTACTACAACGTGTGTCACCTCGGCGCCGAAATCAAGGGCCCCGAAAAGGTCATTCCGCGCAGCATTTTCCTGAGCATCCTGGGCATCGCGGCCCTGTATCTATTGCTGAACTGGAGCGTGGGCACCGTCATCGGCTGGGAAGAGGTGCGGGGCTGGCAGGCGGGCACCTCCGACAAGTCGCAGTTCATCATCAGCGTGTTCATGGAGCGGCTGTACGGACCCGCGGCGGCCAACCTGGCCACGGGCATGGTGCTGCTGGTGGCGTTTGCCTCGCTGTTTGCGGTGCTGCTGGGCTACTCGCGCATCCCCTACGCGGCGGCGGCCGACGGCGAGTTTCTGCCCGTGTTCGCCAAGCTGCACCCCACCAAGCACTTCCCCTACGTGTCGCTGCTGCTGCTGGGCGGTGTGGGCTTCGTGTTCAGCCTGCTGTTTCGGCTGGGCGAGGTCATTTCGGCCATCCTGGCCATGCGCATTCTGGTGCAGTTTGTGGGGCAGGCCGTGGGGCTGGTGCTGCTGCGCCGCCGGCGCGGCACGGGGGCCCTGCCGTTCAAAATGCCGCTCTACCCGCTGCCCGTCGTCCTGGCCATCGTCGTGTGGCTCTTCGTGTTCGCCGGCATCGCCCCGGTGGCGGTTAGCGTGGGCGGCGTGGCGTTCAAGCTCTACTTCCAGGTGGCCGCCGTGGGCATGATGGCCCTGGGCACGGGGGCGTTTCTGCTGTGGAGCAAGCAGCAGGGCAAGTGGCCCTACGAGCGGCCGCAGTAGCCAGCCGGGCTGCCCGCCACCGCCCTAGCCCAACCACTGCATCAACCCGCCCGCCACCAGGGCCCCCGTCAGGGTGTTGAGGAAGTTGACGGCGTTGTTGCCGAGGTAGCCGCGCCGCTCCAGCGTGGCGCCCAGCACCGAGTCGGCCAGGTTGCCGGCCGTGCCCGCCGCCAGCAGCCACCCAAACGCAGGGCCCCAACCAAACCCCAGGCAGTACGCGGCCGCCAGCGCAGCGCTGCCCGCCAGCCCCAGGGCCGTGCCTTCCAGGCTCACCACGCCGTTGCGGCCGCGCGCGTCGGGCCGCCCGGTGAGGATGTTGTAGTAGCGGCGGCCGTACACATTGCCCAGCTCCGAGGCCAGCGTGTCGGCCGCGGCGGCGGCGAAGCTGCCGGCCAGCATCAGGCGGGCCAGCGGCGCGTGGGGCGGCAGCTGCCAGGCCAGCAGGCCCAGCAAGCCCGCCACGCCGGCGTTGGCCACCACCTGGCCGGCCGTGCGGCGGCCCCGGTTTTCCTCGGCCAACCCGAGGCGGCGCTTGTCGGCCACGCGCCAGCTGGACGCGGCGGTGCCTAAGCCAAAAAACAGCGCCAGCAGTGCCAGGCCAGCAAAGCCGCTGCCCAGGTAAATGAGTAGCCCCAGTCCGCCGCCCGTCCACACGGCGGCCGTGGTCAGCTTGTCCGCCCGCGCACTGTACCCCATCCCCGCGCCGAGCAGTAGCACGACCCCACCCAAGCGTACCCAATCAATCATGGCGGCAAAATACGGAGCTTGCAGGCGTTCGGGAAACGACCCGCCGCGCCCACTCACCCCAGCCACTTCTCGTAGCAAAAGAACCGTAGCCCCGGCCGAAACGCCAGCGTGATTTCGCCCGCAAACCGGTAGCCCAGCTTCGGAAACAGCCGCTGCGTGGCGGCGTTTTCCGAATTGGTGTCCACGCGCATCGTGCGCAGGCCCAGGGCCCGGGCTTCGTGCTCGGCCTGCGCCAGTAGGGCCCCGGCCACGCCGCGGCCCTGGGCTTCGGGGGCCACGGCGAGGCGGTGCACGACGAGGGCCGGCTCGGCAGCGTCCCAGTCGGCTTGGGCGTATTCGGGGTCCTGGTCCTGGGTGAGGGCCGCTGCGCCGGCCAGCTGTGGGTGGCCGAGCAGCTCGGCCACCCACAGCTGGCCGCGGGCCAGGTCGGTTTCGAAAACCGCGGCGTTGGGGTAGTCGGCCGACCACTGGAAATTGCCGGCTGCGCGCATCAGCGGCACCACCCGGTGCACGAGGGCCAGAACGGCGGGCAGGTCGGAAGCGGTGGCGCGGCGGACGGTGGGCATGAGCGGCAGGGAAAAGCAGGGAAGCAGGCGAAGAAAAGCAGGGGGATACAAAAGAAGGCCCTGGCATCGTTTGGGTCCGTGCCCGGCCCGTCGGCGGCTTACCTTGCCGCCCGCCGGCCGGGCTCCACGGGCGCGGAATCCGCTTATCGTTCAGCCCTTTTCCCTTCAATGGCTGCCAACTTCGTTTCGTCCATCCTGGCGCGGGCCGCCGCCCAGCCGCAGCAGACGCTGCTCGCCTGGCCCGCCGCTGCGGGGCCGGCGCGCACCTACACCGGCCACGACCTGGCGCAGCGCGTGGCCGGCTACCGGCAGGCGCTGGCGGGCCAGGGGGTGCGGCCCGGGCAGCGGGTGCTGCTGCTGCTGCCCGTCGGCTTCGAGCTGATTTGCGCCCTGCTGGCCGTGCTGGCGCAGGGCGGCGCGGCGGTGCTGCCGCCGGCCGGCGTTTCGGCGGGGGGCCTGCTGCGGCTGGTGCGCCGGGGGCGGGTGGCGGTGGCCATCGGCCCCCGGCCGCTGCGGGGCCCCCTGGGCTGGCTGGTGCGGGGCCTGGGGCCGAAGTGGCTGGCGGCCAGCCGCCTGCCGGCGGGCCCCTTCCCGCTGCAACCGCCGCAGCTGGTGCCCCCCGGGCAGGCCGCGCTTATCTCGCACAGTTCCGGCTCCACGGGCCCGCCCAAGCAGGTGGTGCGCAGCCACCAGGTGCTGCTGGCGCAGCACGCCGTGCTCAAGCAGATTTTTCCGCCCCGGGCCGGCCAGCGCGATTTCCCTTTGTTTCCCAACGTGCTGCTGCACAACCTTTCGGCGGGCATCGCCAGCGTGCTGCCGGCGCTGTCCTGGGCCGACCTGCCCGGCCTCGACCCGGCGCGGCTCGTGCGGCAGCTGGCCGCCGAGCAGGTGCACACGCTCACCGGCAACGTGTTCTACTTCCAGCGGCTGCTGCCCGCGCTGCGGGCCTGGCCCGGCGGCTTTCCGGCCGTGGCGGGCCTGGGCGTGGGCGGCTCGCCGGTGCCGGAGCGGCTGCTGCGCGACTTGCAGCAGGTGTTTGCGGGCGCGGCGGTGCACGCCATCTACGGCTCCTCCGAGGCCGAGCCCATCGCGGTGCGCCAGTTCACGGCCGGGGCCCCGGCAGATCCGCGCGGCGGTTACCGCGTGGGCCCGGTGCAGCCGTCGCTGGCGTGCCGGCTGCTGCCCTGCGGCGAGCTGCTACTGCCCGGCCCGCTGCGGGCCGCGGTGGGCGAAATCACCGTGCGGGGCCCCCACGTGGCCACGGCCGCCGCCGATGGCTGGCTGCGCACCGGCGACTTCGGCTACTTCGACGCGGCCGGGGAGCTGTGGCTCACCGGCCGCCAGGGCAACGCCGCCCTCCACCAGGGCGTGCAGCACTACCAGCTTGAGCACGTGTTGCAGCACCTGCCGGGCATCGGGCGGGTGGCGGCCCGGGCGGCGGTGGGCGGCTTCGTCGTGTACTTCGAGGGCCCGGCCACCGAAGCGGCCATCCGGCAAGTGCTGGCCGCGCAGTTCCCGCCGGGGCTGGTGACGGCCATTCACCGGCGGCCCCGGCTGCCCGTGGACCAGCGCCACCACTCCAAAATTCGCTACGACCAGCTTCGCTAATTCCCCGCTTTATGAAGTCAGAATTTCAGGCCCTGGTGCTGGACAGCCTGCGCTACGCGCTGGTGTGGGAGAGCAGCGCCACCTTGCACGGGGCCCTGCGCCTGGGCCCGGCCGACCACGCCCTCGTCGTCACCGGGGCGGGCTGCAACGTGCTGAACGCGCTGCTGACGCCGGCGGCCCGCGTCACGGCCATCGACCTGAACCCGGCCCAGAACGCGCTGCTGCGCCTCAAGCAGCACGTGGTTGCGCTCCACCCGTACCCGGTGTTTCGGGGGCTGCTGGGCCTGGACGGGCCCGGGGCCGTGGCGGCGGCCTGGCCGCCGGTGCGGGCCACGCTGCCCGCCCCGGAGCAAGAATACTGGGGCGCGTTTTTTGCGGCCAACCCGGCTGGTATTTTCCCGGCCGGGCGGCTGGAAAGCTACGTCACGGCCTTCCTGCCCACCCTGGCCCCGGCCCGGCAGGCGGCGCTGCGCCAGTTGCTGGCGTTCGACGCGGTGGGGGCCCAGGCGGCGTTTTTCCGGGCCGAGTTGGAGCCGACCGATTTCCGCGAGCAGTTCATTCAGTACTTCGACGACGCCAACCTGAGCAAGGGCCGCGACGCCCGGCTGTTTGCCCACGCCACGGAGTCGGGCGGGGCGGCGTTCTACGAGCGGCTGCGCCGGCACCTGGGGGCCCAGCTGGCCCGCGACAACTTCTTCTTCCGCTTCTTTTTCTTCGGCCCCGAAGGCCTGCCCCAGGCCGTGCTGCCGCCCTGCTACCAGGCGGCCAACTACTTGCGCCTGCGCGCCCGGCTGCCGGCCCTGCGCATCCGCACCGGCGAGGCCACCGATTTTTTGCTTTCGCTGGCGGGGCAGGATGTCACCAAAGCCAGCTTGTCCAACATCTTCGAGTACGTGAGCGCGGCCGAGTTCGCGCGGGTATGCCGGGCGCTGGGCCAGCGCCCGGGGCCCCTGCGGCTGGTGTTCTGGAACCTGCTGCAAGCGCAGGCCGGGGCCCCCGCGCCGGGCGTGCCGCTGCAAGCGGCGGAGTCGGCGCGGCTGTCGGCCGCCGAAGGCTGCTTCTATTTTCGGGACGTGCGCGTGCTGGCGTGGGAAGCGGCGGCAGTGCCGACGGGTGCTACGGGCGGCTAAATGAAGCCCAAAATGGTAAGGTTCTGGGAAATTAAAAAGTCTGATTATTTCCGCAACAGCAGCTTTTTTTTATTTGTCAAAATATTGATTTAAAATATGTTGGAAAAATACTGACTCATCTTTAAGCCTTAAAAAAAAGTCCTTAAAAGTAAAATATTGGCTGGTAATACTGCTATGCGCGGTGGTAGCATTGGGAAGAAATCCACTTTCCATTCCTCAACCCCCGCCCCATGCCCCGGCCCGACTACTTCTGCCCCGCTTTCCTGGAAGCCATTATGCAGCGCCACGCCCCGCAGCGGCGCATCCGGGTGGAGGCGGTGGTGCCGTTTCCCCTCGACAGCTCGGCCAGCATCCTGACGGCCCTCACGGCCGGGCGCTCCGATAAGCCGGTGGGCCTCTTCGGGTTGGCCGTGACGCTGCACGCCGACGGCCAGCGCCAGACCCGGCGGCTGGTAATGAAAATTAAGCCGGCGGGCTCCGAAATTTCCGCCATGCTGGCGGGCCTGGCCCGGGCCTGCGGGGGCGACGTGGCCGCCGTGTACCCGCAGTTCCAGGCCCTCACCGGCTTCGAGCACACCCACTGGCGCGAGCTGCACGCCTACCGGCAGGCGGGGGCCGGCATCCTGCCCGAGGTGTGGGCCACCCACGCCGACGAGGCCCACCAGACCTACCTCGTGCTGCTCGAATGCCTCGACGACGTGGAGCTGCTCAACTCCGTGATGGCCCCCGGGCAGTGGACCGACGGCCACATCCGCACGGCGCTGTTCCAGCTCGCCGGCTGGCACGCCCAGCACCTGGTGGGGCCCCAGGACCAGCCCCCGGCCCACGGGGCCGACGTGCCGTCGGGCGCGTTCATGGCGCGGCTGGCCCCGCTGTGGGCCGCGCTGCTGGCCAACGCGGCGGCCCGCTTTCCGGGCCTGTACCCGCCGGCGCGGGCGGCCCGGCTGCACGCCGCCATTGCCGAAATACCCGCGTATTGGGCGACGTTGGCCGCCATGCCCAAAACCCTGGTGCACAACGACCTGAACCCGCGCAACACCTGCTTCAAGCGCCGCGCCGATGGCCGCCTGCAATTTTGCGCCTACGACTGGGAGCTGGCCACCTACCACGTGCCCCAGTACGACGTGGTGGAGCTGCTGTGCTTCGTGCTCGACGCTGACCGCTACCACCTGCGGGCCGCGTACTTGGAGTATTACCGCCAGTGCCTGCACGCCCGCACCGGCCGCTTCGCCGACCGCGCCGCCTTCCGCACCGGCTTCGACCTGGCCGCCCTCGACTTCGGCCTGCACCGCCTGGGCCTGTACCTGATGGCCCATTCCGTGAGCGAATACCCCTACCTGCCCCGGGTGGTCAACAGCTATTTCGACACGCTGGAACACGCCGGAGAAGCGCCCGCCACGGCAGTTGAGCAGGTGCTGGAAATTGGCGGGGCCCTACGCGGCAAATCAAGCTTGGTACTGGCCTAGCCTCAGTTTTACTCACGCGCAACTAAAAAACACTTTCTTCAACCACGCCGCCCAACCGAGCCTTTCCACTTTCCCCATGAAAATCTATCCATTAGCCAGCTTAATGATTTTGTTGGGCCTGGCAGCCTGCAAAAAGGATGACCCCGAAGCCAGCTTGCCGGCCGCTACGCAGGAGGGCGAAAACACGGCTGGGTGCTTGGTAAACGGACAAGCTTTGGTGGCCCACTCGTATGGCGGCGGCATCCTGAGCGCCCCCGTGCCCGCGCTGCAAGGCGGCTTTGCCTTTGACCACAGCTACTATTTGCTTATGGATGGACAGCTTGACGGGAAGGGGGTAGAGGTAATGCTTTTTCTACAAGGCCCGCAGCCGGGAATTTACCCCGCAATGGGCACTTACCTGCTGAATATGAATACGCAATATTATCCGCGAGGCGTTTCGTCTTCTGTTCTTAACCACGCCACTTACCGCACAAATGACAGCCCAGAAGTGTATGTGACCAATGCCAGGCATACGGGCCGAGTGACACTAACCGCGACCAACAAAGCTCAGGGCTTATCGGCTGGCACCTTTGAATTCACTGCGGTCGGAACACAGGACTCCACTAAAACTATTACCATCACCAACGGCCGATTTGACCGACGTAATTAATTAATTTCTCGTCTTTAATTCCTCTACAAACAATACATTAACAAGCAAAATGCTTGTGATGCATTTCTTGGCGATACAGGCGGGCCGGGATGAGTTCCGCCAGTTCGCCTACTCTACAACAAGTGCTTTTGAAACAGCGCGTAGTGCGCCGTTTCCACCGGCATTCCCGCCGTGAATTGCAGGGAGAAATTGTCGGCCCGCATCAGGCAGAACAGCACTTCCTCGTACCAGTCGCGGAAGCCCTGCATGGCGTAGGCCGCCAGTAGCGACATGAGGCCCTGCCGCCGGAAATCGGGGTGGACGCCGACGGTTTTGGCAAGCAGCGTTTTGCGGGGCAGCCGGGCATAGTCGCGGGTAAAAACCGGGGCCTGGCCGGCGGGTAGTTGCAGGGCCGCGTAGTTGGGCTGGCACAGGCTCAGGGCCGCGAGCCGGCCCGAGTGCCGGTCGCGGAACAGCACTGAGGAGTGCGGGCAAAGCCGGGCGGCATACTCCCGGTTATACAACTGCCGGAACTGCGCCCGCGACACCGGCTTGTACGCCGGGTTTGCGCCGAATATTTGCTGAATTAAGGCGAATAGCTCGTCCTCCAGCGCGTCCCAGCTCGCGGCCGTTACGGGGATAAAATCGTAGGGAATGCGCCCCAGGTTTTCCAGCACCGGGTTTTTCTGGCGGTACACCTCGGGCACCGTAGCGGCCCGCAGCAGCCGGCTCTCGAAGGCCAGGGTGGGCGCGAAGCCGGCGCGGGCCAGCAGGGCCGGGTAGTAGGGCGGGTTCACCGGCTCGCGGTCGAACTGCTGCCAGGAGGGCCGCCCGGTGAGGCGCAGGCGGTAGCGCTGAAAAGTGTTGAAGTGGTAGGGGCCCGCCAGGGTGGCCTTGCCCCGCTGCCGCGCGTCGGCGGCCAGCAGGGCAAATGCGGCTTCGTTGAGTGGGGCATCGTCGGTGGTTTCCCAAAAGCCAAAATAGGCATCGGGCCCCGCGTGCGGGAAAATGCCCACCAGCCGCAGGTGGGCGTGGTCGGTATAGGTAATGATTTCGTGGTTAGCGGCTTGCAGCGCAAACAGCTCCCGCGTGAGGCCGGGGTTTTCCTTGGGCCGGTAGGGCAGGCCGGCGTAAATGGCGGCCGGGATGGCGAAAAACGAGGCCGGCAGCTGGCCGGCGTAGGGCAGGCGCTCAAGCGTTGTCATCGGGTGCGGCATCGGGTAGTAAAGTGATTTCGCCGGTGGCCCCGTCCATGCGCACGCGCTGGCCGGAGCGCAGCCGCGCGGGCAGGCCCGGCACGTTGATGATGGTGGGAATGCCCAGCTCGCGCAGCAGAATGACCGAGTGCGACAGCGCCGAGCCCCGCTCGATGAGCACGCCCCGGCAGGCCGGGAACAGCACCGCCCAGCCCGGGTCGGTGCGGGCGGCCACCACGATTTTGCCCGCCACCGCCAGGCTGTCGTCGGGCCCGCTGATGCACAGCACCTCGCCCGTTACCTGGCCCGCGTAGCAGCCCGTGCCCTGCCAGTGGCCGGGCGGCCGGGCCCCCGGAGCGGGGGCCGCCGGGGGCCGGGCCGGGACGGTTATCCGCGCGGGCCCCGGCTCGTGCTCGTACTGCGCGAACTCCTGCCGGCGGCCGGCGGCCCGGGCCGCCCAGGCCGGGCCGGGCGCGGCCACGGCGGCGGCTACCTCGTCTTCGGTGAGGTAGAACACGTCGGCCGCGGCGGCCAGCGCGCCCGCGCGGGCCAGGCGCTGGCCCAGCTCGCGGTACAGGGCCCGGTACATGCCGAAAAGCCGGGTGCGCTCCAGCCGCAGCTCCTCGCGCCGGCCCACGGCCGCTTGCAGCTGCCGCAAGCGCCGCCGCACGGTCCGCCGGAACCAGGCGGAGCGGGGGCGAAGCCGGGCGGCCAGCTCGGCTCCGGCCCCGGCGCGTAGGGCAGTAGTGGCCGGGGCGGCGGTTTCCTCCACCTCCTCTAGCAGATAATTGCGCAGGTAGCGGAAAAACAGCAGCGGGTCGGTGCGCATGGTGGCGGTTTCGAGCTTTAGCTCGCCGATGCTGCGGTCGCCGTAAGCGGCCAGGTAGCGCTGGATGTCCTGGTGCAGCGCGGGGGCCTGCTGTTGCACCTGCGCGGGCAAATCGGGGGGCAGGGCGAGCAGCAGCGGGCGCAGCGCCGGAAACTCCCGCCGCACCCGCTGGGCCAGCGCTTGCAGCGCGTAGGCGGGGCGGGCGCTGGCCAGCTGCTGGTCGCCGGAGAGGTAACGGCTCAGGAACTCCTCGGCGTCGGCGATACCGGCGGCGGCCAGGCGGCGCTGGGCGGCCCCGTTGGCCATCATCACCCGGAAATCGTTGACGATGGGCGTGGTCCAGTTCAGCAGCAGGCCGGCGTCGAGCCGCGCTTTTTCGGCCAGCAGCGCGGGGGCCGATAACTCATTCAGCGGTAGCTGGTAGAACCGCTCAAAATGCCCCCGGAAGTGCGCGTGGAAGGCCGCCGTGCGGCGCGGCAGCTGCCCGAAGGCCGCCAGCAGCCGCGCCAGGTTCAGGAGCAGGCGCGGGAGCAGCACGAGCTTTTCGCGGGCCGTTTTTTCGTGGCTCTGCACCAGGTCCACGGGCTCGGTCAGGCCCATCATGCGCTCCAGGTCGGCCTTGTTTTGGCGGAAGGCGGGCAGCAGCAGCAGGCCCCGGTACCAGTGGTTGACGTGGTAGTACACCCGGCCCCGCACCAGGGCCAAGAGGTTGGCCACCACGGCCTCGTGGGCCCTAATGGTGGCGGCGGGCAGGCCCAGCACCTGCATCGTTTGCCGGTACACGGTGGCGTAGGCGCGCTGCGCGAAGCTGAAGGTAAGGGGCGTCGTCACCCCGCAGTAGCTCTCCTGGATGTTGGCGTTGTCGTACACCACCACCGCCGGAATGGCCTGCGTGACGGGCCGGGCCTGCACCACCCACAGCCGCCCGGGCGTGGCCACGAACTCCACGTCCTGGGGCCCGCCGAGTTGCGCCTCGAGGCGGGCGGCCAGCGCCACCAGCTCGGCCAGCTGCGCCGGGCCCAGGCAGGGCTGCGCCTGCCGGGCGGCCGGCACCGGCGCTACGGCCGTGCCGCCGCCGGCGCCGGCCACCACCTGCTGGGTTTTCAGGGCGGTTTTCTGGTGCGTCGGGGCCCCGGTTTGCTTGTCGAAGTAAAACTCGTCGGGTTCGAGCAGGCCGCTTACCAGGCCCTCGCCGAAGCCCCACACCGCGTGGATGGCCAGCTCCTGCGGGTACTCGGGGAACGTGGTGAACAGCACGCCCGCCGCCGTGGCCGCCACCTGCCGCTGCACCACCAGGGCCGGCCGGGCCCCCAGCGCCAGGCCGTGCCGCCGCCGGTAGGCCAGGGCCCGCGCCGAGTAGGCGCTGGCCGCGCACTGCGCCACGGCCGCCCGCACCGCCGCCAGCGTGGTGAGGTGCAGCCGCGAATCCATCAGCCCCGGAAACGCCGCCGTGCGGCCGTCCTCGTCGGCCACCGAGGAGCGCACCACCACCGGCTGGCGCGGGAAATCCCAGGCCGCGAGGGTTTCGCTTAAGTGCGCTTCCACCGCCGCCGGCAGCGCGAAGGCCGCCAGCCGGCGCCGGCGCTCGGCCAGGCCCGCCGCGTCGGTGGGCAGGCCGGCCAGCAGCGGGTCGAACAGCTCGGCCGGCAGCACCGCGAAGTCGGGCACGGCCAGCCCCAGCGCCCGGAGCCGGAACAGCCCCGCCGCCTTGCCCCCGACGGTGGCCCCCGCCGGCCGCGCCGCCGCGCCGGACACCAGCCCGCTAGCGGCCGGGCGCGAATTGAATCTGGACAAGGAGGAAGAGGTAGCTGCTGAGGATGAAGAGGGAAACCAGGAGTTCGGCCCGGCGCAGGGTGGCCTCGCGGGGCCGGGCCAGGCCCGCGCCGTACAGGGCCAGCGTGGCCGCGTACAGGGCCCCCAGCCCCACGAAGGCCCAGGCCCCCGCCTGCACCTGCCGCAGCAGCCAGGCCTGCGCCGCGCCGCCGGCCAGCAGCACCAGCAGCACCGCCGCCACCGCCCGCCGCAGCCCCATGATTTGCGAGTAAGTAGCCAGGCCCGCCCGCTCGGCGGCGGGGGCGTGAATCTTGCGGGCCAGCTCGAAAGCGAAGCCGCCCAGCAAGCTCAGCAGCATCAGCAGGGGCAGCAGCGGGGAGCCCGGTGGCGCGTAGGCCAGCCACAGCCACAGAATGACCAGCGGCATAATCAGCATGTGGCTCACGGCGTACAGCACCAGCCGGGGCGCGAGGAAGGCCGGCACGAAAAACTCGCGGCGCATCAGCCCGCTGTAGGCCAGCGCCAGGGCCCAGCCGGCCAGCGCGGGCCCGCCCATCAGCCCCGCCCACGCCAGCTCCAGCGCCGCCCCTGCCCCCGCCAGCGCCCGGAGCTGCGGCAGCGTCACGCGCCCCGTTTGCAGCACCCGCCCCGGGTGGAAACGGGCGTCGCTGGCGTAGTCTTTCTGCTCGTCAAACACGCGCAGCCGGAAGAAGAACGACACCGTGGCCGCCACGCCCAGCGCCTCGCGCCAGCCCAGGTAGCGCAGCACCGGCCCGGCCCGGCCCGCCTGGTGCGCCACGGCAAACACGGTGAGGAAGAGAACGGCGAACAGCCCCATGTTCACGGGCGGAAACCGTTCCTGGAAGTAGGCGGCGAAGTGGCGGAGGTTCATGCCGTCAAAGAACGCGGGCCCCAGAGGCGCTAACCAACAGAATAGTTGCCTTTGTCGGACTTTAATAAAGCCGGAAACAAGGATATTTTATTTTGCAAATTATTGACAGATAACATTTTAACGAAAACTACTATGAGAATAAATCAGACTTAATACCGGAATGGCTATTGGCTTGAAAAAGAGCCGGATGCGCTGAGGGGGCGCGTACCTTGGCCGGCGCGCGGGCCAGGGCCCGGCCGCCGCCCGGCGGCGCACCATCGCCCACGCGGGGCCGGCCATCGTGCTCACCAGCGCCATCCTGTTCTTTGGCTACGCTTTCATGATGTTCGGCTCGCTGAAAACCGGGGCCCTGTTCGGGGCGCTCACCGCCGTGGCCATCGCCGGGGCCCTGTTCGGCGAGCTGGTCGTCTTCCCCATCGTGCTCGAACGCTTCGACCGGGAAGCACCCGCCCCGGCCGGCCGGGTGCCGGTGCCCGGTTAGGGCGGGCTAACCCTTGCGCAGCACCTCAGCCGCCTCTTTAGCGAAGTAGGTGAGGATGGCGTCGGCCCCGGCGCGCTTGATGCTCAGCAGCACTTCCATCATGGTGCGCTCGCCGTCCATCCAGCCGTTGAGGGCGGCGGCTTTCACCATGGCATACTCGCCCGATACGTTGTAGGCCGTCACGGGCAGGTGGGTGCGGTCCTTCACCTCGCGGATGATGTCGAGGTAGCTCAAAGCGGGCTTGATCATCACCATGTCCGCGCCTTCCGTCTCGTCGAGGGCCAGCTCGCGCAGGGCCTCGATGCGGTTGGCGGGGTTCATCTGGTAGCTCTTCTTGTCGCCCTTTTTGGGGGCCGAGTCCAGCGCGTCGCGGAAGGGGCCGTAGAACGCCGAGGCGTACTTGGCCGTGTAGCTCATGATGCTCACGTGCTGGAAGGCGTTGCTGTCCAGCACGTCCCGAATCCAGGCCACGCGGCCGTCCATCATGTCGGAGGGCCCGATGATGTCGGCCCCGGCGCGGGCCTGGGCCAGCGCCATCTGGCCCAGCACTTCCAGGCTGGCGTCGTTGAGGATTTCGCCCGAGTCCACGTCCACCACGCCGTCGTGGCCGTCGCTGCTGTAGGGGTCCATGGCCACGTCGGTCATCAGCACCACGTCCGGAAACTGCCGCTTGAGGTCGGCCACCGTCCTTAAGTACAGCCCGTCCATGTTGGCCGATTCGCGCGCCAGCCGGTCCTTGAGGCCGTCGCTGATGCTCGGAAACGGCGCGAACGCCTTGATGCCCAGCTCCACGCAACGCCCTACCTCTTCAATTACCGTATCGGCCGAGTAGCGGTAGATGCCGGGCATGGACTTCACCTCCAGCCGCTGGCTGTGGCCTTCGATGAGGAACAGGGGGAAGATAAAATCGTGGGCGGTGAGGCGGGTTTCCTGCACCATGTCGCGGATAACCTGCGATTTACGGTTGCGGCGGGGGCGGTCGACGGGGAGCATATTTGGGAAAATCTAAAAGCGTAATTTCAAATAAAACAGCAACGAACGAAACGGTAACAGCAGCTTGCGCGAAATGGCTTCCCGAGGACGAGCCAGCGCCGGCTCATGGGCCGATGGGTGCCTGCTCAGGCTGTGGCGGGGGGCCGGCCGTGGGGCCGAAGATCATGCCCGCCGCGCTGACCACTGCCCCCAGGCCCAGCGCCAGCAGCCCAACCCCAATTCCGACCAAGCCGCCCAAGTGCCAGCCCAGCGCCAGGCCGGCCACGGGCAGCCCCAGCCCCAGCAACGCCACGAGCGTGAACCGGGCGCGGGCCGGGCCTTGCAGGCCAATGCCAAAAGTGCCGACCATCAGCAGGAATAAACCGAGGGCCAGGCCGCCGAAGCCGGTCAGCAGGCCCCAGCCCCCGCCCAGGCCGAAGCCCAGCACCACCCCGCCCGCACCGCACAGGAGGCCGCCCAGCCAAAACAAGCGTACTGCGTTCATTTGAAGGGGGATGTTGGTAGAGCAGTCATTTGGTTGGGGGCGCAGGCACGCCCGCGCCGGGGCCCGGTTCCCCGGCCGGGGTAAGCGGGCTCGGGCAGCTAGTGCTCGTGGCGGCAAGTGCACTGGCCAACCAGCAGCGGAGTGGGCAGGAGCCAGTAGCGTTTGCCCGTGTGGTCGCGCTGGTAACAAGCCTGCCGAGCATGGTGGGTACCTGCCCCGGGAGCCGCTACCTCAGGCCTTTTTCTTCGGACTGAAAAGATTGTATAGCAGGTAGAGCACCACCAAGCCCGCCGCCGTGTAGCCCAGCGCGGTGAAGAAGCCCACTCCGAAAATCAGGTTCACCAGCGCGGCCAGGCCCGCCAGCACGCCCAGCACCACGCCCAAAATGAACAGCACCGTGCGCCCCAGCCCGGCCTCCGTGGTGCGCTGGGTGCGGGCCAGGGCCCCGGCGGCCCGGCGGTGGGACCGCAGTTGCGCCGGGGCTTCCGGCGCGGCTGCGGGTTGCTGCAAGGAACTTAGCGTCAGCAAGTGCTGCGCCTGCGCGCGTACCGAACGGCCAAAGCTTTTGCGCGGCGGGGCCCCCGTTGCAACTGCTGATTCTGGGGCCCCTGGGGCAACGGCAGTTACTTCAGCCAGGGTGGTGGTGACCAGTACTGCGGTGGGCGCGGCCGGCGCCGGCCGCGGGGTGCGCGCCCGGGCCCCGGGGCCCGCGCCAACCGGCGTACTAAAGTTGAAGGCGGTCCGCTCGCTCCGGCAGCCGGCCAGCAGGCTCAGCGTAAGTAAAAAGGCAACCGGGCGTAAGCGTACAGAAATCATGGGGGAGGGCCCCGGGCTAAAATTCCCGGATTACGTCCGCAATTACGTCGCAGGCTTCGTGTAGTTGTGCTTCGGTGATGACGAGCGGCGGCGCGAAGCGGATGATGTCGCCGTGGGTGGGCTTGGCCAGCACGCCGCGCTCCAACAGGCTCACGCACACGTCCCAGGCCGTGCGGCCGTCGGCGGCGGGCCGGATGACCACCGCGTTGAGCAGGCCCCGGCCGCGCACCAGCTCCACCGTGGCGGGGCATTCGGCCTGCACCTGGCGCATCCGCTGCCGGAAAATCTCGCCCAGCCGGGCGGCATTTTCCGCCAGCTTTTCGTCGATGAGCACGTCCAGCGCCGCCCGCAGCACGGCGCAGGCCAGCGGGTTGCCGCCAAACGTGGAGCCGTGCTGCCCGGGCTGAATCGTGAGCATGATTGCATCATCGGCCAGCACCGCCGACACGGGCAACACGCCGCCGCTCAGGGCCTTGCCCAGGATGAGAATGTCGCCGCGCACCGCCTCGTGGTCGGAGGCCAGCAGCTTGCCCGTGCGCCCCAGGCCGGTCTGGATTTCGTCGGTAATCAGCAGCACGTTGTGCTCCTTGCACAGCGCGGTGGCCTGCGCCAGGTAGCCCACGGCGGGCAGCACCACGCCGGCCTCGCCCTGGATGGGCTCAATCAGGAAGCCGCACACGTGCGGGTCTTGCAGGGCCGCGGCCAGGGCCTCGATGTCGTTGTAGGGCACCACCTGGTAGCCCGGCGCGAAGGGCCCGAAGCCGCCCGTGCTCTCGCCGTCGGTGCTGAAGGAGATGATGCCCGTGGTGCGCCCGTGGAAGTTGTGCTCGGCTACTATGATGCGTGCCTGGTTGGGCGCGATGCCTTTTTCCTGGTAGCCCCACTTGCGGGCCAGCTTGAGGGCCGTTTCCACGGCCTCGGCCCCGGAGTTCATCAGCAGCGCCTTGTCGTACTTAAACAGCTCGCACAGCTGCTGCTCGGCCGGTCCGAGTTGGTCGTTGAAAAATGCCCGCGAGGTCAGCGTCAGCGTTTGCGCCTGCGCCGCCAGGGCCCCGACGATGCGCGGGTGGCAGTGCCCCTGGTTCACAGCCGAGTAGGCGGAGAGGAAATCGTAGTAGCGCCGGCCGTCCACGTCCCACAGGTGCACGCCCTCGCCGCGGGCCAGCACCACGGGCAGCGGGTGGTAGTTGTGGGCCCCGTAGCGGTCTTCGAGGGCCATGAGCTGCTCGGCGCGGCTAGCGGTGGTGGGCAGGGCGGGGGCGGATAATTGCATGGGGGTGGGAGGGAATGAGCGGTGGGAATCTTACGAATTTCTAATTTATTTACTAGAAGAAACGCGCTGAGCAGGTGAAGTTTATTGGTTGCCGGCATCAATTAATTTCCCAACGAAGTTACCTTCCTCGGAGCCATCGGGACGGCTGATGGTCCAGTCGAATACGTCCGACGCAGAGAAAGTAATTAGTTGGTTTTGTTGGTAGGTTTTGACCACATCGAGCTGGCTGGCAATGAAGCCTTGTACCTGCGTTCCCTGCCATTGCTTAACACGCACGAATACTTGCTCGTAGGGGCCATTCGGGTCCGAGATGCGCGTGGTAACGTAAAAGGCTTGCCCGCTGGGCAGCCCTTGCAAGAAGCGTTTTTTGGCTTGGGGCAAGGTGGCCCGCGCCTTTTTTATGGCGGGGGCGATATGCTGCTCAAAGGCTGCCAAAGCAGCTTCTGCCTCCGAGTCATCGGCTACTGCTACGCTCACTGGCCGGTCGGCAGGGGCATTGGGGGCCAGCGGGGCTGAGTTGACGGGCGCATTTTGCTGGGCATTGGCCCGAAAAACGAGCAGTTGGGCAACCGAGGCAACCAATAAGAACAAGCGTAGCATGGTCCGTCAGGGTTATGCGTTAACTATCCGGCCTGCTTGGCGGGGCGGGGACGCCAGCAGGCCCGGCAAAAAGTGGTAAGCTGCTCAAAAATACAGCTAAAGCCGCGGCGGTTCGGGTGGGCGCGTCGGCTGCTTCTACCTTTGCCCCATGCAAGCCCTCCACCACCCCGACGCGCCCGCCGCCGTGGGGCCCTACGCGCAGGCCATCGTGGCCGGCGGCTTCGTGTTTTGCTCCGGCCAAACGCCGCTCGTGCCCGCCACCATGCGCATCGAGGCCCTCACCATCGAGGACCAGACCCGGCAAGTACTGGCCAACCTGGCCACGGTGCTCTCGGCCCAAGGCCTGGGCCTGGCCGACGTCGTGAAAACGTCGGTGTTCTTGAAAAACTTCGCCGACTTTGCCCGCATGAACGCCGTGTACGCCGATGTGTTCGGGGACCACCGCCCGGCCCGCACCACCGTCGAGGTGTCGCGCCTGCCACTGGAGGCCCTGGTTGAAATCGAGTGCATCGCCGTGCTGCCCCCCGATGCCCGCTGAGCCCAAGCGCCCCACCCTGGAAGAGTTTGCCGCCCGGCCCCTGCTGCCCGGCGACTACTACACCACGCCCGAGGGCTACCTCGTGTTCACGGCCCAGTACCACCAGCGGCGGGGCTACTGCTGCCGCAACGGCTGCCGCCATTGCCCCTGGAATTTTAAGCCCCCGGGGCCCGCGCCGGCAGGAAAATGAAACGGGTAGTTGGTAATTGGCAGACTTTTACCGATATTTGCGGCCCGTTTCCCTGCTTTGTAATTTCTAATCCCCCGATATCATGGCCCGAGTTTGTGATTTGACCGGCAAGCGCACCCGCGTTGGCAACAACGTGTCGCACGCTAATAACAAAACCAAGCGCAAGTTCTACCCGAATCTGCAGAAGAAGCGCTTCTATATTCCCGAGCAAGACGCCTGGGTGACGCTGAAAGTGGCCACTTCCACCCTCCGCACCATTAACAAAAACGGCATCATGGCCGTGTTGAAGAAAGCCAAAGAGCAGGGCTTCGTCGTCTATTAATCAACGATGCAATTGTGGGCCGGGCAGCCATTGTTCAACCCCGGGCCCGCCAATGCCAGCGCCGATGCACCAGCCCGCGGGCCGGGTATCGGCGCTGGCATTGGCGGGCCCGGGGGCGCCGGTGCTACGGCAACCCCCTGGCTGGCAAGTCTATAAAAAAGCAAAAGGTGCCTGGTTTTTTGCGGTTTCCCCAAAAGGCCGTACCTTTGCAATCCTAAAACCAAAAACAACCCCCGTCGAGATGGCCAAGAAAGGAAACCGGGTGCAGGTTATCATGGAATGCACCGAGCATAAAAACTCGGGGCTGCCGGGCACCTCGCGCTACATCACCACCAAGAACCGCAAGAATACCCCCGAGCGCATCGAGCTGAAGAAATTCAACCCGATCATGCGCAAAATGACTGTTCACAAAGAGATTAAATAACCTGCGTTATGGCTAAGAAAGTAGTAGCAACTCTGAAAACCACGGAGAACGCCAAGAACTGGGCAAAGGTCATTCGCGCCGTAAAATCGGAGAAGACCGGCGCTTACACCTTCAAAGAGGAAATGGTGCTCCTCGACAAAGTGCAGGAGTTCATCACCACCGGCAACAAGTAAGCCGCTGGCGCTTAGAAAGTGAAAAAGTCCCGCCTTCGTGGGACTTTTTTCGTGTAGTAGCCATCCGTTTGGCGGGGCCCCGGGGCCCCTTACCCCTTTCCTAACCGTTCCACGGGGCCCGGCCACCGCCCGGCCCCATCGCCGCACCGCATGGGCCTCTTCGATTTTTTTAAGAAAGACAAGGACAGCAAGGAACAGCAGGCCTCGCTCGACGCGGGCCTGGAAAAAACCAAAACCAGCTTTTTCAACCAGCTCAGCAAGGCCGTGGTGGGCAAAAGCACGGTGGACGAAGCCGTGCTCGACGACCTGGAGGCCCTGCTGGTGCACGCCGACGTGGGCATCGACACGACGGTGAAGGTGATTGAGCGCATCGAGCAGCGCGTGGCCCGCGACAAGTACGTGGGCACCAACGACCTCGACCGCATCCTGCGCGAAGAAATTGCCGCCTTACTCGAAGACAACAACACCGGCTCGACGGCCGTGCTCGAGCGCGGCGACGCGGCCCGTGGCGCGGGGCCCTTCGTGATTATGGTGGTGGGCGTGAACGGCGTGGGCAAAACCACGACCATTGGCAAGCTGGCCCACCGCTTCCACAGCGCCGGCAAAAAAGTGGTGCTGGGGGCCGCCGACACGTTCCGGGCCGCGGCCGTGGACCAGCTCATCATCTGGGGCCAGCGCGTGGGCGTGCCCGTGGTAAGCCACGGCATGAACACCGACCCCGCCTCCGTAGCCTACGACGCCGTGCGCAAGGGCGTGGAACTGGGGGCCGACGTGGTCATCATTGACACCGCCGGGCGCCTGCACAACAAGGTGAACCTGATGAACGAGCTCACCAAAATCAAGCGCGTGATGCAGAAAGTGATTCCCGACGCGCCCCACGAAGTGTTGCTGGTGCTGGACGGCAGCACGGGCCAGAACGCCTTTTTGCAAGCCAAGGAGTTTACCCGCGCCACGGAAGTAACGGCCTTGGCCATCACCAAGCTCGACGGTACGGCCAAGGGCGGGGTGGTGATTGGCATTTCGGACCAGTTCAGCATTCCGGTGCGCTACATCGGGGTGGGGGAGAAAATGACCGATTTGCAGCTCTTCGACAAGCACACCTACGTCAATTCGCTGTTCAGCAAGTAGCCGCGGGCACTAAGCCGCCCCGGCCGGGCGTTACGGCCGAAATGCTTTTCCCGATGCGCCATTCCCTTGCTTCGCTCGTTGCCCCAGCCCTGTTTGTGGGGGGCCTGGCTTCGTGCAGCAGCTCGTCCACCGACGGCGAGCCGCAAATTCCTTACGCCCCGGTGAATCTGGCCCTCGACCTCACCAACCAGCAGTACCGGGCCCTGCGCTTGGACAACGGCGTGGTGACGCTGCCCGTGCAGGGCCCCGCCGGCACCGGCGGCGCGAAGGGCGTGCTTATCGTGCGCCAAAACGCTAGCACCTACCTGGCCTTCGAACGCAACTGCCCTTACCACCCCTACGACGCCTGCTCGCTGGTGAGCCTCGACCGCTCGTCGCGCTTATTCCTGCGCGACTCGTGCTGCGATTCGCGCTTCAGCTTTGCGGGCCAGGTCATTGGAGGGCCGGCGGTGCGGCCGCTGCGCCAGTACGCTACCAGCTTGCAAGGCACGCAGTTAACAGTCGTGAATTAGCCAAAGGACGTAGGTTTTTGATTTTTTTCAGCTTCCATCTTGCTCTAGTCGATGCAACGCCGTAAGTTTGCAGTCCGAAAACGCCGGTTTCGGAATAAATTGCTTCCTTAGCTCAGCCGGTTAGAGCATCTGACTGTTAATCAGAGGGTCCCTGGTTCGAGCCCAGGAGGGAGCGCCACTACCGAGAATGCCCGCCCTAACCGGCGGGCATTCTTCGTTTCCAGGCAGTTTTCAATTCAACACTTCAGGCTGGCCGAGCTATTGCGCAACCCCTGGGGCCGCTTGCACGGCCTGCGGTTGGTTACTGCTGCCCCGGTGCTGCGGTCCGCAGCTTTAGCTTACCGTTTACCTCATTGCGTCGAAACTGACTGTACCTGTCTCGGTCCAGCGCCCACGCCAGCCAGCCCGTATCAATGGGCACGTTGCAAACTACCCGTCCTGCCCTGGCAGGCTTGCGGGCAACCAACTTTACCTGAGTATGGCCGAAACACTAACCTTGAGTACCGGTAAACTTCTGGTTTACAAGCGCATCGACGACCTGTACATCGCCGATACCAAAGCCCGCTACTGCCTGAATTTTTTATCCATGCTGGTGCAGCTGGAAGTGGAACACGGCGGCCAACTCGATTTCATCTGCCTGCCGGGGAGCATGGCCGACAACGGAGGGGCGGAGCAGTACCGCGGTTGGGGGCCGCCGCGCTGCGCATCGCCCGCATCCCTGGCCGCGCGATTTCGGGCGACCACAACATGGAGCCGGGTAGCCCGGTCCACTTCTACGCGGGGCTGGGAGCGGGCCCGCTCCCGGTGGCCCTGGAGGCACGGGGGGCGGTGCCTTTTTCTCAGCGTATGCGGCCCCGGCCGGGGCGGGCCCGACTTCCGGCTGGGAGTTGCCCCGCTCACCTGGCTGCGCGAGCAGCTGGGCCAGGTGCCCGCCGGCACGGAGGTAGCGTTGTTTATGCACACTTACCCCGCCGACCTGCGGGCCGAAGCAGCGCGGCGGCAGGTAACCGCCCTGCTGGCGCAACACCGCGTGGCTTTGGTTGATAGGGGGCACACCTACCACAACGAACTGGCCAACGACGGCGCGACCATTTATGTTAGTCACTACCCGTTCCACCGGCTAAATTGAAGAAGGGTCGGTGGGCTACTCCCTCTTCAGCCTCGACCCGGGCACCGTAAGCTGGCGGTTCAAGGCGCTCGACAGCGGGTTCCCCTTCGTGTTGATTACCGCGCCCGCCGATTACCGCCCGCTCCGCCACGAGCGGCAAGCCGCGCAGCCCGGCTTTACCGTTCGCGCGTTGGTATTCGGGGCACAGGCCATCGAGGAGGTGCGCTACTGCCTGGGCGAAGGCCTGGGGCTCCCGATGCGGCTGGATGAGCAGGGCGTGTGGCAGGCCGAAGCTACCGGGGCCGCCGGGGTCGCCGCCTCCCTCACGTTAACCGTCGAGGCCCGCGACGCTACCGGCCGCCTCGGTCGGCACCGGCTCCTGCCGGCCCGGGCCCCCTACCAGCCACCGTGCCAGCCAGGCGCGGCCCGCATCGGCGCGTGGGAGGAAAACGGGGGTTTTGGGCACGCAGCCGGGCCCCAACCGCAACGCAAAACAAAACAATTCAACCAACGTTCCGTACCCACGTCGTAATGCCAACAAGCACGGTTCTGATCTGGATTATTTCGGCTATATCTATTGCACTGGTCATCAGCCGGCCGTTCAGGGTGCCCGAATTCGTGTGGGCGGCGGGCGGGGCGGTTGTGCTCCTCGTTTTTCGGCTGCTGACCCCGTCGGAGGGCCTCGCGGGGGTGGCGAAGGGCCTCGACGTCTACCTGTTTCTGACGGGGATGATGATGCTGGCCGAAACCGCCCGCGCGGAAAAGCTCTTCGACTGGCTGGCCGCCCACGCCACCCGGCTCTCGAAGGGCTCGGCCCAGCGGCTGTTCCTGCTCATCTACCTGGTGGGGGTGGGGGTGACCACCTTCCTTTCCAACGATGCGACGGCGGTCGTGCTCACGCCGGCCGTGGCCAGCGCCGTGCGGGCCGCCAAGGTAAAAAACCCCTTGCCCTACCTGTTCATCTGCGCCTTTATCGCCAACGCGGCCTCCTTCGTGCTGCCCATCTCCAATCCCGCCAACCTGGTAATTTACGGGGCCCACCTGCCGCCCCTGCTGGCCTGGCTGCCGCGCTACCTGCTCCCGTCGGCCGTGGCCATCGGGGCCACCTACTTCCTGCTGCGCTACACGCAGCAGGCCGAATTGGGCCGCGCCATCGCGGCTGACGTGGAACTGCCGGCCCTCGGGCGCGGGGGCCGGGTAGCCCTGGCGGGCATCGGGGCGACGGCGGTGGCGCTGCTGGTGGCCTCGGCCCGGGGCCTGGCGCTGGGGCTGCCCACCGCCCTCACGGGCACCCTCACGGCCGCCATCGTCCTGGCCAGCGCCCGCAAAGGTCCCCTTGGCCTTGCCAAGGGCATTTCCTGGTCGGTACTGCCACTGGTGGCCGGCTTGTTTGTGCTGGTGGAGGCGCTCACCAAAACGGGCGTTACCCGCTGGCTCGCCGCGGTGCTCACGGCCGAGGCCGAGCACGCGGCCGCCAAAACCACCTGGGCCAGTGGCGTGGGCGTCGCGCTGCTGTGCAACGGGATGAATAACCTGCCGGCGGGCCTGATTGCCGGCGATGTGCTGCAAACCGCCCGCGTGTCGGAAACGCTGAAAAGTGCGGTGCTGATTGGGGTAGACCTGGGCCCCAACCTGTCCGTGACGGGTTCGCTGGCCACGATTTTGTGGCTGGTGGCGCTCCGGCGCGAAAACATTGCGGTGAGCGCCTGGCAGTTCCTCAAGCTCGGGGCGCTGGTGATGACCGTGCCCCTGCTGCTGGCCATCGGCTCGCTGTTTGTGCTGCCCCGCTAGCCGGGGCCGCACTTGTACGTAGCCCTGGCTATAAAACTTTTCGCCTCACGCGCTCCGCCCTGGCCGGGTGGCTGGTCGCGCCCTGCTGGTTGTCGGCATCGTCCTTGTGTCTAAATTGTTAGCTATAATGCACAAATAATCAAACTATTACTTGGAAGGGCACGCGCGCAGCCAGGCGCGGCGCGGCGCAATTGACGGGCGCTTGGCCGGGGCTGAAGAAAAATTAATCCTGGCCTCAGCCGCCCCTCAGCCGGGGGTAGCAATTTTGAACCAGGCAAGCGGAACAAACCGCTGCTTTCACCCTCCTCCGTTTTTTACCCATGTCGCACTCGCCCTTGAAAACGGCCCTGCCCGCGCTGGCCGTCCTGCTGCTGGCCGGCCCCCTGGCCCAGGCCCAGCAAACCCCCCTGGCCCCGGCCGGCACGAGCCGCGCCGCCCGCCGCGCCGCCAAAACTGCTGCGCCCGCCGCCATCGCTACCGCCGCGCCGCAGCCCGCCCCGCCCGCCGACGGCCCGCGCCCCCCGCGCCCCCCGCGCCCCCCGCGCCCCGGCCGCCCCGGCGACGGCCCCGGGCCCCGCCACGGCCAAGGCCCCGGCCCGCACCACGCATCCGTGCAGGCCCTGGCCGACTTCAGCGGCACGCTCACCGGCTACCTGGCCAGCGGCGACGACCAGCTCTACGACAGCTTCGGCTTCAAAACCGCCACCGGCACCGAAACCGTGCGCTTCCCGCGCCACCTGGCCCAGGCGCTGATGGCCGCCGCCCAGGCCGGTAGCCCGGTCACCGTCACGGGCTTCCGCGACGCGGACAAGGACGGCCGCGCCGCCCTGCACCTGGTGAGCCTGGCGGCCGGCGGCCAGACCGTGCGCGACACGCCGCCCGCCCGCCCCGCCACCCCGCCCGCCGAGGAAGCCGCCGCCGTGCGCGGCACCGTGCAGCGCCTGGCCCAGGACCCCCGCGGCCGCACCAACGCCGTGGTTGTGAGCGACGGCACCGTGCTGCGCCTGCCGCCCGGGGCCGCCGAGCAGCTGGCCGATAAGCTCAAGGTGGGCGCGGCCGTGGCGGCCACCGGCAGCCTGCACGCCCTGCGCCCCGGCGAAGTAGCCGCCAAGCCCGTGCGGGTGGTCCGCGCCCAGACCATCACCCTCGACGGGGTGCAGTTTCTGGTGCAGTAGCCGTTTTTTTTAAGCTGTTAGCCGTTAGCTATTAGCTGTTAGCTATTAGCTGTTGGCTTTCCGTTCAATGGAGGGCTAACGGCTAATAGCTAACGGCTAACAGCTAATAGCTTAAAACACACCTTTGCTCATGCGCCTTTTAGTGATTGAAGACGAGCCGCGCCTGGCCGAGTTTGTGCGCCAGGGCCTGGCCCAGGCGGGGCACGTGGCCGACGGGGCCGACAACGGGGCCACCGGCCTGGAAATGGCCGCCGCCACGCCCTACGACGCCATCCTGCTCGACCTGATGCTGCCCGGCCAGAACGGGCTGGAGGTGCTGCGCAACCTGCGCGAGTTCGGGCTGGCCACGCCCGTCATCATCGTGAGCGCGCTCAGCGGCACCGAGCACGTCATCCGGGGCCTCGACGCGGGGGCCGTGGACTACCTGCGCAAGCCCTTTGCCTTCGACGAGCTGCTGGCCCGCCTGCGGGCCGTGCAGCGCAAGGCCACGGCCGCCGCCGACGCCCCCGTGCTGCGGCTGGCCGACCTGGAGCTGGACCTCGTGCACCGGCGCGTGGCCCGCGCCGGGCAGGTGCTGGCCCTCACCAACCGCGAGTTTGCCCTGCTGGAGCTGCTGCTGCGCTCTCCCAACCGGGTCGTTACTAAAACCCGCATCGCCGAAAAGGTGTGGGAGGTGGACTTCGACATGGGCTCGAACGTGATTGAGGTGCACCTCTCGCAGCTGCGCCGCAAGCTCGACCGCGCCTTTCCCAGCCTGCCGCCGCTGCTCGAAACCGTGGTGGGCCACGGCTACCGGCTGCACGACCCGGCCGCCGCCCGGTGAGGGCGCTGCGGGGCCTGCGGGCCAAGCTGGTGCTGGCCTTCGCCACGGTGTTTGGCGGCGTGGTGCTGCTGGCCGGCACCTACCAGTACCGGCAGGTGGGCCGGGTGCTGCACCGCGGCGACGACCAGCGCCTGCAGGCCCGCGCCCAAGCCCTGCTCGACCGGGTAGACCTGAGCGGGCCGCTGCCGGTGGTGCCGCTGCCCGGTCTCGGCGAGCGGGCGCGGGTGGTGATCGAAACCGCCGGCCAGCCCGCCCGCGAGCTGTTTCACTCGCCGGGCTTCGCCGCTGCTGCCGTCGATGGCCGCGGCTGGCGGGTGGTGGAAGTGGCGCAGCTGCGCCCCACCGAGGCCGGCGCGGCGCAGCGGGTGCGGCTGTGGCTGGCGCACTCGGGCGCGCCCCTGGCCCGCGACCTGCGCCAGGTGCAGGGCGGGCTGCTGCTGGCGCTGGGCGGCAGCGTGGGCCTGGCGGCCCTGCTGGCCACCTGGCTGGGGGGCTGGGCCCTGCGCCCGCTGCGGCGCATCAGCCGGCAGGCGCGGCGCATCGGGGCCGCGCCCGGCCCCGAGCGCCTGGCCGAGCCGGCCACCGGCGACGAGGTGCAGGAGCTGGCCCGCGCCCTGAACCAGATGCTGGACCGCCTGCAAGCCGGGGCCGAATTACAGGACAACTTCCTGGCCGCCGCCGCCCACGAGTTGCGCACGCCCCTGGCCGTGCTGCAAACCGGCTTGGCCGTGACGCGCCAGGCCCCCGAGCTGCCCGCCAGCCTCCGCGCCCCGCTCGACGCCCAGGCCCAGGAGCTGCACCGGCTGGGCCGGCTGGTCGAAGACTTTTTGCTGGTGAGCCGCCTGCGCTCCGACGCGCTGCCCCTCACGCGCCGCCCGGTGGCCCTGAACGAGCTGGTGCTCGCCGCGGCCGACCAGTTGCTGCCGCGCTTCCGGGCGGCGGGCCGGGCGCTGCACCTGGCGGTGGCCGAAGAAGTGGCCGACTACACCGTGGCCGCCGACGCCGACAAGCTCACCACGGTGCTGCTCAACCTGCTCGACAACGCCCTGCGCCACGCCCCGCCGGGGGCCGGGGTGCGCGTAGAAGTTGGCCGGGAAGCGGCTACCGGCTGCTTCTACGCCGAGGTCAGCAACCCCCTGGCGGCCCCGCTGGGCGACCTCGCCCGCCTCACCACCGCCCGCTACCAGGCCGACGTGCTCAGCGGCGGGGCCGGCCTGGGCCTGTGGCTGAGCAACCGCATCGCCGAGCTGCACGGGGCCCCGCTGCGGCTGCGCGAAGCCCACGGCGAGCTGCGCGTGCGCCTGGTGCTGCCACCCTTCGCCGCGGGCTGACGGGCCCGGCGCGGGCCGCTGGGCCGGTGCGCCGGGCCGGGTCAGCGCAGTTCAGGGGGGCCGTGGATAGTAGCGCGAACTTTGTAGTTCGCGGCGCTGAACGGTTAACACGCGACGGCCATCGCAAAAACGAAGCAAACAACGCGAACTACAGAGTTCGCGCTACTATCCACGGACCCCGAAACCGCGCTATTCAGCCGGTTGCGCGGCTTTGTGGTGGGCTGCGCCGGGGCCCGGGCCGGCTTACCGCAGGGGCACCACCACGGCCTGCCAGGGCTCCAGGGCCAGGGTGGGCCCGGGGGTGAAGGCGGCGTAGTTGTTGAGCCAGGGCGTGCCGCCGGGCTTCAGGCCCGCCGGCACGGCCCACGTCTGCTTGTCGGAGGTGAAGTTGAGCACGACCAGCACCCGCTCTTTGCCCTGGGTGCGGGTGTAGACGTAGATGTGGGGGTTGTCGGCGTCGAGCAGCTGGTACCGGCCGTACACCAGCACCGGGTGCTGGCGGCGCATGGCCGTGGCCCGGCGGAAGTAGTTGAGGATGGAGTTGGGGTCTTTTTCCTGGGCCGCCGCGTTCACCTGCGCGTAGTTGGGGTTGAGCTTCAGCCAGGGCGTGCCGGTGGTGAAGCCCGCGTGGGCCGAGGCGTCCCACTGAAACGGCGTGCGGCCGTTGTCGCGGCCCGAGATTTTCTGGGCTTCCACGAACTGCGCCAGGTCGCCGCCCTCCGCTTTCAGCTGCGCGTACATGTTGCGCACTTCGATGTTTTGGTAGTCTTCGATTTTATCGAACTTGATGTTGGTCATGCCCAGCTCGTCGCCGCCGAAGTAGTAGGGCGTGCCGCGCATGGTGAGCAAAAAGGTGGTCAGCAGCTTCGAGGAGGCCGCCCGGAACGCGGGCCGGTCGTCGCCCCAGCGCGTCACCATCCGGGGCTGGTCGTGGTTGCCCAGGTAGATGGTGCCCCAGCCTTTCTCCGCGAATATCTTGTCCCACTTCGTGTACACCTGCTTGAATTCCAGCAGGCTGTAGCCCTCGGGCTTGCGCATGCGGTACTTGAGGCCGGGCGCGTTGCCCACGCCCATGCCCTCGAAGTGGTAGAGCATATTCAGCTCCTGGCGGGCGGAGTCCACGAATTCCAGGGCCTGGTCGCTGGTCACGCCCGCGCCTTCGGCCACGCTCAGCACGTCGTACTTGCCCAGCACTTCGCGGCGCATCTCCTTCAGGTAGTCGTGCAGGTGCGGGCCGTTGGCGTAGTAGCGGCCGAAGTCGCCGTGGTACTCGGCTGGGATGGGCGGAAACGCGGTGTCCTTGGCGATGAAGGGAATCACGTCCATCCGGAAGCCGTCGATGCCCTTGTCGAACCAGAAGCGCATCATGCTGTAAATCTCCTGGCGCAGCTTGGGGTTTTCCCAGTTCAGGTCGGGCTGCTTGCGCGAGAAGTAGTGCAGGCAGTAGGCCTTGGTGGCCGCGTCGTAGGCCCAGGCGTCGCCCTTCACGTCGAAAAGCTCTGGCGTTTGTTGGGCACGCCCTTCTCGGCGGGCCACCAATGGTAATAGTCGCGGTAGGGGTTGTCGCGCGCGCTTCTCGACTGCTTGAACCACGCGTGCTCGTCGGAGCTGTGGTTCACCACCAGGTCCAGCACCACCTTCAGCCCGCGCTGGTGCATACCCTGGAGCAGCGCATCGAAGTCGGCCATCGTGCCAAAGTCCTTCATGATGGCGCGGTAGTCGCTGATATCGTAGCCGTTATCATCGTTGGGCGAGCCGTAAATCGGGTTCAGCCATATCACGTTCACCCCCAGGCTCTTGATGTAGTCGAGCTTGGAAATGAGGCCGCGCAGGTCGCCCACCCCGTCGCCGTTGCTGTCTTTGTAGCTGCGCGGGTACACCTGGTACACTACGGCTTCTTTCCACCACGTGCGGTTGGGGTCCGCAGCGGTTGGTTGGGGCGCGGTTGGCCGGCCGGCCGCGGCGCGTTGGGCCCAGCCGGCGCTGGGGCCGGCCAGGAGCAAGGCTGCGAATAAGGGGGGGCGAGGTATTTCATAAGAACGGAGAACGGGTGGGTGCCGCGCCAAGGTAAGCCGCCGGTGCCCCGCCGCGGGCCGGACCAATGCGTCCCGGGGGGGGCACCCCGGCCCCAAAGGAACGCGGGGCCGGGTGCGGGCGGCGGGTGGCCCCGCGGGGGCGGGCAAGCTGCACGGCGCGGTCCACCCGGAGGCAATCCCAAGAGCCCGAATCTGCGCGGATGAGCCTTTGGGGCTGGCCCCAGCGAAACGGGCTCCTTGCCCGCAAGCAGCCAAATGAATACGCCAGGTTCATGAATTGCATCTTTGCTGCTCGCAGTGCAATACTGCTCGTTCAAATACAATATTTAGCCGTTCAACCGGTAAAAACTGTCGATGGTCTTAAATCCGAAACCAATTCGCCGACGTAAATCGAGCGTTGACCGCCTATTTCACTGCGTCCGCCTAATTGGGCGTAGCGAAGGCGGCGGGTACCGTCAACTTTGTTGGGCCAACTTGCTGCTGATGGGTAGGGAGCGGGCCTTGCGGTTTAGTACTGAAAGACCTCTTCAATCCCTTGCTTTATGAAAACCCTTACGCTGCTCGCCTGCTTTCTGGCCACTACTTCGGGCGTTTTTGCTGCGGGCCCGGCGGGCCACCTGGGGTGCGTGCGGCTCGCCGGCCCCGCGCCCCGGCACGAGGCGGCCCGCCCGCTGCTGCGCTACCTCATCGCCACGCTGCACCTGCCCGACGGCCAGGCGCTGGAGGTGCAGCGGGTGCTCAAGGCCCACGTGCTGGTGCGGCCGTCGGCCGGCGAGCTGGCCAACCTGCTGTTTCCGGTGCTCACCGAGGCCCAGTTCGCCCGGTTCCAGGACCTGGCCGACAACGAGGTGCTGGGCCCCAACCTGAACTACCTGGCCTCGCTGCACTAAGGCCGGCGCGGCGGCCGGGTTGCCGGCGCGGGCGCGGCGGGGCATCTTTGCCTGCGCCTTCGCTCCGCCCCATGCCCCTCACCTGGACTACCCACGCCTACGCCGCCCTCACCGTGCCCGAGCTGTACGCGCTGCTCCAGCTGCGCAGCGCCGTGTTCGTGGTGGAGCAAACCTGCGCTTTCCAAGACCTTGACGGCCACGACGCCGCCGCCCACCACCTGCTGGGCCGCACGGCCACCGGCGAGCTGGCCGCCTACGCCCGGCTGTTTCCGGCGGGCCGCAGCTACCCCGAAGCCAGCATTGGGCGGGTGGCCGTGGCCCCCGCGTTTCGCCGCCACGGCCTGGGGCGGCAGTTGATGCAGCAGGCCCTGGCCGAATGCGCGGCCCTGTGGGGCCCCCAACCCATCCAAATCGGGGCCCAGCTGTACCTGCGCGAGTTCTACCGCGGCTTCGGGTTCGAGCAGGTGGGAGAAGGGTATTTGGAGGACGGGATTGCGCACATCCATATGCTGCGGCTGTAGCTGGCGGAGAGCAAGTTGCGTGAGCAGTACATCGGTGTCGGATTTATTTAGCGAAATAACCGAGTGTGAGTTGTCACCGGGTGGGGACGATTTTTAATACCTCGCCAGTAAATGGATTAACGCGCAACATTCGTTCGCACCAATTATACAATAGCAATTGGTCTGAGCGGCCGACTTGTGTGGATACTTTGGCGTCAACAAATTGGCATTCTGGCAGAGTATCAGAAATAAAATTTGCGGCTTCAATGCGCCACAAAAAATCACCCTGCTGGGTGAATGCAAACACGTTGTTGCCGTCTAGTTGTGGCGGCTGTCTCAGTGGGATGATAACAATTACCTGCTCCAGTTGCAGGATTTTTAAAATGCGGCTCTGAAAATCAATTGTATTCCCGCTGGAAAAAATAACCTGGGTGCCATCAACGAACGTGGAGGGAAGGTCCATACAACTTTCAAAAATGGCTGCCCCACGCGAAATGCCCCGGTCGTGCTCGGCATAAGGGACCGCCGTAAAGGCCCGAAATTTTAAACAGCCTCACTGGTCCTTAAGCGAGGGCCGGCGGAAATACACGATCCTTATTCCTGATAGCTCGTGGGCTACTGCCTGTAGCTCATCCCAGCCCCACGCATAGCAATCAAAATTGGCAAAGGGGACGCGGCTCGTGGTTGAATACCACAAGGGACGGGGACTGTTGTGCGTCAAAATGCACCATGAGTTGCCCGAAAGCAACACGGTGTGCCCCATCACTGTCGCCTGAATCGAAGTGAAGCATCCTTCGGGAATTTTATGAGGCGTGGTTTCCATCCACAACGCCGCAGGGTCCCGGGGCTGTGGGTGATAGCCACGTGCCTCAAGTATTCGCGCAGTCCGGGCCAAAGCCACGGTTCCGCTGTCGGCCAGCAGTACTGCCACCACGTCTGCGCCTTCTATGGGGTTCATACTCTTTTGCTGCTGCGCTTGCGCAGGTAAAGCAGCCAAAAGCAGACCGACGGCGAGTAGTTTCACCTGTGCAAGATACGGGCTGGGTACGGTCAGTGACACAGCGATTTAATTGGACACCATTTAGTATAAAAGGTTCGAATGAGTGCTGCCACTATGCCCCATCCCGAAACGCGAGAAGCCCCGGCCGCACCAGCAGCCGGGGCTTCTCGCGTTTCGGGGTAGGTTCCTTACAGGTTCTTCAGCCACGCGGCGCGGGCGGCCAGCTGGTCGGGGGTGGCGGCGGGGTCGGGGGCGAAGTGGTAGCGCTGAATTTCTTCGCTAGCGGTCAGTTTTACGCGCACTTCCTGGGCGGGGGCCCCGGCGTGGCGGATGCTGAGGGCGAGGTCGGCACCGGCGGGGCGGGCGGCGATTTTGTCGAGGGCGGCGGCGTAGTTGCGGCGGTCCACGAAGGTGCCGTCCACGGCGGTGAGCTGGTCGCCCACGGCCACGCCGGCGGCTTGCAGGGCCGGGCTCACCTGCTTGAAGTACACCTCGTCGCCGCGCACCTGGTAGGCCACGGGGCCCAGGGTGGCCACCTGGCGGCCGGTGTGCAGCGTGGCGTCGTAGCGGATGCCGATGCGCCCGAAGTACGCGTGCAGCGGCAGCGGCTCGGCCCCCTGCACGTAGCGCCGGAAGAAGTCGCCGATTTCGGGGTAGGTGAGGGCGGTGAAGTCCTGGAAGAAGTTCTTCTCGCTGATGGGGCGATCGGGGCCGTACTTCTTGGCCAGCTCCAGCAGCACGTCGCGCAGGCCGCGGGTGCCGTGGCTCAGCTCGAGCAGGCGCAGGTCGAGGGCGCTGGCGGTGAGGGCCCCGCGCTGGTAGATGTTGCCGTACTGGCGCTGCCCTTCATCGGAGAACGAGTTGAGGCCCAGCTTGCCGAGGGCGTAGGTGGTGTCGGAGCGGGTGCGGTCGTACTGCTCCTCGTTGTGCAGCGTGGCCAGGTACTCGTCGAGGGGCACGAGGCCGCCGCGCAGCTGCATCATGTGCGAGGCCCACTCCGTCACGCCCTCGTAGAGCCACAGGTGCTCGGAGCCGGTGGGGTGCACGAAGTTGAAGTGCTCGATGATTTCGGAGTGGATGTTGAGCGGCGTCACGATGTGGAAAAACTCGTGCGCGGCGATGTCCACCACGCCCTGGGCGAAGGCCGGCGTGAGGGGCGCTTCCCGCAGGATGTACTCCGAGCTGTAGGAATGCTCCCAGGCCCCGGCCGACTTGTCGCCGAACAGGTACAAAAAGGCGTAGCGCTTCACCGGCAGGTCGCCGCCCAGAAAGGCCTGCGCGGCCCCCAGCATCTTCTGCATGTCGGCCAGCAGGGGCGAGGCCTCGATTTGGCCGGTGGCCGAGTAGCAGTACAGGGCCACGTCGGCGTTGCCCACCTTGGTAGCGGCGTTGGTGAGGCGGCCGAGCAGGATGGGCGAGTCCACGGCCTGGTCGTAGCTTTTAGCGTGGAAGTAGCCGTCGCCGTCGGGCACGAGCACGGTGCCCACGGTCCAGGTGGTGGGGTATTTCAGCTTGAGGCGCAGGGGCTTGGCCTGCCAGCCCTGCGGGTAGCCGAGCACCGTCTGGCCGTTGAGCAGGGCGTGGTCGGCCTCCAGCGACGAGCCGCACATGCGGTACACGTTGTGCTCGGCCACGGGCGTGGCCCAGGTTTCGGCGATGGTGTAGCGGATTTCGCGGGTTTTGGTGGGCTGGGCCAACTCCCACTGGTTGGGGCCGATTTGCTTGCTGGCCAGCGGCCGGCCCTGGGCGTCGAAGGCCGCGAACTGGCGCACGTATCGGCCCATGTCCATCACCTGGTAGGTGCCGGGCGCGGTGGCGGCAAACTGGTACACGGCCTGCTCCTTGCCCAGTTTGGGCAGTTCGAGCCGCACCTGGAACTGGTGGGCGGCGGCCGTGGGGTCCATGCTCACGGTGTAGGTCAGCTCGGGCGGGGCGGGGGCGGCGTGGGCGGCGGCGGCGGCCAGCAGCGCGGCCAGGCTCAGGAGGGTTTTCAAAGAAAAAACGGGAATGAATGGGAAAATGCAGGCGCAAAGAACGGCAGCGGTGGCGCAGCCCCGCGCGGCGTGCGTAAGGCAGGGCGGAGCTCCCGGCCCCGGGCTGCCGGCTTTTCGCCGGCTGCCCGGTAATCGTTGCTGCTCTCCTGCGTAATTGCCGGGCGATGCACGCCACGGCTTGGCTACGGTTTAACGATTCAACGATTACCGGGCAGCCGGCGAAAAGCCGGCAGCCCGGCCCCGCTCCTCATTTCCCACCCCTCGCCCCCCACCCCTCACTTCCCGCTTCCCAACAATGTACACCAATCCCATCCTCGACGACAACTTTCCCGACCCCACCATCATCCGGGCCGCCGACGGCTGGTACTACGCCTACGGCACCCAAACCCGGCTGGCCGACGGGCGCATCGTGAACATCCAGGTAGCCCGCTCGCGCGACCTGACGGCCTGGGAATACCTCGGCGACGCCCTGCCCCACAAGCCCGCCTGGGCCGCCGCCACCCAGAAGCTGTGGGCCCCCCACGTGAGCGAAGCCGCTGGCCGCTACTACCTGTATTACTCGGCCCGGCCCGACGACGCGCCCGACGGGGCCCTGGCGCTGGCCGTGGCCGTGGCCGACGGCCCCGCCGGCCCGTTCGTGGACAGCGGCCGGCCGCTGCTGCGGGGCCCCGGCTTCACCTGCATCGACCCGATGGCCTACGACGACCCCGCCACCGGCCAGCGGCTGCTGTACTGGGGCTCGGGCTTCGGGCCGCTGTGGGTGCAGGCGCTGGCCGAGGACCGGGTGAGCTTCGCGCCCAGCAGCGCGGCCCGGGCCGTGGTGCAGCCCAGCGGCCCGGCCGACGATGCCGCCAACTACCACCGCCTCATCGAGGCCAGCTGGCTGCACCGGCGCGACGGCTGGTACTACCTGTTTTTTTCGGGCGATAACTGCTGCGGGCCCCGGGCCCACTACGCCGTGCTGGTGGCCCGCAGCCGCGCCGCCACGGGGCCGTTCGAGGTGCAGCCCGCGCCCGTGGTGGCGGCCAACGCCCACTGGCTCGCGCCGGGCCACAACTGCGTCGTGACCGATGCCGCCGGGCAGGACTGGCTGGCCTACCACGCCATCGACGTGCGCCGCCCCACCTTCGCGGCCATCGACGACGCGGAGGGCTACACCCGCCGCGCCCTGCTGCTCGACCGCCTCGACTACGACCCCGACGGCTGGCCGCGCGTGGCCGGGGGCACGCCCTCGTGGCAGCCGCAACCCGGACCGGCCGGTGCGCTCGTACCTTAGGGCAGGTCTCGGGTGAGTGCAAAGCCCAAGGTAGAATTAAAAATTAAAAATGATGAATTAAAAGTCTGAATGTCAGTTTTTTAATTCATCATTTTTAATTTTTAATTCCTGCCATAATAACTCGTAAACTGCTCTGATTTCGTTTTTAGCGCTGCCGTTGGATATGTCGATTATTACTATTGTTGCGCGGGGCCGTGGGGCCCTGCTGGGGTTGGCTGCCGCGCTGGCCGCCGTGCCCGCCGGGGCCCAAAGCCTGCCCGCCGCCGAAGCCGCGCCTTGCCTGCTGGTGCCCATCGCGCCGGCCCAGCGGGCGGCCGCGGCTACGCTCATCGCCGAAGCCCAGGTGCTCGACGCCCGCAGCTTCTGGGACGCCGGCCACCGGCACCTGTTCACCCGGCACCGCCTGCGGGTGTTCGGCCTGCTGAAGGGCAGCGCCGCCGACACCGCCGGCCTGGTGGTGGTGACCGAAGGCGGCCGGCTGGGGCCCGACCAGCAGGTGCTGACCAACACGCTGCGCCTGACCCCCGGCCAGCAGGGGGTATTGTTTCTGGGCCCCGCGCCCTGGCCCGGTCTGGGCCTCGCGGGCCCCGCATACGCCGCCTACGGCAGCACGCAGGGCTTCGTGGCCTACGACCTGGCCCGCGCCACGGCCGCCGACCCGTTCCGCGCCTACCCGGCCATCGACGCGGCCTTTTACCGGGCCCTGGACCCGGCGGGCACCCGGCCGCGCCTGGCCCTGCGCCCCAACCCGGCCCTCGCCGCTGCGCAGGCCCGGCCGTTGGTTGCGGCCAAAGGCGCGGCGGTGGCCGTCGTCACGGGCTTGCAGCCGGCGCAGCTGCCGGCCGGCACCGGGGCCGTGCTCACCGTGCAGGGCAGCGGGTTCGGGGCGACGCGGGGCGGGGGCTTCGTGGAGTTTGCCAACGCCGACGACGGGGGGCGCACCACCGTGCAGCCGCTGGCGGCCGACTACCTGGCCTGGGCCGACAACGCCATTCAGGTGCGGGTGCCGTCGGCGGGCGCGGGCGGCCACCCGGCGGGCACGGGGGTAGTGCGCGTCACGCCCGACGGCGGCAGCGCGGCGGCCAGCCCGGGGGCCCTCACCGTGGTGTACGCCCTCACCAACGTGGCCAGCACCGACGTGCCGCCCAACGTGCAGCGCCCCAACCACGTGGCCAACAATGCCCACGGGGGCCTCACTTTCCGCTACGCGCCCAACTTCGGGGCCAACGCGGCGGCCGGCGCGGCCTGGCAGCGGGCCCTGGCCACCTGGCGCTGCCAAACGGGCATGAACTGGGAGCTGGGGCCCCCGGCCACGGCCAACGACATCGCCAGCGACGGCCTGAGCGTGGTGGCTTTCGACCAGGCCAGCGCCGCGCTGCCGGCGGGCATTTTGGGGCGCACCACCAGCTACTACCAGGGCTGCTACGCCCCCGACCGCTCGGTGGTGTTCTACGTCAACGAGATTGACACGCAGTATAGCAGCGCCATTGCGTTCCAGTTCGGGCCGGCCATCGCCGTGGGCCAGCAGGTCGATTTTGAGTCGGTGGCCGTGCACGAGCTGGGCCACGCCCAGCAGCTCAGCCACCTCATCCGGCCGGGGGCCATCATGCACTACGCCATTGCCCGGGGCCAGAACTCGCGCCAGCTCGCCCCCGAAAGCGACGTGGCCGGGGGCCGCCAGGTGCTGCGCACCCGCAGCTTCCGCAACCGCGGCTGCGGCGGGCCGGCCCTGCTGCCGGCCCCGCTCACGGCCCTCACCGCAGCCACCGAAACCGGTGGCCCCGTGCTGCGCTGGGCCACCCAGGACGACTGCTTCCTGAGCAGCTTCGTGGTGGAGCGCAGCGCGGGCCTCGACACGGCCGCCGCCACCGCCGGCTGGCAGCGCGTGGCCGCCGTGGCGCTGGGCCCCCCCGGCACGGCCTACCAGGTGGCCGATGCCCAGGCCCCCGCCCGCCTCGCGTACTACCGCCTGGGCCTGGTGCGCCCCGACGGCACCCGCGACTACGCCGCGCCTCTGCTGCTGGCCCCCGCCGGGGCCCCCGCGGCGGCGCTGTTTCCCAACCCGGTCACGGGCACGCAGCTCAATTTCCAGTACACCGCCGCCACCGACGCGCCGCTGGTGTACAGCCTCTACGACGAGCTGGGCCGCCGCTACCGCTTGGCCGCCGCCGCCGTGCTGCCCGGCCTCAACGTGCTCACGTTCGACGTGGCCGCGCTGCGGCCGGGCTTCTACATCTTCCGCTGGCAGGATGGGCAGGGTGGTTACCAGAGCCGGAAGTTTTTGCGGCTGTAGGGCCGCTGGCCTGCGCCGGGGCCCTGCGGCCCGTGCGACAAATCCAGGTCCTGGAAGCCGTAGCTGAAATCGGTGGCCGGCGAAACCGCCTTCGTTTCGATGCTGGCCGCCCAGCCCTGCCCGGCGAGGGGAAAGCGGCGCAGAGGCCGGCGCTGAAGCGGCGGTCTTTCCCGCGCACGGCCGCGGCCGCGCACCGCCGCGGCAGGGAAGCAATTGGCCCAGCCGGCGGGGGCTCGTTTGGCGGCCAGCCCGGTGCGCCAAAAGCAAGGCGGCGCTAAAAGCTATGCAAGGTGCTGGCGGCCACCACGGCTTGCGCGGCGGGCCCCACGGCGTAGGCGGCCAGCTGGGCCGCGTCGAGGTTGCCGTTCAGCCACTCGGTTTCGATCTGGGCCCCCAGCTTCTGGTAGAAGCCGATGGCGGGCGCGTTCCAGTCCAGCACCTGCCACTTCAGGCGGTGGGCCCCGGTGGCGCGGGCCTCGGCCACCACGGCGTCGAAGAGTACGCGGCCCAGGCCCCCGCGGCGGGCGGCCCCGGTGATGACCAGGTCTTCGAGGTAGAGCATCCGGCCCTTCCAGGTGGAGTAGGCGGTGTAGAACAAAGCCAGGCCGACGAGCTGCTGCGCGGCGTTTTCGAGCACGAAAAACCCGAAGATGGGCCGGGGCCCGAACCCGTCGCGCCGCATCTCGGCCAGGGTGTTGGTCACGGCATCGGGCGCTTTTTCGTACACGGCCAGCTCCTGAATCAGGGCCAGCACCTGGGGCAGGTCGGCCTCGCGGCCGCGGCGCAGCACGGGAAATCCATCGGGAGCAGAAGCGGGGTCGGCGGCCATAGCAGGTAGAAGGAGGGAAGGGGACGGGCCCGTAAAAGTAATTGGGCTGCCGCCGCACCCGCGGCAACAGCCCAATCGAAGGCAGGAAAACAGAAGGGCCCCCAGCGCAGCGGCCGGGTGCTACATCTGCGGCTGCATGTTTTTGATGTCTTTGGTGGCGTTCACCGAGTTCAGCTCGCGCATGGCCGCGGGCTGCTGGGCCCCTTTGGTGGTGTCGGGGGCGGCGGGCAGCGGCGGCAGGGCCGTCACGCGGGCGTTGTCGTCGGCATCGGACGACGAGCCGCAGGACGTGAGGGAAAGCGAACACAGGGTGGCGGCCAGCAGGCCGGGGAACAGCAGCTTTTTCATGAAGTGAAGACGGGTTTGGGGCCGCAAGTTACGCACGGTTGCCGGGCGGCGGTGAGCCTCAGTACGTAATCCGCGCGGGAAACGGGCGGCCTGCTTCGCATTGGGCGTCCAGTTCGGGTTGGCAAAGCAGAAGCCTCGCACGTTGCGGGCCCCAGCCGGGTCTGCCGCGGCCGTGCGGCTACGCTGGGCACTCAGCGGATGGCAAAGTCGCCCCGGCGGCATCAATTACGGCCTGGAGGATGCCCAACAGCCGGGGCAATTCGGCCAGCGTCAGCCGGGCTTCGTCGATGATGATTTCCTGCCCTACCAACTTCAAAAAACGCCATTCGATGCCGGTGGTGGAGCAGCCGTAGATGACCGGAATGGCGTTTTGCTCGGCTTCGTTCAGCCGCCGGGCCCCCAGCAGCTGGGCGGCGCACTGCACTGTGCCGTGCTCCAGGTCTTGCTTTTTGGCCTCCGTGATGCAGAAGATGGGGGCCGTCACAAAATCCTGAATCCGGCTGAAGGAAAAAATGAAATCACACTCCCCTTTCAAGCCGTTTAGCTCGTCCACGTCGAGGTTCATGCCCGAATAAATAGCAAACCGGTGCTGGTTCAAGTTGCTCAGCTCCAGTAGTAACGGCGTAACCAAGCGCTCCGAGCGCGACTTTTCACTGTTAAACCCCAGCTCCTGCCCCAGGCGCAGGGTTTCTTGGAGCCAGGCACTCGGCTGGATTTCCCGCGGCTCCGAAAACAGGGATTCTGCCCGGAAGCGAATGCCAAACCGGCGCTTTAACTCAAGAGAAGAAAAATCGCTGTAGGCCATGGTTTAAAGATAAGCCGCCCAGCTACTTCACGTTGGGCGTCACGTTCATGTTGGCGAAGCAGAAGCTCCACACGTCGGCCCACTCCTGAATCTGGAGCTTGGTGCTTTTGCCCGCGCCGTGGCCGGCGTTCACGTCCACCCGAATCAGGGTGGGGTTGGGGCCCGTGTTGGCCGCTTGCAGGGCGGCGGCAAACTTGAAGGAGTGGGCCGGTACCACGCGGTCGTCGTGGTCGGCGGTGGTCACCATCGTGGCGGGGTAGGCGGCGGGCTTCAGGTTGTGCAGCGGCGAGAACTTGTAGAGGTTGGCGAACTGCTTGGGGTCCTTGCTGGTGCCGTACTCCGGGGCCCAGTTCCAGCCGATGGTGAAGTCCTGGTAGCGCAGCATGTCCATCACGCCCACCGCGGGCAGGGCCACCTTGCATAGGTCGGGGCGCTGCGTCATGGTGGCCCCCACCAGCAGGCCGCCGTTCGAGCCGCCGGCGATGGCCAGGTGGTCGTAGTCGGTGTACTGGCTGACTTTCAAATACTCAGCGGCGGCGATAAAGTCGTCGAACACGTTTTGCTTGCGGGGCGTCATGCCGGCCTGGTGCCAGGCCTCGCCGTATTCGCCGCCGCCGCGCAGGTTGGGGATGGCCAGCACGCCGCCGTTTTCCAGCCACAGCATGCGCGCCACCGAGAAGCCCGGCGTGAGCGAGATGTTGAAGCCGCCGTAGGCGTACAAGTAGGTCGGGTTGTGGCCGTCCAGCTTCACGCCCTTTTTGTGAATGATGAACATCGGAATCTTCGTGCCGTCCTTGCTGGCGTAGAAGATTTGGGTGGTCAGGTAGTCGTCCGGGTTCACGTCCACGGTGGGGGCCCTGAACACGGTGCTGGCGTTGGTGGCCAGGTCGTACTTGTAAATCGTGGTCGGGTAGGCAAACGACGTGAAGGCGTAGTACACGGTCTTATCCGTGCGCCGGCCGCCGAAGCCGCTGGCCGTGCCGATGGCCGGCAGCGCCACGTCGTGCTGGAACTTGCCGGCCTCGTCGTACACCTTCACCTGCGAGCTGGCGTCGTGCAAGTACGTGGCCACCAGGTGCCCGCCCACTTGGCTCACGTCCTCCAGCTTGTCTTTGGCCTCGGGCAGCACGTCGTGCCAGTTGGCTTCCTGGGGCTTCTTCGGGTCGATGCGCACCACCCGGAAGCGCGGCGCCTTGTAGTCGGTGTACACCAGTACTTCGCCACCCACGTTGCCCAGCACGTGGTTGTGCGACTCGTAGGAGGGGATGAGCGTGGCCCAGGTGGCGGCCTGTTTGGGGTCGTGCAGGTCACGCACCAGCAGGCGGCTGCCGTCGGCCTTGCCATCCGTCAAGGACAGCACCAGGAACCGCTCGTCCTCCGTGGCGTCGGCCGTGCGGAAGCCCAGCACCATCTTTTTGTCTTCGTACACCAGCTTGTCGGCGCTCTGCGGCGTGTTCAGCTGGTGGTAATACACTTTGTGGAACTCGTTCTTGCCGGCCAGGCCGTTTTCGCCGGCCTTGGGCGCGTCGTAGCGGCTGTAGTAAAAGCCGTTTTTCACCCACGACGTGCCCGATACCTTCACCCAGTCCAGGGTTTCGGGCAGGGTCTTGTTCGTCGTCAGGTCCATGATTTTCACCTGGTGCCAGTCCGAGCCGCCGCCGCTGGTGGCGTAGGCCAGGTAGCGGTGGTCGTTGCTAAAGGCCGTGCCGGCGAGGGCCGTGGTGCCGTCGGCCGAAAACTTGTTGGGGTCGAGCAGCACCTGGGGCTCGCCCGCGCCGGTTTGCACGTACACCACGGCCTGGTTTTGCAGGCCGTCGTTTTTGCTGAACACCAGCCGCTCGCCCACCTGCTCGGGCACGCCGTAGCGCTCGTAGTTCCAGAGCTTGGTGAGCCGGTCGCGGATCTTGTCGCGGAACGGAATCTGGCCCAGGTAGCCAAACGTCACCTCGTTTTCGGCCGTCACCCAGGCCTTGGTTTCGGGCGAGTCGAGGCTTTCGAGCCAGCGGTAGGGGTCGGGCACTTTGGTGCCGAAGTAGTCGTCAACCTGGTCGGTTTTGCGGGCAACGGGGTATTTCACGGGCGGGTTGGGGGCAAGGGGGGGCACGTACTCGGGGCGGGCGGCGTGGGTGGGGTCGCCGGGCTCGGGCACGGTCATTTCGGTCAGGGCGTGGTAATTGGGCAGCGTGTTGCGGGGCGGGGAGGTGGCGTGGCAGGCCACGGGGGCCGCCAGCAGCCCCAGCAGGGCTAGTTTGTGGGTCGTGTTCATACGAAAGCAAGGGGGCTGGAGTGCGGTAGTATTTTTCAAATATAGAATAGCCAGCTGCCTTGAGCGGAACCCCGCCCCCGGCCCACGCCGCGCATCAAGCGGCGTGGGCCGGGGGCAGGGTTCCGCTCAAGGCAGCTGGCTACTCCACCGTATCCGGCGCGGTCGGGGCCCCGGTGGCCCCGGCCAGCAGCTCGGGCAGCTGGGCCCGCAGCCAGGCCATTTCCTCGTCCACGCGCTGGCTCACGAGGCGCTCCACTTCCAGGCGCTGGGCGGGGGTGAGGCGGTCGGCGGGGGCCGCCGGGGCGGGGCTTTCGTCGGGGGCGGCGGCCAGCACCAGGGCTTCGGCGCGCTTCACGCGGGCGGCGGCGTCGGCTACGGCGGCGGCGGCTTGCTCGGCGGCGGTTTTGGCCCCGGCGGCGGCGTGGGTGGCGCTCAGGGTTTCGCGGCGCTGCTGCCGCCGCCACTGCCCCAGGCTGATGCGCAGCATCACGTACAGCACCAGGCTGAGGAGGCCCAAAATGAGGGCCAGGGGCGCGGCAAAGCGGTCGAGCAGGCTGGTCGTGGCCGACGGTGCGGCCGTGCCGGGCGGCAGCAGGGCGCCGGGGTTGGCGTCGCGCACGGCTTGGTCTTCCGCGGTTTCCGCCGGGCCGGCGGCCCCGTTGTCGGCGGTGGCGGCGGTGTCGGGGGCGGCGGGTACCATGGCGGCGGGCACGTCGCCGGGGGGCGTGCCGTGGGCCACGTAGTTGGTGAGGGCCGTTTCGAGGGCTTGCAGGCGGGCCCGGCGGGCGGGGTCGCGGCGGCGGGCGGGGGAGGCATTTAGCTTCCGCACAATGGCCTTCACCAGGGCCCCGAGCTGGGCCGGGGTGCTTTTCTTGCCTTTGTAGATGCTGCCCTGGCCCTCGATGGGCTGGTAAAGCAGCTGGTAGATGCGCAGGCTGTCGGGCCGCAGGCTGGCGGCCAGCGCGGGCAGGTCGGCCCCGGCGCAGCGCACGGTGCGTTTGAGGCCGGGCCGGCCGGCGTCGTCGTACACGAAGCGGGCCGTGGCGCACCAGATTTGCACCTTGGCCTCGTCGAGCGAGGGCTGGCCCAGGGGCGTCTGGGCCGGGGCGGGGCGGCCCAGGAGCAGGCCCAGGGGCAACGCAACAAGCAGCGGAAAACGGCGAAGCATCATGCGAAAAAGCGGCGGTGGAAGAACCGCAAAGTACGGCCCGGGCTGCCGGCTTTTCGCCGCCGGCCCGGTAATGGCCGAACCGCCCGGTGGGGCCCCGGGGCCGGAGCTGCCGCCAACCCGGCCCCGGCGGCCGCCCCAAAGCTGGGCCGCGGGGTTTCGGCCGCCGCCCGGTCCCGGCCACCAACCCAAGCTCGCCGAACCGCGTTACTTGCGCCCATGAACCAACCCCTTTTTCTTGTGATGGGCGTGTCGGGCAGCGGCAAAACCACCGTGGGCCAGTTGCTGGCCGCCCGCCTGGGCCGGCCGTTCTACGACGGCGACGACTTCCACCCGGCCGCCAACGTGGCCAAAATGGCCAGCGGACACCCCCTCACCGACGAAGACCGGGCCGGCTGGCTGGCTACCCTCGCCGCCGACCTCGGCCGCTGGGAGCAGGCCGGCGGGGCCGTGCTCGCCTGCTCGGCCCTGAAAGAAGCCTACCGCCAGACGCTGCAAGCCGGGGCCCGGGGCCCCCTCCAGTGGGTATTCCTCGACACCGACCCCGCCGTGCTGCGGGTCCGCCTCGAAGGCCGCACCGGCCACTACATGAAGGCCGACATGCTCGATTCGCAGCTGGCCACCCTCGAAAAGCCCGCCTACGGCCTGCGCCTCACCGACGACGTGCCCCCGGCGCAGCTGGTGGACGAAATCGTGGCGCGGCTGGGGCTGAAAAGTTGATGGTGGACGGTTGGGTAATTTGAAGCTGTTTAGTAATTCGCCAGGGCGTCATGCTGAGCGCAGTGAAGCATCTCTACCGCTGCGTTGAACAGCCGCAGCGAAGCGGTAGAGATGCTTCACTGCGCTCAGCATGACGTTCTACTTGCTTTTACCGATTCCTGAATAACTTCCTTATTAAAAATTAACCCTCATATAGTTAATTCCTCAGCTGTAGTCAATCTCCGTGTTGTCGCCGATGTTGAGGCTGTGGTTCATGCCCCGGAACGAGGCGTCGGAGCCCACGATGCAGTCGTGCATCACGGCGAAGCGCAGCTCGGAGTACGAGCCGATGATGGAGTTGCTGAGGATGGTGCTCTGCACGATGGTTTTGTCGCCGATGGCCACGTTGGGGCCGATGATGGAGTTTTCGATGCGGCAGCCGTGTCCGATGCTGACCGGCGGGATGATGACCGAGCCCGTGAACTCGGAGTAGTCGCGGGCCTCCAGGAACTCGGGCCGGTTGAGCAGGCGGGCGTTGGCTTCGAGCAGCGTGTCCTTGCGGCCGCAGTCGAACCAGTTGTCCACCGGGGCAGTGGTCATCTCCTCGCCCTGCTCGATGAGGTGCATCAGGGCGTCGGTGAGCTGGTACTCGCCGTGGGTGCGCACGTTGCTGGCCATCAGCCACTCCAGGGCCAGGGCCAGCCGCTCGGCATCGGCCAGCTTGTAGAGGCCCACCAGGGCGAAGTTCGACTTCGGGATGGTGGGCTTCTCCACCACTTTGCGCACGCGGCCCCCGGGGCCGATTTCCACGAGGCCGAAGAGGGAGGGCGTTTTCACTTCCTTCACGGCCAGCACCGTGCCGGGCGTGGCCAGCAGGGCGGGCAGGTCCACGTCCACGATGGTGTCGCCGAGCAGGATGAGCACGCCGTCGGGGTCGTGGCGGAACGTGTCGCGGGCCAGCCACAGGGCGTGGCCCAGGCCCTCGCGGGGCTCTTGCAGCACGAACGTGGCTTGCAGCTGGGGGTAGTGGCGCTTCACGTAGCGCACCACTTTGTCGCCGAGGTAGCCCACCACGAACACGAACTCGGTGAGGCCCGCCGCCGTCAGCCGGTCGATGATGTGGCCCAGGATGGTGTTGCCGGCCACCGGCACCAGGCTTTTGGGCTGGGTGTGGGTGTGGGGGCGCAGGCGCGAGCCAATGCCGGCAACGGGGATGATGGCTTTCACTACGGGAAGAAAAAATGTAAAGGATAGCGCCGTACTTGCGGCCCGCCCCGGCCCGCAAGTAAAGCCCCGGCCGGCAAACAACCGCCGGGCTTCCGCTGCGTATTGGGGCCCGGCTGCTGCCCACAACCGGCCAGGGCCCCGCCGGGTTGGCCGCCGCGCCGCTTTCTTTACCCTTTCACCTCACCCTTTCCGCTCATGAAACGCCTTCTTCTCTATTTCGCCGGGTTTGTTATTCTGCTCTCGCAGTCGTCGTGCGGCTACAACGGCATGGTCACGCGCGACCAAGAAGTGAAAAACAAATGGGCCAACGTGCAAAGCGCCTACCAGCGCCGCTCCGACCTCATCCCCAACCTGGTGAACACCGTGAAGGGGGCCGCCAACTTCGAGAAATCGACCCTGGAGGGCGTGATTGAGGCCCGCGCCAAGGCCACCAGCGTGCAGCTCAACGCCGACCAGCTCACGCCCGAAAACCTCCAGAAATTCCAGGCCGCCCAAAGCCAGCTGTCCTCCGGCCTGGGCCGGCTGCTGGCCGTGTCCGAAAATTACCCCGAGCTGAAGGCCAACGCCAACTTCCAGGAGCTGCAAGCCCAGATTGAAGGCACCGAAAACCGCATCAACGTGGCCCGCAACGACTTCAATGCGTCCACCACCGACTACAACACCTTCACCCGCTCGTTCCCCAATAATCTGTTTGCCAACATGTTCGGCTTCAAGGAAAAGCCCTACTTCGAAGCCGACGCGGCCGCCAAGGAAGCCCCCAAAGTCGACTTCGGCGACATGGGCGGGAAGACCACGAAATAATCTGGTTGTGAGTTATGGGTTATGGGTTATGAGTTTGGGGCCAGACAACAAGCTGCTTGACGGCTCAATACGGGGCCCAAGCACCAACTCATAATCCATAACTCATAATTCATAACTCGCCAATGAAATCCCCCCTCACCCCCGCGCAGGACGCGGCCCTGGTGGCGGCCATCCGGCAGGCGGAGGTCACCACGTCGGGCGAAATCCGGGTGCACCTGGAAGACACCTGCCCCACGCCCGAGCCCCTCGACCGAGCGGCCCAGGTGTTTGCCGAGCTGGGCATGCACAAAACCGCCCAGCGCAACGGCGTGCTGTTCTACCTGGCCTGGACCAGCCGACAGTTTGCCCTGGCCGGCGACGTGGGCATCAACGCGGCCGTGCCCGACGACTTTTGGGAAACCACCAAGGAAGCCGTGCTCAGCGAGTTCCGGCGGGAAAACTACGTGGCCGGCCTCGAGCACGGCATCCGCCAGGTGGGCGAGCAGCTGCAGCGCTACTTCCCCTACGACGCGGCCACCGACGTGAACGAGCTGGACGACAGCATCTCGATTGGCGGCGACGAGCCGGCCCCCCGCCCATGAAAACCGCTGCTATCCGCGGGGCCCTGGCCCGGTACCTGCTGGTGCTGCTGCTGGCCGCGGGCGGGGCCCTGGGGGCCCGGGCCCAAAGCCTGAAGGTGCCCGCCCGCCCCGACCCGCCGCGCCTCGTGAACGACCTGGCCCACCTGATGCAGCCGCAGGAGGCCGACGCGCTGGAGCAGAAGCTGGTGGCCTACAACGACAGCACCTCCTCGCAGATTGCCGTCGTGACCGTGCCCACCCTCGACGGCAACGACATCGCCGACTACGCCGAGGCGCTGTACCGCGCCTGGGGCATCGGCCAGAAGAAAACCAACAACGGCGTGCTGGTGCTGGTGGCCCAGCAGGAGCACACCGCCCGCATCCAGACCGGCTACGGCCTGGAGGGGGCCGTGCCCGACGCCCTGGCCAAGCGCATCATCAGCAACACGCTGGTGCCGGCCTTCAAGCAGGGCCAGTACTACGCCGGCCTCGACCGCGGCACCGACCAGCTCATTGCCCTGGCCAAGGGCGAGTACAAGGCCGACCCGGCCGACGCCGGAGGCGCGGGCCAGAAGGGCCCCGGGTTCGGGCTGGTGGTGGCCATTCTAATCGCCATTTTCATCTTCATCCAAATCAGCCGCCGGGGCGGCGGGGGGGGCGGGCGCAGCGGCGGCTTCGGCGGGCTGGGCGGGCCCCTCATCTTCGGCGGCTTGGGCGGCGGGTTCGGCGGCGGCGGCGGCGGCTTTGGGGGCGGTGGGGGCGGCGGCTTCGGCGGTTTCGGGGGGGGCAGCAGCGGCGGCGGCGGGGCCAGCGGCAGCTGGTAGGGCCGGGCGCTCAACCTTTTGCCGGCCGCGGCAGTATTACCCCGCACCAGACACCCTGGAGCCCTTTTCATCCCCTTTTTACTCCGCCATGCGTTCCCTCCGACTCTCCGTATTTCTGCTGGTTGGCGTACTTGCCTTCTCGCTCAGCAGCTGCGCCGCCATCGGCGAAATTTTCAAAGCCGGGGCCTACACGGGCATCATCGGCGTGGTGATCGTCGTGGCGATTATCATCTTCGTCGTCAGCAAAATCAGCGGGGGCGGGGGCGGCAGCCAGTCGTAGGTTTCGGGCAACCAGGCCCCGGCACCACGCCCACCCATTGCAAAAAAGAAGCGCGGCCGCCCCCACATTCGGGAGCGGCCGCGCTTCTTTTTGTTTAGTTACCGGCCGCTAAAACCGGCTTAACGCCTACTCGCGGGCCTTGGGCATGGTGCCGATGAGGTGGTCCCAGAGGGTGCTGCTTACGCCGAAGGCTACCTCATCTTGCCGGTAGTGGTGCTGGCTGTGGTGCGTCCACCACACTTTCAGGAAGTTTTTGGGCGGCGAATACGCATGGATGGCGTAATGCACGAACAGGTACGAAGCGTAGCCAAATGTGAAGCCCGCCAGCACCCCGAAGGCCCACGACCCAAATACCAGCCGAAAAATGAAGAACAGCAGCGACGCCACGAACACCGTGACGATGGGCGGCATGGCCAGCCGGGTTTTGTCCTTCGGGAACTCGTGGTGCACGCCGTGCATCGTGTACTGGAACTTGGCCTTGCGGGGCGTGGTGGCCGGTAGGTGGTAGAGGTAGCGGTGCACCGCGTACTCCACGAACGTGAACAGGAACAGCCCCCCCAGAAACAGCCCCAGCGCCGACGCGCCCGACAGGAAGCCGTGCGTGAAGCCGTAGTAGAGGCTCAGCAGCGTGGTGGCGATGAAAATGCCCACCGGCCAGGCAATGTGGGTGTGGGAAAGCCGCTCAAGCAAGGGGTTTTCGAAAAGCTGGGCCGAGCCTTTGTGCTTGGGCCGCACGGGGGCCGCCGGGGCAGGCGCTGCGGAAACTGGTTGCATGGATTAGAGAGAATTATGCGAACAATGCGGCCCGCAAATTTACGGCCCCGGGCTTAAACGAGGGCGGAGGCCGGGAAGCCGGCCCGGGCCAGTGCAGGCAACAACGCTTCCAGCGGCAACCGGGTTTCCGCAAAGCGTAGCCGCGCCTGGGCATAAAACTGCCGGCGGGCCGCCAGGGTTTCGGCCAGCGACGCGGCGAGGCCGGGGCCCGTGGCGGCCAGCAAGGGCCGCTTGGCGGCCCCGCCCTTGCCCAGGCGGTGGGCCAGCACGGCCACCGGCACGTCCAGCCAAAGGGTAAAACTGCTGTTGTTCAATACCTTAATGTTGTCGTGGAAGCAGGGCGTACCGCCGCCGGTGGCCAGTACCAGGGGCCCCGGGCGGGCCACCACGGCCCGCAGCGCTTCGGCCTCCAGCTGCCGAAAATAGGCTTCGCCGTGCTGCGCAAAAACGGCTGGGATGGACTGCCCCGCCCGCGCCGCTACCTCGGCGTCCAGGTCTAAAAACGGCCGGTTGAAGTGCTGGGCCAGGGCCCGGCCCAGCGTGGTTTTGCCCGAGCCGGGCATGCCGAGTAAGGAAAGGTGCATGGCGCAGTTAGTTGATTTTCACCCGCGGGTCGAGCACGGCGTAGAGCACGTCCACGGCGATGTTGATGAGCACGAACAGCGCCGCCACGAAGAGCGTGGCCCCCATCACGACCGGGAAATCGAGGTTTTCGACGGCCCGCAGGGTGACGGTGCCCAGGCCTTTCCAGTTGAAGATGTACTCGATGAAAAACGCGCCCGCCATGAGCGAGGCCAGCCAGCCCGATACTGCCGTCACCACCGGGTTCAGGGCGTTGCGCAGGGCGTGGCGGAGCACGGTGGCCCGGTAGCTCAGGCCCTTGGCCCGTGCCGTGCGGATGTAGTCCTGCCCCAGCACGTCGAGCATGCTCGAGCGCGTGAGCTGGGTGATGACCGCCAGCGGCCGCACGCCCAGGGCCACCGCCGGCAGTAGCAGGTTGCGCAGCGCCAGGTGCCGCTGGCCGGTAAAAGGGTCGGTTTCAAACAGCTGCCCGGTCAGGCTCAGGCCCGTCCAGTGGCTCCAGTAGAAGCCAAACGTGACGGCGATGAGGATGGCGGCCACGAACGAGGGCACCGATATGCCCAGCACCGAAGTCGTGACCAGGGCCCGGTCCAGGGCCGACTGCGGCCGCAGGGCCGCCGCCACGCCCAGGGCCACGCCGCCCACGCTGGCCAGCAGCATGGCCGCCAGCGCCAGCCACAGCGTGCCGGGGAAATAATCGAGCAAAATGCGGAGCACGTCCTTGTTGCTCTGGAACGAGCGCCGCAGGTAGGGCACCTTCAGCACCAGGGCCCGGGGCCCCAGCGGCAGCAGCGCCAGCCCCCCGTAGCGGGCCCGCCCGGCCGAGTCGCGCGGGTGCAGGCCCAGCGGCGACACGTCGTTGAGGTAGCCCACCAGGCGCCGGGGCAGGGGCTGGTCGAGGCCCAGGTCGGCGTTGATGGCGGCCTTGGTGGCCAGGTCGGTGCGCTGCCCGGCCAGCAGGGCGGCGGGGTCGCCGGGCAGCACGTTGAACAGAAAAAACACCGTGCAGGCCACGCCCACCAGCACGAGCAGGCCCTGGCCCAGGCGGCGAAGGAAGAAGGTGAGCATGGGGCCCTAAAACAGCTTTTCTACGTCGTACAGGTTGGGCACGTCGTGGTAGTGGTACTTGGCCAGCACGGTGCCGTCGCGCAGCACCAGCAGGCCGGGGTTCGAGCGCACCATCTCTTTGAGCACGGTGGCGTCGGCGGTGTAGTAGGGCACGGCTAGGTTCACGTCGTGGCGGAAGGCGTCGAACTTAGCCGGGCTGGTGCTAGTGATGGCCAGCACGCCGATGTGCTTGCGCGACTGCTCGGCCGCTCCCAGCAGGGCGTTGATGGGCTCGAACCGCTCCCGGTTGGCCTTGTTGCTGTTCTGGATGATGAGCACGAGCTTGTTGCCGGTCAGAATCTGCTGGGTCACGTCGTTGCCCTCCAGGTCGTACACGGCAAAGTCGGTGATGGCGGGGCGCGACTGCGCGGGGTTCAGCAGGGTCATGGACTGGTACTTCCAGGTCGAGTCGGTCGGGAACTGCTCGAATGCCTTCGTTTCGCCGTTGCGCGCGAACGTGTAGCGGTAGCGGGCCGCCTCGGGGGCCTTCATCAGCCGCGGAATGCTGTTGCCCACCTTGTAGGGCAGGAAATCGAAGTATGGGTGGTGGCCCAGCGCCCGCATGCCGATGCCCACGGCAAGGGCCGTGGCCACGGTCATCGTCATCAGGCCCGTGGTGCCCGGGGCGAAGGTGCGCCGCAAAAACCGTTGGTTCCAGAACACCACGCCCCACAGGCCCAGCAAAAACAAGTCTTTGGTGAACGAGGCCCAAGGCGTGAGCTTGAGGAAGTCGCCGAAGCAGCCGCAGTCCGTTACCTTGTTGAACGCGGCCGAGTAGAAGGTGAGGAACCCAAAAAACACCAGCAGCGCCAGCAGCACCCACAGCGTTTGGCGCAGATGCCAGCGCAGCAGCACGGCCACGCCCAGCACCACTTCCATCGAGCTGAGGAAGATGGACAGGAACGGGGCCGCTTCCTTGAAGTTCAGGAAAAATGGGCTGAAGTCCTTGGCAAATACCTCGAAGTATTCTTCCAGCTTGTAAGCCGTGCCTACCGGATCGTTGAGCTTTATCAGCCCCGAAAACACGAACACGGCCCCCAGCAGTGCCCAGCACGCGCGGGTGAAGTAGCGCAGCGGCCGGGGCGGCGCGAGCGACGGCGGCGAGGCCGCGGCCGAAGCAGAAGACGTGGAAATGGGCATGGCGAAGAAACGATGGAACAAGGGCCGCAGTTGTGGGCCCCGGCGGCGCTAGGCCCCGCGTAAAATCAAGGCAAACACGGCGTAGTTGAGCATGTCGCGGTAGCTGCCCTCCACGCCTTCCGAAACCTGGGCCGCGCCGCCAAGGTTCTCCAGCTGCTTCACGCGGTGCAATTTCATCAAAATCAGGTCCGTGATGCTGCTCACGCGCATCTGCCGCCAAGCCTCGCCGTAGTCGTGGTTTTTGGCCAGCAGCAGGCGGCGGTTTTCGGCCGCTTCGCGGTCGTAGGCGGCGGCCACGGCGTCGGGGGCCAGGTCGAGGGGCGCGTCGGCGGGCAGGTGCAGCTGCATCAGGGCGATGAGGCAGTAGTTGACGATGGCCACGAACTCCTCGTCCACGCCGTCGGCAATTTGCTGAGTGCCCACCTCCTGGATGGTGCGGATGCGGTTGGCCTTGATGAAAATCTGGTCCGTAACCGAGGGCAGGCGCAGGATGCGCCAGGCCGTGCCGTAGTCGTGGGTTTTGGCCAGGAACAGCTGGCGGCAGCGGGCCAGCAGCAGGTCGTAGTGCGCGGGGGTGGCGGTCAAGGGGTGAACGAGCGAATGAGCGAATGAGTGAAGGCGGCCGCGGGGGCGTTGCCCTTCACCGCCGCAAGTTCGCCCCGCCCGGCGGATATTGAGCCGCCGTGCCCCGCCCGGCTCATCCCAACCCGCCCCATGCTGCCCCGCCCGCCCGCCCCCGCCCATCCACTCGCGCCCGGCTTCACCCATTCACTCCTGAGCCCCCACGGCCGGCTGCTCGACCTGCGGCGGCCCCGGGTAATGGGCATCCTCAACGCCACGCCCGACTCGTTTTTTGCCGGCAGCCGGGTGGCCTCCGAGGCCGACCTGCTGGCCCGCGCCGGGGCCCTGCTGGCCGGCGGGGCCGCCGTGCTCGACGTAGGGGCCTACAGCACCCGCCCCGGCGCGGCCGATGTGTCGGTGGCCGAGGAAACCGCCCGCCTGCTGCCCGCCGTGCGGGCCCTGCGCCGCGAATTTCCGGACGCGTTTCTCTCCGTCGATACTTTCCGGGCCAGCGTAGCCGAAGCCGCCGTGGCCGCCGGGGCCGACCTGGTGAACGACGTGGGCGGCGGCACCCTCGACCCGGACATGTTTGCCACCGTGGGCCGCCTGCGCGTGCCCTACGTGCTGATGCACCTGCGCGGCACACCCGCCACCATGAGCCAACTGACGAACTACGAAGACGACCTGGTGCTGACGCTGCTGCGCTACTTCCGCGACGGCCTGGCCGCCCTGCGCCAGGCCGGGGCCGTGGACGTGGTGCTGGACCCCGGCTTCGGCTTTGCCAAAACCGCCGCCCAAAGCCACGCGCTGCTGCGCCGCCTACCCGAGCTGGGGGTCCTGGGCCGGCCCCTGCTGGCCGGCCTCTCGCGCAAAAAAATGGTGTACGGTCCCCTCGGCCTCGCCCCCGAAACGGCCCTCAACGGCACCACGGCCCTGCACATGCTGGCCCTGCAAGGTGGCGCGAAGCTGCTGCGGGCCCACGACGCGGCCGAGGCCATGCAGGTAATTCAGCTTTTTTTGAATATCTTTCCCGAAGCAGCGGCCTAGGCCACCGAACGGCCAAACGCTCCTTCCGGCGCGTGGGAGCGGTTCAGCAGGCGGCCCCACCCGGGCGCGGGTCCGCCCGCTACCTAAATGCGAACGAAACAGCGCGGCCCTGGCAACGGTAGGCCCGCTTTTGGCGTCTTTACGCCGGGGCAATGGCCTAGCGTCTTTGCCGCGTGGCCCCCGCGCGGCGGCCTGCCGCTGCCCACCTCGCACTTCCCTTTTCCTTTTCTTCCAGTCCCACCCCGTGTCCGGTCCGTTCCCCATCGATTTTTTGCGCTTCGGCTGGACGGACGCGGCCGACGTGTTGCTGGTGGCCGTGCTGCTCTACCAGCTCTACAAGCTGCTGCGCGGCTCCGTGGCCCTGAACGTGGCCGTGGGCTGGGCCTCGCTCTACCTGCTCTACCTCGTGGTGAAGGCCCTGGGCCTGGAGCTGCTCACCACCATCCTCGGCGAGTTCATGAGCGTGGGGGTGCTGGCCACCATCATCCTGTTCCAGCAGGAAATCCGGCGCTTTTTGCTGACGGTGGGGCAGGCCACGGCCTTCGAGCGGGTGCGGCGCTGGCGCTGGGGCCGCCCCGCCGCCGAGCCCCTCACGGTGGCCCCCTTCGTGGAGGCCGCCAAAAGCCTGAGCAGCAAGTACACCGGGGCCCTCATCTGCTTCAGCCAGGCCTCCGACCTGAGCAGCTACGCTGAATCGGGCGACTGCCTCGACGCCGAAGTGAGCAAGCGCTTGCTGCTGAGCATCTTTAACAAAACCAGCCCCCTGCACGACGGGGCCGTGATTGTGACCGGCGGCCGCCTGCAAGCCGCCCGCTGCATCCTGCCCGTGAGCGACAACCCCGACGTGCCCGCCGCCCTGGGCCTGCGCCACCGCGCCGCCATCGGCCTCACCGAAATCACCGACGCCGTGGTGCTAGTGGTGAGCGAAGAAACCGGCCAGATGAGCCTCGTGCGCCGCGGCGTGGTGGAGCGCGGCCTCGACGCGGCCGCGCTGGCCGCCCGCCTCGGCGAGTGGCTGGGGACCGACAGCCGCGCCGCCGGCCAGCCCGTGGCCGTGGCAACCGCCACCTAGGCGCAGCTTGTCCCGGCTGGGTAGCCAGCGGCCCCGTGGGGCGGCGGATTGGTAATAAAAGCTAGAGCCCCAGCGGGTCGGTCCCGCTGAGGCTTGGTTGCCCAGTGCCCGTCACTGCCGGCAGGGCAGCCTGCCGGCAGTGACGGGCACTGGGCCGGGAGCGTAAGCTCTATTCAAACTGCATGTTCACGTTTTCGGCGTCGAGCAGCGACGCCGCCACCACCAGGCTGGCGGGCACGCGCTCGTCGTTGGGGTCGCCGAACGAGCGGGGGGGGTGGCACAGCACGAGGCAGCCGCCGCGCTGGCGCAGGCGCTCGGCTCCTTGCTGGAGCAGGGCCAGCACGGTGGCGCTTAGGTGGGCCACGCTGGTGCAGTCCACCCACACGCGGCGGTGGTGGTGGCGCAGAGCCCAGCGCAGGGCCTTAGCCAGGGGGGCCGAGCCGGCCCATCCGTCGTTGTCGGTCAGGATGAGCAGGCAGCTGTGGGGCAGAAGTTCCTGGTAGACACGCATGACGACGGCGGCTAAGGAATGGAACGGGCGGGGGTGGCTCCGGGCGGCACTTCGTACAACACGAAGCGGGGCCCCCGAAACGCGGCAATGGGGGCCAGCTGCAGCGCGGCGGCCTGGCCCGCGGCTGCCAGCTGCCCCAGCACCGGGGCCGTCAGGCCGCACCAGTACAGGCAGGTGCCCGCGGCGCGGGCGTGGCCATCGGCCCGGAGCAGTACCTGCAGGCCGGCGTCGGTGAGTGTGTCCAGGCCCTGGCAATCGACCCAGGCTTCGGGGTCTTGGCTGGCGAGTAGGTGCCGCACGGCCCGTTGCAGGCGGTCAGCGTCGGCGGGGGTGGCGCAGGGGCCGCGCAGGCTCAGGCCCATGCGGCCGCGGTGGCCCCCTAGGTGGGCCGTTAGAATTGGTTTCATAGCGAAGCGGTAGGTGATGGGAACAGCAACCGGGCTTCTTTTTAGAAGGACGTTGCAAATCTACACGCCTTCTACATGTGCATATACTGGTAAAACGCTGATTTTGAGCTGCGGAATATACTGAATCGTATTACCCGTATATCCCGTAGCATTTTTCAGTATTTCCCGAATTTCTAGGGATAGGTACATTTTTTCATTTTCAGGCCATATTTCAGGCCGTCCGGGGCCCCGGCTAGCTCAGCAAGCCCTCGATGACGGCCAGGCGGATGAGGGCGGCCGTGTTCTTGGTTTGGGTTTTTTCCAGAATGTTCTGGCGGTGGGTTTCCACGGTGCGCGTGCTGGTGAACAGCCGGGCCGCTATCTGGTTGGTGGTGAGGCCGTCGGCCAGCAGCTGGAGCACTTCCTTCTCGCGGGCCGTGAGGTGGCCGGCTCGCTGGTCCGGGTCTTTGGGGGCGTGGCCCAGCGTGCGCACCCGCTGGAGCATGGCCAAGCCCAGCTCGGAGCACAGGAACTGGCGGCCGGCCGCCACGGCCCGGACGGCCGCCACCATCTCGCTCTGCTCGGCGCTCTTGAGCACGTAGCCCCGGGCCCCGGCGTCGAACATCTGCCCGATGTGCTGCACCTGGGCCAGCATGGTGAGCACCAGTACCCGCACGTCGGGAAACTCGGCGTGCAGGCGCAGGGTGGTGGCCAGCCCGTCGAGCACCGGCATGTGCACGTCGAGCAGCACCACGTCGGCGGGGGTGGTGGCCAGCTGCTCCAGCAATTCCTGGCCGTGGATGGCTTCGCCCACCACCACGAGGTCGGGCTCACCGGCCAGCATGGCCCGGATGCCGTTGCGCACGATGGTGTGGTCGTCGGCGAGGAAGAGGCGGATCATGGCCGGCGGTAGAAACCGCGCCGGCGCGGGGCCGCACGCCGGGCCCGTGAAACGGCCAGAAAGAGAGTAGTTCTCATAGCGCTGGAGGATAGAGGTTGGTCCCACAAGGTAGCGCAATTAATCGCATCTTCACTATGTGTTTTATCGTATTATTTTTTGATTTTTTTTAATTTGGCGAATGATTATATAATTAGTCGGTTATTCTTATTCCGGTTAGCTAGTTGGCTGTTTTAGCACCAAAAGCCAACCCTAAGCCGCTAAATACGTTAGTACAAAAAAATCAATCTTTCCAGAAAATTCACTATGAAAATCGCAGTAGAGAACGAAGACAAGGGCTTCCTGCCCGACGGCCGCCACTTGGTCGAAATCACCGGCATTGAGGAAGGCACCAGCGAGCACCAGAACGTGCCGTTTTTTGCCGCCCGCATGGAAAGCGCCGACGGCTTCGTGAGCCAGCGCTTCTACAACTCGCCCGCCGGCCACCCCATCATCCTGTCGCTGTACGCGGCCGTGGGCATTCAGCCCCACGACGGCAAAGACCTTGACACCAAGGAGTTGGTGGGCAAGCATTTGTCGGTGGAAGTGAGCGACCACAGCTACACCGATCCGGCCACCGGCAACGAGCGCAGCATCCGCCAGGCCACCGGCTTCCGCGCCGCATAGCCGGGGCCCCGGCCCGCAAAAAAGGCGTCGCCCCGAGTGGGGCGACGCCTTTTTTGCGCGCGTTGCGAAAGCCCGGGTTTGCTTCGCTTCGGGGCAGGGCAGGTTCATGAAGTTGCCCGTCAGGTTCGAGCCGGCGGTCGCCAGGTGGTAACGCGGCGGAAGTAAACTTTCGCTTCTTGGTTAGCGCACGGCACTTGGCTTAGACGTCGGTGGCCGACGGCTCGATGCACTCGCGGGCTTCAACAGCACTTACGTGCCCATGCCGGGGGTGCCGCTGCTGCCCTGCACCCCCTGGCACAACCGGCCCAACGGAAAACGGCGGCGCAGTACCTGCCGGGGGCCAAAGCGGCATTGCCTGGCCGCAGGCCGCGCGGCACGGGCGGCCTGCGGCAAACGAGCTTCGCGGCCTCACGGCGTGTTTGTCACCGCCTGGGGCCCGGCGGGGGCCTCTTTGGCCGCGGCGGGCTCCTTCACGGTCCCCAATTCGCGGCCCACGGCGATGAAGGCCGCGATGGCCTTGTCCAGGTGCTCGCGCGTGTGGGCCGCGCTCAGCTGCACCCGGATGCGCGCCTGGCCCTGCGGTACCACCGGGTAATAAAACCCGACCACGTAGATGCCCTTGGTGAGCATCCGCGCCGCGAATTCCTGGGCCAGCTTGGCGTCGTAGAGCATCACCGGCACGATGGGGTGCTGGCCGGGGCGGATGTCGAAGCCAGCGGCCGTCATCTGCGCGCGGAAGTACTGGGTATTCTCTTCCAGCTGGTCGCGTAGCTGAGTGCTTTCGGTCAGCAGCTCCAGCACGCGCAGCGACGCGCCCACGATGGCGGGCGCCAGCGTGTTGCTGAACAAGTACGGCCGGCTGCGCTGGCGCAGCAGGTCGATGATTTCCTTGCGGCCCGAGGTGAAGCCGCCCATGGCCCCGCCCAAGGCCTTGCCCAGCGTGCCGGTGATGATGTCGACGCGGCCCATCACGCCGCGCAGCTCGTGGGTGCCGCGGCCGGTTTTGCCCAGGAAACCGCTGCTGTGGCACTCGTCCACCATCACCAGGGCCCGGTACTTATCGGCGAGGTCGCAGATTTTGTCGAGCTGGGCGATGGTGCCGTCCATGGAAAACGAGCCGTCGGTGACGATGATGCGGTGGCGTGTGCCCTTGGCCTGGGCGTCCTGGAGTTGCTGCTCCAGGTCGGCCATGTCGTTGTGCTGGTAGCGGTAGCGCTGGGCCTTGCACAGGCGCACGCCGTCGATGATGGAGGCGTGGTTGAGGGCGTCGGAAATGATGGCGTCCTGCTCGTTAAACAGCGGCTCGAACACCCCGCCGTTGGCATCGAAAGCCGCGGCGTACAAAATCGTGTCCTCCGTGCCCAGGAACTCGGCCAGCTTGGCTTCGAGCTGCTTGTGAATGTCCTGGGTGCCACAAATAAAGCGCACCGAACTCATGCCGTAGCCGTGGGTATCGATGGCCGCCTTGGCCGCCTTGATAACCTCGGGGTGCGAGCTGAGGCCCAGGTAGTTGTTGGCGCAGAAGTTCAGCACCTCGCCGGCTTCCTGGGTGTCAATTTCCGCGCCCTGGGGCGAGGTGATGACGCGCTCTTTTTTGTAAAGGCCGTGGTCTTTTATTTCTTGGAGCGTCTGCTGAAGGTCGGGCTGGAGGGTACCGTACATGGGGTTGGGAATGGAATTGCAATAAAAAACCCGGGGCCGCCACGCGCTGCGGCCCGCAGCGGCGGTGCTACGAACTACAAAATTACGGCCCCAATCGTTTGAAAAACGCCTGCACGCCCTGTCGGCCGCTGTCTATGAGCTGCTGCTTCTGGGCGCTGGAGATGCGCTTGATTTTGGGGCTGAACCCCAGGAAGTTGATGCTGATGGTGCGCGGCCGGTCGGCGGGCTGCACGGGGTTGAGGTTTTCGAGGGCCACGGTGTAGAGGGCCCCCACGTAGGTGCTGAAATCGGTGACGGCGTAGGGGGCCAGCTGCTGGCGGCCGGTGGCGGCGGTGTCGAACGGAATCTGCTCGGCGCGTTCGAGGCGCAGGCCCAGGGTTTCGGGGTTGAAAACGCGGCCGCGGGCGTCGGGGGTGGCCGCGGGGGCCCCGGCGGGCAGGTAGCGCGGCTGGTCGAACAAATCGATGGGGTAGTTGGCCAACAGGCCGCCGTCCACGAGCACCTGCACGGGCTGGCCGGGAGCGGGCGGGCCGGTCACGACCCGGTTCTGGGCGTCGAGCAGCACGGCCCGGAAGTAGAGCGGAATGCTCATGCTGATGCGCACGGCGTCGGCCACGCGCAGGTCGGGCGTGGTTTCGTGGCTGAACACCTGGGTGCGCTGGGTGGTGAGGTTGGTGCCGGTGGTGTAGAGGTCGCGGAAGCGGCCGGGCTGCTGCTGGGCCAGCGCGTGCAGCTCGCCCAGGGTGAGGCCGGGCCGCTGGGTTTTGCGGGCCACCAGCGCGCCGAGGTAGGCGCTGAAGGCGTCGCCGCGGTACCAGCCGTACTGCTTCACGAGCCGGTGGGTGCCGCCGAAAAAGATGAACCGGCCGTCGTTGAGCCGCTGCACGGGCGTGGCGTTCACCACGGCCACAAGCTCATCGGCCGAGTAGCCCACCGCCAGCAGCGCCGCCTGGATGGCCCCCGCCGAGGTGCCGCCCACCCGCTCGATGCCGGCCAGCACGCCCCGCGCTTCCAGCGCTTGCAGGGCCCCGCCGTAGGCAATGCCGCGGATGCCGCCGCCCGCCATCACCAGGTTGCGGTAGCGAGGGGCGGCGGGCGGCGCGGAGGCTCCAAGGCTGCCGGCCAGCAGAACGATGATTCCGATAACAAACCGGGGGGTGGTCCTCAACATGAGGCCAAATATACCGTAGAGCAAAACCTCTGTCCGAGCCTCAGTAGCCCTTGATTTTTAGTCGCGCCGTACCTAATCAACCGTTATGCCAACGCCCCAACCCCGAACCGTTGTGCGCGGCAGCGAGCGTACCTGCCCGCCCAAGGCCCATGCCGTGCGCCCCACCCCGCCCGACGAGCCCCTGGAGGTGACCGTGCGCCTGCGCCCCCGGGCCGCGGCGGCCGGCCTGGCCCCCACCGCCTTCGCCGACCAGCCCCCGCACACCCGCGCCTACCTGAGCCGCGACGAGCTGGACGCGCAGTTTGGAGCTACCCCGCAGGACGTGGCCGCCGTGACGGACTTTGCCCGGGCCCACGGCCTGGCCGTGGTCAGCGCCGACGCGGCGCAGCGGCGCGTGGTGCTGGGCGGCACGGTGGCCGCCCTGGAAACGGCCTTCGGCACGGCGTTGCACCAGTACGAGTCGCCGGCCGGGCGCTACCGGGGCCGCACGGGGCCCCTGACGGTGCCGGGCCCGCTGGGCGACATCGTGCAGGGCGTGTTTGGACTCGACAACCGGCCCCAGGCCGAGCCGCACTTCCAGGTGCGGGGGCCGGGCGCGGGGGCCGTGGCGGCGCGGGCCGCCGGGGCGTCGTTCACGCCGCCGGCGCTGGCCCGGCTGTACAATTTCCCGGCCGGGGCCGACGGCAGCGGGCAGTGCATCGCCATCATCGAGCTGGGCGGCGGGTTTCGGCCCGAAGATTTGACGGCCTACTTCACCCGCCTGAAGCTGCCGGTGCCGGCCATCACGGCGGTGAACATCGACGGCGGCAGCAACCAGCCCACCACCGCCCAGGGGGCCGACGGCGAGGTGATGCTCGACATCGAGGTGGCCGCCGCCGTGGCCCCCGGGGCCCGCATCGCGGTGTACTTCGCCCCGAATACGTCGCGGGGCTTCCTGGACGCCATCACGGCCGCCGTGCACGACAAAACGAACCAGCCAACGGTCATCTCCATCAGCTGGGGCGGGCCCGAAAATACCTGGACCGCGGGGGCCCTCGACCAGTTCGACCAGGCCTTCCAGGCCGCGGCCCTGCTCGGGGTGACGGTGTGCTGCGCGGCCGGCGACAACGGCTCGGGCGACGGCGTGGCCGACGGCCAGCCGCACGCCGATTTTCCGGCCTCCAGCCCCTACGCCCTGGCTTGCGGCGGCACCCGGCTGACGGCCATGGGGCCCAAAATCAGCAGCGAGGTGGTGTGGAACGAGGGGCCCAACAGCGCCACCGGCGGCGGCATCAGCACCCATTTCCCCGTGCCAACCTACCAAAACGCCCTGAAACTGCCCAAAGCCGCCAAAGCCAAGGCCGCCAAGCCCGGCCGGGGCCTGCCCGACGTGGCCGGTAACGCCGACCCGGCCTCGGGCTACGAGGTGCGCGTGGACGGCCAGGACCTGGTGATTGGCGGCACCAGCGCCGTGGCCCCGCTCTGGGCCGGGCTGGTGGCGCTGCTCAACCAAAAGCTGGGCAAGCCGGTGGGCTTCCTGCAACCGCTCTTATATGGGTCGCTGGCCGGCAAGGGCGGGTTCCACGACATTGCCACCGGCACCAACGGGGCCTTCGCGGCCCGCGCCGGTTGGGACGCCTGCACCGGCTGGGGCACCCCCAACGGCACGGCCCTGCTGGCGGCCCTGGCGGCGCCCCCGAGAGCCACCTGACGGGCGCGGGGGCGGCGGTATCTTTGCGGCCGATTTATACCCCACCTATTTTTATTCTAGCGCATGGCCCCCCCTTCCGGCGACCCTGATACCTTACCCGGCACCGTGCTTGTCATTGGGGCGAGCGGCCAGCTCGGCCTCGAACTAACGGCCGCCCTGCGCCAGCGCTACCAGCCCCAAAACGTCGTTGCCGCCGACGTGCGCCCGCCCAAAAACCCGGAGCTGCTGGCCGGGGGCTCCTTCGAGCTGCTCGACGTGCTGGACAAGGACCGCCTCGAAGAACTCATCCGGCAGTACCGGCCGGTGCAGGTGTACCACCTCGCCGCCCTGCTCTCGGCCACGGCCGAGAAAGACCCGATGTTTGCCTGGAAATTGAACATGGACGGCCTGCTGAACGTGCTGAACCTGGCCGTGCAGTACCGCGTGCCGCAGGTGTACTGGCCCAGCTCCATCGCCGTGTTCGGGCCCGACACGCCCCGCGAGCACACCCCGCAAACCACCGTCATGAACCCCAACACGGTGTACGGCATCAGCAAGCTGGCCGGCGAGCAGTGGTGCGAGTGGTACCACCGCCACCACGGCCTCGACGTGCGCAGCCTGCGCTACCCGGGCCTCATCGGCTACAAGAGCCTGCCCGGCGGCGGCACCACCGACTACGCCGTGGACATCTACCACAAGGCCGTGGCCGGCGAGGATTTCACTTGCTTCCTCAAAGAGGACACCTACCTGCCGATGATGTACATGCCCGACGCGCTGAAGGCCACCCTGGACCTGATGCATGCCCCGGCCGACCGCATCAAAGTGCGCACCAGCTACAACCTGGGCGCCATGAGCTTCGCGCCGGCCGAAATCACGGCCGCCATCCAGCAGGAAATCCCTAATTTCCACGTCAGCTACGCGCCCGACGCCCGCCAGGCCATCGCCGATTCCTGGCCCGCCAGCATCGACGACTCCGCCGCCCGGGCGGACTGGGGCTGGGCCCCCGATTTTGACTTGGCTAAGATGACCCAGGACATGCTGGCGCACTTGAAGGAGTTGCAGCCGGCGTAAGCACAGGCCCGCTTGAGTTGCTAAGAGGCCATCCGAATAGGCGAAAAAAAGAACGGTCATGCCGAGCGCAGCCGAGGCATCTCGCGTGCTGAACTAATCCAATCGATTGGATTAGTTCAGCACGCGAGATGCCTCGGCTGCGCTCGGCATGACGGCCTATTCGGATGGGCGCTAAGCCTTTCTGACCGGGATGACCAAATCCAGCTCTACCACTTCGCCCACGCCCCACTTCTTGAGGTGGTAGTCCTCGCGGTTCACGCTAAAGTGCCCCTTGAAAGTGCCCGCGCCCGCGCCGGCCGGGTCGAAGGTGAAGGGAATGACGACCGGCTTGCTCACGTCCTTTATCGTGAGCAGGCCCGTGGAAGTGAAGCCGGTGGCCGTTTTCTCCACCTTGCCGGAGGCGAACTTGATGAGCGGGTAGTGGGCCACGTCGAAGAAATCGTCGGCCTTGGCGTGGTGGTTTTTGAGGCTGTTGCCCGTGTCGAGCGTGTTCACGTCCACGCTCACCGCGAAGGTGGACGCGGGCAGCTCGGCCGCGTCGAAGGCCACGGTGCCCTTCAGGCCCTTGATGGTGCCGCTGGCCCCCCGCGTGTCGAATTTAATGGCGTAGCTCTCGTCTTTCACCTGCCACTGGGTAGCGGCCGCAAAGGCAAAGGCCGAGCTGGCAAACGCGGTGGCCACGGCCACGAGCAAGGTTTTTCTGGTCATAGTGCTGCGGTTGAAATTATCGGGGGGCGAAATTTTGCTCCCGCGTTAAAAGCGCATTGGCCCCAAAGTGTTTGGGGCCCCGGGCTGCCGCCCGCGCTTCGGGCCGGGGCACCGCGCCGCTAGGGGTGGGCCGCCGGCACGGCGGGGCGCGGGGCGGGGGCCGCCGTGGCCGGGCGGCCCGTCCACCAAAAGGCTAAGCCCACGGCCAGGCCGGCTGCGCCTTGCAGCAGCACCGTGTGCGGGGCCCCCAGGTGGCGCGCCAGCCAGCCCACCAGCAAGCTGCCCAGCGGCTGCACGCCCTGGAAGGCCATCACGTAGTAGCTCAGCACGCGGCCGCGCATGTGGTCGGCCACGTTGGTTTGGATGGCCGTGTTGGTGCCGGCGATGAAGAGCATCATGCCCGTGCCGCCCAAGGTAATGAATAGCAGCGCGGGCCCCAGCTGCGGGCTGAGCGCGAAGCCCACCAGGCTGGCGCAAAACCCCAGTGCCGCGTAGGTTATCAGCTGCGGCCGGCGCGCCTCCGCCGGCTGCGAGGCCAGGTAAAACGCCCCCGTGAGGGCCCCCAGGCCCGACAGGCTGTTGAGCCAGCCGTAGGTGCCGGCCTGGCCGTGAAACACATCCTTGGCAAACACCGGTAGCAGCGTGCCAAACGGCATGGCGCAGAAGCTGATGCCCGCCATCAGCAGAATCTGGCGGCGCAGGGCGGGGGCCTGGCGCAGGTAGGCCCAGCCTTCGCGCAGGCCTTCCAGGGCCCCCGGGCGGTGGGTGCGCACGGGGCGCGGCGCAATGCGCATCAGCAGCAGCGAGGCCACCACGGCCACGAAGCTCACGGCGTTCACCACGAAGCAAGGGCCCTCGCCGTAGCGCGCCAGCAGCAGCCCCGCCAGGGCGGGGCCCACCAGCCGGGCCAGGTTCACCATCGTCGAGTTCAGGGCAATGGCGTTGGGCAGGTGGGCGCGGTCGTCCACCAGCTCCACGATGAGCGACTGCCGGGCCGGGATGTCGAAGGCGTTGATGGTGCCCAGCAGCAGGCTCAGGCCGGCCACGGCCCAGGTGGCGTAGTGGCCGCTCAGCACCAGCCAGGCCAGCACGCTGGCTTGCACCAGCGAGGCCACTTGGGTGATGAGCAGCACGCGGTAGCGGCTGTAGCGGTCGGCCACGGTGCCGCCGTAGGGGGCGAGCAGCAGCGTCGGAATCTGGCCCGCGAACGACACCAGGCCCAGCAGCAGAGCCGAGTGCGTCTGGCTGTACACGAGCCAGCCCACGGCCAGCCGCTGCATCCAGGTGCCGATGAGGGATACCGACTGCCCGGCGTAATACAGGCGGAAGTTGCGGTGGGCGAGCGAGCGGAAGGCGGAAATCACGCGGGTGAAACGGGAAAGCGGCGGCAAAGGTGCGGCCCGGGGCCCTGTGGGCCCCAACCCCGGGGCCCACGGGGCGTATCGGAAAGCTAGTTCTCACCCCGTTTTTGCCATGATCGTCAACCCCACGCCCACCGGCTGGCAAATTATTTACCAGCAGGCCCACGCCCTGCTCGCCGCCCAGCTGGCCTGGGCCTGGCCGTCCTTCCTGCCCCCCGACCGCTGGGTGGGCCTGCTGGCGGCCGTGGCGCAGCACGACGACGAGCAGGCGGCCTGGCACGGCCGCGGCGGCCACCACGGCCTCACGCCCGCCGGGGCCCCGGCCAACTTCACGCAACAGGATTTTTCCTTGGCGCAGGCGCAGGACCTGTTGCACGCCGCCCGCTTCCAGGGGCAGTGGCGCAGCCTGCTCACCAGCCTGCACCTGAGCTGCTTGTACGAGCCGCTGCGCGGCAGCGCGCCCGCCACCACGGCCTTCCTCGACGAGCTGAAGGCCGGCCAGCGGCGCTGGTGCCGGGCCCTGAAAATGAAGCCCGCCGAGGCCCGCCGGGCCTACGACCTGCTGCACTGGTGCGACCGGCTCTCGCTTATTCTCTGCCGGCAGGAGCTGCCCGAGATGGGCCGCGAGGTCGAAATTTACCGCGCCCCCCAGCGCCCGGCGGCGGCCCCGCACTACGTGCGCCAGCCCGGGGGAACCGGCACGCCGGTGGTGGTGCGGCCCTGGCCGTTCGCGGCCGACGCGCTGGCCGTGAGTGTGGAAGCCGTGGAATTGCACCAACTGCGCTTCCGCGACGACGCGGCGCTGGCCGGGGCCCTGCGCACGGCCCCCGTGCACACCCTGGCCTGGGAGCTGCGCCGCGGCGCATGAAAAAACAATGCTTTAGTAATCAGAACCGTACCGTTTTTGCAAACGAAAGGCCGGGCTGCCCGTACTAGGAGCTTACTCTTTTGCTGCTGGATGGCGACGTATAAATTTTCTGATATTTTGCAGGTGTTGAAGTCGTCGGCCGGCGAGTTCGTAGAGAACAACTCGTTCCGGCACGCGGCGGCACTGTCGTACTACACCATTTTCTCGCTGCCCCCGCTGCTGCTCATCGTCATCACGGTGGCCAGCAAGTTCCTGGGCCACGACGCCGTGACGGGCCAGGTGTACGGCCAGCTGAAAGGGTTGGTAGGCGCCGATTCGGCTAAGTTCCTGCAAGACAGCATCGCCACTTTCACCATGCAGGACAAAAGCGGCCTGGCCACGGCCATTGGCATCGGTACGCTGATTTTTGCGGCCACCACGTTTTTCGTCACGCTCCAGGAAAGCATCAACGACATTTGGAACCTAAAGGTGAAGACCACCGGCATCGGCATCGGCGACTACATCCGCCAGCGCCTGCTCTCGTTTGGCCTCATCCTGAGCGTGGCGTTGCTGCTGCTCGTATCGTTCGTGATAAGCGCTGTGCTCAGCGCCTTCACCGGCTGGCTCCAGCAATTAATTCCAATCGCTGGGGTGGTGGCCATCAAGGTGGTTGATTTTGCCTTGTCGCTGGGCGTCACTACGTTGCTGTTCGCGCTTATTTACCGCTTCCTGCCCGATGCCATCATTCGGTGGCGCGACGTGGGCATCGGGGCCTTCATCACGGCGCTGCTCTTCGTGCTGGGCAAGCTGCTCATCGCCGTGTATATCGGCTTTGCCAACCCCGGCTCGGCGTTCGGGGCGGCGGGCTCGGCCATCGTGCTGCTGCTCTGGATCAACTACTCCTCGCTCATCATCTTCTTTGGGGCCGAATTCACCCAGGAATTCGCCGATGCTTTCGGCCAAAAAGTGCAGCCCAAGGCCCACGCTGTGCGCGTGAAGCTGGAAGAAGTGCAGCCCGGCGAATCGGAAGAAGAAAAAGCTACCGGCCGGCCCCAGGCCACGGGCCGCTGGCGCGATTAGGGCCCTGGGGCAACTAATGCGCTTCAGCACTTGACAGCCAATGCGTTTGCTTTTCAGCGTCCTCTACTTTCCTCGCTACCTGTTCCCCGGGTTGCTCTGTTTGTCATTGGTGAGCAGCTTGGCAGTGGCGCGCCAGCAGCGGGTGGTAGTCCCCGATTCGGTGCGGGGCCAGGGCCGCTTGGTGAAGCAGTTGGTAGCTGACGCTTGCCAGCGCTTAAGCAATCGGACTGGCCGCGCGGCGCCCGATTCGCTCAGCCCAGCGCAAGCATACGAAGAACTTCAGGGCACCTTATCAGCCGTTGCCGAAAGCCACGGGGCGGAGGTTCGCCAATTGGCCGGCCGTACCAAAGCCGCCGGAGCCTACAACCAGTTGCGGGCCGACTTGCCCGACGCCACCGCGCAACGCCTCGTGAAAACGTGCTCCGTGGCGGCGGCTTTGTACGGCCGCTTCAGCCGTCTCATAGGCGATAACCCAATGCCTACTAAAGCCGAAAAGCAGTTCGTGCAAGCCTGGAGCAACGAGCTCTGCCAACGCTTCGCAGTGCTAAACCAAGAAGGCCGTTTGCAAGGAAAAACGGGGGCTGAACTTATGGCGCTTTTCGAGCAAGAATACAGCGCCGCATCGGCTGCCCAAGAACCCAAAATGGCGCGGCTCTACGGCGGTGCGCTTGATGAAAAGCAAGGCGTTACACAAAAGTTTGAGCTGATGATCGGCAATGAATTGGGGGCCCAAATGAAGGAAGCGTGCCCACAAATATTGCGGCTGCTCAATAGCGCCAAGTAGCCGTCAGCCAAGCGCCAGGGGCCCCGCCGTTTCCAAAACGACGGGGCCCCTGGCGCTTGCTTGGCAATGCTTTTAAGCTGCGGTAGCTTTCTCCTTCACCGCGAGCTGGCCGCAGGCGGCGTCGATGTCCTTGCCGCGCGAGCGGCGCAGGTTGGTTTGCACGCCGCGGTCGGCCAGGTACTGGTGGAACGACATGAGGTTTTCCTCGCCGGTGTTGCGGTAGTCCGCGTTTTCGATGGGGTTGTACTCGATGAGGTTGATTTTGCAGGGCAGCCACTTGCTGATTTTCAGCAGGTTTTCGGCGTCCTCCAGCGTGTCGTTGAAGTTCTCGAACACGATGTACTCGTAGGTGACCTTGCGGCCGGTTTTGGCGTGGTAGTACTGCAAGGCTTCCTTCAGCGCGGCCAGCGAGTTGGCCTCGTTGATGGGCATGATTTCGTTGCGCTTGGCGTCGGTGGGCGCGTGCAGGCTCAGGGCCAGGTTGGCTTTCACGTCGTCGTCGGCCAGCTTCTTGATCATCTTGGCGATGCCGGCCGTGCTGATGGTGATGCGGCGCGGGGCCATGTTCAGGCCGTCGGGGGCCGTGATGCGGCGCACGCTTTCCACCACGTTGGCGTAGTTGAGCAGCGGCTCGCCCATGCCCATGTACACGATGTTGGTGAGCGGCGTGCCGTACTGGCCCTCGCACTGCTCGCGGATGCGCACCACCTGGTCGTAAATCTCGGCCGCGTCGAGGTTGCGCTTGCGGTCCATGTAGCCCGTGGCGCAAAACTTACACGTCAGCGAGCAGCCCACCTGCGAGCTGATGCAGGCCGTCATCCGCGTGTCGTGCGGGATGAGCACGCCCTCCACGATGTTGCCGTCGTGCAGCCGAAAGGCCGATTTGATGGTGCCGTCGTTGCTGCGCTGCTGGTTTTGCACCGTCACGCCATTTATCACAAAGTGGGCCCCCAGCAGCTCGCGGGTGGCCAGCGAGAGGTTGTTCATCTCCTCAAACGAGCCGGCCGCGTTCTTCCACAGCCACTCCTGTACCTGCTTGGCACGGAAGGGCTTCTCGCCGTGCTCGACCATGAACGCTTTCAAGTCGTCGGCCGAAAGTTTGCGGATGTCGCGCTTGGCGGGCGTGGGGGCGAGGGGCAGTTCGAATAACATAGGGCAAAGATACAAGCAGGCAAGGCGTTGGGTTCCCGCACCGGGGCCCTATTGTCCCGGCGCTGGGGCAGGAGGGTGACGAACTACACTACGGGCGCGGCATTCGTATTGACAGCAGCAGGCGCATGGCTACCGGCTGACCATCGACGTAAGCGGGCGTAAGGCGGGGCAGGTGCCGGGCTGCTTCGGCTACCTGCGCCACGCAGGCCTCTGGAAGTTCTTTCTCTTCCTCACTAGGCTCTTGCTTAGCTATTTGGTCGCCAAACTGTGCTTCAAGAGCCGCCATTTCTGTTTTGTCGTCTTTCAATAATCGCACGTCGTATAGGGTGCCGCTTGGCCCCACCGTCATCACCACGCTCGTGCCATACCGCGGCACAAAGCAACCGGTGCCTTGGCTCAAGCGCAGGTACTCGACCATAAGATCGGCGGACAGCTGCTGAAAACCCGGCTGCCCCTGATAAACAGGCATGTAGGTGACGGTGGTGTATACGTGAACCGAATCAATGCCTGGCAACGGATGCCGGGGCAGGCGAGGGGGATTTGAAATGACAAAAGTAACAGGGGCGCTCATCAGACAGGCAACCGGCCGGCCATGCTGCATGGCTGGTTGCAGGTGGGGTAGCTGGCGCACCGCCTGCACCACAGCCGTGTCCAAGTCAGCCCGTACGCTATACTTCATCTTAATCTGACAAACTTGCCCACTGGGAGCCACGGCGAAAGTGACCAGGCATTGCCCCTGTGCAGCGTCACGCAGAGCCTGCTTGGGGTAACGCACGCCCAACTGGATGGCGCGCACAATGGCGGCATCACCCCCGCCTTCTACTAATTGGGGCAGCCGGATAGAGGTAGCGGGTGGGCCAACTGTGGCCAGTTCGGTTTGTGCATTTACCCGTCCCACGCCAGCCAAGCCCAGCATCACCACGCCAATTTTAATCTTTTTCTTCGTAAAATTCTTTAGCATAATCACTTCTGAATAGGTCGAGTTCAAAGCTACGTTTAGGAGCCTATTTGCGCCGCTAACTCCACCGGTAGCAGGCGCAATTTGTGGACGTTGTAGTCGAAGCAGAGCATGCCGGTTTTGGCACGGGCTATTTCCTTGCCGTGCTGGTTGTGCACGTGGTACACCACGTCGAAACCGTATTTATTCTGGTCTACGCCGGCCATGGCGATGCGCAGCACGTCGCCGTGAAAGGCCTCGCCTTTATACTCCACGGCCACGTCGACCATGATGAGGCCGAGCTTGGTGGCGGCGTCGAAGTCGTTGGGTACGCCCACCGAGCGCAGGAAATGCACCCGCGCCTCGTGCAGGATGCCCAGCAGCGCGTCGTTGCCCACGTGGCCGCCGTAGTTGAGGTCGGTGATGCGCACGGGGATTTCGGTGGTGCAGGAGAAGGCAGCGGGCAGGTCTACTTTTACGCGGGCCATTTCAATGGGTGAATTGGTGAAGGAGTGAATTGGTGAATGGACGACCAGCGAACAATTTCTGATGGGCCAAAGGTAGAAGTGCGGGCCACGGCCGACGGCTCGCCCACGCTCTACGTGCCGGCCCTGCACGAGCACTACCACTCCACGCACGGGGCCCGGCAAGAATCGGCGCACGTGTTCATCGCCGCCGGGCTGCGGCCGTTGCTCGAAGCGGGGCTGGGCCAACCAGGCGACGGCCCGATGCACATCCTCGAAGTAGGCTTGGGCACCGGCCTCAACGCCCTGCTGACGCTGGAAGCGGCCCAGGCTACCGGGGCCCGGCTTACATACGACGGCTACGAAACCTACCCATTGCCACCTGCGGCCATATCGGCCCTGCGGCCCCAGTGGGCCGATAAGCCAGCACTCAGCGCAGCCTTTGCCGCCCTGCATGCGTCGCCGTGGAATACCGCCGGGGAACTGACACCCGCGTTTTTGTTGACTAAAATCCAGCTGCCGGTGGAAGACGACAACCTGCCGGCCGGTTACTACGACCTCATTTACTTCGATGCCTTTGCGCCCGAAAAACAGCCCGAGCTGTGGACGGAAGCAATATTTCAGCAGCTTTACGCCGCCGCCGCGCCCGGGGCCGTGCTGGTGAGCTACTGCGCCCAGGGCCAGTTCCGGCGCAATTTGCGGGCCGCCGGCTGGCGGACGGAGAAGCTGCCCGGCCCGCCCGGCAAGCGCGAAATGACGCGGGCCCGCAAACCCGCCTGAGCCGGCCAACCCGGACGCGGCGGCAATTGCGTATGCTTGCGGTTCATTCCCAGCCGTATCTTGCCCGCCGCATGGCCCGCCGCTCGTCCGTCGATGTATTTTGCCCCAGCTGCCGCTGGGAACCCACCAACGTGGCGTTTTGGGGCTGCACCTGCGGCTGCCGCTGGAACACGTTTGCCACGGCCGGCGTGTGCCCCCGGTGCCGGCGGCGCTGGCCCGACACCCAGTGCCCGGTGTGCCACGTGCTGTCGCCCCACGAAGAATGGTACCACCGCCTCGCGGGCCTGGTGGCCGACCTGCTGAACGGGCACTGACCCCCGCCGTGCGCTGCTTATGAGCCGTAAATTTTTCGATACCGAAAGCCCGGCCTGGGTCGCCGAGGGCCTCATCACGGAGGCCCAGCGGCAGCGCCTGCTGGCCCGCTACCCGCCCGATGCCGTGCCCGCCGTGGGCCTGCTGCCGGTGCTGGGCAGCCTGCTGGTGGCCCTGAGTGCCCTGAGCGTGGTAGCGGCCAACTGGGCGGCCCTGCCGCCTTGGGCGCGGCTGGCCCTGCTGCTGGGCAGCTTGCTGGGGGCCTACGCGGGGGGGCATTACTTTTTGCAGCGCGGCAACCGCGGCCTGGGCCGGGGCCTGGTGGGCCTGGGGCTGGTGCTGTTCGGCGTCAGCATCATCCTCGTCAGCCAAACCTACCAGTTGGTGGGCTACGACATCAGCGGGCTGCTGGCCTGGGTGGTGGCGGGCATGGCCCTGGCCTACGCCCACCGCAGCCGCCTGCTGGCGGCCCTCACGGTGCTCATCGGGGCGGCGGTGCAAACGTACTGCACCCAGGGGCTGGGCAGCTACAGCTACGCCACGGCCGCCCTGCTGGCCGGAGGCGTGGGCTATTTGTGGTGGCGGCGGCCCGACGGCCTGCTGAGCACCGTGCTGGCCATTGGCCTGCTGTGGCAGGCGGCGCTGTGGGTGGCGCTGGCCCACGCCAAAATCACCTGGTTTTTCATCCCGGCCATGCTCGTGTACGCGGCCGGCGACTTGCAACCCGGCCGCGCCGCCGGCCGCGCCGCCCAGGGCCCCCCGCTGGTGGCGGCCTACCTGTTTGCCCTCGGCCTGGCGCTGTTCGGCGAGACCGATGCCTACGCGGGCCTGCTGCGCCCGCCGGTGCTGGCCTACCTGGGGGCCCTGGGCGCGGTGCTGGCGCTGTCGGTGCTGGGCAAGAAGCAGCGCGGCCGCCTCGACACGCTGCCCGACTGGCTGCTGCTGTTGCCGGGCTTTTACCTGCCGGGCGGGCTGCCGCTGGCCGTGGCCACGCTGGTGGTGCTGTACGCCCACGCCGGCTCGGTGCTGGTCCGGGCCCACCGCAGCCAGAACGCCGAGCAGCTCACCCTGGGCACGGTGCTGTTCGTGGGGGCCACCATGGTGGCGTTCTTCAAGCTGACGTGGGGCGCGTTTATCAACAAATCCTTGTTTTTCTTGATTGGCGGGGTGCTGCTGCTGGGCCTGAGCTGGTACCTGCGCCGCCGCAACGCCCGGGTGCTGGCCGCCGCCGTGCCCCCCAACGCCCCGGCTCCGTAAGAACACCTCGTTGCGCTCGCGCTCCCCTCCGCTTCTCTGGTAATTAAAATGGCCCCCACGCAAGCCCCTGCTCCCCCTGCTCCCCCGCGACGCACCGCGCTGCTGCTCCGGCTGCTGGTGGGGGCCCAGGTGCTGTACGTGCTGGGGGTGGCCGGCGCGGGCTATGCCACCACGGCCCTGGGCAAAGCCGTGGCGCTGGCCGCCATGCCCGCCGACCTCACTACCCTCAAAACCACCGATTTCGTGCGCCTGCGCTACGCCGCGGCCACCGTGCCGCTGGCCCAGTGGCGGGGCCCCGCCGCGCCCCGCGCCCGCCAAAGCGTGTACGTGCTGCTGGCCCCCACCGGCGGCCCCGCCGAAGCCGCCGTGGTCGGGGTATTTGCCGAGGAGCCCGCCACCGCGCCCGGCCAGGCCGTGCTGCGCGGCTGGGTCACCGACGTGTTTCCGCGCACGCTGGGCCTGCGCTACGGGCTGGAGCGCTACTACGTGCCCGCCGCCAGCCCCCTGCGCCAAGACCGGGCCCCCCGGCCGCTGCGGGTGCTGGTGCGCATCGCGCCTTGGGGCCAGGCCCGCATCGTGGCCGTTGAGGAAATAGTGGGTAAGTAACGTCCGTTTGCAACGCAAAAAAGCACCTGGCGCGCGGGCCAGGTGCTTTTTTATGGATAGGGCGACTGATTGTTAGTTGTCGATTTTGAAGGAAATCGGCACGGTGTATATTACGCTGACGGCCCGGCCGTTTTGTTTGCCAGGAATAAAGCGCGGCAGCTTAGCGATGGCTCGCAACGTTTCCTCGTCGAGGCCTGAGCCAACGCCTTTCACTATTTTAAGGTCTGTCACTTCGCCTTGGGCATTCACTACGAAGCTGGCGTATACTTTGCCTTCCACACCGTTGGCCTGGGCCTGCATCGGGTAATGAACGGCTCGCTGAATAGCCGCCACAATGGCCGCCTGGCCGCCGCCGCCGGGCAGCTCTGGCATCTGCTCCACGTAAACGTAAGGCTTGCTTCCAACGGTTTCGGTAGTAGCGGCATCGTTGACGGTTGGCTTGAGGTCATCCACATTCGGTGCATCGATTCCGTCCGTAACGGTCACACTGGCTATGTGTTTGCCGATTAGGGCGTCCTGTTCGGGTACATCATCTGCTGCCGCATCCTTCGGGACAATTTTGAAGTTATTCAGTTTGATGGAGTTTATGGCCGGTGTCTTGGGTTGCGTAGGCATCGGTTTTACGGGCGGTTCCACTATCGGGTCAATTATTTCCGGTGGTAAAACAGGATTGATAGGCCCCGTGGGCACGTAGTGCACCGCCACCACCGGCCCCGCCAGGTACCGCGCCAGGGCCTGCCCGCTCACAACCAGGGCCAGCAGCGACAGGGCAATAATCAAGGCCCGCAGCAGGTGGCGCTGGTAGAGCTGGCGGAGCAGGTAGGCCCCGTAGGTTTGGTTGCGACCATCGAACACGATGTCGTCGAGGCTGGCCGTGGCCAGCTGGGCATTGGTCATCATAACGCGGCGGTTTTTAAGAGGGTGAGGTCGGCGGTGGAAAGCTTGGTGAGGGCGTATTGGCGTTGGTTGGTGATGCTCATCTCATCGAGGATGTCCACCATGTCCTTGTACTGCGAGTCGGCGCCGGGCTTGATGAGCACCACCACGGGGCCCCGTTGCTGGCGGGCCAGCAGCACCTGCCGGATGCCCTGGGGCCCAAAATCCGTGGTTTCCAGCCGGGCCGCGGCCACCGTTTTGTCGGCCGGCTGGTTCAGGCCGAAGTAGTAGTGCACGCGGTGGTTTTTGCCCAGGATGACGGTCAGGCTCTTTGAAGCAGGCACAGCCATGGGATGCTCGTCGTCGGGCACGGGCATGGTCAGCTGCATCACGTAGGGCTTGGCGAACGTGGTGGTGAGCATGAAAAACGTGAGCAGCAGAAACGCGAGGTCCACCATCGGCGTCATGTCGATGCGGGTCGACATCTTTTTACTTCGTCGGCGGCCGTTGGGAGCGGGGGCGGAGGCTTTCGGTTCGATGGCGGCCATAGGCGACGGGGCGAATGAGTGGAAGATGAACCACCAACGCACCGCTATATTCCCTTATTGCAGGCTTTTGGGGCCCCAACTGTTATTTATTTTCAACGCGTTAGCGTCCTAAAACCGCCACACGCCCGCGGGCGTCACCAGGGCCGTCAGGGCCACGTCGGTGGGCAGCACGTCGGCCAGCGGGGCCCCCGGCGGCTCGTCTAAAATGTTGAGCCCAACGAACGCCGTGCCCGGCCGGCACTGCGCCAAAAATCGGTCGTAAAACCCGCCGCCGTAGCCCACGCGCTGTCCGTGCGCGTCGCAGGCCAGCAGCGGCACCAGCACCGCGTCAAACACGGCGGGCGCGACCGCCGCTGCCGGGGCCCCCACCGGCTCCGGGATGCCCCAGCGGTTGGCCACCAGCGGCGTAGCGGCCGTTAATTCATAGTGCTTCAGCGAAACCCCGTCGGGCTGTACCACCGGCGCGGCCAGTCGCACCGGCAGCTTTTCAGCCCAAATGCGCCGGATAATCGCCCAGGTATCCGGCTCGTTTTTATTAATTAACGGCAGAAATACGTGCAGCCACCGCCACGCCGCCACTTGAAAATGCTGAAATAATTGCACGCTAATTAATTCGCTCCGCTCAGCCACTTCGGCGGCCGTTAGGGCCCCGCGGCGGGCCAGGGCGGTGCGGCGTAGGGCGGGTTTGGTGGGCAATTAGCTTATGCTTTTGATAATAATATGTGCCCTTTTACTTTAAATTTGATAGATTAATTATTCCACAAAGAGAAGCGGTATTTCACTTGCCAGTTATTACCAATTCTTTCAAGAACTAGCAAAGAACCGTTGCCATTCAGTCCGTTGCGGCTTATAACACGATAAGTAACAGCTCGGTCTCCAGAATTAGAATAAGTGATTCTGGAGAATTTAAAAACCCCTTCAGAACCCGGGAAAGCCTTGTAAAAACGCTTCCAACCTTTGCTTATATCCTTCTTATGTAGTGGATTAATTCAGGGTGGCGGTTGTAGATTGGTTTATGGTTTACACCCAGCATTATTGCGCCAAGTGCGCCAGTGACCAAATCCGCCGCAA
>NZ_JABSNP010000004.1 GCF_013294115.1 Hymenobacter caeli | reverse complement strand
GCCTGGATTAAAATCTGTCTTAGCAACTTAATGCTCAGACGACTTGCTAAACGGGCAATATCCAAACCTGACGATTGATTTATCCTATACCCTCTTAGCCTGGGCAATGAGCAGGCGGTCGAAGGGGTCGCGGTGGTCGCTCACGTAGGCAAGCCGATGCAACGCCGCTAAATGAACGTCGGTGATTTCAAGCAGCGAAAACCCGTGTTCTTGCACTCCAGCCTGCCAACCGGTGAAATCACCGGGGAGCACCAGCTTCCCCAGGCTGCTTTTAATAGCCACTTCCCACAAGCTGACCCGGCTAATAAAACAGCCCCCGCCGGATGCCTGGATAGCCTGAACGGTTTGAGCGGGCAAACGGGCATCGTCCTGCGCATACCAGAGCAGCGTGTGCGTATCGAGCAGCAACCGACTCATTCGTATTCCTTAAAATCGGCGAGCGGCTCGTCGAAATCATCGGCCATCCAGAAACCCGCCCCAGCCGCGAAGCCGGGCGGCGAAATGGGTTTGCCGGCCGAAAATTTGCCCAAAATGGCATCAACCATCGCCGCGATTTTCTCAATGGTTGCTTCGTCCTGGACCTGCTCGATAGCCGATAAAACCTGTTTTTTTTTCTCAACAATCATTGCATTACCAATTAGTTGGGCACTAAAGTTAAGCATTTTCCGCCCCCTCGCTACACCTTTTCCGCCAGGAAGCGGGCCGTGTGGTTGGTATCCTTCCGCTTCACCAGCTCCTCGGGGGTGCCCTCGAACAGCAGGTGGCCGCCGTTGAGGCCGCCCTCGGGGCCCAGGTCGATGAGCCAGTCGGCGCACTTGATGATGTCCACGTTGTGCTCGATGATGAGCACCGAGTTGCCCTGCTCAATCAGCGCGTTCAGGGCCCCCAGCAGCTTGGCGATGTCGTGGAAGTGCAGGCCGGTGCTGGGCTCGTCGAAGATGAACAGGATCTTGTCCTGTTGCAGCGTCGCGCCTTTGGTGAGGAACGAGGCCAGCTTCACGCGCTGGGCCTCGCCGCCGCTCAGCGTGTTGGCCGACTGCCCGAGGCGGATGTAGCCCAGGCCCACGTCTTCGAGCGGCCGCAGGCGCTCGGCCACCTTGGGCTGGGTTTTGAAGAACTGCACGGCGTCGGCCACGGTCAGCTCCAGCACCTCGTCGATGCCCTTGTCCTGGAACTTGATGTCCAGCACGTCCTGCTTGAATTTGCGGCCGCCGCAGCTTTCGCAGGTCAGGTAGATGTCGGCCATAAACTGCATCTCAATCTTCACCTGGCCCTCTCCCTGGCACACCTCGCAGCGCCCGCCCTCCACGTTGAAGCTGAAGTGCGAGGGCTTGAAACCCCGGGCCTTGGCCAGCGGCTGCTCCGAGAACAGCGTGCGAATGGTGTCGTAGGCCTTCACGTAGGTAACGGGGTTGGAGCGCGACGACTTGCCGATGGGGTTTTGGTCCACGAACTCGACGTGCGACACCTGGCCCTGCACGCCGGTCAGCTTGTCGAACTTGCCGGTGCTTTCGCCCGCGCCGCCGCCCAGCTGCTTCAGCAGGGCCGGGGCCAGGATGCGCTTGATGAGCGTGGACTTGCCCGAGCCCGACACGCCCGTGACCACCGTCATTACGCCGAGCGGAATCTTCACGCTCACGTTTTTCAGGTTGTTTTCGCGGGCCCCGCTCAGCGTCAGGGCGTTGCGCCAGGGGCGGCGCACCTTCGGCACGGCCACCTCCAGGGCCCCGCTGAGGTACTTGCCGGTGTAGGTGGCCGTGTCGCGCAGCAGCTCGGGGTAGCTGCCCTGGAACATGAGGTGGCCCCCGCCGCTGCCCGCCTCGGGGCCGATGTCGATGATCTGGTCGGCGGCGGCCATCATCTTCTCCTCGTGCTCCACCACCACCACGGTGTTGCCCAGCTGCTGCAACGAGCGCAGCACGCCAATCAGCTGCTCGGCGTCCTTGGGGTGCAGGCCGATGCTGGGCTCGTCGAGCACGTACATCGAGCCCACCAGGGCCGAGCCCAACGACGTGGCCAGCGAGATGCGCTGGCTCTCGCCGCCGCTCAGCGTGTTGCTCAAGCGGTTCAGCGTCAGGTAGCCCAAGCCCACGCGGTGGAGGTAACCCAGGCGATTAGTCACTTCCGTCACGAGCCGCTCGGCCACCTTCATCTCGTGCGCCGGCAGGCTCAGGTTAGCGAAGAATTCCAGGGCCCCCGAGATGGGCAGCAGCACCACGTCGGCAATGCTGCGGCCGTCGAGTTGAACGTACTGCGCGTCTTTACGCAGGCGGGTGCCGCGGCAGTCGGGGCACACGGTGCGGCCCCGGTAGCGGCTTTGCAGCACCCGGTACTGGATTTTGTGGGTCTGCTCGCTCACCCACTTGAAGTAGGCGTCGAGGCCCTCGAAGTGCTTGTTGCCGGTCCACAGCAGGCGCTGCTCGGCCGCGCTCAAGTCGGCGTAGGGCCGGTGGATGGGGAAGTCGAAGCGGATGCCGTTTTTCAGCAGCGGCTTCAGCCACTCGCCCTGCTTTTCGGTTCTCCAAGGAGCTATTGCCCCCTCGTACACGGTCATGCTCTTGTCGGGTATCACCAGGTCCTCGTCGATGCCCAGCACCGAGCCGAAGCCCTCGCAGGTGTGGCAGGCCCCGTACGGGTTGTTGAAGGAGAAGAAGTTCACGCTCGGCTCCTCAAACGTCAGCCCGTCCAGCTCAAACTTGTCGGAGAAAGTCCTGGTTTCAGTGCTTGGGGCCTGAGAGTTGGGGCTTGGCTCCCCCTCCACTGCTACCGGTTCATTGGCAGCTGTCAACTCCACCACGCAGGTGCCGTGGCCCTCGAAAAACGCCGTTTGCACCGAGTCGGACAGGCGGAAGAGTAGGTCTTCGTCGTCGGGGCGCAGCACGGCGCGGTCAATCATGATGGCCACCGCCCCTTTCGGCTCGGGGGCCCCGCCGCTCAGCAGGTCTTCGATGAAGGCCATGTCGCCGCCCACCACCACGCGGCTGTAGCCTTTTTGCAGCAGCAAATCCAACTCCTTGACGAGGGTGCGGCCGGGGGCCAGCGGCGGCAGCGGGGCCAGCACCATGGCCCGGGTGCCGGCGGGCTGGCCGGCCAGAAAATCGACCACGTCGGCCACGTTGTCTTTGCGCACCTGCTCGCCGCTCACGGGCGAGTACGTGCGCCCCACCCGCGCAAACAGCAGCTTGAGGTAGTCGTAAATCTCGGTGCTGGTGCCCACCGTCGAGCGGTTGTTCTTGATGCTGACCTTCTGCTCGATGGCAATGGCCGGCGAGATGCCCCGGATGTAGTCCACGTCGGGCTTGTCCATGCGGCCCAAGAACTGCCGGGCGTAGCTGCTCAGGCTCTCCACGTACATGCGCTGGCCCTCCGCGTACAAGGTATCGAAGGCCAGGCTGGACTTGCCCGAGCCCGAGAGGCCCGTGACGACGATGAACTGGTTGCGGGGCAGGGCCACGCTCAGGTTTTTCAGGTTGTGGACCCGGGCGTTTTTGATGAGGATGAACTGGCGCGGGTCGAGCTGGTCAATCGGGTCGGCCGCGGGGGCGGCCACTTGCAGAGCGTCGTTTTTGGGCATAGACAGGCTAACAGCGGGCGGGGGGCAAAAGGTTGCGGGCGCGGGCAGGGCCCACGGGACCGCAAAGGAAGCCCCCACCGATTGGCCGGCCCGGCCGCACCGTTGGCCCACACTTTAGGCCAACTCACCGAAGAAGACCGTAACATATGCGTAATTCTTGTACTTTCAATCCCTAAAACAACCAATAAATACGCCTGAGCTTCTATTTTTGATATTATTCCATGATTAAGTTTATACGTGCGCTACTATTGCTGTTGACTTCGCTGGGATGTGTGCCCGGTGCCGTGGCCGGGCCGACGCCCACGCCCCTCAGCGGCCAATGGAAAGGCCCCTTGAAGGTACTGGGCGGCGAAATCACCCTCGTCATCACCATCGTGCCGCTCAGCAACGGCAGCTACTACGCCGCCCTCGACGCGCCGCAGCAACGCATCAGCCGCATGCCGGTGGAAGTGGAGTTGAAGGGCACCGACCTCACGTTGCGCATCGCGCAGGCCGGCAGCCACTTCGAGGGCAAGGTGCTCGACGACGGGGCCAGCCTCAGCGGCACCTGGACGCAGCCGGGCCTCACCGCGCCGCTCGTGTTGGTGCGGGCCGTGGCTTCGAAGCAGGCCGCCACCCGCCTGCGGGCCGCCCCGCCCTACCGCGAGTCCGACGTATCGTTCCTCAACACCACGACCCGGCACCACTTGTCGGGCACGCTCACGGTGCCGGCCGGCGAGGGGCCCTTCCCGGCCGTGGTCCTGCTTTCGGACCTGGGGCCCCAGGGCCGCGACTCGGAGGTATCGGGCTACCGCATGTTCGGGCAGCTGGCCGACTACCTCACCCGGCACGGGGTGGCCGTGCTGCGCTTCGACGACCGGGGCGTGGGCCGCTCGGAGGGCACCTACGCCACCGCCACCACCGCCGACCTCGTGACCGACGCGCAGGCCGCCGTGGCCTGCCTGCGGGCCCAGCCCCTGGTGGCACGGGGCCGGGTGGGCTTGCTCGGGCACGGCGAGGGGGCCAACGTGGCCCTGCTGGCCGCCGGGGCCCCCGGCCGGGCCCCGGCCTTTGTGGTGTCGCTGGCCGGGTACGGCGAGCCCGGCTCGCTGGTGCTGCGGCACCAGCAGGGCGAGATTATGCGCCTGATTGGGGCCGACCCCGCCCAGGTGAAGGCCGCCCAGAGCGCCTTTGAGCGCACGGTGTATTTTGTGCGCCAGACGCCCGACAACGCCGTGGCCCGCACCAAAGTAGCGGCCTTGCTCAGCGGGGCCAACACCGGCATCGACGCCCCGATGGCCCGCGCCCGCGCCGCCCAGCTCACCTCGCCCTGGTCGCGTTACTTCTTCGACTTCGACCCCCTGGGCCGCCTGGCCCAGGTGCAGTGCCCGGTGCTGCTGCTCAACGGCACCGACGACCTCCAGGTGTCGGCGCGCCAGAACATGACGCCCCTGCTGCGGGCCCTGCGCCGCGCCCACCGCCCGGCCACGGCCCGGCGCCTCGAAGGCGTAAACCACCTGTTTCAGGCCGACCCGGAGGAGTGGCCGGTGGTGGACGGCAACCAGCAGCCCACCTTCGCGCCCGACGCACTGCAGGCCATCAGCGCGTGGGTGGCCCTGCAAACCGCGCCGCCCGGCGCGCCCCTGCCCGTGACCGTGAAGCGCCCGGCCCCGCAAAAGAGCGTCCGCTACGGCGGCCGGCCCCGGGGCGTGGCGGCGGCCACCGGCCGGTAGCCCCGGCAGTGGTTCCTGGATTTGTGGCCACTTTTGCCGCATGGCTTACCGTTGCTTTTTCTTCCTGCTGATGCTTGCCCGTTTCAGCCCGGCCGCCGCCCAGGCCGCTGCCCCGCTCGTCGTCGAAACCCAGCACCTGAGCCTGGTGCTGGCCGTGGGCGACAACCACCGCCTCTACCAGCGCTACCTGGGGCCCCGGCTGCTGGCCCCGGCCGACTACGCCCGCCTGGCCGGCGGCCACGAAGCCTACGTATCCGCCGGGCTCGACAACCTGTTCGAGCCCGCCGTGGGCCTCACGCACGCCGACGGCAACCCCTCGCTGGAGCTGCTGTTCGTGGACGCGCAAACCGCCGAGCCCAGCCCGGGCGTGCGCACCACCACCGTGCGCCTGCGCGACCCCCAGTACCCGGTGGAAGTGCTGCTGCACTACGCCGCCTACGCGGCGGAAGACGTCATCAAAACCTGGACCGAAATCAAGCACCAGGAGCGCAAGGCATTGGTGCTAAACCACTACGCCTCGGCCATGCTGCATTTGCAGGCCCCGCAGTACTGGCTCACGCAGTTCCACGGCGACTGGGCCGAGGAGATGCGGCAGCAGGAGGCCCCGCTCACCAGCGGCATCAAGGTCGTCGACAGCAAGCTCGGCGCCCGGGCCGACGTGTACCAGACGCCGGCCTTTTTCCTGGCCCTAGGCAAGGCGGCCGACGAAACCAGCGGCGAGGTGCTGGCCGGCACCCTGGGCTGGACGGGCAACTTCCGCCTGGCCTTTGAGCTGGACAACCAGAACGACCTGCGCCTCTCGGCGGGCATCAACCCCTACGCCTCGGCCTACACGCTGGCCCCCAACACGCCGTTCGTCACGCCCGAATTCATCTTCACTTACAGCACCCAGGGCAAGGGCCAGGCCTCGCGCAACCTGCACCGCTGGGCCCGCCGCTACGGTGTGCTCGACGGCACCCAGCCCCGCCTGACGCTGCTCAACAACTGGGAATCGACGTTTTTCGATTTCAACGAGCCCAAGCTGGACGCCATCATGGCCGACGCCGGCAGGCTGGGCGTGGACCTGTTTTTGCTCGACGACGGCTGGTTTGGCAACAAGTACCCGCGCAGCGCCGACAACGCCGGCCTCGGCGACTGGCAGCCCACGCGCACCAAGCTGCCCAACGGCCTGGGCCACCTGGTGCAGGAGGCCACCAAAAACGGCATCAAGTTCGGCATCTGGCTGGAGCCCGAAATGGTGAACCCCAAGAGCGAGCTGTACGAAAAACACCCCGACTGGCTGCTGAAGCTGCCCAACCGCCCCGAAGACCTCAGCCGCAACCAGCTGGTGCTGGACCTGACCAACCCCAAAGTGCAGGACTTCGTGTTCCACACCGTAGCCGACGTGTTTACCCAAAACCCCGGCCTGGCCTACGTGAAGTGGGACTGCAACCGGCCCATGACCAACGCCTACTCGCAGTACCTGGGCGCGGACCAGTCGCACCTGTACGTTGACTACGTGCGCGGCTTCTACAAGGTGTGCGAGCGGCTGCGGCAGCAGTACCCGCACGTACCCATCATGCTGTGCTCGGGCGGCGGGGGCCGCACCGACTACGGGGCCCTGAAGTACTTCACCGAGTTCTGGCCCTCCGACAACACCGACGCCGCGGAGCGCGTGTTCATCCAGTGGGGCTATTCCAACTTCTTCCCCGCGCTCACGCTGGCCTGCCACGTCACGAACTGGAACCCGCAGCAGTCGCTGAAATTCCGCACCGACGTGGCCATGATGGGCCGGCTGGGCTACGACGTGGACCTGGCCAAGCTCACGCCCGCCGAGCTGGCCTTCAGCCAGCAGGCCGTGAAAGAATACAAGCGCCTGAGCCCCGTCATCTGGCAGGGCGACCAGTACCGCCTCCGCTCGCCCTACGAAAGCAACCAACCCGTAGTGCTGTACGTGGCCGCCGACCGGGCCCGCGCCGTGCTCTTCGCCTATAACCTGCACACCCGCTTCCACGAAACGGTGCTGCGCGTGCGCCTGCAGGGCCTCGACCCCGCCCGGCGCTACCGCGTGGCCGAAACCAACCTCGTGCCCGGCACCACCTCCCGCCTCGCCGACCAGGGCCAAACCTACTCCGGGGATTACCTGATGCAAGTGGGCCTAAAAGTGTCGGACGACGAGGCCCGGGCCCTCACCAGCCACGTGCTGGAGCTGACGGCGGAGTAGCGGCCCACTGGGGCCTCGACGCACCTTCGCGTTTCCACGCCCTTTTCCAGAAACCCAAAAGATGCCCACCCCGCCCACCGTTCCGCGCCCGCCGCGCCGCCCCGCCGGGGGCCCCCTGCGCTGGGTGCGGCGCTACATGGGCTACTCGCGGGCCGAGGCGCGGGGCATGGTGGGGCTGCTGCTGGTGCTGGCCGGGGCCCTACTGCTGCCGCTGCTCTGGCACCCGGCCCAGCCGCAGTACCTGCCCGCCGACGACCAGCGGCGGCTCGACCAGCTGGCGGCCGACCTGGCCGGCAACCGGGCCCCGGGCCGGGCCGACGCCCCGCGCGAGGGCCGAGCCGTCCGCTACCCGGCAGTGGCGCGGGTGCCCCCGGGGCCCTTCGACCCCAACGCTCTCACGGCCGCGGGCTGGGAGGCCCGGGGCGTGCCGCACTTCGTGGCCGGGCGCATCGTGAAGTACCGCGACGCGGCGGGCGGCTTCCGCGCCAAGGCGCAAATCCAGAAGATGTACGGGCTGGAAGACTCGGTGTACCAGCGGCTGGCCCCGTTCATGCAGCTGCCCGACGCGCTGCCGGCCCGGGCCCCTCGGCCGGCCTACGCGGCCGGGGGGCCGGGCAAGTTGCCGCCGTTTGCCAGCACCGGCAAGTTCCCTGGTAAGCCCAAGCACCTTCAGCCCTTCGACCTGAACGCGGCCGACACCACGCAGCTGATGCAAATCCGGGGCATTGGGGCCGGGCGGGCCAAGTGGGTGGTGCAGTACCGCAACCAGCTGGGCGGCTACGTGCGGCCCGACCAGCTGGGCGAGGTGTTCGTGCTGCGCGACGCGCCCGACCTCGTGGACAGCCTGCGCAAGTACACGTTTGTGCGCCCCGGCTTCGCGCCCCAGCTGGTGAACGTGAACACCGCCTCGTTCGACGAGCTGTACCTGCACCCCTACATCCGCAAAGGGTTGGCCCGCCTCCTCGTGGCCTACCGCAAGCAGCACGGCCCCTACCGCAGCGCCGAAGACCTGAAGCAAATTCCCACCCTCAAGCCCGCCGACTGGGAGAAGCTGCGGCCTTACGTGCGCTGCGACTGAGCCGGCTCGGGCTCCGGCAGGTCGGGGGCCGGTTTTTTGCCCGCGCCCATTTCCAGGCCCCGCAGCTTGGGGGCCCGCCAGGCGGTGAAGGCCACCACGCCCAGCGTCATCAGGCCGCCGAAGATGACGCTTGAGGCCGTGCCCAGCACCTTGGCCGCCGCGCCGCTCTCGAAGGCCCCAATCTCGTTGCTGGAGCCGATGAAGATGTTGTTCACGGCCGACACGCGCCCTTTCATGTACTCCGGCGTGTAGGTGTGGATGAGCGTGGAGCGCACAATTACCGACACCGAATCGAATACGCCCGTGAGGAAAAGCATGAGCAGCGACAGGTAGATGTTGTGCGAGAGCGCAAACCCGATGGTGGCGGCCCCAAAGCCCGCCACGGCCCACAGCAGCTTGCGGCCGGCCCCCTTGCGCAGGGGCGAAAACGTGAGCCACACCGCCATCAGGGCCGTGCCCACGGCGGGGGCGGCCCGCATGTAGCCCAGGCCGGCGGGCCCCACGTTCAGCATCTCTTTGGAAGCGAAAATGGGCAGCAGCGCCACCGCCCCGCCGAAGAGCACCGCGAACAAGTCCAGCGACAGCGCGGCCAGCACAATCTGGTTGCCGAAGATGAATTTAGTGCCGCTCATGATGCTCTCGCCCAGCGTCAGCCGCTCGCCCTCGATGGGCGGCAGCTCGCGGCTGGCGATGGTGATGAACAGCACCAGGGCCAGGCCTTCGAGCACGACGTCTACCCCGTAGGCCACGTCGAGGCCCAGCGTGAGCAGGGCCCCGCCCGTGGCCGCGCCCACCACCGAGGCGGCCTGCCAGGTGGTCGAGTTCCACGTCACGGCGTTGGGCAGCAGGGCCCGGTCGGGCAGCAGCTGGGGCATGAACGAAAACAGGGCCGGCCCCAGGAAGCCCCGCGCAATGCCGCTCACGAACAGCACCAGGTACAGCGGCCACACGAAGGTGGCGTGCAGCATTTCCACGTAGAGGTGCCCGCCCAGCAGCAGCGCCCGCTGCGCCGGCAGCGAGAGCCACAGCAGCGTGGCCGCGCACAAAAACAGCACGGCCACCGTGGGCACGATAATTTTTTTGCGCCGCACCGAATCGGCCACGTGCCCGGCGTACAGCGACACCGTGATGCTGGGAATGGCTTCGGCCAGCCCGATGAGGCCCAGGGCCAGCGGGTCGTTGGTGAGCTTGAAAATTTGCCAGCCCACCACCACGCCCTGGATTTGGGTGGCGGCCGTGAACAGCACCCGGGCGGTAATCAGGCGGCGAAAGTCGGGCAGGCGCAGGGCCGCGTAGGGGTCGTGGGGGGCAGCAGGGCTCATACAAAAACGCGGAGCCAGCGCAATTTTGGGCCCCGGGCAAAGGTAGAGCCGCCGCTTTCCCCGCCACGGTGGCGCTTGCCTTGGCTGTGGCCAGCGCCTACCTTGCGGCAAGCGTCTATTTCCTTCATGTCCAGCCACGGCCTCGACCTCGTGTTTCGCCCCGACCTGCCGGCCCTCATCGCCCGCTGGCAGCGCGAAGTCACGCCCCAGGAACTTCAGGCCGGCTACCAGGCTGTGCTGGCCGCCGCCGACGCGGCCCAGTGCGGCCGCTGGCTGCTGGACCTGCGCCGCCGCGAAGACGTGATTGAGCCGGCGGTCAACGCCTGGTTCGGCACCACTTTTGCACCCGGGCTGCGGGGCCGCTACGCCGCCCCGGTGCGGCTGGCGTTTTTAATATCGCCGCTGCGGGCCCGGCAGTCCGTAGTGGCCACCGTGTCGGCCGCCGATACCGATTGCCGCATCGCTACCTTCACCGACGAGGCCTCGGCCCACGCGTGGCTGGCCCGGGCCGACGCTTGACGCGGGCCGGGGCGCGGGCGGCGGGCGGCGGGCAAATGAAGTTTTGGGGAAGGTTGCGCCCTTCCTAAAAATATTTTGGCATCTTTACTCAGAATGGCTTGCGGAAGCCCTAAGACTGCCGCTACATTTGGCAAGAGCTTGCAACCCTACGGTTAAAGCTGGTATCTCCTTTATTATTTTCTTTTACTCTCTTAGCTGCATACTATCGGCCGAAGCTCTACGTTCTCCTTATCCGTAGTCCTTTATGGAACCCACGCAGCTGAGCGATTCCGCGCTCGTTTCGCTATACCTGGCTGGCCAGGAATCCGCCTTCGCGTTGCTGCTTGAGCGGCACCGGAGCCGGGCCTACACCACTATTTTGCTCATCGTGCGCGACGAGGATGTGGCCGAAGACCTCCTCCAAGACGCGTTTATCAAAGCCATTCACGTGCTGAAAAGCGGCCGCTACAACGACGAAGGCAAGTTTGGCCCCTGGCTGTGCCGCATCGCGCACAACCTGGCCATCGACGCCTTTCGCCGCGGCAAGCGCACGCCCCACCTCAGCCTCGACGGCGACGGGCCCCTGGCCAACTCGCTCGCCCACTCGGAAGAGGGGGCCGACGACGCCCTGGCCCGCGAAGAAACTCACGCCCGCCTGCGGCAGCTCATCCAGGAGCTGCCCCCGGCGCAAAAAGAAGTGCTGCTCATGCGCCACTACGGCGACCTGAGCTTCCAGGAGATTGCCGATGCCACTGGCGTGAGCATCAACACCGCGTTGGGGCGCATGCGCTACGCCCTGATAAACCTACGGAAGAAAATGTCCGTAAACCCGCCTTACTATGATTCAAACCTTACCCTATTCGACCCTGCTGCGCTACGTGTACAACGAATTGCCAGCTAGTGCGTTGCCCGAAGTAGAAGAAGCCCTCCAGCACGACCCCGAGCTGGCCACCGCCTGCGCCGACCTGCTCCTGGCCCAGCGCACCCTCAACGGCCTCCGCTGCGAGCCCCGCCCGGCGGTGTCGGAACGTATTTTGGAGTACGCCCGCACGTTTCCGGCCGGCCGCTAGCCCTTGCCCAACCGACCTTTGTCATTGCCAGCGCCGCGGCTCCGCAGCGCTGGCAATGACTTTTTTTGCTTATTGGCCGCGCCCGCGCCCTGTTTATGACTCGTCCCGAGCGGTTTCGCTACTTCCTCGACTACTTCACCACCCACTTCCCCGAGCCCAAAACCGAGCTGCGCTACGGCAACCCCTACGAGCTTATCGTGGCCGTGGTGCTCAGCGCCCAGTGCACCGACAAGCGCGTGAACCTGGTGATGCCCGCGCTGCTGGCCGCCTTTCCCACCCCCGCCCACCTCGGCGCGGCCGCGGCCGACGATATTTTTCCCTTCATCCGCAGCGTTTCGTACCCCAATAACAAGGCCAAGCACCTGGCCGGCCTGGGCCGGATGCTGACCGAAGATTTCGGCGGCGAGGTGCCCAGCCTGCTTGATGAGCTGCAGCGCCTGCCGGGCGTGGGCCGCAAAACGGCCAACGTGGTGGTATCCGTCATCTACAACCAGCCCGCAATGGCCGTCGATACCCACGTGTTCCGGGTATCGCGCCGCCTGGGCCTCGTGCCCCAAACCGCCACCACGCCCCTGGCCGTGGAGAAAGGCTTGGTGCGCCACCTCCCCGAGGCCCTCATCCCCAAGGCCCACCACTGGCTGATTCTGCACGGCCGCTACGTCTGCGTGGCCCGCAGCCCCAAGTGCGGCATTTGCCCGCTGGCCCCCAGCTGCTGGTATTTTGAAAAAAACGTGGCCCCGCTCATCGGGCTGGGGGCCCCATCGGCCACGGCACCAAAGCTGCCGGCAATTAAGAAAACACCCAAAATCGGCTCCAGGCCGCGCAAAAAGGTGACCAGTCCGTCGGGGCCCGATTCTGTTTTGCCCTAACCGGCCGCGGTTTCCAGCACCCGCTGCACCACCGCGGCCAGCTGCCGCCGGTCGAAGGCTTGCCGGGCCAGGGCCCGGCCGCGCTGCCCGGCGGCTTGCAGCTGCGCCGGCTGGGCCAGCAGCCCGCGCAGGCAGGCTACCAGCCGCGGGGCGTCGCCGGCCGGGGTGTACCAGCCGCAGCCGTGCGCCTCGACGAGCGTTTTGGTCCAGCCTTGGTTGGTGACCACCACCGGCGTGCCCACCGCCAGCGCGTCGTAGAGCTTGGCGGGCGAGTTGGCGTCCAGCACCGGCAGGGCCAGGAACGACACCACGGCCACGTCGGCCAGCGCAAACCAAGTAAACACCGCGTGGCGCGGCTGCCCGCCCACCAGCCGGATGCGCCCCGGCCAACGCGCCGCCGCCGCTGCCACCAGCGGCTCGTAGTAGCCGTGCCCCAGGAACAGCCACACCGCGTCGGGGTCGGCGGCAGCCTGGGCCTCGGCGGCCGCCACCAGCGTGGGAATGTCGTTGGCCCGGCCGAAGGTGCCGGCATACAGCACCACTTTTTTGCCTGCCAGGCCCTGCGCCCGCCGCAGCGCGGCCACGGCGGCGGGCGTGGCCCGGGCCGCCAAATCCAGGTCGGTGCCGTTCAGCACGGTGGTCACCTTAGCGGCCGGCACGCCCAGGCCGGTTACGTAGCGCGTCATGTCGGGCGAGAGGGGCAGCACGTGTTGGGCGCTGTGGTACAGCCGCTTTTCCAGCGCAAACAGCTGCTGCCGGGCCAGGGCCGTGGGCACGGCCCCCATCGCCACCGGAAACGCGGGCCACAAGTCCTGCACCTCGAACACCCACGGCACCCGCCGCCGCGCCGCCACCCGCGCCGCCGCCCACGCCGCCGTCAGCGGCGTGCTGATGCCCCAAACTACGTCGGGCTTATCCAGTCGCAAGCCCTCGCGCACGGCCCAGGCCGCGTACCGGGCAAAGGCCAGGGCCCGCCGCGCGGGGCCCATCCCGTTGGTGTAGGCGATGTCGGCTTCGCGGATTTCCACCCCGGCCGGCACCCATGCAAACTCCCGCGTCAGCTGCTGCCCGCGCCAGGCAGGTGTAGTCAGCAGCGTTACCCGGTGCGTTTGGGCAATGTGGGCCAGCAGCGCGTAGTGCCGGCTCGTGGCCGGGCAGTCGGGGTTGGTGTGGTGCTGGCTGAAAACGGCGATGTGCACGAAAAAAGTTATGAGTTAAACAGTTCCGGTGGTTAACGAAGCAACTCATAACTTCTAACTCATAACTTTTAACTCCTTCTGGGTCGGTAGTGCGAGTCATTCAGCAGTTTCTGGGCGCTGCGCTCGGCCATGAGCTGCGGCAGCGTCACGTTGGGGTGCTCGGCCATGTACTTGCGCACGATTTGCAGGCCCACCCACTGGCCCACGCGGCCGGGGCAGGTGGCGTCAATCTCGGGCACGTTGGGCCGCTCGCCCACGTACTTCTGGATGGTGAACGGCGTGGTGTTGTAGAGCAGGTTTTGCTCCAGAAAGTGGGCCCACACCTTACTCTCGTTCACCTTCACGCCCACCATTTCTTTGCCGGTGTAGCCCAGCAGCAGCGAATCGGGGGTGCAGGGCAGCATCTGGCCGGCGAAGTACAGCGCTTTGCCCCCGCTCACCATCGCGTCGAGCATGGTGTTGGCCGTCAGGTCGTGGCGGTTGTACTTGGTGGCCACGCGCAGGGCCAGCGTTGGCAGCAGGTTGGCCGGCGCGTAGTTGCGCAGAATGTATTTGGGCAGGCCCACCGGCCGGAATTTGGCCTTGGGCCCCGCAAACCAATCCAGGCTCAGCACCAGCAAGCTGTCGTTCACAAAAATGTCTTTTCCCTCAAAGCCACTCACGAACGTGGCCGTGCGCGGGGCCCGGAAACCCGGGAAGTAATAGTTCACCCGCCCAAACAGGGCCCCCAGGTCGCGCCCCAGCGCGGCACTGTCGGGGAAAGCCGCCGCCGTCTGCTGGGCCAGCTCGCGCAGGTGCGGCTCGGCGGCCAAGCGGGCCAGGGCCGTGGCCCCGGTGGTGTCGGTGGCCGTGCGCCGCTGCAAGTAGAAGCGGGCAAACACCGGGTGGGCGTTCATAAACGCCACCGCGTCCGCGGGGCCCTTTATGTTAAAAAACGGAGCGTCCAGCCGCTGCACCCGCACCGCGGGCGTGGGCGCAGCGGCGGCAGCATCGGGACGGCAGCCGGCTTGCTGGCGCTGGCCGCAGCCGGCCAGGGCCAGCCCCGCGGCCAGCAAAACGGACCAGGCACCTCGCCCAGCAATTCTTTTCTTATTCACGCGTTTCTACTTTCGGGTAAAATTAGCCACAAGCCGGGCCCGCGCCCGCAACCTTCCCGGCATTCTTTCGCTCCTCCCTTTATGAAAAGACTATTCCTTTCCCTAGCGGTCTTAGCGGCCAGCGCCACTGCAGCTTCGGCCCAGGTAGAAATCGGCATCAAAATATCGCCTGCTATTACTTCACTTCGCGCCGAATCGCCGTCCGCTACCGCATTTGCCAGCGAAAGCAGTAAGCTTAGCTTCGGCGGAGGCCTTATTGTAGATTATTTCTTTGGCGAGAACTATGCGTTCAGCACAGGCCTGTTTCTGACGGGCAAGGGCGGCACCATTTCCTACAACGACAAGAATCCGCCGTATTTACCCGGCACACCTCAAGCCGGTGTTCGGGTCAACCAAAAGATTGCCACCCAATACCTCGAAGTACCCGCCACCATCAAGCTATTCACTAATGAATTAGCGCCCGCCACCCGGCTCTATTTCCAACTGGGCGGTTCGCTGGCCGTGCCGATTGCCACCCGCATCAACGGCGAGAAATTTTATCAGGACCCTTACGACAACAACAACGAAACCTCGGCCTCCGACCACGTTTTTGACATTGACATCAACGCCCTGCTCGGGGCCGGGGTCGAATACCAGCTCGGCCGCAGCACCAAGGCCCTAGCCGGCATCAGCTACCACCGCGGCTTGGTGGACCTCGACCGCTACTTCGAAAAAACCCGCGGCTTCACCGACGTTACCATCAAAAACAGCGTGTTTGCGCTGGATTTGGGCATGAAATTTTAATCGCTGATTGAGCTAAGCAACCGTGATTTCTCTAATTTTTAGGTTATAAAACACACATCAAAAAGCCCCGACTGCGTCTGCAGCCGGGGCTTTTGGTTGACAAACGAATCAGCGAAATCCGTTAAATCTGCTTAATCTGCGGTCCTAGTCGGTAAATTCTATTTCCCGGTCTTGCACCTTGCTCATGGCCGCGGCCATCGAGCGGAGCTGAATTTCCTCGCCGCGCTCGTCTTCGATGCGGTAGTCGGTGAGGCCCAGGCTACTGTCTTTCACCAGCTTCACCCATTTGTAGTACTTCAGGTACCACTTCATCTGGCGCGAAACCAGGCCTTTGGTGTAGTAGGCGTACAAGAACGGGTGCACCGACAGCGTGAGGCCCGACTGGTTTTGGTTCACCAGCAAGTCGTCGATGCTGTTGTCAATATCATCCGTCACCTGGATGGAGGCCGAAATGCGGCCCGTACCGCCGCAGGTCGGGCACACCTCGCCGGTAATGATGGTTTCGGCCGGGCGCACGCGCTGCCGCGTGATTTGCAGCAGCCCAAATTTGGTCAGGGGCAGCACCGTGAACTTGGCTTTGTCGGCCTTCATCACATCGCGCACAGCATCTTCCACCTTTTTGCGGCTTTCCGCGGCCCGCATGTCAATGAAATCGACCACGATGATGCCGCCCATGTCGCGCAGGCGCAGCTGCCGCGCCACCTCCTTGGCGGCCAGCAGGTTAATCATTAGGGCAGTGGCTTCCTGGTCGTTTTCCTGGTTGCTCTTGCTGCCCGAGTTCACGTCGATGACGTGCAGAGCCTCGGTGTGCTCGATGACGAGGTAGCCCCCGCCGGGCACGGTTACCGTCTTGCCAAACAGCGTCTTAAGCTGCTTCTCGATGCCGGTTTGCTCAAAAACCTTGACCTTGGCGTTGTGCAGCTTCAGCAAACCGAGCTTGTCGGGCGCAATCTTCTGCAAGTAGTCGCGCATCTCTTCGTACATGGCCGGGGCGTCCACCAAAATGCTGTCGAACGACTCGTTGAGCATGTCGCGCAGCATCGACGACGTGCGGCCCAGCTCGCCCAGCACCTTGTCGGCGGGCTTGGCGGTGCGCAGCGTGGCGGCCAACTGCTCCCACTTGCCCACCATGTCCTGCATGTCGTTGTCCAGCTCGGCCACGTCGCGCCCTTCCGCCACGGTGCGGATGATGACGCCGAAGTTGTTGGGCTTAATGCTGGCGATGAGGCGCTTGAGCCGGTCGCGCTCCGCCTTGCTCACAATTTTCTTGCTCACGCTAATCGTGTTCGAGAACGGCATCAGCACGAGGTAGCGGCCGGCCATCGAAATGTCGGTGCTCACCCGGGGCCCCTTCGTCGAGATGGGTTCCTTGATGATTTGCACCACGATTTGCTGGCCCTTTTTGAACACGCTCTCCGCCTTGCCCACCTTGTCGAGGGGCGGCTCAAACGTGAACGGGTCGAGGCTGGCCGCGCCGGCTTTGCCGCTTTGCACGCCCCGCGCCCACTTCGTGAGCGACGGGTACTGCTCGCCCAGGTCGCCGTAGTGCAGAAAAGCGTCTTTTTCGTAGCCGATGTCCACGAAAGCCGCGTTGAGGCCGGGCATCACCTTTTTCACGGTGCCCAGGAAGATGTCGCCCACCGAGTAATTGGTGTCGTTGCGGTCGAAGTGGTACTCAATGAGCCGCTTATCCTGCAACAGCGCAATCCGCTCGCCTTCCTGAGTTGAATTAATCACTAATTCATTACTCAATGTCTTGTTTGGTTAAAGCAGCCCCGGCAAGCGGGTGGGCATCGACGCCCCAAAACCAGCAAAAGGGAAGCCAGAACCCACTGGTCCTGACTTCCCTCGCGAGCCACGGGAAAAGCACACACCCGCCGCATCCGGGAGGCTACTGTGAGAGATGGGCAGCCAGTCGGCGCTGCATTAACAGCAACCGCTGGCTACCAAAGCACCCCAAGGGGCGGCTTACTTCTTCTTGTGGCGGTTCTTGCGCAGGCGCTTCTTGCGCTTGTGGGTAGCAATCTTATGGCGTTTCCGTTTTTTACCGCAGGGCATATGCTTGTGGGTTAAGTTATTGGGTTTGAGAGTAGATTCATTTCAATTTGGCCAGCTCCTCTTCTACCGACGCGGCCAGGGCCGGGTCGTTGCTAAGGCTTTTGGCGGCCAGGAAGGCCGTACGGGCCTGCTCCTTGGCCCCCGTCCGGGCCGACGTCACGCCCAGGTAAAACTGGCCGTTCACGTTTCGGGGGTTCACCTTCACCAGCTGCTGGAAGCGCTCCACGGCCTTATCGAACTGGTTGCTTTGCACCGCCAGAATGCCCAGGTCGTACAGGGCTTTTTCGTTGTTGGGGTCGGCGGCCAGCACCTCGCGCAGCAGCGTCACGCCCTGCACGGGGTTGTCGGAGGCCATGTAGGCCATGCCCAGGTTGGTTTTGGCGTCGAGGTTGTTGGGGCTCTGGGCCAGCACTTTGGTGTACAGCTCCCGGGCCTTGCCGCCCAGCAGCTTGATGCGGGCATCCGACGAAGCGAAGCTAAACGCCTGGAAGTACGCATCGGCGGCCTGCTGCAAGGCCTGGGGGCCCGGCTGCGCCGCCGCCACCTGCTCGTAGTAATAGCCGGCGCTATCGAAGCGCTGCACGTTCTCGTAGCGGCGGGCCAGCAGCGTGGCCGCCGCGGCCTGCTTGGCCGGCGTGCCGGCGGCGGCCAGCTGCTTCAGCAGGCTGTTCAGCTCCTGGCGCTGGGCCGGGGTGGCGGTGGTGTGGGGCGCGGCGGCCGTGGGGCCCGCCGGGGAAGTGGCCGGCCCCACTTCGGCCGACACCGGGCCCGACGAAGCGTCGGCCTTGGAGCCGTTGGTGGCCGGGCCGCCCCCGTCGCGGTTGGCCGTGCGGGCCGCATCTTTGGTTAGCTCACCTTTGCCTTCCTTGGGCTTCACGATGCCCTTGGGCAACAAGAATAACCCGCCAATCAACGCCAGGGCGAGAATAAGCACCATGACCTGGTGAGCGGCGGGACGGGAGGCAGAAGCAGCCATAGAAAAGAGCTTGCCGCCGGGCCTCCCACCACGGGGAAGACACCGGCGGCACAGCCGGCATTTAACGGGTAAGCAACAGCTAAAACCTAGGCTTTGGCGGCCGTGGTTTTTACTTTTTTGCTGTTTTTAATTTTAGCCACGAAGGTTTTCGACGGCTTGAAGCTCGGAATGTAGTGCTCCTCGATGATGAGCGACGTGTTTTTCGAGATGTTGCGGGCCACTTTCCGGGCGCGTTTCTTGTTGACGAAAGAGCCGAAGCCGCGCACGTAAATGTTGTTGCCTTCGGTCATCGAGTCCTTCACTACTTTGAAGAAGGCCTCCACGGTCATCAACACATCTGCTTTCTCGATGCCGGTTTTCTGCGAAATTTCGGCGATTACCTCTGCTTTGGTCACGTTGGGTAGGTACTTAGGGGTAAAAAAATAAGAATCTGGGCAATAAAAACCACCGCTTTCCGCGTAAGCCCTTGCCCGGTAGGCGGTTCGCTTATGAAATCGGGCCACAAAGGTAGCTTCTTTTTTGGTTTTTCCCAACCCACCCACCCAATCGGCCGCTGGCCCCAATTTATTCGTCCTCAAAATTTTGGCTAAACCCGCCCACCAACCCTCCGTGCTGGCCGCCGCGCTGCTGGCCTGGTACCCGCGCCACCACCGCGACCTGCCCTGGCGGCACACCCGCGACCCCTACGCCATCTGGCTGTCCGAAGTCATCCTTCAGCAAACCCGCGTGGCGCAGGGCCTCCCCTACTACGAAGCTTTTTTGGCCGCTTACCCCACGGTGCAGGCCCTGGCCGGGGCCCCCGAGCAGGAGGTGCTGCGCCTGTGGCAGGGCCTGGGCTACTACTCCCGGGCCCGCAACATGCACCACACCGCCCAGCAAGTGGTGCAGGAACACGGCGGCCAGTTCCCGACCACTTACGCCGGCCTGCTGAAGCTGCGCGGCGTGGGGCCCTACACGGCGGCGGCCATCGCCTCGTTTGCTTTCGACGAGGCGGTGGCTGTGCTCGACGGCAACGTGTACCGGGTGCTGGCGCGCATTTTCGGGCTGCACGCTGATATTGCCGCGCCGGCTTCGCGCAAGGAATTCCAGGCCTTGGCCGACCAGCACATTCCGGCCGCCGCGCCCGCCGATTTCAACCAGGCCATTATGGAGTTCGGGGCCTTGCAATGCACGCCGGCGCGGCCCGATTGCCTGTTTTGCCCCATGCAGCACAGCTGCTGGGCGTTTCAGCACGGGCAGGTGGCACTGCTGCCGGTGAAGAGCAAGGCCAAAGCGGCGCGGGTGCGCTACCTGCACTACCTGGTGCTGCGCCACGGCGAGGCCACGTACCTGAAAAAGCGCGGCGAAAAGGACATTTGGCAGGGCCTCTACGACTTTGCCGTGGTCGAAACCACCGGGCTGGAGCTGGGCGCGGCCGAGGTGCTGCGCCACGTGGAGGCCCTGGGCGGGCAGCTCGACACCCGCCTTGCCGCCGAGCCCCGGCCCCCGGCGTTGCTCAAGCACGTGCTGAGCCACCAAAAGCTGGAGGCTCGCTTCCACACCCTGTGGCTGGCGGGGCCCCTGCCCGCCCGCACCCTGGCCGACACCGGCCTGCACGCTTACACGGCGGCCGAAATTGAGGCGCTGCCCAAGCCCCAGCTCATTGCCAATTATTTGGGCAAAAACTAAATTTTATTTACTAAAATATTTGGTAATTATTTTTAAGACGATTACCTTTACAACACCTTAATCTCTGCGAGGTAAAACGCATTTTACCATTTTTAACCCCTACCGTGATGGCCGGAGTAAACAAAGTAATTTTAGTAGGCAACTTGGGCAAAGACCCCGAGGTGCGGCACCTGGAAGGCGGCGTGAGCGTGGCGCACTTCACCCTCGCCACCAACGAGTACTACAAAGACAAGCAAGGCACGCGCGTGGAGCGCACCGAGTGGCACAACATCTCCGCCTGGCGTGGCCTGGCGGAGATGGCCGACAAATTCCTCAAGAAAGGCCAGCAGGTGTACATCGAAGGCAAGCTGCGCACCCGCCAGTACCAGGACAAAGACCAGCAAACCCGCTACATCACCGAAATCATCGCCGACGAGATTTCCATGCTGGGGGCCCGGCCGGGCGGCTCCGCCGGGGCACCGGCCGGCGTGGCCGAGCCCGCGGTCAGCTTCCGGCAGGAGCCGGAGCTGGACCAGCTGCCGTTTTAGCAGTGCTCCGTCTCGTTTTTGAAAAGCCCCGGCACTGCGCCGGGGCTTTTTTCGTTGCGGCGGGGCTGGAGTACCTTTGAAGGGCGGCGACAACTAATAACATTTCGTGACACACGTTTCCATTCTGCCGCGCCTGGGGCAACGACTGGCTTGGCTGGGGGCCCTGGCCCTTGGGCTGGCCGCCTGCACCGCCGCGCCCGACTTCACGCCCAAGCCCAAGGGCTACAACCGCATCGTGCTGCCGCCCCACCGCTACCGGCCCCTGCCCACCGGCCACCCCTACACGTTTGCCTACTCGCAGTTTGCGGTGGTGAAGCGCGACTCGTCGTACATGGCGCAGCCGCACTGGCTGAACATCTACTACCCGCAGCTGCATGCCAACGTGCAGATTACGTACATGGACGTGGCCCGCGACAAGCGCCTCTACAACAAGATGATGGAGGACGCCCGCAAGCTCACCGGCAAGCACCAGGTGAAGGCCACGGCCATCGACGAGCGCATTTTGCAGATGCCCGACGGCATGCGCGCCTCGGTATTTGAGCTGCAAGGCGAGGTGCCGAGCCAGTTTCAGTTTTATACCACCGACAGCACCAAGCACTTCCTGCGCGGGGCCCTGTACTTCCAAACCGCCACCGCCAACGACTCGTTGGCCCCGGTGATTGAGTACGTAAAAACCGACATGGTGCAGATGCTGAACACGTTGAAATACCGCTAATATGAGCCGTTAGCTATTGGCCGTTAGCTGTTAGCTTTCCGGGCCCGGCTGGCGTTATTCAAGTCATTTATCGAAAAGCTAACAGCTAATAGCCAGCAGCTAACAGCTCAAAAACATGAGTTTCTTTACTACCCGGCTGGAGTTTTTGCGGGGCGTGGGGGCCCAGCGGGGGCAGCTGCTGGGCAAGGAGTTGGGCCTGTTTACCTACGGCGACCTGATTCAGCGCTATCCGTTCCGCTACCTCGACCGGACGCAGTTTTATAACGTCGTCGATTTGCACGAAGACCTGCCTTACGTGCAGGTGAAGGGCATTTTACGCAACCGCCAACTGGTGGGCGAGGGCCCCAAGCAGCGCCTCACGGCCACGCTGAGCGACGCCAGCGGCGACCTGGACCTGGTCTGGTTCAAGGGCATCAAGTGGATGCAGCAAATCGTGCAGAACCAGAAGGAGTACATCCTGTTTGGCAAGCCCACGATGTTCAACGGGCGGCCCCAGATGGCCCACCCCGAGCTGGAGGAAGTGACCGAGGCCAAGGCGGGCCAGAGCTTTTTGCAGCCGGTGTACAACACCTCCGAAAAGCTCAAAAACTACCACCGCGTGGACAGCAAGGCCATTATGCGGATGGTGGGCGACCTGCTTGCCATTGCCCTGCCGCACGTGGGCGAGACGCTTTCGCCGGTCCTCATCGAGCAGTACGCGCTGATGGGCAAGGCCCAGGCCATGCAGCAGATTCACTTCCCGCAGAACCCGGACTTGCTGGCCGCGGCCCGGTTCCGGCTCAAGTTCGAGGAGCTGTTCTACATTCAGCTCAAGCTGCTGCGCCAGAAAGACCAGCGCAAGGTGACGCTGGCCGGGCAGATTTTCAACCAGGTGCCCACGCTGGTTGACTTCTATAACAACCACCTCAGCTTCGACCTGACGGGGGCCCAGAAGCGGGTTATCCACGACATTTACAAGGACTTCTGCGCCGGCCAGCAGATGAACCGGCTGTTGCAGGGCGACGTGGGCTCGGGCAAAACCATCGTGGCCTTCATCGCCATGCTGATGGCGGCCGACAACGGGGCCCAGAGCTGCCTGATGGCCCCCACCGAAATATTGGCCGACCAGCACTACCAGGGCCTGAAGGTGTACGCCGACGCGCTGGGCATTCACCTGGGCAAGCTCACGGGCAGCACCCGCACGGCCCAGCGCCGCGTGCTGCACGAGGAGCTGCGCAACGGCACCATGCACATGCTGGTGGGCACCCACGCGCTGCTGGAGGACGTGGTGCAGTTCCGCAACCTGGGCCTGACGATTATGGACGAGCAGCACCGCTTCGGGGTGGCGCAGCGCTCGAAGCTATGGCAGAAAAATCCGCACGTCATCCCGCACGTGCTGGTGATGACGGCCACGCCCATCCCGCGCACGCTGGCCATGACGCTGTACGGCGACCTCGACGTGAGCGTGATTGACGAGCTGCCCGCCGGCCGCAAACCCATCGTGACGGTGCACCGCTACGACGCCAACCGCCTGAAAGTGTTCGAGTTCATCCGGCAGCAGGTGAAGCTGGGGCGGCAGGCCTACATCGTGTACCCGCTGATTGAGGAGTCGGAAACCCTGGACTACAAGGACCTGACCGACGGTTACGAAAGCGTGACGCGCGCCTTCCCGGAGATGCAGATCAGCATGGTGCACGGGCGCATGAAGGCCGAGGAAAAGGACTTTGAGATGGCCCGGTTCGTGAAGAAGGAAACCCAGATTATGGTGGCCACCACCGTGATTGAAGTGGGCGTGAACGTGCCCAACTCGTCGGTGATGGTGATTGAGTCGGCCGAGCGGTTCGGCCTTTCGCAGCTGCACCAGCTGCGGGGCCGCGTGGGCCGCGGGGCCGACCAGAGCTACTGCATCCTCATGTCGGGCTTCAAGCTGAGCAAGGACGCCCGCACCCGCCTCGAAACGATGGTGCGCACCAACAACGGCTTCGAGATTGCCGACATCGACCTGAAACTTAGGGGCCCCGGCGACCTGATGGGCACCCAGCAAAGCGGCGTGCTCGACCTGCTTATTGCCGACCTGGCCAAGGACGGGCGCATCCTGAGCGAGAGCCGCGCCGCGGCGCAGGCGCTGCTGGCGGAAGACCCCGAACTGGCGCGGCCCGAAAACGGCAACATCCGTCACCACATCGACAGCCTGCCCGCCACAGCCGTGAACTGGAGCCGCATTAGCTAGCAGGCGGCCCTAAAAAAAGCGGCTCCGAACGGGAACCGCTTTTCTTTAAAACAAGGCCAACACGCTGGCACCGGTAGCCGTGCGCTGCGAGCCGGCGGGTTCGGTGTGCCGTACCAACACTACTTGGCTGTCGTTCGGGGTGCGGGGTGGCACAGGAGCCGCTAGTTCCGAAAAAGTGGCGACGGTGACAGGCGGATTAGGCCGCGACCAGCGGCCGACAACCACAAAACTTAAGAGTAAAAAAAGTTTTCCAATGGTCTTCATAAAGTAAATTGCCTCTTGGGACGGAAAGAATAATTCTTGAAATATTTACAATCAATCAGAGCGTAAAACAATGCCTATGAATTCTTAAGGCAAGTTAAGGCATTTGGATTAATCCATGCGACTGTGGAGTTGTCCTTTAAACGGTGCCGCCATACGTAAGTTTAACCGCTCGGGTTTTGATTAGGCTAAGCTTTTGTTGCCGAACCGAGTTCTAAAAATAGCCTGGGCTTAATTAGTATGGCTCGTAGAGGAGAACATTTTTGCTTCGCCGCCCTGCTTAAATTGCCCGAGCTTTCTGAAATTAATCTTATTTTTTCATAAATGAGTTACCGCAACTATTGGGCTTTATTGACCGTGGCTGGGCTGATGGCCACCGCCCCTGCCCAGGCCCAGAAAGTTAAATCTGTGCCTTTCAGCTACCAGCCCGAGCAAGGAGCTGACCGCTACGACAGCCGGGTGCCCATTAAAACTTTACCCTTGGCCGACGGCAGCGGGTTCGTCATTTTGGCCCACCAGGCCACCAGCGGCTATGCCGTGGAATGCTACGACCAAGCCCTAAAAAAGCAGTGGGCCGCCGCGCTGCCCGTGGCCCCCGGCGAAACGGTCGAGGCCTTCGGGCTGGGCCCCGAGCAAGCTTGGGTGGTGCTGCACCACGCCGACGAGGGCGGCCAGAACCTGACCGTGCATCCGGTGGCCCTGCGTAGCGGCCAGCTGGGGCCCCCGGTGGTACTGGTAGCGGCTTCCGCCCACGACCGTCGCCCCGGCGTAGCCATTTCGCCCGATGGCACCCACCTGCTGGCCTTTGCCTACCAAAACCGCGAAGAGCAAATTCGGGCCCTCGACGCCACACTGTTTGACCAAAAATTAACCAAGGTACTGAGTCGCACCTATGACTTCCGGGCTACGCGCGACTTTTTTTCGCCCAACGTGCTAGTGGCCAACGACGGGGCGCAGCTCGTGACCATGCTCAGCGAAGGCATGAGCAAGCTGGCCGTGCGCCGCTACCCGGCCACGCCCGACCTGCCCACGCAGGCCACGCCGGTGCCGGTGCTGGGCGTGCCGGTGGGCGGCATGTTCGGGGGCCGCACCATCCGCATCCGCGACGCCCGCTTCAAGCTGCTGCCCGACGGCCAGCTCTACGCCGCCGCCCTGGTGGCCGACTACGACTCGGGCGAGCTGACGGGCCTGAAAGTGGTGCGGTTCGACTTCGACAAGAACGACATCAAACTGAGCGATGAAGTACCTTTTAATGCCGCCTACCTGGCCGCTGTGGGCCTGGCTACCGGCGCGCCCGCTCCCAAGCGCCTCGAAGACATTTACCTGGCCGACTTGCTGCTGACCCCCGAGAAGAACCTGGTGGTGCTGGCCGAGCGCCACTACGAAGAAGGAGGACCCGAGCTGCCCGTGCACGCCCGCGAAATCCACGCGTTCGGCTACAACAGCTTTGCCCGCCCCAGCTGGCACAAGCTGGTGGCCAAAGACCAAACGGCCCCGGCCGTGGACAGCTACACCGGCATTGGCTTCCGGGCCGCCGTGTTCGGCGAAGAAATTCAACTAGTGAGCTTGGAGGCGCTGGCCGGCAAATCGGACCTGTACCTGCGCCGCCTGCAAGCCGTGGGCGGGGCAGTTTCGGACCCGCAGCGCCTGAAGCTGAACGTGGCCGACGACCAGCAGCTGGCTTATGTGAAAGACTTTACAGCCTGGCTTACCCCCAAAACCATCATTGGCATCAGCCGCCCCAATAAGCGGTCCGCCGCTTTGCAACTCAACCGGGTGGAGTTGAAATAAACTATTTACCGGCCACTAAAAAGCCGCTTCCGTATCCGGAAGCGGCTTTTTAGTGGCTAGCGTTTGGGTACTAGTAAATATAATCGTTGGCCTCAATCAGGCCGGCGGCCACGCGGCGGCGGGCGTCTTTCACATTGAAGAGGTCGGCCTTGATGAAGCGCTTGAGGCCCATCACCAGCAGGCGCTGCTCGTCGCCTTCACTCATGCTGGCAATGGCTTCTTTGGCAGCTTTCTCCACAATGTCAACGGTATCGGAGAGGTACACGCGGGCCATGTCCAGCTCGCGGCTCAGGGCCTCCTCGCCTTTGGTGGAAATCTCTTTTTCCACGCGCAGCAGGGTGCTTTCCGCCACGTAGGTTTTGATGGCCATGTCGGCGATGTTGGTCAGCACTTCCTGCTCTTTGGCGAGCGTGGCCGTGTACTTCTGCACGGCCGTGCCGGCCACCATCAGGATGGCTTTCTTAAGGTTGGCGATGGACTTCTTCTCGGCGGCAAACGGCGAGTCGTCGCTCTCGCCCATGCTCGGGATGGCCAGCAGCTCCTGCTGCACGGCTTGGGCAGGGCCCATCAGGTCGATTTCGCCCTTCAGGCCCTTCTTCAAAATCATGTCCACCGCCAGCATGCGGTTGATTTCGTTGGTGCCCTCGAAGATGCGGTTGATGCGCGAGTCGCGGTAGGCGCGGTCCATCGGGTAGTCGGCCGAGAAGCCGTAGCCCCCAAAAATCTGCACGCCTTCGTCCACCACGTAGTCGAGCACTTCCGAGCCTTCTACTTTCAGCATGGCGCACTCCACGGCGAATTCGCGGGCGGCCCCGAGCAGGGCTTCGTTGCTGCCCTTGCCCTCGGCCAGCAGCCGTTGCTCCATGCGGTAGATGTCGTCGCCGGCGCGGTAAATGGCCGATTCCACGGCGTACATGCGAATGGCCTGCTGGGCCAGCTTGTAGCGAATGGCGCCGAACTTGCTGATGGGCAGCTTGAACTGCACCCGCTCGTTGGCGTACTTAATGCTTTGGATGGCTGCGCCTTTGGCCCCGCCCAGGCAGGCGGCGGCCAGCTTGATGCGGCCGATGTTGAGCACGTTGAAGGCGATGAGGTGGCCCTTGCCAATCTCGCCCAGCACGTTTTCCTTGGGCACCTGCGCATCGGAGAAGAACACTTGGCGGGTGCTGCTGCCCTTGATGCCCATCTTGTGCTCCTCGTTGCCGAGGCTCAGGCCGGGCGTGTCTTTGTCCACGATAAAACCGGTGAACAGCTCCCCGTCAATCTTGGCAAACACGATGAACACGTCGGCAAAGCCGGCGTTGGTAATCCACATTTTCTGGCCGTTCAGCACGTAGTGGGTGCCTTCGGCGTTGAGCACGGCCTTGGTTTTGGCCCCCAGCGCGTCGGAGCCCGAGCCGGGCTCGGTGAGGCAGTAGGCCCCCATCAGGGTGCCGTCGGTGAGGCCGGGCAGGTATTTTTCCTTCTGCGCGTCGTTGCCGAAGTACAGGATGGGCAGCATGGCGATGCCCGTGTGGGCCGCGAAGGCCACCGGGAACGAGTGGCCGCCGCCCACGCCTTCCGTCACGCGCAGCGCCGTGGGGAAGTCCATGTCCAGGCCCCCGAACTGCTCGGGAATGCTCACCCCAAACAGGCCTTGCTGGCCGGCTTTCTCCATCAGCCCGCGCATGAGGCCCTCCTCGTGGTTGTCGAGGCGCTCCAGCAGCGGCGTTACTTCCTGCGCCACGAAGTCCAGGCAGGTTTGGTGCATCAGCCGCTGCTCTTCGCTAAAATCGGCCGGCGTGAAAACGTCCTGCGCATCGGTCGGCTTGATGATGAATTCGCCGCCCTTCACGACAGCTTTTTGGGATACTTCCATGACGGTTGTTGAGTGAAGAATTGAGGGATGGAACTTGGAAAGTGTTAGGCACGCCTACTATTATGGCAAACAGCGGGACCCGGGATTTGATACTGCAAGATAAGAAGAAATGTTAGGCGTGCCTACTATTTAACCAAGTAAGAATCTCAATAGCTAAGAATTTTCTAATCTGAATCTGCTTCATTATGGTCGTAACACGGATACCAAGTATAAGACGGGGTGCGAACTCGATAATGAGCAATCTCAGGCTGTTGTACTATCCAGTCTCTCATCCAATGGCGGTCAGATTCCCTAATAGCGGGAACAGGGACAAGGTTGTAATTCGTCATAACCCAGAAATCATCCGCCCTCCCAATCACGTACAAGCCTTGCGATTCAATAGCTGCTTCCATTTTTTGCCAAAAGGGCAATCTAGTCTCATCATCGTCGGCCAAGTTCAATTTAAGGCAAACGGCGAATCCATCGTACTGAAACTCCTGAAGCCGCAGCTTCTTGCGCAGTCGCTTTTTCATGATTTCAGCTAAAATCGTCTGTCATGCTGACGGAGAAAGCATCTTGTCAAAGTAGCACAACAGTTATGCAAACCTGATAAGATGCTTCTTTCGTCAGCATGACAGACGATTCAGACGGAGCAGGGCCTTACTTCAGCAACTCATAAATACCCGCCACGCCCTGGCCGCCGCCCACGCAGGCGGTTACGATGCCGTACTTCTGGCCCCGGTCGCGTAGCTCGTCGAACAATTGGATGGAGAGCTTGGCCCCCGAGCAGCCCAGCGGGTGGCCCAGGGCAATGGCCCCGCCGTTCACGTTCAGCTTTTCGGCATTGATGCCCAGCTCGCGCACCACGGCCAGGCTCTGCGAGGCGAAGGCCTCGTTTAGCTCGAACAGGTCGATGTCTTCCAGCTTCATGCCGGCTTGCTTGAGGGCTTTCGGCACGGCCTTGATGGGGCCCATGCCCATGATGCGCGGGTCGACGCCCTCGGTGGCGTAGGTGACCATGCGGGCAATGGGCTCCAGGTTCAGCTCCTTTACCATCCGCTCGCTCATCACCAGCACGAAGGCCGCGCCGTCGGAGGTTTGAGAGGAATTACCGGCCGTGACGCTGCCGTTGGCGGCGAACACGGGGCGCAGCTTGGCCAGGGCCTCCACCGAGGTATCGGCGCGGGGGCCCTCGTCGGTGTCCACCACGTAGGAGCGGTTTTTCTTCTTACCGGTGGCTTGGTCGAGGTAGGTTTCCTCGACCGTAATAGGCACGATGCTCTTCTTGAACTTGCCGGCGGCAATGGCCTTGATGGCCTTCTGGTGCGAGGCGTAGGAGAATTCGTCCTGGTCCTGGCGCGAGATTTTGTAGTCCTGGGCCACGGCTTCGGCCGTCAGGCCCATGCCCATGTAGTAGTCGGGGTGCTCGTTGGCGAGCTTGTAGTTGGGCACCGTTTTCCAGCCCACGGTGGGCACCATGCTCATGCTTTCGGTACCGCCGGCGATGATGCACTCGGCCATGCCGGCCGTGATTTTGCCCACGGCCATGGCGATGGTTTCAACGCCCGAGCCGCAGTAGCGGTTCACGATGAGGCCCGGCACGTTGATGGGCAGCGCCAGCAGCGAGATGAGGCGGCCCATTTGCAGGCCCTGCTCGGCCTCGGGCACGGCGTTGCCCACAATCACGTCGTCCACGCGGCTAGGGTCCAGCGCCGGCACCGACTTGACGAGGTGCTTGATAACCTCGGCGGCGAGGTCGTCGGGGCGGGTGAAGCGGAAGACGCCCCGGGGGGCTTTGCCGACGGCGGTGCGGTAGCCGGCGACGATATAGGCGGTTTGGGTCATGATGATGCTAGAGGGTTTATCGCACGGAGTTCACAGAGTTTCACCGAGTTTCACAGAAAAAAACTCTTCCTAACTCGGTGAACTCTGTGCGAAATAATTAATTACGCAGCGGCTTGCCAGTGGTGAGGATGCTCTGAATCCGCTCCAGCGTCTTGCGCTCCCCGCAGAGACTCAAAAACGCATCGCGCTCCAAATCCAGCAGGTATTGCTCGCTCACTTCGGTGGGCGCACTCAGGTCGCCGCCGCACATCACGTAGGCCAGCTTGTTGGCAATCAACTCGTCGTGCTTCGAGATGTAGTTGCCCTGCTGCATGGCGTACACGCCGGTGCGGAACATGGCCAGGGCCCCCTTGCCGTGCACCTTGACGTTGGTTTTTTGGGTGGGCTGCGAGTAGCCGGCATCGGCCAGCTCCAGGGCGGCGGACTTGGCCTGGGCGATGACGCGGTTGGCATTCAGCACCACTTCGTCGCCCCGGCGCAGGAAGCCCAGGTCGAAGGCTTCGGCGGCGGAGGTGGATACTTTGGCCGTGCTGATGGTCATGTAGGTGTTGCGCAGCAGGTTGAATTCCGGCTCGCCGTCTTCGTACTTGGCGGCGGTGCGCAGCGTCATTTCTTTGGTGCCGCCGCCGCCCGGTATCAGGCCCACGCCGAACTCGACGAGGCCGATGTAGGACTCGGCCGCGGCCACCACTTTGTCGCAGTGCAGGTTTAGCTCGCAGCCGCCGCCCAGCGTGAGGCCGTGCGGGGTGCCCACCACCGGGATGCTGCTGTAGCGCATCCGCATCATGGCCTGCTGGAACTGCTGAATCATCAGGTTCAGCTCGTCAAACTCCTGCTCCAGGGCCTGCATGTACACCAGGCCCAGGTTGGCCCCGGCCGAGAAGTTGGGGCCGTCGTTGCCCACCACGAGGCCGCGGTAGCCGTTTTCGGCCATCTCCACGCCTTTCAGCAGGCCCAGAATCACGTCCTGGCCCAGCGAGTTCATTTTGGAGTGGAACTCCACGTTCAGAATCCCGTCGCCGAGGTCGATAACCGAGGCCCCGGCGTTGTGCCACAGCACCTTGCCGCTGGCCCGCAGGTTGTCGAGGATGATGAAATTCTCCACGCCCGAAACGGGCTGGTACTGCTTGCTCGCAATGTCGTAAAACTCCCGCACGCCCGCGGCGCTCACCTTGTAGAAGGTGGCGTGGCCGGCGGCCAGCATTTCCGTCACCCACGGGGCCACGGTGCGGCCGGCAGCCTGGGCCAGGTCGATGCCGGCCTGCACGCCCAGCGCGTCCCAGGTTTCGAAGGGGCCCAGTTCCCAGCCGAAGCCGGCGCGCAGGGCGTCGTCAATCTTGTGAAGCTGGTCGGCAATTTCGGGCACGCGGTTGCTCACGTAGGCGAAGAGGCCCCCGAAGCTCAGGCGGTAAAACTCGCCGGCCTTGTCTTTGCCGGCCACCAGCACCTTGAAGCGGTCGGCCAGCTTCTCGATGGTTTTGGTGGCTTCCAGCGTGGCAAATTTTACTTTCTGGCTCGGCTTGTACTCCATTGTGGCCAAGTCCAGGGCGTAGATTTCCGACTTGCCGCCCTCGCCCTTCACTTTCTTATAGAAGCCCTGGCCGGTTTTGTCGCCCAGCCACTTGCTCTCGCCCATCTTCTGGATGAAATCGGGCAGCTCGAACACGTCCTTGGCCTCGTCGTGGGGCAGGCCCTGGGCTAGGCCGTTGGCCACGTTGATGGTCGTGTCGAGGCCCACCACGTCGGAGGTGCGCAGCGTGGCCGATTTGGCGTGGCCAATCACGGGGCCCGTCAGCTTGTCGGTTTCTTCCACCGTCAGGCCCAGCTTTTGCATGGTTTTCATGCCGTCGAGCAGGGCGAACACGCCCACGCGGTTGGCGATGAAGCCGGGCGTGTCCTTGGCCAGCACGGTGGTTTTGCCCAGGTACAGGTCGCCGTAGTGCACCAGGAAATCCACCACGTCCGGCGCGGTTTCCGGCGTCGGGATGATTTCGAGCAGCTTCAGGTAGCGCGGCGGGTTGAAGAAGTGCGTGCCGGCAAAGTTTCGGCGGAAGTCGTCGGAACGGCCCTCGGCCAGCAGGTGAATGGGAATGCCTGAGGTGTTGCTCGTAATGAGCGTGCCCTTCTTACGAAACTGCTCCACCCGCTCGTAAAGGCTCTTCTTGATGTCGAGCCGCTCCACAACCACCTCAATCGTCCAGTCGCAGCCGGCAATTTCCTTGAGGTTGTCGTCGAAGTTGCCGGTTTTGATGCGGCTGGCGTCGGCTTTGCGATAGAGCGGCGAGGGGTTGGCAACGATTGCGGCCTGGAGCGCAGTATTTACGATGCGGTTGCGCACGGCGGGTGCGTCCAGCTTCAAGCCCTTGGCTTCTTCGGCGGGCAGCAGGTCTTTGGGGGCGATGTCGAGCAGCAGCACCTGCACGCCGATGTTGGCGAAGTGGCAGGCGATGCGCGCGCCCATGACGCCGGAGCCGAGGACGGCAACTTTCTTGATGGTTCGTTTCATTCAGTTCAAAGGACTGGGTGGGCGAATGCGTGACTTGAGAACGGTGCTAAGCGGGTTTTTCCTGGAGCAGCGGCTTCAATTCGAAGCCGTCGAACAGGGTTTTGCCCTCAATCATGCCGGTGATTTGGGCGGCTACTTTCAGGAACACGTCGAGTTGGGCCTGCGGGATTTTCTCGCGCACCTTCTGGTTGAAGTGGCGCACGGTCTGACGCGAAACTTCCTTTTTCTCCAAGCCCAGGGCCGTCAGGAAGATGCGCACCGAGCGTTTGTCCTGGGTGTCGGCCTGCTTGTAAATCAGGCCCTGCTCTTCCATGCTGCGCAGGATGCGCGTGAGGCTGCGGGTTTCGAGGCCCAGCAGCGGCGCGATTTTGGTGGCCGGGATGCCGTTTTCCTGGTCGATGTTCAGCAGCACGAAGCCGATGCTGGTGGTGATGTCGTTCTGGGCCGCCTGGTTGTTGTACATCCGCGAAATGGCGTGCCAGGCCACTTTGATGTTGTAATCGACGGTTTCTTCGGGTTTCATACGAGTGGATAAGGGCAGTAAACTTACAAAGGATTTGTTAGGCTTGCATACTACTTATGGCAGAACTTTTGGGCCCGCAGGATTAGCTGCCTGGCTCAATCGGCGGCCGGGCTGGGCCGCACGTGCCCGTGGTCCGGGCGCATCATACCGCGCTTTGCTTATACAAGCCTTCGATTAGCGCCTTGTTTTTCTCCGTTATCACCTTGCGCTTCACCTTCATGGTGGGCGTCATCTCGCCGCTTTCTACGGTCCACTGCTCGGGCAGGAGCACGATGCGCTTCACCTGCTCCCACTGCGCGAAACTCTGGTTGTACTTTTTTACCAGGCCCTCGTACAGATCCACAACTTTCTCGTTTTTAATGATTTCCGCGTCGGATGCCTCGGGCACACCGTGGCGCTTGCACCAGCCCCGCAGGTCGGCGAAGGACGGGACGACCAGCGCGGCGGGAAACTTCTGGTCGGCCCCCACCACCATGGCCTGCTCGATGAGCGGGTCTTCCTTGAGCTTGCCCTCAATGACTTGCGGGGCAATGTACTTGCCGCCCGACGTCTTGAACATTTCCTTTTTGCGGTCGGTGATTTTCAGGAACCGGCCATCTACCAGTTCGCCGATGTCGCCGGTGTGCAGCCAGCCGTCGGCGTCGATGGTTTCGGCGGTGAGGTCGGGCTTGTTGTAGTAGCCCAGCATCACGGACGACGACTTGGTGAGGATTTCGCCGTCGGCCGCGATGCGCACTTTCATGTTCTCGATGAGGGGCCCCACGGTGCCAATCAGGTTGTCGCGGGGCTCGTAGCCGTTCACGGCAATCACGGGCGAGGTTTCGGTGAGGCCGTAGCCCTCCATCACGCGGATGCCGGCCGCCCAGAACACCCGGGCCAGGCGCGGCTGCAGGGCCCCGCCGCCGCTCACGATGCAGCGCAGGTTGCCGCCCAGCGCCTCGCGCCACTTGCTGAAGATGAGTTTATTGGCCAGCGCCAGCTCGGTGTTGTACACAAAGCCCTGGTTTTTCTGGGTGTCGAATTTCAGGCCCAGGTCCAGGGCCCAGAAGAAAAGCTTGTGCTTGACGCCGGTTTGCTCGTGGCCCTTGGCCACGATGCGGTCGTACACTTTTTCGAGCAGGCGCGGCACGGTGGTGAAGATTTCGGGCTTCACCTCGCGCAGGTTTTCGGCGATGGTTTCCATGCTCTCGGCGTAATAAATGCTCACGCCGCTCATCATGTACAAATACGTCACCATGCGCTCGAAGATGTGGCACAGCGGCAGGAAGCTCAGGGCCTTGTCGTGCTCGTTGACGGGCACGAACCGCTTGGAGTTGCGGCAGTTGCTGAGCAGGTTGTCGTGGCTGAGCATCACGCCCTTGGGCTGGCCGGTGGTGCCGCTGGTGTAAATCAGGGTCATCAGGTCGCCGGGCTCCACGGCGGCTTTCAGGGGCTCCAAATCGGCGGCCTGGCCCTTTTTTCCCAGTTCCAGCAGCTCGCTGAAATGGCGGGCCCCCGCGACTTTATCAAACGTGAAAACGTTGGCGGCCGGGATGTTCAGGCCCGCCGTGGCCTCCTGCACCTTGTGAAACAGCTTTTCGTCGGACACGAACACCGCCTTCACGCCGGCGTCGGTGAAGATGTACTTGTAGTCCTCGACCGTAATGCTGGGGTACATGGGCACGCTGGTGCCGCCGATTTGGGCGATGCCGAAGTCGGCCAGCAGCCACTCGGGCCGGTTGAGGCTGATGAGGGCCACTTTGTCGCCGCGCTGCAGGCCCAGGGCCACCAGGCCAAGGCTGACCAGGTTAATCTGGTCCTGGGCCTGCTGGGTGCTGGTGGGCGTCCACTGGCCGTCGATTTTGGCGGCCAGGGCGTCGGCCTTGGGGAACTTGGCGAGTTGGTAGGGCAGGATATCGAAAGAGCGGCGAACGTCCATCAGCGGGTGGGATAAGGCTTTGGCGGGGTGAAATCGTGGATAAATAAACGAGCTTTTTTGATTAGATGAGCGGCAGGTAGTCGGCTTGCCGACCTTCTACCCCGCCCCGACCGGCCAAATGATGCGGCGGCCGTGCCGGGGAGGAGTAATTTCGCGCTCCCGCCTTTTTGCGCTTCCATGAACCTGGCCCTGTTTTTTGACCCGCTCGCCGACGACGAGCACCCGGCCTCCCCCACCGCCCTGGCGGCTTACGCCGCCCGCTTCACCGAAACCTTCCCCGACTGGCGCGGGGCCGACCTGGCCATCCTGGGCCTCGACGAGTGGCGCGGCAGCGCCGCGGGGGCCCCGCCCGCCGGCCACCACGGGGCCAACCGCGTGCGCGAGCGATTTTACCAGTTGCAGAAAGGCACCGGAGCCCTGCGGCTCGTGGACCTGGGCAACCTGCGCCCCGGCCTCACGCTGGACGATACCTACCAGCGGCTGCGCGAAATCGTGGCCGCGCTGCTCGACGCCAACACCGTGCCCGTGCTGCTGGGCGGCTCGCACGACCTCGACTACGGGCAGTTCCTGGCCTACGAAACCCAGGAGCGGCCGGTGAGCTTTGCCGTGGTGGACGCCCGCCCCGACATGGCCGAGCCGGGCCCCGCCACCGCCCCCGAAACCAGCCACCTGCGCCGCCTGCTGGTGCACGAGCCCAACTACGTGTTCAGCCTGGCCCACCTGGGCCACCAGCAGTACCTCACGCCGCCCGAGGTGCTGGTGGCCCTGGAGAAGATGCACTTCGACACGATGAGCGTGGGGGCCATCCGCACCGACCGGCGCCAGGCCGAGCCGCTGGTGCGCCAGGCCGATTTCCTGAGCATCGACCTGGCGGCCGTGCGCTGGCCCGACGCCCCCGGCTACGCCCCCGCCAACCCCTTCGGCCTGAGCGCCGACGATGCTACCCAGCTGTGCTGGTACGCCGGGCACAGCGAGCAGCTCACGTCGCTGGGCCTCTACGGCTACCGGCCCGAGCACGATGCCCACGGCCTGGCCGCCGCCGCGCTGGCCACCATGCTCTGGTACTTCGTGGAAGGCTTTTACCACCGCCGGCCCGAAACCGGCTTCGGCACCTACCGCTTCCTCACCTACACCGTGGTGCTGCCCGGCAACCCCGACAAGCTCGTGTTCTACAAGTCGCGCCGGGCCGAGAAGTGGTGGATGGAGGTGGAAAGCCTGGGCGACAGCGCCGTGAAGCGCGTGGTGCCGTGCTCGTACGAAGACTACCTCCACGCCTCGCAGGGCGACCTGCCCGAGCGCTGGATTCGGTTGCAGGCGCTGCTGGGGTAACCTCACGAGACCCCTACGGGGCGGGCCCCTCTCCTGCGGAGAGGGGTGCCAGTACCTGACCGTTGTGAATTGAACAAGCAGCTTGAACGCACCCCTCTCCGCGGGAGAGGGGCCCGCCCCGTAGGGGTCTCGTGAGGTTACCCCGGGGCCCCAAAACCCAGCCCAACGCCAGCCCCCGCCGCTGCGTTAGCTACTCATGACGAAAGCCGTTTTCATTGCCACCGCCGAGCCCTACAGCGGCAAGTCACTTGTAGCGCTGGGACTGGTGAACCTGCTGCTGGGGCAGGCCCGCAAGGTGGGCTACTTCAAGCCCATCATCGACAACGACCCGGTGGAGCGCCTCGACGCGCACCTGGACGTGATGATGCGCCATTTCAAGCTGCCGCTGGCCGTGGCCGATACCTACGCCTACACGCGGCCCGAGGCCCTGCGGCTGATGGAGGCCGGCGCGGAGGGAGCCATGATCGACGCCATCATCCGCAAGTTCAAGCGGTGGGAGGACGACTACGACTTCACGGTGGTGGAGGGCAGCGACTTCCTGGGGGCCGGGACGGCTTTTGAGTTCGACGCCAACGTGTCGATTGCCAAAAACCTGGGCGTGCCGGTCATCCTGGTGGCCTCGGGCGAGGGCAAGAGCACGGCCCAGATTATCAGCGCGGTGCTCACGCTGCTGCACAGCTTCGAGGCCCGCGAGGTGCCGGTGCTGCTGGCCGTGGCCAACCGCGTGCCGCCCGCCCAGGCCGACGACGTGCGGGCCCTGCTGCACAGCCAGCTGCCGGCCGACGTGCTGCTGGCCGTCATCCCCGAAGATGCCGACCTGCTGCACCCCACCATGCGCGAAATTCAGGCCGGGCTGGACGGGCGGCTGCTGTTCGGCGCGGCGGGCCTCGACAACCAGGTGGACAACTACATCATCGGGGCCATGCAGGTGCCCAACTTTCTCAACTACCTCACCGACAACGTACTGATTGTGACGCCCGCCGACCGCGGCGACATCATCCTCTGCGCCCTGCAAGCCCACCAGTCGGCCAACTACCCGCGCGTGGCGGGCATCGTGCTCACGGCCCGCGGCGAGCCCGACGCGGCCGTGGTGCGCCTGCTCGACGGGCTGCCGGGCGTGGTGCCCATTCTGGCCGTGGCCACCGGTACGTTTGCCACCACCACCCGCGTGGGGGCCATCCGCTCGCGCATCACGCCCGACAACCCGAAAAAGATTCAGCTGGCCATCAGCACCTTCGAGCGCCACGTGGACGTGCGGGCCCTGGAAGAAAAGCTGGCCGGCTTCCAGTCGGTGGGCCTCACGCCGCACATGTTCCAGTACCGGCTGCTGCAATGGGCCAAGCGCCAGCGCCGCCACATCGTGCTGCCCGAGGGCAACGACGACCGGGTGCTGCGGGCCGCCGCGCTGCTGCTCCAGCAAGACATCGTGGACCTGACCATCCTGGGCAACCCCGCCGACGTGGCCGCCGCCGCCAAGCGCCTGGGCATCAGCCTGCCCGCCGGCCACTTGACCATCGTCGACCCGGTGGAATCGGCGTACTACGCCGATTACGTGGAGACGTTTTACGAGCTGCGCAAGGACAAGGGCGTGAACCACGACATGGCCCGCGACCTGCTGCGCGACGTGTCGTACTTCGGCTCGATGATGGTGTACCGGGGCCAGGCAGACGGCATGGTGTCGGGGGCGGTGCACACCACGCAGCACACGATTCGGCCGGCCTTGCAGTTCATCAAAACCAAGCCGGGCGTATCGGTGGTGTCGTCGGTGTTTTTCATGTGCCTGCCCGACCGGGTGGCCGTGTTCGGCGACTGTGCCGTGAACCCCAACCCCACGGCCGAGCAGCTGGCCGAAATTGCCATTTCCTCGGCCGACAGCAGCCTGGCGTTCGGCATCGAGCCGCGGGTGGCCATGCTCTCGTACTCGTCGGGCACCTCGGGCGCGGGGGCCGACGTGGAGAAGGTGCGCCAGGCCACCGCGCTGGTGCGCCAGCTGCGGCCCGAGTTGAAAGTGGAGGGCCCCATCCAGTACGACGCGGCCGTGGACCCGCTGGTGGGCCGCCAGAAGCTGCCCGACTCGGAGGTGGCCGGCCAGGCCAGCGTCTTCATCTTCCCCGACCTGAACACTGGCAACAACACCTACAAAGCCGTGCAGCGCGAAACCGGGGCCCTGGCCATCGGCCCGGTGCTGCAAGGCCTGAACAAGCCCGTGAACGACCTCAGCCGCGGCTGCACCGTGGACGACGTGTTTAACACGGTGGTGATTACCGCGATTCAGAGCCAGCAGGGCTGAACGGTGTTTAGCTCATTAAGATAAAATCAAAACGGTCATGCTGAGCGCAGCCGAAGCATCTCTCCCGCTGAGTAACTATGATTACTGCTGCGGTAGAGATGCTTCGGCTGCGCTCAGCATGACGGTCTAAATGCATTCATTATAACGTTCTATTTGTTACCTCACCGCCTTCCTCCCGCATGAACATCTTCGTCGTTAATTCTGGTAGCAGCTCCCTTAAGTACCAGCTGTTCAACTGGCCCGATGAGCAGCCGCTGTGCAGCGGGTTGGTGGAGCGCATTGGCTCGGCGGAGGCCGAAATCACGCACCGGGTATTCGGCGTGGGGGCCCCGGCGGAGGCCCTGCACCGCACCCTGGCCGTACCCGACTACGAGGCCGGTTTGCGCGAAGTGGTGCGCCTGCTGACGGACGGGCCCGGGGCCGTTATTCGGGCCCCGGCAGAAGTGGGTATAGTGGGCCACCGGGTGGTGCACGGTGGCGAGGCCTTCACGGGGCCCACGCTCGTTGACGCGGCGGTGAAGGCGAAAATCAAGGAACTGTTCGGGCTGGCCCCGCTGCATAACCCGGCCAACTACCAGGGCATTGAGGTGGCGGAGCGGCTGTTTCCGGGGGCCCGGCAGGTGGCGGTGTTCGACACGGCGTTTCACCAGACGCTGCCCGAATATGCGTTTCGCTACGCGCTACCCACGGCGCTTTACACCGAGCAGCGCATCCGCAAATACGGCTTCCACGGCACCAGCCACCAGTACGTAGCGGGCCAGGCCGCCAAGTACTTGCAAAACCCCGACGCCCGGCTCATCACCGTTCACCTCGGCAACGGGTGCAGCATGGCGGCGGTGCGCGGCGGCCGCTCCCTCGATACCAGCATGGGCTTCAGCCCGCTCGCCGGCCTGGTGATGGGCACCCGCTCGGGTGACCTCGACCCCTCGGTGCTGCTGCACCTGCTGGGGCCCCTGGGCTATACCACGGAGCAGGTAGGCACGCTGCTGAACAAGGAAAGCGGGATGCTGGGCCTCGCCGGCTCCAACGACCTGCGCGACGTGGGGCGGGCCCTGGCGGCCGGCGACGCGCGCGCCGCGCTGGCCCTGGACATCTACGCCTACCGCATCCGCCAGTACATCGGGGCCTACGCGGCGGTGCTCAACGGGCTCGATGCCATCGTGTTCACGGCCGGGGTGGGCGAGAACGATGCCCTGGTGCGGGACCGCGCCTGCCAGGACCTGGAGTTTTTCGGCCTGGCGCTGGACGCGGCCCGGAACGAGGCCTGCACCCCGGGCTTGCGCGACATTAGCCAGCCCGCGTCGCGGGTCCGGATTCTGGTCATTCCGACCAACGAGGAGCTGGAAATTGCCCGGCAGTGCGCCACGCTGTAGCGCCTCTACCCCACTGCGTAGTTTCCCCAACTACTCAAGGATACCCGGCGTAATTTTGGGCTCCAGCACCACCCTCGGCCGCCACCCTCCTTGCCCCAACCCATGCTCAGCGAATACACCCGCGGCCAGCTGGCCCTGCGCAACGGCCAGGACCGCGACGAAATCTGGGTGGCCTACCAGGGCCGCATTTACGACGTGGGCGGCTCGCGGCTGTGGAAGCGCGGCAACCACTACGAGCACTGGGCCGGCCAGGACCTGACGCCCGAACTGGACCAAGACGCCCCGCACAACGCCCACGTGTTCGACAAATTCCCCGTCGTGGGCCTCTTAAAATAGCTTGCCCGATGATGACCACTGAAGCCCCCTCCGAGTTCACCGACCTTGAACATTTGCCCACCGCCGCCCTGCTGGCCGGCATGAACCGGCTCGACCAGACCGTGCCGCTGGCCGTGCAGCGGGCCCTGCCGCAACTGGAGGCCCTGGTGGAAGCCACCGTGGCCCGGTTGCGGGCCGGGGGCCGGCTGTTCTACATCGGGGCCGGCACCAGCGGGCGGCTGGGGGTGGTGGACGCCTCCGAGTGCCCGCCCACGTTCGGCGTGCCGGCCGGGCTGGTGGTCGGCCTCATTGCCGGCGGCGACGGGGCCATCCGCCAGGCCGTGGAGGGCGCGGAAGACAACGCCACCCAGGCCTGGGTGGACTTGCAGGCCCACGGCGTCAGCGCGCAAGACGTGGTGGTGGGCATCGCCGCCTCGGGCCGCACGCCCTACGTCATCGGGGGCCTCAATGCGGCCCGCGCCGCCGGCCTGGCCACGGGCTGCATCGTGTGCAACGCCGGCTCGGGCGTGGCGGCAGCAGCCGAGTACCCGGTGGAGGTCGTCACGGGGCCCGAGTTCCTCACCGGCAGCACCCGCCTCAAGGCCGGCACGGCCCAGAAGCTGGCCCTCAACATGCTCACCACGGCCACCTTCATCCGCCTGGGCCGGGTGAAGGGCAACAAGATGGTGGACATGCAGCTCTCGAATGAAAAGCTAATCGAGCGCGGCCAGCGCATGCTGATGGACGAGCTGGGCATCGGCCAGCCCGCGGCCGCCGCCCTGCTGGCCCGCCACGGCAGCGTGCGGGCCGCGCTCGGGGCCCCGGGCCCGGCGTAGGCGCGGGCCGGAACGCGGGGCCCCCGGCCCGGGGTTAGGGCAGGAGCCGGACGGTATTTGGCCGGCCCGGCCCAACCGAATGCGCGTTGGCGCGTTTCTATCCCAGCCCCTATCCTGCCCCGCTATGCACACCATCGAGCCTTATTATAACTGGATCGACCAGTATTCTGCGGCCGAAGACCCCCAGTCGCCGCTCTTCGGGGCCGAAAACAGTCTGGAGCTTTTCACCAACAACATCTACGGCTACCTCATTCACCCGCAGTGGGACAGCATGGAGTCGGAAACGCTATTTTTGAAAATTCTCTTCGCCGACTACGAAGAGAAAGTGGCCGTTATCGAGTTCATCGGCGAGTGGAACGACGCCATCGAGAACGACGTGATGCACCTCAAGCGCCACATCGTGGACCCGCTCGTGGCCGAGGGCATCCGCAAGTTCATCCTCATCGGCGAGAACGTGTTCAACTTCCACGGGGCCGAGGACGACTACTACGCCGAGTGGTTCGAGGACGTAGAAGACGGCTGGGTGGCCGGCATCAACTTCCAGGAGCACGTACTGCGCGAAATGCACCAGTATAATGTGGATAACTACGTGAATTTTGGGGGGCAACTCGACGACTTGCCCTGGCGCACCTACGAGCCCCGCCGCTTATTTGAAGTAGTGGATGGGCTGTTGCAGCGCCGCTTGAACTGAGCGGTGAGGGCCAATATTGAGCCGTAATTAAACGGTCATGCTGTAAACGGTCATGCTGAACGTGTTATAGGCCAAAACCTTCCACCCAACTCCGTTCTACTTCCGCCGAATCATGTCGGCCACGGCTTCCACCCACTGCGGCTCGGAATTCAGCGAGGGCACCAACTGCCAGTGCGTGCCGCCGGCTTCCTCGAACAGCTCCTTGAATTCCTCGCCCACCTCGATGGTCGTTTCCAGGCAGTCGGCCACGAAAGCGGGGCTGAAGGCCAGCACGTGGTGGATGCCCTTGGCGGGGAACTCCTTCAGGGCCTCGTCGGTGTAGGGTTGCAGCCAGGGGTCGCGCAGGCGGCTTTGCAGGCGGCTCTGGAAGCTGACGGTGTATTGCCCGGGCGCGAGGCCCAGGCCCGCCGCCACCAGGCGCGAGGTGGCGAAGCACTGGGCCCGGTAGCAGTACTGGTTGCGGTCGGTGAGCGTGTCGCAGCAGCTGCCGAAGCGGCAGTAGTTGGTGGGGTCGCCCTTTTTCACGTGGCGCTCCGGGATGCCGTGGTAGCTGAACACGACGTGGTCGTAGTGCTGCTTGTCCAGTTCGGCCCGGCCGCGCGCCACGATGCTGGCAATGAAGCCCGGCTCGGTGGCAAACTGGCTGATGAAGTTGATGCTGGGCACGATCCACCAATCTTTCACGATGTCCATCACCTTCTCCTGCACCGAGCCCGTGCTGGCCGAGGCGTACTGCGGAAACAGCGGCAGTACCACGATGCGCTCTACTTCGGCGGCCCGCAACTCGTCCAGCGCCTTCTCGATGCTGGGGTTTTGGTAGCGCATCCCGAAGGCCACCACGTAGCCGGGCCCCAGCGCGGCCTGCACCTTTTCCTGCAAGTCGAGGCCGTGGAAGAGCAGCGGCGAGCCGCGGTCGGCGTCCCAGAGCTGCTGGTAGATTTTGGCCGATTTCGGGGCCCGCAGCGGCACCACCAGCCCCTGGAACAGCGGGTAGCGGATGGCGGCCGGCATGTCCACCACGCGGCCGTCGGTGAGGAACTCGTTGAGGTAGCGGCGCACGTCGCCGGTTTGGGGCGAGTCGGGCGTGCCCAGGTTGACTAATAGGACGCCGATGCGGCGGGCGGAAATGGCGGGAGAATTCATCGAGGCAAAGTTCGGGAGCAACGGGCGGACTGTACGGGCCCCCGGCGGGCTCGTGATGCAATCACCTAAGCAAACAGCCGCGCGCGGGCATGGTTCGACGCGCTGCCCGTACTTGCGGCGCTATTTCGCGCTATGTGCCCCCGATGACGCCGCCCGACACCCTCGCTGCTTCTTCCCTCAACCTGCTGCTGTGGGCCGCCGGCCAGCACGGCGCCAGCGTGCCGGCCCTGTGCCAGGCCATCGGGTTCGACCCCGCCACGGCCGCCGGGCCCGACGCCCGCGTGCCCCTGGCCACCATCCAGCGGCTGTGGCCGTTGGTGATGGAAGCCACCCACGACCCGTATTTCGACCTGCACCTCGGCGGCTTCGTCAATTTTACGGCCGCCGGCACGCTGGCTTACGTGCTGCTGCACGCGCCCACCCTCGGCGCAGCCATCGCCCAGCTCTGCCGCTACCAGGACGTGGCCTGCCAGGGCGTGCGCACCTTCCAAACGCCGGCCGCGGAGGGGCCCGGGGGCATTTGGCTGAACCTGGAGCTGACCAGCCCCGCCATCGTGCACCCGCGCCACGTGCTGAACTCGGAGCTCTCGCTGTGCCTCGCGGCGTTTGGCACGCTCGTCGGCCGGCCCGTGGTGCCCGGGGCCGTGCAGCTGGCCTACCCGCGCCCGGCCGATACCCGGGCCCACGAGCAGGCGTTTGGCACGGCGGCATTGGCGTTTGACGCGCCGGTAACCCGGGTAGCTTTTGACGCGGCGACCCTGGCGTTGCCGGTGCTGCACGCCAACGCGGCGCTGTTTCCGCTGTTCGAGCAGCACACGGCGGCCTTGCTGGCCCAGCTTCCGGCCCACCAGCCGCCTACGCTGCCGGAACGGGTGCGGGGCGAAATCGTGCGCCAGCTCAAGGGCGAAGCGCCCACGCTGGCCGCCGTGGCCGACCGCCTGTGCCTGGGCGTGCGCACCCTGCAACTCAAGCTCAAGGAAGCCGGCCACACCTACCAGCAGCTCCTCGACCACGTGCGCCGCGACCTGGCCCAAAGCCACCTGCGCGAATCCGAGCTGAGCACCACCGACATTTCCTTCCTGCTCGGCTACTCCGAGCCGAGCGTGTTTGCCCGCTCCTTTAAGAAATGGACGGGGCAGACGCCGGGCGCGTTTCGCCGGTAACCTCCCGGTTGCGGTCGACCCAGTACGCCAGCGGCACGAACAGCCACAGCACCTGCGCGCCCCAAGCCAGGGCCCCCACGCTGGCCGGCGCCGGGCTAAACAGGCCGGCCACGTGCGTCAGCGCCAGCAACACCACCAGCACCAGCAAGCCGTAGCGGCCGGCACCGTTGCGGGCCCGGGTGCGCCGCATGTACAGCCACAAGCCGAGGCCCAGCAGCGCAAATTCTATCACCTGCGTGGCCACCAAGTGGTTCCACATGCCCAGGCCCAGCAGCGGCGAGGCCCCCGGGTACAGCGGCAGATCGGGCACGTGCACCACCAAATCGAGCAGCCAGTGGCTGGGCACCAGCAGGCCCACCAGCAAGGCCCCGCCGGCGTTGCGCCGCAGCAGCCAGTAGGCCAATCCCAGCAACAGGCCCGCTACCAGTTCACCCACCAAGCTGTGCGTGAAGGGATAGTACACGAAATCAAACGCGTTGGTGGCCGTGAAGTGCGGCACGATACGCACCCGCTCCACGCCCAAGAGCAGCAGCGTGGGCCACACCAAATCGGCGAGTTGGGCGGCCAGGAACAGCGTGCCCAGCGACACGCGGGGTTGCAGGGTTTTAGCGCCGAAACCGACGCCGAAATGTCCGAGAAACATAGGGCTTGAGGAAAAGAGTGGAAGGAAACGTGCTGTGGGAGAACAGGACAAAGGTCCGGGCCCGCCCCACCGGCCTCGCTGACGATTCCCGAAAATTGGATTGACCAAAAGCGAAATTCGGCACGTTCGCCCGGGCGTTTACCAGCCGGTTACTTTGGGGGCCCGTAGCATTTGCGCCGCGCAAGCCGTACCTTTGCGCCCTCATTATCAAATCTATCCCTCTGTGAATCCCGAACTTAAGCCCCACCGGGCCGGCTTTGTAAGCATCATCGGTAAGCCCAACGTGGGCAAGTCCACGCTGATGAACGCGCTGGTGGGCGAGCGGCTGAGCATCGTCACCAGCAAGGCCCAGACCACCCGCCACCGCATTCTTGGCATCCTCAACGGGCCCGATTTTCAGCTTATTTACTCCGACACGCCGGGCATCATTCAGCCCAAGTACGAGCTGCACAACGCCATGATGGCGTTCGTGTACTCGTCGCTGGAAGACGCCGACGTGGTGTTGTTCGTGACGGACATTTACGAGAAGTACGACGAGGAGCCCGTGGTGGAGCGCCTGCGCAAAATGGTGGACACGCCCATCATTCTGCTCGTCAACAAAATAGACCAGGCCGACCAGGCCGCCGTGGAGGCCAAGCTGGCCTACTGGCAGGAGCAGCTGCCCAACGCCGCCGAGGTGCTGCCCATCTCGGCCCTCAACGCCTTCGGCACCGAGCGGGTGCTGGAGTCGGTGCTCGAAAAGCTGCCCGTCCACCCCGAGTACTACCCCAAAGACGAGCTGACCGACAAGCCGGAGCGCTTCTTCGCCGCCGAAATGGTGCGCGAGAAAATCTTTAAGCTCTACAAAAAGGAGATTCCCTACAGCTGCGAGGTCACCGTCGAGGAGTTCAAGGAGGAAGACACCATCATCCACATGCGCGGCGTCATCTACGTGGAGCGAGCCAGCCAGAAGGGCATCGTCATCGGCAAGGGCGGCGAGGCCCTGAAGAAAGTGGGCACCTGGGCCCGCGAAGACATGGAGAAGTTTTTCGCCAAAAAGGTCTTCCTCGAACTGCACGTAAAAGTGAACGAGAACTGGCGCACCGACCCCAAAGCCCTGAGCCGGTTCGGGTACCAGTAAGTCATTTAACATTTAGCAATTAACATTTAACAGCCGTTCCTGCTGACGCTACTGGCTCGGTATAGACATTGCCGTCTGCGTGTTAAATGATAAATGTTAACTGAATAAAACCTCCGACCATTCTTAACTAAACAACCCCGGGCACTGCCGAATCTAGGTCGGGCCGGCGGCTGGGGCTACGCAACATGAGTAATACCATTGCAATTGTGGGCCGCCCCAACGTGGGCAAGTCCACCCTTTTCAACCGCCTCGTGGGCCAGCGCAAGGCCATCATGGACAACGAGAGCGGCGTGACGCGCGACCGCCACTACGGCCACGGCGACTGGATTGGCAAGAACTTCACCGTGATTGACACCGGCGGCTACGTGCACGGCTCGGACGACATTTTCGAGGGCGAAATCCGCAAGCAGGTGAAACTGGCCATCGACGAGGCCGACGTGGTGCTCTTCATGGTGGACGCCGCGGACGGTGTGCATGGCCTGGACGAGGAATTTGCCCAGGTACTGCGGCCCTACTTGAAGAAGAAGCCTATTTTGCTGGTGGCCAACAAGGCCGATACCAACGCCCGGGCCCACGGCAGCGGCGAGTTTTATTCGCTGGGCATGGGCGAGGGCGAAATCTTCGCCATCAGCAGCGCCAACGGCCACGGCACCGGCGAGCTGCTCGACGAGGTGGTGAGCCACTTCCCGGAGGCCGGCATCGAGGAGCCCGATTCGGACATCCCCAAAATTGCCGTGGTGGGCCGGCCCAACGTGGGCAAGTCGAGCTTCGTGAACCTGCTGCTGGGCACCGAGCGCAGCATCGTGACCGACATTGCCGGCACCACGCGCGACGCCATTTCGACCCGCTACAACGTGTTCGGCCACGACTTCATTTTGGTGGACACGGCCGGCCTGCGCCGCAAGGCCAAGGTGAGCGAGGACATCGAATTCTACGCCAACATGCGCAGCCTTAGGGCCCTGGAAGAGTGCGACGTGTGCGTGGTGCTGATTGACGCCACCCGCGGCATCGAGTCGCAGGACGTAAACATCATCGCCCTGGCCGACAAAAACCGCAAGGGCGTGGTGATATTGGTGAACAAGTGGGACCTGGTGGAGAACAAGGAAACCAACACCACGAAGGAGTTCGAGGAGAAGATTTACGCCAAGCTGGCCCCCATTGCCTACCCGCCCATCGTGTTCATCTCGGTGCTTACCAAGCAGCGGGTGCACAAGGCCATCGAAACGGCCGTGCAAGTGTTCGAGAACAAGCGCCGCAAGATTCCGACCTCGCAGCTCAACGACGTGATGCTGGAGGAGATTGCCAAGTACCCGCCGCCCGCCATCAAGGGCAAGCTGGTGCGCATCAAGTACGCCACGCAGCTGCCCACGCACAACCCAGTGTTTGCCTTTTTCTGCAACCTGCCGCAGTACGTGAAGGAGAACTACACCCGCTACCTCGAGAACCGGATGCGCGAGCACTTCGACTTCACGGGCGTGCCGATTGGCATCGTGTTCCGCAAAAAATAGTTTTTACGGGGAAGGTTACCTTTTCGGCCGTGGGGTATAAAGCGGCGAATCTGGCGGAGGGCCTTTGCCCGGCCGCCGGCCTCAAAGACCGCAATTTCACCCTTACCTAACTTTTCTTTCAAGATGAAAAACGTACTGTTCCTCGCCCTGGCCGCTGCTTCCCTCTCGTTCACCTCGTGCGGTGGCAAGCAAGAAGAAGCCGTTAAGAAAGAAGGCGACGCCGTAGAGGCTTCGGCCGATGCCAAAGCCGCCGGCATGGAAGCCGCCGCCGATTCGACCAAGAAAGCTGGCGAAGCCACCGCCGATGCCATGAAGGACAACGCGGGCAAAATGGATGCCCCCGCCGCCGGCACCACCACGACCACCACGACCGAGGTGAAAAAATAGTTTCGGCTTTTGCCGGAATCAGAAAGGCCGCTCCTTTGCAGGAGCGGCCTTTTTTGTGTGCCCGGCGCGGCGCGCGGCTCTACAGCGGCTCGCCCAGGGCTTGCCGCAAGCCTGCGGTGTAGGCGGGCGTCACCAGCTCTTCGGCGTAGGCCGGGTAGGCCAGCACGGCGGCTTCGGTGAGGGCGGGCACGAACACGCTGGAGGTCTCCGCGTCGAGCGAAGCCAGGCGCAGGGGCAGCAGCACGCGCTTGGGCGCGGGCGCGTCCAGCTGGGCGTCGAGGTAGCGCACTTGCTGAGCAATTGGGTCCACGAGCAGCTCCTGCACCGTGCCCAACACCGTGCCAGCGGCTCCGCGCACCGCCCAGCCGCGCACGTCGGGGTGGCCGTCGGCGACTTCAAAATCGGGCAGGTCGCGCAGGCGGCGCAGGTTGGCAGCGGGTTCCATACAGGCGGGTTATCAGGCGGTCGGGGGCACGTTTTCGGCTTGCAGCAGCGCGGCGGCGGCGTGCAAAAACTGGTGGGTTTGCTGCTGCTCGGCGGCGGTGCCGTCGCGGCCGGAGAGCTGGCCGGCTTGCTGCACCAGGCGGGCCGCCTGCTCGTCCAGGGCCGGGTAGGCTTTTTGCTGCACGGCGCGGAGCAGGTTGGCGGCGGCCACCAGGCCGGGGCGCAGGCTGGCCCGTGTCTCGCCGTCGGCGAGGCGGGCGGTGGCGCTGGTGAGGTTGTCGCGCTGCTCGCGCACGGTGGCGTCGTCGCGCAGGTCGGGCCGGTCGGCCAGGTCCGAGAGCTGCGCCACCAGCCCCAGCAGGCGGCCCCGGGTGCTGCTCGAATCGGGGGCCACGGCCGGGGCAGCCGCAAGCGAATCGGCGGGCACGCCGGGCGCGGCGTCGGGCACGGCCGTGGTGGCGGGCAGGGCGGGCTCGTCGGCGGGCGCGGGGCGCAGGTACCAGTAGGCCCCCAGCGTGAGGGCCAGGGCCGCCAGGGCCACCAGCACCCAGGGGCTCAGCGAAGGTTTTTTGCGTTGAATACGAATTTCGGCCACGGGTGCGCAGGGGGCGAGGGGTGAGGGTACCGCCTTGAACGCACCAAAACGCAAACCAGCCGGCGCGGGTTGGCCCGGTGCAGCCCTGCGGCCGCCCCGGGGCCACCGCGGCGGCGGCAACTGGGTCGTTGCGGGCCCCGGGGGTGGCGCTTGGCCGCCCCCAATCCGCATATAGCTCTATATTGCCCGGTAGTCCGCCGGTCCGCACACCTGGCCCGCTGCCCTGCCGCCCCGCCATGCCCCCCACTTTTGCCGACCGCCTGCTCGCCGACCTCGAAGCCCGGGGCCTGCTGCCCCCCGCACAAGCCGCCGCCCTGGCCGCCTACGAGCGCCAGCGGCCGTTTTCGCTGCACTACGAGCTGCGGGCCTTGCTCTACCTCGGCATTACGCTGCTGAGCGGGGGCCTGGGGGTGCTCATCTACCAGAACATCGAGCGCATCGGGCACGGCGTGGTGGTGGCGGGCATCGCGGCGCTGATGGCCGCCTGCCTGGCCTACGCGGCCCGGCACCGGCCGGCATTTACCTGGGGCGTGGCCCCCAGCCCGGGCCTGTTGCCCGAGTACCTGCTGCTGCTGGGCTGCCTGCTGTTTTTGGTGCTGGAGGGCTACTTGCAGGCCCAGTACCAGCTGTTTGGCACCCGCTTTGGGCTGGCGGCGGCGCTGCCCACGGCCCTGTTTTTCGGCATTGCCTACGGGTTCGACCACCGGGGCGTGCTGTCGATGGCCGTCACGGCGCTGGCCTCGTGGGTGGGCGTGAGCATTGCCCCGCTGGCGGCCTATGCCCAGAACGATTACGCCACCCTCAGCGGCCCGGCGGCCGTGCTGGGCCTGGGCCTGGGGGGCCTGGGCCTGTGGTCGGACCTGACCAACCACAAGCGCCACTTCGCGTTTGCCTACCTTTCGCTGGGCGGCAACCTGGCCCTGGTGGCCCTCACGGCAGCCTTGTTTCTGGGCCCGGCCCAAACCGGCGTGCCGCGCTGGGTGGCGCTGCCGGTGCTGCTGGCCACCTGCGCTGGGCTGGCCTGGTACGCGCGGCGCACGCAGTCGTACCTGTTCCTGCTGATGGGCGCGGTGTTCGGCTACGTGGCGTTCTCCTACCTCTGCTTTGAAGTGCTGGGCTTCATCGATGGCGTAGCGCTGGGCCTGCTTTACTTCCCCCTCACCGCGGCCGGCGTGGTGGTGTTTCTCGTCAACATGAAGCGCATTTTGCGCATCGTTCCCCGCCGCTGACATGCGCCTCCAAGCCTATAACCCCGCCTGGGCCCTGCACGCGGCCGTCCGCGCCGCCGCCACCCGCTGGCAGCGCCAGGGCTTGCTGGTCGACGGCCAACACGCGGCCATCGACGCCGCTTACCCGCTCGACTGTTACCAACCGGCCTGGCTGCTGCGGGCCGTGCTATTTTTCTTCACGGTGCTGGGCTGCGCGGCCGCCGCCGCCTTTTGTGCCCTGCCCCTGCTGAACTCTTCTTACTCCGACGCGGGCCTGACGGCGTGGCTATTGCTGCTGGCAGCAGGGTTTTTGTTGGTGCTGGAGCTAATTATTACCAGCTCGCGGCCCTACCACGCGGGCTACGACAACGCCATTTTGTACGCCGCCGTGCTGGCCTTGCTGGGCTTGGGCGTGCAAGCCCAGCTGGCGGTGGGCGGGGCTGGTACGCTGGCCGGGCCCCGGCTGGCACCGTTCCTACTTTACGGAATAGCGGTGCTGGGCGCGGCCACCGTGCGCTACGCCGACCTGCTGGCCGCCGCCCTGGTTTTTGCGGCTGCCCTGGCGCTGGCCGCCAACCTGGCCCTGCAAACGGCGGCCGGCCCGGCCCTGCTCCCGTTCGTGGCGATGCTGTTTGCGGCCGGGGCCGCGGCCGTGGTGCACCGCCTGGCCCGGGGCCCGCACTATTTCTATTACCGCACCTGCCGGCAAACCGTGAAGGCACTGGCATTGGCCACCTTTTACCTGGGCGGCAACTACTTGGTGGTGCGCGAGGGCAACGCCGCGCTAAGCCACTTGCCCTTCGCCCCGCAAATTCCCTTCGCCCCGCTTTTCTACGCCCTCACTGCCCTCATACCGCTGGCCTATTTGTACTACGGCCTGCGCCGCCACGACCGTCTGGTATTGATAATGGGGCTGCTGGCCGTGGCTTTTTCCGTGTTCACGCTGCGTTACTACCGCGCCCTGCTGCCCCCGGCCGTGGCCGCCGCGCTGGCTGGGGCCCTGCTGCTGGCCGTCGCGGCGGCCGCGCTCCGTTACCTAGGCACCCCGCGCCACGGCCTCACCGCGGCCGCCGACGACGAAGCCGTCCCGCTCTTCAACCTGGAGTCGCTCGTCGTGGCTCAATACAATGTACCAGGTCAGGTCCCGGCGGCCGGGTTTCAATTCGGTGGGGGCGATTCGGGCGGTGGCGGGGCCACCGGGCAGTTTTAAGCGCTAAGCGGCTACCGGCTGGTAGAGTTTGGCCAGCTGCGCCACGGCGTAGTCCACCTCTTCCGCAGTATTCATTTTACTTAGCGAGAAGCGCACCGTGGCCCGGTCGGCGTCGCCGCCCAGGGCCTCCAGCACATGCGAGCCAGCTTGGGCCCCGCTGGTGCAAGCCGAGCCGCCCGACGCCGCTATCTTGCTGATATCTAGATTAAACAGCAGCATTTCACTGATGGCCGACGGCGGCAAGCTCACGCTGAGCACGGTGTACAGGCTCTGGTCGGCATCGGCCGAGCAGCCGTTGAACTGCACGTCGGCCACCCGGGCCCGCAGCTGGCCGATGAAGCGGTCCTTCAGCCCTTGCACGTGGGCGCGGTGGGCGGCCATGTCGCGGTAGGCAATTTCCAGGGCCTTGGCCAGGCCCACAATGCCGTACACGTTTTCGGTGCCCGCCCGCACGTTGCGCTCCTGCGAGCCACCGTGCATGAACGGCTCCACCGCCGTGCCCGGCCGGGTGTATAGAAACCCTACTCCCTTGGGTCCGTGGAACTTGTGCGCCGCGCCCACCAAAAAATGGTTTTGCAAGGCCCGCACGTCGTGTCGGTAGTGGCCCATCGTCTGCACCGTATCGGTATGAAAAATGGCATTGTGCCGGGCGCACAGGGCCCCGATGGCTTCGATGTCGTTCAGGTTACCGATTTCGTTGTTGCCGTGCATCAGGCTCACGAGGGTGCGCGGGTTGGTGGCCAGCAGCTCGTCGAGGTGGGCCAGGTCGAGGCGGCCCTGGGCATCGTGGCGCACGTAGCTCAGGGCCACGGTGCCGGCCTTGGCCAGGGCCTGCACGGGGTGCAGCACGGCGTGGTGCTCGAGCGGCGACGTGACGGCGTGGCGCAGCCCCAGGGCCCGCACGCTGCCAAAAATGGCCGCGTTGTCGGCTTCGGTGCCGCCACTGGTGAAGGCAATTTCGGCCGGGGCGGCCCCGAGCAGGTGGGCCACCGTTTTGCGGGCGTTTTCGAGCGCCGCCCGCACCTGGCGGCCCGGCCCGTGCAAGCTGCTGGGGTTGCCGTAGTGCTGGCTCAGAAAAGGCATCATCGCCTCCAGTACTTCCGGGTCGAGGGGCGTGGTGGCGGCGTTGTCGAAGTAAGCGTGCATTTTTTTGGTGCTTGGTGCGTGGTGCCCGGTGCCTGGTTTTTAGCAACTGCACTCATCTCGACATATTTGCCAAGCACCAAGCACTGTGCACCAAGCACCAAAAATCAGGCCTTCACGGCAATTATTTCCTTGATGTCGCCGATGATTTTCTGCGCCAGGTAGTCAGCCGTGGCATTCGAGTCCGACTCGGCGTAAATGCGGATGATGGGCTCGGTGTTGGACTTGCGCAGGTGTACCCACTCCTTGCCAAACTCGATTTTCACGCCGTCAATCGTATTCACGGGCTGCTTGGCGTAGCGCTTTTCCATCTCCACCAGCACCATATCGGTATCGATTTCGGGGGTCAACTCAATCTTGTTTTTGGAGATGAAATAGCCCGGGTACGAGGCCCGCAGCCGCGACACGGTGAGGCCCGACTTAGCCAGGTGCGTGAGAAACAGCGCGATGCCCACCAGCGCGTCGCGCCCGTAGTGCAGCTCGGGGTAGATGATGCCGCCGTTGCCCTCGCCGCCAATCACGGCCTGGGTTTCCTTCATCTTGGCCACCACGTTCACCTCGCCCACGGCGGCGGCGGCGTAGTGGCCGCCGTGCCGCTCGGTCACGTCGCGCAGGGCCCGGGTGCTGCTGAGGTTGCTCACGGTGTTGCCGCCGCCGTGGGCTTGTAGCACGTAGTCGGCCACGGCCACCAGCGTATACTCTTCGCCAAACATCTCCCCGTTTTCGCTCACCAGCGCGAGGCGGTCCACGTCGGGGTCCACCACGATGCCGAGGTCAAACGAGCCCTTCTCCAGCACCTTGGCGATGTCGCGCAGGTTTTCGGGCAGGGGCTCGGGGTTGTGGGCAAAGTCGCCGGTGGGCTCGCAGTGCAGCTTTTCCACGGTCGTCACGCCCAGGGCCGCCAGCAGCTGCGGCACGGCAATGCCCCCCGACGAGTTCACGGCGTCCACCACCACCCGGAAGTTGCGGGCCCGGATGGCGTCCACGTCCACCAGCGGCAGGGCCACCACGGCCGCAATGTGCCGGGCCAGGAACTCGTCGTCGGTCGTGTACTGGCCCAGCTTCGTCACGGGCGCAAAGTCAAAGGCTTCGCGGTCGGCCAGGGCCAGCACCTGCTGCCCGTCGGCATCAGAAATAAATTCGCCCTGCGCGTTGAGCAGCTTCAGCGCGTTCCACTGCTTGGGGTTGTGCGAGGCCGTGAGGATGATGCCACCGGCGGCTTGCTTGGCCAGCACGGCCATTTCCACGGTGGGCGTGGTGCTCAGGCCCAGGTCCACCACGTCGAGGCCCAGGCCTTGCAAGGTGGCGGCCACGAGGCTGCTCACCATCGCGCCCGAAAGCCGGGCGTCGCGGCCGATGACGATGGTGCGCGACGCCGCGGGCTGGGCCAGGGCCCACGTGCCGTAGGCGGCGGCGTACTTCACTACGTCGAGGGGGGTGAGGCCTTGGCCGGCGGGCCCGCCGATGGTGCCGCGGATGCCGGAAATGGATTTGATGAGGGTCACTGAATGCAGTATTAGAAAGGGCAAAAATACGCAGCCGCGCCGGGTTGGCCCCGGTTCGGGTTATCTTTGAAACGATGGAAAACCACCCGCCCGCCCCCGCGGCCCTGTTGGGGCCCACCCGCCGCCCGGCCCAGCTGGCCGCTTTCGGCCGCCTGCTCGACGTGCTTGACCGCCTGCGCACCGAGTGCCCCTGGGACCAGAAGCAGACCCTGCAGAGCCTGCGCCACCTCACCATTGAGGAAACCTACGAAATCAGCGATGCCATCCTGCGCGACGACCTGCCCGACCTGAAAAAGGAGCTGGGCGACGTGATGCTGCACCTGCTTTTCTACGCCCGCATCGCCGCCGAGCAGGGCGCGTTCGACATTGCCGACGCCCTGAACGCGCAGTGCGAGAAGCTCATTTTCCGCCACCCGCACGTGTACGGCGACGCCCAGGCGGCCGACGAAGCGGCCGTGAAGCGCAACTGGGAGCAGCTTAAGCTCCGCGAAAAAGGCAACGCGGGAGTGCTCAGCGGCGTACCCACCTCACTGCCCGCCCTTGTGAAGGCCATGCGCATCCAGGAAAAGGCCCGGGGCGCGGGCTTCGACTGGGAAGAACCGGCCCAGGTGTGGGCCAAGGTGCAAGAAGAACTGGGCGAGTTCGGGGCCGAATATGGCCACGGCCGGCCCGAAAAAATGCAGGCCGAGCGGGCCGCCGAAGAATTCGGCGACCTGCTGTTTTCACTCGTCAACTTTGCCCGCTTCGCCGGCATCAACCCCGAAGAAGCATTGGAGCGCACCAACCGAAAGTTTATCAGTCGTTTTCAATACCTTGAATCCGCTGCCGCCGCTGATGGCCACCTCCTCGCCGACCTGACCCTGGCGCAGATGGACATTTACTGGGAAGAGGCTAAGCGCCGGCCAGGGCCCGTAGCTGTGCCGCTCTCCACTAAAAATTAGCTTTCTTGCACACCCAATTCAACGCCACGCGCCTTTCCAAACCGATTTTTCTTTTGCTGCGCCAAAGATTTTGGTTAGGTTTGTCAGGTTGAACCGCCCCTTTGATTCCGCTCAGGCCGCAATTGTTTATCTGCTACACCCCATTTTGGATGGATGCCTCCGCGGCAGTGCCCGCACGGTACGGCCTTCACTCCTGGTAGTAACACCTTCGTTTCTCTCAAGTTTTTCTTTTAATTTTTACCTCTTCCCAACCCCCAACCCAAACCTTTCGGAATAATGGAACAGAAAAATGCCCTCAACACGAGCCCCCGGCCCACCACTCCGGCCGTTGCTCCTAAGGCCGCCGAGAAAAGCAGCGGGGGGGCCTCGCTGTTCTCCGTCATCGCCATCATCCTCGCCTTTGTCGTTGCCTACATCGTCTTCAAATTTGTGTTGGGTAACGGCAGTCACTTCCAAGGCGGTGTCAACACCAATGCGCCCATTCCTGGCGACCTTTTGGGCACCGTGTACAGCGGCGGTAACATTGTACCGTTGCTGATTACGATGTTTCTGTGCGTTATTCTTTTCTCGATCGAGCGCCTGTTGACCATTTCCAAGGCCAAAGGCTCGCAGAGCATCGAAGGTTTTGTACGCATCGTGCGCCAGCGCCTGAACGCCAACGACATTACCGGGGCCATCGCCGCCTGCGACAAGCAGGGAGGCTCGGTAGCCAACGTAGTGAAAGCTGGCTTGGTGAAATACAACGATATGTCCCGGGAGCGCACCATGAATTCGGACCAGAAGGTACTCGCCATCCAGAAAGAAATCGAGGAGACCACTGCCCTAGAGTTGCCTATGCTAGAGAAGAACTTGGTCATTATCTCCACCATCGCTTCCATTGCTACCTTGACGGGTCTGCTCGGCACGGTGTTCGGTATGATCAGCGCCTTCTCGGCCCTGGCCCAGGCCGGCTCGCCTGACGCCGTGAAGTTGGCCAGTGGTATCTCGGAAGCCTTGATTAACACCGCTTTCGGCATCGGTACGTCGGCCCTGGCCATCGTGGCCTACAACTACTTCACCAGCAAGATTGACGAGTTGACGTACAGCATCGACGAGGCTGGCTTCAGCATTATCCAAACCTTCGCTGGTCAGCACGGCCAGACGGTTCAGGCGTAGTTAGCCGTGGGTGGCCAAGGCGGAACCGGGCCTTGGCTACCCGCCTATATACGTACTAAAACGACGGAATTAGCGTTGCTCCTGGCACCGCTTCTTCTTTCTTAACCCCACCCCCGCAATGCCCAAAGTAAAACCGCACCGCACCTCGCCGTCGTTGGACATGACGCCGATGGTGGACTTGGCCTTTCTGCTGGTAACGTTCTTCATGCTGACCACCAAGTTCGCCCCCGAAGAAACCGTTGTAGTGGATACCCCCTCATCGACGTCGGAAATTAAGCTGCCGGAAAGCAATGTTATTACGCTTACGGTGGACAAGAACAAGCGCGTGTTCTTCGGCTTGGACGACGAAAAAGCCAAGGTGGCAACGCTGCAAAAAGTGGGGGCCAAGTACGGCGTCAACTTCAATGCAGCGCAAGCCAAGGCTTTCGGCAACCTGACCAACTTTGGTGTGCCCGTTGGCCAACTTGGCTCGCTGCTAAGCATGGATGCCGACCAGCGCAAAGCCGTGGCGAAGACCGAGCCCGGTATCCCCATGGATTCCCTTAACAACCAGCTCATCGACTGGGTAATAGAGGGCCGCAAAGCCAACTTGGCGCTTTACAAGAAACCGACGTACATTGCCATTAAAGGCGACGGTGAGGCCGACGTGCCCACTGTGCAGCAGCTGATTAAAGTATTGCAAGAGAAAGACATTAACCGCTTCAACCTAATTACCGATTTGGAAAACAAACCGGTGGTGAGCAAATAAGCGGCTACCCAGACATTTACTAGTACCTCAGTAACTAGAACTCATGGCAGAAATACAAGGAAAAGCCGACTCCGGCGGGAAAGGCGGGAAGAAGCGGGCCAAAAAAATGTCGACCAAAATCGACATGACGCCGATGGTGGACCTGGCCTTCTTGCTACTCACCTTTTTCATGCTGACCACCACGTTTGCCAAGCCCAACGTGATGCAGCTGACCATGCCCGTGAAGGAAAAGAACGAGGACGAGCAAACCAAGCTCAAGGAATCGGAAGCTTTCACCATCATCATGGGCGCAAGCAACAAGGTGTATTATTACGCCGGTATGAACTCGGCCGAGTCCAAGGCTGATTTGAAGGTGACCAACTACGGGCCCAACGGCATCCGGCAAGTCATCCTCGACCGCCAGCGGGTGCAGCCCAAGACCGTCATTCTCATCAAGCCCGACGACAAAGCCGTGTACAAAAACATGGTGGACATCCTCGACGAGATGAACATTACCAACCAGAAAAAATACGCTTTGGTGAAAATCGCCAAGTCCGACCAAGACCTAATTAAAGCATCCGCGCTATGATGACCTCCGCGCAGATTGCCCAGGCCAGCCTGGACGATATCGTATTCGAAGGCCGTAACAAAAATTACGGTGCTTATGTACTGCGGCAGCTCTACCAGCGCAACGTAACCCGCTCGCTCATCATTGCTACGGCAGTTTTGGTGTTGTTGGTAGCGTTCCCGCTTATTGCGCAGTACATCCGCGACCACAAGCCCAAGGAAATCGTCAAGAAAAATTTGACGGAGAATGTGTTGATGGACGCCCCGCCGCTGGACGACACCAAGCCCCCGCCCCCGCCCCCGCCCCCCGAGGCGCCGCCGCCCCCGCCGCCCAAGCTCACGACCATCAAGTTCACCCCGCCGGTGATTAAGAAGGACAACGAGGTGAAGCAGGAAGACGTGCCGGACCAGGAGGAACTGAAAGACAAAGCCGTGGCCACGGTGACCGTGAAGGGCAACACCGATTCCCAGGACCTGTCGGAGCTTTCGGGCGAAGGCAACAAGGTGGTGGAGGAAGTGGTGGAAAACAAGGTGTACACTTACGTGGAACAAATGCCGCAGCTGCCCGGCGGTGGCGGCAACGGGGCCATCGTAGCAGCCATTCAGAAGGCTACCAAGTACCCCCGCATGGCGCAGAACAACGGCGTAGAAGGCCGGATTTTCGTGAGCTTCACGGTAAATGCGGAAGGTGACGTGTCCGATGTGAAGGTTGTCAAAGGCTTGGGTTCGGGTCTTGACGAGGAAACGATTCGGGCGGTAAAAACCCTTCCCAAATTCATCCCTGGTAAGCAGAATGGCCGGGCGGTGAGCGTATCGTTCACGGTTCCGATTACCTTCAAGATTCAATAATCCAGCAGTTTCGGCATTCGCTGAGCCACTGCTCAAACCCCGGACGGACCGCATGGCCCGGCCGGGGTTTTTTCGTACAAGCCCCCTGGTGCCTTACGTGGAGTACCGCCCCCACCAAACGGGTAATTTTTAGCTTCCTTGCACGTTCATTGTTAATCCACACGGGCGCATTGACGAATCATTTACGCCGGAAAACAAGTTTTTAAGGCTAATCAATTGATTTCTGCAGTTATTTGGGTTTCCTTCTCATGCCGCACTTACCCACCACCGAAGAACGTTTGGGCCGGTCGCCACAAGGGCTGGTGCGCTACTTCGTCCTTTTCATGTCGCTTGTGTACGTAGGCATGGGGGCTTGGCTGGCTTGGACGGCTAGCCAGCCCACGGGCCCTGCGATGACCCATTTCAGCGAGATTGGCCTGACGGGTAACCGGCTACGCCTATTGGGGCTGTTCTTTGTCTTGTACGGGCTGGTACGCTTTGTGCGCAGCTACCGGGCCAATTTCCGCATTTCTACCGCTCCTGACGACGATGACCTTCCCCTCCATTAAGCGTTCTGCTCTTCTTGTTGCCCTAGCCGGGGGGCTGCTGGTACCGGCCGGCTGCCAGCCGGGTGGCAACGGCACCCCTGGCAGCACCAGCACGCCGACTAGCGGCACGGTAGCCGTGGCCGTTGACGAAACCTTTGCGCCCATTTTGCAGGCCCAGGTCGATACGTTTGGCAAGCTCTACCCGGATGCGCACGTCCAGCTGCGCTTTGAGCCGGAAGAGAACGCAATGGTGGACCTCGTGAACGGCAAAGTGGACGTGGCCGTGGTTTCGCGCGAGTTGAACGCCGAAGAAACGGCCGCCTTTGCCAAGCAAACCATTTACCCCCATACCACCCGCATTGGCATTGACGGGCTAGCCGTCGTGCTGCATCCGTCCAACCCCGACTCGCTGCTTACGATTGACCAACTGCGGGCCATCTTCACGGGAAAAAATACGACCTGGAGCCAAGTCAGTGGCCAAAAAAAATTGGGCGATATCAACATCGTGTTTGATGCCAGCCGCAGCAGCACCGCCCGCTTCGTGCGCGATTCCCTGACGAAAGGGGCCGCGCTTACTGCGCGCGTATTCGCGGCCAAGTCGAACCCGGCGCTGCTCGATTACGTGGCGGCCCACCCCAACGCCATTGGGGTGGTGGGCGTGAACTGGATTTCGGACCACGACGACCCGGCCGCTATGAAGTTTTTCCGCAAGGTGCGGGTGGCCGGCATCACGGCCCGCCCCAACCCCAAGCCCGACGATTTCATCCAGCCCTACCAGGTGAACCTGGCCTTTAAGACGCCGGCCCAGCTCGCTCAGTACCCCGAATTGCAGAACTACCCGCTGCGCCGCAACCTGTACATCATCAACCGGGAGGCCCGCACCGGACTTGGCACGGGATTTACTTCCTTCGTAGCCGGCAAGAACGGCCAGCTGATTTTTCAGAAATCGGGGCTGCTGCCGGCCCTCATGCAGGCCCGCGTCGTGACCACGCCCAAACGTTAGCCGCGCCCCTGCGTACACTTTCATCTTCTCAGTTTTTTCACCATTCCCTTACCCATGAGTTTCAAGCCCTGGAAACAGCCCCTGCTCGCTGCCGCCGCTTTGGCAGCTGGCACCACGGCGGCCACCGCCCAAACCACCAACGTAGAGACACTGATTCAGCACGAACGCTACAACGAAGCCCGCGCTACGCTTGCCAAGGGCGGCACGCCGGAAAATGCGTTTGAGCTGGGCCGCATCTACCAGTTCCGGGACATGCCCGACTCAGCGGCTTATTACTTTAACAAAGCCAGCGGCACGACGCCTTTTGGGCAAGTAGCCGCGGGCCGCGCCCTGTTGGCCAAGGGCCAGATGGCTCCGGCCGACGCCCAATTCGACGCCGCGGCCAAGGCCACCAAGAACAAGGATGCCAAGGTACTGACGATGATTGCGCAAGCCTACGCCGAGACGGACGAGGTGAAGAGCATCGACAAGCCCCTGGCCTTTATTACCAATGCCCAGACGGCTAACAAAGGCAAGGACGATCCGGCACTGATGGTGGCCCGTGGCGAAGTGTATTTGCACAGCGACAACGGCGGCGGCGAAGCCATGAACAGCTTCGACCGGGCCGTGATGGCCAACCCCAGCTACGCGCAGGCTTATTACGAAAAAGGCGTTTTGAACGTGCGGGCCCGCAACTTCAACGAAGCCCGCACCAACCTTAACAAAGCCGTAGAGCTGGACCCGAGCTACGCGCCGGCCTACCGCGAGCTGGCCGATATGTACTACTACGCCGGCCAGTACGACCAGGCCCTCAGCACGTTTCAGAAGTACACGAGCCTGTCGGAAAAATCTCCCCGGACCGATGCGCAGTACGCTTCATTTTTGTACCTGACCAAAAAGTACCCGGAGGCCCTGACGGCGGTGAACGCGTCGTTGCAGAACGACCCAAACAACCTTACCATGAACCGCCTGAAGGCGTATCTGCTCTACGAAACCAATGATTACGCCGGGGCCGCTACGGCAATGGACGCTTACATGAAAATGGCCCCGGCTGCTAAAATTCTGCCGGAAGACTACGTGTACCAGGCCCGCATCCTGACGAAATCCGGCCATGCCGACGAGGCCATTGCCATTTTGCAAAAAGCCATTGCCGCCGCCCCCGACCCTGCCAAGAAGTCGGAGTTGGAAAACGACCTTGCTTCGGCATACATTGGCAAGAAGGATTACACGGATGCCATTGGGTTGATTAAAAAGAAAATCAACAACAACCCGGACAAAACCGACCTTGTGGACGTTTTCCGCTTGGCTTCGGCCTACGACAACGCCAAGAAATACACCCAGGCCGACAGCGTGTACAACGTCATTCTGACGGCCAAGCCCACCTACGCCCCCGGCGTGCTGGCCCGGGCCCGTACCAACAACAACCTGGACCCTGATTCGAAAAAGGGCCTGGCCAAGCCGTACTACGAGCGTTACATTGAGCTGTCGAAGGCGGAGGGAGCCGACCCGGCGAAGTTCCGCAATGGCCTCATCGAGGCCAACTACTACCTTGGCGTGTACGAATTGCAGGTGAAAAGCAACAAGGCCGGGGCCAGCACCTACTTCCAGCAAGTACTGGCCATCGACCCGGCCAACAAGGACGCCACCAATGCCCTGAGCATCATCAATGCCAAGCCGCGGGCTACGCCGGCCAGGAAGCCGGCCGCTCCGGTTAAGAAGAAGTAAGTTTTTTTGAGTCAAAAAGCCCCGTCGCAGCGCTGCGACGGGGCTTTTTGGTGGGGCCTGGCCTTGTCAGTGCTGGGCCGCGTAGGCCTCCCACTTGGTCAGCGCGGCGGCAAAATCGGCCGGCAGCTCCGACTCGAAGAACAGGTGCTGGCCCGTGGTGGGCTGCACGAAGCCCAGCGACTGGGCGTGCAGCGCCTGCCGGGGCAGCAGCTGGAATGTGTTTTCGACGAAGGCCCGGTAGCTGCCCGTGTTGGGGCCCACCCGGATGCGGCTGCCGCCGTAGGTGGCGTCGTTGAACAGCGGGTGGCCCAGGTACTGCATGTGCACCCGGATTTGGTGGGTACGTCCGGTTTCGAGCACGCAGCGCACCAAGGCCACCGGGCCGTAGCTGCGCAGCACCTCGTAGTGCGTCACGGCGGCTTTGCCCTGCTCACCGCCGGGGTACACGGCCTGCACCTTGCGGTCGCGCAGGCTGCGCCCGATGTGCCCGCTAATGGTGCCCGTGGCCTCCTTGGGCGTGCCCCAGACCAACGCCAGGTAGCTGCGCCGGATGGTGTGGTGGAAGAATTGCAGCGACAGGTGCGTCATGGCAAACTCCGTCTTCCCAATCACCAGCAGGCCCGACGTGTCTTTGTCGATGCGGTGCACCAGGCCGGGGCGCACCTCGCCGTTGCGGCCCGTGGGCAGGTCGGCCAGGTGGTGCGCTAATCCATTCACCAGGGTACCCTCCCAATGCCCAAACGCGGGGTGGACCACCATTCCGGCCGGCTTGTTCACGAGGAGCAGGTCGTCGTCTTCGTAGGGGATGACCAGCGCCATCGGCTCGGGCAGGATTTTGCCCGTGCGCGGCGGCTCGGGCAGCGTCACCGTGATGGTGTCCTGGGGCTTCACCCGGTAGTTGGGCTTCACCAGGCGGCCGTTCACGTGCACGGCCTCGGCCCGGATGGCCTCCTGCACCTTGTTGCGCGAGGTGTGGCCCAGCCGGTGCAGCAGAAACTTGTCGATGCGCAGCAGCTCCTGGCCCCGGTCCACCACGATGCGGTGGTGCTCGTACAGCTCGTCGCCGCCTTCGGGTTCATCGGCCTCGGGCTCGGGGCCGTTTTCGGTGTCGTTCATAGGCAGGGAATTATTCAACAAAAAGGCCAGGGCTTGCGCCCTGGCCTTTCTTATTCACAAGCGTAAGCGGCTTACTTCTTGCTTTTTACTTTGGTCTTGCTCGCGCTAGGGGCAGCCGATGCGGGGGCGGCCGGCGTGGCGTTGGGCGTGGTGGTGGGGCCCGACTTCAGGGGGGCCGGGGCCGTGGGCGTGATGCCCATTTTCTTCAGCACGATTTCCGAGATGTCGCCGTCCTTGGGGCCGTGCAGCAGCGTCGGGGTGTCGCCGTCCGAGTTCAGCACGTAAGTGTAGCCGTTCTCAGTGGCCACGTCGTCGATGGTCTTTTGCAGCTTGTCGAGGGCTGGGCGCAGCAGGCCTTGCTGCTTTTGCTGCAACGACTGCTCGGCGCTACCGCGGAACTCCTGGATGGACTGCTGCAAGCCGGTCAACTCTTTCTCTTTGTCGGCCTTCACCACGTCGGTCATGGTGTTGGCGCTCTTTTGGTAAGCGTCGAGCTTGGTTTGGTAATCGGTTACCTTGCTCTTCATCTGGGCCGTCAACTGGTCGTTGTACGTCTTCAGGCTCGACTCGATTTGCTTGCTCTCGGGCATCTGGCTCAGGATGTACTGCACGCTGGTGTAGCCAATTTTGAGGGGGGCCTGGGCCTGCGCGGTGTTGGCGGCCAACGTGCCAGCGGTCAGCAGAGCGGCGGCCAGCGCCAGGCGGAGGGTTTTCACGGAATTCATCAAAGGAAAATGGGTCAGAGAAAGTGTAGATACAAAGGTAGTTATTTTGGGCTTTTCCCGGCGGCCCGTTTTGCCTTGGCATCGGTGGCCTTGTCGGGCGTGCCCGAATCCGACTCAAATGCAGGGTCGGCGGAAGCCCCCGGCGTTTTGGGGGGCGCCACGGTTTTCACCGGGCCCTTGGTGCCGGGCTGGTTGCGGTCTTCGGCCGCCAGGCCCAACTCTTCGAGCACAAATTCAGTGTAATCGTAGGTAGGGTTGGTATAAAGCAGGGTCAAATCGCCGGCCTTGTCGATGACCATGGCCAGCTGCTTTTTCTTGGCTACTTTCTCGATGGCCTCGAACACCTTGTCTTGCACCGGCTTGTTCAGCTCCTGGCGCTTCTTGAACAGCTGGCCCTCGTAGCCGAACTGCTTGTTTTGGTAGGTTTTAATCTCCTGCTCTTTCAGCAAAATCTCGTCCTGCCGCTTTTTTTTCATCGGCTCGGTCAGCACCACTTCTTCGTCGTGGTAGGTGTGGTAAAGGTGGTCAAGGTCTTTCTTCTGCGCCTCGATTTCTTTTTGCCACGTCTCCGACAAGCCGTTCAACTCTTTTTGAGCCTTGGCAAATTCGGGCATCTTGCCCATGATGAACTCCGAATCGACCCACCCAAACTTTTGGGCCTGCGCCGCCGGCCCCGCCAGCAGCAACCCCGCCACCACTCCCAAAACACCGGCTAGTCTCATGCGCATCGAACAAAGAAAACGGCCGCTGGGTGCCGCCAAACTAGCGGATTTGCTGGCCGATGATGAAGTGGAAGTGGTTAGGATCCTGCTTGGTAGTCGTGCCCGGCAACGGCACCACCTGGTCGAAGCCGTGCCCGTAGTCGAACCCAAGCAAACCGAACGCCGACATGAAAATGCGGGCCCCGACCCCAGCCGAACGGTATAACTTGTAGGGATTGTAATTAGTATAATCGTCAAAGGCGTTGCCTGCTTCGGCGAAGGCCAGCACGTACACCGTCGCGGCTGGGTTGAGGCTCACGGGGTAACGCATTTCCATCACGTACTTGTTGTAGACGATGCCGCCGTTCTGGTTTGATTGGGCCGTGGGAATGGCGTAAGCCGCATTGGGGTCGTCGTAGCCGCGCAGGCCGATGTAATCGGTGCCCACGATGAAGTTGCCGCCGCCGTTGTAGCCCAGGCCGGCCCCGCCCATCTTGAAGCGTTCAAACGGCCCCAGCGGGCGGCTGCCGTACGAGCCCAGGAACCCGAAGTGGGCCCGGGTGTTCAGCACCAGCTTGCCCACAATAGGCGTGAACCACGAAGCGTCGAACATCCACTTGTGGAACTCCAGCCACTCGTTCGCGTCGGGGTGGGCCCCTTTGAAAGCGGAGTACGGCGGCGTGAGGGCCAGGCTCAGGCTCAGCGACGAGCCCCGACGCGTGTAGGTGGGGTTGTCGATGCTATTGCGCGAGAGTGTGGTGTTCAGAGTGATGTTGGTGGCCCGGCCCGTACTGAAGCCCGGTAGCAGCGAATAGTTCTGCGTCTGGTAAGCACTCACCGACAGCGAGTTGCTCAGGGTAAAGTAGTCATCTGGCACGCGCAGCTGGCGGCCCAGGCCCACGCTGGCGCTGTTCACCTTGATGAAGCTGCCCGTGCTGGCATCGAAGTTGGTGCCGATGCGGCTGATGCTCCGGTTGAGGCTGAACGAAAGCGAGTTGGGTTTGCGCCCGCCCAGCCACGGCTCCGTAAACGAAAGCGAATAGGCCTGGTACTGGAAGCCGTTGGCCTGCACATTCAAAGCCAAGCGCTGGCCGTCGCCGGCCGGCACCGGCGTCCAGTTGCGGAGCGTACCGGCCTTGCGCAGCGAGAAGTTGTTGAACACCAAGCCCACCGTGCCAATGAAGCCGGCGTAGCCGCCCCAGCCGCCCGAAAGCGTTACCTGGTCCGAAGGCTTTTCCACCACCGTGTAGTTAATGTCCACGGTGCCGTCGGCCTGGTTGGGCACGGGGTTGATGCCCACTTTCTCGGGGTCGAAGTAGCCCAGCGTCGACAGCTCGCGGTTCGAGCGAATGAGCAATTCGCGGTTGAACTTGTCGCCGGGCAGGGTGCGGATGGCGCGGCGCACCACGTGGTCGTTGGTCTTGGTGTTGCCCGCGATGTTAATTTCTTTGATGTGGGCCTGCACGCCTTCGGTGAGGCGCATCTCGATGTCAATCGAATCGCCTTCCACCTTTTTCTCCACCGGCTCAATCTGAAAAAATAAGTACCCGTCGTTCATGTATAGCGACGTCACGTCCTGGCCCGTAGGGTTGTAGTTCAGGCGTTTATCAAGCACCTCCTTGCTATAGGCACTGCCCGACTTGATGCCCAGCACCCCCGACAGAGTTTTGTCATCGTAGAGGTAGTTGCCGTTCCAAGTGATGTGGCGGAAGTAGTACTTGGGGCCCTCGTCTACCTTGATGGTCAGCGCCAGCCCTTTCGCGTCGCGCACAAGCGTATCGCTCACCAAAACAGCGTCGCGGTAGCCTTCAGCATTATAAAACTCGATGAGTTTCTTCTTATCCTCCTCGTATTCATTACGTTGGAATTTACCCGACGTCAAGAATTTATAGGACTTGCGGGCTTTGGTTTTCTTCAGCTTGCTTTGGAGCTTACCGTCCGAAAAAGCTTTGTTGCCTTCAAAACTGATGTCGTGAATACGGACTTTATTTCCTTTCTCTACGTTGATGCGCAATGCTACGCTATTGGAAAGCGACGAGTCGGGCACTTGCAAAATGTTCACCTTCGTGTCGAGGTAGCCCTTGTTCACGTAGAATTTGCGCACCTGGGTGCGGGTGTTGTTTAGCAAGGCATCGGTCACGACCTTGCCCCGGATGAGGGTAATCTTCTTGGTCAGTTCTTCTGTTTGGCCCTTGCTAATGCCGTTGAAAGTAAATTTAGACAGGCGGGGCCGTTCCTTGAGGGTGAAATCCAGGAAAATCTTGTCGCCTTCGGTGCGGGCGATGGTCACGTTCACATCGCCCAGAATGCCCTGGGCCCACAGCTTGCGGATGGCCTTGCCAATCTCTTCGCCCGGAATGGTGATGTTATCGCCCACCCGCAGGCCCGACAGGCCAATAAGGGTGCTCGGGTCCAGGTAGCGGGCCCCACTCACGGTGATGCCGCCCAGCACGTACTTTTTGGGTTCGTCGCCGCCCGCGGGGCGCGCCCCCAAGCCTTGGGCCTGCGCTGCCCAGCCACCCAACACCATCCACCCCAGCAGCAGAAACCAAGAAAAATTACGCACCGAAATCATGAGTTAAATAAAATACTAAGAAACAGTGACTTGCTCACTGGTTTTACCAAAGCGGCGTTCCCGCCCCTGATACGCCCGAATGGCGTCCTGCAAATGCTCGCGCCGAAAGTCCGGCCACAGCAAATCGGTGATATACAGCTCGGTGTAAGCCAGTTGCCACAGCATAAAGTTGCTGATGCGCTGCTCGCCGCTGGTGCGGATTAGCAGTTCCGGATCGGGGATGCCCGCCGTGGCCAGGTAGCCCGCCACGGTGGCTTCGCTCACGCTGGCGGGCTGCACGCGGCCAGCGGCCACGTCCGCCGCCAGGCGGCGGGCGGCCTGAGTCAAGTCCCAGCGTCCGCTGTAGCTCAGGGCCAGCACCAGCGTCATGCGGGTACCGGCTTTGGTGAGGTCCTGGGCTTCGGCCAACTCCCGCTGGCAACTCGCGGGCAAAGTGCTCGTATCGCCTATCGACTGCAACCGGATGCCATTTTTAAGCAGCGTAGGGGTTTCATGGCGAATGGTGTGAACTAGCAGTTGCATCAAAGCCATTACCTCCAATGCCGGGCGGTTCCAGTTCTCTGTTGAAAAGGCATACAAAGTTAAGTACTTCACACCCAGGCGCGCCGCTTCTTCCACGGTTTCACGCACGGCCGTAATGCCGCTTTGGTGGCCAAACACCCGCAGGCCACCCCGCTGCTTGGCCCAGCGGCCGTTGCCGTCCATAATGACGGCCACGTGCGCAGGAATGTTAAGAGAGTCGATTTCGGCCCGGCCGGTCATCGTTGCGGTTTCGGTATAAGAGGCCGCAAGTTACGAAGACGGTTGCATCCGCCGGCCAGCTGTAGCAGCCGCACCAATGGTTTATTGAGGCTCGATACCAAAAACGCCCGCCACCAAGCCATTGATTGGCTTGGTGGCGGGCGTTTCGACTGCGGCAGGGCTATTCCAACAACCTCTTGTTATTCTTATACTGTGGGGGGCAGCGCACTTTGTAAAAAGTGTACGACAAGCTCAGCCCGCTGTAATAATACCAGTCGTTGTCGTGGGCGTTCACCAGCAACGGGTCTTGGTCGCTCAGGTTGTCGAGCTGGTCGCTGAACGTCTTGCGGACCCCTACTTCCAGCCCTAGATTGAAGTGCTGCGACAAAGCATACTTGAACCCCACCCCAGCCGGAATGACAAGGCCAAAATGCCCTCCCGACTGGTTGTAGGCGGGCCCCAGGTTTTGGTTCGTAGTCACGGTGCGGGTGTTAGCGTAATACGCCCCGACCCCGATGAATAAGTACGGCGTAAAATGCACCTTCTTCTTTCGGGAGCGGTAATCCAGGAAATTGTATTCCATCGCTGCGGCCGCTTCCAACACGCTGCCTTTTACGTTGGAGCCCCGGTAGCCTTGAAGCGGCGGCACCCCGCCGTTGGCCCCGGTCACGTCGCCGTCGTCGGCCCGCAGCAGGCCGGCCAGCACGCTGCCGCGCAACGTGACGGGTACCGATACGTCGCGCCGGTAGAACGCGGTAATGGCCGGCCGGTTGTTGCCAAACTGATACTGCGGCGAAATCTCGCCCCGGTAGTTGGTCACACCCAAGCCTACGCCCAACTCGCTTGTGCGCTGGGTTTCTATTTGTGCCTGGGCGGGGGCACAAAAAAATGCACTCCCTGCTTGCACAAAGCAAACAAGGAGTGCGCAACGAAATGCATTAACTATCATCAAGCAGTGTAAGACGCTAAGCAAAAGCAGGCAACGGCCGGCGAGCGGGGCCTAGCGGAATTTTGGGTTTTTGATGCGGGGCGTCAGGATGTAATTCAGCGAAAAGCCCGTGTTGGTGTACCAATCGGTTTTGTTCTGGCCACGCTTGCTGCCAGCGGCAGCAAACTGCGTGTAGTCGCCCGTTTGACTCTTGGTGATGCCATTGCCAAAATATTGGGCATCGCCGCCGGCCAGCGCCGCTGCTCCAACAAAATTCTTGTTCACATCGTCCAGGTAACCGGTAAACGTCTTGCGAATACCCAGTTCGAAGCTGGCGTCAAAATTCCGGTTGATGCGGTAGCGCACGCCGCCGCCAAAGGGAATGGCGACTTGGAACCGGCTGTAATTAACTCCTTCCGTGGCCAACGGCTGGAGGTCAACGTAGGTACCATCGGCCCGGCGGCCCTGCGGGTTGTGGTGGAAACCGGCCACGCCCGCAAACACGTAGGGCACGAAGTCGGGGCGCTTCAAGTAATTATTACGGTTCTGGATAAGGTCCACGATGACCACGGCCGATAGCTCCTGAATGTCGTTCTGGAAGTTAGCGTTGCGATTGTAACGATAACGGGCGTTCTGGTCGCTGGCGTTGGCAGCCGTAGCGTCGTCGCCGGTGATGCGGCCATACGAAAGCCCCAAGCGGCCCGATACGCGGGGAAAAAAGCGCCGGGTAATGGTCACGCCCACGTTGGGGCGAGTATTATTAAAACGGAAACTCGGGAACCCCGTCTGGGGAGCCAGGTCGCCGAAGTAATTCATGGCACTTAGGTTAAAGCCAATCGAATTGTACTGCTTGCGTTTATTGAACTGCTGCGCATCGGCTTTGGAAGAACCAAGCAACGCCAGTCCAACCAACAGAGCAGTGGGATAAGTGAAGATATGTTTCATAAGGCAGGGAAGGTGAATAGCGTCGAACGTAAAACCCGGGAAAGTGCCAATCGAACACGCTCAGGCGATTACAAAAGTATAGCGTGGAAAGAACTAAAAAAAATTTGTTTTGAACTTTTAAGTGAATCGCAATTTATTAACCTACCACGGTTCCGGGATTTCGACGGTCGAGCCCCCAGTTGAGCTTGCTGCGCAAAGTGCTCAAAAAATTTACGTGGTTAAGTTTTACCAAGCGGGCGCAAAAGCTTTCGCGGCGCACGGCCATCTGCACACTCGCATCAACGGAGATGGAGCGGGAGTCGAGCGAAAGCATATAATTGGAGCTACGGCCTTCAATTTCAAAGGAAATCACACTTTGGTTCGACACTACGAGGGGCCGCACGTTCAGGTTGTGGGGGCATACGGGCGCGATGATAAAATTGTTGGTTTGCGGCACCATCACCGGGCCGCCGCAGCTCAGCGAGTACCCCGTGGAGCCAGTGGGCGTGGCCACCACCAGGCCGTCGGCCCAGTACGAATTCAGGTATTCGCCGTCTATATAGGTATGCACGGCAATCATGGAAGCCGAGTCTCCCTTTAAAATACTAAATTCATTCAGTCCAAAATTCAATCCACCAAACACGTCCGGGTCGGTATCGACGCGGATTAAGCTGCGGTCGTCGAGCACGAAGTGCCCTTTGTACAGGGCATCGATGGCCTGGCTAATGCCATCGGGGGTGACGGTGGCCAGGAACCCCAGGCGGCCGGTGTGAATGCCTAAAATAGGAATTTGCAGGGCTCCGACGTAAGTTACGGTGTCGAGCAAGGTGCCATCGCCGCCGATGCTGAGCACGAAGTTGGTGCCCCGCAGCGAGTCGCCGCGCCGGAAGCTGGTGGTATTGTCGGGCAGCCGCAGGGTGTTGTCGAGGTAGGTGCGGAAGGACTCCACGATGCGCACTTCGGCCCGGCGGGCGGCCAAGTCGTCGAGCAGGGCCTGGATGGCCGGGGCAGCGTCCTCTGCGAAGGGCTTGCCGAGGATGGCAATTTTCATGCGGTTGGAAAGGGTAGGCGGTGCGAATAACGCACCGGCGGCGGCTTCGCGGGGCCCGGGCCTGCTTTACAGGGCCCGGGGGCGGCCGTCAGATAGGGAAAGAACTGCGAAAAAAGAACCCCGCCTGGCCCAAGCCGTTGCGGGTGTATTCGAGGGTAAATACCCGGTCGTAGTACGTGACCAGGTGCAGGCCCAGGCCCACCGAGCGCAGCAGGTGGTTGGGCAACTGGTTTTCGGAAAGGGCGGCGGGGGCCACCACGTAGCCGGCGTCGGTGAACAAGTTGAGGTAGGCCACCACCGGGATGGTGTTGATTTTAAGGTTTTCGATGCCCGCCAGGTGAATTTCGCTGGCCTTAAAAAGCCGGTAGCTCAGGCCCTGCTGCACCAGGCCGTAGTGGCGGCCGTCCACCACGTAGGCGTCGTAGCCGCGCACCAGCGCGTCGTTGCCCAGGGCGCGGGCGTCGGCATAGGCCAGGGCCCGGGTGAGGCGAATTTGTCCGTTCACTTCAAAAGCGTAATAAAACCCGTGCCCCAGCGCGAAATAATGGTCGTACACGAGGCGCAGGGCGGTAAGGGCGGGCAAGCCCGGGCTCAGAAACCGGCGGTGCAGCAACAGGCCTTGGGCGTACTGCCCGGTGAGCGGGTAGGCGAACGTGTTGCGCTGGTTGAGGGTGGTGATGACGCTGAAATCGAAGTATTCGCGCTGGGTGCGGCCCAGGAAGTAGGCCGGGTTGTAAAAATTTACCGAGTCTAGGATTTGTTCGCGGTGGTACGATACGTCGAGCGCGGTGAGCAGCTGCACGGTGTGGCGCAGGCGCAGGCCCCCCGAAGCGTAGAAGCGCTGGACGGGAAAAGCATCGTCGGCGCGGTAGGACAGCAGGCGGTCGGCCACGGTGCGAAAGTCAACGGAGCGACTTTGGGAAAAAGAAATGCTACCCCCCACTCCTACGCGCCGGGCCCGGCCCAGGCCGGGGGCTTCGTAAAACAGCTCGTACTTGGGGTTGAAGCCCAGTTGCAAGTTGGCGGTCAGCTCCTCGTTGCGGCCCCGGAAGTTGTTGCGCGTGAGATGAATACCGTAGTCGAGCCGCCGCCAGCGGTCGGGCCGGTCGAGCCAGGCGCGGAAGTTGCGGTCGGCGATGGAAAAGATGGGGACCGGAAACGTGTAGAACCGCTCCTGCACCACAAACAGCAACACCAGTTGCCCGTTGCCCTGGCAGCTGGCCTGCACCAGCACGGTGTGGAACAGCTGGAGGTTGAAGAGCCGGCGGCGGTTGGCCTCGAGGCGGGCGGGCAGGTCGGCCAGGTCGAGGGTATCGCCCTCACGAATGTTCAGCTCGGCCCGCAGCGTACGGTCGCGCGTGACGCGGTTGCCCACCAGCAGCACCGCGGCCACGCGGGCCCGGGGGGCCGCACCGACGCAGGGCAGGATGCGCACCAACGTGTCGGTGGGGGCCACCACGGGCGGCAGGGCGCGGGTGGCCCGTAGGGGCAAGGTATCGGCGGGGGCCAGCCCCGGGCCGGCCATAAGCCCGGTGAAAAAAAGCAGAATTATTCCCAGCACTCCGCTCCTACACGCTCAGGTAGCGCAGCAGGCCGTCGTAACGTTCCTGCTCGTTCTCACCCACTTCGCCGGCCCCGCTGAACTGCGCCGCCACAAAGTAGCCGAACCGCTCGAGGGTAGCCACAATGCGGGCCATGTTGTCGGTGTTCAGTTTGAGGGTAAGACGGATGCGGTAAGGGTCCAGTTCGTCGGGCATCACGTAGGCGTTCACAATCTTGGCGTTGTTCTCCTCCACGTAGCGGCTGATTTGCGAGAGGGAGTAGTCGCGCTCGGCCATGCTGAGCACGATGATGCCGCCCTGGCCGGGGGCCGATACCTGGGGCCCGAAGGCGGCCAGCGCGTCGGCCACCGTGACAACGCCCAGGTAAGCGGCGTCGTCGCCCACCACCGGCACCAGCTGGAGCTTGTTTTCGATGGCCAGCTCCACCACCCGGAAGAAGTGCTGGTCGGGCCGCACGAAAGTTTCGCCGAAGCTCAGCGGCAGCTCCGACAGCAGGGTGTCGGGGTTCTCAACATCGGCCAGGTCGGCTTCCGTCACCAGGCCCCGGTACTGCCGTTCGGCCAGCACCGGCAGTTGGCCCACCCGAAACTCGTCGAGCCACCGGGCGGCTTTGCCCAGCGAGTCGGTGCCCTTGAGGGGCGGAATCATTTCGTTGAGTAAATCTTCGGCGAGCATGGCTTGCATGAGCGGGCGGGGCGAGAAACACACGACGCGTAAGCGGCCGCACGTAGGATGAAAAAAACAGCAATAAGGCGACTTGTATTCAGTAGCGCTAACCAGATAAAAAATGAATAAGGCTGCCCTGCCGTCAGAAGAAACCGCCGCTTTCGCCCCGGCAAAAATTACGCCGGGCCGGGGCATCAGGCCAAAACGGCGGGCCGGGGTTCCGTCTTACGCAAAAAGCGGCGCAAGTAGTTGTTGAAGCCGGCCGCGCGCTCCATCATGGGGGCGTGGCCGCAGTGGTCGAGGAAGGCCAGCTCGGCCCGGGGCAGCAGGCGGGCAAAGTCGTGGGCCACCGGCGGCGGCGTGATGGTGTCGTTCAGGCCCCAGACCAACAGCGTGGGCACCGCGATGCGGTGCAGCTCCTTGGTGAGGTTGTGGCGCTGCGCCGAGCGGGCAATGGCGATGATGCGCAAGCACTTGGCGTTGGAGTTGGTGACGCGAAAAATCTCATCGACCAGCTCCTTGGTGGCCACGGCGGGGTCGTAGAAGGTGTAGGCCACCCGCTCGCGCACGAAGCCGTAGTCGCCGCGCTTGGGGAAGGAGCCGCCCATGCCGTCCTCGAACAGCCCGCTGCTGCCCGTGAGCACCAGCCGGCTCACGCGAGTGGGATTATCGAGGGCGTACACCAGGGCCACGTGGCCGCCCAGCGAGTTGCCCAGCACCGTGAAGGCCGGCGGCAGGCCCAGCGCCGCCGCAAAGCCCTCGACGTAGCTCACCAGCCCGGGCACGCCGGCCTGCGCCAGCGGCATGTCGTAGATGGGCAGCAGCGGGATGAGCACGCGGTAACGCGGCCGGAACGCGGCCACCACTTCGGCCCAGTTGCTGAGGGCCCCGAACAGGCCGTGCAGCAGCAGCAGCACGGGGCCCTCGCCTTCGTCGACGTACTCGTAGCCTTGCTGATGGTGGGTGCGCAATTCCATGGAAGCTGTACTAACCGGCCGCGGGGGAACCGGGTTTCGCAATGTTACAAAACCGCAGCCAATTGGCCAACATCGCCCGGCCGTCCGGCGTCAGCAGGGCCTCGGGGTGGAACTGCACCCCGAACAGCGGCAGCGTGCGGTGCTGCAAGGCCATCAGTTCGGGCGGGCCGGGGCCCGTGGTGTGCGCCAGCGGCCGCAGCGCCGGGGGCAGGGGCTCGCGCAGTACCAGCGAATGGTAGCGCGTGGCGGGCGTAACGCGCGGCAGGCCAGCGGCCAGCGCCGCGCCCGCCACCCAGGCCACCTCCGAAACCTTGCCGTGCATGGGCCGCGCCGCCCGGCCCAGCGCGGCCCCAAAAAATTCGCCCAGCGCCTGGTGGCCCAGGCACACGCCCAGCATGGGCAGCCGCGCGTGGTAGTGGGCGATGAGGGCCGGCATTACGCCGGCCGCCGCCGGGGTTCCGGGCCCCGGCGAGAGCACGATGCCGGTCCAGGCGGTGCGTTGCAGCTCGGCCAGCGCCACATCGTTGCGCCGCACCGTTACCCCGGCCCCCAACTGGCGCAGGTAGTCGGCCAGGGTGTGGGTGAAGGAATCGAAATTATCGAGCAGCAGCAGCAATTTTTTACGAATACAAATGAGAGAGGCGATGGGAAAGAGGAACGAAGCTGCCAAGAACCCCAAAGCCTGGCAATTGATTACTGTTGCGTTCCTAACGCATTTCATTCACCGCCTTCGCATCTTCACGCTTTCGTGAACGCGGCTTTCATGCGCACAAGCAAGCCCTTGGCCACGGGCAGCACGTAGGCCATGGTGCGCAGGGCCAGCGGGGTGGCCTGCCGCACCAGCGGCAGCACCTGCGAACCGGCCACCAGCTTGGGCGACAGCAGGTGCAGGCCCGCCGAGTCGGTGCCGTGCAGCAGCAGGCTTAAGCCCAGCAGCCACTTGAGCAGGCCGGCCGCCCCGCCCAGCAGGCTGTCCAGAAAGCCGAACGGCGTGAGGTGCAGGGCCGTTTTCAGCAGGCTACCCAGCCAGTGCACCCCCCACAAAATCAGCCCGAACACCAGCGCGAACGAGACCAGCGGCAGCAGCCCGTAGGCCTCGCCCACGTAGTGCCGCACCACCGGCACGGTGGCCGTGAGCAGGCTTAGCCCGCCCACCACGGCCAGCACGAAGGCCAGCAGCGAGGCCACCTCCAGCACCAGCCCGCGCCGGAAGCCCTTAACGGCCCCCACGCCGAGCACGAGCAGCAAGAGCAGGTCGAGGGCCGTCATTTTTTACTGGGTGAGTTGGTGAATGAGTGAATGGGTGAATTATTATTCAAAGCAATGATTCAGTCATTCGCCCATTCACTCACTGATTCGTGTTGTTCAGCAGGTTGCTGACCACTTGGGAAATCATTTTGCCGTCGGCCTGGCCGGACAGCTCGCGGGCGGCCACGCCCATCACCTTGCCCAGGTCGGACGGGCCCTGGGCCCCCACGCGCTGGATGATGTGAACGAGGCGCTCGACCAAATCGGCCTCCGTGAGCTGCTGGGGCAGGTATTCTTCGATGATGGCCAACTCGGCCAGCTCGTTGGCTTCCAGCTCGGAGCGGAACTGTTCTTTGTAAATGGTGGCAGCGTCGCGGCGCTGCTTGGCGGCTTTGTTAAGCAGTTTCAGCTCGGCGTCGGGGGTGAGGGCCGCGCCGTGGGCCCCTTCGGCCGTTTCGGCCAGCATGATTTGCGACTTCAGGGAGCGCAGCGTGGTGAGGCGCACCTTGTCTTTGGCCAGCATGGCTTGCTTGATGACGGCGTCGAGAGTTTCTTTCAGGGGCATGGGCCAGGGATTTTGGGTGGGGAACGGGCAGCGGGGCGGGGCCCGGTTGCCAGTGCAAGATTACGGCGCAACGCGCCGGGCGGCTACCTCAGGCGGCCGGCCCGCCGGCCAGGGCCCCCAAAAACGCCCGGGGTTGGTCGAGGTACAGCGCCAGCCGGCGCACGGTGCGCCGGGTGCCGTAGGGGCCCGCCACCACCACGGGCGCGGCAAACGTAAGCAGCACGTTAGAGCTGGCCAGCAGCACCTTGGCCGCGTTCAGCATATCGGCCGCGGGGGCCGGAGCTTCGCGGATGGCCGCGGCCGCCACGGCAGCGCGGGGCACCACCACCCGCCACGCAAAGCCCACGCGCACCTCCAGCAGCGCGTCGCTTAGCAGCACCGGGCACAGCCGCACGGCGTGGGCGTGGGCCACCAGCAGCAGCACGGTGTACAGGCTCAAAAACGTGAGCCAGTTGGCCGCCACCGGGTGCCAATGCCCTACCACGAGGTGGACGGCCGCGGTTTCGATAAGCGTGAGGAAGCCAGCCGTTGCCATTAGCGCCACAAACCCCGACTCGCGGTGGCCACTGAAGGCGGCGTGGGCCGGTCGCACTTCTAGCGGGGCCCACCAGCCCAGCACGGCGTAGCGCAACATATTGCTTTCAGCCACCAGCAAAACGCCCGGCCAACCCAGCACCTGCTCCAGGGCTTGGCCCAGGCTGGGCCCCCGGCCCCGGTGCTGCCGGGCGGCGCGGTAGGCCCGCCACAGGCGGCCGGCGCGGGCCACGGCCAACGCCAGCGTGGCGCCTTCGAGCAGGGCGGGCAGGAAGGCCAGGGCCCGCAAGGGCTGTTGCTGGCCTGCGGGCAGCAGCCACGTGGCCAGCGCCAGGCAGGCCCCCAGCGCGGCCACCAACGTACTCAGGGGCAACCCGTAGCGGCGCACCACCAGCCAATAAAACAAGGCCGGCAGCCCCACCAGCACGTCGAACGCGACGGCCATCGGCAACGCGGGGCGCTGGAAAAAGATGGGCCGCGTGGTGACGAGGTGCTCGGTGGCCACAACGGCCAGCGCCAGCCCGGCAAACAGCAGCAGCGGGCGCAGGCGGGAAACAGCGGGAAGGACCAGCGCCATCAGAAAAGTTGGGGAAAGCGGCAAACGCCGGGGCCGGCCGCCGGTTGTGGTACGCAGGAAGGGCCCGACCTTCGCGGCCCGGTCCTTTTGCCAGCAATATACCCCGCTATTCCATGACGAAGCTAAGCGTTAACATCAACAAGATTGCCACCCTGCGCAACGCCCGCGGCCCGCACGCCCGGCCCGACCTGCTGCAAGCCGCCCGCGACATCGAGCGTTTCGGGGCCGAAGGCATTACGGTGCACCCGCGGCCCGACGAGCGCCACATCCGCTACCAGGACGTGCGCGACCTTCAGCACCTGGTGACCACCGAGCTGAACGTGGAGGGCAACCCCACGCCCGATTTTATGGCCCTGGTGCGCGAGGTGCGCCCCGCGCAGGTAACGCTGGTGCCCGACGCGCCCGACGCCCTCACCTCCAACGCCGGCTGGGACACGGTGGGGCAGCAGGCCTACCTGAAGGACATCGTGGCCGAGCTGCACGGGCTGGGCAGCCGCGTCAGCATTTTCCTCGACCCCGACCTGGCCCTGGTGGACGCCGCCGCCGCCACCGGCACCGACCGCATCGAGTTGTACACCGAAGCCTACGCCCGGCAGTACGCCGCCGACCGCGCGGCCGCCGTGGCCCCCTACCGTGCGGCGGCGGCCCGCGCCGGCCAGTTGGGCCTGGGCGTGAACGCCGGCCACGACCTCGACCTCGACAACCTAGCGTTTTTGCACCAGCAGCTGCCCGAACTGGCCGAAGTAAGTATCGGCCACGCGTTGGTGGCTGATGCCCTGTATCTTGGCCTGGAGAATACCGTTCAGCTTTACAAACGCCAGCTGCGCTAGCCGGGGGCCTCGTTCATGCCACCGTCACGGCTTGCGGCCGAACGCCGGCCCGGCAAAGCAGTGGCGGCGGGTTTGCTTAGTATCATTTTTACACATTTTTTTCTTTTTTATGCCGCAAACCTTACTTTTTGCCAACGTGCGTGCCTGGGTGCGCCGGGGGCTGCTAGCAGTCGCCATGTTGCCCGTGGCAATGGCCGCGGCGCAATCCATCCCCTACACGCCGGCTGGCTCGGCCAACGTGGCCGGCACCTACACCGATTTGGGCGCTGCGGGCGCGGCCATTGCCACGGCCAACACCGACGACGCCAACTCGGCAGCCCAGGACATCGGGTTCACTTTTACCTTTAACGGCACCGCCTTCACGCAGTTTGTGCTGAACACCAACGGTTTCGTGCGGCTGGGGGCCACGGCCCCCTCGGCGGTGGACTTGTACTTGGGCGAGGCATCTAACAACGTTGACCCCATCCTGAGCAACAACGCGGCCGATGTCAACATCTTGGCCCCGTTCAACTTCGACCTGGCCGCGGGCACGGCCGCCGGGGGCACCGAGTACCGGGTAGCCACCACGGGCACCCAACCCAACCGGGTGTGCACGGTGCAGTGGAAAAACGTGCAGGACAAAGCCGCCACCGCCGCCACGCAGTACGCCAGCTTTAGCTTTCAGCTAAAGGTGTACGAGGGCACCAACGCCATCGAATTCGTGTACGGGCCGGTGGTGGCGGGCACGGGCGCGGCCGGTCCGCGCTTTCCGGTGGTGGGCATCAAGGGCTCGGGGCTGAGCGACGGGCAGACGGTGCTGGCCGAGAAAACGCAGTCGGGCCTGCCGTGGTCGGCCGCTACGTTCCGCACGGGGTACTACCCCATCGACGCAACGGGCACGACCATTCTCAACACCCACAACTTCCGGAGCAACGTGCCGCCCGACCTGGGCCGCACCTACCGTTTCGTGGCCACGCCGCTGGCGCTGGCGGTCTACACCTTGGGCAAAGCGGCTGGTTACACTTCGCCCCTGGCGGTGCAGGCGGGCGTTGTCAATTACTCGAACACGACCCTGACCAACCTGCCGGTGACGCTGACCGTGAGCGGGGCCACCACTTTTACCAATACGCAAACCGTGGCGTCGCTGGCGCCCGGTGCTGCCGCCCTGGTGACGTTTGCCACCTACCCCATCACGGCCACCAGCGGCACCAACACCATCGCCGTGGCGGTGCCCGCCACGACCGGTACGCCGGCCTTGTCGCAGACGATTACCCAAACCCTGTCGGCCTCCGACCTGAGCTACCTGACCGCCGACCCGACCCTGGGCGTGGGCGTGAACAATGCCGCCAACAGCGTGCTGGCCGTGGGGTATCGGATCAATTCCGCGGTGCTCACCACCGTTACGCCCACCTTCGTGGGGGCCGGAGCGGCTGGCTCGACCTACCAGGTGGTGGTGTACGGGGCCACGTCTACGGGCCAGCCCGGGGCCGCGCTGTACACGTCGCCCGTCCGGGCCCGGCCCGCGGCCACGAGCCCCGACGCGGTGGCCATTCCCAGCATCCCGGTCAGTGGGAAATTCTTTGTCGGCGTGCGCACCATCGGCACCGATAACATCGGGCTGGGCTACCAGGACGAGTCGCCGCTGCTGCGCCCGGCCACGTTTTACCTGACCCTGGACGGCACCGCCTGGACCGATATCAGCAGCCTGAACAGCGTCAGTTCGCGCCTGGCCGTGGACGTGACCCTGGGGCCTGGCACCCCCACGGCCACCCGCGCCGCGCTGGGCAACGGCGGGCTGGTGGCCTTCCCGAACCCGGCCAGCCGCGACTTCACCCTGAGCCTGCCCGCCGTGGCCGGGGCCCGCACCGCCGCCGTGGCCCTGTTCAACAGCCTGGGCCAGCGCGTGCAGGCCCGCACGCTCGACCTGGCCCCCGCGGGCACCCAAGCCCGGTTCGACGTGAGCAGCCTCGCCCCGGGCCTCTACGTGGTGCGGGTACAGGCCGGCAGCCAAGCCGCCAGCTTATCCGTCACCCTGCAATAGGCCTTTTGGCTTTCCGTTAAAAGTTGAGGGTTAAAAGTTAAAAAAGAGTCGCCTCCTTTTTAACTTTTAACCCTCAACTTTTAACGGAAAGCCTAGCTGCTGATGGGCACTTTGCCCAGAATGGCTTCGATCAAGTCCTGGGTGCGGATGCCGTCGGCTTCGGCCTCGTAGGTGAGCAGAATGCGGTGGTTGAACACGTCGGCGGCCACGTCCTTGATGTCTTCGGGCAGCACGTAATCGCGGCCGGCCAAGTAGGCCACGGCCTTGGCGGCGCGGTGCAGCGCGATGCTGGCCCGCGGGCTGGCCCCGAACTGCACGGCCTGCGCGAAGTCGGGCAGGTCGTAGTCGGCCGGGCGGCGGGTGGCAAACACCAGCTCGATGATGTACTTCTCCAGCGTTTCGGAAATCTGCACCTGGTTGATTTGCTGGCGGATGCCTTGGATGTCGGCGGCCGTCAGCACCGGCTGCACGTCCTCCTGGAAGCTGAGGTTGGCCATGCGGCGCATCACCTCCAGCTCGTCGGCCTTCTTGAGGTAATCGACGTGCACCTTCAGCATGAAGCGGTCCACCTGGGCCTCGGGCAGCGGGTAGGTGCCTTCCTGCTCCACCGGGTTTTGGGTGGCCAGCACCAGAAAGGGCCGGTCGAGGCGGTAGGTGGTTTCGCCGATGGTGACCTGGCCTTCCTGCATGGCTTCGAGCAGGGCGCTCTGCACCTTGGCCGGCGAGCGGTTGATTTCGTCGGCCAGCACGAGGTTGGCGAAGATGGGGCCCTTCTTCACCTCGAACACCGACTGCCCCTGGTTGTAAATCATGGTGCCCACGAGGTCGGAGGGCAGCAGGTCGGGCGTAAACTGCACCCGCTGGAAGTGCAGGTTGAGCACCTTGGCCAGCGTGGACACGGCCAGGGTTTTGGCCAGGCCCGGCACGCCTTCGAGCAGGATGTGGCCACCCGTGAACAAGCCAATCAGCAGCCGCCCTACCAGCACTTGCTGGCCAATCACAACTTTGCCCATCTCGGCAAATACCCGTTGGATGAGGGCGGGGTAGTCGGGCGGCGGCGTAGTAGCAGCAGAATCGGGAGCGGGCAGCATCGGCGGGGGCGTGGGTCGGGCCGCAAATTACGCCGCCGGCCCGGGGCCCGGCCGCCTCAGGCCCGCAGCGCCCGGATTTGCTCCGTCAGCACCGCGATTATTCGCAGGCTTTCTTCGCGGGCCGAATCCTGATAGGATTGGGCGGTGGGGCCGTCTTCCTCCTCCCAGCTGGCCAGGGCGGCCAGCGTTTCCAGCCGCGTCACGGAACTATCGATGCGGGCGTAGATGGCTTCCCACAGCCGTTGGTTCCAGGTGGGTTGTTGCTGCAGGTGCAGGCGCAAGTCGAGCAGGCTCATTACCACCGCGGCGAGCCGCTCGAGCAGCCCGGCCTCGGCCTCGCTGAACGAGCGGGGCTTGTGGCCAATCACGCAGAGCACGCCGATGGGGTAGCCCGCCGCGGTGCGCAGGGTACGGCCCGCGTAGAAACCCAGGCGCAGCCGCTGCACCAGCATGGGGCTCACCAAGTCGCAGGGGTGGTCGTGCAGGTTTTCAAAAACCGTGGTTCCTTCGTTCAGCAGGGCCACCGAGCACAGGGTTTCCCCGCGGCTCACCCGGTCCAGGCCCGGCTCCAGCCCGTGGTTGAGGCCCAGGCTCACTTCCTCTTCCTCCACAAAAGCCACGATGCCGATGGGGACGTTGAAGAGCTTGGCCGACAGGCGCACCAGCTCCGTGAACGTCTCGTCCTGCATCGTATTGAGGAGCTGGTACGGCCGCAGCGCCTGCAGGCGCAACTCTTCCGCGAGGGGCAACGAGGCAAGATGGGCAATGGCCATGCAATTATCTCCCGTTAAAACACCATATTAGTATTCAAAGATACGATACTATTCTAGCACATCCTAGCCCCCAGCTACCGCGTCCAAGTCCTGGCAAATGCAGAGTCCCTCGGCCAACTGCCATTCATCTTCTAACGCAACAACCCCGTTTCTGGGCCAGAAACGGGGCTGTTGCATTGTACCAGAGACGGGAATCGAACCCGTACTTCCTCACGGAAACGACAGTTTAAGTGTCGCGTGTATACCAGTTTCACCACTCTGGCTTAAGCAGTTACCTTTTTACGCTGTTGATTTTTGCCCCGATAATTTTCAGTCAGCGCGTGGCAATTGGGGCAAAGCAACTGCAAGTTAGCGAGTCGGTGGTCATTGTTCACGCCGTTGGCGTGGTGTAGCTCCAACGGGATGGCCTGTCCCAACCACTCCGTCAACCCACACGTTTCGCACTGTGCCGCTTTTAATCTTGCCGCAATCAGCCGGTTCCGAAGGCGAAAAGTGGAGGTGTAGGTTGAATTTTCAACCAAGACGCCGTCCCAAGAAAAAGGCTTGCCGAGCATTTGGTAGCGGGGACCCTGATTCCAGCCGGCCCCGGTAAAGTGGCTTGTGTCCAGCGCCAGCAATTTGATGCGGGCGTACACCGTTTTGTAGTTGCCACCGGCCGGTACCAGCCCAATATGGCCCAGCACCTGCCGCACCGACAGGCTCACGGCCACGGCTTGCCGAAAGTCGTCGTCCGTACTGAGGCATTTGCGGGCAGCGGCCATAGAAACAAAAAACGCCACCCAAAGGCGGCGTTTAAATTTTTGGAGCGGGAGACGAGGTTCGAACTCGCGACCTCGACCTTGGCAAGGTCGCGCTCTACCAACTGAGCTACTCTCGCAGGAGGGCCGCGACGACTAGCGTAGCGGCGAATGGTGGTACAAAGGTAACGTTATTTGAACGCGGGGCAAGGCGTGCGGGATAAAACCGGCCCCTGGCGCACCTTTGGGGCTCATTTTCAGGCTCAAAATTTTTATGCCGTGCCCAGCGCGAGCTTTAATTCGTTCAGTTTTAGCAGCGCTTCGATGGGCGTGAGGGTGTTCACGTCGAGGTTTTGGAGCAGCTCGCGCAGGCGTTCGAGGGCCGGGTCGCCGGGCTCGAACATGCTCAGCTGGAGCTGGGCGCGGGGCGCCGTGGCCACGGCCGAGGTGGCGCGGGGCCGGGGCTGGGCCGGCTGGGGCCCCTCGTCGAGCCCCACCAGCGCGGCGTCGAACTCCGTGGGGGCCCCGGTATCATCCGCGCCGGCGCTGGTGCGCTCCACTTCGAGGTGGTGCATGATTTCGTTGGCCCGCAGCACCACGGCGGTGGGCATGCCGGCCAGCCGCGCCACGTGGATGCCGAAGCTGTGCTCGGAGCCCCCCGGCTGAAGCTTGCGCAGGAACAGGATGCGGCCGTCGGCCTCCTTCACGGCCACGTTGTAGTTGCGCACGCGGGGGCAATCGTCGGCCAGCTGGTTCAGCTCGTGGTAGTGGGTGGCAAATAGCGTTTTAGCCTTGGCTTTGGGGTTGTTGTGCAGGTGCTCCACAATGGCCCAGGCGATGCTGATGCCGTCGTAGGTGCTGGTGCCGCGCCCGATTTCGTCCATCAGCACGAGGCTGCGGTCGGAGAGGTTGTTGAGGATGGAGGCGGTTTCGGTCATCTCCACCATGAAGGTGCTCTCGCCCTTGCTCAGGTTGTCGGAGGCCCCCACGCGGGTGAAAATCTTGTCGATGATGCCCACCGTGGCACTTTCGGCGGGCACAAACGAGCCGATTTGGGCCAGCAGCACGATGAGGGCCGTTTGGCGCAGCAAGGCCGATTTGCCGGCCATATTGGGCCCCGTAATCACCACGATTTGCTGGTCGGTCTGGTCGAGGCAGATGTCGTTGGGGATGTAGCTCTCGCCGGGCGGCAGCTGGCGCTCAATGACGGGGTGGCGGCCCTGCTTGATGTCGAGCACCGTGCCGTCGTTCACGGTGGGCCGCACGTAGCGGTGCTGGCGCGCCGTGAGGGCGAAGCTGGCCAGGCAGTCCATCACCCCAATGGCGCGGGCGTTTTGCTGAATCTGGGGCACGAAATCGAGCGCGCTCAGCACCAGATCGGTGTAGATGCGCTGCTCAATCACGAACAATTGCTCCTCGGCGTGGAGGATTTTTTCCTCGTAGGTTTTCAACTCCTCGGTCACGTAGCGCTCGGCGTTCACCAGCGTCTGCTTGCGAATCCATTCGGCCGGCACCTTGTCTTTATGGGCGTTCGTCACCTCCAGGTAATAGCCAAACACCTTGTTGTAAGCTACTTTCAGCGACGAGATGCCCGTGTTGCGCTGCTCGCGCACTTGCAGCTGCAAGAGGTAATCTTTGCCCGAAAAGGCCAGGCCGCGCAGCTCGTCCAGCTCCGCGTCCACGCCGTCGTTCAGCACGCCGCCTTGGTTGGTGAGCAACGGCGCGTCAGACTTGATTTTAGCCTGGATTTCGCGGCGCAGGGCCAGGCAGGGGTTGAGCTGGTCGGCCAGCTTCTCCAGGGCCCGCACGCCGGAGCCGGCCAGGCGGGCGCGCATGGGCTCCACGGCTTCCAGGGCCCGGGCCAGCTGCAGCAGCTCGCGGGGGTTCACGCGGCGCACGGCCACCTTGCTGATCAGGCGCTCCAGGTCGTTGATTTGGCGCAGGTGCTGGGTGAGGTCGGCCAGCAGGTCCTCGTCGGCCACCAGGGCCCCCACGGTGTCGAGGCGGCGCTGAATCTGGCCCGCTTCCTTCAGCGGCAGCACCACCCACTTCCGCAAGAGCCGGGCCCCCATGGGCGTCAGCGTCTGGTCCAGGATGTCAATGAGCGGCACGCCGCCGGGGTGCTGGGCCTGGATCAGCTCCAGGTTGCGCACCGTGAAGCGGTCGAGCCACACGTACTTGTCCTCCTCCAGGCGGCCCAGGCTGGCGATGTGGCTGAGGTTGGCGTGCTTGGTTTCGGCCAGGTAGTGCAGGATGCAGCCGGCGGCGATGACGCCCTCCTTGAGGTTGTCCACGCCAAAACCCTTAAGCGAAGTGGTGCGGAAGTGGCGCGTGAGCGTGTCGTGGGCGTAGTCGGGCCCGAACACCCACTCGTCCAGCCCGTAAGTGCAGAAATCCGGCCCAAAGTGCCGCTCAAAATCGCCGCGGCTCTGCTTGCAAAACAGCACCTCGGCGGGCCCGAAGTTTTGCAGCAGCTTGCCCAGGTAGCCAATGTCGCCCTGCGCCACCAGGAACTCGCCGGTGCTGATGTCGAGGAAGGAAATACCGGCCTCGGCCTTGCCGAAGTGGATGGCGGCCAGGTAGTTGTTGGCGCGGCGCTCCAGCACGTTGTCGTGCAGGCTCACGCCAGGCGTCACCAGTTCGGTGATGCCGCGCTTCACCAGGCCCTTGGCCAGCTTGGGGTCTTCGAGTTGGTCGCAGATGGCCACGCGCTGGCCGGCGCGCACCAGCTTGGGCAGGTACGTATCGAGCGAATGGTGCGGGAAGCCCGCCAGCGGCACCTCGCTGGGCGTGCCGCCCCCGCGCTTGGTGAGCGTGATGTCGAGGATGCGGCTGGCCGTAACCGCGTCTTCGCCAAAGGTTTCGTAGAAGTCGCCCACCCGAAACAGCAGCACCGCGCCCGGGTACTGGGTTTTGAGCTGGTAGTATTGCTTCATCAAAGGCGTGTCAATCACCGGCGCGGCGGTGAAGTGGTCGGGGCCCACCGACTTGATGACGAATTCTTTTTTGGGAGCGGACAAAGCAGAAGTAGCGCGAACTTTGTAGTTCGCGTTTGTGGGGGTGAAGGCTATTTTTTAGCGCAAATCATGGCCGCCGCCGCGCCATTCAATTAACGTAAACCGACGACGCGAACCACAAAGTTCGCGCTACTGCCCATGCGAAAACTTACCATGGCCGAGCTGAACCGCGTGGCGGTGGCCGACTTCAAAAGTACGCCCAAAAGCCCCGTGGTTTTGGTGATGGACAACGTGCGCAGCCTGCACAACGTGGGCGCCGTGTTCCGCACCGCCGACGCGTTTGCGCTCGAAAAAATCTGGCTTTGCGGCATTACCGGCCGGCCGCCGCACCGCGAAATCACCAAAACCGCCCTGGGCAGCGAGGCCGCCGTGGCCTGGGAATACGCCCCCGAAACGGCCGACGCCGTGGGGGCCCTAAAAGCGGCCGGCTACCAGGTGGTGGCCGTGGAGCAAACCACGGGCAGCGTGCCGCTGCCGCAGTTCCAGCCCGCGCCGGGCCGGCCGCTGGCGCTGGTGCTGGGCAACGAGGTGTTCGGGGTGGACGACGCGGTGCTGGCCCTGTGCGACGTGGCCGTGGAAATCCCGCAGTTCGGCACCAAGCACTCGCTGAACGTGGGCGTGGCGGCCGGCGTAGTCCTCTGGGACGTGCTGGTGAAGCTGGGCGTAGTGTAGTTAGCTGTTAGCTGTTAGCTGTTAGCTGTTAGCTGTTAGCTGTTAGCTGTTAGCTGTTAGCTGTTAGCTGTTAGCTGTTAGCTGTTAGCTGTATAACACATTGCTTATCAATAGGTTGTTTGGCAACGTATCTTTTCTAAATTAAATTACAACGAGGCTAAAAGCTGACAGCTAATGGCTAACAGCTCCAAAAAGCCATGCCCGATTTCTTCCGTCCCGACGACCAGCTCCGCGCCCTGCGCCCGCTGGTACCCACCCAAACGCCCGCCGACGCGGCCACCGACACCGTGGGCGACTTCCTGCACGCCACGCTGCGCCCCGTGCTGAAGCTGCAAAACGCACTCCTGCTGGCCGCCGTAGCCGACTTCGTGCACGACCACCACATTGCCCTGGCCGCGGCCGACGCCACTACCCGGCAGCGCCTGCTTACCGAACTGCTGGGCCGCAACACCAAGCTGCGCTACACCATCGTCGGCCTCGTCACGGCCCTGTTCACGGCCGAAGAATACGCCTACTACCGCACCCAGCGGCCCGAGCTAAACCGCCGCCTGCTGGCCCTGGCCCAGCAGCGCGTGCTCGACCAGGTTGCCGCTGTAGTACTCCTGGCCACCGAGTAAAGAACGGCCGGGCCCCGCGGGGCCCGGCCGCTAGCGCCTGGGTATTCGGAGGCTTATTCGTACTGCGAATCCTGGAGCTGCACGGCATCGGTATTTTTGCGCATCCGCATATTCAGCAGCTCCACCAGCAGCGAGAAGAACATGGCGAAATAAACATAACCTTTGGGCACTTCCTGGTGAGCAGCTTCGAGAATGAGCATGCCGCCGATCATGACCAGAAACGACAGCGCTAGCACCTTGATGGTAGGGTTGCGGTTCACAAAATCGGCCACTACGCCTGAGAATGCCAACATGATGCACATGGCCAGCACCACGGCCGCAATCATCACCAGCACGTTGCTCACCAGGCCCACAGCCGTGAGGATGGAGTCGAAGCTGAACACGATGTCGATGATGACGATTTGGATGACTACGCCCAGCATGGTGCTGCCGGCCTTGCCCGTGCCGGTGGCGTCGTCGTCGTGGCCTTGCAGCTTTTCGTAAATCTCGACGGTGCTTTTATACAGCAAAAACAAGCCCCCGGCCATCAAAATCAGGTCGCGGCCCGTCACGCCGAAGGGCCCTTCGGCCGTTTGGATGGGCAGCGTAAAAAGCGGGGCCCGCAGGCTTACCAGCCACGAGATGCTCGTGAGCAGTCCGATGCGGAACACCAGGGCCAGCAGCAGGCCGATGGTGCGCCCGCGCGGCTGCTGGGCCCGGGGCAGCAGGTTGACGACGATGGAAATGAAGATGATATTATCAATCCCCAGCACGATCTCCATGAACGTGAGGGTCAGCAGGCTAATCCAGGTTTGCAGTTGCCCAAAGGCCGAGAAATCGTACATAAATCAATAGTGAAAACGTAAGAATGCGAGAATGCGAGAAATGAAAAAATTGGGCAGATTGATTATTTCTCACATTTCCACAGCATCTCATTTCCACATTTTTCAGGATTTCATGTTCACGAACTGCAACGGTAAGCCGATGTCGGAGCGGCGCAGCACGGCAATGGCGGCCTGCAGGTCGTCGATTTTTTTAGCCGTGACGCGCACCTGGTCGTCCTGCATTTGGGCCTCCACCTTCACCTTGGCGTCCTTGATGGCCTTGATGATTTTGCGGCCGAACTCTTTGTCTACGCCGGCCCGCACCTTGATGGTTTTCTTGATGAGCTGGCCGCTGGGCTGCTCGTCGGCCGTGAAGTCGAGGCTCGTGCCGTCAATGCCCTGCTTCACCACGCGGCCCAGCAGAATGTCTTCGAGGGCCTTCACGCGCATTGAGTTTTCTGACGACAGCAGGATGGTGTTTTCCTTCTTATTCAGCTCGATGCCGCCCTTGGTGTCGCGCAAATCGTAGCGGGTCAGAAGTTCTTTTTGGGCCGTGTTCACCGCGTTTTCGAGGGTTTGCGGGTCCACTTTGCTCACGATGTCGAAAGAAGCCATGCTGATTATCAAGTTAAAGTACAGATGAAGCCCCGGCCTGCCCGGCACGAAGATAGCCGCGGGCCAACTTGCCGCCGGGCGGGCCGGCTGGCCCGCCGCCGTCGCAGGGGGCTTGTAGTACGCGCCGCGCCCCGGGGCGTTGCGCCGGGGCCCGAGCGGGCCCACGCCACTGGCCGCTTGGGTTGGGCCCGGCCCGGCGGCATTTGCTGGAGCTTCTCGCGGCCGCGTCACAGGTCGGCGTACAGCTGAAAATCGCCCAGCAGCGAAAGCCAGGGGTGCTGGAGGGTAGCGGGGCGGTTGCGCCCCATAAAAAAATGGCCCCGGCGGGCCCCGGCGGGCCCCGGCGGGGCAAACCGGCCAGGGTCCATCAACCGGGGTTGGTTGATAACGCGGGTTTTAACCAAACTTGCCGGCCCAAACCTAAGCTCGCCTCTTCTCACCCGCCATGCCCGACGCTTTTCCGCCCGCCGCCCCTTCCAACCTGGCCGCGATGGTGGCCGTGTACAACCAAATTAACCACTACGGCCGCGCCAACGGCATGGTCCTCACCGTGCCGGGGCCCGGCCAGGCCGACTACCGGATGCGCGTGCTACCGGCCCACCTTTCGTCGCCCAATACCTGCCACGGCGGCGTGCTGGCCGGCCTGATGGATGCGGCCCTGGGGGCGGCGGCCCTCACGCTGGCCTTCGCCGCGCAGGAGCTGGTGTCCACCGTCGAGTTCAAAATGAACTACCTGCACCCCGTGCACCTGCACGACGAGCTGCGGGCCGAGGGCCGCGTGGAACACACCGGCCAGCGCCTGCTGGTGAGCAGCTGCGTGGTGTACCGCGTGGCGGCCGGGGCCCCCGACGTGGCCGTGGCCCGCGGCCTGGGCACCTTCAACCGCTACCCGGCCGACAAGCGCGACTTCGCGCAGCTGCTGCGGGGCCCCGAGTCGGACCACATTCGCTAGCCTGCGCCCGCGCCAAGGCCCAAAAAAAGCGCCGCGGGGGCCCCGCGGCGCTTTTTTTTATTCATACCATCGAAAAGCTAACAGCTAATGGCTGAAAGCTAACGGCTCAAAAAAGCTACAGCTCGGCGGTTTCCGTGCGCAGGGCGGGCTCGGGCTCGTAGTCGTCGGTGTCGCCCAGGTGCGGGGCGGCCACTTTGCGCACGTTGCGGGCGCAGTCCTCGTCGCGGTGGTTGCGGCCCACCGTGAACTCCACCCAGTCGCCCTCGCGCAGGTCGTTGAAGTCGCCCTCGGTGAGGTCGGCGTAGCTGAAGAACAGGTTGTTGGGGGGCATCACCACGAAGCCAAAGCCGTTTTTCAGGTTTTTGATGGTGCTCATGCCGGTGGTGCCCACGGGGCCGGCGGCGGTGGGCCCGGTGGGGCGGGCCACTTTGGCGGCAGCGGCGGCCGAAGCAGCGCTGGCGGCGCTGGGCGCAAACGCGGCCGGCTCCGACTGGCTCACGAACAGGGCCTCCACCACTTCGTCCTGGGCGGTCAGGCCGCGGTCAATCACGGCGTGCATGGCCACGGGGTAGGTCACCTGCTCCAGCAGCTGCTGCGAGGCGCGCGTCACGCGGGTTTCGCCCTTGAAGTCCTCGTACTTGAAGTCCCAGTTCAGCAGCATTACGCGGGTGCCCACCGTGTTGAGCTTGCGGATGAGGGGCACGTAGTCCGAGTCGCCGGCGATGAGCACCACCACGTCGAGGGTTTTGTGCAGGGCCAGCTCCAGGGCCTCCAGCGAGAGCCACACGTCGATGCCTTTCTCTTGCAGGCGGCCGTCGCGGGTTTTCAGGGGCATGTAATGGGTGCTCACGCCCAGGTTCATCAGGATATCGTCGAGCAGGCGGTCGTGAAACAGCCGGTCTTTGTCGCGGGCTTCGGTGGCCGAGAGGCGGCCCCGGAAAAAGTGCGCGTCGGTGATCTGCGCCAGGCGCACGTCCACATCCTCTTCCTCAGCAACCTGGTGGCGAATAAACTCGTGCAGCCCTTCAAGGCTGATGCGGGCTTTGCGCTCGTGCTGGAAATAATAATAGTCGCTGATTTTCAAAAAATAATTGCCGTCGTAGAACACGCCGACGCGAATCAGGGGGCTATTCATCTGGTTCATGCGGATGGTTGGGTAAAGTATTGGTAAATGAGAGACGATTTTAGGTGGGAGGAGTAGACGGTAACGCACCGAGCCGCGCGGCAATGGCGGCAAGGGGTATGGCAGGTCGGAAGTGGGGAGGGAGCGGTGGCAGGCAAAAGCCGGGGCCAACCGGGGCCTTTTCGGCCGTTAATTATAATTATAGTGAATAACTAAACAAATACCCTCACCGAGAGCCGCTTGGGACCGCACCAAATAATGCGTGCCGGGCAGCGGCCTGCCTCAACTCTTCATATATCCGCTGCGAAGCTAACATCCCGTGCCGATTAAAGCAACCGATTGCCGGTTTCTTTTTCGGTCCAAGCACAGAAAATAATCATTATAGTCCTATTCTTCCTATCACTAAGCCCAGCACTAGCAGCGCGTAACCCGCGCAGATGCCCACTTCCAGCAGGTTGCCGGTGGCCGAGCCGGTGCGGATTAACGGGATTTTAAAGGCGTAGCCGAACAGCGGAAACAACCACTTCACCCCCGCTTTGGTGAGGCTGTCGGCCACGAGGTGCGAGGCGTAGCCGGCGCCCGCAAACAGCGCCACGCCGTGCCAACCCAGGTGGTGCTCGGCCAGGTAGCCGGTGTAGGTCCAGAAGGCGGTGGCCCACGCGGTGTGCGTCCAGGAGCGGTGGCTGGTGAAGGGGGCCAGGGCTACGAAGGCCCCCAGCAGGCTCAGCCACAGCTGCCCGGCGTAGAGGCCCGCCACGCCGGTGGCCAGCCCCGTGAACAGCAGCGCCAGCCGCCGCGCCGAGCCGCCCTGCAGGCCGGCCCCAATCAGCCCAAAACCCAGCGCGATGAGGTAGTACAGCCGCTGCCCGCCGCCCACGTGCAGGTACAGGTAGCTGTAGGCCCCGATGACCAGGGCCCCTACCACGAAGGCCCAGCGCACGTAGTGCTGCGCGAAGCCCAAGCGCTGGCTCAGGCGGCTTTCGGGGTGGTCGAGGTCGGGGGCCAGGGCCGAGAAGCCGGCCAGGGCCACGCCGGCCAGCGAGGCCGGCACGCCCGGGGCTAGGCCCGCAACGGCCACGCCCGTGATGAGGCCGATGGCCAGGTGGGAAGATCCGCGCACGGAAAAAGTTAAATCAAAAAAGCCCGCCACAAAGCTAGGGCGGGCCTTCACAAACCAAGCAGAGCTACTCGCCCTGCTCCAGGCGGCCGATGCGCGTTTCGTGGTCTTTGATGGCGATACGGGAGTCAACTTGGTGGCTCACCAGCTGGCCCATGTTCACGGACATGGCGTGGATGAGCCGCTCGGTGTCCTGCTTGGCATCGACGCGGTTGCGCTCCATCTGGTTCACCAAGCCGCCGATTTGGGTGCCCACGTAGTTCATCTGCGTGCGCAACCCCTTCATTTCGTCGCGCATCTCGCCGATATCGCCGCGCATCTCGTTAACGTCTTTCCTCAGGTCTTTTATATCGCCGCGCATTTCTTTAATATCGGTACGGACTTCGTGCATTTCGATGAGAATTTCGGCGACGACCAGGGGCAAGTCTTTGTTATCCATAAAACGCGGGCAACGGTAAAAAGTGCGGGATTCATTTGCAAGGTACGGCCGGAAACCTTCGCCGGGCCCCGGGTGTATTGCAGGGGCCAGCCCGGCCGGAATACGTTCTGGCCGGGCTGCTTTACGTGTTTCCGCCTAGCCCCGACCGTTGTGCAAGTAGTTGATTTTCTGCGCCTATACCGCCTCTCGCCCGAAATCCAGACCCTGGCCGCCCGCCTGCGCGAGGCCGCTAAGCCGGGCCCCGGCGGCGTGCGCCTGCACCTGCGCGGCCTGGTGGGCAGCCAGGATGCGGTGGTGGCCACCGCGGCCGCCAACCCCCAGCACGCCCACGTATTCGTGCTGCACGACAAGGAAGAAGCGGCGTATTTCCTGGCCGATTTGCAGCACTTGCTGCCCGAGGGCAGCGAGGCGCTGCTGTTCCCCAGCTCGTACAAGCGGCCCTACCAGTTCGACGAAACCGAGAACGCCAACGTGCTGATGCGCGCCGAGGCCCTGAACCGCCTCAACACCGTGCGCGGCGGGGCAGCGGGGCAGGGCGTGTTCATCGTGACGTACCCGGAGGCGCTGACGGAGAAGGTTATTAACCGCCAGAGCCTGGTGAAGAACACGTTCACGGCCAAAACGGGCGACAAGCTGGACGTGAATTTCCTGGGCGAGTTGCTGGGCGAGTACGATTTTGAGAAGACGGATTTCGTGTACGAGGCCGGGCAATACGCCGTGCGCGGCGGCATCGTGGACGTGTTCAGCTATGCCAACGACCTGCCGTTTCGGCTGGAGCTGTTCGGCGACGAGATTGAAAGCATCCGCACGTTCAACCCGGAAACGCAGCTGTCGGTGGAGCCGCGGCCGCAGGTGAGCATTATTCCGAACGTGCAAACCAAGCTGTTGCAGGAAAAGCGGGAGGCTTTTTTCGAGTTTTTACCCCCCACGGCCTGCCTGTGGCTGAAGGACGTGCGCCAGACGCTGGACGTGGTGGCGGACCTGTACGAGCGGGCGGAAACCAACTTCCAGGCGATGCTGGGCGAGGGCGGCGGCATGCAGATTGTGAGCAAGCCGGCCGACTTGTTTGAGTCGGGTAAGAACTTCAAGAAGTCGCTCGACGGCTTTGCGGTGGTGGAGTTCGGCAAACGGTTCCACTTCAAAAATGCCGACTCGTTTCAGTTTGGAGCCAAGCCGCAGCCGAGCTTCAACAAGGAATTCCCGCGGATGGCGAAGAACCTGCGCGAGAACCAGGTGCGCGACTTCACCACGATTATTGCCGCCGACACGGTGCGGCAGGCCGACCGGCTGCGCACAATTTTCGACGAGATTGACAACAACGTGCAGTTCCAGCACCTGCTGCTGGCCCTGCGCGAGGGCTTTGTGGACGAGCAGATGGGCCTGGCCGTGTACACCGACCACCAGCTGTTTGAGCGCTACTACCGGGCCCAGGAAACCAAGAAGTTCTCGAAGAAAAAGGCGCTGACGCTGCGCGAGCTAAAGACCTTGCAGCCCGGCGACTACGTGACGCACCAGGACTACGGCATTGCCCGGTTTGCGGGCCTCACGCAGGTAGATATTAACGGGCAGATTCAGGAGGCCATCCGGCTGGTGTACCGCGACGACGACGTGCTGACGGTGAGCATCCACGCGCTGCACAAAATTGCCAAGTACAGCGGCGCCGAGGGGGCCCCACCGAGCATGAGCAAACTGGGCTCGCCGGAGTGGGAGAATAAGAAGCGGGCCGTCAAGAAGAAGGTGAAGGACATTGCGGCCGACCTTATTCGGCTGTACGCCAAGCGGAAGACGGCCCCGGGCTTCGCCTTTTCGGCCGACGGCTTTATGCAGGCCGAGCTGGAATCGAGCTTCATTTACGAGGACACGCCCGACCAGGCCAAGGCCACCGAGGACGTGAAGCACGACATGCAGCAGCCCCACCCGATGGACCGCCTTGTCTGCGGCGACGTGGGCTTCGGCAAGACGGAGGTGGCCATTCGGGCGGCCTTCAAGGCCGTGGCCGACGGCAAGCAGGCGGCGGTGCTGGTGCCGACGACCATCCTGGCGATGCAGCACTATAAGACGTTCCGGGACCGGCTGGCCACGCTGCCGGTGACCGTGGAGTACGTGAACCGCTTCAAAACCACGAAGCAGATCAAGGAAACCTTGCAGCGCGTGGCGGAGGGCAAAACCGATATTCTGATTGGCACGCACCGGCTGACCAATAAGGACATCGTTTTCAAAGACCTCGGCTTGCTGATTATCGACGAGGAGCAGAAGTTCGGCGTGAAGACCAAGGACAAGCTCAAGGAGCTGAAGGTGAACGTGGACACGCTCACGCTCTCGGCCACGCCGATTCCACGGACGCTGCACTTCTCGCTAATGGGGGCCCGGGATTTGAGCGTAATTGCCACGCCCCCGCCCAACCGCCAGCCGGTGCAAACCGAGCTACACGTGTACGACGAGATTCTGATCCGCGACGCGGTGGCCCGGGAGCTGAAGCGCGGCGGGCAGGTGTTCTTCGTGCACAACCGCATCAAGGACATCGAGGAAGTGGCGGGCATGATTCTGCGCCTCGTGCCGGACGCCAAGATCACCTACGCCCACGGCCAGATGGAGGGGGACTTGCTGGAGAAGCGCATGATGAAGTTCGTGGAGGGCGAGTACGACGTGCTGGTGAGCACGAGCATCATCGAGAGCGGGCTCGACATTCCGAACGCCAACACCATCATCATCAACCGGGCGCACCTGGCCGGTCTCAGCGACTTGCACCAGATGCGGGGCCGCGTGGGCCGCTCCAACCGCAAGGCCTACTGCTACCTGCTGACGCCGCCCGTGGCCGGCCTGCCCGCCGACGCCCGTAAGCGCCTGAGCACGCTGGAGGAGTTTTCGGACCTCGGCGCAGGCTTCAACGTGGCCATGCGCGACCTCGACATTCGCGGGGCCGGCAACCTGCTGGGCGGCGAGCAGAGCGGCTTCATCAACGACTTAGGTTACGAAACCTACCACCAGATCCTGGACGAGGCGGTGCGCGAATTGAAGGAAACCGAGTTCAAGGACCTGTTCATGGGCGACTCGAACCAGCGCCTGCAAGCCGCCGCCGGGGCCGCCCGCAACCACGAGTGCAGCGTGGAAACCGACCGCCAGGTGCTGATACCGGACCGCTACGTGAGCAACGTGTCGGAGCGCTTGCAGCTGTACGCCAAGCTCGACCGGGCCGAGAAGCCCGAGGCCCTGCGCAAGCTACTGGCTAGTATGGTAGACCGCTTCGGGCCCCTGCCGGCCGAGGTGGAGCAGCTCGCCGACCTCGTGCGCCTGCGCTGGCAAGCCGGCCGCCTGGGCTTCGCCAAGCTCACGCTGAAGCGCGACACGCTGAAGGGCTACCTGCCCGCGGGCCCCGAGCACCAGGCGTACTTCCAGGGCGACCAATTTGGCGACATTCTTAACTACGTGCAGACCCACGCCCGCAGCGCCAGCATGAAGGAACGCAAAGAGCAGTTGGTCATCACGTTCGAGGAAGTGAAGTCCATCCCGCAGGCCAAAAAGGTACTGGCCGAGCTGGGCAGTGCTGAATTGGTGGAGGCATAAAACCGGATTTCGCTACCTTGCGCAAAACAATTAACCCATGGATTACAACGAGCGTTTTGGACAGATTGAGGCCCTGCTGGCCGACCTGCTGCGCCGCATGGACCGGCACACCGAGCAACAAGGCACCCGCGCCGATGAGCAAGGGGCCCAGATGGATGCGCTACTCCCCATCCTCACCGCCTACGAAGCGCGGTTTCAGCGGCTGGAAGCGGCCGTTTTCAATAAGGCCATCTAGAATTCCGGCGCTTGAGAAACTGATGGATCCCGGCTTGGTGGTTACCGAGCCGGGATTTTTATTACCCTTCCCCACCATTGCTGCTCGCCGCTGACCGAAGCTAAACAGTAGGATTAAACCTGGGAAAAACTTGCTACGGAGCGGGCCAAAACGGCGCGGGAAGTGTTGTTATGGCCTACGCTTTCCCTTCCTTTTTTTTTATGAAAAAGCTCCTTTTCCTGGCTGTCCTGGCGGCTGGTATTGCCACCGCCCAGGCTTAGTCGGGCCCCACCAACCACAAGCCCGTGGTGGGCAACCCCGAAACGGCCGCGCCCAACGGCCCGGTGAACGCCGGCGTGAAGCCCGGCCAGAAAGTGGACACGGCCCCCGCCACGGGGGCCAACCGGGCGTCGCGCTCCAGCTCCACGGCCAAGGCCGCCCGCCAGGGCACAGCCACGGGCAACGACAAACCCCAGTCGATGGGCAAGAACGCGGCCGTGAAGCCGGGCGCGAAGAAGTAGCCCGGGCCACTGCCAGCGCCCCCTGGCCGGCCCCCCGCCCACGCGAGGGGCCGGTTTTTTATTTATTGCCCTGCACCACCACCGTGGCGGTGCCGCGCACGGGCTGGCCGGCGGGCGTGAGCCCTTCGGCCACTACTTGGAAAGTACCGTTAACGTCGGCCGTGAACACTGTGAAGGCGGCCTCGCCGGCGGCGTTGGTGCGCACGTCGGGGTTCCAGTAGAGGGCGGTGCGGCGCGGGTCGGGGCCCGGGGCGGTGAGCGTGGGGGCCCCGTAGCGCGGCGCGTAAAATTCGCGGGCCTGGTAGTAGCCGGGCAGGCGCACGGTGGCAATGCCCGGCGCGGGGCCCTTGTCGGCCCCCTTGTACTTCGAGTCGCCGCGCTTGGTGTAAATGGCGATGGCCCCGCCCGAGCCCCCAAAGATGGCCGCCTCGGTGCCTTTGAAAACTTCCACGGCCTCGATGTCGTTGGACGTGAGGTTGCTGATGAATTCGAGGTCCACCTTCTGGCCGTCCAGGATGAAGATGGGCGTGCCCTGGTTGCGAATCTGCACGCTCATGTTGGGCGGGTTGCCGGTGACGGTGAGGCCGGCGATGCGCCCTTGCAGCACCTGGAGGATGTTCATGCCCGACTGGGCCGAAGGAATTTCGGTGAAATCGACCAGCGTGCCGCCCGTGGCCCCGTAAAGGCGGCGCGAATCGTTGGGCGGCACCACCACGCGCTTGGCCGTCACGGCCACGTTGCCGAGCAGGATGTTGCGCACCACCATGCCCGCGTGCAGGTTGGGGTTCATCTCGTGCTCGTCGGCCTGCTGCTGGCGGCTGCGCTTCATGTAATCGACGATGGCGGGCGGCGGCGCGGGCAGCGGCGGCAGCGGCGGGCCCACGAGGGGCGGCCCGGTGTCGGTGCGGATGACGACGTTGGAACCGCCCTGGGCCCGCCGGGCTTGCAGGGTCACCACGGCCGTGTCGCGGCCGTCGAAGCCCACGAAGTTGAAGCGGCCGCTGGCGTCGGTGGTGCCGGTGGTGACCTGCCGCACGGGCCGGGTCTCAACGAACGTGAGCTGGCTGTTGGGGATGGGGCGGTAGCCGTGCTCGCTCAGCACCTGCCCGCTGAGGGCCAGCGCCTTGTCGGCGGCAAACGGCACAGCGGCCGGCTGGCCGCTCAGCACGTCTTTCCACACGAAACGCCGCCAGCCCTGGGTCAGCAGCAGGTTGTCGAGGGCCTGGGCCGTGGCGGCCGACGGGGCCTGGAAGTAGTAGCCGGGGTTTTCGACGTAGCCCGCCAGGTCCGACGTCAGCAGCAGGTTCGAGGCGATGGTTTCGGCGTTGGGGTCAAGGCCGCCCACGCTGCCTTCGGCCACGGCCACCGAGAAGTGGGCGGCCACGGGCTGGCCGGCGGCGTCGGCCACGCGCACGCGCACCTGCACCGGGGCCCGCAGGCCGTAGCTGGGCCGGTCGGCGGTGATGGTGGCGGGCAGGGCGGCCGGGCCGTTTTGCACGAAGGCCAGCCGCTCGGCCTGGGGCGTGCCCTTCTCGTCAACCAGGGTAATGTGCAGGATGCCGTTGGGGTAGCGCGCCTTGGCGAGCCGCCAGGTGGCCGGCGCGGGCCCGTCGAGCGGGCGCTGGCCGATGTACACCAGGTAGCCGCGCACCTCCGTGAGCAGCATGGCCTGGGCGGGGGCCGTGGTGCCGGGCGCGGCGTGGTAGCGGGCCTCCACCACGTACTCGGCCCCGGCGTCGGCTACGTGCAGCACGTAGCCGCTGGCCTGCGGGGCCGGCAAGGGGTAGTCGGCGGCGCCGCCGCCGGGCAGCGTGAGGTGGGCGTGGTACTGGTGGCCGGCGGCGGGCACGAAGGCGAAGCGCCCCATGCCCAGGTGCGCGGTGGCAAAAGCGGCCACCACCACCGCGTTGCGCTCGTCCAGGATTTGGCCACGCACGTCCACGCCGCGGCCGCCGGGGGCCACGGCCTTGCAGGCCACCACCGCGGGCAGGCCCTCCACCAGGCTGCCGCCTTCGGGGAAAAACTGCACGTCGGGCCGGCCCCCCGGAGCCGCCGCGGGGGCCGGGGCCCCGGCCTTGCGGGCGGCCGAGGCCATCGGCGGCACGGCTTCGGCGGTGTAGGGCGAAGCGGGCCACACCTGCAAGCGCCGGCTGTAGATGAAGTTATCGCCGGCGTTGCGCATCCAGGTGGTGTAGGCCCGCAGCTGGTACACGCCGGCCGCCAGCGTGTCGGTCACGTCGATGTCGCCGGCGGCGCGGCCGCCTTGCAGGCGCAGGGTGCGGCGCGACACGATTTTCTGCTCCGGCGACACCAAATCGACGTACAGCACCCGGCTCGTGGAGTCGGCCTGGTGGCGCAGGGCGTCCACCACGTAGGCGCTGAACCAGATGGTTTCGCCGGTGGCGTACACCGGCTTGTCGAGGTGCAGGTAGGCTTTCTCGGGCAGCACGGCGGCGTAGTACTCGCTCACCTGCCGGGCGATGCGCTGGAGGATGTTCTCTTCGGGGGGGCGGGGCCGGGCGGCCGTCAGGGCCAGCAGGCCGGGACCGGCCAGCAGGGCCAGCGCCCAGCCGTTGCGGAAAAAAGGTGCGTTCATCGGTGAAAGCTACTCAGGATTTGGCCCCCCAACGCGAGGATAAGCCGTTTGGGGGTGGACGCCGGATGAAGCCCCCGGGGCCCCAACGCCAAACGGGCCCCGTCATTGCTGGCGGGGCCCGTTGCAAAGGGCCGGCCGGCCGCGCTTAGTCGCAGCCGTCGGGGCCGCAGGCGGGGCCATCGGCGGCGCCGGCCACGGCCACCAGCTGGGGCCGGGCGGGCTGGGCCTCTTCCCACACCTTGTTCAGTACTTCGGTAAACAGTTCGGCCGGCTGGGCCCCCGACACGGCGTACTTGTCTTCGAATACGAAAAAGGGCACGCCCTGCACGCCGATTTGCTGGGCCTGGTACTCGTCGTAGCGCACGGCTTCGGCGTATGTACCGGCGGCCAGCGCCTGGCGAATCTCGGCGGCGTCGAGGCCCACTTCGGAACCGAGTTGCACCAGGGTGTCCACGTCGTTCAGGTCGCGGCCCTGGGTGTAATAGGCGGCCATCAGGCGCTCCTTGGTGGCATCCTGGCGGCCGTGGTGGGCCCCCAGGTGAATGAGTTGGTGGGCCAGAAAGGTGTTGGCCGGCACGGCACGCTCGAAGTCGTAGTGCAGGCCCACTTCCTTGGCGACGCCGGCCATGTAATCGTTCATTTTGCGGCCCTCGGCCAGGGAAACGCCCTTTTTGGCGGCCAGCGACGCGTGGATGCTCACGCCGGGCTCGGGCACGAAGTCGGGCGTGAGTTGGAAGCTGCGCCACGTCACCTCCACCGTTTCGGGGTGGCCAAACTGCCGGAGGCCCTCTTCGAAGCGGCGCTTGCCGATGTAGCAGAACGGGCACACCACGTCGGACCAGATTTCAACTTTCATAATTACAAGTAGTTGCGGGGTTGAAAAAACCAGCGGCGCGGACCCGCGCGGCGGTTCATTATCCGGTAACAAGCACCGGGGGCCCGAATGTTCACCCCCGCCGCGCCGGGTACCTGGCCGGGCGCCGGGCCCGCGGGGGCCAGCCGTTCCAAGCCCGCCAGGGTTCAGCTTGCGCAAACCGGGGGCAACGTTTTGCACCGGAACCGGGTAAAACGGGTTCGGGCTTGGAAGCCTTTTCATTCGTTTATCAACTCCTCACCATCATGGAATTTCAAGAATTGGGCGCTTCCGGCGTCAAGGTTTCGCGCATCACGTTCGGCAGCTGGGCGGCCGGCGGCTGGATGTGGGGCGGCACCGAGCAGAACGACGCCGTGGGCGCCATCCACGCCAGCTACGACCTGGGCGTGACGAGCATCGACACGGCCCCCATCTACGGGCAGGGCCTGAGCGAAGAGATTGTGGGCGAGGCCATCAAGAGCCTGCCGCGCGACAAGGTGCAGGTGCTCACCAAGTTCGGCATGCGCTGGGACCTGGCCCAGGGCGACTTCGCCATGAAGAGCAAAAACAACCAGGGCGAGGACATCGACGTGTACAAGTACGCCGGCCGCGCCAGCATTATCAAGGAGTGCGAGGACAGCCTGCGCCGCCTGGGCACCGACTACATCGACCTTTACCAGCAGCACTGGCCCGACGTGACCACGCCGATTGACGAGACCATGGAAGCCGTGCAGCGCCTCGTGGAGCAGGGCAAGGTGCGGGCCGTGGGCGTGAGCAACTACTCGGTGGCGCAGATGGAGGAGGCCGAAAAAACCATCAAGCTGGCCTCCAACCAGGTGCCGTACAGCATGTTGCGGCGCGACATTGAGAAGGACGTGGTGCCGTACTGCCGGGCCAACAACAAGGGCATCCTGGTGTACAGCCCCTTGCAGCTGGGCCTGCTGACGGGCAAGATGAAGCCCGGCCAGCACTTCGACGCCAGCGACCTGCGCAGCACCAACAAAATGTTCCGGCCCGAGAGCGTGACGCGGGTGAACGAGTTCCTGAACAAAATCCGGCCCCTGGCCGAAACCAAGGGCGCCACCCTCGGCCAGCTCGTGCTGCGCTGGACGCTGGCGCAGCCCGGCATCACGGTGACGCTGGTGGGGGCCCGCAACCCCGAGCAGGCCGTGCAAAACGCCCGGGCCATCGACGTGCCGCTCTCGTTCGAGGAAATCGACTTCATCGGCAAGCAGCTGCGGGCCCTGGAACCGGCCGCGGCCGCCGCCTAGGGCCAGGGGCCCCGCCCCCGAAAATTGAAAAGGCGCGGCTAGCTTTGGCCGCGCCTTTTTTTGTGTCCATGCCCCTGCCCTACCGCCGCCTCGTCGTCAAAATCGGCTCCAACGTCCTCACCCGGCCCGACGGCCTGCCCGACCTGGCCCGCCTCACCGAGCTGGTGGCCCAGGTGGCCGCGCTGCACGCCCGGGGCCTGGAAATCATTGTGGTATCGTCGGGGGCCGTGGCGGCCGGGCGCAGCCTGCTCACCCTACCGCCCAGAACCGACGCCGTGCGCAGCCGCCAGGTGCTGGCCGCCCTGGGCCAGGTGAAGCTGCTGGGCCTGTACGCCGAGCGCCTGGCCACCCACGGCCTGCTGGGGGCCCAGGTGCTGGTGACGAAGGAAGACTTCCGCGACCGCCGGCACTACCAGAACATGCAAAACTGCTTCCTGGAGCTGCTCCAGCAGCAGGTGGTGCCCATCGTGAACGAGAACGACGTGGTGGCCGTCACCGAGCTGATGTTCACCGACAACGACGAGCTGGCCGGCCTCATCGCCGCCCAGCTCAACGCCGATGCGCTCATCATCCTCAGCAACGTGGACGGCATTTTCGACGGCGACCCGGCGGCCCCGGGCTCGCGGGTGGTTCAGGAAATTGCGCCGGGGGCCACGGGCTTCGCGGGGTTCATCACCACGCAACGCTCGCAGTTTGGGCGCGGCGGCATGCTCACCAAGTGCCATATGGCCCACAAGGTGGCCAAGCTGGGCATCGGCGTGCACATTGCCAACGGCCGCACCGCCGGCATCCTGCCCGCCGTGCTGGCCGGCACCGCCGTGCACACCTGGTTTCGGCCGGGCAAAACGGCCTCGGGCCGCAAGAAGTGGCTGGCCCACGCCCAGGCCGCGGCCCAGGCCGTGGTGCGCGTGAACGCCGGGGCCCGGGCCGCCCTCACCGCGCCCGGCCACGCCAGCAGCCTGCTGCCGGTGGGCGTGGTGGCCATCGAAGGCCCGTTCCAGAAGGGCGACATCGTGCGGCTGACCGACGACGCCACCGGCCAGCCCTTCGCCCTGGGCATAGCCGAGTACGGGGCCGACAAAGCCCTGGAGTGGCTGGGCCAGCAGCACAAAAAGCCGCTGGTGCACTACGATTACCTGTTTTTGAACCCCGAGGCGTAGGGCCCGGCTGCGAACGGGCGGCGGCTCGTTTGTCACCGGGGCCCCGGGGTGGCCTGAACGCAACGGCCGCCCGGCGGCGAGAAGCCGGCCGCCCGGGCCGTTCTTTGCCGGGCTTTCACTCCGCTGCCCATGACTGCCACCGCCACCGACTACCCCGCCCTGTTTGCCGCCACCCAGCGCGCCAGCTACGCGCTGGCGGCCTGCGCGCCCGCCGCCACCGATGCCGTGCTGCGCGAGCTGGCCGCCGCCGTGCGCACCGAAACGCCGTTTTTGCTGGCCGAGAACGCCCGCGACCTGGCCCTGATGCCCGCCGCCGACCCGCGCCACGACCGCCTGCGCCTCAGCGCCGAGCGCCTGGCCGGCATCGCCGCCGACCTGGAGAACGTGGCCGCCCTGCCTTCGCCGCTGGGCCAGGCGCTCAGCGAGCAAACCCTGCCCAACGGCCTGCACCTGAGCAAGGTGCGGGTGCCGCTGGGCGTGGTGGGCATCATCTACGAGGCGCGGCCCAACGTGACCTTCGACAGCCTGGCGCTGTGCCTGAAAACCGGCAACGCCTGCCTGCTGAAGGGCGGCTCCGACGCGGCGCACTCCAACGCGGCGGCCCTGGCCGTGGCGGGGCCCGTGCTGGCCCGCCACGGCCTGCCGCCGGCCGCGGCCACGCTGCTGCCCCCCGACCGCGCCGCTACGGCCGCGCTGCTCGGGGCCGTGGGCTGGGTGGACGTGGTGATTCCGCGGGGCAGCCAGGGGCTGATTGACTACGTGCGCCAAAATGCCCGCGTGCCGGTCATCGAAACCGGGGCCGGCGTGGTGCACACCTACTTCGACGCGAGCGGCGACCTGGCCAAGGGCGCGGCCATCGTCGCCAACGCCAAAACCCGCCGCGTGAGCGTCTGCAACGCGCTCGACTGCCTGCTCATCCACGAAAGCCGCCTGGTTGATTTGCCGGCGCTGGCGGCCCCGCTGGCCGCGGCCGGGGTGGAAATTTTTGCCGACGCGCCGGCCCTCGCCGCGCTGGCCGGCCACTACCCCGCCGCGCTGCTGGCCGCGGCCGGCGAAGCGCACTTCGGCACCGAATTTTTGTCTTTACGCATGGCCATCCGCACCGTGCCCGACCTGGCGGGGGCCCTGGCCCACATTGCCCGCCACGGCTCGCGCCACAGCGAGGCCATCGTGTCGGAAACGCCGGCCCACCTCGATACTTTTTTGCAGCGCGTGGACGCGGCCGCGGTGTACGCCAACGCCTCCACGGCCTTCACCGACGGGGCCCAGTTCGGGCTGGGGGCCGAAATTGGCATCAGCACCCAGAAGCTGCACGCCCGGGGCCCCATGGGCCTGGAAGCGCTGACGAGCTACAAGTGGCTGGTGCGCGGCGACGGGCAGGTGCGGGCCTGACCCCCTTCTTCCGGCGGCGCGGCCGGCGCGGCTTTACGGCACCAGGGTGATGCTCACGACTTTACCGCCGCCCTCGACCAGGAACTTGCACTGCTCGAAGTTGGGGGCTGACAGGTGGGGGCGCACGTTGTTGGAAAACGCGTAGGGCTCGGTGGGGATGCCCAGGAAGTTGCGGTCCATCCGGCCGTTGTCGTTCGTGTCCTGCGACAGGGCCACGGCCCACTCGCCCCTGGCCAGCTCCACGGGCACCGAAATCTCGGTTTTGCCGTTGGGCTTCACCGCCAGCCGCAGCGCCGACTGGCCGGCCTTGAGGAACTTGTCGGGGGCGTTGTAGAAGTTGAGCTTCACCACCGATTCCGTGGACCGCAAGTTGGTTACCACCACCGTCACGGCCACGGTTTCGGCCCGGGGCGCGGGGGCCGGGCCGGCGGTGCCGGGCAGCCCGCCACCGCCGAGCAGCAGCGAAAAAAACAGCAAAGCCTTCATATCGCGGGAATCAGTGAACGGGCAATGGGGTTCGGCCGTAACGTGGGGGCGCCGCGAAAGAGTTCGCCGGACGGGGCCCGCGGTGCGCCCCGCTGCATCTTTACATTTATGGAAGGACTGACGAAGATTGACGATTTGGGCCAGCCGCGGGTGGTCATCATCGGGGGCGGGTTTGGGGGCCTGGCCCTGGCCCAGGCGCTGGCCGGCGTGCCGGTGCAGGTGGTGCTCATCGACAAGCACAACTACCACACGTTCCAGCCGCTGCTCTACCAGGTGGCCACGGCCGGGCTGGCCCCCGACAACATCGTGGCCCCGTTCCGCAAAACGCTGGGCCGCCAGAAAAACTTCTACTTCCGCCTGGCCGAGGTGCAGGCCATCGACGCCACGGCCCAGGTGGTGGAAACCAGCATCGGCCTGCTGCGCTACGACTACCTGGTGCTGGCCACCGGGGCCACCGCCAACTACTTCGGCGACGCCGAGATGCAGCGCCACGCCATCGCCATCAAGAGCGTGGGCGACGCCCTGGAGCTGCGCAACACCGTGCTGGCCAACTTCGAGCAGGCCCTGCAGCTCGGCGACGCCGAAAAGCTCAACAGCCTGCTCGACTTCGTGATTGTGGGCGGCGGCCCCACCGGCGTGGAAATGGCCGGGGCCCTGAGCGAGCTGCGGGCCCACGTGTTTCCGAAGGACTACCGCGAGCTGGACTTCCGGGAGATGGACATCCACGTGGTGCAGAGCGGGCCGGTGCTGCTCAAGGGCATGTCGGCCGAGGCCTCGGCGCAGGCCCTCCTGGACCTGCGGGCCCTGGGGGTGCAGGTGTGGCTCGACGCGCGGGTGAAGTCGTACGACGGCTACACGGCCACGCTCAACAACGGCCAGCAGCTCATTACGCGCACCCTCATTTGGGCGGCGGGCGTGACGGGGGCCCCCGTGGCGGGCCTCGGCCCGGCGTGCCTGGGGCCCGGCAACCGCTACCAGGTGGACGAGCACAACCGCGTGGCGGGCTACGACAACGTGTTCGCCATCGGCGACATCGCCCTGATGAAAACCGCCGCCTACCCCGACGGCCACCCCCAGGTGGCGCAGCCCGCCTTGCAGCAGGGCCGTTTGCTGGGCCAAAACCTCGCCCGCCTGCTGGGCGGCCAGCTGATGCAGCCCTTCGAGTACGCCGACAAGGGCAGCATGGCCACCATTGGCCGCAACCGCGCCGTGGCCGACCTCAAGCTGTTCGGCCGCGAGTACCACCTCGGCGGCTTCCTGGCCTGGATGGCCTGGAGCCTGGTGCACGTCATTGCCCTGGTGAACTACCGCAGCCGCATCGCCGTGGCTTTTACTTGGGCCTGGAACTACTGGAGCCAGGACAAGGGGTTGCGCTACATCCTCGGGCGGGTGAAGGCCGACCCCGTGGTGAACGCCGCTTCCACGGCTGGCAAGGCCATCGTGTAATAAAAAAAGTGAAGTGATGAAATTTTAACGAGAGATACCTACATTTAGTCGCGCGATTTACCTATTTCAACGGGCAATAGGAAAATTGGGCAGGAAACGCGGCTTTATTCACCTATCTTAAGTTGAAACCCATGACTACTACTTTTTTCTCGCCCGTCCAGCGCCACAACGTGCGGGTCACGGGCGCGGGCCCCGGGGCCCCGGCCATCGTTTTCCTGCACGGCCTGGGGGCCGACCAAAGCACGTGGCACTTGCTCGTGCCCGCCTTCGAGCCCCAGTACCAGGTGGTGTGCTTCGACCTGCTGGGCTTTGGGCAGTCGGACCCCACCGCCTACGACCCCGCCCGCCACGACTCGCTCCAGGGCTACGCCACCGACCTGCTGGCGGTGCTGCGCGAGCTGGCGCTGTACAACGTGGTGTTCGTGGGCCACTCGGTCAGCGCGATGATCGGGGTGCTGGCCGCCGTCCGCGAGCCGGAACGCTTCGACCGGCTGGTGCTGCTGGCCCCCTCGCCGCGCTTCATCGACGACGACTGCTACGTGGGCGGCTTCGCCCAGCACGACATCGACGAGCTGCTGGCGGCCATGGAAAACAACTACACCGGTTGGGCCGGGGCCCTGGCCCCGGTTCTGCTGGGCCCCGACCAACCCGAGCTGGTGATGAAGCTGACCAACAGCTTCTGCCGCTCGAACCCCGAGCTGGCGCAGCAGCTGGCCCGCGTCACCTTCCTCTGCGACCACCGCCTCGACCTGCCCTTTCTGGCCACGCCGGCCCTGATTCTGCAAAACGCCCGCGACGTCATCGTGCCGCTCGCCGTGGGCCGGTACCTGCACGAGCAGCTGGCCGACAGCCAGCTGCGCATTATCGACACCACCGGCCACTGCGCCCACCTCACCGCCCCCGCCGAAACCCTGGCGGCCATCGCCCACTTTTTGCCCGAGCGGGTAGCGGCTTAACTCTTCTGCTGGAAAACAAACTTATACGCCCTGCCGGGGCCGCTACGGCGCGGCCGGCAGGGCGTATTGCTGCCCGTCGAGGGCCACGTACCCGGCCAGGAGGAGGCCCCGGTGCCGCGCAGCCACGCGGCCGGGCCCCGGGGCCTGGCTGACCACGAGCCACACCACGCGGCCGTTCAGGCGGCGCTCGTCGAACAGCACCCGGTTGTTCACGGTGGCGTAGAACCGCTCCTGCACGCGGCCGTTGCGGTGGTAGCGGGTTTGCTGGCTCCAGAAAATGAGCACCGGGCGGGCGGCCCCCAGCGGCGCTTCCCCCGGGCGGGCCGCCGGCCGCCGGCCGCCCCGCGCCGTGAAGCCGCTTACCTGGGTGCGCCGCCGGGGGCGGCCCAGGGCGTTGGTGGCGAGCCGCGGGCTGGTTTGCTGCACCTGCTGCCGGAGCTGCTCGGCCTGCCGCAGCAGGGTGTCGCGGGCGGCCAGGGCCCGGGCGGGGTCGGCAATGACCTGGGCGCGGGCCAGGGCCCCGGTAAGCAACAGGAACGACAGGGTAGCCAGGCAACGGAACATGCGGCGCGCGAAAAAGTGGCAGTGGCCCAAAGCTAAGCTTGACGCGGCCTTGCTAGCCGGGCTGGCGGCTACATTGCGGGCATGAAAGACCTCCTGCCCGCCCCCGCTGCCTACCGCCTCGCCGGCCGCGTGTGGGTGCAGGGCCCCGACGACCGGTTCCTGGGCATCGGGCGGCTCGAATTGCTGGGCCACATCCGGGCCACGGGCTCCATCTCGCGGGCCGCGGCGGCCATGGGCATGTCCTACAAGCGGGCCTGGGACCTGGTGCACTCCATGAACACCCAGGCCCGGCAGCCGCTGGTGGCCACCCAAACCGGCGGCAAAAGCGGCGGCGGCGCGGCCCTCACGCCCGCGGGCGAGCAGGCCCTGGCGGCCTTCGAGGCCGTGCAGGCCCGGTTCGAGGCGTTTCTGGCCGAGGAAACCCGGCGGCTGGCCGAATAAAGAGTTTTCGGGGAGCATGCCGCCGCCGCGCCCCCGGCCCGGCAAACAATTGACCGGGCTCACCGTTATATTTGCCAAACTATAACCCTTAGAATTGTCCCTTTTAACCTTGCATGGCGCATAATTTACGTTACCTGTGTGGCACTACGGCCACGGTTTTTGCCTTTGGATTTTTGCTCGGCCCCGCGGCACTGGCCCAGTCGGGGCCCCGCCCGCGCCCCGCCGCCCGCGCCGACTCCGCCCGCTCGCAGGTGGGCCTGGGCGAGGTGGTGGTGGCCGCCTCGCGGGTGGAAGAGAGCATCTTGCAGTCGCCGGTGACGGTGGAGAAGCTCAACCCCCGGGCCCTGCGCCTCACGCCGGCCCCCTCGTTTTTCGACGCCATCGACTACCTCAAGGGCGTGCAGGTGATTACGCCCAGCCTGGGCTTCAAGGTCATCAACGCCCGGGGCTTCGCCAACACCACCAACGTGCGCTTCGCCCAGCTCGTGGACGGCGTGGACAACCAGGCCCCGCACATTGGGGGGGCCATCGGCAACGTGCTGGGGCCGAGCGATTTGGATATTCTGTCGGTGGAAATCGTGCCGGGCACGGCCTCGGCCCTGTACGGGCTGAACGCCATCAACGGGCTGGCCAACTTCGCCACCCGCAACCCCTTCCAGTACCAGGGGTTGAGCGTGCTGCAAAAAACGGGCGTCAACCACCTCGGCGACCCCAACGTGGGGGCCAAGGCGTATTCCGAAACCAGCGTGCGCTTCGCCAAGGCGCTGTCGGACCGGTGGGCCTTTAAAATCAACGGCACCTACCTGCGCGGCTACGACTGGGTGGCCAACGACCAGACCGACATCAACCCCAACGGCAACAGCACCACCGGCTTGTTCGGGCCCGACAACCCCGCCCCGGACCAGGTGAACCGCTACGGCAACGAGTCGTCGGACCGCAGCACGCTCACGCTCGGCGGCAAGCAATACGCGGTGGCCCGCACCGGCTACGACGAAAAAGACGTGACCAGCTACGACCTGCGCACGCTGAAGGGCGACGTGGCCGTGCACTACAAGGTGGGGCCCGAAGCGGAGCTGAGCTACACCTACCGGGTGGCCAGCTTCGACAACGTGTACCAGCGCTCGAACCGCTTCCGCCTGCAAGGCTACCTTTTGCAGCAGCACGCCCTGCAATTGACCGGGCCCGTGGTGCAGGCCCGCGCCTACCTCACCCAGGAAACCACCGGCCAGAGCTACAACCTGCGCTCGGCGGCCGAAAACATCGACCGCAGCTACAAGCCCGATGCCGCCTGGAACCAGGACTTCACCAACGCCTGGAACGCCGCCACGGCGGGCGGCCAGCCCGTGGCGCAGGCCCTGGCCACGGCCCGCGCCGCCGCCGACGCCGGCCGCTACCAGCCCGGCACCGCCGCCTTCGACCAGAAGCTGAAGGACCTGGCCAACATCAACAACTGGGACGTGGGCGCGGCCCTGCGCGTGCGGGCCAGCCTGGCCCACGCCGAGGCCCAGGTGAACCTGGCCGAAGCCCTGCGGCGCGGCGGCCACGCCCTGCCCGCGGGCCTCGACCTGCTGGCCGGGGCCGACCACCGCAGCTACCTCGTGGTGCCCGACGGCAACTACTTCATCAACCCCGAGAAGGAACACGCGCCCACCGACGAGCTGGTGTACAGCAAAACCGGCGGCTTCGTGCAGGCCGGGGCCCACTTGCTGGCCGACAAGCTGCGCCTCACGGCCACGCTGCGGGTGGATAAGAACGACTACTTCAGCGCCAAGCTCAACCCGCGCCTCACGGCCGTGTACTCGCCCACGCAGCGCCACAACTTCCGCCTCAGCTACCAGAGCGGCTACCGCTTCCCGAGCCTGTTCGAGGGCTTCAGCAACGTGAACAGCGGGCAGGTGAAGCGCATCGGGGGCCTGCGGGTGATGTCGGACGGCGTGTTTGAGAACAGCTACCTGCGCACGAGCATCGACGCCTTCAACGCGGCCGTGACGGCCAACGTCAACGCCAACACCTCCACCCAAACCGCGGCGCAGAAGAAGGCGGCGGCCATCCTGGCCAACCAGGGCACGCTCGTCAAAAATCCCTACACGTACATCAAGCCCGAGTACATCCGCTCGCTGGAGCTGGGCTACAAGGCGGCGCTGGGCCCCGGCGGCCGCCTCCAGGCCGACGTGGACTTCTACTACAACGCCTACCGCGACTTCATTGCCCAGGTGGAAGCCTACGTGCCCCAGACCAGCGCCGGCGCGGCCCTGACCACCGGCACCGACCTGAACGTCATCGCCACGGCCCTCAGCGCCCGCGCGGGCCAGGCCCGCTACCGCCTCTGGACCAACTCGCAGAGCCAGGTGTACAACTACGGCGGCTCGCTGGGCCTGCGCTACGAGGCGGCCGGCGGCTACCTGCTGGGGGCCAACGCCACCTTCGCCCGCCTCGACCGCACCGAGAACGGCGACGGCCTGGAAGACGGCTTCAACACCCCGCGCTGGGCCTACAACCTGAGCCTGGGCAACGAAAAAGCCGTGGGCAACTTCGGCTTCGGCCTCAACTACCGCTGGCAGCAGCACTACTACTCGCAAACCTTCCTGGTGAACGGCGACGTGCCCGCCTACAACACGCTCGACGCGCAAATCACTTACGCCGTGCCCGCCCCGGACCTGCGCTTCAAGCTGGGGGCCAGCAACCTCCTCAACAGCTACTACGTGACCTACCTCGGGGGCCCCAGCGTGGGCGGCCTCTACTATTTGGCCGTGACGTACAGCGTGAAGTAGCCTTCACCGCCGGGTTTGGCAAGTGTATTGGGCCGTGAGAATAATTAGCAAAAGAGGCCGTCATGCTGAGCGTAGCCGAAGCATCCCTACTGCGTAAGTAATTATTTACCGCCGCGGGAGAGATGCTTCGACAGGCTCAGCATGACGGCCTTTTTGCCTGTTTTTAATTCCGCAATAATTACCTCCCAGCCGCCCTAATCCGGGCAGATAATGGATGGGTGGATGTGCTCTTTGCTCCTGGCCAGCGTGGGGCGCTTGGCCTTGCCCTTGGCCCCGCCGCCGTGGAAGCTAATGGTCCAGATGCTGTCGAAATCGGCGTCGGGCCAGGCCAGCGGGGTGTTGATGCCCAGCTTCTTGGCAATTTCAAGGATGTTGTTGTGCTCCCAGACCAGCAGCACCGTGCCCCGCTGGCGCCGCAGCATCTTGGCGAGGCCCTTGGCATTGTCGACGGCGTAGTCGCTGTTGATGGTCAGGTTGTGGCGCACCGCGTAGGGCATCACGGTTTGCAACATGCGGATGGTGGTCGTGTCCTTGCCATCGGTGCCGATGAGCGGCACGTAGGTGAAGTCGGGCGGGGTGGGCATCAACTTATTGAGCACGGCGGGCAGGGCCAGGGCCCTATTCAGGCCGGCGCAGGACAGGTTGTCGCCCTCCGCGGGCTTTTCGCCGTGCCGAATGATTACCACCCGCAGCACAGGCGGCTTGGCCGGGGCGGGCTCCTTCAGCGCGAAGGGGCTGAGCAGGTACAATAAATACAAGCGGGATTTATCAACTTCGGTGGGGCAGGCATGCGGGCTGGAACGGGTGGGAATTGTTGGATAGGCAGGGTACAGCTTCAAGAGCAGTTTGTTGGGCAAGCGCACCTAATCTGCGCTTCGGGCGCGGCGCTGGCAGCACGGGTTTGGGCGATTGAGACGCGACACTTCGCGTCTCAATCGCTGCCCAGCAGTTGTTCCAACCCTGAAACGCGCAGTGCCGCGTCTCTACCGCCCAGGGTTACCCCTTTTTCGCTGCCTCCGGGGCCCGGCTGCCCAGCAGCAACAGGCCCACGGCCACCACCACCAGGGCCCCGCCGCCGAGCATGGGCCAGCTCAGCTGCTCGCCGCCGAAGGCCCAGCCCAGGCCCACGGCCACCACCGGGTTCACGAAGGCGTAGGTGCCGGCCAGGGCCGGCGCCACGGCTTGCAGCAGCCACACGTAGGCCGTGAAAGCCACCAGCGAACCGAACGTGACCAGGTATGCATACGCCCACCACGACTTGGCGCTGACCGCCGCCAGGTGCAACTGCTGGGCTTCGCCGCGGGCCAGGCCCAGCACCACCATCACCAAGCCCCCGCACAGCATTTGCATGCCGCCGGCCACGAAGGGCGAGGCCGCCGCGCGGTGCCGCTTGCCGTAGAGCGAGCCGATGGCCCACACCACGGCCGCCGTCAGCACGCACCCGATGCCGAGGGCCTCGTGGCCCGGCAGCGCCACGGCGTGGCTCCCGCCCGCGGCCCGCGCCAGCAAGTACACGCCCGCCAGGCCCAGCCCCAGGCCCAGGGCCGCCAGCGGCGTGGGCCGCCCCGATACCCCACTGGCCCAGCCCAGCAGCGCCAGCAGCATGGGCACCGTGGCCACCAGCAGCGCCGCCAGCCCCGACGGGATATACTGCTCGCCCAGTGTCACGCCGCCGTTGCCAAAGGTGAGCAGGCAAATACCGATCAGCAAGGCCCGCCCCCAGCTGCGCAACGGCGGCCGCGGGGCCCCGCGCAGCCGCATCACGCCGTAGAGCAGGCCCCCGGCCAGGGCGTAGCGGGTGCCGGCCATCAGCAGCGGCGGCAGGCTCTCGATGGCGAACCGAATGCCCAGGTAAGTGGAACCCCAGATGACGTAAACCAGGGCAAAAGCCGTGAATAGCGCCGCGCGCGACGGCTTGGAAGAAACAGGCATAGAAACGCGGCCACGGGCCGTACCGGTTGAAGCCGTAAAAAACGCCTATTTCCAGCAGAGGCGCGGCCTGGCGAGGGCGTTGCAGGCCGGGGGCACGCTTGGAAAGCGGATAAGAAATATATTTTGGGCCCTTTGTAACGCCGGGGGCCCCGGGTCGGTAATCAGCCCCGAACCCCGTACCTTACCTGCTGCCCACCCCCTTACTAACCAACCCTTTCCGCATGGCTACTTCTTCCCTCCTCCCTTACTTGCTGGGCACGGCCCTGGCCCTGGCCACCACCGGGGCCCGCGCCCAGCAGCGGCAGGCCCGCGCCGTGTCCGGCAGCTTCGAGAAAGTCGAGTCCAGCGGCGGCATCGACGTGTACCTCGCGCAGGGCCCCGCGGCGGCCGTGGCGGTGGAGGCCCTGCCCGAGGCCCTGCCCCACGTGGTGACGGAGGTGCGCGACGGCACGCTGCTGATTCATTGGGAGAAGGATTTCTCGTGGAAAAACATGACTTCGTGGAACAGCCTCGCCGGCCGGCAGCGCAGCGTGAAGGTGTACATCACCGCCCCGCGCCTGACGGGCCTCGCGCTGAGCGGCGGGGCCGACGCCCACGGCCAAACCCCGCTGCGGGCCGACGACTTCAGCATCCGGGCCAGCGGCGGCTCCGACGTGACGCTGCAATTGCAGGCCAAAACGGTGCACGCCGAATCGTCGGGCGGCTCCGACGTGACGCTGACCGGCCGGGTGGAGCGGCAGGAAATGCGCTTCAGCGGCGGCTCCGACTACCACGGCTTCGGCCTGCAAAGCACCACGGCCACCGTCAGCGCCAGCGGCGGCTCCGACGCCGACGTGTGGGTGGACGGCGAGCTGACGGCCAACGCCTCGGGCGGCTCCGACCTGCACTACAAAGGCACCGCCCGCCTCCTCAACCCCGGCCGCAACGACGACGACGACGTGAAGCACGTGCGGTGAAGAGTCGGGGCCCATGCGAAAAAACCTCACCCCCGTCCCCTCTCCTGCGGAGAGGGGTGCCGGTCGTCGGCGAATAATTGAACGAGCAAATTGAGCGCACCCCTCTCCGCAGGAGAGGGGCCGGGGGTGAGGTTCCCCGCCTTACAGCCGCACGTTGAGCGCCAGCGGCTGCACCACCCACCGCTGCAAATAGCTGCTGTAGGCCACGCGCAGGCCGGCCTCGATGGGCGTGCGCAGGTGAAACACGTTGAACAGGGCCAGCACGTCCGCGCCGCCGTTGCGGAAATCCTGGGTGGCGCGGGCGTTGGCCGTGCGGCTCACGGGCACCAGGCTGCTGCCCCGGGCCACGTCGGCGAACACGTCGGCCCGCAGGCGCTGCACGTACAGCACCCGGCCCACCGACCAGTGCACGAAGGCCAGCGGCAGGTGATAGTCGGCGCTGGCCGCGGCGAGGCGGTCGAAGCTGAGGTAGCTGGTTTCGGCCCGCGGGTACGAGATGGCGGCCGTGAAATTGTACTGGTTCTGCTGCTGGTACTGGTAGCCGGCGCGCAGGCGCAGGGCGTGGTGCGCGGCCAGGCCGGGCAGGTACACGGCCGCCTGGGCCCCCACCTGGGTGGCCTGCAGGTTGGTGCCGAAGGGCGTAGTGCGGTAGGTGGCCAGCAGCGTGGCCCCGCCGCGGGGGGCCACGTCGCGGGCGCTCTGCTTGAGCTGGCTCGCGTAGGACAGGGAGGTTTGCAGGGCGTGCAGCGGCGTGGTGGGGCCGGTTTCGCTGTACAGGCGCGTGGGCAGGTCGTAGCCATAAACCTGCTCGTGGAGGTAATAGGCCCCCAGCGTGAGGGCCTGCAAATACTTGGATTTAGTGAGCACTAATGGAATGCGGGCCCCGACCAGCAACCGGGCCACCTGCCACTGGTCGCGTCGCAGGCTGTCGAGGGGCAGAGTCCTGTCTACGTAACGCGAAGCGTTGCGCCCGCCGTAGCTGGCCTCCACGTCCAGCACCGGGAAGCGGCCCTGGTAGCTCACAGCCGCGGTGCCGGCGAAGGTGCGCTCCGTCTGGTCGTAGCTCAGGCCGGCAAAGGCCTGGGTAGTGCTCAAAAAATCCTGCGAGCGCAGGCCTACGGTCACGGCGTTGCCGGCCGGGCTCTGCACCACGCCGTAGCTGAACACCCGAAACGCATGGGCCACCGGCCGGTAGCGCCGCACCCCGTAGCGCGGCCCTGCCGAATCGGGGGCGGCCAGCAGCGCCGTGATGCGGGCCGCCCCCGGCTCGCCGGCGGCCAGGGCGGCGGCGTAGGGGCCCGGTGCGTCGGCCAGAGCGGGGGGCCCCAGGAGCGTCCAGGCGGCGGGGTCGAGGGGCATCTCCACGATGCGGGCCCCGGTAGCGCGATAGTCGTGAAAAGTCAGATGCTGGCCGTCGGGTGAAACCGCCGCGTGGTAGGCCCCAAAGGGCCGGTTCGTCACCCGAAATGTCTGGCCCGAAGCGGTGTTGACGGCGTAAATGTTATCCACCCCCGACTGCGGCGAGTTGTAGAGCACGTAGTCGCCCCAGGGCTGGGGGTTGGCCAGGTTCACGTTGGCCACGGGCAACAGGCGCTGGGCCGCGCCGGTGGCGGGGTCGAGGAGTTCCAGGGTTTTACCGGCCGCGCTCAGGGCCACGGCCACGATGCGGCGGCCGTCGGGCGTCCAGCGCGGCTGCTGGTAGAAGTCGTTGCGCGGATTGGGCAGCTCCCGGAGGATGGCCCCGGAGCGGGCGTCGAGCACCACCAGCGCATGGCGGTAGGCCGCGCTGGTGCGCACGGCCACCAACCGGGCCCCGTCGGGCGAGAGGGCCGCGGCGGCGTAGCGCCCGCCCCGGCCCACCGTCCGCAGCCGGCCAGTCGTCAAATCCAGGATTTTCAGCTCCGAAAACACCCGCTCTCCCCAGCGCGGCTGCTGCCGAAACTCGGGCCACACCGCCGCCCCGCCGCCCACCGACAGCATTTCCGGGATGTTCAGCAGGCCCGGCGTGAACACCTTTCGCTCGCGGCCGTGGCGGCCCAGCAGCACCAGCTGCGGCACGTTGTTCAGCCCGCTTTTCAGGGCCAGCACCGTGCTGTCGGTCACGTACTGCGGGTACTGGTACTGCGTAAAAATGTGGGTATCGGCCTGCCCGGCCAGCTCGCGCACCTCCGTGGGCGCGGGCCGGGCGGCCCGCTCGGTGCGCCAGGTCGAGTCGAGGTCGGCCATCGTGCGGGCGTACAAGTCCTCCACCCGCAGGCCGGTGGTGCGGCGGATGCTGTTCGAGAACGAGAACGGGTAGAACGGAAACCGGTAGTACTCGTCCAGCACCCGCGCCCACACGTCGGGCCCCCGGTGCGCCTTCAGGTACGAAGTCATAAAATAGCCCAGCACGTACCAGTCGGGCACGTTGTCGCGCAGCGAGCCGTTCACGGCCTTCTGGTAATTGTAGCGCTGGCCGCTCAGCAGGTTGGCCCGCAGGCCCACCCCGAAGCTGGGGATGCGCCCGCGCCCGCTGCGCGTGAGGGCCGTTTCGGAGCCCACGGCGTCGCCCTCGAAAAACCACTGCGGCACGCCCACCGCCGCCACGCCCAGGGCCCCGTCGCCGAGCAGCGGCACCAGGGCCCGCCCCACGCCCTCCCGCGCTTTATCAAACTGGTTCACGTGCCGGAACTCGTGCACCACCAGCCCGTCGAGCCAGTCCACGGTGCCCAGGCCCTGCCCCTGCTGCGGGGTGGTGAAAAACTCGGCGTGGCGCGGCAGAAACGTCACGAACCCGTTGCTCACGGTCGTCTGGTTTTGCAGCACCACCGCCAGGGGCCGGGCCTGCACGCCCAGCGTGGCCCCGTCGGGCCCGTGCACGGCCTCCAGCCGCCCGGCCGTGCGCTGCGCGGCCGAGTCGAGCCCGGCCGGGTACAGCACCCGGAAGTGCGGCGTGCGCACCTCGCGCCAGCGCAAATCGGGCGGGTTCTGGGCGATGACGGGCAGGCTCTGGGCCCCCGCGGCCCCGGCAAAAAACAAGCCCCCCAGGGCCCCCAGCAACAAACGACGCATGTTTTCCCGAAGCCGTAAAAGCCGTTGGCTGCGCGCCAGGGCCCCGGCCGGCAAGCTACTTACATTCGATGAGTTGCGGCTGAGGTTGGCGCGGGGCCGTGCAACCCTTGGCGGGGCTGGCGGCTCCTGTTTTTGGTTCTTTCCTTCCCCTTTTCTTCCGACTATGCGCCTACACTTACTCCTACCGTCTGCCCTCGTATTTGGCGCGCTACTAGGCTGCAAGCACGACGTCGACACGGCCCCCGCGTGCTACTCGGGTACGGTGCTGTACGGCAGCTGCATCGATGGCTTTTTGGTGCAAGTCGATGAGCAATACGCTATTGGTCAGACGTTGCCGGCCGCGTCGGCTCCCGGAGGCACCGACCTGCCCAACGTCATTGCGGCCGTCAACGCCCTTCCGGACTCGGTGGGTAAGCCCGGGCAGCGCTTTTATTTTACGTACCAAAACGACCCCAAGCGCCAAGCCCCTTACTACTGCTACGTCAACCGGCCGCCGCTGCCCGTTCCGCACTTGGTACTCAGCAACGTGGCCACCACGCCCTGCGCTCCGCTTGTGCCCTAGCCCGCACCTTGCCGCGCCGCCCGCAGCCACGCCCGCGCCTCGGGCACGCCGCCAAAAATGCGCATCTGGAAGCTGCCGGCGATACCGCTGGCCATGGCCTGGGCCGAGAGGGCGGCGAACGACTCGGGGCTGACGACGTGAGCAAAGTGGGTGAGGCCGGCGGCAATGGCCCGGGGCGTCCAGTCCTGGGCAATCCACTCCACGGCGTGGTCCCACGGCCCCAGCACCAGGGTGTTGTCGTTCAGCAGGTACGGGCAGCGGTGTTGGGCAATGATTTCCAGGCCGGCGTTGGCCGCCGTGATGATGCCCTCGCGGGTTTGGTAGCCCATCCAGTTGTTGTACACGAGGTTATCGGCCGGCTCGTATTCCGCCGTCATGATAACCTTGCCGAAGGCGTTTTTTACTTCTGTTTTCATGCGAACGGGGAGACGGCGTAAAGGTAGCGCCCTCAGCGACAGGTAGCATTTTTTCAAGCCCGCAAAAAAAGGGCGGCCCGCGGCGGGCCGCCCTTTTTTTGCGGGGCCCCGGGGCCCTACGCCGATGCCAGTTCCTTATCCGGTACGCTCATATCCTTGAGGGTGGCGGTGCCGCGCTCCTTGCGCATGACGCGCGAGTAGAGGCTGATTTCCTGGTCGAACAGGAACTGAAAAAACAGCTTGGTGTAGCTGGTGTGGGCCAGCAGCGGCTCGTAGAACTCGGGCGCTACCTGCTTGAGCTTGGGCAGGTTGTTCCACGGAATGCTGGGCATGTCGTGGTGCTCGTTGTGGAAGCCCACGTTCAGGTTCACGCCGTTCAGGCGGCCGTAGTAGGAGTAGGTTTCCTGTGTCTCGCTCAGGGTGAGGTAGTGCTCCTGAATCCAGCGGGCCCCGAGCGGGTGCAGGCCCACCGAAAACCAGAAGCTCAGGAACAGGTACAGCATCGCCGTCCAGCCGAAAAAGTACACGATGGCCACGTCGAACACGATTTGGGCCACGATGTTGGCCGCCACGTAGCGGTCGACGACGGCCACCTCGCGGCAGCGCATCGTGCGGATGACCTGGAACACGGGGAAGAAAAACAGCCAGACGGCCTTGCCGATGCTGTAGTTTTTAATCAGCTTGGCCTCGTACCAGTCGGGCAGGTCGGCGTCCAGCTCGTGCACGCCCTGGAACACGTGGTGCTTGATGTGGAAGTTCTTGAAGCTGACGGCCGTGGGAAAAACCGACGGGAAGTTGGCCAGGATGCCCGTGGCCACGTTCTTCCACAAGCCCTTGAACACCAGGTTGTGGGCCGCCTCGTGGATGACCACGAACAGCGTGTGCGAGAAAAACGCCCCCACCAGATAGGCCACCGGCAGGGTCCAGTACCAGGCCTGGTGGCGCAGCAAATACGCAATGAGTACCTGCGCCGCCACGCAGCCCGCCCCAATGAGGAAGGTGGCGGGGTTGCGGGTCATGAGCTGCTTGACCTCGGGGTGGGCCCGCACAATCTGGCGGGTGCGCACGCGGTGCGGCTCGGTGGCGGTGGCCACGGTGAAAGCGGTGGGGGCGGTAGCCATGCGGGTAGGGCGGGGCGAAAAGCACGGCCATCGGCGGCGCGCACTGTCCGGCCAAAGTTACGCCGAATAGGTTCCGCCGCGGGCAAACCCGGGCGGGACCTACGGCCGCGGGGCTACTTGCAGGGCCCCGCGGCCCAAGGCCGGCTGCCCGGCCGCCGACACGCCCTGTGCCACCAACTGGAAGCGCCCGGCCGCATCAGCGGTGTAGAAGGTCAGCTCGGCCTCGCCGGCGGCGTTGGTGCGCACGTCGGGGTTCCAGTACAGGGTGCGGCGGCGCGGGTCGGGGCGCTCGGCGGCGGCGGGCTGGGGCCGGTCGTAGCGGGGCTGGTAAAACTGCCGGGCGCAGGCGTAACCGGGCGCGTTCACGGCCACAATGCCCGGCGCCAGTTCGTCCGACGGCCGGTAGGTGGGCGACCCGCGGCGGGTGTACACGGCCACCACGCCCCCAGCCGCGCGCGACCCGTAAATCGCGGCCTCGGGGCCCTTGAGCACTTCAATGGTTTCGACGTCGCGGGCCGGGAAAAACGTCAGCGCATCTTGGTCCACGGGCACGCCATCGAGTACAAACAGCGGCCGACTATTGCCCGAAATGGACGAGGCTCCCCGGATTTGAACCATCACGTTGGGCTCGGCCCCGGTAATGTTCACGCCCGCAATCCGGCCCTGAAGCACCTGGAACACCGTCAGGTTGGACACGGCCATTTGCGCGGGGTCATCAAGGCGCAGCACGGTGGCGTTGAACGGGTTGTAGAGGCGGCGGCCGTCCGGCACCACCACTCTTTTAGCCCGCACGCTCACGTTGCCCAGCAGGATGGTTTTGGCCGTGTCGCGGCGAAAGCGGCGGTCGGCGGCCACCTGGGCCTGGGCCCCACGCAGGGCCCCGGCCTCGGCGGGCGAGGGCAGGCGGGGCAGCGGCGGCAGGGCCCCCGCGGACACGGGCGGACCGGCGTCGAGGCGCAGCACCACGTTGGCGCCGCCGCGGGCGGTGCGGGCCTGGAGCGTGAAGCGGGCCGTGTCGCCGCAGCCGCCCAGGCCGTTGAACAGGAACCGGCCCTGGTCGTCGGTGGTGGCGGGCAGCACCAGGCGGTGGGGCTGGCTGCGCAGCAGCACCAGCCGGCCGTTGGGCACGGGCTTGCCGCTGGGCGTCAGCACCTGCCCCCGCAGGCCCAGCGACTGCGCGGCGCTGAACGGGCGCGGCGGCAGCTGGCCGGCCAGCACGTCTTGCCAGGCGAAGCGCCGCCAGCCCTGGGTCAGCAGCAGGTCGTCGAGGGCCCCGGCGGTTTCGGCGGTGGGGTCGTCGAAGTAGTAGCCGGGGGCCTCCACGTAGCCCGCCAGGTCGGAGGTCAGCAGCAGGTTCGAGGCGATGGTTTCGGCGTCGGCGGCGGCCCCGGCGGCATCGGCCACGGCCACCGACAGGCGGGTGGCGCCCACCGGCTGGCCGGCGGCGCCGGTCACTTTCACCTGCACGCGCACCGCCTCGCGGGGGCCGTAGGCGGGGCGGTCGGGGGCCAGGGCCACGCGCAGCGGGGCGGCCTCGGGGGCGAAGGCCAGGCGCTCGGCCTGGGGCACCCCGGCCCCATCAAACACGGTAAAGTGCACGATGCCGGCCGCCAGCTTGGCCCGCGGGATGCGCACCATGAACTCGTCCTGGCCCACCACGCTGCCTTGGCCCAGGTAGCCGATGGCGCCCCGCACCTGGGCCAGCAGCAGCACCTGCCCGCTGGGGGCCCCGCGCTGGCGAATGCTCACGCGGAAGGCGTTGGGTTCGGGCGTCACGTGCAGGGCGTAGCCGCTGGCCTGGGCCGCGGGCAGCCGCACCACCAGGGGGCCCCCTTGGGACTGGGCCACCACGGCGCGGTAGCGCTGGCCGGGCTGCGGCACCAGCCGGAACGTGCCCATGCCCAGGTGCGTGCTCCGAAAAGTAGCCACGGGCCGGTCCTGGGCGTCGAGCACCTGGCCCGCCACGTCCAGGCCGCGGCCGGCGTAGTCCACGGCTTTGAAGGCCACCACGCCTTCGAGGCCCTCCACCAGGTTGCCGCCTTCGGGAAAAAACTGCACGTCGGGCGGGGCCCCCAGGCGGCGGGCCTCGGTGCGGGCGGCCGCGGCAGTGGTGTGCTCAGCGGCCTTGGCGTCGGGGCCGTCGGCGGCGGGGTCGGCGGCGGGCCACACGCGCAGGCGGCGGCTATAGAAGAAGTCGGGGCCGGCGTTGCGCATCCAGTCGGTGTAGGCGCGCAGCTGGTAGGTGCCGGGGGCCAGCGTGTCGGGCAGGGCCAGGGCCCCGGGGGCCCGGCCGCCGGCCAGGTGCAGGGCCTGGCGCAGCACCACCCGCCGCTGGGCCGACACCAGCTCGACGTGCAACACCTGGCTCAGCGAGTCGGGCCGGTGCTGCTGGCCGTCCACCAGGTAGGCCCCGAACCACACGGTTTCGCCCGCCGCGTAGGCGTCGTGGTCGAGGTGCAGGTAGGCTTTTTCGGGCCGGGCGTCGGCGTAAAATGTTTGCACGCCCTGCACCAGGCGGCGGATTACTTCGTCGGGGGCCCCGGCGGCGGGGCGCAGGGCCACGGTGCCCAGCCCCAGCAGGCCCAGGCCGGCGAGGGCATAAAATCGAAAGCGACGCGGCACCGGGTAGGGCGTTGGCATGGCACGGAAGGAAAAACAGGAAAGGTAGTGCTATATACGGAAGGAAAAATGGAAAAGGCAGTGCTATATACGGATGCTGCGTGGAAGACACGTGAGCCCACGGGTCTACCGCGAATTACCTGGTCCGGGGAGCCTATTCGGCGGGCTTTTTGTTGAGGAAATAACCGATTCGGGTGGCCCGTGTAAGGTTTGCCCGGCGCGGCCGACTACCGAGTCAGCACGCGCCGCCATCCGGCGGGCAACGCTCTTTCGTACTATAGCTTTCCCCCGCATTCCCATGAAAAACTTATTGCATACGGCTCTCGGCCTGGCCCTGCTGGCCGGGGCCACCGCCTGCGGCTCGCCGCAGGCCCAGGCGCAAGCCAGCACCGCCAAGCCGCCGCGCTCCACGGCCGGCTTTGCCCCGGCCAACCTGGCGGGGTTGTCCACGGCCACCTTTGCCGGGGGCTGCTTCTGGGCCCAGGAGGAGGCGTTTGAAGAGATAAAGGGCGTGAAGCAAGTGGTGAGCGGCTACACCGGCGGCACCGTGGCCCACCCCACCTACGAGCAGGTGGCCGGCCAGGAAACCGGCCACACCGAGGCCGTGGCCATCTACTACGACCCCAAAGTCATCAGCTACCAGCAGCTGGCCGATATCTTCTTCACGGCCTCGCACGACCCCACCCAGCTCAACCGCCAGGGCCCCGACACGGGCCCCGAGTACCGCTCGGCCGTGTTTTACCGCACCCCCGAGGAGAAAAAAGAAATCGAAGCCACCATCGCCAAGGTGAACGCCTCGAAGGAGTACGACGGCAAAATCGTGACCCAGGTGGTGCCCCTCCAGCAGTTCTGGCCCGCCGAAGACTACCACCAGGGCTACTACCGCCTGCACCCCGACAACCCCTACATCGCGGGCGTGTCGGCCCACAAGGTGGAGCACGTGCGCAAGCTATTCCCCAACCTGTTGAAGCCAGTGCTGTAGCGCTGCCCGGGCCCCGGCCAGCAAGTTACCTCAATGCCCCGGCCGTTTGGCCGGGGCATTTTTTTGGGGCCGGCCGGCCGCGCCGGCGGCTAACAGAAGCCCGGGTGGGCGGTTACCTTTGGCCCGGTGCCGTGCCGGTGCTGCCTCACTTTGTTTGCTGCCGCAATGCCTGCCCCCACTGCGCCCGCCCCTGTATTCGATTTCCGGCTCGTGTTTGCCGCCCTGCCCGCGCCCCACGCGCTGTTGGGCTCCGACGGGCGCGTGGAGGCCCTCAACGACGCGTTTCTGGCGCTGCTGCCGGGCCCGGTGGGCGCGGGCCTGCACCAGCAGCCGCTGGCGGCGCTGCTGGCGGCCTGCGAGGCGGCGGGGGCCTGGCTGGCCCCCGCGCCCGTGTGGGCCGAGGTGCTGGCCACGGCCCTGGCCACCGGCCAGGGCCAGACACTGCTGCCCGCCCTGCACCCCGCCGCGCCCGCCGGGGCCCGCTACTGGCGGGGCACTTTGCAGCCCCTGCCCGAGCACTACCCCGCGCCCCGCGGCCTGCTGCTGCGCCTGCTCGACGTGACCGACCAACTGCACCTGGAGGCCGACCCGCTGCGCGGCTACCTGCGGCTGCGGGGCCTCACCGAGCACCTGCCCCAGCAGGTGTGGACGGCCGACGCCGGCGGCCAGATGGAGTTTTTTAACGAGCGCACGGCCGAGTTCCTGGGGCCGGCCACGCGCGAGCGGGCCCGGCACGACTGGCGGCGCGCCATCCACCCCGACGACCAGGCCCCGGTGCTGGCCCGCTGGCAGCGGGCCGTGGCGCAGGGCACCTTTTTTGAGGCCGAGCTGCGGCTGCTGCGCCACGACGGGGCTTACCGCTGGGTGCTGGCCCAGGCCCAGCCCGCCCGCGACGCTCGGGGCCGGGTGCTGCGCTGGTACGGCACCAACACCGACATCCACGAGCTGCACACCCTCACCCACCAGCTGGTGCGGCGCGAGCGGGAGTTCCGCTTCCTGGCCGAAAGCCTGCCCCACCTGGTCTGGGCCGCCGACGCCGACGGCCGCCTCACCTTCGTGAACCAGCGCTGGGTGGAGTACACGGGCCTCACCCTGGCCGAGTCGCAGCGCACGGAGTGGGCCCTGCTGCTGCCCCCCGAGGAGCGGGCCGCCGCCGCCCGCGACCGGGCCGCGTACCTGGCCGCCGGCCAGGAATTCGAGCAGCGCACCCGCTTCCGCGAGGCCGGCACGGGCGCGTACCGCTGGTTTTTGCACCGCGCCCAGGCCCTCTACGACGAGCAGGGGCAGTTCCTGCGCTGGTACGGCACCAGCACCGACGTGGACGACTCGGCCCGCACCCAGGTGCTGCTCGAAGACCAGAACCAGCGCCTGGTGCGGGCCAACCAGGACTTCGACAACTTCGTGTACGCCGCCAGCCACGACCTCAAGCAGCCCATCAACAACATGGCGGGCATTTTTGAGGAGCTGACCCGCACCGCCTACTTCCGCGACCCCGACGCCGTGAAGCTCATCGAGTACTTCGAGCGGGCCCTGGGCCAGATTTACGGCACCATCGACGACCTCACGGCCGTGGTGCAGCTCCAGCGCCCCGAGCCGCCCGCCCCCGAGCCGCTGGCCCTGGAGCCGCTGGTGCGCGACACCATCCACAGCGTGCAAAACCAGGTGACGCGCCTGCAGGCCGCCATCACGCTCGACTTTGCCCAGTGCCCGGAGGTGCGCTACGTGCGGGCCCACCTGCAAAGCGTGCTCTTCAACCTGCTCAGCAACGCCCTTAAGTACGCCGCGCCCGGCCGGCCGCCCCGCATCGGGCTGCGGGCCGCCCCCGACCCCGCCACCGGCCGCCCCGTGCTCACGGTGCAGGACAACGGCCTGGGCATCGACCTCGACCGGTTCGGGGCGCAGCTCTTCCAGCAGTTTGCCCGCTTCCACGCCCACATCGACGGCACCGGCACCGGCCTCTACCTCGTCAACCGCATCGTGCAAAGCCACGGCGGCCGCCTCGAAGTGGCCAGCGTGGTGGACGCCGGCACCACGTTCACCATTTACCTGTGATGGGTGGTTTGGTGCTTGGGAAAAGAACGTCATGCTGAGCGAGGTGAAGCATCTCTCCCGCGGCAGTAAATCAATCGGTTGGATTACTTGCGCAGTAGAAATGCTTCACTTCGCTCAGCATGACGTTCTTTTCCCAAGCACCAAATACCAGAATATGAACTCCAAGCTGCCCGACGTGGGCACCAGCGTCTTCACCCGCATGACCCTGCTGGCCCAGGAAACCGGGGCCCTGAACCTGGCCCAGGGCTTCCCCGACTACGACCCGCCCCGGGCCCTGCGCGAGGCGCTGGCCCGCCACGCCCTGGCCCCCGGCGGCCACCAGTACGCGGCCATGCCGGGGCTGCCGCGGCTGCGGGCGGCCATTGCCGCGCAGGTGGGCCGCCTGCGCCCCGGGGCCCCCGCGCCCGACCCGGACGCGGAAATCACCGTCACGGCCGGGGCCACCGAGGCCCTGTACGCGGTACTGGCGGCCGTGGTGCGGCCCGGCGACGAGGTGCTGGTGCTGGAGCCGGCGTATGATTTGTACGGGCCCGCCATCCGGCTGCAAGGCGGCGTGCCGCGCTACGTGCGCCTGCCCGCCCCCGATTTTCGGCCCGACTGGGACGCGGTGCGGGCGGCCTTTTCGGCCCGCACCCGGCTGGTGCTGGTGAACTCGCCCCACAACCCCAGCGGGGCCGTGTTTTCGGCCGCCGACTGGGACGCGCTGGCCGCCCTCGTGGACGGCACCGACGCGCTGGTGCTCAGCGACGAAGTGTACGAGCACCTGGTGTTCGACGGGGCCCCGGCGCGGAGTGCGCGGCAGCACCCGGGCCTGCGCGGGCGCAGCTTCGTGCTCTCGTCGTTCGGCAAAACCTACCACGCCACCGGCTGGAAGGTGGGCTACTGCGTGGCCCCGCCCGCCCTCACGCGGGAGCTGCGGCGGGTGCACCAGTTCGTGACCTTCAGCGTGAGCACGCCCACCCAGCTGGCCCTGGCCGACACCCTGGAGGCCGACCCCGCCGACGCCCACGCCCGGGGCCTGGCCGGCTTCTACCAGGCCAAGCGCGACCTGTTCCGGGGCCTGCTGGCCGGCGCGGGCTGGGACCTGCTGCCCGTGCCGGCCGGCTACTTCCAGCTGGCGGGCTACGCGGCGCTGTCCGGGGCCCCCGACGGGGCATTCGCCGAGGAGCTGGCCCGGCGCTGGGGCGTGGCCGTGGTGCCGGTGTCGGCCTTTTACCACGACGGCCACGACCCAGGGCTGGTGCGCTTCTGCTTTGCCAAGGAGGCCCCCACGCTGGAAGCCGCCGCCGAGCGGCTGCGGGCCGGTACCCACAAGCTGTTCACGCCCAAAATTGGTCCGGCAGCGGCCGGCTAGTAGCGCGAACTTTGTAGTTCGCGCCGCTGAACGGTGAGTGTACAACAATCATCGCCGCGACGAAGCGAGCGTCGCGAACTACAAAGTTCGCGCTACTAGCCGGCGACTCATTCTACAAAACCGTTTACCATCAAATGGCCCCTGACCTCACCCTTACCCTTGTGCAAGCCGATTTGCATTGGCACGACGCGGCCGCCAACCGCGCCCAGTTCGATGCCCTGCTGGCAGCCCACGCCCAGCCCACCGACTTGATTGTGCTGCCCGAGATGTTCACCACCGGCTTCAGCATGGACGCGGCGGGCCAAGCCGAAACCATGGACGGCCCCACCGTGGCCTGGCTGCGCGCCACCGCCGCCCGCCACGACGCTGTGGTGACGGGCAGCGTCATCATCCGCGAGGGGGGCCACTACTACAACCGCCTGCTGTGGGCACGGCCCGACGGCACGCTGGCGCACTACGACAAGCGCCACCTGTTCACCTTCGCCGGCGAGCACCGCACCTACACGGCCGGCCGGGGGGGCCCGCCGGTGGAGGCGTGGCGCGGCTGGCGCATCTGCCCGCTCGTGTGCTACGATTTGCGCTTCCCGGTGTGGAGCCGCAACCCCGCCGCCGCGCCCTACGACCTGCTGCTGTACGTGGCCAACTGGCCCGCCGTGCGCCGGGGCCCCTGGCAGGTGCTGCTGCAAGCCCGCGCCCTCGAAAACCTGGCCTGCGTGGCCGGCGTGAACCGCGTGGGCACCGACGGCTCCGGCCACGCCTACGCCGGCGACTCGGCCCTGCTCGACGCCCGCGGCCAGTACCTGGCGGAAGCCGGCGACGCCGTGGGCTGCTTCACCCGCACGCTGAGTTGGGCCGATTTACAGGACTTTAGAGCCAAGTTTCCGGCCTTGCAGGACGGGGATGCGTTTGCGCTGACTTTGTAGTGGCGTTTGCGGCGAGTAGAGCATCTGCTTACAGCATAGCAGCCGCTCTACCACCCTACTCTAGGTTTTAATAAAAGTATTATTAGGTCAGGGGAAAGAGAAAATTATGCTAATTTAGAGGGCTTTATATTCATAAAAGTGTTAGCAAAAGATTCTACTAATTATTGTGACAATTAAAAGAAATTTGGTTTTTAATTCAAAGTGAATAACACCATAAAATATTTGTCCATTATATTAATATTTATATTTTTCCCTCTCTTCTAATCCACATTTGATCAACATTGGTCCCGGCGGAAACGCTCTCTGGTGTGAGATTTCGCATGGTCACCTACGACCGGGGTGGAGGAAATCTTGTTTTAGAAGAAGCATTTGATTATAAAAAATCACTTCAAATAAAAACGGCTCTTTTAGACTACAATAAGGATGCTGGTGAAGCTGTAGCCGAAGCTGTTGGATGCGCTGTGAGTATTGGATTTAATAAATTTGGCAAAGCAAAAAGGGTTAATGAAGTCATTAATGAATTAACAGGTATTTCAGTTGCTAATGGCACAGGTGCTTCAATATCAGGGACTGTGAAACAGATGAGAGATGAAGATTCAGGCTAAGAAGGAGTAATTATTTTTACGCCTTGAAATATTTTTGAGTCCCCAACATATGAAGTCCTTCAAACCGCTGAAAGCATTAATTTTTGTGGGATTTGTGGCCTTGGTAGTCGTTTGTTCTGAAATATGGACAAACAAAGTCAAGAGCCAGCTCGACAAAAATGGCGTTAACGTACATGCGAAAATTACAAGAGTAGTCTTTTCAAGAGGATATAATATTGATTTTGAATATAATTATAAGTTAACTCTTTATAAGAATGATAGCGGTACTAGAGAATTTAGTTGTCATGTAGGTGATTCTATTCTCATAAGAATATTACCAGAAGATCCTGACGGGAATGTTTATATAATAAAAAAACTGTATTCATATGACCAAAATTAATTCTAAAATATTGTTTTTTGCTTTTCTAGCCCTAATGGAATGGTCTAGATCATCCTGCACAAACAATCAAATATGTAGTTTTGCCTTGCTTTAGATAACTGTCAGTTTTTTATTTAGTATGGTGTTTTTTTAATTGTACTGTTTTTCTTTTCTATCGTTAACTATTAGCCTGCGCTTACACCCCCCTTTGATCCCAAGCATAAGTTCAGCAACTTGCTCTGCCGCTACTGCACCGCCAGGCGCTGCACCACGGCGCTGCCGTCGGCCGCTTCGGCCCGCACTAAATACACGCCGGGGGCCAGGCCACTCAGGTTCAGCAGGTGCTGGCGGGCCGGGGCGTCGGCGGGGCGCACGCGGCGGCCGGTGAGGTCGAGCATTTTTCCGGCGTACCGAGCGGGCGCAGGGCCTGCATTTCGAGCGACTGCGCCCGGATGCCCCAAAATATGCTGGCCGGCGACGGCCCCACGGAGCCGCTGGCAGTCAATCCAAGGCGGTACCAAGAGCCGTCTGCATGTTGCGCCGGCCGCAGAGAATGGTGCCGGGCTATTGGAAGTACCGGGCCGGGCCCAGCCCTTGGCCGGGCTGGTGGGATTGCCGGCGGGTGCGGCCACTGCGAGGGGCAGGACGGCCAGGGTACCGGCGGGGGTAGGGCCGGCCTTCTTCTGGCAGGCGACTGCCGCAACGAACAGCCCCGCTGCGGCCGTTACCGCAGTAGGTTGCGCAGAAACTTTAGCAGCCATGAAATGAAATCAGGGGGTCAGGACCGCAGGCCGACGAGGGCGGGCGTGCCTGGCAGGGAACAGATGCCCGGCCGGCCCCCGCCCCCGCGCCCCGCCGTTCTTTGGGCAGCCCCGGCCGCGCCTACCTTTAGCCGCGGGGCGCGGATGGCCAACGCCAGCCGCCCCCGACCCGCCGTGGCCGAACCTATTTCCGTAAATTGAACTTGGCGTTCCGGGCGCGGGCCCGGCTCACCCGGAAGCTCGCCCCCCGCGGCCGCGGCCGGGGGCGCTTATGCGCCCGTGTTGAACCACTTATTAACCCGAGCAGCAACGGTTAATTCCTATGGCTAAATTCGACGATGCGGCGCTCGATGCACGCCTGACGCTGCTGCGCCAGACCGACCCGGCGGCGTTTCTCGAACAGCTGTTCCAGGCCTTTTACGCCCCGCTGGGCAGCCTGGTGTACCGCACGGTGCCCGACCGGGCGGCGGTGGAAGACATTTTGCAGGACGTGTTTTTGCGGGTGTGGCAGGGGGTGGCCACGCTGCCGGCCCTCGACTCGCACCGGGCCTACCTCACGCGCATGGCCCTGAACGCCGCCCTGCGCCACCAGCAGCGCGCCCAGCGCCAAGTAGCCTGGGACGAGGCCCCGCTTGCCCCCGCCCCGGTGGCCCCCGACGCCCTGGCCGGCCTGCACGCGGCCGAAGCGGCCGAGGCCGTGGCGGCGGCCCTGGCCCACCTGCCGCCCCAGTGCCGGGCCGTGTTCGAGCTGAGCCGCTACGAGGAGCTGAGCTACCTGCAAATCGCCGAGGCGCTCGAAATCTCGCCCAAAACCGTGGAAAACCAGATGGGCAAGGCCCTGCGCATCCTGCGCCGGGAGCTGGCCGGGGTGCTCAAAAACCTGTACGGGCTGCTGTTCTACCTGCTGGCGTGCCGGGCCCCGGGCGGCGGGTTGGGGCCGGCCGCGCCGGGCATGGCCCGGCCGGCCCCAACCCAGTTTCAGGCTTATTTTTCGGGGCGGCGTGGGGGTAGCGTGCCCGGGGCGTATCTGTCCCTGGGGCCCGTTGCCTTTCCCCCCAGCCTTTCAGCATGACGCAACGCTACCCCGACCCGCCCGATGCCCCCTGGGCACTGCTGGCCCGCCACCTGGCCGCCGAAACCTCGGCCGCCGAGCGGGCCGAGCTGCGTGCCTGGGTGCAGGCCGACCCGGTGCACCTGCAGGTTCTGGCCACCGTGACCCGCGCCTGGGAGCGGGCCGGCGAGGCGCAGGCCGGCCCCGTACTCTTTACGCCGGCCGACGTGGAGGCCGCCTGGCAGCGCTTCCGGCCCCTGATGCAAGCCGTGGCCCCCCCACAAGCGGAGGAGCCGGCAGTTGCCCAAGCCGCGCCGGTGGGGCGGCCGCTGCGGCCCGGCGCGGTGCCGGCCGCCCCCGGCTGGTGGCAGCTGGCCGCCGCGCTCGCGCTGCTGGTGGGCGGCAGCTACCTGTTGACCGACGGGCAGTTCCTGCGCAAGCGCGACGCCGTGACCACCTATGCCAGCGCCGCCCGCCGCCAGCTGGTGCGCTTGCCCGACGGCAGCCGGGTGTGGCTGAATGCCCACTCGCGGCTGCACTACCGGGGGCTGAGCACGCCGGCCAGCGCCGGTACGCGGGCCGTGCAGCTCACGGGCGAGGCGTATTTTGAGGTGGTGCCCGACCCCGCCCGGCCCTTCCTGGTGAGCACGGCCACGGCCCGCGTGCGCGTGACGGGCACGGCCTTCAACGTGCGGGCCTACGCGGCGGAAGACTCGGTGGAAGTGAGCGTGACCCGCGGCCGGGTGTGGCTGCTGCGCCTCGCCGCCCCCGACAGCGTGCTGCTCACGGCCGACACCCGCGCCGCCCTGCGTGCCGCCGATGCCCCCGGCCGCGTGGCCGCCGCGCTGCGCCGCACCCCCACGGCCGACCACAACTTCCGGGCCTGGCAGACCGATACGCTGCGCTTCCGCGACACGCCGGTGGCCCAGGTGGCCCACACGCTGCGGGCCACCTTCGGCACGGCCGTGACGCTGCTGAGCGCCGGCCTGGGCAAGTGCCGCTTCACCGGCACTTTTGCCCGCCCGCAGCCCCACCAGGTGCTGGCCGTGCTGGCCGCCGCCACCGCCAGCCGCCTGGGCCCCGACGGCAGCGGCGGCTACGTGCTGGCCGGCCCCGGCTGCGCCGCGGATACGGCCGCGGCCGGCCTTACGGATTCGGCCACCCTAGTTGCCCAGCCGTGAGCGGGGGCCCGGGGTACTGGCCCGGTGCGGGCCGCGCGTTGCTGGTGCTGGCGGCCGCCGGGCTAGCCGGCGGCGGGCCGGCGCGGGCGCAGCAGCCCAGCCCGCCGCCGGCTGGGCCGGCGGTACTGGCGCGCCCGGTAGCGCCCACGCCCGGCAACCGCCCGCTGGGCGAGGTGCTGGCCGAACTATCGCGCCAGAGCCGGTTGCCGTTCAGCTACAGCAGCTCGCTCATTCCGGTGGGGCGCCGCTACCGGCTGGCAGCGGGGCCGCCGCGCCCGCTGGGCGCGGTGCTGCGCGAAGTGCTGGCCGCCACCCACCTATCCTACGGCTTGCTCGGTGGCCAGCTGGTGCTGTGGCCCGCCGCCGCCGCCCTGCCCGCCGGCGTGACCGCCGTGAACGGCTACCCCGCCCGCAGCGGGCCGCCCCTGCCCGGGCGGGCGGCCTTCGCCGCTCAGCGGCCGGCCCCCACGGCCCGCCCCGCCGCGGCGTTCCCCCCGGCTCGGAAGGATGGGGCCCCGGCGCTTGCCGCCGGCCCGCCGGCGGGTACCGGTGCGCCCCTGGTTGCTTTCTCCACCCCGGGGCCCCGCCGACGGACGAGCAGTGCGCTCGGCACGGCCGGCGGAATGTCAGCCGGGCGGCGGCCGGGCCGGCCAACGGCCGCGCCGCCTAGCCGCGCCGCACCGGCGGAGGCAGCCAATTCCCCGCTTCGCCCCGGCCCCGCCGCCCGGGCCAACGGCCAGGTAGCAGCCGGCGCCGCGCGGGCCGCGGGCCAGTCCTCCGGGGCCCGCCCGCGGCCCGCCCCCCCCGGCAGCGGCGGCGGCCTAGCCAAGCCGCTAAGCCGCGCAGCGGCCGGCCAGCGGGCCAGTGCCTCGCCGCAGACGGACCACGAGGCGGCGCGCGCCCTAACCTTCTTATCGCCGCGAATTAGTCTATTGACAAACAGTAGCTTAGATAATAACGGTTTGCCAATTCCTGCTTCGCTGGCTACCATACAGCCGGCCCGCGCACCGGCTAGCCCCCCGGCGGTGGCCCCTGGCAAGCGCCTGGACCTGGCCAACGCGTGGGGCCACACTTACCTGCGCGGCGAGGCCTGGCTGAGCGAGGGCCTGCCCGTGGGCGGCATGGTCAAAATCGGTGTGCAGCACGCCTACCTGGTGCTGAACGCGGCCATTGGCCCGTTCGACCGGCGCTCGGGCGTGGCCTGGGGGCTGGGCCTGGGCACGGCCGGCCGGGCGCGGGGCCGCTTCACGCCCAGCGTTGACCTGGTGGCGTGGGCGCTGCCGAGCGACGACGACGACGACGACATCCGGCACGCGCGCCTCGTGCAGCTGCGGCCCCTGCTGGCCTGGCAGCTCAAGCGCGACGGCAAGGTTTCGCTGCTGCTCGGCCCCACCCTCAACCTGGCCACGGCCGCCCAGCGAGGGGCCCGCCGCTGGTCGTTTGGCCAGGACCAATGGCTCTGGCTGAATTCGACGGACGACCAATCGGTCAGGCGCCTGTGGCCGGGCGTGCAGGCGGGCGTACGCTTTTAAAAAGATGGTCAACAACTACTAACCAGCTGTAAGCACGGCAACTATGGCGCTGTCAGGTTGTTAGCTTCCCCGTCCCCAACACGCCGGCCGGGGGCAGTGACCAGCCCACCAGCTCGCGGGTGATTTCCTCGACGGGGGCCGGCGGCGGCATTGGGGGGAGGCGGGGGCCCCGCCCCGCCCGGTGGGCCACCAGCTCCTCGTACACGCGCTGCTGCTGGTCCAGGATGGCGGGCCAGGTCTGGCGCTGGGCGAAGGCCAGCCCGTGCCGGGCCATGCGCTTGCGCTGGGGTTCGTTTTGAACCAATTCGTGCAGATTGCGGGCTAGGTCGGCCGCGCAGTGGGGCGCGAACTTGAGGCCCGTGACCCCGTGCTCGACCAGGTCGGCCGAGCCCCCGGCGTCGGCCACCAGGCAGGCCAGGCCCGAGGCCATGGCCTCCAGCGTCACGTTGCCGAAGGTTTCGGTGGCGGAGGGAAACACCAGCGCGTCGCTCGAGGCGTAGGCCGTGGCCAGGGCCTCGCCGGCCTGGTAGCCCAGAAAATGCGCCTGCGGCAGCTGCCGCTGCAAGGCCCCGCGGGCGGGGCCGTCGCCCACAAACACGAAGGCTGCCGTGGGCTGGCCAGCCAGTACCTCGGGCAAGGCCTGCGCCAGCAGGGCCAGGTTTTTTTCCCAGACCAGCCGCCCCACGTACAGCAAGATGCACGCGGCCGGGCCGGCACCGCCCGCGCCGATGGCCCGCCGCCACGCGGCCGAGCGAAAAGCGGGGCTGAATGCCCCCGTATCGACGCCGTGGGGCAGCACCCGCGTGCGCCGGATGCCCTCGGCGGTGAGCGCGGCCTGCATCGTGCGCGAGGGCACCAGCGTGAGCGTGCAGGCGTTGTACACCAGGCGGTTGTGCCAGCGCAGCAGGGGGGCCAGCACGCCGCTGCCGTGGTAGCCCACGTAGCTGGCAAAATCGGTGTGAAAGGTGGCCACGCACGGAATACCCAGGCGCTGGGCCAGCCGGCTGGCCGCCCAGCCCAGCCAGAACGGCGCGTGGATGTGCAGCACGTCGGGCGCAAAGGCGGCGAGCTGGGCCAGCAGGTGGCCCGGCCAGCCCGTGCTCATGCGGTAGGGCGCGTAGCCCGGCACCGGCACGCTGCGGGTGCAAAGCTGGGCTTCGGGCAAGCTGGGGTCGGGCAGGGCCGTAATCCAGCACACGTCGTGGCCCTGGGTGCGGTGGTATAGTACCAGCCGCTGCAACACCCGCGAAACGCCATCCTGGCCGGGCGTCATGCATTCGGAGAAATAGGCAATCCGCATACTCCAGAAACTAAAAAATGAAACGCTGCCGCAGGACCACCCCCGGCCGGCCCCGCGCCCTATACCCAGCTGCTTGGGGGAGGCGCAACTCAGACCCTACCCCCACGCTTTTAGAAAATTTATTCCCTGGCTCCTTAATCAAAGCGCAGCTTTCGGCTCACCTGCTAGCCCTTGTAAAAATCAGCGCATTATCCTTATTTTTAAATTAATAAACTCATTTCCATTTAGTTAAAGACTATCGCGAGCGGGTGAACGAGGCGGTCAACGCGACTCCGACGGCCACGGCCGGCCGGCGGTAGTGGCGCTGGCCCGCGTCGAGGAACTGAGCAAAGGCGGCCGCATCGGGCTGGTAGGCCACGGGCGCCACCAGGGGGCGGGCCAGCGCGTCGGCGGGGTCGAGCAGCACGTAGTAGGGCTGAGCGTTTACGCCGTAGCGGGTCACTTGCAGGTCGGCGTTTTGCTTGCCCAGGGTGGTTTTGAGCTGGTGGTCGCGGGGCGAGGTGTACCACTGGCTGTGGGGCAGTTCGGCCTTGTCGTCCACGTAGAGGGCCACCACCACGTAGTCGCGCTGCAGGCGGGCCAGCACCTGCGGGTCGCGCCACACGCTGGCCTCCATCCGGCGGCAGTTCACGCAGGCGTGGCCGGTGAAGTCGATGAACAGCGGCTTGTGCTGGGCCAGGGCGCAGCGCCGGGCCTGGGCCAGGTCGAAGTAGCCGCGCAGGCCGTTGGGCAGCTCCAGGAAGTCGCCGTAGCGCGGGGCTTCGCACGGGCCGTTGGCCACGGGCAGCGGGGCGGCCGGGGCGGCGGTGGCCAGCGAAAAATCGTGGCTGCTCTGGGGCGGCAGGTAGCCGGCCAGCAGCGGCAGCGGGGCCCCGAAGAGGCCCGGCACCAGGTACACCACAAAGCCCAGCGCGGCCACCGCCAGCAGCAGCCGGCCCACGCTCAGGTGCGCCATGTCGGAATCGTGCGAGAGCTTGAATTTGCCCAGCAGGTAGAGCATCAGCATGCTGGCCAGGGCAATCCAGAGCACCATGTAGAGGTCGCGCGGGAGCAGGCCCCAGTGGTAGGCCAAGTCGGCCATGCTCAGGAACTTGAGGGCGAGCATCAGCTCCACGAAGCCCAGCGTCACCTTCACCGTGTTCAGCCAGCCGCCCGAGCGGGGCAGGCCTTTCAGCCACGAGGGGAAGATGGCAAACAGCGTGAACGGCAGCGCAAACGCCAGCGAGAAGCCCAGCATGCCCACCACCGGCGTGAGCGTTTGGCCCCGCGCGGCCAGGCCCAGGATGGTGGCCACGATGGGCCCGGTGCACGAAAACGACACCAGCACCAGCGTGAAGGCCATGAAAAACACGCCCAGCCAGCCGCCCTTGTCGGCCCGCGCGTCCATCTGGTTCACGAGGCCGTGGGGCAAGGTTATTTCAAAGAGCCCCAGAAACGAGAGCCCGAACACCACGAATACCACGAAAAACACCAGGTTGGGCAGCCAGTGCGTGGCCATGAAATTGGGGCCGTCCTCGCCCAGCAGCCGGGCCACCACTACGCCAATCAGCGTGTAAATCAGGATGATGCTCAGGCCGTACACCAGGGCCTTGGTGATGCTTTGGCGGCGCGTGCCGCTGCTGCCGGTGAAGTACGACACCGTCATGGGCACCATCGGGAACACGCAGGGCGTGAGCAGCGCCGCCAGCCCCGACAGGAAAGCCAGCAGCCCGAAACTCCACAGGCCATCACCGGTGCCCAGCGGCACGGCGGCGCGGGCGCGGGCGGCCGGCAGCGGGGCCAGCGGGGCCGGCGCATTGGCCGCCACCGGAGGGGTAGGGAGTGGTAGAGGGCCAGCGGTAGTCGGCAGGCTAGCAGCCGGCGGCGCGCTGGCGGGCGCGGCGGCCCCGGCCGGGCCGCTCACCGCCAGGGGCCCGAAGGTCAGCGTTTCGCTGCCGGGCACGCAGCGGCCGTCCACGTCGGTGCAGGTCTGGTACTCGACCTCGGCCTTGAGGGTGAGGGCGCCCGGCCGCAGCACCCGAATGCGCTGGCGCACCTGCCCCCTCGTTTCAAAATAGCTAATGGTGCCCTTGAATACGTCGTCGTATTTCTGCTTCGCCCCGACGGATACCGGCTTGCCTACCAGCGCGTAGGCCGGGCTTTTGACGAACGAAAAGGCGAACACCGTGGGGCCCAGCTCGGGGTCGAAATTGGTGGCGTAGAGGTGCCAGCTGGGCTGCACGCGGGCATTTACCAGCAGGTCCAGCTCCTGGCCCACCCGGGCGGTGGGGCGGCTCAGGGCCGGGCGCAACTTGGTGGGCGCGAGCACCTGGGCCCCGGCAGTTTGGCCCAGCAACAGCCACCCGGCCAGCAACAGCCAGCGGCGAAGGGAAGAATCCATGATGGTGGGGACGGGCGGGGCCCGGGTTAGGGCATGACGAAGGAGAAGTCCACGCCGACGATGTTGGCCGTCAGGCCGGTGGTTTGCCAGTAGTGGCCGTAGCGCAAATCAATGGACTTGAACTTGGCCACCCGGTGGCCCAACGGCACCTTGAACCGGCCCAGCCCGTAGAGCGGCGCGTAGCGGAAGCCCAGGCCCAGCTTCTGGGCCGAAAAGGCCGCCAGGTCGTAGTCGGAGGTGTAGTATTCGTCGGCCACCGAGTGCTCGAGGTAGGGCGCAAAGTAGTCGGCCGCCGTCTGGGTGTGGTAGCGGTAGAAGGGGTACACCGTGAAAAACTGCGTCAGCTTGACCGGCGTTTCCAGCTCGAAGGTGTGGGCCTGGATGCCGAAGTTGTCGTTGTAGAACCGGTAAAAACCCCGGAACTGCACCAGGTCGGTGGCGTAGTAGTTCAGGCGCAGGCCCACGGGGTACTTGTTGCGCAGGCGGGGCAGCACCTCGGTTTTGGCGGTGCCCAGCTGGCCGGGCGTGCCCAGCGCGGGGCTGCTGTCGTAGAAGTACACCCGGTGGAAGGGCGTGCTCAGCAGCCCGCGCTGGCTCACCAGCTCGGTGCTCACGGCCACTTGCAGGCGCTTGCTGAGGACCTGCGAGTACACGACGCTCAGGTTGTAGCTCTGGCGGTTGTCGGAGCCCGAGCCGTGCTGCTGGTTGCCGCCGCCGGTGCGCAGCTCCACGGGCCGGATGAGGGTCACCTGGTCGAGGTACACCTGCCCGGCCACGCTCAGCTCGCGGTTGCCGTCGCGCGAGGCGCGGGCCCAGGACCCAACCAAGTTAAACGACTGGTAGTCGTATTCTTTGGAAGCCCCACCGCCAATGCCCACAATGGTGCGCTTGTCCTGGAGGGTGCGGGAATAGCCCAGGTCGAGGTGGACGCGCACGTCGTGCGCCGAGGGCGACGAGAGCACCTGGTCGATGCGGTCGGTCGAGGCCGAGGCGTAGTAGTCGAAGCCGATGTTGGCCGTGATGCGCGCCACCGAGTCGAGCGGCACGTTCAGGACGATGGTGGGGGACACGTCGGTGAGGTGCTGGGTGCCGATGCCGCCCTCCACGGCCCCGTGGTCGCCGTTCTGCTGGTAGTAGCTGCTGAGGACGTCCACGGTGGTTTCGCCGACGGAAACGGGCCCCGCGTTGACCACCACGGGCGCGGCCGGCACGCCCGAGCCGTCGAGGCGGTTGGGGGTGGGCGTGCCCTGCGCCCGGGCCGCGCACGGCACCGCCAGCACCAGGCCGAATAAAAGTAAAAGTCTCATTGACAGTAATTTATCTCACTTGATTTGATTGCCGGGGCCCTAGTTGCAGCCGCAGCCGCCGCCCACCTTGCCGCCGTTGGCCCCGCCCGCGCCTTCGCGGTAGCTCTCGAAGTTCACCTCCGGGGTCTCGACTTTTTTGGTGGCCAGCTGCATGTCCTCGTCGTTGAGGTAGGCCTTCTGGTAGGCGGCCACCGACACGCAGCCGGGCAAGGCCAGGGCCCCGGCCAGCAGCAAGCCCAGCGCGGCCGGGCGGAAAAAACGCGAATTACGGCTCATGGTTTGGGGTTGGCGGCGGCCGTGGGGGCCGCGCTGTGGTAAGAGTTAAGCTGCATTCCTTTGGAGACCAGCGTTTGGCCGGCGTCGGTAATCACGGTGGCGTCTACGCCCTTGAGGCGGTTTATCAGGGCCAGCCCGTCCACGGGGCCCAGCACGAACACGGCGTCGTCGAGGGCGTCGGCCAGCTCCACGTCGGGGCAGATGATGGTGACCGAGCGCAGGCCCGTGGCCGGGTAGCCGGTGTGGGGGTTGATGATGTGGCCGTAGTACACGCCGCCCACCGTGAAGTACTGCTCGTAGTTGCCGGCCGTGACCACCGCCAAATCGCTGACCGTCAGCCACGACGACACCGCGTGCGGCCGGGCCGGGTCGCCGATGGCGATGCGCCAGCCGCTGCCGTCGGCCTGCTTGCCCCAGCAGTACACGTCGCCCGAGCCGTTGATGAGGCCCCCGGCGATGCCCATTTTTTTCATGGTTTCCGCGGCCCGGCGCACTCCGTAGCCTTGCAGCACGCCGGCCAGGTTGATGCGCATCCCCTTCTCGGGCAGGAAAACCGAGTGCGCGGCCGGGTCGAGCCGCACCTTTTGCCAGCCGATGCGCTGCACCGAGCGGCGCACCGTGGCCGAGTCGGGCAGGCCAGGATGTTCTTGCCGGTCGAACTGGTAAATCTTGTCGCCGCTGGCAAAGGTGACGTCGAAGGCCCCGCCGCTGAGCGCCGAAATCTTCAGTGTGCGCTCGATTAAATCGTACACTTCCGGGTCCACCGCCACGGGCCGGACGCCGGCCGAGCGGTTGATTTTGACCACTTGCGAGGTCGAGTCCCAGTAGGAGAAAAGGCGGTCGATGCGCCCGGTTTCGCGCAGGCCCGCGCGCAGCGCCCGCCAGGCCAGCGAGTCGTCGGCCGACACGGCCGTGAACGTGAAGTGCGAGCCCATCAGGTGCGCCGCGCGGGTGTAGGCGCGGGGCACGCGGGCGGCGGCCACGGTGGGGGCCTGCGCCGCCGCCGCCAGGCTGCCGCCGGCGCACAGCCCCACCAGCAGGGCGGCCCGCACCTGCCGCTGCCAGGTAGCCAGGTAGTTCGTTTGTAAGGCCATGCGCTTAGTTTTTGGCGAGGAGCTGGCTCAGGTAAGCGTCGTAGGCGGTGGCCCCGCCGGGGCGGTAGCCGGTGCGGGCCAGCACTTTGCCTTCTGGCGAGAGCAGCACCACGGCCGGGAACACCCCTTCTTTGTTGAGCCGAGCGGCGGCTTCCTCGTTGCGCTTGGTCTGGGCCGGGTCGAGGCGATTTTTCTTGTTGCGCGGGAAATCGAAGCGCGCCAGCACGAACTTGCCCCGGGCGTACTGCGCAAACTCGGGCTGGTCGAACACCTCCTGCTTGAGCATCATGCAGGGCTTGCACCAGTCGGAACCCGAAAACACGGCCAGCACCGGCTCCTGGCTGGCCTGGGCCTGGGCTAGTGCCGCCGAAAGGTCCGAGGTCCAGGCCGGGGCGGGGGCCGTTTGCGCCGACGAGCTGCCGGCCGCCAGTAGTGCGCCGAGCGAAAAAAGGAGGATACGCATAAGGAGAAAGCTAAAGAAAAACAGGAACCAGGCACAGAATGTCCTAGCTGCTGATGGTGAGAATGTTGCCGCTCTGCGCCACGGTGTATTGCCGCAGCCCGCTCGAAACGGGGCCGCTGACCACGGCCCCGCTCAGATTGAAAATGGCGTTGTGGTTGGGGCAAATGAAGCGGCTCTGCGACGGGCTGAAGTACACGCTGGTGCCCTGGTGCGGGCACGGCGCCTGGAAGGCCAGGTAAGTGCCCGCCGTGGTTTTGGCCACGATGATGGCGCGGCTGTCGGCGTAGATGTACCCCACGGCCGCGTCGTTGAGCGGCGTGCTGGTCGTGGCCGTCAGGTCGACGGTAAGGTTGACGTTGGCGGGCGCCGCCGGCACCGCCGCGCTGTCGCTCCCGGTAGCGGCGTTGCAGCCACCCAGGCAGGCCGAAGCCAGCAGCGAGGCCGCGCCCAGGCCAAACAACTGCAAAAAATCTTTGCGGTTCATCTCCGAAATTGTCGCCATCACAAAAGGGGGAAAGTGGGTGAAAAACGTAGAGAACCCTTCATAATTGCTGCCGTCAAAGGTGATGCTTCCTCTACCCAGGTGCAGTGGACGTTAGTAAGATGCGTTAGGACAGGCCAACCCCCACGGGCTGCCCAAGTTTATTTTTTTGGCGGCCGGGCAGGTGCGCAGAGCTAACGACTCAGAAGTTAATAACGACACCCTGCCCTCGTTCGACTAGAAAATTCAACCTGGCCAATCGGCGCTTCCGGCTGATGAGGACCGCCGTTGAAGCAAGTGGAGAACAGTTCACAAAAACTCATTAACCGCTTAACGTACAACGAACTGGAATCAAGTACCTCAAACAGAATGGACCTGCACTTGCACCCCCATTTAATCCTGGGTGCAAGTGCAGCAATCCGGTGCCACCGCTCCCAGTTATTGCACCGCCAGCCGCTGCACCGCGGCGCTGCCGTCGGCCGCTTCGGCGCGCACCAGGTACAGGCCCGGGGCCAATCCACTTAGGTTCAGCAGGTGCTGGCGGGCCGGGGCGTCGGCGGGGCGCACGCGGCGGCCGGTGAGGTCGAGCAGCGACACGCGGGTGGGCTGGGCGGTTTCGGCGGTGGCCTGGGCGCGGGCGGGGTTGGGGTAGAGGGCCAGGCCCAGGGCCGCGGCGGCCGGGCGGGTGGGCGTGGGCACGGCGGCCCCGCGGCGCACGGCGTAGCTGCTCACGCCGCCCGCCTCGGTGCCCACGAACAGCTCGGGCACGCCGTCGGCGTTGAGGTCGGCGGCGGCCAGGCCGTAGCGCACCAGGGGGCCCTGGCCCAGGCGGTTGCCTTCGTACTGGCCCAGCAGGGCGTTCCAGAACAGGTCGGTGCGGGGCGCGGCGGGCCCGGTTACCAGGGTGCGGTAGTTGCTGAAGAACCGGACGGCCCCGGTGTTGTCGGCCGTCACGAGGTCGGGGCGGCCGTCGCCGTCGAAGTCGGCCACGGCGGGGCTGAGGTGGTAAGGCCGGGCCCCGGCCGCGTCGCGGATTTGCCCGAAGTCGTTGTTCACCGCCACGAAGGCGTTTTCCAGGGCCACGCCCGCGCCCTGGTTGCGGAAGTAGCGCAGGGCCATGCCCGGCTCGGTGTAGTTGTCGGTGCCGAGGAGCAGGTCCACGTAGCCGTCGCCGTCCACGTCCGTAAAGCACGGCATGTCGCCGATGAACGAGGGCAACACCCCGCTGCCGGCCGCGCCCTGGGGCTTGAAGTAGTTGGCCGTGGCCGGGTCGAACGCCGCCGGCTGCCCGGCCCGGGCGGTGTTCAGGATGTAGTAGATATAATTGACGTTCTGGTAATTGGCTGCGTAAGCCAAGTCCAGGGCCCCGTCGCGGTTAAGGTCCACCAGCACCGGCTTGAGGGCGTAGAACAGGGCCGGCGCGGTGCCCTTGGCGGCCAGGCCCAGGTAGTCGCGCGTCACGAGGCGGAACACCGGCTGGGTGGCCGTGCCCACGTTGCGGTAGTAGGTGAGGCTGGCGCGGTACTGGCCGTTCACGCGGTCGGCGTAGCTGCCGATGAGCATATCGGCCAGCCCGTCGCCGTCGAGGTCGCCGAAGGCGGGGGCGGCCGCCTCGCTTACGTCCACCATGTCGTTGGTGAGGAAGCCTTGGGGCTGGAAGCTGAACGCCGGGGCCCCGGTGGCGGCCGCGTTGCGGTACAGGCGCACGTTGTCGCGCTGGCTCACGAAATCCTGGCGGTTGTCGAGCGTGTTGGAGGCCACCACCAGGTCCTTGGTGCCGTCGAAATCCGTGTCGATCAGGTAGCCCGCCGGGAACACCGCCAGGCGCACGGGGTTGGCCGCCGACGGGAAATCGGTGCGGATGGCGCTGGCCGTGAGCGCGGCCTGCTGATTGGTGCCCTGGTTGAGCAGCGCCACCAGCTCGGGGCAGTTGTCGCGGCCGTCGAGCACGTCGTACACGCCGTCGCCGTTGAGGTCGAGCGTGAGCAGGTTGTGGCCGCCGGTGTGCTCGGGCCGGGCCGCCGCCCCGCCCCGGCAGGCCAGGCCCGGCAGCTGGTAGGCCGCGCAGCCCACGCAGGCCTGCAGCTGGGCCCAGTAGTTGGTGTCGATTTTAAAGTTCAGGGCCGCCCCGCAGGCGTCGGGGCTGTTGTTGAGGTACAGCTCCACGAGCGTGGCGCTCACGAAGTCGTAGCTGAGAATGTCGAGCTTGCCGTCGCCGTTCACGTCGGCAATGGCGGGCATGTTGTAGCCGCCGATGGTGAGGTTGCTGGTGCCCGTGCCGGCCCCGGTGAACAGAATTTGGTTGGTGGCGAGCACGAAGCTGGGCCGCCCGCCGGCCCCGGCCACGTTGTGAAACACCCGGATGTCGCCCCCGTTCACGTAGCTGAACAGGTCGGGGCGGCCGTCGCAGTCGTAGTCGCGCAGCAGGGCCCACCCCGCCAGGTCCGCCGGAAACAGGGCCTCGTAGTCGGGCGCGTACTGCCAGCGGCGGCTACCGTCCTTTTGTAGGGCGCTCAGAAACGTGTAGCAGCGGCTGCTCTGGCGGTCGAAGGCGAAGAGGTCGTCCTGGCCGTCGCCGTCGAGGTCGATGATGCTGAACTGCGGGGTGCTAAGGCCCCCGGCCCAGGCCTGGCGCAGCGTGTCGGTGCCCTCCACCACCGGGGCCAGGGCCCGGTACTCAAACCCAAACGCGGCCGACTGGGCCCGGGCGGCCCCGGCGCTCAGCACCAGCAAAAACAGGAAAACGGCGGCGCGGCGCAGCATACGGGGCAATAACAAGCGGTTAGCAATCAACAACCAACGGGGCATCTTTATTGTGGCGCGGCGGCCCGCCCCGGCCCGCCGCAGGGGCAACGCACAGCGGGCCGAAAAAGAGCCCGCCGGCCGGTTCGCTCCGGCCCGCGGGGCGCTCAGCCCGCGTCTTTTTGCAGGCACACGCTGTTGGCCACGCCGGCGTACTGCCCGTAGTTGGGGATGCGCTGGTAGCCGCATTTTTGGTACAGGCCAATGGCCTCCGGCTGGTTGAGTCCCGTTTCCAGCACGCAGCCCGCGCAGGGCAGCTCCCGGGCCCACCGTTCCAGCTCGGCCAGCACGGCCTGCGCCACGCCCTGCCCCCGGCTCGCGGGCCGCACGTACATGCGCTTGATTTCCACTTGCTGGCCGGCAAACTCCTTGAAGGCCCCGCAGCCCACGGGCTGGTCGTGGCGGTAGGCCACCACCGCGTGCTTAACCTGGGCCATTGCCGCCTGGTTGAGCGGGGCGTAGAACGCGTGGGCAGGCCCGTCGCGCACCTGCAAATCCTGGTCGAGGAGGCGCACCAGGGCGCGGAAATCGGCGTTGTCGGCGGTGGCCCGGGTCAGGTGCAGCATGGGCGGGGGCATATTTGGATGTTGGGGCGGCGGGGCCGCCCGCGCAAGTAAGCGCCCCCGCGCCGAGTTCGCGGCTAAATTTGCGCCCGCGCCGCGGCCGGGTTTGGCCGCGGTCCTTTCCTGCCCATGCCCGCATTCGACCTACCCGCCCTCTACGCCCACTACCTGGCCGCCCACGGCCAGGTCAGCACCGATTCGCGCCAGCCCCAGCCGGGCACCCTGTTTTTTGCCCTGAACGGGCCCAGCTTCCGGGGGGCCGATTTTGCGCCCCAGGCCCTGGAAAAAGGGGCGCTGGTGGCCGTGGTGGACAATGCCGGTTTAGCGGCTACGGACGCCCGCTACTTCTTCGCCCCCGACGCGCTGGCGGCCCTGCAAGCCCTCGCCGCCCACCACCGCCGGCAGTTTGCGGGCCCCGTGCTGGCCGTGTCGGGCTCGAACGGCAAAACCACCACCAAGGAGCTGCTCACGGCGGTGCTGGCCAAGAAGTTCCGGGTACTGGCCACGCTGGGCAACCTCAACAACCACATCGGCGTGCCCCTCACCCTGCTGCGCCTGCGGCTGGCCGAGCACAACTTCGCCGTGGTGGAGATGGGGGCCAACCACCGGGGCGAAATCGCGGCCTACTGCCAGTGGGCCGCCCCCACCCACGGCCTGCTCACCAACATCGGCAAGGCCCACCTCGAAGGCTTCGGCGGGGCCGCGGGCGTGGCCCTGGGCAAGGGCGAGCTGTTCGATTACCTGGGGGCGCACGGCGGCCTGGCCTTCGTGAACACCCTGGACGCGCAGGTGGTGGCCCGCGCCGCCGCGGTGGCCCAGCGCCGCACCTACCCCGGCCCCGCCGACGACTACCCCGCCACCCTGCTGGCCGCCGACCCCGCCCTGGCCCTGCGCCTGGGCGCCACCGGGCCCGACGTGGCGGTGCACATCACCGGCGACTACAACTTCCCCAACCTGGCCGCCGCCGCCGCCGTGGGCAAGTTTTTTGGCGTGCCCACCGGCGACGTGGCCGCCGCCCTGGCCGCCTACAACCCCCAGAACAACCGCTCGCAGCGGCTGCGCACGGCCAGGGGCAACGAGCTGATTCTGGACGCCTACAACGCCAACCCCAGCAGCATGGCCGCCGCGCTGCGCAGCTTCGCGCAGCGCTCCGCGGCGGCCGGGCAGGGCCAGGTGGCCATCCTCGGCGACATGTTCGAGCTGGGCCCCGAAGCCGAAGCCGAGCACCGGGCCCTGGGCGAGCTGCTGGCCCGCCTGGCCCTGCCCGAGGTGGTGCTGGTGGGCCCCGAAATGGCCCGCGCCCACGCCGTGGCGGGCCCGGGGGCCCGCCACTTCGCCACCAAAGCCGAAGCCGCCGCTTGGCTGGCCGCCGCGCCCCTCGCCGGCCGGCAGGTACTCATCAAAGGCAGCCGCGGCATGGCCCTGGAAACCCTGGTGGAGCTGCTGTAGCTTCGGGGTAGTGCGGCCCGGGGCAACCGAAGCAAGCGGCTGATGTACCGGATAGTTGGCGGCGGCGCGGCCGGGCTTCGCGGCGGGCCGGCGTAGCTTCGCAGCCCACGGCACGCGGCCCCAACGCCCGCGCCGGCACCCCACCCTCCCGCCATGAAACTACTTGCTGCGCCCGCCCTGCTGCTGTGCCTGGCTGCCGCGTTGCTGCTGGGCCCGGCCCCCGCATTTGGGCAGGCCGGCGGCCGCCCCGACGGGTACGCCAAAGCCCGGGCCATCGTCGCCGACCTGGATTCCATCGTGGCCCCCAACGGCGTGCAGGAAGCCTACGCCGTGCCGATTGGCGGCGTCAGGCAGTGGCTGTTCGTGCGGGGGCAGGACCGCCGCAACCCCATCCTGCTGCTCGTGCACGGGGGGCCGGCCTCGCCGCTGGCCCCGGTGGCGTGGGCGTTTCAGCGGCCGCTGGAGGAGTATTTTACGGTGGTAAGCTACGACCAGCGCGGCGCGGGCAAAACCTACGCGGCCAACGACACCGCCGGCCTGGGCCGCACCCTGCGCATCGAGCAGTACGTGCAGGACGCCATTGAAGTAGCCGAACTCGTGCGGCGCAAGTACGGCCAGCCCAAAGTCATCCTGCTGGGGCACAGCTGGGGCACCATCGTGGGGATGCGGGCGGCCCTCAAACGGCCCGACTTGTTTTATGCCTACGTAGGGGCAGGCCAGGTCATCAACGTGCGGGAAAACGAGCGCCTAAGCGTTGAGTACGCCCTCCAGCAAGCCACCGAGCACCGCAACGAAGCCGCCCTGCGCGAGCTGCGCTCCATTGCCCCTTACCCGGGCCGCCAGCCCATCACCCGGGAGCGCATCATCATCGCCCGCAAATGGCCGCAGTACTACGGCGGCCTGGCCGCTTACCGCAACACGTTTGGGTACTTTTTCGACGCGCCGCAGCTCTCCCCGGCCTACACGCCGGCCGAGGTGGCCGCCATCGACCAGGGCAGCCTGTTCACCCTGGCCCGGGTGCTGCCCGAGTTTCTGACCGTTGATTTTACTTCGGTCACCTCCTTTCCCATTCCCGTTTTCATGCTGATGGGCCGCCACGACTTCACCACGCCCTCGGCCCCCACCGCCGCCTGGCTCCAGCGCGTAAAAGCCCCGCTCAAAAAGGGCATCTGGTTTGAAAACTCCGCCCACCTAATCTCTTTGGAAGAGCCGGGCAAGCTGCTCGTCACGCTCCTGACGGAAGTACGGCCCCTGGCCCTACCGGCGGTGAGCGGCAGCAAGCGGCCGGTGCGGCCCTAAGGAAAAATCCGGCGGAGCGCGGGCGGCGGGCCTGATGAAGCTGGCAGTAGCCGCGTGGCCGGGCTTTGCGGCGGGCACCGGCTCCCAGCTCCTGATGGCCCGCAGCTTTAGAGCGGTTTCCAGGTCAGTGCACGGCCGCGAATCAGTAGCGCGAACTTTGTAGTTCGCGTCGCTCGCTTCGTCCTTGCGATGGCCAGCGCGTGTTAACCGTTCAGCGACGCGAACTACAAAGTTCGCGCTACTGCCCCCGGGCGGCCCACGGCCCTAAAACCGCGCTACCCCGGGCCGTGCCTACCTTTCGGCCCGTATGGCGCAGCGCATCCTCGGTATCAATTGCAGCGGGTTTCACTCGTCGGCCTGCCTGCTGGGCCCCGACGGGCAGGTGCAGTTCGCCATTGCCGAGGAGCGTCTGAGCCGCGTCAAGCAGGACAAGGCGTTTCCGCGCCAGGCCATTCGGTACTGCTGCGCGGCGGCGGGCATCGGGGTGGCGGACGTTACGGACGTGTTTGTGGGCTGGAACCCGGCCCCTTACCTGCTCCAGCCCCGGCAGGGCCTGGCCGAGGCCCTGCACGACCGCGGCAAGCTGGCCCAGCTCGCCCTCAACGAGCTGGCGGCCCTGCAAGGCGGCGCGCGTCGCGTCGAGCAGCTGCTGGAGGGGCCCGCCGGCACCCGCACGCGCCTGCACTACGTGGACCACCACCGGGCCCACTTCGCCAACGCCTTTCTCACTTCGGGCTTCGCCGAAGCCGACGTGTTCGTGGCCGACGGCTTCGGCGAGCAAACCACCGGGCTGCTGGGCACGGCCGGGCCCCAGGGCCTATCGGAGTTGGCCGCCAACCGCACGCCCCACTCGCTGGGCCTGTTCTACGGGGCCTTCACCGAGTTTCTGGGCTTCCGGCCCAACGGCGAGGAGTGGAAGGTGATGGCCCTGGCCGCCCGCGGCAACTGGCGCACGTTCTACGACCAGCTCCGGCCCCTGATTAGCGTGGACGACCTGCACTACGAGCTGGATTTGCGCTATTTTGAGTTCTTTCTCTTTTTCACCCCGCACTACTACTCGCCCAAGCTGGTGGCGCTGCTGGGCCCGCCCCGGGCCCCCGGGGCCCCGCTCGGCCCGCGCGACTACGACCTGGTGGCGGCGGTGCAGCGCGTGGTGGAGGACGTGGTGGCCGAGCTGCTCGCCAACCTGCACGCCCGCACCGGGCAGCCGCGCCTGGTGCTGGGCGGCGGCCTGTTCATGAACTCGGTGCTGAACGGCAAGCTGCGCCAGCGCACGCCCTACCAGGAAATCTTCATCGGCGGCACGCCCGACGACACCGGCATCGGCGTGGGCAGCGCCCTGTACGGCCACCGCTACGTGCTGGGGGGCCCCGCGCCCGCCGCCGCAGAGGCCCACAACTTCTTCGGCCGCGACTACCCCGCCGCCGAGCTGGAAGCCGAGCTGCTGCGCCGCAAATTGCGCTACGAGCAGCCCGCCGACCTGCCCGCCGCCGCCGCGGCGCTGTTGCACGGCGGCGGCGTCATCGGCTGGTTTCAGGGGGCTTCGGAGCTGGGGCAGCGGGCCCTGGGCCACCGCAGCATTTTGGCCGACCCCACCCGGCCCGACATGAAGGCCCGGGTGAACGCCAGCATCAAGTACCGCGAGGCGTTCCGGCCCTTCGCGCCGGCCGTGCCCGCCGAGCGCCAGCACGAGTTTTTCGACCTGCCCGCCGGCGAAACGGCCTTTTTTATGGAAAAGGTGTTTGCCCTGCGGCCCGCCGCCCGGGCCCGCCTGCCCGCCGTGACCCACGACGACGGCACCGGCCGCCTGCAAACCGTGGCCGCGGCCGGCAACCCGCTGTTCCACCAGCTGTTACTGGCCTTCGAGCAGCTCAGCGGCGTGCCCGTGCTGCTCAACACCTCCTTCAACCTGAACGGCATGCCGATGGTGGAGTCGCCCGCCGACGCACTAAATTGCTACCTCGGCTCGGGCCTGGACGCGCTGGTGCTGGGGCCGTTCCTGCTGCGCAAATAGTAGCGCGGCTGTTGGCGCGGCGGTAGCGCGAACTTGGTAGTTCGCGTCGCTCGCTTCGTCCTGCCGACGGCTGTAGCAACGATTGCCGGGCAGCGACGCGAACTACGCAGTTCGCGCTACAGCGAAAACGGGCTGTCCAAATCGGCCAGCGTGGGCAGGATGGCGTCTTTGGGCGAAATCGTGGGGTTTTCCACGTTCCAATCGATGCCCAGCGCCGGGTCGTTCCAGAGCAGGCCGCCCTCGGCCGCCGGGGCGTAGTAATCCGAGCATTTGTAGAGAAACAGCGTGTCTTCCTCCAGGGCTACGAAGCCGTGGGCGAAGCCGACGGGCACGTAGAAAATGTTGCCCAGCGCGGCGCTCAGCTCCACGGCCACGTGCTGGCCGTAGGTGGGCGAGCCGCGGCGGATGTCCACCACCACGTCCAGGGCCCGGCCCTGGGCCACGCGCACCAGCTTGGCCTGGGCGTGCGGCGGCTTTTGAAAATGCAGGCCCCGCAGCACCCCGGGCTGCGACTTGCTCTGGTTGTCCTGCACCCAATCGAGGCCCGCGGGCAGGCCGGATTCCTGCATCAGCCGGGCGCTAAAGGTTTCGTAAAAAACCCCGCGCGGGTCGCCGAACAAGCGGGGAATGAACTCGATAAGGCCGGCTACGGGATACTGTTTTACTTGCATGAATTAATTTTTACTTGCATGAATTAATTGGGGAAGAATTTAAAATGAGCAAAAAGGAACGTCATGCTCATCTGGCGTCCGCGCAGCGGAGCGGAGTCGAAGCATCTCTACTGCGGCAGTAAACCAATCGATTGAATCAGTCAGCGGTAGAGATGCTTCGACTCCGCTCCGCTGCGCTCAGCATGACGGTCAATTTATTTTATTACGCATGGCCGATTGCTTGCACGGCAGCCAGGTACTGGGCCAGCACCAGCTTTTCGTCAAAAGTAGTTTCGGCCAGCGCGCGGCTGGCCTGGCCCATTTGCTGCAATTCCGGGGGCCCCAGGCGCAGCACTTGCAGCATTTTGGTGGCCAGGTCGGGGCCCGAGCGCACCTGGCAGAGGTAGCCGTTCTGGCCGTCGCGCACGGTGTCGCGGCAGCCGGGCACGTCGGTAGTCACCAGGGGCTTGCCGCAGGCGGCCGCTTCGAGCAAGGTTTTGGGCGTGCCCTCGCGGTAGCTGGGCAGCACCACGCAGTCGGCCCGGTGCAGGTGGCCGGCCACGTCGTCGGCGCGGCCCAGGTACTCTATGTCGCCGCCCGCGAGCCAGCCCTCGAACACGGCCCGGGCCACGCCCACGCCGCCGGCCTCGTCCAGGGCCCCGAGCAGCTGCACCCGGGTGCCAGGCGCGGCCTGGCGCACCAGCTTGGCGGCCTCAAAGTATTCCTGAATGCCTTTCTCGTAGAGCACCCGCGCCACCATCAGGAACACGAACGGCTCGTTGCGCGTGAACGCCGCAGCCGGCCGGAACCGGGCCGTGTCCACGCCCGAGCCGGGCAGCAGGCCGGCAATTTCGGCCCGCACCAGGCCGCGCGCAATGAAGAGCTGGCGGTCGTCGGCGTTCTGGAAAAACACCCGGCGCGGAAACCGGAACGCCACCCGGTACAGGCCCAGGGCCACCCGGCTGGCCAGGCTGGGCACCAGAAACACCGTGCCCAACCCGCTCACGTTATTGATGCTGGGCACGCCCGCCAGCCGCGCCGCCAGCGTGCCGTAGATGTTGGGCTTGATGGTGTAGTGCAGCACCACGTCGGGTTTCTCCCGCCGGTAAATCTTGTAAAAGCGGCGCGTCAGCTGGGCATCTTTGGCGGGGTTGGTGCCCTTGTTTTCCATCAAAATCGGCACGTAGCGGCAGCCCAGCTCGGTTTCGAGACGCGCGGAGTAGTCGTCGGGCGGGGCAATGGCCAGCACCTCGTGGCCGGCGGCTTGCAGGGCCCTAACCAGGCCGGCGCGGAAATTCCAGATGTTCCAGCTGGTGTTAATAACGAGGGCGACGCGCATTCGGGGGCAATGGGTGAAGGAGTGAATGGGTGAATGAGCGAATGAATCAGGAAGGCCCCATTCACTCATTCACTCATTTGCTCATTCACTGACGGGGCAAAGGTCGCGACAACCGCGCCGCCGCGCCGACCTTTACGGGCCTAATCTTTGTTGTTGCGGTATGATGCTTTGCGCCCTGTTGTCCGTTTTCGTTTTGGCCCCCGCCCCGCCGCGGGCCGCGCCGCCCGCGCTAGCGGGCCAGGTCCTGTTCCAGCAGAACTGCACCCGCTGCCACGGGGCCAACGGCAAGCTAGGCCGCAATGGGGCCCACGACCTCACCAAAAGCAACCTCAACGACTTTGGCCGCACCTACCTGGTCACCAACGGCCTGGGCAAAATGCCAGCCTTCAAAACCAAGCTCACCGCCGCCCAGATTGCGCAGGTGGTGGCCTACTCGCAGACGCTGAAGTAAGGGCCCCAGGGCCCCGGCTCAGCCATTGCGCGGCGGCGGCCGTAGATTCTTTTTTAGTGGCGGCCCCGCCGGGGACCCCGCCGTACCGGGCCGCCCACAGGCCGCGCCCATCGCCTTTCCCACATGGCCAACAAACCGAACTCGAACAGCCGCAATACCGGTAGCACCCGCAACTTCAACACCGACACCACCCAGGCCCACACCTCGGCCGGCACGGGCAAGAGCCGCGTGCACGCCACCGCCGCCGAGCACGAAACCGCCGTGCTGGTAAGCGTGCCCCCGCGCCGCCAAACCGAGGCCCAGACCACCGAGTACATGGACGAGCTGGCCTTCCTGATCGAAACCGCCGGGGCCACCGCCACCGAGCGGTTCGTGCAGCGCCTCGAAAAGCCCGACATCCGCAGCTACGTGGGCGAGGGCAAGCTGGGCGAAATCAAGGCTTACGTGAAGCACCACGGCACGAGCATGGTGGTGTTCGACGACGACCTCTCGCCCTCGCAGCTGCGCAACCTGGAGGCCGAGCTGAAGGTGAAAATCGTGGACCGCTCGCTGCTGATTCTGGACATCTTTGCCCTGCGGGCGAAGTCGGCCACGGCCCGCACGCAGGTCGAGCTGGCCCAGTACCAGTACCTGCTGCCCCGCCTCACCGGCCTCTGGACGCACTTGGACAAGCAGCGCGGCGGCGTGGGCATGAAGGGCCCCGGCGAGACGGAAATCGAAACCGACCGCCGCATCGTGCGCGACCGGATTGCCTTCCTCAAGGAGAAGCTCGAAACCCTGGACAAGCAGGCCACCACCCGGCGCAAAGACCGCCAGGGCCTCATCCGCGTGTCGCTGGTGGGCTACACCAACGTGGGCAAAAGCACGCTGATGAACGCGCTGGGCAAGGCCGAGGTATTCGCCGAAAACAAGCTCTTCGCCACCGTCGACGCCACCACCCGCAAGGTGGTGCTGAACAACACGCCGTTCCTGCTTTCCGACACCGTGGGCTTCATCCGCAAGCTGCCCACCAAGCTGATTGAGAGCTTCAAAAGCACCCTCGATGAGATTCGGGAGGCCGACCTGCTGCTGCACGTGGTGGACATTTCGCACCCCAACTTCGAGGAGCAAATCCAGGTGGTGCACGATACGCTGCTCGAAATCGGGGCCGCCGAGAAGCCCGTGCTGCTGGTGTTCAACAAAATCGACCAGTACCGGCCCGACGACATCCCGGCCGACGACTTCGCCGCCGAGGCTGCCGAAGCCGAGCGCCAAACCGCCGCCCGCCCGCCCCTGGCCCAGCTGCAGGCCACCTACATGGCCCAGCTGCACGACCCGGTGGTGTTCGTCTCGGCCCAAACCAAGGAGAACCTCGACGAGCTGCGCCAGCTGCTGGGGCAGCGCGTGGCGGCCCTGCACCAGCAGCGCTACCCGCACCTGGCGGCGGGCGAGTACGGGGAATACGAGGCCGAATAGCCCGGGGCCCCTGTGGGTGGTCTGACTGCGTATAAGAATAAAAAGCTCCCCGCCCGACCATTTGCACGGTCGCGCGGGGAGCTTTTTTACATGCGGTGGGCTGAAACGGGTGGTCCGGCGAATTGCCCGAAGGGCTTCGTCGGGCCACTCTGACTAAAAAACAGCGGCTCCGGGGTATCGCCAGAGTGGCCCGACGAAGCCCTTCGGGCAATTCGCCGGACCACCCCGCTTTAAATCATTCCCTTTTCCAGAAAAGCTACCTATTGCGGCCGGCTTTTCAGGCGCACGGCCCGGAATTCGGAGCTGGCTTTCCACTGCGGGAAGGTGGTTTCGGCGGCCAGCTTCTGGCCGATGCGGAACAGCAGGCGGGCGTCCTGGGCGGCGCCGCGCAGGTCCCACTTGGGGTCGTACTGGTCGGAGGGCTGGTGGTAGTTGTGGGCCTCGAAGTCTTCGCGCTCCTTTTCGGCGAAGGCCTTGCCGTGCAGGCGGCTGTCGAACGAGCCGCTGGCGTAGAGGGCCGGGATGCCCACCTTGGCGAAGCTGAAGTGGTCGGAGCGGTAGAAGCTGCCGGTTTCGGGGTGCTGGTAGGGGATGACGTAGCGGTTTTGCTCCTTGGCGGCGGCCCGGGCGTAGTCGTCCAGGTCCGACTGGCCGTAGCCGGTGATGGTGAGGTCGCGCATGGGCCCGAAGGCCAGCAGCTCGTCCATGTTAATGTCGGCCACCGTGTTAGCCACCGGAAACAGCGGGTGCTGGGCGTAGTAGTCCGAGCCCAGCAGGCCCTGCTCTTCGCCCGTCACGGCCAGGAACACGATGCTGCGCTGCGGCTTCTCCTTGGCTTGCTCGAAGGCGGTGGCAATGGCCAGCAGGCCGGCGCAGCCGCTGGCGTTGTCCAGGGCCCCGTTGTAAATCGAGTCGCCCTTGATGGCCGGGCCGATGCCCAGATGGTCCCAGTGGGCCGAGTAAATAATGTACTCTTTGGGCCGGGTGGCGCCGGGCAGCACGGCCACCACGTTCTTCGAGGTTTTGTAGGTGATTTTGTTGTGCAGCGTGGTCGTCAGGCTCAGGCCCAGCGCCTTGCCCTTGAAGCCGCGCTGGTTGGCGGCGGCGTACAGCGCGTCGTAGTTCTGGCCGGCGGCGGCGAAGATGCGCTTGGCGGCGTCCAGCGTCATCCAGCCTTCGAGGGCCACTTTGCTCGCGCCGTGGTCGGGCGTGGTGGGGTGCAGCTTGGCCCCGCCGTTGCTGCTCTGCACCACCGTCCAGGGGTAGGAGGCGGGCTTGGTGTCGTGGACGATGAGCAGGCCGGTGGCCCCGTGGCGGGCGGCCTCCTCGTACTTGTAGCCCCAGCGGCCGTAGTACGTCATGGCCTTGCCCTGGAACATGGTGGTGTCGTTGCCCGCGTTGCCGGGGTCGTTGATGAGCACCACCACGGTCTTGCCCTTCACGTCGAGGCCGGCGTAGTCGTCCCACTTATACTCGGGGGCCGTCACGCCGTAGCCGGCGAACACCAGCGGCGAATCCTTGATTGCCACCGTGGGCTGCTCGTGCTCGGTGAGGAACATGAAGTCGGTGCGGTACTTGAGGGCCAGGCTTTTGCCGTTGCCGGCCACCGTGGCCACCGAGTCGGGTCGGCCGGCAATTTCCACCAGCGGCACCGGCTGGAAGTAGCTGCCGCCAGGGCCCCCGGGCTTTAGGCCCAGCTTCTTGAACTCGGCGGCCAGGTAGGCGGTGGCCTTGTCTTCGCCCGGCGTGAACGGCCGCCGGCCCTGAAACGCATCCGAGGCCAGCACCTGGATGTGCCGGGCCAGCAGCGCGGGCGTGATGCCGTCGGCGGGCGTGGGCACGCTGGCCGTGTCGGTGGGCGCGGCTTCGGCCGCGGGGGCCCCGGCGGCGGTGTCCGCGGTAGTGGTTTTGCCCTGGCAGCCGGCCAGCAGCAGGCCAGCCACGGCCGGGGCCAGCCAGGCGCGCATCGTCAGTAAGTGCATCATAAGTTGGGAAAAATGATAAATGGTCCCGGCGGGGGCCCGCCGCGAATGTAGGAACCGAACCGCCCGGCGGCGGGCAACGCCCGCCGCGCCCCCGCGTAGAAAGCCCATCTTCTAACCTTAACCTGATTTCACTGATGAGCGATAACACCACACCGGGCAGCACGCTGGGCGACCTGGTTTCGAGCCTATTTGGCGGCAACAAGACCGGCAGCGACGTGGCCAAGGGCTTCACTTCGCGCCACAAGCTGCTGAGCGGCGCGCTGCTGGCCGCCGGGGCCTTCTACCTCTACAAGCGCGTCAAAAACAAGGAAACCGCTTTCTAAGCCGCCTTGCAAAAGCAAGCGGGTTGTCGGACAAATCTTCGCCCGTAAAAAAACCGGCTGGCAAAACGGTCGTGCGGCACTTGCTCCGCACGGCCGTTTTGCCAGCCGGTTTGATTAACCAGCTACCCTAGCGGGGGCCCACGGCGTTGGCCCCGGCCTCGGCCACGGCGTGGTCGTCTTCCACGGTGCTGCCCGACACGCCGATGCCGCCCATCATCAGCCCGCCGTCGCCCTTCAGGGGAATGCCGCCGGGGAAGGTGATGAGGCCGCCGTTGGAGTGCTCGATGCCGAAGAGCGGGCCGCCGGGCTGCGAAAGGCCGCCGATGGCCCCGGTGGGCATGTCGAAGTAGCGGGCCGTTTTGGCCTTCTTGATGGCGATGTCGAGCGAGCCGAGCCAGGCGTCGTCCATGCGAATCAAGGCGACGAGGTTGGCCCCGGCGTCGACCACGGCGATGTTCATTTTCACGCCCATTTCGAGGGCTTTTTCGTGCGCGGCCTGCACGGCGGCTTGTGCTTGTTTGAGGGTGAGACCCATGGTGTGGTGGTGGGGAAGGGGGGTGAGTAAAAAACGTGTGCGCAAGTAACCAAATTTTGGCCCCCCGGGTTGGCCCGGCCCACGCTTTGCGACGATACCCGGCCCGCTTTGCGACAATAGCACCGCCGGCCCCGGGCGGGGCTCCGCCCGAACCGGCCGCCCGCTTTGCCCCACCTTTGCCCCATGCACACCCTCGCCCAACTCCGCGCCGGGGCCCTGGCCGGCCTCACCCGCCTCGATTTATCCGAAGGCCTGACGGAGTTTCCCGCCGAAATTTTTGATTTGGCCGACTCGCTCGAAGTCCTCAACCTGTCGGGCAACGCCCTGTCGGCCCTGCCCGCCGACTTGCCCCGCCTGCACAAGCTGCGCGTGCTATTCTGCTCCGATAATCAATTCACCGAAGTGCCGGCCGTGCTGGGGCAATGCCCGCGGCTGAGCATGGTGGGCTTTAAGGCCAACCGGATTCGGACGCTGCCCGCCGGGGCCCTGCCGCCGGCCCTGCGCTGGCTCATCCTCACGGATAATCAGCTCGAAGCCCTGCCGCCCGAAATCGGGAACTGCGCCAAGCTGCAAAAGCTGCTGCTGGCCGGCAACCGCCTCGCCCACCTGCCCGCCGAGCTGGCGAATTGCACCCGGCTGGAACTGCTGCGCCTGGCCGCCAACCGCCTAACAGCGCTGCCCGCGTGGCTGCCGCAGCTGCCGCGCCTGGCCTGGCTGGCCTACGCCGGCAACCCGTTTTGCGCCGCCACCGAGGCCGCCGTCGAAGCCCGCCACCCCATCGGCACCATCGACTGGGCCGCGCTGGAATTGGAAGAGCAGCTCGGCGAGGGCGCGTCGGGCGTCATCTCCCGGGCCCGGTGGGCGGGGGCCCCGAACGGCCCCCGGGAAGTGGCGGTGAAAGTGTTCAAGGGCGCGGTAACCAGCGACGGGCTGCCGCAGAGCGAGCTGGCAGCCTGTATCAGCGCCGGTACCCACGCTAACCTGATTCCCGTGCTCGGCAAAATCGGCCACCACCCCGCCGGGGCCCAGGGCCTGGTACTGGCGCTGGTGGGCCCGGAATACGGCAACCTGGCCGGCCCGCCCAGCCTGGCCACCTGCACCCGCGACGTGTACGCGCCCGGCACCGCCTTCGGCCTGGCGGCCGTGCTGCGCCTGGCGCGGGGCGTGGCCGCGGCCACCGCGCACCTGCACGCCCAGGGCATCCTGCACGGCGATTTGTACGCCCACAACATCCTCCACGCCCCCGACGGCACCGCCCTGCTCGGCGACTTCGGGGCCGCCGGCTTCTTCGACCCCGCTGGCCCCGGGGCCCCCGCCCTGCAACGCCTGGAGGCGCGGGCCTTCGCCTGCCTGCTCGACGAGCTGCTGAACCACTGCAACGCGCCCGCCACCTCGCAGGTGGTGCGGGCCCTGCGCGAGGTGCAGCGCCGCTGCGCCCAGCCCCGGGTGGCCGACCGGCCGCTGTTTGCCGAAATTGAGGCGGCGCTGGCCGCCGCCGGCAGCGCCGGCCGCCGCGCTCCCGCCGGCCCCCCGGAAGCCGCAGAAACCGCAGAACCCGTGCCCCAGCAGTAGCGCCGTAGCGCCGTAGCGCCGCATCGGGGCGCGGCGGCCGCTACTGCCCCGGGGCGGCGGCCGGGTAGTGGTTCAGCAGGTTCAGCAGCACGCCGTTGGTCCAGCCGAAGCCGTCTTGCAGGGGGTACTCGCCACCGCCGGCCTTCAGCTGGGTGTCCACCACGTTGTACTTCTCCAGCAGCTTGCCGGTTTGCTCGAACACACGCACGTTCAGGGCGGTCCAGCGCTGGGCCACGGTGCGGGCCAGCGCGGGCTGCTGGTAGCGGGCCAGGCCCTGCACGGCCAGCCACTGCAAGGGGGCCCAGGCGTTGGGCGCGTCCCACTGCTGGCGGGTGGTGGCCAGGGTGGTGGCCAGCCCCCCGGGCTTGAGAAAATCCTTGCCCAACTTGGCCGCCACCAACTGGGCCTGGGGCGCGGTGGCCAGCCCGAAGGCCAGCGGGTACACGCCGGCCAGCGTGGGCTGCGGGGCCGGGCGGCGCGTGCGCCAGTTGTAGTCCACGAACCAGCCCAGCTGCGGGCTCCAGCAGCGGGCCAGCACGGCCCGGGCGCGGCGGGCGGCGGCGGTTTGGAAGTCGCGGGCCCGCGCGGCGTTGCCTTGCAGGGCGTAGGTGCGGGCCAGCAGCTGCTCGGTGCGGTAGAGCAGGCAGTTGAGGTCGACCGGCACCAAGTCGGTGGTTTGGATGGAGGCCAGCGTGCCGGCCGGCCCGAACCAGCGGCTGCTGAAGTCCCAGCCCGAGGCGGCGGCGGCCCGCACGTTGCGGTAGAACTGCGCGGCCGGCTGCGCACTCAGCTGTTGGGCGGCCACGTCTTCGGCGTACGACTCCTCGCGGGGCGCGGTGCTGGCGTCCCAGTAGCGGTTGAGCAGGGTGCCGTCGGGCAGGCGCACCACGGGGCCCCGGGCCTGGCCGGCGGGCACGGCGGCGGCGTCGGCCATCCAGTAGCAGTACTCGCGCAGCAGCGGGGCCTGGTAGCGCAGCAGCACGGTGTCGCCCTCGGTCTGGGCCAGCAGGGCCACCATCGCCCCAAAAAACGGCGGCTGCGAGCGGGTGAGGTAGTAGGTGCGGTTGCCGTTGGGCACGAAGCCGTAGCGCCCGATCAGGTAGGCGAAGTTGTCGAGCATGTGCCGCACCAGGGCCAGGCGGTGGCTTTCCACCAGGCCCAGCATGGTGAAGTACGAGTCCCAGTAGTACACCTCGCGGAAGCGCCCGCCGGGCACGATGTATGGGTGCGGCAGCGGCACCAGCGACGAGCCCGCGGGCAGCGCCGCGTCGTCGGCGCGGCGGGCCAGCACCGTCCACAGCGTGTCGAGGTGGTGGCGGATGCCGGCCGGCACGTCGCTCTGGTAGCCGCCGGCCGCCGCCCCGGGGGCCCGGAAGTGGGCGTCGGCGAAGGCCTTCAGGTCGAAGCCCGGGCGGGTGTGCTCGGCCTGGTAGGCCTGCTCGATGGCGGCGGGCGGCTGCAAGGGCGTCGCGTCCACGAAGGTTTTGCCGTCGGCGTACACGTGGCCGAGCTGCACGGCCTCGAACAGGCCCGGGTAGAGCTGCCGGGGCGAGGGCTGCCCGGCGGCGCGGCCGGCGCCCAGCAGCAGGGCGGCGAAAAACAGGTGTTTCATGAGCGGGCGAGGGTGGGAGGCCCGGAAGATAGGGCCGTTTCGGGCCCGGGGCCCCGCCCCGCGTTAATAAATAGTAACGTTGCGGCAACCTTACGCCGCGCGCCGCCGCGCTAGCTTCGCCCCCATGAAAACGCTTTACCTGCTCCGCCACGCCAAGTCCAGCTGGAGCTTCGACGACCTCACCGACCAGGAACGCCCCCTCAACGACCGGGGCCGCGACGACGCCCCGCGCATGGGCCAGGCCCTGGCCCGGCGCGGCATCGTGCTCGACGCGCTGGTCAGCTCCTCGGCGGTGCGGGCCCTGAGCACGGCCGTGCTGGTGGCCCGCGAGCTGAAGTTTCCGCACGAGAAAATCACCGTGGAGCCCGCCATCTACCGCGCCGACGCCGATGCCCTGGTGGCCCTCGTGCAGGCCCTGCCCGCCGCGGCCGACGCGGTGCTGCTCGTGGGCCACAACCCCACCATCACCGACGCGGCCAACGCCCTCTCCCCCACTTCTTTCAACGAGCTGCCCACGGCCGCCGTTGTCTGCCTGCGCTTCAGCACCGACACCTGGGAAGCGGCCAGCCGCGCCAACGCCGAGTTTTACTTCTACGACTACCCGAAGAACGCGGGGTAGGGCCCGCCCCCCGGCGGCGCTGGCCCCGGTGGTAGTACATTCGCTTTTAAACCAAGCGTTTACTCTGCCTGCCGATGACGCACGCCCGGGCTTCAATCGCAACGTGGTACGGCGGGGCCCTGCTGCTGGCGCTGGCCGGCCCGGCCCGCGCCCAGGGCCCCGCCGGCCGGCTGCTGACCACCGCCGACGGCCTGGCCGACAACACCGTGCAGTGCATTGCCCAGGACCGGCAGGGCTTCCTGTGGGTGGGCACCCAGGACGGGCTGAGCCGCTACGACGGCAGCGCTTTCCGCACGTTTCGGGCCGATGCGCGGCAGCCGGGGGCGCTGGCCGGCAACTTCGTGCGGGCCCTGGCCCCCGACGCGGCCCGCGGCGGCCTGTGGGTGGGCACCGGCAGCGGCGTGTGCTACTACGAGCCGCGCACCGAGCGCTTTGCCCGCGTGCCCGCCGATTCTTCGGCCAGCTACTTCGTGAACGCCCTGCTGCCCGACCCGGCGGGCGGCGTCTGGATTGGCACCGAAACCGGGCTGTGGCGCTACGCCCCCGCCCGCCGGCAGCTGGCCCGCTACCAATACGTTGCCGCTGGGGCAGCGGCCAGCGCCGGCCGGCGCAACTCGGTGCGGGCCCTGGCCCGCGACGGCGCGGGCACCCTGTGGGCCGGCACCGGCGAGGGCCGGCTTTGCCGCTTCGACGCCGCCACCGGCACCCTGCGCCCCGAGCCCCGCTACGGCCCCCCGGGCCCGGCCCCGCTGAGCGCCCTGGCCGCCGCGCCCGGCGGCGGCCTGTGGGCCGGCACCGAAGCCGGGGGCCTGCGCTACCTGCCGCCCGGCGGGCCGGCCGTCGAGGTCATCAGGCCCCGGCCCGGCGGCCCGGCCGTGCGCGGCATTTGGGTGGACGCCCGGGGCGGGGCGTGGGTGGCCACGGCGGCCGGCCTGCGCTGCTGGCCGGCCCCGCCCGGGCCAGCCGCAGCGGGCCCCGGCCCGCTGCGGCTGGCCGGCGACGTGCAGGCGCTGGGGCCCGACCGCACCGGCCAGCTGTGGGCGGGCACCAGCGCGGGCCTGCGCCGGCTCGACACCCGCCCCTCGCCGTTTGCCCGGCTGGCCCCCGCCGCCACGGGCCCCGTGTGGGCGGTGGCCGCGGCCCCCGGCGGCCTGTGGGTGGGCACCGAGCAGCAGGGGCTGCTCCGCCTCGACCCGCGCACCGGGGCCGTGGCCGAGCGCCTGCGCCACCGCCCCCGGGACCCCGCCAGCCTGGCCGACGACTACGTGCGGTGCGTGCTGCCCGACGCCGCCGGGGGCCTGTGGGCCGGCACCCAGCACCAGGGGCTCGACTACCGCCCGCCCGGGGCCGCCGGCTTCCGGCACTTCCGGCACGCGGCGGCCCAGGCCGCCTCGCTGGCCGACGATTTTGTGCGCTGCCTCTACCGCGACCCGCGCGACGGGGCCCTGTGGGTGGGCACCGAGGGCGGCCTGAGCCGCTTGGCGGACGAAAAAAATGGCCGCTTCGTGACGTACCGCCACCGGGCCGGCGACCCGCGCGGCCTGCCCAACAACTTCGTGCGCTGCGTGCTGCGCGACCGCGCCGGCCGCCTGTGGGTGGGCACCGGCGGCGGGGGCCTCTGCCGGCTCGACGACCCCGCCACCGGGCGCTTCACGGCCTTTACCGCCAACGCCCGCGACGCGCGCAGCCTGCCCGGCAACTTCGTGCGGGCCCTGTGCCTCGACGCCGCCGGCCGCCTCTGGGTGGGCACGGAAGACGGCGGCCTGGCCCGCCTCGACGACGCCCGCACCGGGCGCTTCACCGCGTTTGGCGAAGCCCAGGGCCTGCCCAACGGCGTGGTGTACGCCGTGGTGCCCGACTCGGCGGCCTTGGCCCTGTGGGTGAGCACCAACCGGGGCCTGGCCCGCCTCGACCTGGCCACCGACCGCCTGACCGCCTTCGACGCCCGCGACGGCCTGCCCCAGGACGAGTACAACGCCGGCGCGGCCGGCCAGGGCCCCGGCGGCCGCTTCTACTTCGGCGGGCCGGGGGGGCTGGTGGGCTTCCGGGCCGCCGCCTTGCCGCCGCCGCCGGCCCCACCGGTGCTGCTCACCGGCCTGCGCCGCATGAACCAGGCCGTGACGCTGCCCGACACGGCCGTGGGCCAGCGCCGCCTGCTGCGCCTGGGCCCCCGCGACTACGTGCTGACGCTGGACTTCGCGGCCCTGGACCTGCGCCGGGCAAGCCGCTACCGGCTGTTTTACCAACTCGAAGGCTTCGACCCCGACTGGGTTGCGGCCGGCCCCCGGCGCGAGGCCACCTACACCAACCTCGGCCCCGGCCAGTACACGTTTCGGGTGCGGGGGGCCGGCGCGCCGCCCGGCGCGGGGGCGGCCCTGCGCCTGGTGGTGGCCCCGCCCTGGTACGGCACCTGGTGGTTCCGGGCGCTGGCGGCGGGCGCGGCGGCGGGCGCGGCCTGGCTGGCCTACCGCCAGCGCGTGGGCCAGCTGCTGGCCCTGGAGCGGGTGCGCCACCGCATTGCCCGCGACCTGCACGACGACATGGGCTCGACGCTGAGCAGCATCAACCTGCTCAGCGAGCTGGCCCGCCAGCACCAGCTGGGCCAGCGCCCCGCGCAGGCCGCCGGCCTGCTCACCCAAATCCAGGACGCCTCGCGCCAGATGCTCGACGCCATGGACGACATCGTGTGGGCCATCAACCCGGCCCACGACGGCATGGCCGACGTCACGGCCCGGATGCGGGCCTTCGCCGCCGAGCTGCTGGAGGCCCGCGGCATGGCCCTGGCCTTCGACGTGGACCCCGCTGTGGGGGCCCTGCGCCTGCCCATGGAGCGCCGCCGCGAGTTCTTCCTGGTCTTCAAGGAGGCCGTCAACAACGTGGCCAAGTACGCCGGCGGCCAGCACGCCCGCGTGGCGCTCACCTACGCCCCCGGCCAGCTCTCGCTGCTGGTGGCCGACGACGGCGTGGGCTTCGACCCCGCCGCGCCCGCGCGGGGCGGCGGCCACGGCCTGGCCAACATGCGGGCCCGCGCCGCCGCCCTGCGCGGCGAGCTGACCCTGACTTCGGCCCCCGGCCGGGGCACGGCGGTGCGGCTGCGGCTGCCGCTGTAGCGCCGGGGCGGGCGGCTCAGTACCACATGTTTATGTGGTTGCGCCGGGCGCGGGCCCGCCTTACCTTCACCGGGCACCCGCCGCCCCCCGCCCGATGGACCCCACCCGCCTGGTTCTGTACGAAGACAACGCCGGCCTGCGGGCCAGCCTGGGCGCGTTTCTGGCCGGGGCCCCGGGGCTGCTGCTGGTGGGCGAGTTTGCCTCGTGCGCGCAGGCCGGGGCCGACGCGGCCCGCCTGCGGCCCGACGTGGTGCTGATGGACATCGACATGCCCGACTGCTCGGGCATCGAGGGCCTGCGGCGGGTGAAGGCCGCCGCCCCGGCCACCCTGGTGGTGATGCTGACCGTGTTCGAGGACAACGACCGGGTGTTCGACGCCATTTGCGCCGGGGCCGACGGCTACCTGCTGAAGAAAACCCCGCCCGCCCGCCTGCTCGAGGCCATTGCCGAAGTGCGGGCCGGCGGGGCCCCCATGACGCCCGTGGTGGCCCGGCAGGTGCTGCGCCTGTTTCCGCGGCCGGGAGCCGCCCGCTCCCCGGCCGCGGCCTCCGAAGCCCCCCCCCTCAGCGCCCGCGAGCTGGAAATCCTGGGCCTGCTGGTGGAAGGCTACAGCTACAAGATGATTGCCGCCCGGTGCTTCATCAGCCTCGACACGGTGCGCTCGCACATCAAAAAAATCTACGAGAAGCTGCACGTGCGCTCCAGCACGGAAGCCGTGAGCAAGGCCCTGCGCGAGGGCCTGGCCTGAGGGGCCCCGCCCGGCAGGCCGCCCGGCCGGCCAGGCAGCATCGAATCACATGAATATGTGATTGACAGCATTTAATCGGGGCCCTACCTTCGTTAAGGTGGTCAAGCAGTTGATAACCAAGATGAAATTTTACCAGCCTTGCCCGCCCGCTGGCCTTTGCGGCGGGTGCCTCCCTTCCTTTTTTCAGCTATGTGCTACTATACTATTCCCCTGGCCAGCGGCCAGGTGCTGGTCGTGTTTCGGCCCAAGTAGGCCGGGCCGCCCGGCCCGGCCCCAGGGTTTTTTGCCCGTCTCCACCCCTCCCTTCTTTGCTATGGAAACCTTCGTTCCTTTCCCTTCGGGGCCGGCCGCGCTGACGGCGGCCCGCTTTTACGCCCGCCCCACGGCCGCCCCCGAGCCCGCCGCTGGCCCGCACTGGTCGTGGTGGCTGTTTTTGCTCGGCGTGCTGGCCTGCACTTTCGCGGGGCCGGCGTGCGCCCTGGGCTAGGCGGCCCATTTGGCGGCCAACGCCCGGCCCCACAACGCGCTGGCGGGCCTTGGCGCCCCCCGCCGGCCGGGGGTAACAAAAGGGTAACGCATCGCGGGGCGGGCGGGCCCCGGCGGGACTGCTGGCGGGGCGGGCGCTGGCTGATATTTGCGGGATGAAAACCCTTTCCCGCGACCTGAGCTGGCTGCGCTTCAACGCCCGCGTGCTGCAAGAGGCCCAGTCCGACGCGGTGCCGCTGCTGGAGCGCCTCAAGTTCCTGGCCATTTTCAGCAGCAACCTCGACGAGTTTTTCAAGGTGCGGGTGGCCACGCTGCGGCGGCTGGTCAAGCTCAAGAAAAAAACCCGCGCCCAGCTCGAGGAGAGCCCCCGGCGGCAGCTCAAGGCGGTGCTGGCCGAGGTGCAGCGCCAGCAGGAGGCCTTCGGGGCCACCTACCGCGAGCAGCTGCTGCCGGCCCTCGCGGCGGCCCGTATCCACCTGCTGGGCGAGGCCGCGCTGAGCGCCGCGCAGCGGGCCTGGGTGCTGGAATATTTTGCGGAATCGGTGCGCGACCTGCTCTCGCCGGTGGGGCTCGACGACACCCTGCACCACCTGTTTTTGAAGGACCAGGCGGTGTACCTCACCTTTTTTCTGACGAAGCCCCGCGCCGCGCCGGGCAAGGGCAAGGGCAAGGGCCCCGAAGCCGAGCGGGTGCTGGTGCTGGAGCTGCCCACCAAGCGCCACGGCGGCCGCTTCGTGCAGCTGCCGGCGGTGGGCGACGAGCGCTACGTGATGTTCCTGGACGACGTTATCCGGGCGGGGGCCCCCGGCCTGTTTCCGGCCTACGCCGGGGTGGCGGTGCACGCCGTGAAGCTGAGCCGCGACGCCGAGCTGGACCTGGAAGACGAGGTGAGCGACGATTTGCTGGCCAAAATCCGCAGCAGCCTGGCCAAGCGCGCCACCGGCTACCCGGCCCGCCTGCTCTACGACCCCGAACTGCCCCGCGAGGTGCTGCGGGCCCTCAAAGCCAAAACCGGCATCACCGACGACGAGCTGGTGGCGGGCAGCCGCTACCACAACTTCCGCGACTTTTTCGGCTTTCCCGGCTTCGGGCCGGCCGACTTGTGCTACCCCGCCCGGCCGCCCCTGCCCCACCCCACGCTGCCGCGCACGGGCTCCCTGCTGGCCGCCATCGGCCGGCGCGACCACCTGCTGCACCTGCCCTACCAGCCCTTCGACTACGTGACGCGCCTGCTGCGCGAGGCCGCCGCCGACCCGCAGGTGTCGGCCGTGGCCATCACCCTCTACCGGGTGGCCGCCAAAAGCGCCGTGGCCAAGGCCCTGCTGAAAGCCGTGAAAAACGGCAAGCAGGTGACGGTGGTGGTGGAGCTGAAGGCCCGCTTCGACGAGGAAGCCAACATCCACTGGGCCGAGAAGCTGCAACGCGCCGGGGCCCACGTCATCTTCACGCCGCCCGAGCAGAAGGTGCACGCCAAGCTGCTGCTCATTACCCGGCGCGAGGCGGCCGAAACCACCCGCCGCTACGCCTACCTCAGCACCGGCAACTTCAACGAGGACACCGCCGCGCTCTACACCGACCACGGCCTGTTCACGGCCGACGAGCGGCTGACGCGCGAGGTGGCCGCCGTGTTCGCCTACTGCCACGACCGCCAAACCCCGCCCGTGCTCGAGCACCTGCTGCTGGCCCCCTTCGCGCTGCGCGACCGCCTGACCGAGCTGGTGGACCACGAAATCAAGTTGGCCCACAAGGGCCAGCCAGCGTCCATCATCCTCAAAATCAACGCCCTGCAAGACCCTGGCCTCATTACTAAGCTTTACGCCGCCAGCAAAGCCGGCGTGCGTGTCGAGTTGATTGTGCGCGGCATTGGCTGCCTGGTGCCGGGCCAGCCCGAGCTGAGTGAAAACATTGCCCAGCGCGGCCTCGTGGACCGCAACCTGGAGCACAGCCGGGTGTACGTGTTCGGCAACGGCGGCGCGGAAAAAGTGTTCGTCTCGTCGGCCGACTGGATGACGCGCAACCTTGACCGCCGGGTGGAGGTGGCCTTCCCGCTCTTCGACGAAACCCTGCGGGCCGAGGTGCGCCAGCTGCTCGATTTCCAGCGCGCAGACAACGTGAAGGCCCGCGACTTCGACAATTGCTTCATCGGCCCCGAGCCCGCCGACGCGCCCCGCGTGCGGGCCCAGGAAGCCACCTACCAGTGGCTGAAGAAGCGCAAGCGGCGGCCGTAGCGGTGCCCCCGGCATTAATATACGAAATATTTCGTACTTATGTGCGCCAGTTCCCCAACGCTCATTCAGCCCGTCTTCCATGCCTGCTTATTTGCTTTGCTTCAAGTTTTTGTGCCGCCCCGCGCCTACTCTGAGAGCCGTATTCTTCCTGGGCCTGCTGCTCGGTTGCGGGCGGGCCTTTGCGCAGAGCCCCGCCGCCAAAGAAGCCGCCTACGAGCGTTTGCAAAAGACGACCACTTACGGCCGGGACGCCAAAGCGGGCAAGTTTTACCGCCTCCGGGGGTTTGGCATGTACTGCGAGGTGTACGGGGCGGGGCCGCCGCTGCTGCTCATCCACGGCAACGGGAGCAGCATCAGCGCGTTTGCAAAGCAAATTCCGTACTTCGCCAAAACCTACCGGGTCATCGTAGCCGACAGCCGGGGGCACGGCAAATCGGTGAACCGGATTGATTCGCTTTCATACGAGATGATGGCCGACGACTACGCGGCCCTGCTAACGGCGTTGCACGTCGATTCGGCCCGGGTGCTGGGCTGGAGCGACGGGGGCATCAACGGGCTGCTGCTGGCCATCCGGCACCCCGAAAAAGTGAAAATGCTGGCCGTGACGGGGGCCAACCTGCGCCCCGACACCACGGCCGTCGAGCCCGACGTGCTCCGGCGCGTGACGCGCACGTACACGAAGTTCAACGCGCTGTTCAAGCAGCCGCAGCCGAAAACCCCGCTGGACTCGCTGGTGCACAAGTACTTCCGGCTGCTGGTGGAGCAGCCCCACATCTCCCGGGCCGCGCTCCACCAGATTGCCGTTCCTACGCTCGTCATCGGCGGCGACCACGACGTGATTCGCCCGGCCCACACGCTGGAAATCTTTGCCAGCCTCCGCCAAGCGTACCTATGGATTCTGCCCAACTCCGGGCACAGCACGCTGGTGGCGTACGCCGAGGAATTCAACAAGACCGTGGATGCCTTCTTCAAAACCCCGTACCGGAAAATTGAGGACCGGGCCCGGGAGTTCTGAGTGGCGTGGTAAGCTCAGCTGCGCGGCCATGCGTTTTGAAGCCAGCACTTGCTTACCCCCCCCGTTTCGCTTCTCCCTCCAGGATTAAGTTTGCGCAGCAGCTGCTAGAGCGGCTGGCGCGGCTGAGGGAAGCCTCGGCGCCAACTTAAAATGGCGCAGGGCTTAACGCGTGAAGGCATAACCACTCGCCGGGCCCCGGCTACGCCAACGGCCCCGCCCTTCGGGCGAAAGGCGGGGCCGTTGGCGTAGCCGGGGCGGCGGGGCCCCGGCGGCTAGTGGCCGCGGTGGTCATCGTGGCGGTGCTGGGCTTCCCAGCGGGCCCGCTCCTGGTCGCGGCGGCGCTCCAGGTCGCGCTGCTCGCGCTCGTAGCGGATGCGTTCCGTGCGCGACATGTGGCGCGGGTCGTGGTCACGGTCGAAAGGAGCGGCCGAAGCGGCCGTGGCAGTGGCGGCCAGCAGGCCCAGGGCGGTAACGAACGAAAGCAGGGCAGTTTTCATGGGGATGGGGTTAAGGGGGTTGAAAAGATGAAAGGAAACGAAAAGCGGTGAAGTAGTTACAAGTGGATTTGGATGGCCACGGCCACGGGGCGGCGCGGCTGGGGCTGGGGCTGCGGATAAGCCCGCTGCGGGTAGGCTACCTGCGCGGGCTCGTAGCCGTAGCGCGGGCCGCGGTCGTCGCGGTTGGAAGCGCGGTCGTAGCGGTAGGCCGCGCGGCGGTCTTGCTCCCGCCGGTAGTCCGGGCGGGGGCCGCGGTCGTAGTCCCCGTCAAAACGGTGGTCGCCGTAGTGGGCCGGGCCCTGCGCCACGGGCGGGCGGCGGGGGCCCTCCTGGTTCGTAGCAGGGGCAGCGAAGGCGCTGGCGGCCGTAAGCAAAGCAGCGGCGGCAAACGAGGCAGACAGGATATTTTTCATGGCGTTTTACGATAAAGTGTTTAAAAGACAGCTGGTTGTGATACCAAAAACCAGCAACCGCTGCCTAAACTACCTTATGCAAACCCACGGCCGGAAATGGCCCCAGCGGAAAATCTCCGGGCGTAGGCCCCCAAAACCTCGACCAGTAGCCCGGATGTCCAGACCCTGCCGCCGTAATGGCCGCGCTGGCCGGGGCCCGGCCCGGGTTCGGCAAGCCCGGGCCCCGCTGGGGCACGCGGTTAGTACCGGCAATCGGTCCAGTGCAGGAGCTGGCCGTGAAAGGGCATCTGGTCCGCGAAAAAGGCCAGTAGCGCGGCCGCCGTGGCAAACCCATCGGCCCGGGCCAGTACCAGCAGCTCGGCCGGGCCCAGCGGGCGGCCGTCGATGCGCAGCCCGGTGGCCGTCAGCTCCACCTCCTGCACCCGCACGATGGGCCAGGGGCCCCAGAACTCGTAGCAATCCGGCTGCTGGGCCCGGGCGCAGAACTGCGCCACCGCTCCCATCCGCCACCGCTGCCCTGACCGGATGGTGTGGATTTTGGTGCCCGCCACGATGGCGGGGATGAAGGCTTCGTTGAAACCAAGAACCATGAGCGGGCGGGTTGGGGGCCCAAAATTACGCGGCAGGGCCCCGGGGAACCGGTTTTGGCCCAGTGGCGGCCCGGCTTCTTTTGCCACGCGCGGAGGCTGCCGTGCGCAGGGGCAGGGCGGGCCACCCGCTGGTGTATCTTACGGCCCGCTTCGCGCGGCCAGCCGGTGGATCAGGCGACTTAAACCACTAGCAAACAGCTTAATTACATGAAACCACGGGTAGCGGCCGGGCCGGCCACCAGCACGCTGGGCGCCAAGCCGCACTACGCCATTCTGGACGGGCTGCGGGGCGTGGCGGCGCTGCTGGTGGTGGCCTTTCACCTGTGCGAGGCGCACGCCACCAGCCACCTCGACCAGGTCATCAACCACGGCTACCTGGCCGTCGATTTTTTCTTTTTGCTCTCCGGCTTCGTCATCGGCTACGCCTACGACGACCGGTAGGGCCGGCTGACGCTCAAGGACTTCTTCAAGGCCCGGCTCATCCGCCTGCAACCGATGGTGGTGCTGGGCATGGTGGTGGGGGCCGCGTGCTTCTACTTCCAGGCAGGGCCCCTGTGGCCCGCCATCGCCCAGGTGCCGGTGTGGAAAATGCTGCTGGTGATGGCCATCGGGTGCACCCTGCTGCCGGTGCCGTTGTCGCTGGATATTCGGGGCTGGCAGGAGATGCACCCGCTCAACGGGCCCGGCTGGTCGTTGTTCTTCGAATACGTGGCCAACCTGCTGTACGCGCTCGGGGCCCGGCGGCTGTCCAAGGGGGCCCTGGCGGTGCTGGTGGCGCTGGCCGGGGCAGCCCTGGTGCACCTGGCCGTCAGCAGCCCCACCGGCGACGTCATCGGCGGCTGGTCGCTGAACGCCGAGCAGCTGCGCATCGGCTTCACCCGGATGCTGTACCCGTTTTTTGCCGGCTTGCTGCTGTCCCGCGTGGCGGTGTTGGGCCGGGTGCCGCACGCTTTTCTCGGGTGCAGCCTGCTGCTGGTGGCGGTACTGGCCTGCCCGCGGGTGGGCGGGGCCGCGCACCTGTGGCAAAACGGCCTCTACGATTCGCTGAGCATCATCCTACTGTTTCCGCTGGTGGTGTGGCTGGGGGCCAGCGGGCAGGTAGCCGGGGCGGCGGCGGGGCGGCTCTGCACGTTCCTGGGGGCCCTGTCCTACCCCATCTACATCACGCACTACCCCCTCATCTACACGTACACCGCTTGGGTGAGCCGGCACAAGCCGCCGCTGGCGCTGGCGCTGCCCGTGGCCCTGCTCACGTTTGCCGCCGCCATTGCCCTGGCCTACGCCTGCCTCAAGCTGTACGACGAGCCGGTGCGGCGGTGGCTGAAAGGAAAGTTTTTGACCCCAAAAACCGCCTGAGCCGCAGGCCAGTGGCGGAGCAGCAGCTTACAGCGCAGGCGCAGCAAAAGCCGCTTGGGGCCCGGCGCAATTTCCCCGTCAGCCCGCCCCGGCCCCAGGGCCCGCCCGGCTCGCCCGGGCCTTGCCGCGGCCGCGTCATTACGCAGCACAACGGCGCAAAAAAGCCCCGCACCATGGCTGGTACGGGGCCTTTGGTGGCGGTGGCCCGCCCGGCACACGGGCCGCGGGGGGCCCGTAGGGCGCCGGGCTAGAACCCGAGGCCCACGGCCATGGCCTGCAACGGCCGGGGCAAATCGGCCCCTTTGGCGGCGGCGCCCGTGGTCAGGTTGATGGTGTAGACGCTGGCGGTGGTGCCCACGGTCAGCACGGCGAAGCCGGTGCCGCTGGTGCCCCCGATGTCAAAGCCGTTGACGCCGGTGGTGTTCACGCCCAGGGCCCCCACCGATACCAGCGTGCCGGCGTTCGGCGGGTCTTGCCGGTAGAGGGCATCCGTGTTGGAATCAATGGCGAACAGCACGGTGGTGGTGGCGCCCGCGAAATTGTTGGTGTAAGCGGCGGCCGTCACGCTGGGCGTGCCGGGGTTCAGGTTGCCGTCCACAATGGCCACCCCATCGGCGGGGTTAACGCGCAGGTTAACGCCGGCGTCGCTGACGATGCGGATCCGGTCCACCGTGGGGTTGAAGTCGAAGCCGAAGTTGGTGCCGGTCAGCGCCAGGGGCGTACCCGTGCCCACCACCGCGGCGGCCCCGGAAGACGAGTTAATGGTGTAGAGGCGGTTGGTACTGCCCAGGCCGTAGAGCTGCCCGTTGAGGGGCCGCATGTCGAGGCCCACGATGCGCTCCCCGGTCTGCAAGCCCGTCAGGGGCTTGGCCACCTGGGTTTGGGGGGCCGTCGGGTTGAAGGCCACGAAGTTGTTGTCGGCATCCACGCCGTAGGCCACGGCCTGCGTCGGAATGGCCACCCCGATGATGTTCGTGCCGGCCGGGAAGTTGTCGTAGCGCGTGGCGCGGCCCGTGGCCAGGTCAATTTTGTACAGCCCGGCGCGGTTGTCCACGGTCAGGGCGGCGAAGGCGTTGTTGTCCACGGCGGCAATGTCGAAGCCGGCCGCGCCGGTCACGTTCACGCCCAGGTCGCCGATGGCCACCAGCGTGCCGTCGTTGGGGGGGTCCTGGCGGTACAGCTTGTCGGTGGCCGGGTCGATGTCGTAGAGCACCGTGGTGCTGGCCCCCGCCACCGGGTTGGTGTAGGCGGCGGCCGCCACGGTGGCGCCCGCCGCGCCGTTGATGCTGCCATCCGTAGCAGCCACGGCGCCGGTTTCCGGGTTCAGGCGCAGGTTTTGGCCCGTGTTGCTCACCAGGCGCAGGCGGTCCACGGTGGGGTTGAAGTCGATGGTGGCCGACGTGCCGCTGATGGCCGGCGTGAAGGCCCCCGCCCCTATCGCGCGGGCCACGCCGGTGGCGGGGTTGATGACGTACAGGCGGCTGGTGCTGCCCAGGCCGTAGAGCTGGCCCGTGGCCGGCCGGTAGTCCACGCTCAGGATGCGCTCGTTGCTTTGCAACCCGGTAATGGTAACGGCCGCCGGGGCCGTGGCCACGTTGTTGGCGTTGAACTGGAGCAGCTGGTTGTTGTCGGAGAGGGCCTGGAAAGTCAGGTCTATTTTGTTGATGGTAACCGTATCCGAATCGTCTTGGCAGGCAGTGAACAGGCCGGTCAGGCCCAGCAGCAGGGAAAGCGAACCGACGCTTTTGAGCGAAGAATATCTCATGCAAAATGAATATTTGGTGAATTCATTTTCTTACGATGGGCACCTCCATTCGGATTGAATAAGCTGGATACTAACGCCAATACACTGATTTACATGCATTAAAATCGTATTAAAATCGTATTTTACGCCTTTTCACCCCATGGCCAGGGCGCTTGCAATGCCCCGGGGCCCGTGCCCCGCCGGGCAGTAGCGGGCCCCAAAACAGGAAATCGAACCCGACGAACACCAGCTTTTCCTCGCCCACCGAGTAGGTCACGTTCACCACGGCTTGCTTGAGCACGTCCACGTACACGCCGCCGCCGAAGCCGGGGGCCCGTTGCACAAGCACAAGCCGGCCAAAAGCAACTACTACGTGAACCAGCCGCTGTTTGAGCTGCTGGCGCGGCTGGGGTAGCGGATTTGCCGGGTGCTGTTAGCGGTTGTAAGTTGCTGTTCCACCCCCGTTCGCCCCCCCCCTTATGCAGCCCACGCCTGCCGACTATTCCACCCTGCTACTGGCCGTGAAGCAGCGCGTGCGCGAGGCGCAGTACCGCGCCTTGCAGCAGGTGAACCAGCAGCAAATCCAGCTTTACTAGGACCTGGGCCGCCTTATTGCCGAGCGCCAGCAGCAGCACGGCTGGGGCAAAAGCGTGGTCGAAACCCTGGCCCGCGACCTGCAGATGGAGTTTGTGGGCGTAAGTGGATTTTCCGCTTCCAACTTGTGGCGAATGCGCTCGTTTTTTCTGGAATACCGGGCTGATGAATTTCTCGCACCATTGGTGCGAGAAATTAGCTGGACTCATAATGTGCTGATTTTCGAGAAGTGCAAGACTTCCGCAGAGCGGCTTTATTACCTGACGCAGACCAGAAATAACAGCTGGACCAAAGCCGTATTGGAGCAGCAAATCCGCGCCCGCGCTTACGACAACACGGTGCTGGCCCAACAGAATTTTGCTGCTACCCTGCCACCAGCGCAGCTGCCCGCCGCTACCCTGGCCCTGCGCGACGAGTACACCTTCGGCTTCCTGGCCCTGGCGCCCGAGCACTCCGAGCACGAGCTGGAACAGGCCCTGCTCGGCAACGTGCGCCGCTTTTTGATTGAGATGGGCGGCGACTTCACCTTTATCGGCAACCAGTACCGGCTGGAGCTGGAAGGGCAGGAGTATTTTATCGACCTGCTGCTTTTTCACCGCGAGCTGCAATGCCTCGTAGCCGTGGAGTTGAAAGTAACTGAGTTCCGGCCCGAGTACGCGGGCAAGGTGAACTTCTACCTCTCGCTGCTGAACGAGACGGTGCGCAAGCCGCACGAGCAGCCCAGCATCGGCATCATTATTTGCCAGAGCAAGCAGCGCACCGTGGTCGAGTTTGCCCTGCGCGACGTGCAAAAGCCCATCGGCGTGGCCACCTACTCCCTCACCGACACGCTGCCCGCCGAGCTCCGCCCCTTCTTCCCCAGCAACGAGGAGCTGGTGCTCCGCCTCGATGCCGTGACGGCCGCGCTGCGGGGGTAAATGGTGCCGTGAACCAGCCGCTGTTTGAGCGGCGGGCGCGGCGGGGGTAGCGAGACTAACTTGCAGGCTATGAAATATTATCTCGGCGCTACCGATTGGCGATGGTATAATTATTTGAGTGGCCGCACGCCAGAAGATGTAAACTTCTGGCGGCCCGGTGGGCAAACAGCTTTTCGGGTTTTAGAACCAGGTGGCCCCTTCTTATTCAAGCTAAAAAGCCCTCACAATACAATTGGCGGAATGGGCTTTTTTGCGGCCCAAAGCCAACTGCCCCTCTCGTTGGCCTGGAATACTTTTCAGAGCCGTAACGGGTTTGATACCCTGGAGCAGTTTCGGACTGCTATTCAGCAGTACCGAGGCGATGCAGACCGCAACCCTTTAATTGGCTGCATCGCGCTTACTAATCCAGTATTTTTTAGAGAGGAGGACTGGATACCAGCTCCCACTAACTGGAGCAATAGCATTGTGCAGGGCAAAACGTACAACACGCAGGACAGTGTTGGTGCCGCTTTATGGCAGCGACTGGAAGCAACGGTAGCAAATTATCTTACCAATGTTCCGACTACCAGCAGCAACGCCTTCGTGGTTGCCGAAGACACTCCGCAGTACGGGGAATCGGTTTTACGCAAAGTGCGCATTGGTCAGGGTGCTTTCCGGCTTTCGGTGACCGATGCCTATGCGAAGCGGTGCGCCATAACTGGTGAGAAAACATTGCCCGTATTGGAAGCAGCGCACATCAGGCCCTATGCTTCAGCGGGGCCAAACCTGACCACTAATGGGCTATTGCTACGCTCCGATATGCACAAGCTATTTGACGAAGGCTACCTCACAATAACACCTGATTTCAAGGTTGAAGTCAGCAAGCGTATTCGCGAAGAATTTGATAATGGCAAAGAGTATTACCAGTACCACGGAAAAGACCTGCTGATATTACCAAGGGCAGTCAATAACAAACCATCGGCACTTTATTTGGAATACCATAACAGCAATATCTTTCAGGCTTGAGGGACCCGGCAGTGCCCGCAAAAAGCCCCGGCCGCCACACTGGCAGCCGGGGCTTCTTGCTGAAACTGCTGGGGGCCCTAAAACAAAAAATTAAACCCCACGAACACCAGCTTCTCCTCCCCCACCGAGTAGGTCACGTTGATGATAGCCTGCTTGAGAATGCCCACGTACACGCCGCCGCCGAAGCCGGTGTGGAAGGCGTCGAGGCCCCGGCGCACGTCCGCGTCGGAGTACACGCGGCCCGCGTCGGCCAGGCCCAGGACGCCGAGCGTGCCGGGAAATAGGTAAGCGTTGAAGCTAAAGAGCTGCAGGCGGGCCTCGAAGTTGCCATAGAGGGACGTGCGGCCGGCGTAGCGGGTGCGGCGGTAGCCGCGCAGGTTGGTGGTGCCGCCCAGCGTGTTGGCCTGGTAGAAGCGGTAGTCGCCCAGGTTGTGCTGCACGCCCACGCGCCCGGCGTAGGTGATGCGGAAGGGGAAGCTGGGCGTGAGGTAGGCGCTGATTTCCGAGCTGAGACGGCCGTAGGTCAGCTTCTCGCTGTTGAGCTGGAAGTTGTACTGGGCCTCGTTGTGCCAGCGCAGGCCGATGCGCGTGTCCTTGTCGGCGTCCACGGCGTCGATGTTGAAGTAGAACAGGCCCCCGAGGTACTCGTTGGATTTGAAGTCAGAGGAGCGCACGCCGAAGCGGCGGTTTTCGTTGCCGGGCCCGATGCTGTCCTGAATCACCTTGCCAATGGGGTCGGTTTCGACCCGGAACTGCTCGTACTGGGGCCCCACGCCCACCTTGATGAAGTTCAGGATGTGCCGCTCGAAGGTGGGGGCCACGGAGAAGCGGTTGAAGCGCACCCGGTACGAGTTGTTGACGGTGTAGTTGGTGGCCCGGGGCTGGTCGGGGGGGCGCACCGCGAGGTTGCGCGTGTCGTTGCCCAGGCCGAAGAAATTGTAGAGCAGCTGGGGGCCGTAGAACTGGGCCGCCACGTGCAGGTCGACGTGCCCGAACACGCGGGTGAACTGGCCGGTGTAGCGCAGGTTGTAGGCCTCGCGGGCCGGGGCGAAGTTGGCCGTCAGGGTTTGCTCCGAGCCGAAGGGGTCGCGCCGGAAGCCGTAGCGCCGGTGCGTGACGCCGCCGCCCAGCAGCAGGCCGTCGTCGATGTTGTAGCCGAAGAACACGGCCGGGCCGGTGTAGTTCAGGCGGTAGTCCTTGAGGTCGAAGCGCTTGGGGTGGTCGTAGCGGCTCACGTCCACGCCCGGCTCCAGGCGCAGGCGGGCCTCGGAGCCGGTCAGCACCACGTTGCCGGTGTCGGCGTCGTACACCTGGGTGCGGTGGCGGATGCCGGCCACGTGCGAGCGGTCGATGATGGAGTCGCGCCCCGTGCCGCCGATGATGCGCAGCTTAATGGCGTTCTGCACGTCGCCGCGCACCTCAAATACGTCCTGCCCGGCGATGCCGTAGAGGCGCAGCTCGTCGGTGATTCTCACGTCGAGCGTGCGGTCGTAAATCGTGCTCAGCTTGCCCTTCTTGCTGATTTTCTCCACCGTCACGCGGGTGGTGCCGTCGGGCCGGCGGTCCACCGTGAACTTCTCGTTCTTCTTCGTGCCGCGCACTTCCACGATGTCGGCCAGCAGGTCGGCGTACTTGCCGGCCACGTCGGGCAGCAGGGCCCGGCGGCTCTTGAGCTTGGCCACGATTTCGGCCCCGTGCAGGGCGTAAATCTGGGCCGGCCACCGGTCTTTGAAGGCTTTCTCGATGACCTCATCCGTCAAATGGGCCTTCAGGTACTCGGCCTGCTCCACCCACTGCGCCCGGCTCACGCCCCCCAGAAAAGTACGGTCGTTGCTCAGGGCCGTCTGGTTCAGGCCCTTGTAGTCGGCGTAGTCGTAGCCGAAGTTTTGGAAGTTGCGCACCGCGAACTTGCGGCTGCTGAGGTAGGGCAGCACCCCGTCGCCCTTAAAAAAGGCGATGTCGCGGTCCTTGGGCACGGCCACGTAGGTGCGGGCCCCGTCCGCGCCCTTCTGCTCGCTCCAGCGCCACTGGTCCTCGTGGCGGTCCCAGTCGCCAATCCACATATCAAACAGGCGCGAGCGGGCAAAGGCCACCCCGTCCACGCGGTTGTCGTTGTCGTCGAGCAGCTTTTCCAGCATCTTGTCGGTGTCCACCAGCTTCGTGGCGAAGTCGAGGCTGGCTACGTTGCTCTGGCTGTCCTTCACGTCCTCTTCCAGGGCCACCGGCGTGTTGGCAAACTGCCGGTAGTACTGGCCCAGCAGCGGGTCGGCGGGGATGTAGCGCGGCACCGGGTTGGTGTGCAGGATGCCGGCCGCCGTGCCCAGCGGCGGCAGCGCAAACGAGGCGTAGGGGTGCTGGGCCGACACCTGGTCTTGCAGCACGGCCTTGGCCAGGCCGGTGCGCAGGGCCTCGGGCAGCACCGCGGCGGGGTCTTTGTCAATCGTGCGCAGCGTGAAGCCGTGGCCGGCCTCGTTGCGCAATTTCAGGGAGGCGGTTTGCTTGCCGCCGCCGGTTTTGTAGGGCGTCAGGCCCCCTTTTTCGGTGGCGATGTCCAGCACCCGGAAGGCCACCGGCGTGGCCCACTCTGCGCGGTAGTGCCGGCCCAGCAGCCAGTCGTGGAACTTGCCGTGGCGGTTGTAGGCCGGGTTCACGGCCAGCGTGCGCAGGCTGTCGCGGCCGAAGTCGGGCCGCTGGGCGGGCAGGCCGGCCACGGGCGCTTCGGACTGGTCGTCGTCGTCCTTTTTCTTCTTCTTTTTCTTCTTGCCCGACTTGCCGGCGGCCGCGGCCACCACGCCCCGGTCGGCGCGGGTGTACATCAGGGTGCGGTACACCTGGTGGGCGGTTTCGCCCTTGCCGTCGGGCACGATGAACTCGGCCCACACTTGGCCGTTGTCGTAGTAGTTCACCCGGGCGAAGCCCTTTTCCTTGTCCGAAAACAGGGCCCCGCCGGCGCGGCCGGGCTTCACGTGCTGGGTTTTGCAGCCCGAGCCGCTGGTGATGTAGCTCGTGTTGCCCTCCTTGAAGTACTGAAGGTTGTGCTCGTGCCCGTTGGAGTACACCACGTTGGGGTATTTGTCAAAAATCGTGGTCAGGGCCTTTTTGTACGCCTGGTAGGCCGGGTAGGCCAGGTCCTGGCTGATGCCGCCGTACTTGCGGGCCAGCGGGTAAATCGAGCCGATGACGGGCAGCGGCACGAAGGCGTACTTGAACACGATGCTGAGCGGAAACAAGTGGTCGGCAAAGGTGAAGTAGCCGCCGTGCACGCCGTCGGAGTACAGCGGGTGGTGGGCAATCACCATGATGTGCTTGTCCTGGTTGCGGGCGATGATGTCGTCCACCTCGGCGTAGATGTCGGCGTCGGTGGCGATGCCGCAGAAGCCGTTGGCGGCCCGGAACTCGGGCGGCGTCAGGAACCACTGCGAGTTCAGGAAAATCAGCACCAGGTTGTCCTGCACCCGCACCTCGTAGGGCCCCGGGCAGCCGTCGCGCGGCAGCCAGAAGTCGCCGGTGTAGGCAAACTTGGTCGAGTCCTGCTTAAGGTAGTTTTCCGTGAACTCCTGCTCGCGGTTCACCTGGGCCAGGCCGTTGCGGGTGCCCTGGATCCAGTCGTGGTTGCCGGGCGTCATGTACTTCTCGCCCCGGTAGCCCTTCAAAATATCAAGCTGGGCGGTGATGCGGCCCTCGGCCGTTTTGCGGTCCACGGCCCCCACCGGCGGCATGCCCTGGTTGTAAATGTTGTCGCCGAGAAACACGGTGGTGCTCCGGGCCCCGGCCCGCAGAATCTGCCGGTGCAGGAAGTTGAGCGAAGGCTCGCCGCCGTTGGCCGGCAGCACGGGGTTGCCCACGTCGCCAATCAGGAACACGGAGTAGGTAAGGTGGCTGGAGTCGGGCAGCGGGGTGTTTTTCCAGGCGCGGCCGGCGCGGCGGTAGTTGGGCTTGGGGTGCAGCGGGTTGTCGGGCGACTCGCCGGCCTCGCCAATCTCTTCCAGCTGGGCCCGCACCGGGGCCGGGCGGGCGGCGAGCAGGCCGAGCAGAATAATGAAGCGGAAAAATGTCTTCATCGAAGAATATATGGCAAAATAACTATTTAAAGGCCGCCCCGGACCGGGGTTCCGCAAAACTAACCGGGCCGGGGCACGTTGGCCGGGCCGGCGGGTTTAACTTGCCCGCCCGCGTTTGCGTTGAAAGCAGTTGCGCGGCCCTTTCGTCCCGCCCCCGCATGGATATTTCCCCCCTTCCGGCTTCGCCCCCGGCCGCCGCGCCGGCCCCGGCGGCCGGCCCCGACCCGGCCTTGCCCGCCAAAGCCCCCAAAGCCGCTAAGGCCCCCAAGCCCGAGCCTTCGGCCCTGGCCAAGGCCGCGCAGGCCTACGTCACGCCCCTGCTCGAAACCCAGCTGCCCGCCACCCTCACCTACCACACGCTGCGCCACACCGCCGCCGTGGCCAAGGAGGCCCGGGCCCTGGCCGCCGCCGCCGCCCTCGACGCCCCCGACACCGAGGCCCTGCTGGTGGCCGCCTGGTTCCACGACACCGGCTACCTCGACGTGTACGACGGCCACGAGTACCGCTCCATGGAGCGGGCCGACGCCTGGCTGGCCACCCAAAACGTGCCCGCCGCCCGCCGCCAGCTGGTGCAGGACCTCATCCGGGCCACCCACCGCGACGAGCCGGCCGACACCGAGCTGCAAAAGCTGCTCGTGGACGCCGACCTGAGCAACCTGGCCCGCGACGACTTCCGCGCCAGCGCCGAGCTGCTGCGCACCGAGTGGGAGGTGGCCCTGGGCAAAACCTACGCCAGCGAGGACTGGGCCGAGCTGCAGCTCGAATTCATGCGGGGCCACAAGTTTCGCTCCGAGGCCGGCAAAGAGCGCTACGGCAAAGACTTCAAAGCCAACAAAAAGGAGCAGCGGAAGGAGCTTAAAAAGATTGAGAAAAAGACCAAAAAGCGCGCCGAGGCCAAAACCGAAACCTTCGCCGAGCCCAAGCGCGGCATCGAAACCATGTTTCGGACCATGTACGGCAACCACATGAAGCTGAGCGACATGGCCGACAAAAAGGCGAGCATGATGATTTCGCTCAACGCCGTGCTGCTCTCGGTCATCATCACCTACCTGGGGGCCAAAAGCTCGGCCCTGGGGCCCTCCTTCACCCGCAACCCCATGCTGGCCGTGCCGATGGGCATCCTGCTGCTCACCTCGCTGGGCTCGGTGGTAACGGCCATCCTCTCGGCCCAGCCCGACGTGACGAGCTTCAAGTGGCTCAAGAAAAGTCCCGAAATTGCCAGCAACCGCCGCGTCAACCTCCTGTTCTTCGGCAACTTCACCAAGCTCAGCCTCGACAACTTCCAGGCCGGCATGCGCGAGCTGATGCGCGAGAAAGACGCCCTCTACACCAACATGGTCACCGACGTGTACTACCTCGGCGAGGTGCTGGCCCGCAAGTACGGCCTGCTGCGCAAAAGCTACTCCATCTTCATGGTGGGCCTCATCCTCACGGTGCTCTCCTTCGGCATTGTGCTGGTGTATAAGTCGTAAGAAACCGCCGGGTGGGCCGTACTTTTGCCGGCCGCTACGGCCCCGTAGTTCAACGGATAGAACAAGGGTTTCCTAAACTTTAGATGTGAGTTCGATTCTCGCCGGGGCCACCAATTAATTTTGTAAATTTTTAATCAGCAGTATTTTACTCGTTAAAAATACAGTTTTTTTTACTTTTACCTTACTGATTGCTATGAAAAACTATTCCGCTCTACTGCTGCTACCGGCCGGCTTGCTGCTGGCCCAGTGCGCCAAGGCCCCCGAAGTGGCCCCCAAGGTGGATTACGACCAGAAAAGTGCGGACATTGTACAGGCGGTGAGCCCCTCGGTGGCGGGCACGTGGGCGATGCGGCGCCTGGCCTTTAAGGCACAGCCCGTCAGTTACTTCCGGAAGGATAGCGTGTACGAAGACTTTGCCACCATCGACATTCGGCCGGCGGCCGTGGCCCGGCACTCGCCGGCCGACCCGCGCTATGCCGATTTCACCGGCTTGTTGCACTACAAGAGCAAAACCTACCCCGTTCAATTTGAACTAACGGCCAGCCCCGAGCGCCTTGTCCACGACCAGGGCCCCCCAGCGCTGTTTTTATTCGAGTACAACTTCCCCGTCGGCTCGCATCCTACCGAAGAGGAAGAGGCCTTCTTGCAATACCTGGGGCTGATCGGCGATAATTTCACCCTAGAAGTAGCGCAGGGGCCGCCGGCCATGACCTGGCGGGGCACGAGCCGGGGCGTCGATAAAATCGACCTCGTAAAAAAGTAACGGCTTTCCACCGGCGGGCTTTCCGGACGGCGGCCGTTTGGTGCCGCAACGGCGCTCCCTGGCCGGGGGCACCGTCTGCATTATTGGCCCGTCATTATTCTACCAATAATTTAGAATAATTGATTAACATTGTAGAGGGCCGCGCATGATTAGGCAGGTACGCCGGGCCCCACGCTGTGGCCCGGCCCTGCTTTTCCGATTCGGTATGCCCCTGTTTGCCTCGTCTGCGCCCCGCGTGCCCCGGCCCCTGGCCGGGCACGACGACGCGGCCCTGGTGCGGGCCCTGGGCGCGGGCAGCGAGGCGGCCTTTGCGGAAATCTACGAGCGCTACTGGTACGAGCTTTACGTCGTGGCCTACCGCAAGCTGGGGGCCCCCGAGCTGGCCGAAGAAGTGGTGCACGACGTGCTGGCCGCCCTCTGGCAGCGGCGCGCCCAGCTGGCCATCGACTACCTCAAGGCCTACCTGCTGGGCGCGGCCCGCTACCGCATCATTGATGCGCTGCGGGCCCGCCTGGCCCACGCCGGCTACCTCGACCAGCAGCGCCCCCGCCAGGCCGCCGCCGACCACGGCACCGAAGATGCCTTGGCGGCCAGCGACTTGTCGGCCGCGCTGCTGGCCGGCCTGCGCCAGCTGCCCGCCCACACCCAGGCCGTGTTCCGGCTCAGCCGCTTCGAGCACCGCTCGGTGCCGGAAATCGCCAGCCGCCTCCGGCTCTCGCCCAAAACCGTGGAGTACCACCTCACCCGGGCCCTCAAGCTGCTGCGCGTGAGCCTGCGCGACTTCGTGCTGCTGGCCCTTGTCTGGCTGTGGTAGAGCCCCGGGGCCGGGAGTTTTATTTTTTACGGGCCGGCCAGGGTAACGGGGTTGTTCTCCGACTTACAAAATGAACCCGGCCTCGCCGGCCGTTTCCCTTCCCATGCCCCCCACCGAACTCCAGGCCCTGTTGCACCGCTACCGCGAAGGCACCTGCACCCCCGCCGAGATGCGGGCCGTGGAAGCCTGGTACGCCGCCCAGCCCGACGGGCCGGCCCCGGCCCTGTCGGCGGACGGGCGCGAGGCGCTCCGGCGGGCCCTGTGGCAGCAGCTGCGGCCCGCCCGCCGGCTAAGTAGCTGGCCGCCTGCAGCCTGGCAGTGGCTGGCCGCGGCCGCCGTGGCCGCGGGCCTTGGCGTGGGCAGCCGGTGGCTGGGGGCCCCGGCCGCCGGGCCCAAAGCGCCGCGGGCGGCCGCGCCGGCCGCTGCCCGGCCGTGGCTGGTGCGGCAAAACGCCACCGCCGGGGCCCTGGCCGTGCGGCTGCCCGACGGCAGCCGCGCCACGTTGCGGCCGGCCAGCCAGCTGCGCTACCGCCCGGGGTTTGCCGGCGGGCGGCGCACGGTGTACCTCGTGGGCGAGGCGTTCTTTCAGGTGGCGCACGACGCGGCCCGTCCCTTCCAGGTGTACACCGCCGACGTGGTGACGCGCGTGCTGGGGACCAGCTTCACGGTGCGGGCCTACCCGGCACAGGCCGAAACCGTGGTGCAAGTGCGCACGGGCCAAGTGCGCGTGAGCCCCCTGCGGCCCGCGGCAGGGGGGGCCACCGCGGCCGCCGTACCGGGGCCCATCCTGCTGCTGCCCAACCAGCAGGCCGTGTACGCCCCGGCGCGCCAGCAGCTGCACCGCGAGCTGGTGGCCCAGCCGGTGCTGCTGGCCCCCCAGCCGTTTGCCTTCGACAACCGGCCGGTGGCCGAGGTGCTCGAAGCCCTGAAAACGGCCTACGGCGTGGACATCCGCTACAGCCCGGCGGCCGTGGCGGGCTGCACCGTCAACCTCAACCTGCGCCGGCAGGCCTCGCTCTTCGCGAAGCTCGACGTGCTGTGCCAGGCCACGGGGGCCACCTACTCGCAGGCCGACGCGCAAATTACTTTTCATTCGACCGGCTGTCAGGCAATTTAATTCTGATTAAATCACGCATATTCATTGCAATCGTTTGCATAATCCCGGCTGCGGGCCTGGACACCCGGGATGAATAACACCGAGCATTCTCGTTCTGCGCGGCGGCAGCTCCGCCCATTGATTCACTTTTTTCTTCCCACCCTATGCTACCAAGGCTACTTCCCTCACCGAGCCGGCCCTGCCTCAAGCGGGCCGCCTTGCTCCAGCCCCTGTGCCTCACGCTGTTGAGCACCATCAGCATCGCGGCGGCCGGCCCCACGGCTGCCCAGCCCTCGCTGACCCAGGCCGTGACCCTCAACGCCCGGGACGCGGCGGTGTACCGGGTGCTGGCCGACATTAAGAAGCAGACGGACGCGCACTTTCAGTACAGCCGCCAGCTCATCCGGGCCGACCGCCATGTGAGCCTGAAAGCCACCGGGCAACCCCTGGGCCAGGTGCTGACGGCCCTGCTCGGGCCCCTGCGCATCGGCTACACCCTCACCGACGACGGCATCGTGCTGAAGCCCGAAGCGGCCGGTACCGTGACGGGCCGCGTGGTGGACGAGAAAGGCCAGGGCCTGCCCGGCGTGAACGTGGTGGTGAAGGGCGGCACCACCGGCACCGCCACCGACCCCGACGGCAACTTCAGCCTGGCCGTGCCCGATGGGGCCACGCTCGTGTTCAGCTTCGTGGGCTACGCGCCGCAGGAAGTGGTGGTGGGCAGCCAGACGACCCTCAGCGTGGCGCTGGCCCCGGACGCCAGGTCGCTGAGCGAAGTGGTGGTGGTGGGCTACGGCACCCAGCGCCGCCGCGACCTGACCGGGGCCGTGGCCCGGGTGGAGGGTTCCGAAATCGTGAACCAGCCGGTGCAAACGCCCACCCAGGCCCTGCAAGGCAAAATTGCCGGCGTGCAGATCATCAGCGACGGCTCGCCCAACTCGCAGCCCACGGTGCGCATCCGCGGCACGGGCACGCTGCTGGCCGGCGCCAACCCGCTCTACGTGGTGGACGGCGTGCAGACCACCGACATCCGCAACCTGAGCAACGCCGACATCGCCTCGATTGACGTGCTGAAGGACGCCTCGGCCGCCGCCATCTACGGGGTGCGCGGGGCCAACGGCGTCATCATCGTGACCACCAAGAAGGGGGCCCTGGGCAAGCCGGTGCTCAGCTACAGCGGCACCTACGGCTTCAAGGAAGCGGCCCACATCGTGGAGATGGCCAACGCCGACCAGTACAAGAGCTACATCACCGACACGTCGCCGGGCACCACCTTTCCGAGCTACCCGGGCTTCACGGGCAGCACCAACTGGTACAAGGAAATCCTGAAGCGCGGCACCTTCCAGAACCACAACCTGGCCGTGTCGGGGGCCACGGACAACGTGCGCTACTACTTCTCGGGCAACCTGTTGCAGGACGACGGCATCGTGACGCAGAACAAATTCCAGCGCCTGACGGTGCGCTCCAATACCTCGTTCTCGCTCTCGGATAAAGTCACCATCAGCTCGCAGGCCTCGTACAGCCACGCCGACACGCGCGACGTGAACCTGGGCGCGGCCTACCTCAACGCCTACCGGGCGGCCCCCATCATCCCGGCCCGGCAGGGCGAGCTGTACGGCAACACCGCCGCCTACGGCAACGTGGGCAACCCCCTGCTCGACATCGACAAAAACAACAACCGCTCGCTCGAAAACCGCTTGCAGGGCAACATCGGCCTCGACGTGCGGCCCGTGGAGTGGCTCACCCTGCGCTCGGCCATTAACCTGGATTTGAACTTCAACAACCGCACGACTTACAACTACCAGTTCAACAACGACGCCGCCACGTTCATCGTCGCCGGCGGCAACCAGCAAAGCCCCACCAGCAGCCTGGGCGTGATGCAGAACAACTCCTACCGCTATTTGTGGGAGAACACGGCCACGTTTCACAAGACCTTTGGCGAGAAGCACGACCTGACGGTGCTGGCCGGCACCACCACCGAGGAAGGCCAGACCACGCCGCTCTACGGCTTCCGCCGCGGCGTGCCCGCCGACCCCAACCAGTGGTACCTGAACACCGGCGACCCCAACACGTCGGTGGTGAACCCCTACGACCCCAACGCCCCCGACCCGGGGATGCTGCCCTCGAAAGACCGCCGCTTCTCGGTGCTGGGCCGCGTGAACTACGCCTACGCGGGCAAGTACCTGCTCACGGCCAACCTGCGCTACGACGCCTCGTCGAAGTTCGCGTCCGACCGCCGCGAGGGCGTGTTTCCGTCGCTGGGCGTGGGCTGGGTGCTCTCGGACGAAGACTTCCTGAAAGACGTGAAGGCCCTGAGCTTTCTGAAGCTGCGCGGCAGCTACGGCCGCCTCGGCAACGACCAGATTCCGACCAACTCCTACGTGACCACGGCCGACATCAACGTGCCCTACGTCATCAACGGCCAGCCCACGCTGGGGGCCGTCATCAGCCAGTTGAAGGACGGCAGCGTGCACTGGGAAACCACCAGCGAGTACGACGCGGCCGTGGAGTTCGGCTTCCTCGACAACCGCCTCACCGGCGAACTGACCTACTACAGCAAGCGCACCAGCAACGCCCTGATTCCGATTACCATCCCCGGCATCCTCGGCGACCCCGACAACCAGCTCATCACCAACGCCGCCGACATCACCAACAAGGGCGTGGAAGCAGCCCTGAACTGGCGGGCCAAGGTGGGCGAGGGCTTCAGCTACAATTTTGGGGTGAACGCCACTTTCAACCAAAACCGCATCGCCAACCTCAACGGCGGGCAGGCCCTGTTCGCGGGGGCCAACCTGGTGACGAAGTCCGACAACGGCCAGCCGGCCGGGGCGTTCTTCCTGCTCGACGCCATCGGGGTGTACCAGACGGCCGACGAGATTGCGAAGTCGCCCAAATCGACCTTCGGCACCGGGCCCAACGGGGGCCCCCAGGTGGGCGACCTGAAGTACGCCGACACCAACGGCGACGGCGTGATTGACCTCAACGACCGCAGCTACTTCGGCTCGTACCAGCCGCCGGTGTACTTCGGCGTCAACGGCGGCGTCAACGTGCGCAACTTCGACCTCTCGTTCGTGTTTTCGGGCAACCTCAACAACAAGGTGTACAACGCCAAGAAGCAGGCCCGCTACGCCGGCACCGACAACGTGGAGGCCAGCTTCGCCAACGACCGCTACACGGCCGCCCACCCCTCGAACACCAACCCCAGCACCCTGGCCAGCAGCCTGCCCAACTCGACGTACTTCCTGGAATCGGGCTCGTACCTGCGCCTGACCAACGTCATCGTGGGCTACACCTTCCCGGCCGCCGGCCTCGACAAGGCCCACATTGCCACGCTGCGGCTGTTTTTGTCGGGCCAGAACATCTTCACGGCCACCAAGTACACGGGCTTCACGCCCGAGCTGCCCGGCGGGCCCCTCAACTCGGGCATCGAGCTGGTGGGCGACACCAGCAGCTACCCCACCCCCCGCACCCTCACGGTGGGCCTGACCGCTAACTTCAAATAGATTGGTTGTTAAATTGTTGATTATTAAATTGTTGATTCTAATAACCTAGCGGTTACCAATCAACCATTTAACAATCAGCCACCAACAATTTAACAATCAACAATGAATCAATCCTCCCCTATGAAATCCTCCTCCCTATCCCTGGGCCGCCGGGCCGGCGTGGCCGCCCTGGCCGTGTCGTTGGCCGTGGCCAGCGGCTGCAAGCAGTTCCTCGACGTGGCCCCGCAGGGCCAGCTCAGCGAAGACGCCATCAAGGCCGACCCCGCCGCCGCCCAGAAGCTGGTGGACGGCGTGTACAACGCCCTGTACCTCGGCGGCTTCGGGCCCGACGTGAGCGGCTTCCAGTACATCATCCTCACCGACATTGCCTCCGACGACGCCGACAAGGGCAGCACGCCGTCGGACTACACCGACGCGCTGAACATCGACAACTTCACGGCCACCTCGTCCAACGGCAACGTCAACAATTCCTGGAACGGCTTTTTCCAGGCCGTGGCCCGCGCCAACCAGGCCCTGGACAAGATTCCGCTGAGCCCGGCCGCCGACGTCGTCAAGAACCGGCAAATCGGCGAGGTGCGCTTCCTGCGCGCCTACTTCTACTTCAACCTGGTGCGCCTGTTCGGGCCCGTGCCGCTGCTCAACGGCGTGCCCACGGCCGGCGACGCCAACAACCCGGCGCTCCAGACCCGGGCCTCGGTGGCCGACATCTACGCCTTCCTCATCGGCGACCTGCAATTTGCCGTGGACAACCTGCCGGCCAAGGCCACCGCCGACGTGGGCCGCGCCAACAAGCAGTCGGCCGAGGCCATGCTGGCCAAGGTGTACCTCTACCAGAAAAACTACCAGAAGGCCTTCGACCTGACCGCCGACGTCATCGCCAACGGCGGCTACGCCCTGTACCCCACCTACGCCGACATCTGGCGCACGGTGGGCAACAACAACTCGGAGTCGGTGTTCGAGGTGCAGACCGGGGTGAACGCGGCCTGCAACAACTCGGCCGTGCCGATTTACACCATCTGCCAGGGGCCCCGGGCCGGCGGCAAGTACGGCTGGTCGGACCTGGGCTACGGCTTCAACACGCCCAGCCTGGCCCTGGCCAACGCCTACGAGGCCGGCGACGTGCGCAAGGCCGGCACCATCATCACCATCACCAACCAGGGCACGGTGCTCTGGGACGGCTTCCGCATCCCGAGCCAGGACTCGGTGGAAGGGTCGCGCTACAGCTACAAGGCCTACCACAGCCGCACCAAGGAGCCCAACTGCGGCAACACCGACTACCTGCCCAAGAACGTCCGCATCATGCGCTACGCCGAGGTGCTGCTCATCCACGCCGAAGCCGCCCTGCAAATCGGCAACGCCGGGGCCGCCGCCGCCGACCTCACCGCCGTGCGCACCCGCGCCGGCCTGGGCCCCAAGGCCGCCACGCTGGCCAACATCTGGCAGGAGCGCCGCGTGGAGCTGGCCATGGAGCACGACCGCTTCTTCGACCTCGTGCGCCAGGAAAGCGTAACGCCCGGGCGCATCGTGCCCATTTTCGCGGCCCAGGGCAAAACCTTCGTGAAGGGCAAGCACGAGATTTTCCCCATCCCGCAGCCCCAGATTGACCTGAGCGGCGGCGTGCTGACCCAGAACCCGGGGTATTGATTTCACTTTTAGACCATTCAGCGGTGCGCCTCACGGGACCCCTCTGGGGCCGGCCCCCTCTCCGTTGGAGAGGGGGTGCGTTCAACGATTGAATAGGGTAAACCAGTAATTTGAACAAGCAAATTGAACGCACCCCCTCTCCAACGGAGAGGGGGCCGGCCCCAGAGGGGTCCCGTGAGGCGCACCGCTGAACGACAAATACACGTCCTAAAAAAACGGCCTGCTACCAAATGCGCATACTACTCCTGCTTCTGCTGCTGCTGCCCGGCCTCCTAGCCGCCCAGCCCACGCCGAAACCCGCCAAAAAACCCGCCGCGCCGGCCGCCTTCGACCCGCGCCAGCGGCCCCGCCACCTCAGCGACGAGCAGCTGCTCGACCAGGTGCAGCGGCAGACGTTCCGGTACTTCTGGGACTTTGGGCACCCGGTGAGCGGCATGGCGCGGGAGCGCAGCAACAAGTCGTATGACTACGGGGCGGAGGTGGTGACGACCGGCGGCACGGGCTTCGGCATCCTGGCCATCATCGTGGCCGCCGAGCGGGGCTGGATTACCCGGGCCCAGGCGGCGGCGCGGGTGAGCAAAATTGTGAATTTCCTGTGGAAGGCCGACCAGTACCACGGCGCGTTTCCGCACTGGTACGACGGGGCCACGGGCCACACCATCCGCTTCAGCCCCAAAGACGACGGGGCCGACCTCGTGGAAACCTCCTTTATGTACGAGGGCCTGCTCTGCGCCCGCCAGTACTTTACCCAGGACACGCCCGACGAAAGCAACGTGCGCAACAAGGTGGGCTGGATGTGGGAGGGGGTGGAGTGGAGCTGGTTCACCCAAGGCCAGAACGTGCTGTACTGGCACTGGAGCCCCAACAACGGCTGGAGCATGAACCACCAGCTGCACGGCTGGAACGAGGCCCTGGTGACCTACGTGCTGGCCGCCGGCTCGCCCCGCTACGCCATCGACAAGGCCGTGTACGACCAGGGCTGGGCCACGGGCCCCGACTACCTGAACGGCAAAACCTACTACGGCCAGCCGCTGCCCCTGGGCCCCGAGCTGGGGGGCCCCCTGTTCTTCTCGCACTACTCGTTTTTAGGCCTCAACCCCCACGGCCTGAAGGACGCGCACGCCGACTACTGGGCGCAGAACCAAAACCACACGCGCATCAACTACGCCTACTGCGTGGCCAACCCCAGGCACTACCCCGGCTACGGCCCCAACGCCTGGGGCCTCACGGCTTCAGACAGTTACCAGGGCTACGCCGCCCACTCGCCCACCGAGGATTTGGGCGTGATTTCGCCCACCGCGGCCCTCTCGGCCATGCCCTACGCGCCGGCCGAGTCGATGCGGGCCCTGCGCCATTTCTACGACGATTTGGGGGATAAAATCTGGGGGCCCTACGGCTTCGTGGACGGCTACAGCGAGGCGCACAACTGGTACGCCACCTCGTACCTGGCCATCGACGAGGGGCCCATCGTGGCCATGATGGAGAACCACCGCAGCGGCTTGCTTTGGAAGCTCTTCATGAGCGCCCCGGAGGTGCAGCGCGGCCTGACCAAACTGGGGTTTGAGAGCCCGGATGTCAAGAAGCCATAGGCAATTTCGCGCCGGCACGGGGTGGCGCGGGGCGCGGTGGGGCGGTGGGGCGGCGGGGTGGTCCGGCGACTTTTTCAGTCGTCGGACCACTCTTACAACGCCCCGAAACCGCTGTTCAATCGTCAACCGTTCACGGATAAGAGTGGCCCGACGACTGAAAAAGTCGCCGGACCACCCCGCCCCACCCCGCCCTTCTACCAATTCTTTTCCCTTTTCCTTCTCATGACCCACCCCACCCGTACCCTGCGCGCCGCCCTACTGCTGCTCGCGCTGGGGGCCCTGCCGGCGGCGGCCCAGCAAGCCGCCGCGCCCCAAACCGCGCTGCCCGCGCCCGACGCTAAAATGACGGCCTTCATCGATAACCTGTTGGGCAAGATGACGCCCGAGGAGAAGATTGGCCAGCTCAACCTCGTGTCCGTGGGCTTCGACGTGACGGGGCCCGTGGTGAGCAAGGACGTGGACGCCAACATCCGCAAGGGCCGCGTGGGGGCCGTGCTGAACACCTACACCCCGGTGGCGGCCCGCAAGCTCCAGGCCCTGGCCGTCAAGGAGTCGCGGCTGCACATCCCGCTGCTGCTGGGCTACGACGTGATTCACGGGCACCGCACCATTTTCCCGGTACCGCTGGGCCTGGCCGCGTCGTGGGACCTGCCGGCCATGGAGAAAACCGCCCGCATTGCCGCCGACGAGGCCAGCGCCGACGGCGTGAACTGGGTGTACTCGCCGATGGTGGACATTGCCCGCGACCCGCGCTGGGGCCGCATCATGGAGGGCAGCGGCGAAGACCCCTACCTGGGGTCGCAGATTGCCCGGGCCATGGTGCGCGGCTACCAGGGCCCCGACAACGACCTGACCCGGCCCAACCGCGTGATGGCCTGCCTCAAGCACTTCGCCCTGTACGGGGCCGCCGAGGCCGGGCGCGACTACAACACGACCGACATGAGCCTCCAGCGCATGTACAACGAGTACCTGCCGCCCTACAAGGCGGCCGTGGAGGCCGGCGTGGGCTCGGTGATGTCGTCGTTCAACGACGTGAACGGCATCCCGGCCACGGCCAACAAGTTCCTGATGACCGACTTGCTACGCACGCAGTGGGGCTTCCGGGGCTTCGTGGCCACCGACTACACTGCTATTAACGAGTTGGAGGCCCACGGCCTGGGCGACGACAAAAAGGTATCGGAGCTGGCGCTGAAGGCGGGCATCGACCAGGACATGGTGGGCGAGATTTTCCTCAACAACCTGGCGAAGAACCTGGCCGACGGCACCGTGGCCCAGGCCGACATCGACCTGGCCTGCCGCCGCGTGCTGGAAGCCAAGTACCGCCTCGGCCTCTTCACCGACCCCTACCACGGCGTGAGCGAGAAGCGCGCCAAGGCCACGCTGATGAAGCCCGCCTACCTGGCCGACGCGCGCGACGTGGCCCGCCGCAGCTTCGTGCTGCTCAAAAACGACAAGCAGACGCTGCCCCTCAAAAAGACCGGCACCATTGCCCTGGTGGGGCCCCTGGCCAACCGCCAGCGCGACATGATCGGGAGCTGGAGCGGGGCCGGCGACTGGAAGCAGGCCGTGTCGGTGGAGCAGGGCCTGCGGGCCGCCGCCCCGGGCGTGAAAATCGTAATGGCCCAGGGCGCCAACGTGGCCGACGACCCGCAGATGATTGACCGCCTGAACGCCCACGGCGGCGAGCTGAACATTGATACCAGGGCCCCCGAATCCCTGATTGCCGAAGCCGTGGCCGCCGCCCAGAGCGCCGACGTGGTGGTGGCCGTGGTGGGCGAAAGCCAGGGCATGACCGGCGAGGCCGCCAGCCGCGCCGACATAGGCCTGCCCGGCCGCCAGCTCGACCTGCTCAAGGCCCTGAAAGCCACCGGCAAGCCCCTGGTGGTGGTGCTCATGAACGGCCGCCCCCTGACGCTGCCCTGGGAAGACCAAAACGCCGACGCCATCCTCGAAACCTGGTTTTCGGGCACGCAGGGCGGCCACGCCGTGGCCGACGTGCTGTTCGGGGCCTACAATCCGTCCGGCAAGCTCACGGCCACCTTCCCGCGGGCGGTGGGCCAGATTCCGATTTACTACAACCACAAAAGCACCGGCCGCCCCTACGCCGGCGTCAAGCTCGACAAGTACAAGTCGCGCTACCTCGACATCCCCAACGACCCGCTTTACCCCTTCGGCTACGGCCTGAGCTACACCACGTTCAGCGTATCCAGACCCACGCTCAGCGCCGCCAGCATCGGCATGGCCGGGGCCCTCGACGTGACGGCCACCGTGCAAAACACCGGCCCCGCCGACGGCGAAGAAGTGGTGCAGCTGTACCTGCGCGACGTGGTAGGCACCAGCACCCGCCCGGTGCAGGAGCTGAAAAACTTCCAGAAAGTGCTGCTAAAAAAGGGCGAAAGCCGCACGCTCACCTTCCACCTCACGGTGGAGGATTTGAAGTTCTACAACAACGACCTGAAGTTCGTGGCCGAGCCCGGCGAGTTCCAGGTGATGGTGGGCAGCAACTCGCGCGACGTGCAGATGGCCTCGTTCATGCTCACGCAATAGAGGCCCGGCGGGGCCCTATTTTGGACGGGGCAGAACCTTGGCCGATACGGGGCCGTCGGTGGGGCGGCTGTGCTGGATGAACTTCTGGCCCAATGCCTTGGTATCTTTCACCACGTGCGGGCCCTGGTACGCGCCAGGCTCGCGGGCGGCCGCGCCGGTCACTTTGGGGCGGGGCCCGGCGGCCGGGGCCGTTTGGGCACGGGCGGGGAGCCGCAGGCTCACCAAGGCCAGGCCAACCAGTAGGGTTAGGGCAATTTTCATTGTTTGGGAAATGAAAGGTGATGGCTATCTGGCTATAAAGACACAATCCCCGCGTCCGGGCTGCGTGCAATTTTTCGGCGGGCAGTGGCCCCGTACCGGTTGATTATTTCGAGGGTAGTCAATAACTTATTCGAGGGTAGTCAATAACTTAATGGGGTTAAAACCCGCCTGATTGGGGCGGCTTCAGGACGTTATCCGGCCGGCCCGCTGAATGACCCACCAGGAGGTGCGATGTTTACCTAAACCACAGAGAATCCACAACATCAGGCAATAGCTTCGGGAGTATTTTCATTTATTTGCCCCTAACTGCCCATGAAGCCTCTGTTGATTGCCGCCGCCATGGCGCTGGCGGCCGCTGGCCCGGCCCGCGCCCAAAGGCTGCCCTCCGCCCGGGTACCCGCCGCGGCCCGCGCCACGTTCAAAGCCAGGTTTCCGACCGTGCGGGCCACCACCTGGGAGCAGGAAGGCGGCAACTACGAGGCCGGCTTTAAAATGAACGGCCGAACGATGTCGGCCGTCATCACCCCCGCCGGGAAACTGCTGGAAACCGAAACCGGCGTAGCACCCGCCCAGCTGCCGGCCGCCGTGCGCGCCGCCCTGGCCCGCAGCTACCGCACCCACAAAATCAACGAAGCGGCCGCCATCGTGCGGGCCGATGGGGCCACCGTGTACGAGGCCGAAGTAACCAAAAACGGCCGGGCCCAGGACGTGCTTTTCAACGCCGACGGCACGCTGACCAAACCCTAAAATTGCCCTTTCGGCAGCAGCCGCAACCGGGGGCGGGGCACCACGGCTCCACTCCCGCTATGTTTACGGGCCGGCCAGGTGGTCGCCCAGCCCCCCGCATGAACCAAGCCTGTCCGCCGCCCGCGCTGCCCGTGCAGTTGTTTCCGCTGGGCGACGCGGCCATGGTGGTGCAGTTCGGCGCGGGCATCAGCCCGGCCACGCACCGCGCCGTTCAGGCGTTCGACGCCTACCTGGCGGCGCACCCGTTCGTGGGCCTGCGCGAATGCGTGCCCGCCTTCACCACCCTCACCGTGTACTACGACCCGTGGCTGGTGAGCGCCGGCGGCCGGCACCAACCGTACGAAACAGTGGCGCAGACGCTGCGCGAAATGCTACCCGCCGCAGGGCCCCCAGCCGCCGCCACCGCCGCCGATTCGGTGGAAATCCCGGTCTGTTATGGTGGAGAATTTGGACCGGATTTGGCCTTCGTGGCCCGCCACACCGGCCTCTCGGCCGCCGAGGTAATTGCCCGGCACACCGCCCCCGACTACCTGGTGTACATGGTTGGCTTCGCGCCCGGCTTCCCCTACTTGGGCGGGCTGGACGCGGGCCTGGCCACGCCCCGCAAGGCCCGGCCGCGCCCGCTGGTGCCGGCCGGCGCGGTGGGCATCGCGGGGGCCCAAACCGGCATCTACTCCTTGCCCACGCCCGGCGGCTGGCAGCTCATCGGCCGCACGCCGCTCCAGTTGTTCAACCCCGCCTGGGCCGGCCCCAGCCGGCTGCACGCGGGCCAAACCTTGCGCTTCGTGCCCGTCAGCGCGGCGGAGTACGCCCGCACCCAGCAGCATGAGCCTTAGTATTTTGCGCCCCGGCCTGCTCACCACCGTGCAAGACCTGGGCCGGCCCGGCTACCAGCACATCGGCATGGTGGTGGGCGGCGCAATGGATGCCCCGGCCCTGCGCGTGGCCAACCTGCTGGTGGGCAACGCCGACGGCGCGGCGGGCCTGGAAATTACTCTCCAGGGCCCCCGCCTGCGCTTCGCCGCCGGCCACCTGTTTGCGCTCACGGGCGCGCGCCTCTCGCCCACCCTCGACGGCCAGCCGGTGGAAATGAACCGGCCCGTGTGGGCCCCGGCCGGCGCGGAGCTGGCCTTTGGGGCCCCCGTGGCGGGCGGCCGGGCCTACCTGGCGGTGGCGGGCGGCCTGGCCGTGGCCCCGGTGCTGGGCAGCCGCGCCACCTACCTGCGCGCCGGCCTGGGCGGGCTGCACGGCCGGGCGCTGCGGGCCGGCGACGAGCTGCCCGTGGGGGCCCCCAGCGCGGTGGGCCAGCGCCTGGGCCAGGCGCTGGCGGGCAGCCGGTGGGCCCAGGCCCGCTGGACGGTGGGGCCCCGGCTCTGCCCCGTGCCCCGGCCGCACCCCGTCGTCCGCGCCGTGCGCGGGCCGGAATACGAGCAGTTTTCGGCCGGCAGCCAGCAGGCCTTCTGGCAGCAGCCGTTTGTGGTGACGGCGGCGGCCGACCGCATGGGCTACCGGCTGCAAGGCCCGGACCTGGCCCGGCTGACGGCAACCGAGTTGCTGTCGAGTGCCGTCACCTTCGGCACCGTGCAGGTGCCGGCCGACGGCCAGGCCATCGTGCTGCTCGCCGACCGCCAAACCACCGGCGGCTACCCACGCCTGGCGCAGGTCATCACCGCCGATTTTGGGGCCCTGGCGCAGGCACGGCCGGGCCAGGCGCTGCGCTTTCAGGAAGTTTCACTGGCCGAGGCCCAGGCGCTGTACCTTGCGCAGGAGCGCGCCATCAGGGCGTTGCCGGGGGCCATTGCTTTCAAAGCATTGGGTGGAAGCAAGTAAAACGGTCATGCTCCGCTGCGCTCCGCATGACCGTTTTTTAGTTGGCGTTCTTTTCACTTTGTTTCAATGACGTACTCCGTTGACCTGAACTGCGACATGGGCGAGAGCTTCGGGGCCTGGACCCTGGGCCAGGACGCGGCCGTGCTGCCCTTCGTCACGTCGGCCAACATTGCCTGCGGCTTCCACGCCGGCGACCCGGGCGTGATGCGGCAAACCGTGCGCGCCGCGCTCAGCCACCACGTGGCCCTGGGGGTGCACCCGGGGCTGCCCGATTTGGTGGGGTTTGGGCGGCGTAATATGGATATTTCGCCCGAAGAGGCCTTTGACATGGTGGTCTACCAGCTGGGGGCCCTGGGGGCCGTGGCCCGGGCCGAGGGCGGGCGGCTGCACCACCTCAAGCCCCACGGGGCCCTCTACAACATGGCCGCCACCAACGCCGCCCTCGCCCAGGCCATTGCCGAAGCCGTGCACCGGGTGCAGCCCGAGCTGGTGCTCTACGGCCTGGCGGGCAGCGAATTAACCCGGGCCGGCGAGCGGCTGGGCCTGAAAACCGCCCACGAAGTATTCGCCGACCGCACCTACCAGGCCAACGGTACCCTCACCCCGCGCCGCCAGCCCGACGCCCTGGTAACCGACGCCGACGCGGCCGTGGCCCAGGTGCTGCGGATGGTGCGCACGGGCCAGGTGCGCAGCCAGCAGGGCCCCGACGTGGCCATCCGGGCCGATACGGTGTGCCTGCACGGCGACGGGGCCCACGCCGTGGAATTTGCCCAGCGGCTGCACGGGGCCCTGCGCGAGGCGGGGGTGCGCCTGGGGGCCGATTTCAGCGGCGCGCGCTGATGGGGGCGGGCAAGCGGTGGTTCGGCGGGGCCAGCCTGGGGGCGGCGTTTCTGATGGCCAACTCGTCCATCGGGCCGGGGTTTCTGACGCAGACGACGGTGTTCACCCAGCAGCTGCTCACCAGCTTCGGGTTCGTGATTCTGGTGTCGGTGGTGCTCGACGTGGGGGCCCAGCTCAATACCTGGCGAATCCTTACCGTGAGCGAGTTGCGGGCCCAGGACCTGGCCAACCGACTGCTGCCGGGGCTGGGCTACGGGCTGGCGGCCCTGGTTATCCTGGGCGGCTTCGCCTTCAACATTGCCAACATTGCCGGCTGCGGGCTGGGCCTGAACGTGCTCACGGGCATGAGCTACGCGCACGGGGCCCTGGCGAGCTGCGCGGTGGCCCTGACCCTGTTTTGGGTGCAGGAAATCGGCAAAATGCTCGACGGCTTCACCAAAATCCTCGGCACGGTCAAAATTCTGCTCACGCTCGGCATTGCCTTCAGCGCGCACCCGCCCCTGCTGCTGGCGCTGCACCACACGCTGCTGCCGGCCCACGTCAGCGCGGCGGCCATCGTCACCATCGTGGGCGGCACGGTGGGCGGCTACATCACGTTTTCGGGGGCCCACCGGCTGCTTGATGCGGGCATTAAGGGGCCGGCTCAACAGGATGCGGTGACGCGCAGCGCCGTCAGCGGCATTGTTATTTCCACGGTCATGCGGTTCGTGCTGTTCCTGGCCATCGTGGGCGTGCTCAGCCGCGGGGCCGTGCTCGACGCTGACAACCCCGCGGCGGGCGTGTTCCGCTCGGCGGCGGGCGAAGTAGGTTTCCGCATTTTCGGCGTCATTCTGTGGAGCGCGGCCATCTCGTCGGTGGTGGGCGCGGCCTACACGTCGGTGTCGTTTTTCAAGACGTTCCACCCCGTTTTCGCCCGCCACGAGCGGGCCTGCATCTCGGTTTTTATCGTGCTCTCAACGGGTATTTTCGTGCTCGTCGGCAAGCCCGCGCAGCTGCTGGTGCTGGCCGGGGCCGTGAACGGGCTGATTTTGCCCATCGCGCTGGGCATCGTGCTGGTGGCCGCCACCCGCCCCCGCCTCATGGGCCCCTACCGCCACCCCCGCTGGATGCTGGCCGCCGGCTGGGCGGTGGTGGCCATCATGGGGGCCCTGAGCGTGCCCGTGCTGGTGGCGCAGCTCGGGGCCCTGCTGCATTAAGCGCCCATTCCGCACAGGCCGTCAGGCCTCGGCTGCGCTCGGCATGATGGCCCCTTTTATATCCGTTCGCATAGCCTCTCACCCCATCAAAAAGCCCCGCCGCAAGTGCTTGCGGCGGGGCTTTTTCGCAGTCGGAGAAGCTAGTTCTGCGGCTTCACTTTTATCTTCTTGCGGTTGCCTTTCACCTTGGCACCGACGGGCACGGTCATGGTTTTGGAGGGGTCCGTGGCGGTGGTGGTCGATTCGGTGGTGGTAGTGGTAGCGGCGGGAGTCGCGTCCGGGGTCATGGCCGGGGCCGGCGTCATGGCCGGGGCGGGGGGAGTGGCGGGCGCGGTGGTCTGCTGGGTCGTGGTCGTGGTGGTTTGCGCACTGGCCGAGTAGCTACCGGCGGCGATGAACAGGGCAAGGAGGATGAGTTGCTTTTTCAAAATAGCTGGGGTTTGGTGAAAGGATGAACCCGCACCAATAAAAGGCGGGTTTTGAAGTACGCATAACGAAGCCTGTCGCGGAAAAAGTGCCGGTTATTCATTGATATTTCATATAAGCCAAAATTCTACACCTTGCCGGCGGCGGGGCCCGCGCCCCCGATTCGGGCGTTTCCCCGAGCCTGGCCGTATATGCGCCGCGCCCGCGCCGGCCCCAAATGCCCGCCAAACCAGCGCTTCTTTTGGCATGAGCAACTCAAATTTTGACGCCGTGGTGGTCGGCTCGGGGCCCAACGGGCTGGCGGCGGCCATCGTGCTGCAACAGGCCGGCCTGGCGGTGCTGCTGCTCGAAGGCAGCCCGCAGCTGGGCGGCGGCCTGCGCACGGCCGAGCTGACGCTGCCCGGCTTCCGCCACGACCTCGGCTCGGCCATTCACCCGCTGGCGGTGGCCTCGCCGTTTTTCCAAACCCTGCCGCTGGCCAGCTACGGCCTCCGGTTCATCACGCCGCCGGTGGCCGTGGCCCACCCCTTCGACGACGGCACGGCCGCCGCGGCCACGGGCTCGCTGGCCGACACCGCCCGCCAGCTGGGGCCCGACGCGGGCGCTTACCGCCGCTTGCTGGAGCCGCTGGTGGCCGACTGGCCGGGCATTGCCCCCGACGTGCTGGGGCCCCTGGGCTGGCCCCGGCACCCGCTGCCAATGGCCCGGTTTGGGCTGTCGGCCCTGCTGCCGGCCACGGTGCTGGCCCGCCGCTTCCGGGGCCCGGCGGCGCGGGGCCTGCTGGCCGGGGCCGCCGCCCACAGCATGCTGCCGCTGAATAAGCTGGCCACGTCGGCGGCCGGACTGGTGCTGCTCATCGCGGCCCACCGCGCCGGCTGGCCGCTGCCCCTAGGCGGCGCGCAGGCCATTGCCGACGCGCTGGTGGCGCACTTCCGGGCCCTGGGCGGCCAAGTGGAAACGGGCACCTTCGTCGCCTCGCTGGCGCAGCTGCCCCCGGCGCGGGCCGTGCTCTTCGACGTGACGCCCGCGCAGCTGCTCCAGATTGCCGGGCACAGCCTCTCCAGCATCTACCGCTGGCAGCTGGGGCGCTACCGCTACGGCATGGGCGCGTTCAAGGTGGATTGGGCCCTGGACGGGCCGATTCCGTTCGCGGCCCCCGACTGCGCCCGAGCCGGCACGCTGCACCTGGGCGGCACGCTGGAAGAAATTGCCGCCGGCGAGCGGGCCACGGCGCGGGGCCAGCACCCGGCGCGGCCCTTTGTGCTGCTGGCCCAGCCCAGCCGCTTCGACGCCACCCGGGCCCCCGCCGGCCGGCACACGGCCTGGGCCTACTGCCACGTGCCCAACGGCTCGCGGGTGGACCGGACGGCCGCCATCGAGGCGCAGGTGGAGCGCTTCGCCCCCGGCTTCCGCGACCGCATCGTCGGCCGCCACACCTTCGACCCGGCCCAGCTGGAGGCCCTCAACCCCAACTGCGTGGGCGGCGACATCAACGGGGGCCGGCTGGACATCACGCAGCTGTTCACGCGGCCGGCCCTGCGGGCCTCGCCCTACCGCACCTCGCGGCCGGGGCTCTACCTGTGCTCGTCGGCCACGCCGCCCGGCGGGGGCGTGCACGGCATGTGCGGCTACCACGCCGCCCGCCGGGCCCTGCGCGACGTGTTCAAGTTGCCCGCGTTGCCGCTGCGCCGGGGTTGAATCTGTAGGGGAAAGGCCGGGCCGGGAAAAAGGGGCGTCTTCGCAGGGCAGCGGGCCGAATGACGCGCTGCCGCAACCCGCCGTAGCTTTGGGGCCCGCCCGCCGCCGCTTTCCCGCCCTTGCCGTATGACGCGCAAAAAAGTACTGTTTCTCATCGGTTCGCCCAACCAAACCACCCAGATGCACCGCGTCGCCGAGCTGCTCGGCGACGAGTTCGACGCTTACTACAGCCAGCTGTACTACGACGGCTGGCAGCGCCGCTTCTACGAGTTCCTGCTCTGGGCCAATCTGTTGAAGGGCACCATCGTCACGGGCCACATCAAGGAAAAAGCCGACCGCTACCTGGCCGCCCACGGCCTGCCCAACGACTTCGAGGCCCGTGTGTACGGTAACGCCTACGACCTAATCGTGTGCTGCTCCGACATCATCGTGCCCTGGAACCTGCTGGCCACCACCAAGTCGGTGTTCGTGCAGGAGGGCATGACCGACCCGCTCAACCTGTGGGCCCGCCTGGTCAAGCGCTTCACCCGCTACCCCATCCTCACCATCAGCACGGCCCTGAACGGGATGAACAACTGCTGCGACGTGTACTGCGTGGCGTCGGAGGGCTACGCCGAGCACTTCCGGCGGGTGGGCGTGGACGCGGGCAAGCTCGTGGTGACCGGCATCCCCAACTTCGACGACGTGGAGCAGCTGCGCCGCAACGCCTTCCCGCACCGCGGCTACGTGCTGGTGGCCACCACCGACATGCGAGAAACCTACCGGCCCGACAACCGCAAGCGCTTCATCCGCGAGGCCGTGCGCATCGCCGCCGGCCGGCCCCTGTTTTTCAAGTTTCACCCCAACGAAAACATGGCCCGCGCCACCGCCGAGGTGCAGCGCTGGGCCCCCGCCGGCACGCGCATCTACACCGAGGGCAACACCGAGGAGATGATTGCCAACTGCGCCGAGCTGATAACGCAGTACAGCACGGTGGCCTTCGTGGGCCTGGCGCTGGGCATCCCGGTGCATTCGTACTTCGACCTGGCCGACCTGAAGCGCAAGCTGCCCTGGCAAAACCACGGCACCTCGGCCCGCCGCATTGCCGACGTGTGCCGCCGCTACGCCGGCTTTGCGGGCAGCGGCCCGGCGTTCCTGAAGCAGTACCGGCCCGAAGATTTTGCCGGCACCGCCGCCGGGGTCCCCACCGCCGCCGCGGCCGTTCCGCAGGCCCAAACCGCCCGTTCGTGAACATCCTCACCGTCGTCCAGGCCCGCCGCGGCTCCTCGCGCCTTCCCGATAAAGTCAGCCTGCCGCTGGCCGGCCAGCCCCTGCTCGTGCGCATGGTGCAGCGCGTGCAACTGGCCCGGCTGGCCGGCCAAATCGTGGTGGCCACCACCACCGACGCGGCCGACGACGCCTTAGTGGCCATGTGCGAGGCCCACGGCCTCAACGTGTTCCGCGGCTCGCCCACCGACCTGCTCGACCGCCACTACCAGGCGGCGCTGGCCTTCGGGCCGGTGGATGCGGTGGTGAAAATCCCGTCCGACTGCCCCCTCATCGACCCCGCCGTGATTGACCGCGTGCTGGCCTATTATATAGCTACCGCCGGGCAGTTTGACTTCGTAAGCAACCTGCACCCCGCCACCTACCCCGACGGCAACGACGTGGAGGTGGTGCCCCTGGGGGCCCTGGCCACGGCCTGGCGCGAGGCCCGCCGCCCCTTGGAGCGCGAGCACACCACGCCCTTCTTCTGGGAAAACCCCGGCCGCTTCCGCCTCGCCAACGTAGCCTGGGAAACCGGGCTCGACTACTCCATGTCGCACCGCTTCACAATTGACTACCGCGAGGATTATGAATTTATTAAGGCCGTGTTTGAGGCGCTGTATTCGGCCAATCCAGCCTTCGGTTTGGCCGACATTCTAACTTTATTAAAGCAAAGGCCAGACATTTACGCCCTCAACGCCAGCCTGGCCGGCGTGAACTGGTACCGCAACCACCTGGACGAGCTAAAAACCGTGGCCGCTGGGCAAACCAAGCGTATCTAAGCTGTTAGCTATTAGCGACTAGCCATTAGCTTCTTTCAAAGAAGCCAGTCGCCAAAAGCTAACAGCTAATAGCCAACAGCTAATAGCCAAAAGAATGACCTCCGAAAAACAAGACGAACTGAAAGCCCTGGCCCTGCGCGTGCGCGAGCACATCGTGCGCCTGAGCACCGACGGCGGCTGCTTCACCGGCGCTTCGCTGAGCTGCGCCGACCTGCTGGTGTACCTCTACGCCGACTTCCTGAACATCAGCCCCGCCACGGTGGACGCGCCCGACCGCGACTTCCTGTTCCTGAGCAAGGGCCACGACGTGCCGGCCCTCTACGGCACGTTCGCCGAGCTGGGCTTCATGCCCAAAGAGCGCCTGGCCAACCACTTGAAGGCCAACGACAGCATCTACTGGCACCCCAACCGCGCGGTGCCGGGCGTCGAGTTTCATTCGGGCTCGCTGGGCCACCTGCCCTCCGTGGGCCTGGGCGTGGCGCTCGACAACCGGATGCGGGGCCTGAAAAACCACACCATCGTCATCACCGGCGACGGCGAGCTGAACGAGGGCTCCGTGTGGGAAACCGTGCTGGTGGCCGCCGCCCACAAGCTCAGCAACTTCACGCTGGTCGTGGACCGCAACCACTTCCAGGCCAACGTGGCCACCGAAGACCTGATTCCGCTGGAGCCCCTGGGGCCCAAATTCGAGGCCTTCGGCTGGGCCGTGCAGCGCATCGACGGCCACGACTTCGCGCAGCTCGAAGCCGCCTTCGGGGCCCTGCCCTTCGCCGCCGACCGGCCCTCCGTCATCATCTGCGACACGGTGCGCGGCCGCGGCCTGCCCAGCATCGAGGCCCGCGCCGACCGCTGGTTCTGCAACTTCTCCGCCGATGAAGTAGTGGAGCTGCTGAAGGAGCTGCACAGCCAGGAATCTACCACGCTAACGAGCGAAACCCTGACGGTCCGATAATCGCTGATTATGCAGATTTAAGCAGATTTCGCAGATTTAAACAGCACCCCAGGGGCCACAAATGGCTCTTTCGCTCCGGTGCTGCTCCCTGCTTCTCTCGCTTCGTCTGCATCTGCGAAATCACCTTTTAATCTGCATAATCTGTGATCTACGAAGAATTAATTAAAGAAACGGCCCTGGCCGACGACCGCCTCATCGTGATGACGGCCGAAAACCGCGCCCTCATCCGCAACCTGCCGGCCGTGCTGGGGCCCCGATTCATCGACACCGGCATCACCGAGCAAACCCTGATCGGGGCGGCGGCCGGGCTGGCCCTGCGCGGGCGCATCCCGGTGGTGCACGCGCTGGCCACCTTCCTCACGCTCAGGGCGTTTGAGTTCATCCGCACCGACGTGGGCATCGGCCAGCTGCCAGTAAAAATCAGCAGCTTCGTGCCCGGCTTTTTGTCGGATGGCAACGGCCCCACCCACCAGGCCATCGAGGACGTGGCCCTGATGCGCGGCATCCCGGGCATGACCGTTTTCGCCCCCGCCGACGAGGCCGACATGCTGGGCATGCTGCCCCAGATTTGGGCCTCGCCCAGCCCGGCCTACGTGCGCATCAACACCCGCCCCGGCACCTACCAGCACGCCCCCTTCGAGATGGGCAAGGCCGAAGTAGTGGCCACCGGCACCGACGCCACCATCCTCGTCTACGGCATGCTGTTCGAGCAGGCCCTCATCGCCCGCGAGCTGCTCGAAGCCCAGGGCAAGTCGGTGGGCCTCATCAACATGCGCACCCTCAAGCCCGTGGACGAGGCCGCGCTGCTGCAAGTAGTGCAGGCCGGCGGCCTGGTCGTGACGCTGGAAGACCACTTCCAGACCGGCGGCCTCTACTCCATCCTGGCCGAGGTGCTGCTGAAGAATGAGCTGACGGCCAAGGTGCTGCCCATCGCCTTGAACGAGCGGTGGTACAAGCCCGGCCTGCTGAGCGAAGTGCTCGAATACGAAGGCTTCACCGGCCAGCACATTGCCCGCCGCATCGCCGAAAAGCTGGGCGCCAACCCCGCCGCCATCACCACCAAAACGGCAGTGGTGGAAAACCAATTTGCCGAGTAGAGACGCCACACTTGGCGTCTCAATCGTTGAACGATTCAATCGTTGCACGGCGCTTTGGCCAACCATGCTCAATCGTTGAACGGCGCTTTGGCCAACCGTGCAGCGGCCGAGACGCGAAGTGTCGCGTCTCTACGTTCCATTATAAACAATCCTGAAATAGCCATGCCCAACACCGTTTCTTCCAACGCTAACTACCCCGATTTCACCGAGTCGGATGCGCTGTACGCCCGCGCCACTTCCATTATGACGCCGGTGACCCAGACCCTGGCCAAGGGCCCCGGGCAGTACACCAAGGGCGGGGCCCCCAAGTACGTGAAGCGCGGCAAGGGCGCCCACGTCTGGGACGTGGACGGCAACGAGTACCTTGATTTCCAGATGGGTATCGGCCCCATCTCGCTGGGCTACGCCTACCCGCGGGTGGACGACGCCATCCGGGCGCAGCTCGAAGACGGCATCACGTTTTCGATGATGCACGAGCTGGAAGTGCAGTTTGCCGAACTTATCCACGAGGTTATCCCCAACGCCGAGAGCATCCGCATCAGCAAAACCGGGGCCGACGTGTGCTCGGCGGCGGTGCGGGTGGCGCGCGCCTTCACGGGGCGGCCCCACGTGCTGTGCTGCGGCTACCACGGCTGGCACGACTGGTACATCGGCACCACGAGCCGCGACAAAGGCATCCCCCAGGAAAGCAAGGACTTGGTGGACGCCTTCGAGTACAACAACCTCGATTCGTTTAAGCAATTGCTGACGCCCGACGTGGCCTGCGTCATTCTGGAGCCCTTCATTTTTGACGAGCCCAAGGACAACTTCCTGCACGAAGTAGCCCGCCTCTGCAAGGAGAACGGCACGCTGCTGATTTTCGACGAGATGTGGACCGGCTTCCGCATCGCCGTGGGCGGGGCCCAGGAGCACTTCGGCATCAAGGCCGACCTGGCGGTGTTCTCGAAGGCGTTTGCCAACGGGATGCCGATTTCGCTGCTCACCGGCCGCCGCGACGTGATGCAGCTCTTCGAGCAGGACGTGTTCTTCTTCACCACGTTCGGCGGCGAGGCCCTGAGCCTAGCGGCGGCCATGGCCACCATCGCCGAGATGCGCGAAAAGAACGTGCCCGCCCGCCTCGCCGAGCAGGGCAATAAGCTGAAAGTCGGCTACAACAAAATCGCCGTCGACCTCGGCCTGAGCCAGTACACCAAGTGTTACGGCTACGACTGCCGCAGTATCGTCACCTTCGACGCCAGCGCCGGCAACCCCCTGGAAGTGAAGGCCTACGTGCAGCAGGAGCTGTTCAAGCGCGGCATCATGTGGGGCGGTTTCCACAACATGTGCTTCTCGCACACCGACGCCGACGTGGCCCACGCCCTGGCCATGTACGCCGAGGTGCTCCCGTTGCTGAAAGAGGCCATCGAAGCCGGCGACGTAGCCGCCCGCCTCCACGGCGAGCCGGTGGAAGCCGTGTTCCGCAAGGTGACCAACGCCGCGCCGGTGAAGGCGAAGTAGGGGCCCCTGAAGGAACCTCACCCCCTAGCCCCCTCTCCAAAAGAGAGGGGGAACTAGTTTCTAGTTTTAGCTCATAGTTTTTTACGTAGTGAGCGCGGCCTCATTTCATTCTAGCCCTAATTCTAGCCCTAAAAACTAGAAGCTAGTTCCCCCTCTCTTTTGGAGAGGGGGCTAGGGGGTGAGGCCCCCGCCAGGACGATACAACTGCATGACCCTCTTCGACCTTACCAACAAAACGGCCATCGTCACCGGCGCGTGCGGCCTCATTGGCCGGCAGCACTGCGCGGCGCTGGCCGCCGCCAGTGCCAACGTGGTGGTGGCCGACATCAACCAGGCCGCAGCGGAAGCGGTGGCGGCCGGCTTGCCCGGGGGCCCCCACCTGCCGCTGGCCGTGGACGTAACCAAGCCTGAGTCGCTGGCCGCGGCGCGCGACCAGATTATCAAGCAGTTTGGGCACATCGACGTGCTGGTGAACAACGCGGCCATCAACGACATGTTCGAGAACCCGGCGCTGGCCGCCGACCTCAGCAAGTTCGAGAACTTCCCGCTCGCCACCTTCCAGCAAGTGCTGGAGGTGAACGTGACGGGGATTTTCCTGGCGGCGCAGGTCTTCGGCACGCCGATGGCCGTGCAGGGCAGTGGCTCCATCATCAACGTGGCCAGCACCTACGGCATTGTGGGGCCCGACCAGAGCATCTACCGCAACGAGGCCGGCGAGCAAACCTTCTATAAGTCACCCTCTTACCCCATGACCAAGGGCGCGGTGGTGAACTTCACCCGCTACCTGGCGGCCTACTGGGGCCCCCAGGGCGTGCGGGTAAACACGCTCTCGCCGGGCGGCGTGGAGAACAGCCAGGACGCCTTTTTCGTGAAGCAGTACAGCGCCAAAACGCCTCTGGGCCGCATGGCCGCCGTCACCGATTACCAGGGCGCCGTGGTGTTCCTGGCCTCCGAAGCCTCGGCCTACATGACCGGCGCCAACCTGGTGGTGGACGGCGGCTGGACGGCCATTTAGCACTGTACCACGACTTGTAGCGCGGACTTTGTAGTCCGCGGCTCTCGCTTCGTCCTGCCGATTTCCCTTATACAACCGTTCAAAAACGCGGACTACAAGGTCCGCGCTACAGCCCTTCAACTCTCCCCTTAGTGAACCTAACCGAACTGCAAGCCCGCGCCCGGCGCATCAAACTGTTGCTGACCGACTGCGACGGCGTGCTCACCGACAACGGCGTGTACTACTCCGAGCGCGGCGAGGAGATGAAGCGCTTCAGCATCCGCGACGGCATGGGCGTGGAGCGCCTGCGGGCCGTGGGCGTGGACACCGGCATCATGACCGGCGAAACGTCGGGCTCGGTGCAGCGGCGGGCCGATAAGCTGCGCATCACCGAGCTGCACCTGGGCATCAAGGACAAGCCGGCGCGGCTGCACGAGATTATGGCCCGCACGGGCCTGACGGCCGAGGAAATTGCCTTCATCGGCGACGACACCAACGACGTGGAAATTCTGAAGCTGGTGGGCCTGGCCGCCTGCCCCGGCGACGCCACCCGCTTCGCGCGGGCCGTGGCCGACTTCCACTGCGAAACGGCGGGCGGGCACGGCTGCTTCCGCGAAGTGGCCGAGTTTATTATCGCCAGCCGGTAAAATAAAACCGCTGGGCGCACGTCTGGGGCCCCGGGGCCCCGAACAATCCCGCGGCTCTGCTTATTTCGTATCATTACTTCTCTTATTTGGCCAGCTCCTGGCTTCACTCCCACCCCACCCGCTTGGCATGAGCACCGTACAAATCAAGAAAAACCGCAGCATTGGCCCTGGCCAGCCCTGTTACATCATCGCCGAAATAGGCATCAACCACAACGGCTCGCTCGACATTGCCCGCCAGCTGATTGATGCGGCCGTGAGCGCCGGCTGCGACGCCGTGAAGTTCCAGAAGCGCACCCCCGAGCTGTGCGTGCCCAAAGACCAGTGGGAGAAGCAGCGCGACACCCCCTGGGGCCGCATGAGCTACATCGACTACAAGCGCAAAACCGAGTTTGGCCAGCCGGAATACACCGCCATCGACGACTACTGCAAGGCCCGGGGCATCGACTGGTTTGCCTCGTGCTGGGACGAGCCGTCGGTGGATTTCATGGAGCAATTCCAGCCCGTGCTCTACAAGATGGCGTCGGCCTCGCTCACCGACAAGCCCCTGCTCGACCGCGTGCGGGCCACCGGCCGCCCGCTGATGCTGAGCACCGGCATGAGCACCCAGAACGAAATCACCGACGCCGTGGCCTACGTGGGCCTCGATAAGCTGATGATTGCCCACTCAACTTCGGCCTACCCCTGCCCCCCGGCCGAGCTGAACCTGCGCATGATTCAAACCCTGATGGCGCAATTCCCAAATACGCCCATCGGCTACTCGGGCCACGAAACCGGCCTGAGCACCACCGTGACGGCCGTGGCCCTGGGCGCGACGTTCGTGGAGCGCCACTTCACCCTCGACCGCGCCATGTGGGGCTCCGACCACGCGGCCAGCGTGGAGCCCGGCGGCATGGCCAAGATGGTGCGCGACATCCGCGACACCGAAGCCGGCCTCGGCGACGGCGTGAAGGTGGTGTACGAGAGCGAGAAAGAGCCCCTGCGCCGCCTGCGCCGCGAGGTGACGGCCGCTTAAATTAGCTGTTAGCCATTGGCTGTTAGCTGTTAGCTTTTTTGCTGGTTCACAATGGCTTGCTGCTGATTTTTTTTGCGGGCTTGTTTCTGAGAAAGCGCTTGCCGGATAACCACAATATACCGTTGAGTTGAAACTATTCGGGCCGCTCGCTTTTTTAGTGAGCGGCCCGCTTTCGTAAAGCCAATCAGGCGCTGGCCGCCCTGACTTTTGACCAAAATACCCGTAGGCTGGTAGCTAACCGCCATCAGCTAAAAGCTTAAATAACCATGCTGGAAACGCTGAGCAACTTTTACCACGGCCTCAACGCCGTGGGCCGCACCACGGCCATCACCACGCCGCTGCTGCTGCTGGCGGTGGCGGTGCTGCTGGTGCTGGAGCGCAAGTACCCGTACCGCAAGGGCCTACCGTTCTTCCGCGAGGGGCTGTTCCTCGACTTGTTCTGGTACACACTGGTGCAGAGCTACTTCCTGCAAATCCTGATTTTCGGGTTCATCATCGCGCCGCTGGCCCGGCACTTCGGGGCCCAGTTCCACTGGGTGAGCGACTGGCCGGTGGCGGCGCAGGTGGGCTTTTTCGTCGTTACGCACGACTTCTACATCTACTGGTTTCACCGCTTCCAGCACAACAGCGCGTTTTTCTGGCGTACCCACGAGGCGCACCACTCAGGCAAGCAGGTGGACTGGCTGGCCGGCTCCCGCTCGCACGCCGTCGAAATTATCATCAACCAAACCATCGAGTTTGCGCCCATCATCCTGCTGGGGGCCAACCCGATTGTGGTGCCCATCAAGGCCCTGATTGACGCCGTGTGGGGCATGTACATCCACGCCAACGTGGACGTGCACTCGGGCAAGCTCCAGTACGTCATCAACGGGCCCGAAATGCACCTCTGGCACCACGCCGACCACGAGGAGGTGTACTTCGCCAACTTCTCGACCAAGTTTGCGGTGTGGGACTGGCTTTTCGGCACCGCTTACCTGCCCGAGGGCCGCAAGCCCGTGCGCTGGGGCCTGCCCTATGCGTTTCCGAAGGACTACTTTTTGCAGCACGCCTTTTCGGTGCGCCGCTTCGACGAGGCGGCCCTGGCCGAGCGGTCGGCCTGGTTCCGGGGCTACCACGGGGTGCGCTTCCGGCTGCTGGGCTGGCTGGGCCGGCGCGTGCCCGCCGCCCGGGCCCTGCAAGGCTGGGACGTGCCCGACGGGGCCCCCGAGACCGTGGCCCGCCGCCCCGGCAACAACCCCGCGCCCGTTGCCGTTACTTCGGCCGAACCTTCCCGCCCCGTCGCTACCCCGTCTTGAATTTGCTCGTTAATTCCGCCTGGTTCTACCTGTTCCTGGCTTCCGTGATGGAGGTGTGCTGGAACTACAGCCTTAAGTACGCCAGCGTGGCCAAAATCAGGGCCATCCACTGGTCGCAGTTTTTCGCCGACCCGGCCGGAATTTATACCTTGCTGCCCGCCATCGGCTACGTGGCGTTTGGGGTGGCCAACGTGTTCTTTTTTTCCAAGGCCCTGAATTCCATTCCGGCGGGCACGGCCTTCGCCATCTGGATGGGCATGGCCCTGGTCGGCATCAAATTGGTGGACACGCTGGTGCTGAAAGAGCCGTTCAGCGCTTGGCACGTGCTGTTCATCGGGCTCATCCTGGTGGGCATCGTGGGGCTCAAGCGCACCGCGTAGGCCGCTGCCGGCCGCGTTTCTTTCACTTTTACCGCCCGCCATGCTCCGCCTCGTACTCGCCGACGACCACGCCATTCTCCGCGACGGCCTCCGCTCGCTGCTCGCCGCCGAGCCCGGCTTCGACGTGGTGGGCGAGGCCGGCAACGGCACCGAGCTGCTGGCGCTGCTGGCCACCACCCCCGCCGACGTGGTGCTAATGGACGTGAACATGCCCGTGCTCGACGGCTTCGCCACCATGCCCGAGCTGCGGCAACGCTTCCCCAACCTGAAAGTGCTGGTGCTGACCATGCTCGACAACGAGCACTACGTGGCCCGGATGCTGGCCGCCGGGGCCCTGGGCTACGTGCTGAAAAACGCTTCGTTTCGCGAAATCACCCACGCCATCCACACGGTGGCCGCTGGGCACCTGTTTCTGTGCACCGACATCGGGCTAGCCATGCTCTACAAAGCCCTGGGGGCGGCGGCCCCGGCCACCCCGGCGGCCCCCGGCGAAGACGTCGCCGGCACGCCCATCGCCGACCTCACGGCCCGCGAGCTGGAGGTGCTCAAGCTCATCGCGGAGGGCCTCACCAACAACGAAATCGCCGACAAGCTGTTCACCAGCAAGCGCACCGTCGAAACCCACCGCCAGAACATCATCGGCAAAACCCGCGCGAAGAACACCGCCGCCCTCATCAAAATGGCCATCAGCCGCGGGCTGATTAGTTAATTCAGTCAGGGGGTGGGCGCTTGGGCTTGAAAAATGTTCCTGGCTCAGTTGAGCACGCCGCCGATGGTGCCGATGGTGAGGGCCACGATAGCCGTGTTGAACAGGAAGGAAATGAGGCCGTGCAACAGGGCGATTTTGCGGATGTCGCGGTTGCTGATGCCGATATCGGCCGTCTGGGCCGTCATGCCCACCACGAAGGAGAAATAGGCAAAATCCAGGTAGTTGGGCTCCATCTTGTCCTGGTCGTCCTTGCCCGCGTCGTCGGGAAACACCAGGCCGCCCTGGTCGTGGCCTTGCTCGTCGGCGTCGTAGTAGCTGTGGGCGTAGCGCAGCGTGAACACGCAGTGCACCAGCAGCCAGGCCAGGGCCACGGCCCCCACGCCCAGCACTAGGTGCAGGGCTTTGGCGGCTTCGGGCAGGTTTTTGAGCGTGCCCAGCAGGCCCACCACGGCCACGAGGCTGGCCAGGGCCCCGGCAAGGACCACGAAGGAAGCGGCGGTGCGGGGCAGGTCGTCGCTGGCGGCCACCTGGCGGATGTCGTCGACGTCGGCCACGCGCATGTTCACCAGAATCAGGCCCAGCATCACGGCCGCGAAGGCGTCCCAGCCGGCCACGGCGCGGGCCAGGGGCCCCAGGGCGGCGGGGGCCAGCCACACGGCCAGGCCGGCTGCCCCGGTGGCCAGGCCCAGCCGCCACGGCAGGCGTAAAATCGTGCGCCAGGGGGCGGGCACAGCCTTGGCCACCGGGGCCGGGGCGGAGGCAGGTTTCGGGGCGGCTTGCTTTTTCATTGTGAGGGATAAGGTAGGGCCGGTGCGAGCTGCGCCAAATACTTTGTTTCCTTTGCCGCCATGAACTCCGCCCCGCTCTCCGGCCTGTACGGCCCGTCGCTCGCCCTCGTTACCGATTTGTACCAGCTCACGATGGCCTACGGCTACTGGCAGCAGGGGATGCAGGACCGCGAGGCCGTGTTCCACCTCTACTTCCGCAAAGCCCCGTTTCAGGGCGGCTACGCGGTGGCCGCCGGCCTGGCCCTGGCCGTGGACTGGCTCGAGCACCTGCGCTTTTCAGACGACGACCTGGCCTACCTCGGCGGGCTGCGCGGCAGCCAGGGCACCCCGCTGTTCCCACCCGCTTTCCTGGCCTACCTGCGCGATTTGAAGTTTACCTGCAATGTGGACGCCGTGCCCGAGGGCACCGTGGTGTTCGGCAACGAGCCGCTGCTGCGCATCCAGGGGCCCCTGCTACAGGCCCAGCTGGTGGAAACGGCCCTGCTCACGCTCGTCAACTTCCAGACGCTCATCGCCACCAAGGCCGCCCGCATCCGCGAAGCCGCCGGGCCCGACGACCAGGTGCTGGAGTTCGGCCTGCGCCGCGCCCAGGGCTTCGACGGGGGCCTGGGGGCCAGCCGGGCGGCTTACCTCGGCGGGGCCAATGCCACCAGCAACGTGCTGGCCGGCCAGCGCTACGGCATTCCGGTGCGCGGCACCCACGCCCACAGCTGGGTCATGTCGTTCGGCGACGAGGAAAAAGCGTTTGCGGCCTACGCCCAGGCGTTTCCCGACGACTCGGTGTTTCTGGTCGATACCTACGACACGCTCGACGGGGTGCGCCACGCCATCGAAGTGGCCCGGCAGATGCGCCAGAACGGCCACGAATTGGGCGGCATCCGCCTCGATTCGGGCGACCTGGCCTACCTCAGCCGGGGGGCCCGGGCGCTGCTGGATGAAGCAGGTTTTGATAAGGTGCACATCGTGGCCAGCAACGATTTGGAGGAAAACCTCATCGCCAGCCTCCGGCAGCAGGGGGCCCGCATCGACACCTGGGGCGTGGGCACCCAGCTCGTGACGGCCTATAACCAGGCGGCCCTGGGGGGCGTGTACAAGCTGGCCGCCCTGCGCCCGGCCGACGGCACCGGCTGGGACTTCACCATCAAGCTCAGCGAGCAGCTCGCTAAAACCAGCATCCCTGGCATCCTGCAGGTGCGCCGCTACCTCGACGACCACGGCCGCCCGCGGGCCGACATGCTCTACAACACCGCCGCGCCCCTGCCCGAAACCCTTACCTTGGTCGACCCCAACGACGCCACCCGCCGCCGCCCCGTGCGCCCCGGGGCCCCCTTTCGCGAGCTGCTCGAGCCCGTGTTCCGCCAGGGCCAGCGCGTGCTGGAGCTGCCCACCCTGGCCGAAAGCCGCGCCTTGGCCCAGCGCGAAGTGGCCAGCCTCGACCCCGCCGTGCGCCGCTTCCTCAACCCCCACACCTACCCCGTAGGCCTGGAGCTGAGCCTGTACGACTACCGCACCCAACTGATTTTGGAGAAGCGGCCCCAGCGCCCGGCGTGAGGAGCAACGCGCCGGCCCACATCGGCCAAAACGGCGGGGCGAACAACGCGCAAACCTGGGCCATGGCTTTGGCCCGAATTTGCGCGTTGTTCGCCCCGCTAAGGTTACTCAAGCCTTCCATCGACAACTCTGGCAACAGGCCACTAAGCCACTAAGCCTCGGTTTATCGATTCTACCTAATTCTTCGCGCCGCAGTCGGCGCAGAATTTCTGGTCGGGTTTCAGGCCCGTGCCGCAGCCGGTGCAAAACCGCCCCGGCACCTGGGCCGCGGCGTTGGGGGCCCCGCAGCTGGGGCAGAACTTCTGGCCGGCGGCCAGCTTGGCCTGGCAATTGGCGCACTGCACCAGCGGGGTGCGGCCCAGGAAATCAAGGTTTTGGGTATAGTCCTGGGCGCGGGTTTTGGTTTGGATTTGCTCGCGGGTGGCCTGGGCCTGCTGGGCCCGCAGCTCCTCCTGCTCGTCGGGGGCGCAGTCTTCGCAGAGGCCGGCGCCGGCGTTCCAGCACACGTCGGGGCACACCCAGTGGCCGCAGCGCGTGCACTGCTTGAAGTAGGTTTTGCCCTCGGCCACGGCCGTTTCCAGGGCCCCGTCGTGGGCCTTGCCCCCAATGGCCCGCTGGATGTGGTAAGCCGCGTTTTCGGCTCCGCCCAAACTCCCAAAGATGCTACTGGCCGCCTGCAACAAGCCCCCGGCAATGCCGATGGCGTTGGGCTGAAACCGCGACATGTACCCGTTGCGGCACTTGTCGCAATGAAACTTGAACTGGTAGCCCTTATCAGTGGAGAGGTCGTCGTAGTTGGCAACGAACTGAATCATGGTGCTCATGGCGGTTTGGGGGAAGTATGGCGTGGGCAAAAGTAGCGCGGAGCAGGTAGCGTGGCAGTTATCCACTACATGCTATTCTGAGCTTGTATTACCACCGCACCCAGCTGATTTTGGCGAAGTGACCTCAGCGCTTGGCGTAGGAGCGATTTACAGAGTAGCCTGCCAGTCCGTGGCTCGGAGTTCGTCAGTTAGGAAGCGAATTTTCCCCTCTATTTCCCGTTTTTCCAAGAGGTATTGCTTCAACGTCAACACACCAGTACTCCGTTGCTCCAGCAGTATCTCAAGTTGGCGATGCAACCGCCGAATGTCCGTTGATTTCTGGCGCAAAGCAAAATCAACCTCCTTTAACCGCATCACCTCTTTAGACGCAACAAAATCCAGTTCTGGAACAGTGCTGAAGCTTGAACTACCACGTTCTTCTGGCAATAATTGCTGGCCGATTTGCAACGTTGGCAAACGACGCACTATTTGGCGGAAGGTTTTTGCAGTGATACTAATATCGCCCTGATGAGTCTCCAAGCACCACTGCGTGTCGCCCATTGCCGAAGTGCGCCGGTGCAAATCCTCAATTTCGATTTGCTGTCCAAACTGAAAATCAAGGTCAAACTTGATAACAGTCGGCTCGCAAAAGATAAGTGTTACAGGTGCGACCATAAATGAGAGAAACTCATTCTTATCCGCCTGTACCCACTCAAAAATATAGTCGAGGTCAAAGCTTACGTCTTTACCAAATTCTATGGCATAAATGGTGGCATCATGCCAGCCCATCTGCTCAAAATCAGCTTCCGACCAATTCCACTTTTCTAACAGGTAAGCCATTTCTTATGCATACCGCAACTCCAGGGGCCCCACGCGCAGCGTCACGCCGGCTTCGGCGGTGAGGTGGCCGGCCACTTGGGCATCGTAGCCGCTGGCTTGCAGGGCGGCCACCACGGCGGCGGCGCTGGCGGCTTCGGTCACGACGAGCATACCGGTGCCCATGTTCCAGTAGAGGTAGGCGGTTTCGGGGCTGATGCCGCCCACTTCGCAGAGGCGCTGCATGGCGGGCAGCGGCGCAAACAGGTTATCCAACAGGGCCCCCAGGCCGTTTTTGAGGACGCGCTGGAAGTTGTCGGCCACGCCGCCGCCGGTGATGTGGGCCACGCCGTGCAGCGGCAAGCCGGCGTCGAGCAGGGCCGCGATGCCGGGCGAGTAGATGAGCGAGGGCGCCAGCATGGCGTCGCCCCAAGTGGGGAATTCGGCGGCGTCGGGGCCGTCGTAGGGGGCCTCGTGCCAGTTGTCGCCGAACAGCTTTTGCAGGGTTTTGCGGGCCAGCGAGTAGCCGTTGGAGCGGAACGAGGGCGAGCGCAGGGCCACCACCGCGTGGCCGGCCCGGGCGGTTTTGCCGCTCAGGGGCTGGGCCAGGCGGGGGTGCAGCACGCCGATGGCCGTAGAGCACCAGTTGAAGTTCATCTGGGCCCCGGCCCAGCCGCCGATGCGGTTGCCCAGCTCGGCAATCTCGCCGCCCGTGATGGCGATTTTGGCGAAGTTGGCCGCGTCGTGCAGGCCGCGCATCAGCTGGTCCACCACGCCGTAGTCGAGGTGGTTCACGTCGATGATGTTCGACAGGTTGGTGGGCACAAAGCCGGCGGCGATGAGGTCGTCGGCCGTCATGGCGATGAGGTCGTAGCCCAGCGTGTCGTAGCGGTTCAGGCGCTCGGCCACCTCAATCTTGGTCCCGATGCCGTCGGAGCTGATGCCCAGGCGCTCGGCCCCGAACCGGATTTCGTTCGAGAAGCCACCGTCCAGGTCCTGGGCGGGCTCGCCGGGCAGGCCGGTGCGGTTAGCGAAGGTTTTCTTGGCCCAGCCGTAGGCGTTGCGCGAGGCGGCGTTGCCTTCTTCAATGGAGTAGCCGGCGGGGTTTTCGGAGGGGTTGCTCATAGTAATTACCCGATTTTCCAAGCTGTTGGCGAAGGAATAGAAAGGGGGATTAAGCTCAAGAAAGTGTTCTAAATTTCAACAAAGACCCGAAGACCTTTTACTGAATTATTTGGCAAATAATACTTTTCGCCGCTGCCGAATCCCAAGTCAATCAGCAGGCCGTCCGGAGCCCAATCCCGGATGTAAACTTTCGTACCAGGCCACAACTTAAAATACCGTCCACTAGCGGTATCAGCAGGTTGATGGTAGGCATGCGTAACACGCTCCAACACCATATATCTAGGATTAGCAGAATGGCGGAGAGTTTCTGCTATATCTATACTAGGTGTTTTCACTTTAACCAGCTCATCAGGCAAAGGGGCTACCTGCGATTTTGCGGAAAATGCTAGGCTCAGCCCAAGCAGCAGCAGGAATAAATTCGCCGGTTTCATGGGCCGCTAGTGCTCCGTGGGCTCGGGGGCCTTGGCGCTCACCGAGGCGCTTACTGCCTTTTTCTCTTTCTTGTCGCCGCGGTGGCTTTGGCGCTCCTCCTGGATGTGGCGCAGGTAGTGCGTCACGTCGCCGGTGGGGTACTTGCCCGAGAAGCAGGCGAAGCACGAGCCACCGTGGCCGCGCTCCTCGGCGAAGAGCTGCTCCAAGTCGGCCAGGTCCTGGTAAATCACCCGGTCGGCCTCGATGTAGCGGCAGATTTCGTCCTCCGAATAGTTGGCGGCAATCAGCTCGGTGCTCATGGCCATGTCGATGCCGTAGATGCAGGGCGACACGATGGGCGGCGCGCTCGAAATGAAGTACACCTCCAGGGCCCCCGCCTCGCGCAGCAGCCGCACGATGCGCCGCGACGTGGTGCCGCGCACGATGCTGTCGTCCACCACGGCCACCTTTTTGCCGCGCACGAAGTCGCGGATGGGGTTCAGCTTTTTCTTCACCACGTCCTCGCGCCCGGCCTGGGTGGGCACGATGAACGAGCGGCCCATGTGGTTGTTTTTCACCAGGGCCCGGCGGTAGGGCACGCCGATGGCCTCGGCCAGGCCGGAGGCGGCGAAGTAGCCGCTGCTGGGCACGTCAATCACCATGTCGGGTTTCAGGCCGGCGTCGGCCACCTTGCGGGCCAGCAGCTTGCCCAGGCGCACCCGCTCGCGGGCCACCAGGCGGCCGTGAATTACGGAGTCTTCGCGGGCGAAATAAATCTGCTCGAAGGCGCAGAAATTCTTGGGCAGCGCGTAGGGATTCTTGTAGTGAACGTGGAAGTTGTTGTCGATGAAAATGGCCTGGCCGGGGCCCACGTTTTCGATGAATTCAAAGTCCAGATAATCAAAGCAGGTGCTCTCCGACACGAAGGCGAACACGGGGCCCTCGGGCGTGTCGCGCCGGCCCAGCACCAACGGCCGGATGCCCAGCGGGTCGGTGAAGGCCAGCAGGCCGTGCCCGGCAATCATGGTGATGGTGGCGTAGGCCCCCTCCACCAGGGCCTGGGTGGTTTCCACGGCATCAAAAATGTCCACCACCGAAATGTGGTCCAGGTCCTTCACGCGCAGCTCCGAGGCGAAGGTGTACATGATGAGTTCCAAGTCGTTGGTGGTTTTGGGCAGCACGTGGTAGTGGTCGTGCAGGCGCTTGGCCACGTCGCGGAAGTTGATGACGTTGCCGTTGTGTACCATCGCCAGCCCGAACGGGTAGCTGGTGGTGAAGGGCTGGGCCAGGTCGGAATCGTTGGCCCCCTGCGTGGTGTAGCGCACGTGCCCGATGCCGGTGTGGCCCTTCAGCTTCTTGATGTGCTTGGGCTTGAACACGTCGTTCACCAGCCCCTGCCCCTTGTGCAGGTGAAACGAATCGTCGAACGTGGCGATGCCGGCTGCGTCCTGCCCCCGGTGCTGGAGGGCGGTGAGGCCGATGATCATGTCGGCGACGACGTTATCGGGACCGTGAAAACCTACTATTCCGCACATATGCTTTTTAATTATGAGTTATGAATTAAAAATTAAAAATTTGGCGCATTAAATCATAAAAATGAATTGCAACAGGGTCGGAATTAATTAACCCGTCAATTCATTTTTAATTTTTAATTCATAATTTTTAATTAACTCCGCCAGCGTTTCGGCATACAGTTCGTGCTCCACGGCCAGGCCGCGGCGCTCCACTTCGTCCAGCGTATCGGCCCCGCGCAGGTCCACCGTTTGCTGGGCGAGGATGCGGCCTGTATCGAGGCCTTCGTCCACGAGGTGCACGGTGATTTTGGTCGCCGGCAGGTGGTTATCAAACGCCCATTCGTAGGCGTGCAGGCCCTGGTGCTGGTGCGTGTCGGCGGGATGAATGTTGATGATGCGCCCCGCAAACGGCTGGATGAAGGCCGGCGACAAGATGCGCATGTAGCCCGCCAGCACCACAAAATCGGGCCGGTACTGCTGGAGCAGCGCGGCGGCTTCGGCGTCGAATTCGGCCCGCTTGCGGCCCTGGCTGGGCAGTGCTGCGGTAGGGCAGCCCAGGGCCCCAGCGGCTTCGAGGCCGGGCGCGTCGGGCTTGTTACTGAACACTACGGCCACCTCCGCTAGGTCGCGCAGCGGGCCGGTTTGGGTAGCGCGCACCACGGCCAGCATGTTGGAGCCGCGGCCCGAGAGTAGAATGGCCAGCCGCGCTTTGGCGGGGGCCCCGGGCGCGGGGCCCCCGGCGGGAGCGGCGGGGGACGGGCGGCGGTCGTACTGCGGCGAGGTCGGCGTCATGGCAGCGGGTTCGAGCTTCAATTTACGGCGCGTTGGGTTAGCACCGGCGCCGGGCGCTGGGCAATGTCGGGCCGCACGTATTTGTCCTGGAAACTAACCAGCGCCGCAGCCTCGTAGGCGAGGGCCGTGGCGGCGGCCAGCGTGGGGCCCTGGGCGCTGAGCACCAGCACCCGTCCGCCGTTGGTAACCAACTGGCCATCAGCGCCCCGCCTGGTAGCGCCGTGGAAAGCCTCCACGCCCGCCGGCAGATTATCCAGTCCCGTGATGGGGAAGCCCGTGGGAAAGCCGCTGGCCGGGTAGCCGCCCGAGGCCAGCACGACGCCCACGTAGGCCCCCGGCCGCTGCCGCACCACCTGGCGGGCCAGGCTGCCGTCGAGCGTCGCCTCAATCAGGGCCAGCAGGCTGCTGTCCATGGCGGGCAGCAGCACTTCGGCCTCGGGGTCGCCAAGGCGCACGTTGTATTCGAGCAGCTTGGGGCCCGTGGGCGTCAGCATGATGCCGAAATAGAGGAAGCCGCGGAACTCGAACTGCTCGTTTTGCAGCCCGCGCAGGGTGGGCTCCACGATGTCGCGCCGAATGTCGGCCAGCACGTTGTCGTCGGCAAACGGCACCGGGCAATAGGCGCCCATGCCGCCGGTGTTGGGGCCCTCATCACCCGCCAGCAGCTGCTTGTGGTCTTGCGAGGTGGCCAGCAGCTTCATCTCGTGGCCATCGGTGAGGCCGATGATGCTTATTTCGGGGCCCGTGAGCCGTTCTTCCAGCAGGAAGGAATACCAGCCGGTGTAGTGCGCCTGCAAGTCGTCGAGCGCCGCGGTGGCCTCGGCCGGCGAGCCGCACACGTACACGCCCTTGCCGGCGGCCAGGCCGTCGTACTTCACCACCACCTGGCCACCCAACTCGGCGGCCTTGGCGCGGGCGGCATCCACTTCGTCGCTGCGAAACGGCCAGGCCTGAGCCGTGGCCACGCCGTGGCGCCGCATGAAGTCCTTGCTCCACACCTTGGAGCTTTCCAGCAGGGCCCCCGCCTTGGTCGGCCCAAACACCTTAATGTCGGAGCCGGCGAAGTAGTCGGCCACGCCGGCGGCCAGCGGCGCCTCGGGGCCCACCACAATCAGCCGCACGCCCTGGTGCCGGGCATAAGCTTCCAGCGCCGCAAAGTCGAGCGGGTCGAGGCCGGGGTGACTGTTGGGGATGCCGGCGTTGCCGGGCACCACCTGCACCGACGCGCCGTCGCGGGTCAGCTTGGCGGCCATGGCGTGCTCGCGGGCCCCGGAACCGAGGAGAATGATGGGTTTCAAAGGCGTAGGTTCAGTGGATTCTATACCTGTTTCTTTCTCGATTGGAAGTGAAGGCAAGCAGGTTTAAAAATGATTTATTGGAATGGATTTTCGTCGTTTATATGCTGCTTGACAAAGGTTATAACGGCTTCTGAAGTGTCAAAAAATCGTTTTTTATCATTACTGATATCAGAAGCAACATATTGAAAATCATAATAATACAGGCATACAAAGTCATCCGCAAGTCCTCTTTCGTAGGCATCATAACGCCATAATCCCAAGCGCCCTAAGCTAATAAATGGGATTAGCTGCCGCAATTGCTTCGATGCCCGACATAGATTAAGCAATTCAACTTCTTTATCAGTGTGAAAACTCGGTGGAAAATTTGTTAGAAAGCGACTGCGGACATCGGCCCAGTTTTCATTGTTATTGACCATCTTCTGCACTTCAATAGGTGACATAAGCATTTCAACAATAACAATGAAAAGCCCCTTCCTGAGTCAGGTCACTAACGCTTACAGCGCCTTCAGCTCCGCGTCAGCGGCCCGCAGCTTGGCTTTGGTAGCGGCGATATCCTGGCGCAGGCGCTCGCGCAAACGCGGCGTGTTGAGGGCCCTGAGGGCGGCCTGGGCGGCGGTCGAAGTGCACCACGGTAAGGTTGGGTGTGTCCGAAGGCACGACGACCAACGAATTCAAGTTCATAACCAGCTCGGCATTATCCTTCCACGGCGGGCACATCACGCTGCTCACCTAAGCGTCCTTCATGATACCGGCTTGCACCAGGTTGGCCACCAGGCGGGCGCGGGCATCCTGGCGGTCCGAGTCGGGAGCGCCGGCTTCAGCAGTTTCCGCCGTGGGCAGGGCCTGGCCGGTGATGCGCTGGTAAATGTCGAGGTAGCGGCGGCTGGCTTCCTGGGCCACTTCCGGGGTGAGGGCGCGGGGGTACTGGCCGTCTTTCTTGTTGGCAATCAGCCACTGGCGCACGTATTCTTTGTCCATCTGCGTAGCAGTGAGCGGGTTGGCTGCGTAGTCGTCGGCCGCCCAGAAGCGCGACGAGTCCGGCGTGTGCATCTCGTCGATGAGAATCAGCTGGTCGTCGAGCAAGCCGAACTCGTACTTGGTATCAACCAGGATGATGCCCTTCTCGGCAAGCAGCTGCGAGCCTAAAGCGAACAGGGCCAGCGACTTCTCGCCCATCTGGTCGTACAGCTCCTTGCTCACCCAGCCCTCGCTCACGAGGTTTTCGGGGGTAATTTCGCGGTCGGACTCCTCCTTGGTAGTAGGCGTCAGAATGGCTTGCGGGAAGGCCTGGTTTTGAGTGAGCCCGTCGGGCACCGTCACGCCCGAAAACGTGCGCTGGCCGGCCTGGTAGCCGCGCCACATCGAACCCGTCAGGTACTGGCGCACCACCATTTCCACCTTAATTGGCTGCGCTTCCTTCACCAGCATGGCGTTGGCGTCCACCAGCTTCAGCACGTGGTTGGGGATGATGTGCGCGGTTTTGGCAAACCAGAAATCCGCCAGGCCGTTCAGCACCGCGCCCTTGTGCGGGATGGCCGTTTCAAGCACCGAATCGAATGCCGAAAGGCGGTCCGTCACGACGATGAGGCGGTCACCCGACGGGGCCCGGAGGCTGTCGCGGACTTTGCCGCGGTGCAGCAGTTGGAGCTGGGGGGTATCGAAAGACGAAAGAGTGTTCATGAAGACTTAGCTGGCCAAAACTGAATGCTTTTGAGCGATGTGCTCCACAATATTCCTGAAAATCTGCAGCCCCTCCCCCTCTTCCGGGGCCCCCGGGTTTTGGCGGCGGCGGCGGGCCCAGTCGGGGTGGTTGAAGGCCGAGAGGAACGCCTCGGGGTGCGGCATCAGGCCAAACACCTGCCCGGTGGGGTCGGTGAGGCCGGCGCAGTTGAGGTCGGCGCCGTTGGGGTTGTGCGGGTATTCGCTGGTGCCGTCGCCGGCCGCATCTATATAGGAGAGGCAGTTGAGGCCGGCCGCTTCCAGGGCCCCCCGGGTGGCGGCGTCGGGCACCACGAGGCGGCCTTCGCCGTGGCGCACGGGCACCTCCAGCACGTCGAGGCCCTTGAGGAAAGGCGTTTTTGACAATGGATTAACGCGCAGGCGCACCCAGCGGTCCTCGTAGCGGCCCGAGGCGTTGTGCGTCAAGGTCACTTCGGGCGTCACGTCGCCGCCCAGGTTGGGCAGCAGGCCCAGCTTCACCAGCACCTGGAAGCCGTTGCAGATGCCGAGCACGAACTTGCCGTCGGCCACGAACTGCTTGAGGTCATCGAGCAGCGTGCGGCCGCCGGGGCCCGTCTGGCGGTAGCGCAGCTTGTTGGCCAGCACCACGCCCGAACCCAGGTCGTCGCCGAACGAGAACCCGCCGGGGAAGGTCAGCACGTCGAAGTCGTGGATGCTCACCGCGCCGTGCAGCACTTGGTTGAGGTGCACGATGGTGGCCTGGGCCCCGGCGAGCCGGTAGGCGGCCGCAATTTCCTCTTCGCAGTTGATACCGAAGCCGGTGAGCACGAGGGCCCGCACGGCGCCATCTTGTGCCGGTAATTGAACTTTATGTACTAGCTTCTGCGAGTCTTGTGCCATCTGATTGGGGTTTTGGGCCGAAGCGCCAGCAGTTTGTGCCATTAGTGCCCGGTCGACTCGCCGAAGCCTGCTAGCTCGTCCACGCCAAGCAATTGATTAACAGGCCCATTTGACCAGGTGTGCCGCAGCGCAGTGGTGGGGGCCCCAATGACCGTTTGGCCGGCGTAGCGCACGGTCAGTTGGCCGTCGTCGGTGACGACGCCCAGGCGCGTGGCACGGCCGCCCATTAGCGCCTCAAAGGCCAACACATCGGCCGGAGCCACGGTGGCCACGAAGCGCGAGTGCGACTCCGAAAACAGCTGCGTGGCCAACGGCAACGCGGTTTCGGGCAGCTCCACCGAAGCGCCGCAGCCGTACCCGAACGTGGCCTCGGCCAGCGCCACGGCGAGACCGCCGTCGCTCAGGTCGTGGCACGATTGGATGAGAGCCCCGTCGTTGGCCTGGCCGATGAGGGTGTAGAGCGCCTTGGCTTCCGCGAAGCGCACCCGGGGCACCTGGGCCCCCAGTTCGCCGTGCAGGGCGTAGAACTCGGAGCCGCCCAGCTCATCGTAGGTTTCGCCCAGCAGGTAGATGACGTCGCCGGCTTCCTTAAAATCAGAGGTGATGGCGCGGCGCACGTCCTCCATCTTCGCCGTCATGGAGTAAAGTACAGTAGGCGGCACGGAAATCTTCACGCCGTCGGCCTTGAAGTCGTTCTTCATGCTGTCCTTGCCGCTCGTGAGCGGGATGCAGTAGGCGGCCGTGGCGTCGCGCAGGGCCTCGCACATCTGCACCAGCTTAGCCAGTTTCTGCTTGCCGTCGGGGTTGATGGCGGGGTCGTACACCGAATCGGGCACACAGAAGTTGTCGTTCACCGACCAGAAAATATTGTCGCCCGGCGTGAGGTTGGGCAGCTTGCCGCCCACGGCAATAATCTGGCGCACGGCCTCGTCGAACGAGCCAGCCGACATCTGGTAAGCGTCCAGGTCGCCGTAGCGGGGCAAAATGCCGTTGCTCACGGCCACGCCCTCCCAGCTCTCGAAGTTGAAGCGCACCACGGCCGCGTCCTGCGGGGCCTGGCCGGTGGCGCCCATCAGCGGCTTCACAATCGTGCGGCCCTTCACCTCGTGGTCGTACTGCCGGATAACCGATTCGCGCGAGCAGATATTCAGGGCCCCCAGCAACTGGCGCAGCGTGCCGGTGTAGTCGCGCAGACCCGGGATTTTCGGCTCAGTGGCCGCGAGTTTTTCGTACTCGGCTTCCAGCGTTTTGCGCGGCACGCCGTCGTGCAAAAACGCCAGCGCGAGGCGCGCCACGGGCTGCCCGTCGAAGTTCACGTCCAGCGAGCCGTCGTTGGTGAAGTGGCCGATGTCGGTCAGCTCCACCTCCATTTCCTGGCCCAGCGCCAGCAGCTCGGCCAGGCGGGCGGGCTCCACCACCAGCGTAAACCGCTCCTGCGACTCGCTCACGAAAATCTCCCAGGGCCGCAAGCCCGGATATTTCAAAGGCACTTTTTCCAGCTCCACCACCGCACCGCCACTGATGCCGGCCAGCTCGCCCACGGACGACGACAAGCCGCCCGCGCCGTTGTCGGTGCTGCACTTGAGCAGGCCCCGGCGGGCGGCAATCAGCAGGAAGTCCATCGCCAGCTTTTGGGTGATGGGCGAGCCGATTTGCACGGCCGTGGCGGGGGCACTTTCGTCCAGCTCGATGCTGGAGAACGTGGCGCCGTGGATGCCGTCCTTGCCCACGCGGCCGCCGGCCATCACAATCCGGTCGCCGGCGTCAATCTTTTTCTCCCACGAGTCGAGGCCCGCGAACTGCATCGGCATCACGGCGCCGGTGCCGCAGTACACCAGCGGCTTGCCGCGGTAGCGGTCGTCAAACACGATGGCGCCGTTCACCGTGGGCACGCCCGACTTGTTGCCGCCGTCCTCGATGCCCTTGCGCACGCCTTCCAGAATGCGGCGCGGGTGCAGCTGGCCGGTCAGCAGGGGCCCGTCGTAGGCGGGGTTGCCGAAGCAGAGCACGTTGGTGTTGAACAGCAGCCGGGCCCCGCCGATGCCGGTGGCCAGCGGGTCGCGGTTGTTGCCCAAAATGCCGGTGATGGCCCCGCCGTAGGGGTCGATGGCCGAGGGCGAGTTGTGGGTTTCCACCTTCCACACAAACAGCGAGTCGGCGTTAATGCGCACGGCCCCCGCGTTGTCGCTGAACACTTTAATGAGCCAGTCGTTGCCGTTGGCACGCAGCTGGCGGTCCACTTCCGAAGTAGCGTCCTTAATGTAGGTTTTGAAGAGCGAGTCAATCTGCTTCTCCTCCCCCGTCGCCAAATCGCGGTAATTGATAACGGCGCTGAACTCCTTGTGCTTGCAGTGCTCCGACCACGTTTGGGCGATAATTTCCAGCTCGCAATCGGTGGGGTCGGCGGGCAGGCCCTGGGCGCGGCGCGTGGCCTGTGTTTCGGCCGAAGCGTAGTAATCGCGCACGGCGCGCATTTCCTCCAGGTTCAGCGCGTAGATATTGTCCTTCGAGAGCTGCACCAGGGCCCCATCGCTGAGACCGTTGAGCGAAATCGTCTCTGTAATAGCTTCCGCGCCGCCGCCGGGCCGCGGCGTGTAGTCGCGGATGCCGTCGGCCACGCGGCCCACCTCGAAGCGGTTGATCATCTTGTTGCCCAGCAGCTCCTCGGCCAAGCGGCGCAGGTCGGTGGTGGGCAGGTCGTGCTCCAGCAAGTACAGGCGCTTGCTGAAAATGTGCTGCGTGCGCGTGTCCATCGGCTCGTTCAGGAAGTCGGCCAGCGCGTTCTGGGCGCTGGTGCCCTCGTCGTCGGTCACGCCGGGGCCCCTGGCCACCAGGATGTAAGCAGCAAAGCCGGGCACTGGGGCCACGGCTTCGTTCAGGGTTACGTCGTGCAAAACCGGGTCGGCGAGGCAGCGGGTGGCAAAGGCGCGCAATTGCTCCGTGCTGAGGGCCCCGTAGCGCACCGTGTAGCGGGCGGCGGTGCGCACGCGGCCGGTGGCCAGGCCCAGGTGGCGCGCCGCGGCGGCCGCCACCCGGTGGCCATCGCCGTCGTGCTGGCCCGGTTTGAGGGTGAGTTGGATGGTATGGGTGGTCGGTTCCAAATCCGTCAAAGTCATAAGTCCTCGCTAAAAAGCTGCCTTCCCAAGCAATTGAATCTAAGCGGCTTTCTCGGGCCGGCTGCCTGGCTTCACGGCCGGCACTCCAGCCAAATGCGCCGGAATGTGGTCGGCGTCAAACACGGCGGCGTTCACCGCCAACAGCGCAAAGTTCGGGAACGGGAGCTTCACCGCACCACCCGTCCGGTCAATTAATGAGGCCACCGCCAAAACTTCCACCCCCATCTCGCCCAAAACCCGCGCTACTTCCAAGGTGCTCTTGCCGGTCGTAACTACGTCTTCCGCAATGATTACCCGCTCGCCCGGCCGCAGCGTGAAGCCGCGCCGCAAAGTCATTTCGCCCTGCGCGTCGCGCTCCGTAAAAAGGGAGGGCACGCCCAGCTGGCGGGCCAGCTCGTAGCTCACCACCACGCCGCCCATGGCGGGGCCCACCACGGTATCGGGCACCAGGCCAGCCGCCCGCAGCTGCGCCGCCAGCACGGCCATGGCCGGGGCCGCCAGCTCGGGCCGCCGCAAAAAGCGGGCGCACTGCACGTAGGTATCCGAGTGCAGGCCCGACGACAACTTAAAGTGGCCACTCAGCAGCGCATCTTCCTGGCGCAACTGCGCTTCCAGAATAGTGGCCACTTCGGCGGCGGGCAGGTCGGGGGTGAGGGTTAGGGTCATGGTTATTGCGTGATTCAATCACTGCGTCCGGGGAACCTCACCCCCGGCCCCTCTCCAAAAGAGAGGGGTGCGTTCAACGATTCAGGTACTGGCACCCCTCTCTTTTGGAGAGGGGCCGGGGGTGAGGTTCCCCGGTGCAATGCATTTGTAGAAAAGCTTCGATCAAGCCTTTATCACACGAAATTCATTAATCTGGTCACGCAGCTCCTGCGCCGCCTTGCCGGCATTGGCCGCTTGCCAGATGCTGCGCGATGCGTTGATGAGCACGCCGCTGCCGTCTTTGCGCAGGCCGGCCTTGAGCGTGGCGGCCAGGTCGCCGCCCTGGGCCCCGATGCCGGGCACCAGGAACCACTGCCGCGGGCAGGCGGCCCGTACGCGGGCCATGGCCATGGGCTCGGTGGCGCCCACCACGAGGCCGATGATGGCCTCGGGCAGCTCCTCGTCGAGCTGCCGGGCCACCTGGGCGGCCAAGTCGCTGAGGTGGCCGCCGTGGGCCAGGGCCTGGTCTTGCAGGTTGTGGGCGGGCTTGTTGGAGGTTTTGGCCAGCGAAAACACCAACTTGCCGGGCCGGGCGAAGGGCCGGATGGCGTCGTCGCCCATGTAGGGGTTCACGGTCACGCCGTGGGCCCCCACCACGTCGTAGGCGAAGCGGGCATAGTGGTCGGCGGTGTTGGCAATGTCGCCAAACTTACCGTCCAGAATCACCGGAATATCGGCTGGAATGCCCTGGATGGTGCTTTTTAGCAGCGCCACACCGTCTTCCCGGCTCAGAAAAAAAGCCAGATTTGGCTTGAAAGCCGCCGCGTAGGCGTGGGTTTCGGCCACTACCTCGCGCAAGCGGGCGGCCGCTTGGGCATCGTCGCCCACGGGGTCGAGGCCCACGCAGAGCAGTGAATTGACGGCTTGAACGCGGGTAATCAGTTGTTGCACAAAAGCGAATAAGGAGTGAGTGGCCCCAAAAGTAAAGCCGCCCGGCTTGCACCGGGCGGCTCGCTTCAGCGGGTCAACTAGATAACGTTCTCGCGGTTGATGAGGAACGGCACGCAGTCGCGGATGCCCGTCTGGCCGAGGATGAACTGGGCCACGCGGGCCATGCCCACGCCGGCACCCGAGTGCTGCTGCACTTCGTTCTGCTCGTGGAAACCCAGGTACCAATCGAAGTCTTCGAGTCGGTGCTCAGGTCACGGTTGCCGGTGGGGGCCGAGGCGATGGTAGCGGCGGCTACTTTTGGGGCAAGCGTGTTGGCATCCATAAAATGAGAAACGAGGGGAGCGGCAGGAGCCTATTTTAATTAAAAGTGGAGCCGCACGGGCATAAAAAAACCGTTTCGGAAAACCGAAACGGTAGCGGAGTAAAAACCAGAAAAAACGCCAAAATCAACGACCGGTTGGCCCTCGCACCGAACGGCTTGTGGCAGCGTTTCGCACTTCGTCAGGTGATGATTGGGGCGAATCATGGGGCAAAATTACGACAGTTTTGTGCCCCGCAACGGTTTCGTAACGTTAAATTTTTTTCCGCCCAAGAATTCAGGTTTTTTTAAGCCTTGAAATCGGGCGGGTTAATTACACCCACCCCGATTTTTTCCGAATAGCGGCGGCCCATAATTTTTTGTCGGCCGCCGGCCGGTTGCGCCCCCGGGCCCGGGCACCGTAGCTTTGGCTCTTTATTTCGCCCGGGGGGCCCAACGCACGGGGCCCGGCCGACTGACTGTCGGCCGGGCCCCGTGGCATTTGCGGCGGGGGCGGCTACTGGGCCACCACCAGGCGCTGGGCAGCCACTTGGTGGCCGGCCCCGTCGCGCACCACCACGTGGTAGAGGCCGCCGGGCAGCGTGGGCAGCGTGAGGGCCGCGCCAGCTTCGGTGGGCAGGGGCAGCTGGCGCACCAGCTGGCCCAGCTCGGAGTAAATAATGGCCGTACCGCCCGCGGTGGCGGCGTCGCAGCGCAGCGAAACGGCGGCCGAAGCCGGCGCGGGGTTGGGGTACACTTGCAGGCTGCCAGCGGCTTGGGCCAGGGCCCCGGCCGCGAGGGCCACCACCGGCGAGTACGCCGTGGTGCCGTCGATGTCCACCTGGCGCAGGCGGTAGTAGAGCACCGATGCGGTCAGCGACGCGGCGCTGGCGTCGGCGTACTGGTAGCGGATGGGGGCGGTGCTGGTGCCGGCGGCGGCGACCTGCCCCACGGCCTGGAATTCGCCGGTGGTGCCGGCGCGGCGCTCCACCACAAACAAGCTGCTGTTGTGTTCCGAAGCGGTGGCCCAGTTCAGGTCGGCTCCGGTGGCGGTGCGGTGGCCGGCAAAGGCCGTGAGCACCACTGGCAGGGGCAGAATGATGGTGGGCAACCCGCTGCCGCGGTTGTCGGCGAAGGCGTTGTAAATCGACAGGTTGCTGGACAGGGCCAGCCCGGAGGCGGCCGTGAGCTGCACAGAAGCAAAGGACTGAGTGGTATTGAAGGAGATTTCCTGGCGGCCGTTGGGCAGCAGGTCGAGGCTCAGCAGCGAGGCCCCCGACGCGCTTTCGAGCAGCTTACCGTTTTTGTCGTAGGTCGACACCGTCATCTTGGCCAGGGAGCTGGCGTCGAGCAGGCCGCTGCCCATGCCCACCACCATGCCGGCGCGGCTGCCCGCGGCCCCGGCGGGGTTGGTACCGGTGGGGTCGGGGTTGTTGAGGTTGAGGCGCAGGGCGGTGTCGGTGTTCAGGCCTACCGTTTGGCCGATCATGGCCGGGGAAGTGGTGCCGCTGTTGGCCGCGTTTTGCGGGTTGGTCACGCCGCAGTTGCTCGTCGAGCCGTCGCCGTTAATGGTCACCGTGCCGCAGGCGTTCAACGGCACGGCCGTGATGGCGTCGCCGCCCGTGAACACCTGGTACTGGCCGGCCGGGCTGGCAAATTTCGACAGCACGTTGGTGGTGGCCGTGAAGGCCGCGGGCTCCACCCCAAACCCGTAGTACAGCTGCAAGTTGTCGAGCACGCTCAGGAGCGAGGCCCGGCTGATGGTTACCTGGTTAAAAGGTTTCGTCGAGGGAAAGCTGATTTCCTGCTTGCCGTCGGGCAGCAGCTTCAGCTCCAGCACGCCCACCCCGGTGAAGGAATCGCCGGTGGGCACGCCGTTCAGCGACGTGCTCAGGCGCAGCCCCGACAGGGCGCTGGCGTCGAGCAGGCCCGCGCCGCCCACCACAAAGCCGGCGTAGTAGCCCGCCGGCACCTGGGTGCCGCCGGCCAGGTTCACGCGCAGCGTGGACGGGCACGACACGCCGACCAGGCTGTTGAACTGGGCGTAGTCCGTGGGGCTGTTGCTCACGGCGTTTTGCGGGTTGGTGACGCCCGTGTTCACGCACACGCTCAGGCCGTCGGTGCCGGTGCCGGCCGTGCTGTAATAAGGCGTCAGGTCGGTGGTGCCGGCCGGAAATTCCGACACGAGGCCCTTGGCGGTGGGCCGCGTCAGCGACGACACGGAGTAAGCGTAGTACAGGCGCAAGTCGCTGCCCACGCCGGCCCCCGTGATGGCCACCTGCACCTGGTCGAACGCCTTGCTGGCGATGAACTCCAGCGCGCTGGGGTTGGTCTGGGTGAGGGCCGCGGCCAGTACGCTGGCCGACACCACTTGCGCTTCTTGCTGGGTGCCGCCCAGGTAGGTGGTGATGATGACGCCGCCGGCCAGGTTCAGGCTGGTAACGCCAAGCACGGCTTTCACGGGGGCCAGCAGCACCCCGGCGCGGTCGCCGGGCTGCCCCGCGCCGCTCAGGCCGAGGCGCAGGAAAGGATTCGTTACCAGGCCGTTCACCAGCGTGGCGTAGTTGCTCAGGTCGGCGTCGGCCGCGTTGTTCGCGTTCACTACCGACGACGTGGACAGCAGGCCCAGCACGTTGTTTAGCGGCAAGGACGAATTGCTCTGCCCCACAACATTGTTAGAATAAAAAGCGCTGGCCCACGCATGCGTCGCGGAGGCAAGCAGCAGCACCAGTACGCACACCAGCCGTTGGCGAGTAAAAGCGGACGTTGAATTGGAATAGTACATGATTGGCCGAGAAAGTAGAGATGCGACGATAAATTCTGGTATGGTTGATACCACGCTTTACAATCAGTCGTCCATTTCCTCAAAAAACCTATAAGTTATTGATAATCACATAATAAATAATTAATGCTTCTAGGATATCGCTAAAATTAAAACCGATTTGGGATTTTTATTCCTAAATTGGGAAAGGGTTCATTAAAAACAATTGAAATTATTTTTATTAACGCAATCCAAAGGGTTAATTTTGGCGTAGGTAAGTCTTTTTAGCAAATTTTAACCTAAATCTCATGAAATTCTAAAGTATAATTATTTCAATAATATTCCTCATTTTTTCTATTTGCCCGACGCGGGCTATGCGACGTCGGCTTACGCTTTATTTCCTCCGCTTATATGGAAGCACCTCTTCCTTTAAACATATTTATCGTAGAAGACAACGAATGGTACGGCGAGCTGCTGCTGCACCAGCTGGGGCGCAACCCCGACCACCACGTGCGGCGCTTCGGCACGGCCCGCGAGTGCCTGGAGCAAATGGCCAAGGAGACGCCCGATGTCGTCACCCTCGACTACTCCCTGCCCGACAGCGACGGGGAGCACACCCTGCGCCAGCTGCGCGAACGGGCCCCGCAGGCCGCCGTCGTCGTCATTTCGGGGCAGGAAGACGTGGCCACGGCCGTGGCCCTGCTGCGCCAGGGGGCCTACGACTACCTCGTGAAGGACGCCTCCACCGGCGAGCGGCTGTGGAGCCTGCTGGGCAAGGTGCGCCAGCAGGTGCGCCTGCGCCGCGAAAACGAGCAGCTGCGCCTGCAGCTCGACGCCCGCGACCTCGGCAACAGCGCCCCCATTCTGGGCGCGCACCCCACCATGCTGCGCCTGCAAGAGTTGATTGGCAAAGCGGCCCGCACCACCATCACGGTGAGCGTGAGCGGCGAAACCGGCACCGGCAAGGAGCTGGTGGCCCAGGCCATCCACGCCCGCTCGGAGCGGGCGGGCCGGCCGTTCGTGGCCGTGAACATGGCCGCCATTCCGCGCGAATTGCTGGAGAGCGAGCTGTTCGGGCACGAAAAAGGGGCCTTCACCGGGGCCGTGACGCGGCGCGTGGGCCGGTTTGAGGAAGCCGACGGCGGCACGCTGTTCCTCGACGAGGTGGCCGACCTGGAGCTGGGCCTGCAAGCCAAGCTGCTGCGGGTGCTGCAAGAGCGCGAGCTGGTGCGGGTGGGCGGCCGCCAGCGCGTGGCCTTCGACGTGCGCCTGGTGGTGGCCACCCACCACGATTTGCTGACCGAGGTGCGGGCCGGGCGCTTCCGCGAAGACCTGTACTACCGCCTGCTGGGCCTGCCCATCACGCTACCGCCGCTGCGCGAGCGCGGCACCGACGTGCTGCTGCTCGCCGAAGCCTTCGTGCAGACCTTTTGCCAGCGCAACAACCTGCCCGCGCGCCACCTCGGCGAAGACGCCCAGCAGCGCCTGCTGGCCCACCCGTTTCCCGGCAACGTGCGCGAGCTGAAGGCCGTGGTGGAGCTGGGGGCCGTGCTGGCCGAAGGCGACCTGATTCGCAGCCCCGACTTGTCGCTGCGCTCGCCGGCCGCGGCGGCCGGGGCGGCGGCCCAGTCGCTCACCCTGCGCGAGCAAGCCAACCGCCTGGTGCAGGAATGCCTCGACGAGCTGGGCGGCGACGTGCTGGCCACCGCCGACCGCCTGGGCGTGGGCAAGTCCACCATCTACCGCATGATCAAGCACCACCACGTGCAGGTACGCTGAGCCTTCGCCGCCGCGCATGGCCAGTCCGTAGCTCGCCTCGCCGTCGTTGGGCGAGTTGCGGCGCACCGTAGTGCAAGTATTCGCGGGCCTGGCCCACAAATTTCGATTCCTTAACAAGCAAGGCCCGAATGTTATACGCCGCCCAAACAACTTAACCGCGGCCCCCGCAGTTGTACTTGCAATCCAAACTGGCCCCGTGGCGGGGCCGGTTGCTTATTTGAACATTTATTCATCTCCAGCTATGTTACCCCTCCTTCTTGGCCTATTGGGCGCTGCTGCCCTGGTTGCCCGCCGCGCTGCCCGCGCCCCCCGCCCCGAGCTGGTGCCCGTGCCGGTGCGCAACTCGTAGCGCTGCGGTTGCTACCCACAAAAAAAGCAGCCCGGGGGCTGCTTTTTTATTGTTTGGTTCGATACAAAACCCGGCCGCCTGGTCGTTGAGCCGCTAGTGAATGACCAATTTGCACATTTGGTTGGCGCCGCTGCCTTCCAGCTTCACGTAGTACAGGCCGTTGGCGAAACGGCTCAAATCAAGCACTTTGGTTACCCGGTCGTTGAGGTCGGTCATCGTTTCGCGGTATATCACCGAGCCGATGACGTTCAGCACTTGCAGCTCGACGCGGCGGCCTTCCTGGCCGTTGATGGTGAGGTGCACGATACCGGTGCTGGGGTTGGGGTACACCACCAGCGTTTTGTCGTCGGTGCTGGGGCGCGCCTGCACGATGGCGGTGCGCACGGCCGCGCCGGGCACCACCGGCCGGGCCAGGCCGCTGGCCAAGCTGCCGGTAGCCAAGGCGATGAAGAAGGAAAGGGTAAGTAGGCGTGGCATCATATAAGGATTCAGGGTAGCAAACCGGCCCGGCGCATGTGAAGCAGCGGCGAGCCGATTGGATTAACGGTGGGAATTGATTTTAGTTGACAAAGATAATCTAAAACACCTATGTTGTTGACGAAAAAGCTATTATTACCGACGGAATCTAACCTTTTCACGGTTGGTCAACACTTTTTACCGACGAGCTAAGTGGACGTTCTCATCATCGGCGGGGGCCTGGCCGGGCTGGCGGCGGCCCTCGACCTGGCCGGGCGCGGCCACGCGGTGGCCGTGGCCGAGCGCCGCCCCTACCCCTTCCACCGGGTGTGCGGCGAGTACGTGAGCAACGAGGTGCGGCCCTACCTGGCCCGCCTCGGGGCCGACCCCGCCCCGCTGGGCCCGGCCGCCATTGGCCGGTTCGAGCTGTCGTCGCCGGCCGGGCGCGTGCTGCGCAGCCCCCTGGACCTGGGCGGCTTCGGGGTGAGCCGCTACGCGCTGGACGAGTTTTTGTACCGCCGGGCCCTGGCCGCGGGCGTGCAGTTTTACCTGCCCGCCACGGTGGCCGGCGTGGCCTTCGACGCGGCCGCCGGCCGCCACGCGGTGGCCCTGGCCGACGGCCGCACGCTGGCCCCGCGCGTGGTGCTGGGGGCCTACGGCAAACGCGCCAACCTGGACCGCCAGCTGGCGCGGCCGTTTTTTCGGCAGCGCTCGCCCTACCTCGGGGTGAAGTACCACCTGCGCCTGCCGGGCCACGCCCGCGACGTGATTGCCCTGCACAACTTCCGCGACGGCTACGCGGGCATTTCGGCCATCGAGGGCGACAAGCTGTGCTTCTGCTACCTCACCACGCGCCAGAACCTGAAGGCCCACGGCGGCACCGTGGCGGCGATGGAGGCGGCCGTGCTGCACCGCAACCCGCACCTGCGGGCCATTTTCCACGAGGCCGAGTTTTTGTACCCGCAGCCGGAGGTCATCAACGAAATTTCCTTCGCCCCGAAGCAGCCCGTGGAGCAGCACGTGCTGATGTGCGGCGACGCGGCCGGGCTCATCACGCCCCTGTGCGGCAACGGCATGGCCATGGCCCTGCACGGGGCGGCGCTGGCCAGCGCCGCCGCCCACGATTTTTTGGCCGAAAAAACCGGCCGCGCCGGGATGGAAACGGCCTACGCCGGGGCCTGGCAGGCGCAGTTCGGGGCCCGGCTGCGGGTGGGCCGGGCGGTGCAGGGCTTGTTTGGCGGGCCGGTGCTGAGCGAGGCCGCGGTGGGGGCCCTGCGCCACTGGCCGGGGGCCGTGCGGGCCCTGATGCGGCGCACCCACGGCGCGGCATTTTAGGCCATATTCTGCTAAAGGGCCCCGGCCAAAATCTTTTCCCCCCGCGCACGTCGTATTTTGCGTAAACTGCGCCCAATGACTAGCTATTTAGGGGCCATCGGCACCGCCAACCCGCCGCACTGCATCGCCCAGCAGCACATCGCCGACTTTATGGCCCGGGCCCTCCAGTTTGGCGACGCCGAGGCGCGCCGGCTGCGGGCCCTGTACCGGGTGTCGGGCATTGCGCAGCGCTACTCGGTGCTGCCCGACTACGGCCGGCCCGACGGGGAGTACACGTTTTTTCCGAACACGCCCGGCCTGGAGCCCTTCCCCAGCGTGGGCCAGCGCATGGCCGTGTACCGCCGCGAGGCCCTGCCCCTGGCCCTGGCCGCGGTGGCCGACTGCCGCCGCCAGGTGCCGGGCGTGGGCCTGGCCAGCATCACCCACCTCATCACGGTGAGCTGCACGGGCATGTACGCGCCGGGGCTCGACATTGAGCTGGTGCAGGCCCTGGGCCTGCCCGCCGCCGTGCGACGCACCTGCGTGAACTTCATGGGCTGTTACGCCGCCGTGAACGCCCTGAAGCTGGCCGACGACGCCTGCCGCGCCGACCCCGCCGCCCGCGTGCTGGTGGTGAGCGTGGAGCTGTGCACGCTGCACTTCCAGAAGAGCGCCGAGGACGACCACCTCGTCAGCAACGCCCTGTTTGGCGACGGCGCGGCGGCCTGCTTGGTGCAGGCCGGGCCGCTGCCCGACGGGGCCCCCAGCCTAGCGCTGGCGGCGTTCCACTGCGGGTTGGAGCCCGACGGCCACGCCGACATGGCCTGGCACATCAACGACTTCGGGTTTGAGATGACGCTGAGCAGCTACGTGCCCAAGCTGATTCAGCGCGGCATCGGGCGGCTCACGGAGCAGCTGCTGGCGACGCTGCCGGTGGAGCGGGCCGACATCCACCACTTCGCCATTCACCCCGGCGGGCGTAAAATCCTGGAAACCATCGAGCAGGCCCTGGACTTGACGCCCGACGACAACCGCTTTGCCTACCGCGTGCTGCGCGACTACGGCAACATGTCGTCGGCCACGGTGCTGTTTGTGCTGCGCGACGTGCTGGCCGCCGCCACCCCCGCCGACCACGGGGCCCCGGTGCTCAGCTTCGCCTTCGGCCCGGGCCTGACGCTGGAAGCCATGCTGCTGGAAATTGCCGTGAGCACCGAACGGCCCGCGGCGGCCAAGCGGCACCGGGAAACCCTGCTCCTGGAAGATGCCGCCACGTAGCCCCGCCCACCGCGCCCCGGCCAGCCGTTGGCCGGCCCCACCCGCTGACGCCCGCCCGCATGCTGGCTGAACGCGCGCCGGGCCCCGAGCTGATGGACGACCTGACGCTGGCCTCGGACGAGTTGCGCCGCAACCTCGACGAGCTGGCCGTCATCAACACCTGGCTGGGCGGCTACCGCCCGGTGCTGGACGCGCTGGCCCGGCTGCGGCCCCGCTACCCCGCCGGCCGGGCCCTGCGCGTGGCCGACCTGGGCAGCGGCGGCGGCGACACGCTGCGCCACGTGGCCCGCTGGGCCCGCAAAAACGGCGTAGCGGTGGAACTGACGGGCATCGACGCTAATGCTTTCATGCTGGACTACGCCCGCGCCAAAAGCGCCGACTACCCGGAAATCAGCTACCGGCAATTCGATATTTTTTCGGCCGAATTTCAGGCCCAGCCCTACGACGTGCTGACGTGCAGCCTGTTCTGCCACCACTTCGGCGACGACGAGCTGGTGGGCCTGCTGCGGCAGTGGGCCCGGCAGGCGCGGGTGGCGGTGGTCGTCAACGACCTGCACCGGCACTGGCTGGCCTACGGCAGCATCTGGGCCCTGACGCGGCTGCTGGGCGGCTCGTACCTGGTGCGGCACGACGCGCCGCTGTCGGTGGCCCGCGCCTTCCGCCGCGCCGATTGGGTGCGGCTGCTGGCCCGGGCCGGCCTCACGAAGTACGAGCTGCGCTGGCGCTGGGCGTTTCGGTGGCAGCTGGTTATTTGGCCAAGCTGAGGGCCCCGGCGGCCCGTAAAGGGGCTTTTGCCCTTACCGGAAAGTAATTGGCACAGTGAAAATGACCGACACCGGCCGCCCGTTTTGTCGACCCGGCTCGAAGCGCGGTAGCTGGTGGATGGCCGTCAGCACGGCTTCGCTGCAACTCGCGCCCAGTCCTTTAATGATTTTGGCATCGCGCACCACCCCGCTAGGCCCCACGATGAACGAGGCGAATACCCGGCCGCTGCAACCGCCCGTGGGCACCACCCGCGCCTGAATGGCCGCCACGATGGCTGCCGAGCCGCCCCCACCCGGCACGTGCGGCATCTGCTCGACGTAGGTGTACACCTTGGCCGAATCGGGCGTGTGCACGACCTGGTAAGCATTCGGCATGGTTTGGGCCGCGGCGGCGCCGGTAGCGGCCAGGAAAACGCTGGCGGCCAGCGCCAATCGGCGCGATGAGCGGGAAAGAGTCATGCCGCAAGGTACACGACGAGCGGCACAGCGGGCTACTTGCGTAGCCGCCGAGCCGCCGGGGCCCTGACTGGCCCGTTTCCCGGGGCCCATTTTCAACCCCACAGCGCCGCCGCCGCCCGAAACGTGTTGGCGTGGGCTTCCACGATGTCGGCGATGCGGGCGGAGTAACCGCCGCCCATGCCCACGGCCACGGGTAGGCCCCGGGCGTGGCAGAGGCCGAGCACCAGCTCGTCGCGCCGGCGGCAGCCGTCGCGGCTCAGGGCCAGGTGGCCGAGCTTGTCGGTGGCCAGCACGTCGACGCCGGCCAGGTAGAACACGAAATCGGGGCGCACTTCGGCCAGCAGGCGGGGCAGGGTTTCGGCCAGCAGGGCGAGGTACTCGGCGTCGGCGGTGCCGTCGGGCAGGGGCAGGTCGAGGTCGGAGGCTTCCTTGCGGGCGGGGTAGTTACGGGCCCCGTGCATTGAGAACGTGAACACGCGGGGCTCGCCCTGGAAGATGGCGGCCGTGCCGTTGCCCTGGTGCACGTCCAAATCCACTATCAACACCTGCTTGGCCAGCCCGTGGGCCAGCAGCCAGGCCGCGCCCGCCGCCTGGTCGTTGAGCAGGCAAAAGCCTTCGCCCCGGGCGCGGAAGGCGTGGTGGGTGCCACCGGCGATGTTCAGGGCCACGCCGTGGGCCAGGGCCCGGCGGGCGCACTCAATGGTGCCGCCCAGGATGGTGACTTCGCGCGCGAATAGCTCCGGCGACCACGGGAAGCCGGTGGCCCGCTCTTCCGGCCGCGTGAGCTGGCCGCGGCGCAGGCGCTCGTAGTAGCCGGCGTCGTGCACCCGCAGGATGTCGGCGTCGGGCGGGGGCACGGGCACGAAGAAATCGGCGGGCGTGGCCGTGCCTTCGTGCAGCAGCTGCTGGGGCAGCAGCTCGTACTTCAGCATGGGGAAGCGGTGGGCGGCCGGCAGCGGGTGGGCGTAGCACGGGGCAAAGGCAATGGAGAGCATTGGTTTTTAGTGGTCGGGCTTCCGTTCGTCATCACCAACAACTGACAACTGGTTTTCTTTTGCACAACTGCCCAGCGCTTATTTAAACAAGTACTTGTCGTTCCAACAAAGGAGGAATTCAAGAACGGTCTTTCACTGGTTTTACCCAGATTCCTCCTTCGTCGGAATAGCAAGTACCTGTTCGGCTAGGCTCTTAATATCCCACTTAGTGAGCCGCTTCGAAGCTGAGGCTGCCCAGCACGGGGCCGGCGTCGTTCACCGTCAGGCGCAGGGTGTGGGGGCCGGCGGGCAGCCCCAGGGGGCCCGGGGCGGCGGGCCGCAGGGGCCAGTCGGTGGCGGGCACGTTGCCCGATAATTCAAAGGTCCCGAGCGGGGCCCCGTCGAGCGTCAGGGCGAGGCGAACGGGGCGGGGCGTGGGGTTGGCGGCGCGCAGGCGCACCGCGTAGAGTCCCGGTTTGGCAATGCTCACCGCGTAGCTCAGCCACTCGCCGGCGGCGGTGTGGTTCACCACGAAGCCGGGGCCGGCGGGGTTGGCGCTGAGGTCCACGCCGTCGTTGCGACAGGCCCCGCCGGCGTTGGGGTCGGGGGCTTGCAGGCCCTCGGTTTTTTCGGCGTAGATATCGAAGTACGCCTGGCCGTTGCGGCCCAGGTCGTAGTCGGCGGCGGGCACGGTGCCGGGAACAACGAGGGCGGCGTGCAGGTCCAGCACCACGTACATATTCCGCGCCGCGCACCACTGGATTACGTCGTCGAGCAGGGCAAAGCCGGGGGCCTGGTCGGGGCTCGTGAACAGCTCGTTGCGGTCGTAGTAGCCGGCCAGGGCCTGCACGTAGGCGGCCACGTTGCCGGTGGCCAGGGCCTGGTTGCGGGCGTGGCGCTGGGCGGACGTCAGCAGCAGGTCGTAGTGAAACGGCACCCGCACGCAGTTAAAGCCCTGGTCGGCCAGAAAGTTGATGTCGGCCTGCGTGACGTAGCTGGCCCGGTAATCGGCGTAGAACTGCTCGACGGCGGCCTCGGGCAGGGTGCGCAGCAGCGCCCGCTTGATGCGGCCCTGCGAGCCCAGCGAGTCGGTGCGCAGCATGTAGCTTTCCTGGAGCAGCCAGCCGCCCACGTTCACGCCGCGCAGGCGCACCGCGCGGCCGGCCGCGTCCACTATTTGGGGGCCCTGGGCGTGCAGCGGCGGCAAAGCCGGGGCCTGGGCAAAAGCCGGGGCCCCGGGCAGCGCGAAAAGCAGGGCGGCGAGTAGGTGCTTCATGGGTTCAAACCTACGCCAAGCGCCGGCCCGCACCAGCCGGGGCCGGCTGGCCGGGCACCGTTACTCCAGGAAGTGGGGCCACACGGGGTACTCGTCCAGCACTGCCTGCATGCGCTGCCGCAGCTCGGGGCTCATGGTTTGGGCGCGGGGCAGCGAAGCAGCGCCCCACTGCCCGCGGAGGTAGTCGGTGAGGCGGTCGAGGTCGGGCGGCACCACGGCCACGAAGCCCATGGCCCACTCGGGGAACAAGCGCTCGGCCACGGGCCCGTCGGCCAGCACCCGAACCCGCACGTTGCGCGTGTCGAGCCGGATGTTCGACACCAGGCCGCGGAGCACGTCCTCGGGGCCCTCCAGGATTTGCAGGAACGCGCCGGCGCTGTTTTCGCCGGCCCCGTCGCTGTAAAACAGCAGGCCGGTGACGTGGTGGGCGTGGTTGTAGGCCCGCGCCTTGCGCAGCAGCAGTTGCAACGCTTCCACCGTCAGGGGCCCCGTGGCGTCGCTGACGTAAACGAACTGGTGAAGTTTGGCAGGGGCGGGCATCGGGCAGGCAGGGGCAGCAAAGGGGCAGAATACGCTAGACGGCCAGCCGGGGCCCGGGGTTGCAACCGCTGGCCCGGGCCAAGGTTACGCCCCGGGCCCCGCCAACGGCAACCCGCCGGCGAGAAATGATGCAAAAAAAAGCCTCCCCGCGCGGGCGGGGAGGCTTCTTTGTGAGGCGTATTGGGCTCGAACCAACGACCTCCACCGTGTCAGGGTGGCGCTCTGAACCAACTGAGCTAACACCCCGGGTCGTGCCCGCCGCCGGGGGCGGTGGGCGGGGCAAAGGTAGCACGGGCCGCCCCGATTTGGCGGCGGGCCGCCTTTTTTTTGGGCGTGGGGCGCGGCGGCGGGCAACTTTCCCCACGCGGTGAAGTATAGGGCAGCACCGGTACCCGATGCCGGGGCCCCGGGGCTGGGGCCGCTTTTACTTTATTGTTTTCTTCCCTTTTTATTTTATGAAAAACCTTCTCCTCACCCTCTTACTAACTTCCGCGACGGCCCCCGCGGCCATGGCCCAGGCCCGGGCCGGCGGCAACCTTAGCTCGAAAGATTACACCGGCGGCGCGGTCACCGACTCGCGCAACACCGGCTTCGGCGTCAAGGGCGGCTACAACTTGTCGAGCATCTACGGCTCGGGCAAGGACCTGTTCAAACCCGACGCCCTCAGCGCTTTCCACGGCGGGGTGTACGGCCAGTTCGGGTTCAACCAGTTCTCGTCGGTGCAAATCGAGCTGCTGTACTCGCGCAAGGGCTACCTCACGCACTACCCCGCCTTCGGCCAGCAGACCACCCACCTCGACTACCTCCAGCTGCCCGTCCTGTACGTGGGCAACTTCACCAAAAACCTGAGCTTTCACGTGGGCCCGCAGGTGGCCCTGCTCACCCAAACCAAGGTGGCCGGCCAAGACTACGCCATTGCCGCCGGCGGCTTCAACAGCCTCGACTACGGCGCGGTGGCCGGCCTGGAAGCCCGCATCGGCCCCGCCCGCCTGGGCGTGCGCTACGACCTGGGCCTGGGCAACGTGTACAAGGACGGCGTGTCGGTGAAGTACAACGGGACCACCGTGGCCGACCTCGCCAGCAGCAACATCCACAACCAGACCTTCCAGGTGTACCTGGGCCTGGGCTTCACCCAGTAAGCCGCCCCCCGGCCCGGTGCCCGCCCCATGCCCACCCTCGACCCCGTTGCCCTGCACCACGCCCGCGAGCTTTTTGAAGGGCGCGGCTTGGCGGTGCTCGCCGCCTGGGTGCTCGGCAACGTGCTGGGGAGCGGCTACTACGTGAGCGAAACCGACCGGCGCACGCCCGCCCACCACTTCCATCTCATGAACGTGTGCTGGGGCCTGGTGAACGCGGGCATTGCCGCCTGGGGCGTGCTCAACCTGTACCGGGCCGTGCCCGCCGGCCTGGCCCTGGCCACCGAGGCCGCCGCGCACCACCACGACGAGCGGCTGTTTCTCTTCAACGCCGGGCTCGACGTGCTCTACGTGGCCACCGGCTTCTGGCTGGCCCGCCGCGCCGCCGCGCCCGGCGCGGGCCACCCCGCCCGCCTGGCCGGCTTCGGCCGCTCGCTGAAGTGGCAAGGCGGCTTCCTGCTGGCGTTCGATTTGGCGATGTGGGCCGGGCTTTTTGCCTCGGCCGGGCCCCTGCGGGCCGCCGGCGTGTAGCTGGTTTTATTACGCAGAAAAGCCCGCTACTGCATAGTAGCGGGCTTTTCTAATGCGTGACAACAGCTTAGTTGTGGCCGCCGTGCTGGGGCTCCAGCATCTCTTCCACAATTTTCTTGTTGAAGGCGGGCAGGTCGCCGGGCTTGCGGCTGGTGATGAGGCCGTGGTCGGTTACCACTTCCGAGTCTTCCCAGTGGGCCCCGGCGTTTTTGAGGTCGGTGTGCAGGCTGGGCCAGCTGGTCATTTTCTTGCCGCGCACCACATCGGCCTCAATCAGCGTCCAGGGGCCGTGGCAGATGGCGGCCACCACCTTGCCCGAGCCGGCAAACTCGCGCACGAAGCTCACCACGTCCTTGTCGAGGCGCAGCAGGTCGGGGTTCATCTGGCCGCCGGGCAGCACCAGGGCGTCGTAGTCGGCCGGCTTCACGTCGCCGATGACTTTATCGACGCTCACCTTGTCGCCCCAGTCGTTGTTGGGGCCGTCCCAGCCCTTGATGGAGCCGCTTTTGAGGGAGATGACGTGCGTGGTGGCGCCCTCGCCTTCGAGGTATTTTTTGGGCTCGGTCAGCTCAACCTGCTCGAAACCGTCGGTGGCAATGATGGCAATTTTCTTGCCCTTGAGCTTATCGCTGCTGAAGATGGACATGGGTGGGGAATGGTAAAAGGAAAGGGCCGGGGATAGTCCCGGCCCTTTCTTTTACGCCCGCGGGGGCTTTGGGTTTCTCTTATAAATCAGCAGGCTTCAACCCCGTTTTCTTGGCAATGCGGCCCAGCATCACCGGCCCAATCTCGTCGCCGTCGTGAAAAGCAAACGCATAATCGTCCCAATCGGGCCGGGCCAAGGTGCGGGGCGAACCCGATTGCCGCTTCTGCTCCTAGCCAATCCGCAGCAGGGCGGCCAGCACCAGCCGGGCCTTCGTTGCGCCGAACTAATTCACGCAGCAACGGAGAATACGCCCGCTAAATCGGGCACTTTCTCGCCCAACTCCAAGCGCTCAGCGATTACGCGCAGGGCTAGGGCCTGCACGTTGCACGTTAGCAATGGCATGTGCCCGCGTGGGCCCATAAGACAGGGCCCCGGCTATTTCCACTACCTCGGCCAGCCAGCGGCCGCCTACCTCACATTTGGTTTCAATGATCATGGTAATTGCTGCGCTAAGTATTAGAATTTACGCGGTTATCAGACGATACGCTTCCGGTTTGCATTTAAGCTGCTTTAACTCAGCTGCAAGCCCTTATTTGTAAAGCGGCGGTAGATGCCGGCCAGGATTTCGCTTTTGGTGAGCTCCTGCTGGCGGATGTTGGTGATCCAGAAGAGCACTTTCACCTCGTACACCTGGCCGTTGATGCTATTGAGCAGGATTTCGGGGGCCAGCGTGTGCATGGTGTAGGGGCTGGCCTTGATTTCTTCCTGGATTTGCTCGCGGGCGGTTTGCAGGGCCACTTGCAGGTCGGTTTCCTGCGCGGCGTTGGGGGTAATTTTCAGGGTCAGGTCCACGCGGATGTGGTCGTTGGTGCGCGTCCAGTTGATGACGTGGCTGGAGAGCAGGTCGCCGTTGGGCACGATAATTTCGGAGCCCGTGACGGAAGTGAGCTTGCTGGAGCGGATGCCGATGTCCTGCACCCGGCCCGCCTTGCCGGCCACCTCGATGAAGTCGCCCACGTGAAACGGCCGCTCGAAGATGAGGATGATGCCCGAGACCAGGTTGTTGACGATGCTTTGCAGGCCCAGGCCGATGCCCACGCTGAGGGCCCCGAACACGATGGCGATTTTGCTGAGCGGCAGGCCCGTGGCGGCCGTGGCCAGCGCGAAGCCCACGATGACCAGCAGCAGCCGCAGCGCCACCAGCCACGAGCCGCGCTGCCGGGTGTCGGCGCTGTCGTCCTCGCTGTCCACCTCCCCAAAAAAGTAGCCCACGTAGCGCTGCAACAGGGCCGAAATGTACAGAATCAGGAAGAACATCAGGATGTTGCCGACCGTGAACTCGGTGCTGCCCAGCAGGCGCGGGGCCGTCAGGAAGTGCGCAAAGGCGTTGTAGAGCACCGCGTACAGGTTCAGGTTGGACGTGAACACCAGCAGCCACAGGGCCCCGGCCACCACCGTGAGCAGGCGCAGCAGCTGGGGCCCGATTTTGTCGTAGTCGAAGTGCGCCGCCCCGCCGGTCGTGACCCGGCTGGCGATGATTTGGAGGTGGAACGCCTCGGTGAACAGCCCGATGAACACGGCCAGCCCGATGCCCTGCGTGAGCCCAAAAATGGCCGTCGTGCTGAACATCTTGGCCAGGCTCAGCCGCCCCAGCACGTTGCACCCCGCTGCCAGCGCGTTCAGGGCCATGAACACGCCCGCGATGGGCACCACGAACTGCGGCAGCCCCGCCGCCTTGCGGATGCGCAGCAGCAGCAGGGCCCCGATGCCCACGGCCGCCACGTTGAGCAGCAGCAGGCCCCAGCGCGCCATTAATCCCGAGGTCGCGTTGGCGTTGACGACGGCCAGCACCACGAAAAACGCCACCAGCCCCAGCCAGTACCAAAACGCCACCCGGGGCCAGCTGCGGGCAAACACCGCCGTGAGGGCCCCCAGCAGCAGCACTTGCAGCAGGGCCAGGTACACGGGCGGCGGGTGCAGCTCCAGGGCCGGGGCCAGGCTGAACGTCACGACCAGCGCGGCCGCCACGGGCCCCGGCCGCAGGTAGCGGAAGGGCTGCGCCACGGCCAGCGCCTGCCGCTGCACCCGGCGGTAGTTGAACGCCACCCACCCGTAGAACACGGCCCCGATGAGCACCATGTAGGCCCAGTTGTCCCAGTTGTTGGCGAAGTAGAAGTCGATGATTTCCCGCCGGTACGTGGCCGCGCGGCGGGCGCTGGTGTCGGCCGGGGCCGCCGGGGCGGCCCGCGCCGCCCACAGCGGCGGGTAGGCCGCCTTGATGGTGGCGCGCCCGAAGCGGCGCAGCTGGTCGCCCACCTTGTCCTGCAGCTCCAGCGTCTGGATGTAGTTGGCCGACACCTGGGTTTGCAGCTGCTTCACGCGCTGCAAGCGCTTGGCCAGCAGCCCGCCAATGCGCTGCTGCCGGACTTGCAGCGCCGAATCGGCCCGCTCCAGGGCCAGCGTGGCGGCATCGGCGGGGCGCGGGGCGCGGGCCGCCGGGCCGGCCAGGGTCCCCAGGCGCTTTTGCATGGCCGCCAGCTGCTTGCCGGCCACGCCCAGGGCCGCCCGCCACTCGGCCAGCTGGTCCTGGATGTTGGTCAGCATCAGCTGGCACATTTGCAGCTGCTTGAGGTCGACCACCTGCCCGGGCTCGGCGAGGCTGTGCTCGATGGCTTTCAGGTTTTCGCTCAGGTCGGGCAACTCGTCGGCCACGTCGCGGGTGTCGTACACGTTGCGCACCTGCCCCGAAATGCCGCTCAGCGTGGTGTAGCCCACCTCCAGCCGGTGCGACTCGTCGAGCGCCACCGTGTCGGACGGGGCCGCCGCCGGCGCGGCCACCGGGGCCACCGCGAGGGCAACCGCCGCCCTGGGCGCGGCGGGCTGGGCCGCGGCACCGAAGGAAGCCAGCAGCGCCAGCAGGGCCCCCGCCCCGACAACCTTTCGTGGGCACCGGCCCGATAAACCACTTATAATCAAACTAATTAGAAGAAACATAATGGGAAGGAACAATAATAAATAAGAACCGGAAATGTACGCCCAATTGGCCCGGGCGGGGCCCTCACTCGGGGCTGCCGGCGGCGCGGCGCTGCTTCTTGAGTTCCTGGCGCACGGTTTTCACCCGCTCGTCGAAGCCGTCGGGATCGTAGTCGATGGCCTCCACGTCGAGCTGGTCGAGCAGGTCCATCAGGGCGTTGGAGTGGTCGGTGCGGGTGCCGGCGGGGGTGGTCACGAAGGCCATTTCCGACCACAGCAGGGCCAGCAGGCGCAGGCCGTCGGCCGCGCGCATCTGCATTTCCAGCACCAGGTTAGAGTTGTCGTAGTGAATGATTTGGCTGCGAATGCGCACCTGCGCGCCCTGCCGCGCCGGCCGCAGGTAGCTGAGGTGGTGCTTGGTGATGACCCAGGCGGCCTGTTGCTCGCGGGCCAGCTCGCCCATGTTCAGCTGGTAGTGGGCGGCGGCGTGGTCTTCGCGGGCGTTGAGGAAGTAGTCGAGGTAGCGGGCGTTGTTGAGGTGGCCCAGCATGTCGCAGTCCTGGAAGTGGACGCGGTGGCTGGATTCGGGGGTTTGCACAAGGTCGGACATGGCGCAAAGGTACCAGGGCCGCCCGGCAGGGCCCAAACTGCTCGGCACGCCTACTACTTTGCCAGAATTGGCGTACCTTTTCCTGCCCAACATTCCCGCCCCATGTTCCAGCTCACCCCCGCCCGCGCCGCCACGCTCCGCGCCGTGGCCGACACGTTTCTGCCGCCCGCGCCCGGCCTGCCGTCGGGGGCCGAAGGCGTGGACCTGGAGCAGTTCGCGGCCGCCATCCGGGCCCAGCCCGCCGGGGCCCAGGCCGAGTTTGGGCAGCTGCTCGACCTGATGGCCAGGCCCGCGCTGGGCCTCACGTGGCTGGGGCCCCTGCGGCCGTTTGCGCAGCTCAGCGCCGCCCAGCGCGAGCAGCTGCTGCAAAGCTGGGCCGCCTCGCGGCTGCCGCCGCTGCGCAAGGGGTTTCAGGCGCTGCGCAAGCTGTGCCTGTTTTTGTACTACGGCGGCAGCCGCCCCGGCCGCCCCGCCGCCTGGGCCGCCCTGGGCTACCCCGGCCCCGCCGACGCCCCCGCCGACGCCCCCCGGCCCCTGGAAACCCTGCGGCCCCGCGTGGACACGACCTACGACTGCGACGTGCTGGTGGTGGGCTCCGGGGCGGGCGGGGGCGTGGTGGCCGGCGAGCTGGCCGCCGCCGGCTTCGACGTGCTGGTGCTGGAAAAAGGCCCTTACTACCACGGGCGCGACTTCACGCAGCGCGAAGCCGACATGATGGGGGCCCTCTACGACGCCCGCGGCACCCTGGGCACCCAGGACGGCGGCATCGGCATCCTGGCCGGGGCCTGCCTGGGCGGCGGCACCACCGTGAACTGGGCCGGGGCCTTCCGCACCCCCGATTATATCCTGGAAGAATGGGCCCGCGAGCACAACGCCCCGCACTTCCTCGGCCCCGACTTCCAAAGCAGCCTCGCCGCCGTGAGCGGGGCCCTGGGCGTGAACACCGACTACGCCCGCCACAACGGCCAGAACCAGGCCCTGTGGGACGGCTCGCAGCGCCTGGGCCAGGACGTAAAATTGATTCCGCGCAACGAGCGGGGCGTGGACGGCTCCGACGGCCACTTCCGGGCGCTGGGCTACTCCTCGCTCGGCGATGGGCACGGCCACAAGCAGGGCACCCTGACCACCTACCTGCCCCTGGCCGCCCGCCACGGGGCCCGCCTGCTGGCCGATGCCCGGGTGGAGCGCGTCACCCGGGCCCAGGGCCGCGCCGCCGGGGCCGAGGCCGTGTACGCCCCCGCCGACGGGCCCGCCGTGCGCGTGCGGGTGCGGGCCCGCTGCGTGGTGGTGGCCGCCGGGGCCATCCAGACGCCGGCCCTGCTGCTGCGCTCGGGCCTGCGCCACCCGCACCTGGGCCGCCACCTGCACCTGCACCCCACGGTGGTGGTGGGGGCCCGCTACCCCTGGCCCATGCACTCGTGGCACGGCCCCAGCATGAGCGTGGTGAACGATACCTACACCCGCCTGCACGGCACCAACTTCGGGGCGAAGCTCGAAACGCCCCCCACCCACCCCGGCCTGCTGAGCACCGTGCTGCCCTGGCAAAGCGGGGCCCAGCACCGCGCCCTGATGGCCGGGGCCGACCACCTGGGCTCGTTCATCGTCCTCACCCGCGACCGGGACGGCGGCCGCGTGCGCGTGGACAAGCACGGGGCCCCGCTGATTGACTACGCCCTGTCGGACTTCGACCGGGGCAATATGCTGGCCGGGGTGGCGGCGGCGGCCGAAATCCACGCCGCCGCCGGGGCCCGCACCATCTACCTGCCCCACGGCACGCTGCCCACGTTGCACGCCGAAAACGGGGCCCTGCGCCACCCCGAGCGGCTGGCCCGGCTACCGGCCCTGGGCTGGCGGCCCAACCAGTTCGGCCTCTACAGCGCCCACCAGATGAGCACCGCCCGCATGGGCGGCGACGCCGCCACCCACCCCGTGCGCGTGACCGGCGAAACCGTGGAGCTGCCCGGCCTGTACGTGGCCGACGGCGCGGCCTTCCCGGCGTGCTCGGGCGTGAACCCCATGCTCACCATCATGGCCCTGGCCCACCACACGGCCCAGGGCCTCAAGGCCAGCCTGGGGCCCCAAGCGGACCGGCTCGGCACCGCCGCGCGGCGGGTGGTAGCTTAGGGCCAGCATTCTACGCCCCACCGATGACGAACCGCCCGCCCTGGCCCTACCTGCCGTTGCTGCCGCTGCTGGTGCTGCTGCTGTTTGGCAACTGCGGCGGCGGGGTGCGCGGCCTCCTCAGCGCCACGGATGCTGAGCACCGCCTGCGGCTGCGCGCCATTTTGGTGCAGGAGCGCACCAACCGGTCCGCGGCCCGGCGCCAGCGCACGGGCAAGAATCGCCACCTCGCCAACAGCCGCGTTGATTCCGTCAAAGCGGTCCGCCTCGACAGCTTTTTCCGCCACGACTACGGCGGCTACCTAAGGGACAAATACCAGCACCGCCGCCGCAAGTTGGAGCGCCAGGCGCTGCGCGTCAATAACCGGGCGCTGATTCCCGCCATCCGCATCCCCCTCGACACCCGCTGAAACTGCGGCCCCAACGGCCCGGGGGCCCGGTAGCCAGGGGGCCCCAAAACCGGTTTTTTGGGTGGGCAGCGTCCTCAGGAGTGGTTTTTGCGTAACCATGCGGGTATTGCTATTTTCCCGCTTATGCATTCTGCTCGTCTTTCCACCTTAGTACTGGCCCTGGGCCTGACGGCTTCGGGCTGCTCCATCTTCCACAAGCGCGCCAAAGCCCCGGCCCCGGTGACGGAAGCGGCCCCCGCGCCGGCTCCCGTGGCCCCCACGCCCGTGGCCGCCGCCCGCGACCTGGCCGATGCCATGACCACGGTCCTCAAACTCACCCCCGACCAGACCGACCGCATTCGCGGCGTGCTCAGGGGCACCGTGGAGCAGGTGAACGCCGCCCGCCAGCAGCACCCCGCCCAATCGCCCGAGCTGGCCGCCGCCCTCAAGCGCATCAACATCTCTTCCCAGGCCGAGCTACAGAAGATTATGGGCCCGGCCAAGTACAGCGAATTCAAAACCAAGCAAGCCCAGGTGCAGGCCGAAATGGCCCGGCCGTAGCGGCGCTCAAGCTAAAGTGTTCCCGCGTTTTTCTGCCCATTTCGCTCCTGGCGCTGGTACTCGCCCGCCGGTAGCCACAGGCCGTCGTAGCCGTGCACCTGCCGGGTGGCGCGGCCGGGCCGGGGGTCGAGGGTAAAGTACAGGGTGCCTTGGTTGCGCCGCAGCCGCACCGTGGCCGGGTCCAGGGCCCGGATGCGCAGGGTGTCGGGGTTGAAGCCTTGCAGGGAAAACCGGCCATCCGCCGCCGCCCGCCGCTGCACCGTCCAGGCCGTCGAATCGGCTGGGCCCGCGGTGCTGAGGTAATACCGGCGCTGGTAGCGCCGCAGCTTCGTGCGGGGGCCCAGGGCAGCCAGGGTGTCTTGCTCCTGCCAGCGCAGCCGAGCGGAATCGGCCCCGACGGCCTGCACCTGGTAACCCACGCCGCTGGGGCCCTGCCCTTGGTCGGCGCGCGGCGAGAGGCCCATCGAATCGAGCTGCCGCGCCGTAACCAGCAGGCTAAAAGCACGCTGGCTCACCAATAGCCGGTGGCTAACGGATAAGTGAAGCGCGGTATCATTGGCCGCGGCGTACTGCCCCTGCCACCGGGCGGGAAATTCGTGCAAGTCCGGCGCGTTGGCCGGGAAAGGCCGGGCAAAATCCACTTCCGCTTCCGGCGCACCGCAGCCGGTTAACAAGCCGCTCAGGGCCAGGACCCAACCGCAAACCGATGCACGAGTAATTACCATACGGCTTCATACCCAACGGCTTCAAACGTAACCCGGCCGGGGCCCTCAGCGCACCCGGGCCCGGGGTAGCAGCCGCGCAAACAGGCCCGGCACCCAGCGCTTGAGCAGCACGCCGTAGGTTTCGCGGCCGCCGATGTTGGCCTCGCGCACGCCCCGGGCCAGGGCCCGCACCGCCCGGCGGGCAAACTCCGCGGGGGCCAGGCCGCCGGCCGTGGCCGCGTCCATGGTGCCCAGCGGCTGGCCGTCGCCGGCCAGCGCGTTCACCGACACGTTGGTGTGGATGAAGCCCGGGCAGAGAATGGTGATGCCCACGCCGGTGCCCGCCAGCTCGGCCCGCAGCGAATCGAAGAAGCCGTGCAGCGCGTGCTTCGAGGCCGCGTAGGCGCTGCGGTAGGGCGTGCCGAACTTGCCCACCAGGCTGCTGATGGCCACCACGCGCCCGCTGCCCTGGGCCAGCAGCCGCGGCAGCACGGCCTTCGTGAGGCCCACCGTGCCGAAGTAGTTCACCTCCATCAGGCGGCGGTCCACGGCCGGGGCGGTGTCCAGGGCCAGGGCCCGCTGGCTGATACCGCCGGCGTTAATCAGCAGGTCGAGGCGGCCGTAGCGGGCCCACACCGCCGCCACGGCGGCGGCGAACTGGTCGGGCTGGCTGACGTCGAGCGGCAGCACCAGGGCCTCGGCCGGGGCGCAGGCGGCCTGCACGCGGCCCAGCGCGTCGGCGTTGCGGGCCGAGAGCACCAGCCGGGCCCCGTGCCGGGCCAGCTCCCGCGCCAGCGCCTCGCCGATACCGGAGGAAGCGCCCGTTATCCAAACCACCTGGTTGTTAAAGCTCGTCATCATGAATCCGCGCCAGGCTACTGCGCCAGGGGGGCTACGCGCAGCGGGGCCACGTCGGTGTCGTCGTACAGCTCAGCGAGCGGCAGGTGCAGGCCCAGGTCCGGGATTTCGAGCACGTCGGTCGGCTCGCTCAATAGCGTGTAAATCCACTGCCCAACCTCATCGCGCCGAAACCACTCCACCACCCAGGCCGTCTGCGACACCAGCAGGTAGTGGCGCAGGCTGGGCAGCTTTTGGTACTGCGCAAATTTCTCCGTCCGGTCGTACTCAGCGGTGGAAGGTGATAGGACCTCGACGATTAGCACCAGCTGGCGTACCAAGTATGGATCGCGGCGGTCGTCCGGGTCGCAGCTTACCAGCACGTCGGGGTAGGCGTAGTGGTTATTTTCTTTCACCACCAAGCGCACGTCTTCCATAAATACCTGACACCCTTTGCCACGTAGGCCCCCCCGCAGGCCTGAGGCTACGTTTTGGGCCAATAAGTTATGCGACTTGCTGGCCCCCGCCATAGCAAATATTTCGCCATCGAAGTACTCGTGGCGCACCTCGCTGGCCGCTTCCAGCGCGAAATATTCCTCGGCGGTGTAGCGGCGCGTTTGCAGTTCGGCGTGTCCCATAGTCGTTGTCATTAACCCGTTAAAGGTACTTCCCCCGGGGCCCTACAAATACGCCACCAGCCAGCCAATCAGCCGCTTCACCCGGCTGGTGTAGGGCGGGTACATGGCCTTGAGGGCGGTGCGGCCCACGCGCTGCGTGAGCACCCCTTTCTCGTTGCTGAAGGCCAGGAAGCCGGCGTGCCCGTGGGCCTTGCCCACGCCGGAGTTGCCCACGCCGCCGAAGGGCAGGTCGGGGTGGGCCAGGTGCAGGATGGTTTCGTTCACGGCCGCGCCGCCGGCCGAGATATTGCCCAGCAGGTAGCGCCGGTTGGCCGCGCTGGCGGTGAAAATGTACTGCGCCAGCGGCTTGGGGCGGGCGTTGACGTAGGCCACCGTTTCGCTCAGCTCGTCGAAGGCCAGCACGGGCAGCAGGGGCCCGAAAATCTCTTCTTCGAGCACGGCGGCCCCGGCGGGCACGTCCGTCAAAAGGGTGGGCTCGAGGTAGCACTGGGCCGCGTCGAGGGCCCCGCCGGCGGCTACGGTGGCCCCGCGCGTCTCGGCGTCTTCCAGCAAGGCGGCCAGGCGCTGGAAGTGGTGCGCGTTCACCACCCGGGCGTAGGAATCAGAGGCCTTGATGCCGGCCCCGGCGGGGTTGTAGTAGCGGCCGATGGCGGCCTTCATTTCCTCGAGGAGCGGCGCTTGCACGGCCCGCTGCACCAGCAGGTAATCGGGGGCTACGCAGGTCTGGCCGGCGTTGAGGAACTTGCCCCACACGATTTTCTCGGCCGCGTCGCGCAGGTTGGCGGTGGCGTCCACAATGGCCGGGCTCTTGCCGCCCAGCTCCAGCGTCACGCCGCTGAGGTGCTCGGCGGCGGCCCGCATCACGACTTTGCCCACCGCGGGCGAGCCGGTGAAGAAAATATGGTCCCAGGGCAGGCGCAGCAGCGCGGTGGCCACGTCCTTGCCGCCCTCCAGCACCAGCACCTCGTCGGGCCGGAACAGTTCTTCGGCCAGCCGGCGCAGCAAGGCCGAGGTGGCGGGCGTCTGCTCGGCGGGCTTGATGGCCACGGCGTTGCCCGCCGCGATGGCCGAGGCCAGCGGGTCCACGGCCAGGTAGAACGGGTAGTTCCAGGGGGCGATGATGAGCACCACGCCCTTGGGCTCGACCTGCACCCACGAACGGGTGCCCAGCAGGGCCAGCGGCGTGCCCACCCGGCGGCGGCCCATCCACTTTTTGAGGCGGGCCGCGGTGTGCTTGATTTCGACCAGCGAAGCCCAGATTTCGGAGATGTCGGTTTCCGCGGTGGGCTTGCGAAAGTCGGCGTACAGCGCCGCCTGGATGGCCGCGCGGTTAGCCCCCAGCCAGTCGCTGAGCCGGCGCAGGCGGGCGCGGCGGGCGGCCACGTCCTCGGCCCGCAGGGCCGGGGCCCGGCGGCGCAGCGCCTCGAACTGGGCCTGAAACGGGGGGGCAGCGGCGGCAGCCGGCGGGGCCAGGGCGGCGGGGGTAGCGTCCATGTCAGCAGCGGGTGGGGTGGGAAGCGGGCGGCACCGGCGCAGGCCGCCGGCTGGCGGCAAGGTACGCGCCGGGCCGCGTACCCGCCCTGGCCCCGGCCGACGTTGCGTCCATGTTATCTTTGTGTTGGCATTGCCCACCGGGGCCGCCCGTCGGGTGGGTGCCGAAGCGTATTTGGGCCGTCAATTTCCGCGTGTCGGTACCCGCTAGTATATTTTATTGATTTGATTATTACCATGTTACCACGCTATCCGCGTTGGCGGTGGCCGAAGCCGCGCCTGGCGCTGCTGTTGACCTTACTGCTGCCCCTGGGGGCCCCCGCCGCTACCTTGGCCACGGCCCGCCCCGCCGATTCCACCGCCGCTCCGGTCCTTGCCGACACCCTCCGCCCCCGGCCCGCGGCGGCCCCGGCCCCGGCCGACTCGGGGGCCCAGCGCCGCGCCCGGCGCACCGACTACGCCGTGGCCCCGGGCGTGAGCTGGCACTACGAGCGGCCCCGGCCGTTTCAGTGGCTCTACCACATCCCGCGCGACGTGGCCGAGATGCCCGGCTACGCGTTTCAGAAGAAAAACGTGCCCCTGCTGGCCGGCATTGCGGGCAGCAGCGCCGTGCTTTTTCTCTTCGACCAAGTCATCATCGACGGCGTGCAGCGCGGCGGCCGGGGCCTGGGCATCACCGCCGAGGACAAGCAGCGCAACCTGTTCCGGCTGCCGTTCCACATCGGCAGCGTCAACCTGCCCATCGAGTACAACGCGCCCGACAACTTCAACACGTCGCTCTACTTCCTCGGCGACGGCTGGACGCACCTCACCATCGCCACCAGCTTCTTTGCCTACGGGCTGATTGGGCGCGACAACCGGGCCCTGCAAACCTCCAGCCAGCTCGGCGAGGCCATCCTCACCACGGGCCTGGCCACGCAGCTGCTCAAGCACCTCACCGGCCGCGAAAGCCCCAACGTGTCGACCCAGGCCCGCGGCAAGTGGGACCTGCTGCCCAACTACAACGACTACCAGCACGCCGTGCCCGCGCACGACGCCTTCCCCACCGGGCACCTGGCCACGGCCATGGCCACGGTCACGGTCATCGCCGACAACTACCCCGAGTACCGGTTCATCCGCCCCGTGGGCTACGGCCTGATGACCATACTGGGCGCGGCCATGCTCAACAACGGCGTGCACTGGGCCTCCGATTACCCGCTGGGCATTGCCCTGGGCTACGGCTTCGCCAAAATTGCGGTGGCCCACGGCCGCACCCGCGTGGGCCCGGCCACGGGGCTGGCCCGGCCCAAGCCCTGGTACCGGCGGGCGCAGCCGTCGCCCTTCGTCTACGGGCCCTTCACCGGGGCCACCTTGGCCTGGCACTGGTAGGCGGCCGGGGCGGCCCCGGGCCCGAGCGCAAAAGCGGCCCCTGCTCCGGCGAGCAGGGGCCGCTTTTTAGTTTAGAACAGCCCGGTTTTCACCGTGCGGCGGCCATTTTTATCAATCTTGATTTTCGTGCCGTCGGCCTGCCGGATTTTCAACGAGCCGTCGGCGTTGCGCTTGATTTTCGCGCCGTTCAGGTACTTCACCTTGTGATACGCCCCTTCGTCGCGCTGGCCGCGGGGGCGCCCCCCCGCGCTTTGCAGCTTTTTGATGCCCAGCGCCTTGAGGTCGCCGGGGCTCAGGGTGGGGGCCAAGGGTGCCAGGGATTGCACGTCCGTGTACGACCGCGCGTAGTAGGTGCCCTGCCGCGCGGCGTAGGTCTGGTACTGGCCGGGGGTGAGGGCGGTGCGCAGGTGCTGGCTGGTTCGGTTGTTGGCCGCCCGGACGGCGGCGTACCGGCCCGCGGTGTCGGCGGCGTACCGGGTGGCGTAGCCCCCCAGCACGCGGCCCCGGGCGTAGTACTCGTTCTTGATGCGCGTGAGCAAGGCCGGGTCGGTGATGTGCAGCTCGCGGGCCACGCGCACGGCCAGCACGTCGGCTTCGGTGCGGTACACCACCGTGTCCAGGGCCGAAACGGCCGGGGTAGCCGCCGCGGCAGAAACCGGGTACGCGGGCGTCGCCGCGGTGCTTTCGGCTTCTCGCTCCGGCGAGCAAGCCGCGACAGCAAGTGCCCCGACGAGTAAAAAAACCGGTAGTTTAAGCATTGCAAACAACGGCAGATTGTATTTTAGGCTGCTTTCGACATTGACAAGGCCGCCGCCCCCGGGCCCGGGCAACCGGTACCAGGCCCGCCGGCCACCGGCCGGCGTCCCGGCCGCGGGCTTTGCTTTTGGCCCGGGGGCCCATTAGCACATTGCGGGCCAAAAGCGCAGCCCGCCACTGCCCCCCCTTGCGTCGGACGCGGCTGGCGCGACGGGAGGCGCAGAAGCCGGCAGTGCCATAAAACCACAAAAAAGTCCATCCCCGGCCGGGGATGGACTTTTTTACGCGCAACGACGCCGTTCTGCGCTCGTGGCTGCTTGGCCTAGAGCAACGGCTTTTTCACGGTGCGGTGGCCGTCTTCGTCAATTTTAATTTTGGTGCCGTCAGCGCGTTTGATTTTCAGCGAGCCGTCGTCGCTGCGCTTGATTTTCGCGCCGTTCTCGTACTTCACCTTGTGGTCGTCGTCGGTATTTTCCAGCTTCTTCACGCCCGAGCCCTGGCCCACGCGGGCCCCCAGGCTGGCCTTGTGGGCCGGAGCGGCTCCGGCCGCGGTGTAGGGCCCCACGTAGTACGTGCCCTCCTTGAGGGTGTAAACCTTGTACTGGTCGGCGGTGAGGGCGGCTTTCAGGTTCTGGCTGGCTTGGTCGTTGGCAGCCTTGATGGCGGCGTATTGGCCGGTGGTGTCGGTGGCGTACTGGGTGGTGTAGCCTTGCAGGGCACGGCCCCGGGCGTAGTACTCGTTCTTGATGCGCGTGACCACGGCCGGGTCGGTAATTTTAAGGTCTTGGGCCACGCGGGCGGCCAGGGCGTCGGCGTCGGTGCGGTAAGCCACCGTGTCCACGGCCGTGGTGGTGGTGGTGCTCGTCACCTTGGTGCTGTCGGCAGACACGACGGGCGCGGTAGTGGTGGTTTCGGTTTTTTTCTCCTGCGAGCAGGCAGCGGTGGCCAGGGCCCCAGCGGCCAACAGGCCCAGCAATTTGGTATTCATAAATTCAAGAAATTAAAATTGTAAACCCTCTTTTGTTGAGGCTTTAAGGGCCTGATACGGCCGGGCCCGGCCAGGGTTGCCGGGCCCCCGCGCCGGCCGCTTCAGGCGCGGGGCCAGGGGGCCGTGGCGCAAACTACCGAGCCCGCGCTGCGGCCCCCGGCCCCGAATCTGCTTTAGGCGTTCACCACCGAGCCGCCGTTGGGGTGCAGCGTCTGGCCCGAGAAATACGAAGCGTCTTCCGAGGCCAGGAATACGTAGGCCGGGGCCACTTCGGAAGGCTGGCCGGCGCGGCCCATGGGCGTGTCGTGCCCGAAGAGCGGCAGCTTCAGCAGGCCCACGCCCACGATGAAGGGCGTCCAGATGGGCCCCGGGGCCACCGAGTTCACCCGGATGCCTTTTTTGATGAGCTGGAGCGAAAGCGCCCGTGTGAAGGCCTCGATGGCGCCCTTGGTGGAGGTATAGTCGAGCAGCATCTCGTTGCCTTTGTAAGCATTCACCGAAGTGGTGTTGATGATGGCCGCGCCTTCCTTGAGGTGCTGGAGCGCCGCCCGCGTGATGCGGAACATGGCGATGATGTTGAGGCTGAAGATGCTGTCCAGCTCGTCGTCCGTGATGTCTTCCAGCGTGTCGTGCCAGTTTTGCTCGGCGGCGTTGTTCACCAGCACGTCCAGCTGGCCGTATTCGGCCACGGTGCGCTCCACAATCTCCTTGCAGAACTCGCGCTGCTTGAGGTCGCCGGGCAGCAGCAGGCAGCGGCGGCCGTGGCCCCGCACCAGCTCCTGGGTTTTTTCGGCGTCTTCCTGCTCGGTGGGGAAGTAGCAAATGGCCACGTCGGCCCCTTCCACGGCGAAGTGCACGGCCACGGCCCGGCCAATGCCCGAGTCGCCGCCCGTAATCAGGGCCACTTTGCCCTTGAGTTTATCGGCCCCTTTGTAGCCCGGGCGAATGAATTCGGGCTCGGGGGTCATTTTGAATTCCAGGCCGGGCTGGCCGGCCCCCGCGTCCTGGTGCTGGGGCGGGAAAATGGTGGGTTTATCGGACATAAAAAAGATTGAAAAGGAATTAAGCGTGCTTTCCTAACGGCGGGCGGCCCGGTGGGGTTAGCGCGGTGGCCCATTTTTAATCCGGCCCACAAAAAATTATTTTATTGTAATTCAACGATATAAGGGCCGAAGCTGGGCCTTATGCCCCGCGCCCGGCGGCCTTTGACTTAAACGACTGCCCGCGCCCGGCATCTAACCACTGCGGCCGCTGGCCCGCCCATCCGTTCACCGTTGGCCCCGCACCCGCGGCGTAAAAAAACCGCTCTGCGCGCGGCCACCGTTCTTTCCCTCGGCGATGAAACAGGTTGAGATTGTGGTGCTGGGCGGCTGCCACGTGCTGGGCTGGCCCAACAGTGAAACCCGGGCCTTTCCCGCGCTGCTCAGCGAATTAATCGGTGCCGCCATCGTGGCCCGCGTTCCGCACCTGAAACTGGTGCAGCTGGCCGAAAAACTGGCGGTGGTGGACGAGCTGCGCCCCTCGCACGTCGTCTTGCAGCTCGGCAACTACGAATTCACCGCTTACCTGAAGAGCTTAATTCACCAGTTCAGCCAGGTTTTCGATGCGCCGTTCGTTGCGCAGAACCTGGGGCTGTGCGCCGCCGAAGCCCCCGCGGGCGCGGGCCCGGCGGCGGGGGCCACACCCCCCGCCGGCCGGCCCGCGCACTGCGCCCGCGTGGCCGCGGCGGGCGCGCTGGTCGGCGCGTCGTGGCTGTTTTCGCGGCGGTACCGCGCCAGTTTCCGCGCCTTGCGGGCGTGCGTGCAGCGGCACCCGGCCACAAATTTTATTTTTCTTTCGCCCCTGCCCTGCCTGCCGCCGGCCGACAACGCCCTGCGGCGCTTGGGGGGCTGGCTGCTGCGGCACCGGATGCCGGCGCGGCCCAACGTGCATTGGCTCGATTCGCACCAGCTGCTGCCCCTTGGCCGCGGGGTGTTTGCCGACCCCTCGCACCTCAACGACCGCGGCCACCGGGTGCTGGCCTACGGCTTGGCCGCCGCCTTCTTCAACCACCTCGACTACCTGTGCTGAGGCGCGGCGCGGCCTTGGGGCCCCGGGCCGACCTTTGCGGCCCACCCGCCCCGTTTCCGTTGGAAGTTTCGCCCCCCGCCCCGCTGCCCCGGCACTTCGTGCTGCACAAGCCCTACGGCTACCTCAGCCAGTTTCGGAGCGAAGCGGTGAAGGAAGCGAAGAAGCGGTTTTTGGGCGAGCTGCACGCTTTTCCGCCCGGCACCATGGCCATCGGCCGCCTCGACGAGGCCAGCGAGGGCCTGCTGCTGCTCACCACCGACGGCCGCACGAGCGACGCGGTGCGCGGCCCCGGCGTGGAAAAAGAATACTACGCCCAGGTGGACGGCCTCGTGACCGACGCGGCCCTGGCGCAGCTGCGGGCGGGCGTGGCCATCGGGCGGCCGGGCGGCGGGCAGCACCAAACGGCCCCCTGCCAGGCCCGCCGCCTGGCCCCCGCGCCGGACTTCGCGCCCCGCACCCGCCGCGTGCGCGACGACCGCCACGGGCCCACCAGCTGGGTGGCCCTGGTGCTCACGGAGGGCAAGTTCCGGCAGGTGCGCAAGATGACGGCCGCCGTGGGCTTCCCCACCCTGCGCCTGGTGCGGGTGCGGGTGGGCGGCGAGTGGCTCGGCGACCTGGCCCCCGGCGCGGTGCGCGAGGTGGCCGCGTTTGCCAGCGGCTAGCGGCGGGGCCCGGCGGGCGGGCGCGTTCGGCCGGTATTTCGTACTTTCGGCGGAATCAAATTGGCGGTTTTATCCTTTTAGTTAGTAATTTGGCGAAGCAGCTACCCCAACCCCCAACCCCCTATGGCGAGAGCACAAGAAACGTTCAGCAAAAAAGAGAACGAAAAAAAGCGACTGAAAAAGAAAAACGACAAGGAGGAGAAGCGCGAACAGCGCAAAGCCTCGGCTAAAACCGGCCAGAGCCTGGACGAGATGCTCGCCTACGTGGACGAGAACGGCAACATCTCCGCGACGCCTCCCGACCCCACCAAGCGGAAAGCCATCAAAACCGAGGACATCCGCATCGGCATCGCCCGGCAGGAAGACCTGCCTCAGGAAGACCCGGTGCGCACCGGCACCGTGGCGTTCTTCAACGACTCGAAGGGCTACGGGTTCATTAAAGATTCGCAGACCCAGGAGAGCATCTTTGTGCACGCCAACGGCCTGGCCGGGGGCCCCATCAAAGAAGGCGACAAGGTAAACTTCGAGGTAGAGATGGGCCAGAAAGGTCCCACCGCCGTGCGCGTGAAAGCCGCCAGCGCCACCCCGCCGCCGGCTCCGGCTGCCCCAGCTCCGGCTGCTCAGTAACAACATTTTTTTCAGCGCGAAAGCGGCCGCAGCTCCCAGGAGCCGCGGCCGCTTTCGCATTTCGGAGCCGCCGGGCTTAGTTGTCCATGCGGGCGCGTTCGGCTTCGGTGCCGGTGTCGCGGCGCGGGCTGGCTTTCACGTTCTTGTTGCCGAACTTGTAGCTGAAGCCGAGCTTGACGAAGCGGCTTTCGGTTTTGGTGACGTTGGTGGAATTGACGCCGCCGGCGAGCACGTCGAAGCGGTTTTGCTGGGTGTTGAAAAGGTCGGTGACGTTGAGCGTGAGCGTGCCGGTGCCGTGCAGCACCGTTTTGGATACCCCGACGCTGCTCACGAAGCTGGCCCGGATGGCCAGGCCGCCAAAGGTCATCGGCGACATGTACATGGCCGATACTTCGGCCTTGAAGCCGTGGGGCAACGACAGGGTGTGGTTGGTGGAGAGGAAGGCGGCGGGACGGGCGGCACCCAGGCCGAGGGCCCCAGGGCCGGCGTTCACCTTGGCGTATAGCACAAACAAGGTGGTCACGGTCTGCCACTTATCGTTCAGCAAGGGCTTCATCAGCGTCATCGTGGCGTTCAGCTCGTGGGCACTGCGGAAGTTCTGGTGGGAGTCGACCACGATTTGGGTGGCGTCGTCCTTCGTGTAGGTGTCGATGAGCACATCGGTGTGGTAGCCGTAGCTGACGGCGGTGGAGAGCAGGCTGCCGTAGGTGTGACTCAGCTCGAAGTTGTGCGAGAACGAGGGGCGGATGTTGGGGTTGCCTTGGCTGTAGCGGTAGGGGCTGAGGTAGGTGACGAAGGGGTTGACGATGCCGAACTGGAAGCGGTCGATTTGGCGGCGGTAGGCAAAGCCGAGCTGCACTTTTTCGGACTGGTTGTACTGCACCGACGCGCTGGGAAACAGGTTGAAGTAGCTGCGTGCGGTGGTTTGGTCCAGCGTGAGCGAGGTGCCGGTGGTGTTGGTTTGCTCGGCGCGCAGGCCCACCTGGGCTTCCACTTTCTTCAGGGTCCGGCTGAAGGTGGCGTAGGCGGCGTTGATGTTTTCGCGGTAGATGAAGTGGTTGGTTTTGCCCAGGTCGGGGGCCCAGGGCTGGCCGGCGGCGGCGGCTTGCTCCCAGCGGATGTCGTTGTCGGTGGTGGTAGCAACGGTTTTCAGGCCGGCTTCGAGCGTGCCTTTGTAGAGCGGCTGGGCGTAGTCAGCCGACAAGGATTTGACCGAGTTGCGGGCCGGCGAGTTGTCGCGCAGCAGGTCGGCGGGGCCGGCGGGGGCCCCGGCGGCGTCGAAGGCCGTGGTGGCGTAGTCATTGCGCCAGTTCTTGGCGTAGCCGAAGTAGTCGGCGTTCACGCGCAGCGTTTTCGTGGGGGCCCCGAGCGTGGTTTTGTAGTAGGCGCTCACGGCGGGGCTGAAGAACTGGGCCGCGCCCGCGGTGGCCACCGCCGCGCCCGACTGCGGTGCCCCGGTGGGGCCGTTGAGCAGGGCCAGGTTGTCGGCGGTGCGGGTGCGCTGGTTGTACATGCCCTTCACCAGCACGCCCACCGAGGCGGTTTTGCTCAGGTTGTAGTCGAGGCCCAGCTTGGCGGAGTTGTTGCGGTTGCGGCGCAGCTCCAGGCCGTTTTCGGCAATTTGCACCTCCGGGGTGGCGGCGCGTACGGCGCTGGTGGCGGTGTAGGTTTGGTTGTCGAGGCGGTCGTAGCTGCCGTACACGTTCAGGGGCTCGGTGCGGTGGTTGAGGCTGAGGCCGGCGGTGGCGCGGCCGTAGCGGCCGGCGCCGGCGCCCAGCGTGGCAGTGCCGTTGGTGCCCAGCTTCAGGCTTTTGGTGGTCACCAGGTTGATGACGGCCCCGCCCTTGGCGTCGTACTTGGCCGAAGGATTCGAGATGATTTCGACCTTATCAAGCGAGTTGGCGGGCAGCGAGGCGAGCATGTTTTTCAGCTCCTCGCTGCTCAGGTTGGTGTACTTGCCGTCGAGCAGCACCTCCACCGATTTGCCGCGCAGCGCGTAGCCGCCGCCCTGCTCCAGTACGCCGGGGGCCCTACTGAGCACGTCGGCCGCGCTGCCGCCGGTGGCGATGGGGCTGGCGGCCACGTTCAGTACCAGCTTACCAGCCTGCTGCTCAATGAACGGCTTGGCGGCCGTCACCGTCACTTCGGCCAGGGCGTGGTGGTCGGGGGCCAGCGCCACGGCTACGGCGGCGGGGGCCCCGGGGCCGACTTGCACGGCTACGGGGGGCCCGGTGCGGTAGCCCAGGTAGCGCAACACCAGCGTGTAGGACCCGGCCGGCACCCCGGCGAAGCGGAAGGCGCCGCGCTCGTCGGCCATGGTGCTCAGCGGGTTTTGGGGGCCCGTGGCGGGCGTCAGCACGGCGGTGGCGAAGGCCAGCGGCTGGCCCGATACGCTGTCGGTGGCGGTGCCGGTGAGGCTGCCGAGGCCGGCGGCGGCGGGGGCCCCGGCGGCGGTTTGGGCGGTGGCGGGAGTGGCGGCGGCGGCCAGGGCAGCGGCGAGGAACAGGGCGGCGGAAGCGTTTTTCATGGCGGGGGAGTGGAGGGGTTGCGGAAGGAGTTGCCCCGGCCTCATGCGGCGGGGAGTGGGACAAAGCAACGGCGGCCCTTCCCCCTTTTTTCGCGTTTTTCGACCATTACGGGCCCGGTTTCGACCAAGCGGGGCCCCGGCTTTTTTGGTCGAAAAAATCCCCCGGTTGGTCGAAAACCGCCTGCCCGGGTGCCGCGCTGGGACCTAAAACCTGCCACCTTCGCCCCATGCAAACCACCCCCGCCGACCGGCCCAGCCGCTTCCCCCTCGTTTTTGAGCTGCTGGTGTGGGCGCTGTATGTGGGGCTGTACAAGTACAACTACTACATGGAGGAAGCGATTCGCCGGCACCCGCTCGCCGAGCGCGCCAACTTCCCGTACCCGCAGCTCATCCTCTTTGCCCTGGCGGCCACGCTGTACGCGGTGCCCTACTACCGCGGCCTAATCCCCTGGCTGCTGCGGCGGCGGCGCTACGCCCTGCTGGTGGTGGGCGGAGTGGTGTACTTGTGGTGGGGCGTCAAGCTCAACGTTTGGCTGGCGGCGCAGCTGTTTGGCCCCCTGGCCGTGCCGCCGGTGCTGGCCGATTTCTACCGGCTGTACGCCGGCCCGTGGGGGCGGGTGCTCGCCATCGGGCAACCCAACATGAAGGTGCTGCTTACCGATTTCCTGGCCTTCAGCTGCGTGGCCTTCGTGCGCTACGCCTTCGAGAATGAAGCCCACCGCCGGCGCATCGAGCGCGACCACCTGGCCTTGCAGATGGACCAGCTGAAGGCCCAGCTCCAGCCGCACTTCCTGTTCAACACGCTCAACAGCATCTACGGCCTGAGCCTGGCCGGCTCGTCCGAAACGCCGCGCTTCATCCTGCTGCTCTCGGAGCTGATGCGCTACGTGCTGTATGACAGCGGCAAGGACGACATTGCGCTGGTGGAGGAGGTGGCGTTCCTCGAAAACTACTTCGAGATGGAGCAGCGCAAGTACGCCGGGGCCCGCATCCGCTTCGCCGCCGGGGGCCCCGGGCTGGCGGCGCTGCGCGTGCCGCCGCTGCTGCTGCTGCCGCTGGTGGAGAACAGCTTCAAGCACGGCCGCCACCACTTCGCCGATGGCGCCAGCGTAGAGGCTACCCTCGTGGCGGGCCCCGACACGCTGCACTTCGTCATCGAAAACGACATGCTGCCCGCCGCCCCGCCCGCCGCCCCGGGGCCCCGCCGCAGCGGCGGCATCGGGCTGGTCAACATCCGCCAGCGCCTGCGCCTGTACTACCCCGGGGCCCACGAGCTGCTGCTCTCCGAGCACGGCGGCCGCTACCGGGCCGAGCTTACTTTGCGCCTGCCCCCGCGGTAATTTTAGTTGTTCGTTGTCAGTTGTCAGTTGTGCAGGAGGCTGCGCGGACGCCGGATGAGCATGACGTTCTAACAGTTTTTTAAACAGCTTCGACCCGTTGACCAATAACTGACAATTAGCAACGAATAACCAGCCATGACCTCCCCCACCCTTCGCTGCCTCGTCGTGGACGACGAGCCGCTGGCCCACCAGGTGCTTGCCCAGTTCATCGGCCAAACGCCCGGCCTGGCGCTGGCCGGGGCCTGCCGCCACGCCATGGAGGCCCACGAGCACCTCACGCAGCACCCCGTCGACCTGCTGTTTCTCGACATTGAGATGCCGCTGATGAACGGCCTGAGCTTTTTGCGCACGCTCAAGCACCCGCCCAAAACCATCCTCACCACCGCCTACCGCGAGTACGCCTACGAAGGCTACGAGCTGGCCGTGCTCGACTACCTGCTCAAGCCCTTCAGCTACGAGCGGTTCCTGAAGGCCGTGGCCCGCGCCCAGCCCGCCCCGCCCACCGCCCCCGAGGAGGCCCACGTGCTGGTGAAGGACGCCCGCGGCCTGCTGAAGGTGCCGCACCGCGACATCCTCTACGTGGAGGGCTGCAAGGACTACGTGAAGCTGGTGACGGCCGCCAAAACCCACCTGCTGCACGAAACCATGAAGGACATGGCAGACACCCTGGGCGGGCGGTTCGTGCGCGTGCACCGCTCGTTCATCGTGGCCGGGGCCCACATCAAGCTGCTCCAGCCCGAGCAAGTAGTGCTGGCCGACGGCAGCACCCTGCCCATCGGCAGCTCCTACAAGCCCGATTTGCTGGCCTGGTTCAAGAAGTAACCGGCCACCGCAGGGCCCCCAGCCCCGCGCAGAAATACCGGAAGCTGGCAGAGGCGTTGCGGGCCGGGTCGAAGTGCGGGGCAGATAATTGGATGGATAAATAAAATAATTATCTACCCGGCCCGTAAGTGCCCGTACAATTAATAACTTCAAACGCAAAGAGGCCGAAGCTCCCGTGGCCCCAGCCTCTTTGCGTTTTGGCCGCTGGGGCCCCATTACCCATGAATCGTCCGGTTCTAGGTGGCGGTGGGCTTCCACTCGCCGATGACGATGCCGGTGCGCTTGATTTCCCGCACGAAGGGGTTCCAATCCGTGAACTGGGCGGGCGAGAAGGTTTGCGGCTCGATGTCGACAAACAACTTCCGAGCAACGGTGGGCGGCCCGGCCAGAACAGCAGCAAGTTGCAGACCCGTTGATTTCAGCAGCGTGGGACGAGAAGATAGCAGCTGCCAGCACTGTACCGACAAGCCATCAAGTTCTTGGGCAAACGGCTACTACGTTACCAAAGCGACGGTGATACGGAGCACAAAAAAGCGGCGGAAGCGTTTGAATCCTCAGCCGCTTTTACGGTACCTCACCAGCTCATCTATACTTTTTTGGAGGTGTAATGCATTGTTAAATACTCAAAAATATTATTGCGGGGAGCCATGGCGTCTTTAACAATTGCCCGCGTTGCTAGTGCTCCTAACAGCCCCAAGTTAGCAACCAATGCATTTCCCCACACCGACGGAATGCCATAGCCTACGGTTACCTCTTTTTTGGTTAGCGCAATCCGAGCCCCCCGGAACCCGGTTTGTTTCGCCATCAGGGTTTTACCGAACAGCTGTTTCTGGATAGTGTAGCTGTATTCGGGCAGGGCACGTTGCAACTCTTCCTGCAATACTTCTAAAGAGACGGGCAATTCCATTGGTTAGTTAGTTACAGTTTGTAGGACAGGCCAAGGTTAACCCCAACGCTACATGTGCAGCGCCCGGTTCTCGGTGGCGGCGAGGCAGGCTTCCTTCATGGCCTCGGCGTAGGTGGGGTGGGCGTGGCTCATGCGGGCCACGTCCTCGGCGGAGGCGCGGAACTCCATCGCCGTCACGGCCTCGGCGATGAGGTCGGCGATGCGGGGCCCAATCATGTGCACGCCCAGGATTTCGTCGGTCGTTTTGTCGGCCAGCACCTTCACGAAGCCGTCGGTATCGCCGCTGGCGCGGGCGCGGCCGCTGGCCTTGAAGGGGAACGAGCCCACCTTGTAGGCCTTGCCCTGCTCCTTTAGCTGCTCCTCGGTGTAGCCCACGCCGGCCACCTCGGGCCAGGTGTACACCACGCCCGGGATGAGCAGGTAGTTGATGTGCGGCTTCTGGCCGGCGATGGTTTCGGCCACGAACGTGCCTTCCTCCTCGGCCTTGTGGGCCAGCATGGCCCCGCGCACCACGTCGCCGATGGCGTAGATGCCCGGCACGTTGGTTTGCATGTGGGCGTCCACGTTCACGCGGCCGCGCTCCTCCATCTGCACGCCGGCGGCTTCCAGGTTGAGGCCCTGGGTGTAGGCCGAGCGGCCCACGGCCACCAGGCAGTAGTCGCCCACGAGCTTGATTTCCTCGCCCTTGGGCGAGGTGGCCGTCACGGTCACGGTGTCGCCCTCGCGGACGGCCCCGGTCACCTTGTGGCTCATGTAGAACTGGATGCCGATTTTGCCCAGCACCCGCTTCAGCTCCTTGCCCAGCGACAAATCCATGGTCGGGATGATGCTGTCGGTGTACTCCACGATGGACACCTTCGTGCCCAGGCGGGCGTACACCGAGGCCAGCTCCAGGCCGATGACGCCGCCGCCCACCACCACCATGCTGCCCGGCACCTCGCGGATGTTCAGGGCCTCGGTGCTGGTGATGATGCGCTGCTTGTCCTGCTGAATGAACGGCAGCACCGTGGGCTTCGAGCCGGTGGCGATGATGACGTTCTTGGTTTCGATGGTTTGGGCCGCGCCGCCGCCGGTGGGCGCGACGCTGATGTGGGTTTTGTCGACGAACGAGCCGAGGCCTTGCAGCACCTCGATTTTGTTCTTCTTCATCAGGTAGGCGATGCCGTCCACGTTGGCCTTCACCACACCGGCTTTGCGGTCCACCATCTGCGGCATGTTCACCCGCAGGTTTTCCAAGTCGATGCCGTGCTCCCGGAACGTGGTGTGGGCGTTGTGGTAGTGCTCGGTGCTGTCGAGCAGCGCCTTGCTCGGGATGCAGCCCACGTTGAGGCAGGTGCCGCCCAGGGTGGGGTATTTTTCAATCAGGGCCGTTTTCAAGCCCAGCTGGGCGCAGCGAATGGCGGCCACGTAGCCGCCCGGGCCGCTACCGATTACCGTAACGTCGTATTGGTTCATGAATGAGAATAAGTCGGTTAAAGGGCTAAAGGTACGGCGAAACCCGCCGCGCCGGGGCCCGCGGCGGGCCCCGGCGCGGCCCGAAAACACGAAAAAAGCTCACCCGGAACCGGATGAGCTTCTCAAGATGCCGCCGGTCGTCAGTCCAAGCCGCTGGCGTTGGCGCGGAGGACTTCGCGGGCGATGGCCAGGTTGGTGTCGCGCATGTTGACGACGAGGTAGATGAACTTGGTGCCGCTGGTGCTGAGCTTGATCAGGTGCAGCTGGTTGGTGAGCGTGATGAGGATGTCCTCGATCGTCTCGCCCTGGAGCTTGAGGGCGGCCATCGCCTTTTGCTTTTGCTTGACGACCTCCGTGTTGTAGGCGGCCGCCGTGTCGGGGTTGATGGCCGGCGAGTTCGAGTGCGAGGCCAGGCTCATGCCCGAGGTCACGTCCACGATGGCCACCGCCATCAGCTGCGGCAAGTCGGCGAGGATATTTTGCACGGCCCCCGCCGCGGCCGGGTGGGGGCCGGCCGGCACCGCCGCCGCGGACGCGAGGGCGAGTTCCTGGTTTTTCTTCTCGACTAATTTGCGGTAGGTCCTGGCTTTCACGCGGGGCAGCCGGGGGGCCGGTTAAATTATCAGTTGCTCGTTGGGGACCGGCCGCCAAAAATCTGACGGACGGCCCCCAACGAGCAACTGATAACCTGTTTATTTTCGAGCAATTGCCCGCCTGATTTAAAAGAACAGCCAGTGCCGGCGCTTGGGGGCCGGGGCATTGGGCTGGAGCGTTACGGCCACCGGGGCGTTGCCGCGCACGGCCACGTCTTGCTCGGCGTAGCCGGCGTAGCCGTATTGCAGCGTGGTGGCCGCCCCCGCCGGCACGGGCAGCAGGTAGTCGCCGGTGGCGTTGGTGCTGGCCCCGAAGTGGGTGCCTTTGCGGAGCACGGTGGCCCCCACCAGCGGCTGGCCGGCTTCGTCCAGGATGCGGCCGTGCACCAGCACGGTGCGGGCGGCGGCCAGGTCGGCGGCTTCGAGGGAAAGGACGGCGGCGGGGGCCGCGGCCAGCAGGTCGTGGGCGGCGGCCAGGCGCAGCTGGTGCACGGGCAGGCGGGTGCCGGCCATCGACGCCCCCGCGGCCAGGGCCCCCACGGCCACCAGGGCCAGGGCCCGGTGGCGGAAGCGCACCGGCTGGGCCCGCACAAACTGCAGCTGCTTCTGCACCCAGGTCGGGGTAGCGGTGGCGTCGGAGCCGGCCCCCAGCTGGTGCCAGCGGGTGAGGGTGGCGTGGGCCCGGTCGCCGTCCTGGCTCAGGTATTTTTCCACGGCCCGGGCCGACGAGCGGGCCAGGTCGCCGCGCAAGTAAGCGTCCCGGTACACCGGCAGCAATTCGCCGGTCTGGGCGTCGAAGGGAGTAGCAGTTAAGTTCATAGGAGCAAAAGGAAAAAGGGTGAGAGGTGAAACAAAAAAGGCGATAAATAGCAAATGAAGGGTTAGCCAATTAACGTTTCGAACCGCTCCAGGCTGCTGCGCATCACTTCCCGGGCAATGGCCAGGTTGGTATCCCGGCAATCCACGGCCAGGTACAAAAACTGTCGGTTCTGAGGCAGCAACCGCAGCAAGTGCACCTGCGAGCGCAGCGTTACCATTACTTCTTCCAGCTGTTCCTGCTGTTCGGGCAGGGCCCCCAGCAGCGCGTGCAGCTGGCGCACCACCTCGGCGTTGGGGCCCGCCACCGCGCCGGGGCGGAATTCGCGGCTGGCGGCGTAGCCGGCCAGCACCTGCCCCGTGGCCACGTCCACCACGGCGGTGGCCAGCAGCTCGGGCAACTCGGCCAGCACCCGGCGCAGCACGCGCTCGATGCCGGCGCGGGCCGGGCCCGCGGCGGCCACCACCAGCTGCCGCACGGGTTGACCGGCCCAGTTTTGCAACTGTTGAAAAAACGGGATTTTCATGGCCTGCAAACCGGCGCGGCCGCCGGGGCCGCTGGCCACCACCGCACGAGGCGTGGCCAGCGGCCCGTTGCGACGGCCGCTTTAGCTGTTGATGTGCTCCACGTTGGCGCGGAGGACTTCGCGGGCGATGGCCAGGTTGGTGTCGCGCATGTTGACGACGAGGTAGATGAACTTGGTGCCGCTGGTGCTGAGCTTGATCAGGTGCAGCTGGTTGGTGAGCGTGATGAGGATGTCCTCGATCGTCTCGCCCTGGAGCTTGAGGGCGGCCATCGCCTTTTGCTTTTGCTTGACGACCTCCGTGTTGTAGGCGGCCGCCGTGTCGGGGTTGATGGCCGGCGAGTTCGAGTGCGAGGCCAGGCTCATGCCCGAGGTCACGTCCACGATGGCCACCGCCATCAGCTGCGGCAAGTCGGCGAGGATATTTTGCACGGCCTGGCCGGCGGGGGAATTAGCAGAGTAAGCCATTGGGAATACGGGTATTGAAAAAAGGAAACGAATAAATATGACGTGATACGGAGGTTTCAGCCGCTGACCAACCCATTGTTCATTTAGGTAAACGAACCTGGTTTTTTGACGAGACTTCTAATGAGGATATTTTTATATTTTATTAATGTTAAAGGGTTAGTGATAGAAAGACGCCTAGCTGGTTCTAATTAGCACTTATAGCAGAGTGCCTGACAAACATACTAGAAAAATTTGAATTTTTATAGAATGGTCTAAAAAATTTCATCCGTCTATCCCAATCATTCAACGTCTTTAATACCTCCTTCAACCGGTATTTTCACCCCCTTTTTGGTGTTACAAATATCTCGCTCCCTGGGATTATCTAAAAATGATATCCGTCACTTTCAAAAATGATTAACCCCCGCAATGCCGTATTTGCATGGCAAAAGTATGATTAAAGCAATATCATGCCTGCGCAAAATCGTGTTGCCCAAATAGTATTAATCCGTTTTACCGGTGGGTTGATGGCCGCGCTCCCCCGGGTGCTGGGCGCTCCGTCACGGATTTTGGCGGAAGGCCCGTGGCGGACGGTATGCCCAGCCGGGCCCGCGCCGCTGCCATGCGAAGCACGGGGGGCCGCCGCGCCCGGCCCGCCGTTAGTCGTACTGGCTGGAAATGCGCGCCAGGCGCTCGGGGGCCAGCAGGGTGATGCGGCTGCCGCGCGTGTCGATGGTGCCGTCTTCGCGCAGCTCTGACAGCAGGCGGGTGGCCGTTTCTTTGGCTGTGCCCACGAGGGCGGCCAAGTCGTCGCGCGAGAAAAGGATGCTGAACGGCTCGGCCCCGTCCTCCTGCCCAAACGTGCGCTGCAAAAGCAGCAGCGCTTCGGCCAGCCGTTCGCGCACCGGCTTGTAGGCCAGTTGCAGCATCCGCTGCTCGGCCTCGCCCAGGCTTTGGGCCAGCTGCTGCATCAGCGCCACCGAGAACTGGAGGTTGGACTGCACCAGCTGCAAAAAATCGGTGCGCGGCACCACGCACACCACGCAGTCGTCGAGGGCCACGGCCGACGTCGAGTAACGGGCTTCGGTCAGCAGCGAGCGGATGCCCATGCTGTCGCCGCCCTTCACCAGGCCCACAATCTGCTCTTTGCCGTCGCCGCCGGCCCGCGTCACCTTGATGCGGCCGTGGTGCACGCAGTGCATGCCCAGCGTGGCGCTGCCCTCGCTGAAAATGACTTGCCCCTTCTGGTACGCGTGCGCCACCTTGTTGCCGGCAATCCTACCGAGTTCTTCCAGCTGGCAACACCCCATCAACGGCCCCTTGCGGCGGGGGCAATCCGAGCACATGGGGCTTTGGAAGCGACTCATTCGGCACTTGAATAAAATATGACATAACAAATCTACGGATTTATAAAATAGCAGTAGCGCAAAATTTATTTAACCAGTAAAATTAGCCATTCAACACTCTATTTTACCGCTTTAACCGTCTAAAAACAGAATACTCAACTTGCTTATTGCAAGTTGAGTATTCTGTTTAAATAATATTTTTTCAATAAATATTTTACCTCGCCGCTTGCGTTTTTACCCAGGCTATGCCCCCGGCCACTACCAGCGCGTCCTCGCCTAAGCCCACGATGGAAGTATGCGTCCCGGTGCGCTCACTGATGGTTTTGCGCAGCCAGAAGCTGGCGAACGTGGCGGCAACGGCCGCCAGGGCCCCCACCAGGGCCCCGCCCCCCGCGCTGCCGCCCCGCGCCTTGTAGAGCGCAGCGCCCACAAGGGCCCCCGAGGCCGCCCGGGCCCCTACTTGCTGGGGCTCGGTGCGGTTGCCGCCTTTCGGGTTTTTGTCGCCCACCAGTTCCAGGGCCAACAGCCCTTTGAGGGTGCTGGCCACGGTGGCGTTTTGCAGGAAGCGCAGGGGCGATTGGGCCAAGCCCTTGGGGCGGGCCTGGCCGCTCAGGTAGTGGCTCAAAAAGGTAGGGCCGCTGGTGGTGCGCATGCCGGTGAAGGCCGCCAGGCCCAGCACGGGCCAGAAGCGGGAAGTATTGGCGGGCTTCGGCGGCCCGGGGTTTTTGCGCAACTTTGCTCGTTCGGCTTTGATTTTTTTATCTTTCATAAAATGGAAAAGGCCAGGAGCCGGGCACGTGCGCCCGGCTCCTGGCCTTAACGAAAAACACTGCTCAAAGGCCAGGTTTTTTTACCGCCTTACACGCCCAGCAGCAGGCGCGTGGGGTCTTCGAGCAGCTCCTTCACCCGCACCAGGAAGCTGACGGATTCGCGGCCGTCGATGATGCGGTGGTCGTAGCTCAGGGCCAGGTACATCATGGGGCGAATTACGACCTGCCCGTTCTCGGCCACCGGGCGCTGGATGATGTTGTGCATCCCGAGGATGGCCGACTGCGGCGCATTAATAATCGGCGTGCTCAGCATGGAGCCGAAAATGCCGCCGTTGGTGAGGGTGAACGTGCCGCCCGTCATCTGCTCGATGGTGAGCTTGTTGTCGCGGGCCAGGCCGGCCAGGCGCACTACTTCCTTTTCGATGCCGTCGAACGAAAGCTGTTCGGCATTGCGAATCACCGGCACCACCAGGCCCTTGGGGGCCGACACGGCGATGCTGATGTCGCAGAAGTCGTTGAACACGATGTCGGTCCCGTCAATCTGCGCGTTCACCGACGGCCACTCCTTCAGGGCCACGCACACGGCCTTGGTGAAGAACGACATAAAGCCCAGGCCCACGCCGTTCTTCTCCTTGAACTTGTCCTTGAATTTGGTGCGCAAGTCCATGATGGGCTGCATATTCACCTCGTTGAAGGTGGTGAGCATGGCCGTTTCGTTCTTCACGGCCACCAAGCGGCGGGCCACTGTTTTGCGCAGGTTGCTCATCCGCTCGCGGCGCTGGCCGCGGCCGCCAGCCGGGGCCAGCGCCGCTGGGGCAGCCGGGGCGGCCACGGGGGCCGAGGCTACTGCCGGCGCGGGGGCGGCGGGCCTGGCCTGGGCGTTCTGCGCGTCCTCCTTGGTGATGCGGCCGTCGCGGCCCGAGCCCGCCACGTCGGCCGCGGCTACGCCCTTTTCATCCAGGATTTTGCCGGCGGCCGGCGAGGGCACGCCCGTGGCGTAAGTGGCGGCGGTAGCCGTGGCGGCCGCGGGCGGGGCGGGGGCCTGGGCCAGCGGCACGGCGGCGGCGGGCGCGGCCGCCGCGGCCGGAGCCGCCGCGCCCGCCGCGACTCCGCCGCCGCTTTCGATGCGGGCAATGAGGGCCCCGATGCCGATGGTTTCGCCTTCCTGAGCGGCGTGGCGCAGAATGCCTTCCGCGTCGGCGGGCAGCTCAAACGTGGCCTTGTCCGATTCCAGCTCGGCAATGACTTCGTCGCGCTTCACGGCGGCACCGTCCGGCTTCAGCCACTTGGCAATGGTCACCTCGGTGATGGACTCGCCCACGGCGGGAATGGTCATTTCAATCGTGCCGCCGCCAGCAGTTGCCACCGCCGGGGCCGGGGATGCAGGGCTCCCCCCGGGCCGGTCGGCGGGGGTCCCGCCGTAACCGGCCTGGTCGCTGGCCCGGGGGTTTTCTTCGCCTTTGGCCAGCGGGTCGGCCGCCGGAGCCGGGACTGGGGCAGGAGCCGCGGCGGAGGCTGCCGGGGACGCACCCGCAGTGGGCGCAGCCGGAGCCGCGCCGCTACCGTCGCCGTCGAGGTCGGCAATCACGGTGCCGATGCCGATGGTTTCGCCCTCGGCCACCCGAATCTTTAGCACGCCGTCGGCTTCGGCGGGCAGCTCAAACGTGGCTTTGTCGGACTCCAGCTCGGCAATTACTTCGTCGCGCCGCACGGCCTCGCCGTCTTTTTTCAGCCATTTGGCAATGGTTACTTCCGTGATGGACTCACCAACGGCGGGAATTTTGATTTCGGTGGGCATGGGAAGCTAGGCGCAAAAACGTGAAGAATAATTAAGGTAAAAAAGCCACGGCCAGCGGCCGGAGCTTGTCGCGAAAACGGTGCGCCATGACGAGCAGTTCAGTAGAGGTGTAGCTGGGTGCATCGTCGGTTTCGTAGCGCCATTCCACCGCAAAACTTTGCAAAATAGCCGCTGAGTCCATTTCTGCTCCGCCAAGGGTGATGATGGAGGCTTGCACTAAGGGCACCAGCAGCTTAACCAGAACATGGATGAATGGCGCGGGTAGGCCGTTGGCGACTAGCACTGCTTTCGCGTACTTTTCGACCAATTGCTGGCAGCTGAATCCTACGCTTTCGTAGAGGTGGGGCGAATATCTGACCAATGTTTCGGCAGTTTCCGTGTCGCGGTCAGCGGCTCGCAACAGCACTTCCACGCGGGTTTGGTCGGCTGATTTAGGCTGCATACAAAAGTCGTCCTTGTTGTAGCGCCGTATTTTCTACCGAATAGGCCACGTCGGCCGCCTCAGTCATTTCGGCTGGGGTCCGAACCAAAATATCCATTGCTGGCAAGCTGGCATCCCACAAATGCCGCCAGACGGCCACGGCACGCTCGGTACGCTTGGCTTCAGCATTTTGCTTAATAATCAGCAAGTCCAGGTCCGAGTCGTCGGTGGGCGTACCGTAGGCGTAGGAACCGAACAGAATAATCCGGTCGGGCGCATAGCCCGCCACGATGCGGGCCACCACGGCCTGGATTTGCGCTTCGGTTATCATCGGCGGGCGGCTTGGGATGGAAAAATGGGAAGCGGCGGCCCGGGGGCCCCAGTTGCTCCCCGCTAGTCTTGCTTCTTGGCGATTTCGACGGTTTCCTTGATGTTGGCGGCGGCCACGTCGTTTTGGGGCTTGTCGAAGGCGCGGGCCACCAGGTCTTTTTGCTCCTTTACGTGGATTTTGTTGTAGCCGGTGGCCGGCGAGGCCGAGGGCTTGCGGGCCACCACGTCTTCCAGCTCGCGGCGCATGAAGCGCAGCAGGTAGTTCCAATAGCCCATGTTTTCGGGCTCTTCTTGCACCCAGTACGGCTTGGCCTTGGGGTACTTGGCCAGCTCGGCCTGCAACTGCTGCTGCGGGAAGGGGTGCAGCTGCTCCAGGCGCACAATGGCCACGTCGCGGCGGTCGGCGGTGCGCTGCTCGTCCAGCAGGTCGTAGTACACCTTGCCCGAGCACAGCAGCACGCGCTTCACCTTTTTAGCGTCGGCAAAGTCGTCGCCCAGCACCTCGCGGAACCGGCCGCTGATGAACTCCTCCACCGGCGACACGCACAGCGGGTGGCGCAGCATGCTTTTGGGCGACATCACCACCAGCGGCTTGCGGAAGCTCCACGTCAGCTGCCGGCGCAGGGCGTGGAAGAAGTTGGCCGGCGTGGTCAGGTTGGCCACCACGATGTTGTTTTCGGCGGCCAGCTGGAGGAAGCGCTCGGGGCGGGCGTTGGAGTGCTCGGGGCCCTGGCCCTCGTAGCCGTGGGGCAGCAGCATCACCAGGCCGTTCATGCGTTGCCACTTGCTCTCGCTGCTCACCACAAACTGGTCAATCATCGTCTGGGCCCCGTTGGCGAAGTCGCCGAACTGGGCCTCCCAGACCACCAGGGCCGTGGGGTTGGCCATGCCGTAGCCAAATTCAAAGCCCAGCACCGCGTACTCGCTCAGCAGCGAGTTGAAGATGCTCAGCTGCTGGTGCTCACCTTCCAGGTGGTTGAGCGAGTTGTACGGGGCGCTCGTTTCGGCGTCGTGCAGCACGGCGTGGCGGTGCGAGAACGTGCCGCGCTGCACGTCCTGGCCGCTCACGCGCACGATGTGGTTTTCGGCCAGCAGCGAGCCGTAGGCCAGCAGCTCGCCGGCGGCCCAGTTCAGCACGCGGGTTTCGTAAAACATCTTGCGGCGCTCCTTCAGCAGGTTGTCAATCTGCTTGATGGGCTTGAAGCCGTCGGGGATGGTGGTCAGGGCCTTGGCCACGCGTTCCACGGTTTCGGCCGGGATGCCGGTTTCGGGCGACTGGTGGAAGTCGTCGGGCGTGCTGCGGCGCAGGCTGCGCCACTCGTTTTCCAGGGCCTGGTACTTGTAGGGCAGGGGCTTCTGCTTCACCATGTCGAGGCGGGCCTGGAGGGTATCGCGGAACTCCTTGTCCATCTGGCTGGCCAGGGCGGCGTCCACGTCGCCGCGCTGCACCAGCGTGGCGTTGTACACCTCGCGCGGGTTCTGGTGCTTCGAGATGAGGTTGTAGAGCGTGGGCTGGGTAAACTTGGGCTCGTCGGACTCGTTGTGGCCGTGGCGGCGGTAGCACACCATGTCGATGAAGATGTCGGCGTGGAACTGCTGGCGGTACTCGACGGCCAGCTGCGCGGCGAACACCACGGCTTCGGGGTCGTCGCCGTTCACGTGCACCACCGGCGCGTCGATCATCTTGGCCAGGTCGGTGCAGTAAATGGACGAGCGGGCGTCCTCAAAATCAGTAGTAAAGCCCACCTGGTTGTTGATGACGAAGTGCACCGTGCCGCCGGTTTTGTAGCCTTCCAGCAGCGACATCTGGGTCAGCTCGTAGCCGATGCCCTGGCCGGCCAGGGCCGCGTCGCCGTGGATGAGGATGGGCAGGATTTTGTGGTAGTCGCCGGCGTACTGGTGCTCGATTTTGGCCCGCACGAAGCCTTCCACCACCGGGTTCACCGCCTCCAGGTGCGAGGGGTTGGGGGCCAGCTTGAGGTTGACTTTCTTGCCGTTGGCCGTTTTCACCTCCGACGAGTAGCCCATGTGGTACTTCACGTCGCCGTCGCCCATCGTGAGGTCGGGCACGGCGGTGCCCTCAAACTCCGAGAAAATCTGCTCGTAGGTTTTGCCCATGATGTTGGCCAGCACGTTCAGGCGGCCGCGGTGGGCCATGCCAATCATCACTTCCTGCACCCCCAAATCGGCCCCTTTGCCGATGATGGCGTCCAGGGCCGGAATGGTCGTCTCGCCGCCCTCAAGCGAAAACCGCTTCTGCCCCAAGAACTTGGTGTGCAGGAAGTTCTCGAACACCACCGCCTCGTTCAACTTCTTCAGGATACGCTTCTTGTACTCCACGCCGGGGTTGAAGGCCAGGGCCTCGCGCTCCACCTTCTCGCGGAACCAGTCGAGAATCTGCGGGTCGCGGATGTACATGTACTCGAAGCCCACCGTGCCGGTGTAAATCTTTTCCAGCGCCGCCACGATGTCGCGCAGCGTGGCCTTGGGGCCCAGGCCCAAGGTTTCGCCGTTGCGGAACGCCGTGTCCAGGTCGGCGTCGCTCAGGCCAAAATCGGGCAGGTCGAGGCGGGCGTGGCGGTCCTTGCGCTCGCGCACGGGGTTGGTTTTGGCCCGCAGGTGGCCCCGGCTGCGGTAGGCGTGGATGAGGTTGCGCACGGCCGTTTCCTTGTCGCCGGGCGCGTCGTCGCCGGTGGCCAGGCTGTCCGGGGCATTGTTGGTCGAGGCAGCGGTGTTCAGTACACCATAGTCGTCGGCCTGGGGCAGCCCGGGCGCGGCGGGGGCAGCCACGGGGGCCGCTGGAGCGTAGGCCGCGCCGTTGCCGTTGCTGCCGGGGGCGGCGGGGGCCCCCTCCGGCGGGAACTGCTGCGAAAAATCGAACCCCTCGAAGAACTTGCGCCAGCCAAAGTCCACCGATTCGGGATCCTGCTGGTACGAGCGGTACAAGGTTTCGATGGCTACCGCATCGGCGTTGGCAATATAGGAGTAAGCGTCCATGAGCGAGGGTGCTGGGTTGGGAGGCGCAAAATTAAAAGCGCTGGCAGCAAGGCGCAAACCCACAAACGGATTTACAAATAAACTTGTCAATCAGCGCTATGCGCGAAGTGTTATCGCAAAACCGAAGGGTTCGCACTGGCAAGCTATCAACAAAACGGCCACGGGCCGCGCTGGTTGCCTAAAATGTTTGGAAATGGTTTGCGCTGGCCTTCAACTAGCTACCGGCGGGCGCGGGCCAGCGCGGCAGCTGCCGGGGGGCCCCGTCGGCGGTGTAGAGCAGGCTCAGCGGCTGGGCGGGGTCGCGGGCAATTTCGGCGGGCGTGATGCCCCAGCGGTGCCACATTTCGGCCAGGGCCTGGGCGTAGGCGGCGTTTTCCCAGGGGTTGAAGATGGCCGCGCCCACGTCGTCAATCAGGGCGTCGAACACCAAATGCGTGTCGCCGGGGCGCGGGTGGCGCGGGTAGAGGTCGGGCACCATGTGCAGCAGGTGGGCCCCGTAGTACACCCGCGCCTTGAACTCGGCCACCTGCACCGGGTGCAGCGGGCGCTGGGCGTCGGCGTACACCTGGCGCATGGCCTGGCCAATCAGGCCGATGTCGGCGAGGCAGGCCACCAGCACGGCCCGGTCCAGCTTTATGCTGAACACCAGGGTATTGAGGTCGTCGTCGTACTCGAACGGCACCACGTCTTCGGCCGGGTCCACTTCCAGCACAAACACCGAAGCGGGCACGAAGTCGGCGTATTCGGTGGGCACCCGCAGCCCCTGCAAGAGCTGGAAAAACACCTGAAACTTGCGCAGCAGCGCCGCGTTTTCGGCCAGCGGGTAGCGGGACTTGATGAGCGGCTCGAACTCGTTGAGCAGCTCGGTGATGAAGATGCCGTAGAACATCTTGCCCAGCCACAGAAATAGCGTGTCGTCGCCGAGGGCCCGCAGGGCCCCGGGGCCCTGCGCGGCCGCCGCGGCCACAGTAGCCTCCAGCGCATCAAGGCGTTGGCGCACGGCGGGGCTGGCGGGCAGGCGCAGGTCGCGGAAGGCCACAGTGCTTTGGTCGAGCAGCTGGATGGGCCGGTCGGCCAGCCCGTAGCGGGCTTGCAGCCAGTCGGCAAACACGGGCACGGTGTCGGCGGGCCCCACGGGCTGGCCGCTGAGAAAACAGGTGGCGGGACCGAAGCGCATGCCCTCAAACGGGTCGTAGGGCGTGAGGTCGGCGGGGGTTAAGACGGGCATAAATAAGGGGCGCGGCCCTTGCCGCAACCAGCGGCAAAGGTCGCGCCCCGCGTTTTGAGTTGTTCATTTCCAGTTGTTCGTTGCCAGTAATCGGGCCATTTTACGACAGCTCACAACCGATGACCAGCAACCAGAAGATTAGCGCGACAGCGAGTTGGCGGCTTTGCGCAGCAGCGTGCCCAGGTTGCCGAGGGGGCCGGAATAGTCGCCGGGGGCCGTTTCGGCCACCTTGATGGTTTCGGCACTGAGGCTGGCCAGCAACTCGGCGACTTCGTGGGCGGCGGCCTGGGGGCTGGCCAGCAGCTCGCCGAGTTGACTCAACTCCTGGGTAATTTTGGCCAGGCCGGGGCGGTCGGAGGCGGCCAGCACGGCGGCCCAGCGCTCAATTTCGGCGGTGCCCTGGCCGGCGGCCTTGTCGGGCAGGCCGTGGCCGAGCAAGGCGAGGGTGTCGTCGAGCAAGGCGCTGGTTTGCTGGTCGCTCACGGTGAGGGGCACGGCGGGCTGAGCGGCGTTGGACGGGGTGGCGGCGGTGGAATCCATGAGTAGGCGGTTTGGAAAAGGTACCCGGGCTATACTTGCCCGCCGCCGAAAAAGTTGAAACCCCCGCCCTATCGCCCGCCCGCGGCCGGGTTACCTTTTGGCCCCGCGGCCCATTAACGGTCGTATTCTCCCTTCACTTCTTAAATTCCCAGTCATGCAAATTTCCTTCAAAACCCTCGTTGCCGCCGCCGCCGTAGCCCTGGCCGCCACTGCCTGCACCAGCAACACCGAAAAAGCTACCGAGCAAACGGCCGACGGCACCACGACGACCAAAACCACCACCGTGGAGCCTTCGGCCGACGCAAACGCCGCCGCCGACCAGGCCGGGGCAAAAATGGACGAGGCCGGGGCGAAAATGAACGCGGCCGGAGCCGAAGCCGGAGCCAAAATGGACGCCGCCGGGGCCAAGATGGACGCCAAGATGGACGAGGCCGGAGCTAAGATGGACGCCGCTGGGGATAAAATGGGCGCAAAAATGGACGCCGCCGGAGCCAAGATGGACGCCCAAGCCGCCGAAGCTAAAGCCAACGCCAAGGCGGCCGCCGACAAAGCCGGCCACCGCATGGACGCCCTGGGCGACGCCGCTGCCAAGTCGGCCGCCGAAACCAAAGCCAACCTCAAACAAGGCATGAAGAACTAAGTAGCCGCGCGCGTTGTCAGCTGCGCGTCAGAGCCGTTCGGCGCAGCCGAAGAAATGCTCGGGCTGCGCTCAGATACAGCGCAAAGTTTATATTTTTTAGCTAACCTATTGGCCTATAGTTGACAAGCCTAAGTATTAGCGCTGCCCCGAAGCCCGAACCCCCTCACAGGGTTCGGGCTTTTTTTGGGTTTGGAGCCAGGGCCCTAGCCGGCGGCTATTTCCAGCAGCACTTCGTAGTAAGGACGGCCCAGCATGCGGGCGTGCAGCCAGGCGTAGAAGCTGCGGGCTTGCAGGTCTTCGCGTTGCAGGGGCACGAAATCGGGCAGCTGGGCCACTTTTTCGGCAAATTCGGGGCGGCGGGCGGCGAGCGGGTCGTCGAGAATTTTGCGCACCAGGGCCAGGTAGCCCAGCACGTAGCGGTAGGGCCCCCCGGCGGGGGTTAGCTCCACGGCCGGCGGTGCGGGGGCAGTGGCCGCGGCGGCATCGGCGGTTTCTGCCGCGCCGTCGCCGCTGGGCGCGACGCTTTCAACGGCTGCTTCTTCGGGCTCGGGCACAGGTTCGGGCTCGGGGGCGTAGGTGGCCGGGAACTGCTCGCGCAGCGTGCGCTCGATGGCCTGGAGGCGGTTCTGGGCCAGGTCGGTGTTGCCCAGCTCGAGTTGGATGAGCATCTCGCCGAGGTTGCGGTTCAGCAGCCACTCCAGGCCCAGGTGCTGTTCGAGCCAGTGGTCGGTGCGGGCGATGCCCATCAGCGCGTGGTTGGCCTTGGCAAACGCCCCCTCGGCGAAGTAGTGGAAGGTGAGCTGCAGGCGGGCCGTGAGGTCGTCGGGCACGGGCAGCGGCGGGGCGGCCCGCAGGGTATTTTCCAGCAGCCCGATGCTGTCGGCGTTGCGGTGCAGGAAGGCGTAGTTGGCCGCCAGCAGCATCGTGAAGCGGGGCCCGAACTCGCCGTGCTGCCGGCTGGGGCCCGCCGCCAGCAGGGCCCGCCCCTGCTCGAGGTAGGCCACCGACGCGGCAAATTGCCGCGAGCGGTACAGGGCGTGGGCCAGCATGTAGAGCAGCCGGAGCTGGTAGCCGCGCTGGGCGGGCGCGAAGCCGTGGCGGCGGGCCATCAGCTGGTAGCAGCGCTCGATGAAGGGCGCGAAGGTGGCAAAGTCGCGCCGCACCAGCATGGCGCTGCGGGCAATGGACATGAGCCGGCACAGCAGCGAGGGCGAGCGGGCGAAGGCTTCCTGCAAGTCGTACTCGGCCAGGATTTCGTGCATGATGGCGTCGAACGAGGCCGCCGCCCGGCCCCGCACCCGGGCTTCGCGCAGGCGCAGGCGCAGCAGGCTGTCGGCGATGTTGGCCCGCTCCTCCTCGTCGGCGGCCTTTTTGTTGGCGTGGCGGCGGGCGATGACGGCGGCCAGGTCGGGGGCGTGGGCCGCGTCGGCGTGCTGAATCTGGAGGTTGTACACGGCGTTGAGCGGCTCGTACTGCTCGTTGGCGCGGGCCACTTTTTCGGCCTTGGCCAGCACGCTCCAGGCCAGGCGCGGGATGCCGGCCTCGAACAGGTACTGGGCCAGGGTGAGCTGCCCGCGCACCGAGGCGGCGGCCGTGGTGTCGAGCTGGCGCTGGCGCAGCAGCAAAAAATCGGTGAGGTGGCGCAGCAGGCGCTTGCGCAGGGCGTAGTAGGCCACGGCGTTGGCCCGGGCGGGGTAGAGCCGGGCGATGAGCTGGGCCGGCGTCAGGGCCCCGGGCTGGGTGAGCAGCGCGAAGAGCTGCGAGTCGAGCCGGCCCACGGTTTTGCGGCGCTGCCGCAGCAAAAACACGTCGAAGTCGCGCCGGTCGTCGGGGCCAAGGGTGAGCAGGGTGGTGCGCAGGTCGTCCATCGGGGCAGAAGCGGGGCCGTTCTGGCAACGCCTGAGCAAGTTAGCAGGAAATAACAATGTCCCATATTATTTAATTATCTCCTTGGCTATCAAGCATAATTTTATCTAAACAGGTATTTTCCAGGGTCGGACTATCCCGTTTTTTGATTAGCACGGGCCGAATGGGTACCCGCACCTTTGGGCCACCCCTTCACCAAAACCCCATTTGCCATGGCCCCCCGCTTACTCATTTTGGCCCTCGCCCTGCTGGCCGCCGGCCGCGCCCACGCCCAAGACCTGCTCACCAAGCGCAACGGCGACAAGCTGGCGGTAAAGGTGCTAGAAATCACCCCGCTGGAGGTGAAGTATCGCCGCACCGACAACCCCGACGGCCCGCTCATCAGCGTGTATAAGAGCGAAGTGTTCATGATTCGCTACGCCAACGGCGCGAAGGACGTGTTCGGGGCGGCCCCCACCCCGGTCCTGTACCCGGCCGTGCCCCGGGTGTCCCCCACCCCGGCCCCGACCGCCGCGGCGGTGCCGCCCGGCCCCGTGGTGCCCGGCGACGTGGTGCTGCCCGACGAGGAAATCCACCTCAGCGGGCCGCGCCTGGGCTTCACCGTGCTCACCGACGGGCCCCTGAACCGGGGCCGCCAGGAGGCGGGCTACGGCAACCTCAACCCGTTTCTCACGCAGTTCGGGTGGCAGTTTGAAACGCGCCTGTTCCGGCTGCCCAACGGCGTGAGCGGCCTGGCCGAGTTCGTGCCCCTGGTGGGCGGCCTGGAGCAGGGCAAGTTCGTGCCGAGCGTGAGCGGCATCCTGGGCGTGCGGGGGCCCAAGGGATTCGAGTTCGGGCTGGGCCCCAACCTGACGCCGCTGGGGGCCAACGTGGTGCTGGCGCTGGGCACGTCGTTTCGCACCAGCAGCGGCCTCAACTTCCCCGTGAACCTGGCCGTGGTGCCCGGCAACGGCGGGGCCCGCATCAGCCTGCTGTTCGGCTTCAATTCGCGGCACCGCTAAGGCCGCGCATTATACCAATACCAAGACAATCAACGGTTTATTGTTTTCTACCATGCGTTTATTTCTACTCCTGGCCGCCGCGCTTTGCGCGTTGCTGCCCGCCCGCGCCCAGGCCCCGGTGCGCCCCGGGGCGGCCCCGTGCCTCGACACCATTTTGCGCCTCGACGGCGAGGAAGTCCGCGGCCGGGTGCTCGTGCTCACGCCCACCGCGCTGCGCTACCTGCCCGCCGCCCCGGCCGCCCCCGATACCCTGACGCTACCCGTGGCCGAGGTGTTTCTGGTGCGCTACGCCAACGGCACCCGCGAGCTGCTGCACCCCGCGGCCGGGGCCCCGGCCCCCGACGGCCCCCCGGATTTGCTGCCGGGCCTCACGCCCGGGCAGCGGCTGGCCTACGGCCGGCGCGACGCCCTGGGCCACTACACCGACCACGGCCCGTACTGGGCCACGCTGGGGGCCACGCTCTACGCGGGCCCGCTGTTCGGCGTCGTCGCGCCGGCCATCATCAGCGGCAAGGCGGTGAAGGCCGAAAACCTTCGGCCCCCCACCCCGGCCCTGCTCGCCGACCCCGACTACCGGCGCGGCTACCAGGAGCAGGCCAACCGCCGCAAGCGCCAGCGCAGCTGGGGCGGCTACGGTACCGGCGTGGGCGTATTTGTGGTGCTGTTTGCCGTGCTGGTGGGCAGCCTAGCGAATTAGCCGCGGCCCGCCCCGGGCGGGAACAACAAAATTTAGGGTTGGCCCCGCCGGGCCTTAACCCAACCTCAAACGCCGCCGTACAAGGGTGCACAGTGCTTCTTTCCCACCCCCATCATTCCTTTTTCAACTTAAACATTCCCCGTCATGGACGTTAATCAGAACAACATTAGCGACAACACCGAGCTGCAAGCCCGGGGCAACTGGAACCAGCTCAAAGGCGAAGCCAAACAGAAATGGGCCGGCCTGACCGACGACGACCTGACCTACGCCAACGGCAAGCAGGACGAGTGGTACGGCAAGCTGCAAGAGAAAACCGGCAGCACGATTGACGAAATCAAGAGCTGGTTCAACAGCAAAACCAGCGACGCCAGCACCCAGGCCGACGTGAAAAGCACCGAGTACCAGGCCCGCGGCGACTGGAACCAAATCAAAGGCCAGGCCAAGCAGAAGTGGGGCAACCTCACCGACGACGACCTAACGTATAAGGAAGGCCAGCAGGACGAGTGGTTCGGCCAGCTGCAGGAGAAGACCGGCCACGCCATCGACGACATCAAAGGCTGGTTCCAGAAGACGTTCTAAGCCCCGCTTAGCTAAGTCACCAGATTTGCGAGAAGCCCCTTTCCGAGCGAAAGGGGCTTCTTTTGTTCATACGGCGGCCCCGGCCCGTTAGCCAGCCTGCTGTTCCTCGCCGTTTTTTGCTATGCGCTACGTTTCCCTCGACCTCGAAACCAGCGGCTCCGACCCCGCCCGCCACCAGGTATTAGAGCTGGCCGCCGTGGTGGAAGACACCAAGCGCCCGCGCCCGCTGGCGGAGCTACCCGCCTTCCGCCGGCTGCTGGTGCACCCCGAAATTGTGGGCACGCCCGGGGCCCTGGTGCTGAACGCCCGCCTGCTGGCCGAGCTGGCCGACCCCGCCCTGGGGCCCCCGGCCGAGCGCTGTACCCCCGCCGAGGTGCTGCCGCAGCTGCGTGCGTTTCTGGTGGCCGAGGGCTTCCGGCCCGACCCCAGGGACCGGGTGCGCTTCATTCTGGCGGGCAAGAACGTGGCCGTGTTCGACCTGCTCTTTTTGCAGCAGCTGCCCGGCTGGGGCACCATCGTCAAGTCGGAGCCCGCCACCATCGACCCCGCCCTGCTCTACCTCAACTGGCGCAAGGACAGCCGCTTGCCCAGTATGGCTATTGCCAAGGTTCGTGCCCAATTTGAGGATACCACCGTGGCCCACGAAGCCCTGGCCGACGCCCTCGACGTGGTGCGCCTGTTGCGTCCGTTCTATGAGTTTGCGGTGTACAAGCGGGTGCGGGGCGAAGAGTAGGGCCCCGGTGGGCGGCTCTGAAATGCGCTACTTGCAGCGGCGTACCGCCGCCGTTTTTAACCCCGCGAACGAATGAGTTCTTTCGATGAGTACGCCCGCCGCGCCTGGGGCCCCGCGCTGCTGTTGCTGGCCGGCTGCAACGGCACGCCCAACGCCGCCACCGTGGCCACGGCGCCGGTGGCCACCGCCCAGCCGGCCCAGGCCAACCGCTGGGCCCTGCTGAACTTCACGAAAGTGGACAGCGCCAACCCCATTATGGGCCCCAGCCCGGTGGGCAAGTTCACCGACCCCGTACTGAAGAGGATCGTGCTGTGGGAAGAAAAGGACGTGTTCAACCCCGCCGTGGTGGTGCGCGGCGGCAAGGTGTACATGCTGTACCGGGCCGAAAACAAGGTTACCACCTTCGGCAAGGCTTCCCGCATCGGCCTGGCCAGCAGCACCGACGGCATCCACTTCGTGCGCGAACCAGCGCCGGTGCTCTACCCCGCCCACGACGCCCAGCAGCCGTACGAAACCGGCGGCACCGAGGACCCGCGGGTGGTGGAGGATGCCAGCGGCACCTACTACATGACCTACACGGCCTACGACGGCAAGCTGGCCCGCCTGCACGTGGCCTCCTCGCCCGACCTGCGGCACTGGACGAAGTACGGCAACGCCTTCGCCCGGGCCGCCGGCGGCAAGTACCTGGGCAAGTGGAGCAAATCGGGCGCCATCGTGTCCACGTACGAGCCCGACGGGCGCATTGTGGCCACCAAAATCAAGGGCAAGTACTGGATGTACTGGGGCGACGCCCAAATCTGGCTGGCCACCTCCGACGACCTCATCCACTGGACACCGCTGGAAATGGGCCCCGGCGAGCAGCCGCCCGTGCCGCTGCGCGCCCAGGCCCTCACCCTGCCCCACCTGAAGGTGGTGCTGCCCACCCGCGCCGGCAAGTTCGACAGCGACCTGGTGGAATCAGGCCCCCCGGCCATGCTCACCGACCAGGGCATCTGCCTGATTTACAACAGCCGCAACGTGCCCGCCATCGGCGACAAGTCGCTGCCAGAAGGCATCTACACGGCGGCTCAAGCACTGTTCGACAAGAACGACCCCAGCAAGCTGCTCCAGCGCACCGACACCTACTTCATGCGCCCCGACAAGCTTTACGAGCGCACCGGCCAAGTTAACCAGGTGGTATTTTTGGAAGGGCTGGCGCGTTTCAAGTCCACCTGGTTTCTATACTATGGCACCGCCGATTCTAAGATTGCCGTGGCCACCCGGCCGGTGGACTAGAGGCGAGGTTCAGACTCCTGGAAATCGTCGAACACGTCGGCCCACTCCACGGCCAGGCCGGGCAGGGTTGCCACGGGCATAGGGCCCGGCGCGGCGTACTCGGCCGCCAGGATATACTGCTCGTTTTCGAGCACGTAGGTCGTCACCGAGTTAATGCCGGGGAACACAATCCAGTACTCGCGCACCCCGCTTTCCTGGTAGAGGTCGAACTTGGTTTTGATGTCGCGATTTACGAAACCGGGCGAGAGGATTTCAATCACCCAGTCGGGGGCCCCAAAACAGCCGCGTTCGGCCAGCTTGGCCGGGTCGTGCACTACTATCAAGTCGGGCTGTACCACCGTCAAAATCTGGTCGTCGGCCTGGCCGGGACGGTACGTTGGGCACACGTCAAATGGAATCTGGACCATCGCGCCGGGCCGTCCTTTCAGGAACGCATTTACCGCCACCATGAGGTTGAGCAGGTAGTGCTGGTGCTGCGGGCTGCGCCCCGGCATCGGTGGCAGCACCCGCCCGCCCACCAGCTCCACGTACTGCGGAAACTTCCAGCTCAGGTAGTCGGCGTAATTGTAGAAGCCACTCAGGTCGAGCTGCGAAAGCTGGGTAATGGTGGCCATTATCGAAATTCTGGGTGCTCGGCGAAGGTAAAGCTTGGCGTTGAGGGCCAGCACGCCCCCCCAGCCGGCATTAGGCTGTACCGGGTACGGTAGGGGCCCTAGTACGGTAGGGGCCCTAATTAGAAGAGAGAAGGTCTATTTAAATCCCAGAAATCGACTTCCACATCTTCTAGATAATCCTCAAAATAATTCCACCCTTTTGCAGTAATTACTTCGATTTCCGCTCTGCAAATCGGCAGTAACCAAACAAAAACTGTTTTGGGGGAAGAACCTTCGAAAACATGTAATTCTTCGGGCCACAAAACTGGTATTGAAGCGTATACACCGGTTGTCATCACATCCTGTATTAACGGCTTTTCCGCTATGACCTCTCCTCGCAGCAGGCCACGGCCTCCAACAGCTATGCCCTCTGCGAATGTTATCAAAAAAGAGGCAACGTCATCTATAGGATAGGTGTTGGAAACCCCAAACAGAAGCTCCTGACGTACTTGCTTGTTGCCAATGGCAAGGATATGATTGCTTAGGCCGAGCGTAGAGAAAGTATTCATTCCTACTTCTGGGATATTCTCGAACAAGGAAACTTCAATCCCAAAAGCATTTCCTGACGGGGGTCCCCAGCCTCGCGTAATGTGCCCTAAGTGGGCCTCCATGTGCTCATAAATCTTCATGATTATAGCGGGGGAATTATATTAATCGGCGCAAATGAAATAGGTAGTCGTCTAATTGATTGTATGAAATAATCAGAAAAATCGTCTTCGCACAAGGCCCCAAAGCCTCTGTAGTTAAACACCTGCGTATCCCGCCAAATACCCAAACCGCTCCGTCAATTCCCCATCCTGCGCGATGGTGGCGCGGGCCAGCACGCCGCCCGCGTCGCCGTTGAAAAACTGGGGGAACACGTGGTCGAGCAGCTGGCGGCCGAAGTCGCGGCTGGCATTGCGGGGCAGCTCGCAGGGCAGGTTGTCCACGGCCATCACCGTGATGGTTTGGGGCCCCGAGTAGGGCGGCGCCAGGGCCCCGGTGGCGGGGTCGTAGTCGAAGGCCGGGGCGGGAATGGTGCTGCTGCGCTGCGTGACGGGGATGGAGCCGTTCACGTCGCAGGTCACGTCGGCGATGGTGTTGATGCGGAAGTTGGGGCCCCCAACGTCGGCCAGCGCGAACAGGCGCGGGGCCGCCGGGTGCCAGAACGCGCAGGCAATCAGCAGGTCAGTGACGGGCGCGAACAGGCCGAACGTGGATTCGTAGGCCTCCGGGTGGCGGTGGAAGTCGGGCGTGTCCCAGACGCGGCCGTCGCGGCGGCTGTTGTAGTCGGCCGAGCCCAGCTGGGTGTACACCGGCTCGCGGAAATCGTGGTAGAGGTAGTCGTACACGCTCACCCGCCGGATGCCCACGCGGTCGAGCACCTCCAGGGCCCCCTGGGCCACGCGGCCCGTGCCGGTCACGGCTATCTTGATGGGCGGCAGCGCTTTGACTTTGAAGTATTCCTCCTGCATGTCGTCCATGTCCACGCACTGGTAGGCCGGCTTGAGGGCAAACAGGCCGTGCTTGCGGCCGTAGGTGAGCAGGCCGTTGTAGGCCCCCACGATGCCGGCGTAGCGCCCGAAGGCCACTACCCGCTCGCCGCGCCCGTTGGTAATCAGCTCGTAGTCAATGAGCTTAATGTGGTGGTCCAGCACCGCGCGTAGCAGCGGCTGGTTGGCGGGCTGCGCCTTGATGGTGTGCGAGAAAAACAGGTACGTTTGGTGCGGCAGCAGTTGGGCCACGGGCACCTCCTTCACGCCCAGCAGCACGTCGCAGCCGGCCACGTCGTCGCGCACCTCTATGCCCAGGTCGCGGTACTCCTGGTCGGCGTAGCTCCGGTGCGGGCTGCTCTGCACCGCAATTTGCAGGCCGGGGAAGGTGCTTTGGGCCTCCACACACTTCTTGGGCGTGAGGGGCACGCGGCGGTCGGGGGGCGTTTTGCCTTCGCGGAGCAGGCCAATGGTGAGCATAAAGCGGTGGGAAAGTGAGTAGGGAGAACGAGGTTTGGGGTGGTCCGGCGACTTTTTCTGTCGTCGGACCACTCTTACCATTGAACAGCGGCCCCGGGCAGTAGCTAGAGTGGCCCCGGGCAGTAGCCAGCGTGGCCCGACGACTGAAAAAGTCGCCGGACCACCCCGTGCTGGGCCCGTGCACTGAGTGGAAACGTTGGACAAAGCTACCGATTAGGGCCCCGGCCGGGACGTTTAGACCGTACCTTTGTTGTAGGGTTTCACACCCCGCCACCCCCACTTCATACCCCTGCCGATGTCGCTGAAACCCCAGCCCGCCGATGTTTTTGAAGCCCGCCACAACGCCCCCGGCGCCGCCGACCAGGCGGCCATGCTCCGCACCATCGGGGTGGCCAGCGTGGCCCAGCTGATCGACGAAACCGTGCCGCCCGCCATCCGCCTGCCGCGCCCGTTGGATTTGCCCGCCGCCCTCAGCGAGCGGGCTTTTTTGGCGAAGTTCAAGCAGATTGCCAGCCAGAACCAGGTGTTTAAGAGCTACATCGGCCTGGGCTACCACGACACCACGCTGCCGCCGGTCATCCAGCGCAACATCCTCGAAAACCCCGGCTGGTACACCGCCTACACGCCCTACCAGGCCGAAATTGCCCAGGGCCGCCTCGAAGCCCTCATCAATTACCAGACGATGGTGATTGACCTCACGGGCCTCGAAATTGCCAACGCCAGCCTGCTCGACGAGGGCACCGCCGCCGCCGAGGCCATGCACATGCTGCACAGCCAAACGAAGAAAAAAGGGGCTTATAAATACTTCGTCTCGGAGCAGGTGCTGCCCCAAACCATCGACCTGCTGCGCACCCGCGCCACGCCGGTGGGCATCGAGCTGGTCGTAGGCGACCACCGCGAGGCCGACCTCAGCGGCCCCGATTTCTTCGGCGCCATGGTGCAGTACCCGGCGGCCGACGGCGAGATTTTCGACTACAAAGACTTCATCGCCAGCGCGCAAAAAGAGAACGTGTTCGTGGTGATGGCGGCCGACTTGCTGGCCCTCACGCTGCTCACCTCGCCCGGCGAGCTGGGCGCCGACGTGTGCGTGGGCAACTCGCAGCGCTTCGGCGTGCCGATGGGCTACGGGGGGCCCCACGCGGGCTTCTTCTCGTGCCGCGACCAGTTCAAGCGCGTCATCCCCGGCCGCCTGATCGGGCAGAGCATCGACGCGGCCGGCAACAAGGCCTACCGCATGGCCCTGCAAACCCGCGAGCAGCACATCCGCCGCGAAAAAGCCACCTCCAACATCTGCACCGCGCAGGTGCTGCTGAGCGTGTTGGCCGGCATGTACGCCGTGTACCACGGGCCCCAGCGCCTGCGGCAGTTCGCCATCAACACCCACGCGCTGGCCCAAACGCTAGCCACCGGCCTGGGGGCCCTGGGCGTGGAACAAACCAACGCCTTCTACTTCGACACCCTGAACCTGCGCCTGGAAAGCGCCGAGATGCAGCAGGCCGTGCGCCAGGAAGCCGAGGCCCGGGGCCTCAACTTCCGCTACTTCGGCGAGGTGCGGGTGGGCCTGTCGCTCAACCAAAACACCGAGCTGCACGACGTGGCCGACATCCTCGACGTGTTCGGCAAGGTGCTGGGCAAGGAGACGGAGAAGCCCGCGCCGCTGGAAGAAGTGGAGCTGCTGGCCCCCGCCGGCCTGGCCCGCACCAGCGAGTACCTCACCCACCCGGTCTTCAACACGCATCAGACAGAGCACGAGCTGCTGCGCTACATGAAGCAGCTCGAAAACAAGGACCTGAGCTTGGCCCACAGCATGATTGCCCTGGGCTCGTGCACGATGAAGCTGAACGCCACCGCCGAAATGATTCCGGTGACCTGGGCCGAAATCGGGGGCCTGCACCCTTTCGCGCCCGTGGAGCAAGCCAAGGGCTACCAGCAGATTTTCAGCGACCTGCAAGCCTGGCTGTGCGAAGTCACCGGCTTTGCCGCCGTCAGTCTCCAGCCCAACTCGGGGGCCCAGGGCGAGTACGCCGGCCTGCTGGCCATCCGCGGCTACCACGAGGCCCGCGGCGACCACCACCGCAAGGTGGCCCTCATCCCGTCCTCGGCCCATGGCACCAACCCCGCCTCGGCCGTGATGGCGGGCATGGAAGTCGTCGTGGTGAAAAGTAGCGAGGACGGCAACATCGACCTGGCCGACCTGCGGGCCCAGGCCGACAAGCACGCCGACCGCCTCGCCGCCCTCATGGTCACCTACCCCAGCACACACGGCGTGTACGAGGAAACCATCATCGAAATCTGCGCGATGATTCACGCCCACGGCGGCCGCGTGTACATGGACGGCGCCAACATGAACGCCCAGGTGGGCCTCACTTCGCCCGCCATCATCGGCGCCGACGTGTGCCACCTGAACCTGCACAAAACCTTCTGCATCCCGCACGGCGGCGGGGGCCCCGGCGTGGGCCCCATCGGCGTGGTGGCCGACCTGGCCCCCTACCTGCCCGGCCACGCCGTGGTGCCGGTGGAAGGCCGCAGCAGCGGCGCGGTGTCGGCGGCGCCCTGGGGCTCGGCCAGCATTTTGCCCATCAGCTACGCCTACATTTCGATGATGGGCGGCGACGGCTTGCAGCGCGCCACGGAGCTGGCCATCCTGAACGCCAACTACATCAAGGCCCGCCTGGAGGCCCACTACCCGGTGCTGTACACCGGCAGCCACGGCCGCTGCGCCCACGAGATGATTCTGGACTGCCGCCACTTCAAAAAGGCCGGCATCGAGGTCGAAGACATCGCCAAGCGCCTGATGGATTACGGGTTCCACGCGCCCACCGTGAGCTTCCCCGTGGCCGGCACGCTGATGGTGGAGCCCACCGAAAGCGAGAGCAAGGCCGAGCTGGACCGCTTCTGCGACGCCATGATTGCCATCCGCAAGGAGATTGCCGAGGTGGAAGCCGGCCGCGCCGACGCCAAGGACAACGTGCTCAAGCACGCCCCGCACACCGCCGCCACCGTGCTCGTGCACGACTGGACCCGCCCCTACTCGCGCGAGCAGGCCGTGTACCCCCTGGAATCGGTGCGCGCCAACAAGTTCTGGCCCAGCGTGAGCCGCATCGACTCGGCCTACGGCGACCGCAACCTGATTTGCAGCTGCACGCCCATCGAGCAGTACGTGGACCAGGAAGAAGAGCTGGTGCAGGCCGACAAAGGCCCTTCTTATTAGGAGTTAAAAGTTGGGGGTTAAAAATTAAGAGGCCCGTCTGAATTACCGGACGGGCCTCTTACCTTTTAACTCTCTTTTAACTTACTTATCGCCCCGCACGCCGAAGCAGCGGCGGTCCATGTAGCCGGTGGTGGTTTTGCCGTCTTTGTCGAGGCGCACCTTCACGAAATAGGCGTTGATGGTGTCGGTGACCTGTACCTCGGTGCCGGTGGGCGACTGCGCCAGCACGGTCGAGGTTTTGGTCATGCCGTCGTACACGGGGCAATCCACGATGGTGGTGTGGGGCTGCGGGGTGCGGTTGGCGTTGGCCGTGCGCAGGCGTTCGTCGCGGGCGGCGGTGCAGGAACCCAGCCCGGCGGCGACCAATAAGAGCAATGCAATTCGAGTCATTGGAATGAGAGAGGAGGAGAACAGCGCGGTAAGATAGAAAGATTGCTGGATTATCCAGTAGCATTCTTGTTGCGCCGGAACGCGGACCGGTAGTTTTTCGTTGAAATAATGACCGCCGGCCGCCGTTGTACCCCCGGAGCCGCCAGGCTATTTTCTCGTCCTTTTTATTCCGCCATGAACCCTATTTCCCGTTATCTTACCCGTCCTACCGCGCTGGTAGCCACGGGCCTGGCCCTGCTGCTGGGGGCCGTTGGCTGCACCACGTCGCACGTGGGCGTATCCAACGATTTTGACCACGCCGTCAACTTCCGCGCCTACAAAACCTGGTCCTGGTACCCCCGCCAATCCGGCGACACCCAGGGCGGCCCCGCCAAGGGCTACGAGTCGTTCGTTGACCAACGCATTCGCGCCGCGGTATCGGCCGACCTGGCCAACAAAGGCCTGACCGAAGCCGCCCCGGGCCAGGCCCCCGACGTGTTCATCGCCTACACCGCCCGCGTGGAGAACAAGCAAGAGGTGTCTCCGTACTACGGGGGCTACCCCTACGGTGGCTACGGCTACGGTTACGGCGGCTTTGGCCGCGGCTACGGCGGCGTTTCGCAGTACAAAGCCGGCACGGTCATCATCGACATCGTGGACGCCCGCCGCAAGGAGTTGGCTTGGCGCGGCACGGGCATGGCCCAGCTCAACCAGAACAACATCACCCAGGAGGAAGCCACCCGCATCGTGACCGGCATCCTCGAGACCTACCCGCCCACCGACAACCAGGTGCGCCGCTAGGCCGCGTTGCTGCTTATTACCAGAAAGGCCCTTTCCGACTTGGAAAGGGCCTTTTTTGTTTGAAGAAATCTTCGATTTAGAAGCGGCTGGTCGTTGAATATTGCTCGTAACACGGGGAAAAAATCTTATTTGGGCACATTTACTTTGAAATTCAAAGTTCTTTATAATACATTTGTCATGCTGCCAGGATAGCCGTCGCTGGCCGCAGCAGGCAATTTTTCCTTCTATCCGCGACCGGCATTTTTCCTTATGCGTACCCTGCAAAACCCCCGGTGGCTACTCGTCGTCAGCACCGGCCCGCTTGTGTTGCTGGCGCTGCTGTGCGGCGGGGAGTACGGCGTCATCCAGTCGCTACTGCCGCCGGCGAGCCTGTTGCGGTGGCAGCAGTGCGGGCTGGGCTGGGCCGTTTTGGCGGGCTTCACGCTGGGCTATGCGGGCTGGAGCTGGGCCACCGGGCGGCGACTCGGGGCCCGGTACGCCGGGGCCGCGCTGGTGGCCGGCGGCGCATTTCTGTGGCTCTGCACGGCCTGCGGCGACGAGCTGCTGCCCCGCAGCGTGCCGCGCTGGATGGTGCCCACCGATGTTCTGGTGTACGCCTGGACGTTTGTGATGCCCACCCTGGCCCACGCGCTGTTGCTGCTGGTGGTGCACGCCACACCCGCCGACCGCCCGCACCGGGCCCTGCCGAGCTTTGGGCTGGCCGCGGCGGTGCCCCTGGCCGCGTGGCTGCTGGGATTGTTGCTGTCTTCGCTCCGCTTTTTTGATAGATGGGATGGGATGTTGCCGGGCCAAGATCTGCTTAGCGGGGCGTTGCTCGTGGCCGCGCTGGCGCTGGGGCCCTGTGCTTTCCTCTTCTTCCTGGTGCGCGGGGCGTACATCATCGGCCTGAACCGCCCGGACGCCGCGCTGGGGATTGCTTGGAAAGTGGTGGTTTCGCTCGTGCTGCCCGTGCTGGGCCTGGCCGTAAACGCGGGAGCCTTTTGGGGAGGCCTGGGACACGAGGCGGGGATTTTCGGCAACTTTTGCAGCCCGTGGTTCTACGGCCTGGCGGTGCTGAACGGGGCGCTGCTGTGCTGCCCAAACCCGCAGCGGCCCGGGTGGCGGCTGGCCCTGCTGGCGGGGCGCAGCGCCCTGTTGGGCTACACATTCTATTTTTTCCTGGTGTTCCTGCCGTTTCTGCCGTTGTCGGTGCTGGCGGTTATTGCCGTCGGCACGGGCTTTTTGATGCTTGCGCCGCTGGTGCTGCTCGTGCTGCACGTGCAGGTGCTGAGCGACGACCTGGAAGCACTGCGGCCCCGTTTTGCCCGCTGGGTGGGCCGTGCCGCGCTGGCGGGCGGCGCGGCCCTGCTGCCGCTGCTCGTCACGGCCAGCTACTGGCACGACCGCCAGGTGCTGCACGCGGCGCTGGCCTACGTGTACCGGCCCGACTACGCCCGGGCCTACGCCCTCAACGCGCCCGCGCTGGCCCGCACGCTGGCCGTGGTGCGGCAGCACAAAGCCGGCACCCGCGACCTTTTCATGGGTTCGCAGCAGCCCTACCTGTCGGCCTATTACAACTGGCTGGTGCTGGACAACCTGACTTTGTCGGACAGTAAGATGGCGCACCTGGAAGCCGTGTTCGCGCAGCGTACGGCGGCGGCGGAAGAGGGCCCCGGCGGCAGCGTCTTTCCTCGCCCGGGGCCCGCACCGGCCCCGGCGGTGTTGCGCCGGCTCACGGCCCGCAGCCGCTACGATGCCCGCCAGCAGGCCTGGGTGAGCTGGGTGGATTTGGAGGTAGCCAACGCCGACGGGGGCCCGGTCCCGGGCGAGTACCGCACCGCGTTTGCGCTGCCGGCCGGCTGCTGGGTCGGCGGCTATTACCTCGACATCAACGGCCGCCGCGAGTCCGGCCTCCTGGCCGAGCAAAAGGCCGCCGATTGGGTGTACGCCCAGATTTTGCACCAGCAAGACCGCCGCGACCCGGGCCTGCTGGCCTACGCCGGGCCCGGCCGCCTGCGGCTCAGCGTGTACCCGGTAGTGGGGGCCGCCGTGCGCCGCACGGGCTTCCAGCTGCTGCACAAAGAACCGCTGGCGCTGGCCATCGACGGCCAAACCGTGGCGCTGGGCACCGTGGCCGGGGCCCCCGCGCCCGCCGGGCCCGTGGCCACCGCCGGCGGCGCAGTGGTGTACCTGAGCGCGGCGGCCAAACAGCGGTTGCCGCTGGTGCAGCGCCAGCCGTACTACCATTTCCTCATCGACGCATCGGCGGGCAAGGGCGGGCTGAAAGCGGCGTATGAGCAGCGGGTGGCCGATTTTCTGCGCAGCGGGACCGAGGGTCTGCGCAACGGGGCCCCGGGCCTGGGCCCGCCCCGCTTCACGCTGGTGAACACCTACGCCCACCCCGTGCCGGCCGGGGCCGACTGGCAACAGCAGCTCGACGCGTTTCCCAACGCGGGCGGCTGCTACCTCACCGGGGCCGTGCAGCGCGTGCTGGCCGACGCCCAGCTGCACCCGGGCCCCGGCTACCCGGTGCTGGTGGTGGTGACCGACGCGGTAGCCGCCACGGTACTGGCCCCCGACTTCGACGAGCTGGCGGCGGCCTACCCGGAAAGCGACGAATTTCTGGTGCTGAGCCCCGGCCGCCGCGCCGAAACCCGCTCGCTGCACCGGGCCCTGGTGCCCCAGCCGCTGGGTGCCGCGGCGGCCGGGGCCCGGGGCGTGCGGGCCTGGCCCACCGCGGCCCGCCCCCGCGCCTACCTGCCCGACGACGGCCGCCCCGCCGTGGTGCTGGCCCAGCCGCAGGCCGCGCTGTCGCTGGGCCCCGGCCCCGGCCCGGCCACGCGCTGGCTGGCGGGCCTGTGGCTGAGCGGCTACGGCCAGTGGCAGGCCCTGCACCCCGCCGCGGCCGATGCCCAGCGCCTGGCTTTCATCCAGGCCAGCTTCCAAAACCAATTGCTGACGCCGCTGACCTCCTTCCTGGCGCTCGAAAACGAAGCGCAAAAGGCCGCCCTCCGCCGCAAGCAGGCCCAGACCCTCGCCGCCAACGCCAGCCTCGACGCCCAGGAAACCCCGCTCGATGCGCCCACCGCCGTGCCGCTCGACGACTACGCCGGGTGGCTGCTGCTGCTGGGCCTATGGGCCGGCTACTGGAAGCTGCGGCAAAAATCCCTACAACGGGCCTGAGAAGCTGTTTAAGTTAGCACCCGCTGCGTTCAGCGACGCCGCTTGGCGTCTGCTGTTAGGCCGAAACCGGGCAGCGAGGAGACACCAAGAGGATTCTTTACCGCGCGTGCGGGGCCCCACAAATTAATTCAAACAGCTTCTGAGGCAAGGTCCTCGCCGAGGGCTGGCGGTGCGGGGGCCGCCGGACGCAGCCCGGGCCGCTTAGGGTCGGGCCCGAAGCGGTTGGGGCCCACGGTGCCCGGCACCAGCTGCAGCCCGGCCCCTAGCACATAGCTCACCACGGGCAATAAGCTCGTGAGGGCCCACCAGGCCCGCAGGTCCAGGTCGTGCAGGCGCTGCAACATTTGAATGATGAGCAGGTAGCCCACGGCCACCAAACCTCCCACGGCCACGGGTTCGATGGTTGGTATCTGCGGCAGCAGCGTGGGCAGCGCGTAGCACCCGATGCCCGCGGCGTACAGCAGCGCGATGCGCCCAAAGTAGTGCCGCCGCCGCAGGCGGCCCCGCGCGGTAAAGAACGCCATCCGCTGCTTGGCTAAACCGGCACGTTCACGTGGCGCTCGGCGTGGTAGGAGCTGCGCACCAGGGGGCCGCTTTCCACGTATTTCAGGCCCCGGCGCAGGCCTTCCTCGCGGTAGTGGGCAAACTGGTCGGGGGTGATGAACTCGGCCACGGCCAGGTGGCGCTTGGTGGGCTGGAGGTACTGGCCCAGGGTGAGGATGTCGAGGCCGTTGGCTACGAGGTCGTCCATGGCTTGGTACAGCTCGTCGGGCTGCTCGCCCAGGCCCAGCATGATGCCCGACTTGGTGCGGTGGCCGGCCAGCTTCGTGCGGCGGATTTGCTCCAGGCTGCGGTCGTAGCGGCCCTGCGGGCGCACGAGGCGGTAGAGGCTGCCCACGGTTTCCATGTTGTGCGAAATCACCTCCTGGCCGCCCGAAATCATGGTTTCCAGGGCTGCCCAGTTGGCTTTCACGTCGGGGATGAGGGTTTCGATGGTGGTGGTGGGCGAGAGCTGCTTGGTGAGCACCACGGTTTCGTGCCACACGGCGGCGCCGCGGTCCTTCAGCTCGTCGCGGTTCACGCTGGTCAGCACGGCGTGCTTCACCTTCATCAGGGCAATGGCCTCGGCCACGCGGCGGGGCTCGTCGAGGTCGAGCTCGGTGGGGCGGCCGGTGGCCACGGCGCAAAACGAGCACGAGCGGGTGCAGATGTTGCCCAAAATCATGAACGTGGCCGTGCCCGCGCCCCAGCACTCGCCCATGTTGGGGCAGTTGCCGCTCTCGCAGATGGTGTGCAGCTTGTGCTCGTCCACGAGCTTGCGCACGGCGGCGTACTCGGGGCCCACGGGCAGCTTCACGCGCAGCCAGTCGGGCTTGCGGGGGCGGGCCGGGGCGGCCGTTTCGGGCTGGTTGAGGATGGGCAGGTCAATCATTATATCAGCTGTTGGCTACTAGCTGTTGGCTATTAGCTTGATGGGGTAATTTCATTCTAAAAAAAGCTAACGGCTAACAGCCAGCAGCTAATGGCTACTGCCCTACGAGCGGTGGCCGATGTAGAGCGTGAGGTACACCGAGGGGAAAAACCGGTTGTTGACGAGCGCCGGGTCGCCGAGCGTGCCGGGGCTGAGCACGAGCAGGCGCTTGGTGTAGGCCTCCACCAGGAAGCCGGCCTCGATGCCCGCCACGGCGTCGCGGTAGCGGCCGTACTCGAAGCTAAGGGCCCCGCGCAGGTGCAGCCCGGGCACGAACTGCAGCTTGCCGATGCCGCTAAAAAACGGCGCGTGGTCAATAATGGCCCCCTCCTGCACGTGGATGCTGGGGTCGTACTGCTCGTCGCGGATGTCGTCGCCGTTGCCGAAGCGCCCGGTGTTGGCGGCGGTGTAGTCGTAGCTGATGTAGTAGGGCATCAGCAGCCCAATGGAAGGGCCCGCGCTGAGCAGCGCGTTCACCTGCACCCCCGCGTCGGCGGCTTTGCGGAACAGGATGCGCTGCACGCCCACCGAGGGCCGCAGCGCGAAAGCGTAGTTGGTCTTGTGGTAGATAAAGCTGCCGCCGGTGGCGCTGTTGGTGACGCGCTCTTCCTTTTGGTTTTTCAGCGATACGCCCTCCAGGCTCCAGAACCGCAGCCACCGGTCGTCAATTACCCGCGTCGAGCGGATGGACAGGCCCCCGATGAGGCCGCCCTGGGTGTTGAAGTTGATGCCGTACACGAACTCCTTGCGGTACGACTGCTCGTCGGACGGAGCCGCCGTGACCACCGGTGGACGCACCGGGGCCGGGGCCGGCACCCGGGCGCGGGCGGGCGCCACCGGCGCGGCGCGGGCCGCGGTATCGGCGGGGGTTTGGGCCCGGGCGGCCAGGGGCAGGGCCCCGGCCAGCAGCAGGCCGGACAGTAGGCGGCAAAAAGACGGCATGGGCAACGAAGTTAGGCGCGGGACGGAACAAAGGTAGGCTGCCTGCGAAACCCGCGCGCGGCCCGTTGGGTTCGGCCGTTCGGCTACCTTTGCGCTGCCCCCGGCTCCACCCCTAGTAAAGATACGCGCAATGCCCACCGCCACCGCCCAGTATTTGGGCCAGCTCCGCACCGAAGCCACCCACGTGGCCTCGGGCACCGTTATCCAAACCGACGCCCCCGTGGACAACCACGGCAAGGGCGAGGCCTTTTCGCCCACCGACCTGGTGTGCGTGGCCCTCGCCTCGTGCATCGTCACCACGATGGGCATCGTGGCCGAGCGCCACCACGTGGACCTGGCCGGCAGCACCTACGCCACCACCAAGCACATGAGCACCGCGCCGCCGCGCCGCATTGCCCGCATCGAAGTGGCGCTGCGGCTGCCCGCCGCCCTCGCCCCCGCCGACCGGGCCCTGATGGAGCGCACCGCCCGCACCTGCCCCGTGGCCCTGAGCCTGCACCCCGACGTGGACAAGCACATCGTGTTCGACTACGCGCTGTAGCGTTCCATCCCCTAGAAGCTGTTTGAGTTAATAAAGTGGTCATGCCCATCTACGACACTTTCTAGCTAACTCAGCTTCTTAGCAAAGGCATGAAAACGGCCCAGCAGGCCCGTTTAGGTAGCTTCCTTCAGAAATGAGCGGGCCCCCGGCGCAAGTTGCGCCGGGGGCCCGCTGCTGTTGGGGCGCGGCCGAACTAGCCGGCTACCGCCGCCTTCACGGCGTCCAGCCGGATGCCCATGTGCGAGGCGTTGAAGGTGGCCTCGCCGTTCTGGATGAGCAGCAGCTGCGGCGACTGGTGCTCCACGCCAAACTGCTCGGTGATTTGAGCCGAGAGGGGACGGAAGCGCAGCAGGTCGAGGTAGTAAATCGGCACGCCGTCGAGGCCGCTGGCGGCCCACTGGCGCTCAATTTTGGCCTTGGCCGCCGCGCTGATGGAGCAGGTCGTGCTGTGCTTGAAAACGATGACCGGGTGCTGGCGCGATTCATCGGCCAGGGCGGTTACTTGGGCGGCATCGGTCAGGGGGAGCCAGGGAGTGGACATGGGCAGGCGTTTAAGTTACTGGTTGAGTGAGAATGAGCCAAGAAACGAGCCACAGTTGGCCCCGGGGCGCGGGCTACAACACCGGCCGCGGCCAATCATTCCCCGGCGCAACAAGTTGGCGCTCATTTTTGCTTGCGGCCCCGGCTCAGAAATTTCTTTTTGCGGGCCACCACGGGGGCCCCGTGGCGGTAGCGCAGGGCGTCGGCCCCGTCGGGGCGGGGCTGGTCGCCGTCGCCGCGCTGCAGGCGGGTGCGGGCCACGTCGAGGTGGCTGTCTTTGTAAGGCGCGGGGGTGCGGCGGGCCTCGCGCTGGGCGCGGCGGCTGTCGGCGTCGAGTTGGCGCGGGGTTTCGGGCACAATTTGGGCGGGGGCGGGCAGGGCCGCGCCGGTCAGCACCAGGCCCAGCAGCCAGCGGCCGGCGCTAAGGAGCCGGGGCGGGGCGCGGCGAACTGGGTTTGGGGTTGGCATGGGGGTGGGATTTGGGGTGGAAGAGGTTGCCGATGGCCTCGAAGGGCTTGAACGGCTTTTTGGGCGCTTTGTGCACGCGGCGGCGCATCAGCTTGGGCTTTTTCACGAGCCCGGTTTTCTTGTCGTACTTCACCTTGTTGGCCGCCGACGGCTCTTTGGCGGGGGCGGCGTCGGCCGCGGCGGGGGCGGCCCCGGGGGGCGGGGCAGCAGCGGCTTCTTCCTTTTGCTTGCGGTGCTTGCCCGCGGCCCGGGCGCTTTGCTGGCGGGCCCGCTCGGCGGCCTTGCGCTGCGCCTTCAGCTCGGGCGACACGGGCGGCGTGGGCAGCCGGTAGGGGTGCAGGAGGGTACACGCGCCCAGCAGCAAGCTTAGCAGCAGGAGAATAAATAAGCGGTTCACGGGGGGCATAGCATAGGATAAGGGCCGGAAGATAAGCACGGCCCCGCCGCGGCCGTGCCCTGCCGCGGCCCATCTTGGCGGCTCCCTATTCCATCTTGCCACCTTGCTATTCCGCCCCGCCGCCGGCCGGGCGCGGGGGCCCCGGCCGGCGGCGGGCGGGCGGCTTTGGATTGCTGGGGGCCAGTGCGTTGCTTTGGTGCTCATTCCGAACGCTTTGCTTATGCCCCCATTTCTACGCCGCTGGCTGCCGTTGCTCGGGCTGCTGCTGTTTGCCGCGCTGGCCCTGTACCTGGCGCGGGCGCCGCGGCCGGTGCCGGCCGGGGCCCCGGCCACCGCGTTTTCGGCCGAGCGGGCGCTGCGCGAGGTGGCCGTGATGGCCCGGGTGCCCCACAGCATCGGCACGCCGGCCAACGGGGCGGTGCGCGACTACCTGCTGCGCCGCTGCCGGGCCCTGGGCCTGCGCGCCACCGTGCAGGACACCACCGTGGTGGTGGCCGGGGGCCCCGGGTCCCTCACCGGGGCGCGGGTGCAGAACGTGGTGGCCCGCCTGCCCGGCCGCGTGCCCGGGGGCCCCGCCGTGCTGGTGCTCACGCACTACGACTCGCAGCCCCACACGCCCGGGGCCAGCGACGACGGCGCGGGCGTGGCCGCCGCCCTCGAAACCCTGCGGGCCCTGCGCGCCGGCCCGCCCCTGGCCCACGACGTGCGCTGGGTATTCACCGACGGCGAGGAAGTGGGCCTGCTGGGGGCCCTGGCCTACACCGCCGACACCGCCCGGCTGCGGCGTGAAGTGGGCGTGGTGCTGAACTTTGAGGCGCGGGGCAACGGGGGACCCAGCCTGTTGTTCGAAGTAAGCAGCGGCAATACCTGGGTATTGGAAGAATTTGCCAAGGCCGCGCCTCCGGCACCGCTGGGTTCGTCGCTGGCCTACGAAATCTACCGCTACCTGCCCAACGGCACCGATTTTACCGCCTTCCGCGCCGCGGGCCTGCCGGGGCTGAATTTCGCCTTCACCGGCGGCTACGCCTACTACCACAGCCCGGCCGACACGCCCGCGCACCTCAATTTGGCCTCGCTCCAGCACCAGGGCGACTACCTGCTGCCCCTGGTGCGGCACTTCGCCAGCATTTCGCTCACCCACGCGCCCACGGCCGACAGCTCGTTCTTCAACCCGCTGGGCACCTGGCTAGTGGTGTACCCCGCCGGCTGGAACTGGGGGCTGAACATCATCGGCGGGCTGCTGCTGCTGGCGGCCATTGCGCAGGCCCGGCGGCGGGGCCGCCTGCGCCTGGCGGGCCTGCTGGGCGGGGCCCTGGCCTGGGCCGTGGGCACGGCGCTGGTGCTGGCCGCGGGCTGGTACCTGGCGCGCGCCGTGGTAGCCGCCTACCCGCAGTACGCGGCGTTCTACGACCACGCCTTTTACAACGTGGGCTGGTACCACCTGGCGCTGGTGGCCCTGGGCACGGCCGTGTTCGCGGCCTACTGCGGGGCCCTGCGCCAGTGGCTACGGCCCGATTCGCTAACGGGCGGCGTGCTGCTGGTGCTGGCCGGGCTGCAAGCCTTTTTGCAAATGAAAGCGCCCACGTTGGGCTTCCTGCTGGGCATTCCCATCGTGTGCGGGGCCCTGGCCTGGCTCTGGCAGACGGTGACCACCCAGCGGCCGTTCATTGGGCCCCGGGGCCGGCGCGAGGTGTATTCGCTGCCCCTGGGCCCCGTGGGCGCGCTGCTGGCCGTGCCGGCCGTGGCACTGCTGGCCCCCAACCTGCGCGCGCTGCTCACGCTGGCCGGCCTGGGGCCCCTGCTGCTGGCCGGCCTGTTTTTTCTGGCGGTGCTGCTGGGCCTGCTGCTGCCGGCGCTGCTGCCCGCCCTGGGCCGCACCGAAACCACCCGCGCCCGCTGGGGCCTGCCGCTGCTGGCCGCCGCCGGGGCCCTGGGGGCCCTGGCCGCCGCCCACGCCGCCAGCCGCCCCACCGCCGAGCACCCGCAGCAAACGCACGTCTTTTACACCCTCGACGCCAATCACGGGCAAGCCTACTGGCTCAGCAGCCTGGCCCAGCCCGACGCCTGGACGCGGCAGTTTTTCTCCGCGCCTACCCTGGGGCCCCTGCCCGCGCTATTCCCCGGCTCGGCGCTGCCCGTGCTGCACCAGGAAGCCCCGCGCCTACCGCTGGCTCCGCCCATCATCACCGTGCTGGCCGATACTACCTTGCCCACCGGCCGCCGCCTGCGCCTGCAAGTGCGCCCGGGGCGGCCCGGCGTGGTAAGCCTGCGCTTGGTATGGGTTGGAATACCGTCGCGCAGCTTGCGTGTAGCCGGGCACGCTGTAGATTCAACTAGCCTTGTTGCCCGTTACAAAGTCCTTACTTTTTTCGCTCCTGGCGCGGCCGGCGTTACAGTGGAATTAGAAACTGGTACCACACAGCCCATCGAGTTTACCCTCACCGACCGCAGCCTGGGCCTACCCGCCGCCGCTAAAGCGCAGCCCCTCCCCGCCGAAACGGTTGCCGCGCCCGGCTACAACAGCTTCACCACGCAGGTTATGAAGCGGTTTGAGTTGTGAGTTTTAGACATGCCAAGGCAACGGGGGAACCTCACGAGACCCCTGCGGGGCGGGCCCCTCTCCTGCGGAGAGGGGTGCCAGTACCTGAACGTTATTAACTGAACAAGCAAATTGAACGCACCCCTCTCCGCAGGAGAGGGGCCCGCCCCGCAGGGGTCTCGTGAGGTTCCCCCGCCCGGGCCCTAAAGGCCCCCTATCCCCCACCGCCCCATGCCCATCCGCGCCACCCTTTCCCTCCTGCTATTCCTGCTCCTCCCGCTGCTGGCCCGGGCCCAGGCCAAAGACAGCAGCTACGCGGCCAAAATGCGGGCCCCGGGCGTCAAAATGATTACCGTGGACGGCAAGTACCGGGTGTGGACGCAGCGGGTAGGCAAGGGCAAAATCAAGCTCCTGCTGCTGCACGGGGGCCCCGCCAATACCCACGAGTACTTCGAGAATTTCCCCGAGTACCTGGGCAAGGAAGGCGTCGAAATCTACTTCTACGACCAGCTCGGCTCCTACCACTCCGACCAGCCCAAGGATACCGCTATCTGGCGCATCAGCCGCTTCGTGGCTGAGGTGGAGCAGGTGCGCCGGGCCCTCAGGCTCAAGCACTTCTACCTACTGGGCCACTCCTGGGGCGGCCTGCTGGCCCTGGAGTACGCCGCCCGCTACCCCAAGCACCTGGGCGGCCTCATCGTCTCGAACATGGGCTACAGCGCCCCCATCTACAACAAATACCGCTTCGGCCTCTACGCCGACATCATCCGCGAGCAGCGCCACGGCCGCCCCGCCGCCCCCGACAGCCTGCAAGGCGACAGCAAAATGATGCCGCTGATAACCAAGCCCGTGCAGGACGAATTCTTCCACCAGCACATGCTGCGCCTCCCCCCAGGCCAGGAACCGGGGCCCTACGCCCGCAACCTCGCCCATATCAACAAAGCCGACAGGGCCCCCATCTTCCCCTTCATGGCCACCTGGGATTTCACCGCCCGCCTGGCCACCATCCGCACGCCCACCCTATTACTGGGGGCCCAATACGATTTTATTCCCCCTTCGGCCTACGCATACATGCACCAGCAAATGCCCCACAGCCAAGTTTATATCTGCCCCAACGGCTCCCACTTCGCCATGTGGGACGACCCCCAGCATTATTTCCCCGCGCTGCTGGCGTTTCTGAAGGAACATCGATAAATATAGTGAGTAAAACCTATCGGCAATAATTAATTACAAAATAAGAATACAAATGAGATTTGCATCTTTAAAAAGCAAATGCTTTGGATTTTACTGCTTATTTCTTATTTCAGCATGTAGTGGAATTCAGAACGGTAATCAACTTTCTGAAAGCGATACGAAAAGATTAAAGAAGATTGGTTTAATAGAACGAAATGAGAAAATTATAAAATTTTATTCTGTGTATAAAAAAGATATTGCTGGCAGTTTCTTTACAAATAGAAGAATGGCTTCGTACTGGCTTGATAAAGACAAACCTAAGAAAACGTCAATTCATTTCACTTACTATAAAGATATTATGGCTATTGATACCAATTACATGAGAAACTCTTTTACGTACTCCCCTTACATGGAAGTCACTAAAATTGATAGCACCAAGTTTAAAGTTTTTGCTGGGGGAAAACATAGAGATGTCAAGCTCTTTTTTGAAGAGGCAATTGCCAAGTGGCAGGATTCACGAACTTTAAAATAAATAACCCCAACACTCCCGCCCGCGTCTAACGCAGCTACCGCCACACTGTAGTTGCTTGCTTATGAGCCTTTGGGAGATAATTCGCCGCCTATACCCCTACGTGCGGCCGCACCGGAAGCTCGTCATCGGCACGCTGCTGCTGACGCTGGTGGGCTCGCTGGCCGCCCAGGTAAACCCGTTCGTGCTGCGCTACACCGTGGATGCGGTGCAGGGCATGCTCAACCGCAACCAGGGCCTCGGGCAGGGCCTACCGCTGCTGCTGTCGGTGAGCGCGCTGCTGCTGGGCAAGGAAATCATCAACACCGGCATCCAGTTCGGGCAGAAATACTACGGCGAGAAAATCCGCATCAACGTCTCCACCCAACTCTCGGAAGACGCGGTGCACAAGGTACTGGGCTACCAGCTAGGGTTTTACGCCGACAACGGCAACCAGACCGGCAAACTCCAAACCCGCATTGACCGCGGCGTGGAGAGCCTGATGAAGCTGGTGCAAAACTTCTTCATCGACATCCTGCCGCTCTTTGCCAATGCCCTGGTCGCCCTGGTAGTCATGTTTTTTGCTAATGTGTACGTGGGCCTGGTGGCCGTAGCGGTGCTGCCCGTGTACTTCTGGCTGAGCTACCGGCAGGCCGACCGCCTCAACGGCTCGCGCCGGTCCCTGCGCACCCTGCGCGAGGCCAAAAGCCAGGGCCTGGTCAACCTCATCGACTCGGCGGTGGTCATCAAAAGCTTCGTGCGCGAGGCCTACGAGGAAGAAAAGCAAACCCGCTTGCAGCAGGAATTGCAGGACGCCCAGCTCGAAACCCGCAAGGTCAACTTCCGCTACGACGGCCTGAAAACCTTCACCGAATCCATCGGCGTGGTGCTCATCATCGTGCTCACGGCCTACCTGGTGCTCGACCGGCAGATTTCCATCGGCGCCATCATGTTCCACATCCTGCTGTTCAACAACGTGTCGGCCCCCATCCGGCAGCTCCACCGCATCTACGACGAGATGAACGACGCCCTCACTTACTCCGAGGGCTTCTTCGACATCCTCGACGCCGCCGACGCCACCGAGCCCACGGGGCCCCGGCTGCCCGACCACCTGCGCGGCACCTTCGAGCTGCGCCACGTCGATTTCACCTACCCCGGCGGCACCCAGGCCCTGCACGACGTGAGCCTGACCATCGAAGCCGGCAAAACCACCGCCCTGGTGGGCCTCAGCGGGGCCGGCAAAAGCACCATCATCAACCTGCTCTGCAAGTTCTACGCTCCCGACCGCGGGGCCCTGTTGCTCGACGGCCAGCCCCTGGCCGACTACAACACCCACGCCCTGCGCCAGCAAATTGGCCTGGTGCTCCAAAAAAACCACATTTTCAAGGGCACCATCGAGGAGAACATCCGCTACGGCGTGATGAACGCCGACTTGGCGCAAATCCAGGCCGCCGCCCGCCAGGCCTACCTGCACGACCAAATCATGCAGCTGCCCAAGCAGTACCAGAGCGATGCCCAGCAGCTTTCCGGCGGCCAGCAGCAGCGCATTGCCATTGCCCGGCTGTTCCTCAAAAACCCGCCCATCATCTTCCTCGACGAGCCCACCGCCTCGCTCGACGCCATCGCCACCGAGCAAATCAAGAACTCGCTCGAAGCCATCAAGCAGGGCCGCACCGTGGTCATCATCTCCCACAGCCTCGCCCAAATCGTCGATTCCGACTGTATCTACGTCATGCAGCAAGGCCGCGCCGTGGAAAGCGGCACCCACGAAGAACTCTACGACCAGCGCGGCACCTACCGCGAAATCTTCGACGCCTCGGCGAGGAGTTTAAATATCGAAAAACTAGCCCGTGTAATGGTAGACGATGGGGATGACGTGGCCGATACGGCGGGGTGATTAATAGAATTAATTATTTGGCAGATATATTTTGACAGGTACATCAAAAATGTTAGCGACGTCATTTGCAAATTGAGTGGCTTCCTGTTCCTTATCAGCAGAAAATCGCGTGATAATAATCCCAGTGAAGGAATTTTGCACGGAAAACATGATAACTAATTCTTCGGAACGTGTTGAGGCATTATTCCAAATACCCCAACTGTCCCTCGTTGGCGTGAACGGAGTTACTTGCGAAAAATATTTCAGCGTTATGCCAGCTATGTTCGGTAATTGCTTCCAGGTGCCAACTCGCCAACTAAATAGGCAATAGTATTGGCGGAAGAAATGCAAGTCTTGACTGACTTCTAGCCCTGAGCGGCCAAGAAAAACGAGCAAACAACCGCATAAACTAATTCCAGCGCTGAGTAGGGCATCGACGCCAAATACCGTCAAAAAGCAAAATAAACCAACTGGAATAGCGAAGAAACTGGGCGGAAGTGCAGTGCGGGTCAATAAATTATTCAATTGATATAAAATTGGGATTGTGTTGGGAGTCATTTATAATCCAGCGCGAGTTTAACACAATACAACTCGTGACGAGCGGGGCGGCGATCCTACTGTCGCGACGCGGCAAACGCCATTTATAACCAGCAAATGACCATCGACCTTACCAATATCAATACCAAAGCGGGTTTTCACATGACGATGAAGCGCGAGCTGGGATTTCCGGACTGGTACGGCGTGAGTTGGGACGCCTTTTGGGATGCCATTATCGCCGTGGTCAAAATGCCGAATTGCGTGGTTTTGCGAAACTGGGAAACGTTCGCCCAAGCCTGCCCCAAAGACATGCAGATTCTGCGTCAAGTCATTGCTGACTACCACCACGAGGTACCGGGCAAGCAGCTAGTGCTGGAAGAATAGGGGCTGGGGGCCCTAATACCCTTGCAGTCGTTGTTCTTCGTATCTTCCTTAGCTAAAATTCTCACCGCCATGTCTACTAACCTCACCCTCACGCTTGATTCCCAGGTTGTGGAACAAGCTCAGGCCTATGCCCAAGCGACAGGCAGAAGCTTAGATGAGCTAATCGAGGCTATGCTTAGAGCTAGCATTTCGCCAGCAGCTACAACGCCAACTCTTTCGCCGGCTGTACAGGCATTGTTTGGTTCTTTGAAAGTGCCTAACGACTTCGATTATAAGGAAAGTCTGACAGAAGCTTTGCTGGAACGTTACAGCAAATGAGGCATTTTTTCCTTGATACCAACGTAATAATCGACTTCCTAACCCATCGGGGAGTTTTTGCAGTAGCCGCCGCTGAATTGTTTCAGGCGTCGGTTGAGGGCCGGGTTATTCTTTATGTAGCTAGCCTGTCATTCAGCCACATTTATTATACCCTGCGCAAGGACAACACGCCGGCTGAACGCACTGATAAATTGGTCAAATTATCAGCATTGGTGCAAATCATCGCGGTAGATAGCAACACAATTCGACAATCCTTGGCCGCCGGCTTCACGGATTTTGAGGACGCACTGCAAAGTTTCGCAGCGGCTTCAGTTCCCGCTATCGAAGCCATCGTCACCCGCGACCCGAAGGGCTTTCGCGGCAGCTCGCTGCGCGTACTCACGCCCGCCGAGGCGGTAACGGAAGCGCTGTAAACCTCAATACCCTTGCAGCCACATCAGCCGCTCCTTCAGCCGCTGCTGGGGCAGGAAGCCGGCTTCGAGGGGCGGGGCGAAGGGGATGGGCGTGTCGAGTCCTGCTACGCGCTGCACGGGGGCGTCGAGGTGCTGGAAGCAGTGCTCGGCCACCCAGGCCACGATTTCGCCGCCCAGGCCCCCGGTGAGGGTGTCTTCGTGCAGCACCAGCAGGCGGCCGTTTTTGGCCACGGTGCGGCGCACGGCTTCGGTGTCCCAGGGCAGCAGGGTGCGCAGGTCGAGGATGTCGGCGCTGATTTTTAGCTCGTCGCAGGCCGCCAGGGCCCAGTGCACGCCCATGCCGTAGGTGACGATGCTCAGCTCGGAGCCCTCGCGCACCAGGGCCGCCTCGCCGATGGGCGTGGTGTAGAAGGCCTCGGGCACGGGGCCGCTGAGGCTGCGGTAGAGCAGCTTGTGCTCGAAGTACAGGACGGGGTTGGGGTCGTCGAAGGCGGCGCAGAGCAAGCCCTTGGCGTCGTGCGGGTTGCTGGGGTACACCACCTTCAGGCCGGGCACGTGGGTGAACCACGCCTCGTTGCTTTGCGAGTGGAAAGGCCCCGCGGCGGTGCCCGCGCCGGTGGGCATGCGGATGACCACGTCGGCGGCCTGGCCCCAGCGGTAGTGGCTCTTGGCCAGGTTGTTCACGATCTGGTTGAAGCCGCAGGTCACGAAGTCGGCAAACTGCATTTCCACCATCGACTTCTTGCCGCGCACGCTCAGCCCCAGCCCGGCCCCCACAATGGCCGATTCGCACAGCGGCGTGTTGCGCACGCGCCCCTTGCCAAACTCGGCCACGAAGCCCTCGGTAATCTTGAACACGCCGCCGTATTCGGCAATGTCCTGGCCCATGAGCACCAGATCGGGGTGGCGCACCATGCTCTGGCGCAGCCCGTCGGAAATGGCGTCGATGAAGCGCAGGGTTTTGGTTATGGGTTCTGAGTTATGAGTTATGGGTTGGGAATCATCGGAAGCATCCGGCGAACTCATAACTCCTAACTCATAACTCATAACTTCCCGAAGGGGCGCGTACACGTCGGCCAGCTCGTGGGCGGTGTCGGCGGTGGGCATGGGGGCCCCATCGGCTTCGGCCAGGGCCTCTTCGATTTCCTTTTTGAACTGTTCGCGCAGGCTGTGGCGGGCGGTTTCGGTGAGGATGCCCTCGGCCAGCAGCCACCTTTCGTAGCAGTCCACGGGGTCTTTCTGGGCCCACTCCTGGAGCAGCTCGGCAGGCACGTACTTGGTGCCGCTGGCTTCCTCGTGGCCGCGCATACGAAAGGTGAGGGCCTCCACCAGCACGGGGCGCGGGTTTTGGCGCAGGTCCACGGCCAGGCGGTGGATGGTGTCGAACACGTCGAGCACGTTGTTGCCGTCCACCTGCACGGCCTCCATGCCGTAGGCGGGGCCCTTGTCCACGAACGACTTAAACCGGAACTGCTCGTTGGAGGGCGTGCTGAGGCCGTAGCCGTTGTTTTCGATTAGGAAAATAACCGGCAGCTGCCATACCGCGGCCACGTTCAGGGCCTCGTGGAAGTCGCCTTCCGAAGCCCCGCCGTCGCCGGAATACGTGAGCGTGACGCGCGGCTTCTCGTCGAGCACGTCGGCCAGGGCAATGCCGTCGGCCATGGCCAGCTGGGGCCCCAGGTGCGAAATCATGCCCACGATGTGGTAGTCGTTGGTGCCGAAGTGGAAGCTGCGGTCGCGCCCCTTCGTGAAGCCCGCCGGCTTGCCCTGCCACTGCGCAAAGAGCCGGGCCAGCGGCACCTGCCGGGCCGTGAACACCCCCAGGTTGCGGTGCAGCGGCAGAATGTACTCGTCGGCCTCCAGGGCCAGGGTGCTGCCCACCGAAATGGCTTCCTGCCCGATGCCCGAAAACCACTTGCTGACCTTACCCTGGCGCAGCAGAATCAGCATTTTCTCCTCAATCAGGCGCGGCTTGAGCAGCTCGCGGTACAGGTGCAGCAGGGTGTCGTTGGCGTAGGCGCGGCGGTCGAAGGTCATGGGGGAGGGAAAGGCAGGATACCGGGCAAAGGTAATTTAAGGTTCTGCCTTACCTTGTGGCCATGACCAAGGCCGACCACATCGCCTACTGGAAGGACACTGCGGCCTTCGACTGGCCGGCCGTGCAGCGCATGATGGCGGCCGGCGACTTCGTGCATGGCCTGTTTTTCGCGCACCTGGTCATCGAAAAGCTCAGCAAGGCGCACTGGGTGCAGGACAATGCCGATGATATTCCGCCCCGCACCCACAACATTCTGCGGCTGTGGCAGGCCACGCAGTTGGCCCCTACGCCCGACCATGTAAGGATTGCTACTGAGCTGAACGACTACCAACTGGAAGGGCGTTACCCAGATTACGCGCAGCAGCTGTACGCAGCTACTACGGCTGTTCTCGCCCGCCAGCTTCTCACCGACATAACCGCCCTCCGCACATGGCTACTCAGCAGTTTGCCCTAGAAGAAGTCAGGGCCTTTGTGGACGACCTGCACGAACTAGGCATTCACCCGCAGCAGGTTATCTTATTTGGCTCGTTTGCCCGCAACGAGCAGCGCGAATGGTCGGATATTGACGTGGCCATCGTAGCGGAAGAGTTCAGTAGCTTCCGGCCTGAAAACTCGGGGCGTATGTCGCCAGCCTTGTGGAAGCACGCAGACATCGAACCGCATTCCTTCCGACCCGAGGACTTCACCGACTGGAACCCGTTCGTGGCGGAAATCCTGCGCACGGGCATCCGGGTGGTGTAGCGGCGGCACCTACTGCCATCCCCATCACCGAAGTCCCAGGGCCCCAACTTCCGGCCAAAGCCGCCTGCAAGGCGTCGTTCGCAACCGGCCTCACCTAAGGCACTCGGCAGCGGTGGCAACTACTGCTGTGCGCCGGAATTTAATTGAGGTAGGGCAAGCAGCACCCGACAACCTTACCCTGGCGCAGCAGGATCAGCATTTTCTCCTCAATCAGGCGCGGCTTGAGCAGCTCGCGGTACAGGTGCAGCAGGGTCTCGTTGGCGTAGGCGCGGCGGTCAAAGGTCATGGGAAGGCGGGGTGGGCGGACGAGGGCCAAAATAGCGGTGGCCGTTTCCTCGAATAAGGTGAATAAATTATGAGGCTTGGGGGCCCTGGCTGTGGAATATGGCTTGCGGCGGCATCTACCTTCGTGTCCCTTTCCTTCCACATTTATTCCCTCACCATGTCCCGGTTTCTACCCATCTTTTTTCTCCTAACAACAGCCACTCAAGCGCAGCAGATAGATACACTGAGGCCCCGGCAACCCATGCCACCACTTCAGACAGTAACCACCACGCAGAGAGTTAATAATCTTGACGAGTCTCCTGTCATTACTAAACTTGAAATAAAAATTCCTCCCTTCACCACCATCCAGCCGGCGCTGAGCCGGGTGGCGGGGGTGCAATACACGCCCAATTCGGGGGCCCCGGGGGCGTGGGCGGCGGTACGCATCCGGGGCAGCAGCAACGTGACCGGCAACAGCCAGCCGCTGTACGTGGTGGACGGCGTGCCGGTGTACAACACCGAAATAACGCCGGAGGACTGGAGCGGCGCGGAGGCCTTTTTCCGCAACCAGTATCCGTCTTCCACCAACGGCAGCTTCTACGCCGGCACCACGCCCCACACGCCGGCCGCCAACCCGCTGCTGGACGTGCCGGTGGAAGACGTAGCGCAGGTGGAAATATTAAAGGGCGCGGCGGCCACCGCCCGCTACGGGATGCAGGGGGCCAACGGCGTCGTGCTCATCAGCACCCGGCGCGGGGCCGACGGGCAGGCCGGGCCCCAGCCGCTGCGGGTGCGCTACGCCGGCTGGGGCGGCGTGCAGCAGGTGCGCCAGCGCTACGAAGTGCTCGGGGCCCGCCCCTACGCCGAGCTGGCCAACGTGGCGGCGGCCAACAACGGCCAACCCCCGGCGTACTCGGCCGCGGCCCTCAACAACCTGGGCGAAGTGGACCAGCAAGACCAGGTGCTGCGGGTGGCGGGCGTCCAGAACCACCACCTGAGCGTGGACGGCCTCCACGGCAACACCCGCTACTACGCCTCGGCCGACTACCTGCGCCAGGCCGGCGTGGTGGACGGCTCCGACCTGAGCCGCTACCACCTGCGCCTCAACCTCGACCAGCAGCTAACCCCCAAGCTCAGCCTGGGGCTGAAGGCCAGCGTGGGCCAGACGGACGCGCACTACGCCGGCACCGAGCCCGACGCGGGGCCCCTGTTGCAGGGGGCCCTGCTGGCCCCGCCCCTCGCGCAATCCGGCCGCACGGGCGGCAGCCCGTATTACAGCGACCCGTTGCGCGAGTTCAAATTTTTTGCCCGCGCCCCGCGCACCCGCCGCCTGCTCATGCAGCTGAGCGCCACCTATCAGTTCAGCGACGCGCTGAGCCTGAGCGTGCGCGGCGGCTACGAGCAGGCAAACGCCCGGGAGCTGGGCTACGCGCCCGACGACATCATGGCCCCGGCCCCGAACCTGGTCGAATCCAGCACCTTCACCACCACTGCACACAACTGGGTGGCCGATGCGGTCCTGCGCTACCGGCGCACGTTTGCCGACCGGCACGCCCTCACGGCGTCGCTTACTTACCTGCTCCAGCAACGCCAGCGCCAGTTAGAAAACAGCCAATACAGCGGTTCCGGCCCATCGGCTTCGCGCAGCTACTACCAGGAAACGTTGCGGGGCAACGGCGTGCACAGCCCGACGGTGGGCGTGGGCTACACCTACGACGGACGCTACGAAGTGCAGGGCTCGCTGCGCACCGAGGCGGTTTACAATGAAGCTTATAGCCGGAGCCAATACCAATGGTTCCCGGGGGCCCAGCTGAGCTGGCACGCCAACAAGGAAGCCTTCCTGGCCGCGGCCACGGGCCTGAGCGACCTGACGCTGTGGGCCGGCGTGGGCAAAACCGGGACGTATTTCGCCCCCGACCTCACCACCCACTACGACGCGGGCCTGCGCCTGGGCGTGCTCGGCGGCCGGCTCACGCTCGATGCCGAAGCCTACCAGCGCCGCACCCGCCACGCCCAAACCCTGCTGGTTTTCTCGACATTTTTCCAGTCTGGCTCCGGTCAGAATTTCTATTACTTATTTCCCGACGTGACGCTACTCAACCAGGGCCTGGAGCTGACGCTGAGCGGCACCTGGCAGCTGGGGCCCCTGGCCGGCACCACTAGCCTGGCCGCTGCCACCAACCACAACCAGGTGGAAACCGTGAATTCATTCGCGACTAACGCATCCTTCTTTGGACTGGAAGCGGGCCAGCCCCTGGCCCGCTTCTTCGTGTACGAACCCGATGGTACTTACCCCGCCGGCTCGCCCAACGCCGGGCAGCTGCGCTACCGCGACGTGAACAACGACGGCCAAGTGGACGCGCGCGACGGCCGCTACCAGGGCAGCGGCCTGCCCCGCTACACCCTCGACTTCTACCAGCAGCTGCATCTGCGCCGGTTCCAGCTGGATGCCCAGCTCGACGGCCTTTTCGGCTACCAGCTGCTCAACCCCACGCTCGGTACCCTGGACACGCCCACGGGATTTACCAACAGCTCGCCGCGGGCCCTCGACTATTGGACCCCCTCCCACCAGGATACCTCGGTGCCCCGGCCCGGGGTCCGGCAGTCGTACCTCACCAGCAGCCAGGCCCTGGAAAGCGGCAACCACGTGCGCCTCACCCAGCTCACCCTGGCCTACGAGGTGCTGACTACGGGGCCCCGGCGGGCCAGCGTGTGGGTGGGTGGCCAAAACCTGTTCGTAACCGGCCACTACCGGGGCTTCGATCCCAACGTGAGCAGCGGCGGCAGCGCCCAGCTATTTGCCGGCCAGGACGCCAGCGTGTACCCGGTGGCCCGCGTGTGGCAAGTGGGCGTGCGCGGCTCCTTCTGAGCTAGCTAACGCCCGCCGCGGCCCGGCCCGCCGCCCGGCCCGAGAAGATGCAGCCGCCCAGAAACGTGCCTTCCAGGGCCCTATACCCGTGCATGCCGCCGCCGCCGAAGCCGGCCACTTCGCCCGCCGCGTACAGGCCGGCAATGGGCTGGCCGTCCGCGCCCAGCACCCGGCCTTGCAGGTCGGTGAGCAGGCCGCCGAGGGTTTTGCGGGTGATGATGTTCAGGCGCACGGCGATGAGCGGGCCGTTGGCGGGGTCGAGCAGGGCGTGGGGCTTGGCGGTGCGGATGAGGCGGTCGCCGAGGTACTTGCGGGCCCCGCGCACGGCCGTCAGCTGCTCGTCTTTGCCGAAGGGGTTGGTGAGCTGGCGGTCGCGGTTTTCGATTTCGGCCTGGATGGCGGCCAGGTCCAGCAGCGGCTCGGGGGTGAGGGCGTTCATGCCGCGCACGAGGTCGGGCAGGTTGTCCTTCACTACGAAATCGATGCCCTTTTCCAGGAAGGCCCGCAGCGGCGGCGTACCCCCGCCGCGCACCCGGCCCAGCGTCTGGAAGATGCTTTTGTTGGTCAGGTCGGGGTTTTGCTCCGAGCCCGAGAGGGCAAATTCCTTCTCGATAATCTTCTGGGTGAGGATGAACCAGGTGTAGTCGTAGCCCGTGGTTTGGATGTGGGCCAGCGTGCCCAGCGTGTCGAAGCCCGGGTACAGGGGCCCCGGCAGCCGCCGCCCCCGGGCGTCGAACCACAGCGACGAGGGCCCCGGCAGAATGCGGATGCCGTGCATGGGCCAGATGGGGTCCCAGTTTTGCACGCCCTCGGTGTAGTGCCACATCCGGTCGGAGTTAATCAGCTGGCCGCCCGCCGCTTCCGTGATGCCCAGCATCCGGCCATCGACGTGCGCCGGCACGCCCGAAATCATGTTTTTGGGGGCCGTGCCCAGGCGGGCGGGCCAGTTCTTGCGCACCATTTCGTGGTTGCCCCCAATGCCGCCGGCCGTGACGATGACGGCCCCGGCGCTCAGCTCGAAGTCGGCGGCTTTCTCGCGGCTGCTCGACTGGCCCCGGGGCGCACTGCTGGCCACCAGCACCTCGCCGCGCACGCCGGTCACGGCCCCGTTGGTCAGCACCAGCTCGTTCACCCGGTGGCGGAACGCGAAGGTTAGCAAGCCCTTGGCCTCGGCGGCGCGGGCCTGGTGGATGAACGGGGCCACCACGCCGGGGCCCGTGCCCCAGGTCACGTGGAAGCGCGGCACCGAGTTGCCGGGCCCGCTGGCCCCGGCCCCGCCGCGCTCGGCCCAGCCCACCACCGGGAAGAACCGCACGCCCCGCTCGCGCAGCCAGCCGCGCTTTTCGGTGGCCGCCCACTGCACGTAGGCCTCGGCCCAGCGGCGCGGCCAGGCGTCCTCGGCGCGGTCGAAGCCGGCCGTGGCCAGCCAGTCGTGCCAGGCCAGGTCGAAGCCGTCGCGGATGCCCAACCGCCGCTGCTCGGGCGAGTTCACCAGGAAGATGCCGCCGAACGACCAAAAGGCCTGGCCGCCCAGGTTTTGCTCCGCCTCCTGGTCGAGCACGAGCACTTTTTTGCCGGCGGCGGTAGCTTCGGCGGCGGCCACGAGGCCGGAGAGGCCGGCCCCAATGATGAGAACGTCAGCAGCGGTGGGACTTTGCATGCCGCAAGGTAGTCGGCATGCCGACTATTTTATCGTACACTATTTTGCCTTCCGGGTTGTTACCGGGCCGGTGAAAGCCGCTACCCGTAAATTTGCGCTGCCGTCGTTGTTTGCCGATTCTAAAAACGGTCATGCTGAGCGCAGCGGAGCGGAGTCGAAGCATCTCTACTGCGTAACTAACCCAATCGAGCGGATTACTGCCGCGGTGGAGATGCTTCGACTCCGCTCCGCTGCGCTCAGCATGACGGCCTAAATGAGTTTGAAAGTTCTAAAACATCCCCACAGTAGCAAGTCCCCCTCTTAGCGTTATAATGATTAATTTCCAGGAATTTACCCTTGCCAACGGCCTGCGCTGCATCGTGCACGAAGATTTCAGCACCCCGATGGCCGTGCTGAACGTGATGTACGACGTGGGGGCCCGCGACGAAGACCCCGACCACACCGGCTTCGCGCACCTGTTTGAGCACCTGATGTTTTCGGGCTCCATAAACATCCCCAGCTACGACGAGCCCTTGCAGCGCGTGGGCGGCGAAAACAACGCCTTCACCTCGCAGGACGTCACCAACTACTACCTCTCGCTGCCCGCCGCCAACCTCGAAACCGGCTTTTGGCTCGAATCGGACCGGATGCTGAGCCTGGCGTTTTCGGAAAACGGCCTGGAGGTGCAGCGCAAAGTGGTGGTCGAGGAGTTCAAGCAGAGCTACCTCAACCAGCCCTACGGCGACGTGTGGCTGAAGGTGCTGCCGCTGGCCTACCAGGTGCACCCCTACCAGTGGAACACCATCGGCAAGGAAATTGCGCACATCGAAAACGCGGTGATGGACGACGTGCGCGGCTTCTTCAACAAGCACTACGCGCCCCAGAACGCCATTCTGGTGCTGGCCGGGGCCGTGAGCTTCGACGAAGCCCAGCGCCTGGCCGAGAAGTGGTTCGGGCCCATTGCCGGGGGCCCCGCCTACGTGCGCGACCTGCCCCAGGAGCCCGTCCAAACCCAGGCCCGCACCCAGACCGTGCAGGCCCCGGTGCCACTTTCGGCCCTCTACAAGGCCTACCACGCCCCCGCCCGCCGCGACGATAACTACTACGCCGCCGACCTGCTGGCCGACATGCTGGGCCGCGGCAAGTCGAGCCGCCTGCACCAGCGCCTGGTGAAAGAGCTGGCGCTGTTCAACAACATCTCGGCCTCCCTCACCGGGGCCCTCGACGCGGGCCTGCTCGTGGTGAGCGGCAAGCTGAACGCCGGCGTGGACCTGCACGAAGCCAACGCCGCCGTGGAAGCCGTGGTGGCCGAGTTCGTGGCCGCCGACGTGGACGCCCGCGAGCTGGAAAAGGTAAAAAACCAGGCCGAAAGCCACCTGGTGTTCGGCGAAATCGACCTGCTGCACCGGGCCCTTAGCCTGGCCTACAGCAAGCTCATCGGCGACGCCAACCTGGTGAACGACGAAAGCCGCCGCATCCAGGCCGTGGACGTGGCCGCCGTGCGCGCCGCCGCCGCCCAGGTGCTCCGCCCTGAAAATTGCAACACCCTCTACTACGAAGCCGTGGGCGAATTCGTAGCTGAAGAAGTGGAAATGGAAACCGAATAAAACGGCCGCAACAGGCGGGCAGTGATGCACAACAGGCCGTCATGCTGAGCGCAGCCGAGGCATCTCTACCGCTGACTAACTCAATCTATTTGGTTAGTCAGCGGTAGAGATGCTTCGGCTGCGCTCAGCATGACGGCCTATTCTTGTCTACTACGCCGCTACCACCTACTTCCTTGCCGGGCTGAGGGTGCTGTTGCCGCCGGGGGCCCCGGGGACGGGTTTCTTGGCGTAGTGCTTGCGCGGGGGCACGTCGCCCATGTAGCTGTCGATGTGCCGGTGGTCGGTTTGGGGCATGGGCATGCCGGGGGCCAGGTAATAGTCGCCGCGCGACACCTCCAGCTTGCGCTTGCCGGCGCCGGTGGCCTTGAGGGTGCCAGCGCGGTAGTACTTGCCTTTTTTACGGCTCGTTTGACGCACCGAGCGCTTATAGTTTTTGGTACCGGTTTGGGCCTGGGCCCCCAGTAATACGGCGAGCACGAGGGCCCCGGCGAGGAAAGAACGCAGCATATGGTACAGTAAGTTAGAATAAAGAAGTGGGCCCCAGCCGTTAGCCAGGGCCCACTTTACGTGTAATCGTCAGCCGTGGATTAGCCCGGCCTAGCGGGGGCTGGGCGAGAGCGTGGTCTGCTTCGTGCTGACCGGGGCTTTGCGGGGCGTACCGTCGTAATTGTCCATTTCGTGGCCCGTGCGGATGTGCACGCTCATGCCCGGGGCAGCGTACACCGCGTCGCGGCCCTGGCGGGCCTGCGCGTCGTCGTAGGCCTCCCAGCCGGTGGGCTCGGTTACGGCGGCCATTACCGGCGTGGCGGGGTCGGGAGCGGGCCAGGCGGCCGCGGCTTGGCGGGTGGTTTTGCGCACGGTGCGCTGCGTTTTTTTGGCCACGCGGCGGGTGGTGCGGGTGGTTTTTTTGGTGACGGCCGGCGTGGTTTGGGCGCTGGCTTCGGCGATTAAGAACACCGACAAGGCGAGGGTAACGATGGAGCGGAACATGGGCGAAGCGGGTTTGAGGAGTGGGGAGTTGCGTACCCAAAATCGAAGACCGTGCCAAACTTCTTTTTTGCTGCTTGGGGCCTTGGTCCGTCGCTAAAACCATCCGGGGCCCCACGCCCAAATTCAACCAAAAACGCCCCGCCCGGCTGTGCAAGCCAAGCGGGGCGCTTTGGAAAAGACGAACAGCGCGGGGGCCCCGGCGCTTACTTCGGCGAGAGCGTGGTGGTGCCGGTGCGCCTGGCGGGCGTGGCCTTGTCGGTGGTGCCTTTGTAGGAGCCCACTTCTTTGCCTGACGTCACGTCCACGGGCATGCCGGGCGCGGCGTACACGCCCTGGCCCTTGCCGCCGTCGTTGGCCGACGAGCTGGGGGCCCCGTTGCCGAAGCCGCCGTCGGTGGCAGTGGCGTCGGAAGTGGCGGCTGGTACGGGCTTGGTTTTGGCCGTGGTGGTAGCGGGCTTGGCGGCGCGGCGCGGGGCCGTTTGGGCGGTGGCGGCGAGGGCAGAGGCGGCCAGCAACACAGCGAGCAGGGAACGGAGCATATAAACGAGGAACAAGGATGAAAAAGAAGCCGTTGGCCCCGCCTTCCGGCCGCCCAACGGGGTGCCTACGCGAAACCGCCCGCCGGGGTGCCGCCCGGCCGTAACTTTGTGCCTATGCTACAGGATTCCATTGCCGGCCTCGAGGCCGAAATCAGCGCCCAGGAGCTGGCCAGCGCGGCCCAGCTCGACGCTTTCCGCATTGCCTACCTCGGCCGCAAGGGCCGCCTGGCCGACTTGTTCGACCAGCTCAAAACCGTGCCCGCCGACGAGAAGCGCGCCGTGGGCCAGCAGCTCAACCAGCTCAAGCAAGCCGCCCAGGCCCGCCACGACGAAGCCCTGGGGGCCCTGGAGGCCGCCACCGCCAACCAGCCCGCCGACGCCAGCTACGACTACACCCTGCCGCCCGTGCCCAACGCCCTGGGCACCCGCCACCCCCTGAGCCTGGTGCGCGAGGAGATGCTGCGCATCTTCGGCCGCATCGGCTTCTCGGTGGCCGAGGGCCCCGAAATTGAGGACGACTGGCACAACTTCACGGCCCTCAACTTCCCCGAAAACCACCCGGCGCGCGACATGCAGGACACCTTTTTCATCGCCCCGCCCGCCCCCAAAAGCCCGATTCATGCCGCCGACTCCGGGGCCCCCGACGTGCCGCTACTACTGCGCACCCACACCAGCAACGTGCAGGTGCGGGTGATGGAAACCCAGGCCCCGCCCATCCGGTCCGTGATGCCGGGGCGCGTGTACCGCAACGAGGCCATTTCGGCCCGCGCCCACATGATGTTCCACCAGGTAGAAGGCCTGTTCGTGGACGAGGGCGTGAGCTTCGCCGACCTCAAGCAGACGGTGTATTACTTTGTGAGTGAGATGTTTGGCTCTGACATCAACATCCGGTTCCGGCCCAGCTTCTTCCCCTTCACCGAGCCCAGCGCCGAGATTGACATTACCTGCCTCATTTGCAAGGGCAAGGGCTGCAACATCTGCAAGTACTCGGGCTGGGTGGAAATCGGCGGCTGCGGCATGGTGGACCCCAACGTGCTCGAAAACAGCGGCATCGACCCCGAGAAATACTCCGGCTACGCCTGGGGCATGGGCATCGAGCGCATCGCCATGCTCAAGTACCAAATCAAGGATTTGCGCCTGTTCACGGAAAACGACCTGCGCTTTTTGCGGCAGTTCGAGGCCGTGTAGGGCCCCGGGGTGAATCATTTATAATCAGGCCTTTGTTGTCTACGCCATGACTGTTATGCACCCCGTTCCGCTGCCGGCCACGGAAGCCGTTCCGGCCGGCCGTCAGACCCTGGCCGAATACCTGCAACGCCTCAGTGAAGACGAATTCTACGCCTTCTGCCAACAAAACCGCGCGCAAAAATTTGAGCGCCGCGCCGACGGGACCATTGAGCTTATGCCGTTAACCGGAGGCGAATCGGGTCGCCGCAGCAGTGAAATAACTACTGACCTGACCATCTGGAACCGGCAGCATCGGCTGGGCCAGGTATTCGATTCCTCCACCGGTTTCCGACTGCCCAACGGGACCGTGCGCTCGCCCGATGCAGCTTGGGTGAGCCAGGCAGTCTGGGAAGCGCTCAGCGACGAGCAGCGCCGCAAGCACCTGCCCCTGTGCCCCGATTTCGCGGTGGAGCTACTCAGCGAAACCGACAGCATTTCCGACACAATCATCAAAATGCAGGAATACCTCAACAACGGCCTGCGCCTGGGCTGGCTCATCGACCCCAAGACGGAAACCGCCCGCGTTTTCCGCGCCGATGGCAGCGTAGAGGTAAAATCCTTCGCCGATACTTTAAGCGGCGAGGACGTGCTACCCGGCTTCCAGTTTGCCTTGGCTACCCTGCGTTAATTAAATTAAAAATCAAGCATAAATAATTAATAGAATCCGGATTTTGCCAAGATTCAGGAGGTGTTAATTCGGCAGTTTCTGAAAATAAAAATCAGCGAAATCACGGTTAATCAGTAAAAATCAGCGATAGTGAAAGTTAGAAATCAAAACCAAAACAAGGTCAACGTCATCACGCTGGGCTGCTCGAAGAACATTGTGGACAGCGAGGTGCTGATGGGCCAGCTCCAGGCCAACGACTTTGACGTGACGCACGAGGCGACGAAAAGCGACGCCAACATCGTCATTATCAACACCTGCGGCTTCATCGACAACGCCAAGCAGGAGAGCATCGACACCATTCTGCGCTACGCCGACGAGAAGGAGGCCGGCCGCCTGGAGAAGCTCTACGTGACGGGCTGCCTCTCGCAGCGCTACAAGGACGAGCTGGAGGTGGAAATCCCGCAGGTGGACGCCTACTTCGGCACCCTGGAGCTGCCCCAGATGCTGAAGGTGCTGAACGCCGACTACAAGCACGAGCTGGTGGGCGAGCGCCTGCTCACCACGCCGCGCCACTACGCCTACTTCAAAATTGCCGAGGGCTGCAACCGCCCCTGCTCGTTCTGCGCCATCCCGCTGATGCGCGGCAAGCACGTGGACCGCACCATGGACGACCTCGTGCGCGACGCCAGCCGCCTGGCCGCCCAGGGTACCAAGGAGCTGATCCTCATTGCCCAGGACCTGACCTACTACGGCCTGCAAGCCTACGGCGAGCGCAAGCTGCCCGAGCTGCTGCGCCGCCTCTCCGACGTGAACGGCATCGACTGGATTCGGATGCAGTACGCCTACCCGTCGCAGTTTCCGCTGGAGGCGCTGGACGTGATGGCCGAGCGCGCCAACATCTGCAAGTACCTCGACATGCCCTTGCAGCACGGCTCGGATAACATGCTGAAAACCATGCGCCGCGGCATCACCCGCCGCCGCACCTCGGAGCTCGTGGACACCATTCGGCAGCGGGTGCCGGGCATTGCGCTGCGCACCACGCTCATCAGCGGCCACCCCGGCGAAACCGAGGCCGACTTCGAGGAAATGTACGAGTTTGTACGCCAGACGCGGTTCGAGCGGCTGGGCATTTTCACGTACTCGCACGAGGATAATACGCACTCCTACACCCTGGAAGACACCGTGCCCGCCGAGCTTAAGCAGGAGCGCGCCGACGCCATCATGGAACTGCAGCAGGGCATTTCGCTGGAGCTGAACGAGGAGCGCGTGGGCCAGACCTACAAGGTGCTATTCGACCGCAAGGAGAGCGGCCATTTCGTGGGCCGCACCGAGTTCGACTCGCCCGAGGTGGACAACGAGGTGCTGGTGCCGGTAGAAAAGGATACGTTCGTGCGCCTCGGCGATTTTGCGAACGTGAAAATCACCTCGGCCACGGATTTCGACCTGTACGGCGTACTTGTCTGAACCACGGATTTATCGGATTGAGCGGATTCGTCGGATTTTGGGGACGATTGGAGGCGGCGTTGCGCGCTTTGCCCTGGGGCCCCATTGCATATCCAGTTTACAAAAGGCAGCCAAACGGCTGCCTTTTTTGTTTAGTCCCGACCTTTACGGCGCGGCACCGCCGCACCGCCTCCAATCGTCCCCAAAATCCGACGAATCCGCTCAATCCGATAAATCCGTGGTTCAGACACTTTCCTACGCCGACACCGGCGCTTTCTCCGGCCTTCTCACCGATTACCTGGCCCAAAAGCCCGCGCTGGCGCCCTTCTACCACCGCTGGCCGGCGCTGGAAAATTTCACCGCCCAAATCGAGGAGAAGCAAGCCACCTACTCGCCCGAGGCGCGGCAGCGGCTGGTGGGGGCCCTGCGCGCCCAGTACGCGGCCGGTGAGGTGCCCGCCACCGTGGCCGCCAATATTGAGCTGCTGGCGAAGGATACCACCTTCACCATCACCACCGGCCACCAGCTCAACCTGCTCACGGGGCCCCTGTACTTCGTGTATAAAATCGTGTCGGCCATCAAGTTGAGCCGCGAATTGAAGGCCCAGTACCCGCAGTACGACTTCGTGCCCGTGTACTGGATGGCCACCGAAGACCACGACTTTGCCGAAATCAACCACTTTTCGCTCTTCGGCAAAACCTACCAGTGGGACGCCGAAGGCACCGGGGGCCCCGTGGGCCGTCTGCCCCTGGCCGGCCTGGAAGAGCAGCTGCTGAGCCAGCTGCCGCCTGAGGTACCGGCTCTGTTCCGCGAGGCCTACCTGGGGGCCCCCACCCTGGCCGCCGCCACCCAGCGCCTGGCCGATGGCCTGTTTGGCCAGTACGGCTTGGTGACGCTCGACGCCGACCGGCCCAACTTGAAGCAGGCGCTGGTACCAGTGCTGGAGCAGGAAATCCAGCACCAAACCTCCAACGCCGCCGTGCAGGCCACCAACGCCCGCCTCACCGCCGCCGGCTACAAGCCGCAGGTGTATTCGCGGCCCCTCAACCTATTCTTTATCACCGACAACGGCTTGCGCGAGCGGCTGGAGCCCGACGCCAACGGCGCCGACTGCGTGGAGGTGACCGTGCGCAACACCGCCCGCTGCCACAGCCAGGCCGAGCTGCTGGAGCTGGCCCGCGAGCAGCCCGAGCGTTTCAGCCCCAACGTGGTGCTGCGCCCGCTGTACCAGGAAATATTGCTGCCCAACCTGGCTTACATCGGTGGGGGCGCGGAGGTGGCGTACTGGTTCCAGCTGAAGGACGTATTTGCCGCTTTCGGGGTGCCGTTTCCCATCGTGCTGCCCCGCAACTCGGCCCTGTACGTGAGCCGCGCCAACGGCGGCAAACTGAAGAAATTAGGCCTTAGCACCACCGATATTTTCCGGTCGCTGCCCGAGCTGAAGAAGCAAGTCGGCGCCGCCCTGGGCCAGGAAGAAATCAGCCTGAAGGAGCAGCAGGAAGCCCTGGCCGCCACCTTCCAGCAAGTGCAGGATCTGGCCCAGCGCCTCGATGCCTCGCTGGTGCGCACCGTGGCCGCCGAAGCCCAAAAAGCCGCCGCGGGCCTCGCCGGCCTCGAAAAGCGCCTCAGCAAAGCCGCCGAAACCAAGCACGAAACCGCCTACGCCCAGCTCGCCGCCATCAAGGAAAAACTCTTCCCCGGCGGCGGCCTGCAAGAGCGCACCGACAACGTGCTGAACGTGTTAATTAATAACCCCGGCTTTATCGATCAGCTGCTGGGGGCCCTGGAGCCGCTGGCGCTGGACTTTGCGGTAATTGAGGAGGAGTAGATTTAGTTTGGTCAATTAGAATATCGTTTGACTATGAGAATCTTGTGTTTTATTTTTACTTTAACCCTAAAAGGGATAAGTGGGTTTAGCCAGCAAATCCCTACTGGTGATTACGAGGTTTATTCCGATATAATCCGAACTGAGTTAGTAGCATCAACTACAGTTGTTGTTGTAGTTAATGAGTTGGTGAATGAACAAGATTCTAAAATCGTTGCTTCGGCGCTAAGCAGCAACGATCTCAGCACATTGGCTAGCATCTCGCATGAATATCAGTTCGATTCAGCAAGTGTGAACGCCTTAAATAATTATTTCAGCCGTGACACCACTAAGATTACGCTTGAAAACAAATTTTTAACTCCAATTCCTGTGCGAACCATTGCAAATGAAGCATTTGACGCTTATTTTAAGAAGGGGTAGTGGCTTAAAGCAGGGTGATTTCCAAATTATGCTGGTCAATAGCAATTTTAATTCGGTTATAATGGCTCGCGCGGCACTTGCTGAACGAGC